>NZ_BAAAZK010000007.1:823075-1934320 GCF_039536865.1 Sphingobacterium ginsenosidimutans
AACCGAGTAGTTGGTTGGGACAATCTGATTTTGTCCGTAAGGGACACCATCGCGATCTATTGCATAACTAAATACGCCAGCTTTTTTCCCTTGTGTAGGATTCCAATTGGTATAGCTATAGGCTCTGCTGCTTGCCAATGGCGAGGTGACATCACCCCAATTTGCACCATTCTCCTCATAAAAAGAAAAACCGATCAAATATTGATTGGGAAGGATTTTACCGGCATAGGAATTGAAAGTGCTCTGTAAACCATTGACCGAACGACCATAAGATTGCACTAATACGTAATCGAGTAAGCCATGAACAGCTGTAAATAACGGTGTATTGCCCTCTTGATTGGTATCATAGATCAACAACTTGCCCGTGCCAGATTTTGGTCCCAAAGACTTCGAAAGCGCTGTGAAAACACCTGTGGCTCGTTGTAAATCTTCGGTATTGAGGGAGCGTTCGACGTCAAAATCGATACCATCCAAATCATACTTTGTGATTTTATCATTTATGATTTTGGTTGCAAGTGCCTCGTAACCTGCTGCAGTGTTTGGAAAACTCTTATCCAATGCTGCACCAATATCCGCAGTCATCACCACTTTGGTACCACGTGCTCTTAAATGCGGTACATAGGAGGTCTTTAACGAATCCCAAAAAGCATTGGTCTCAGGTGTATAGTCCGGAAAGACAAAGGCGATATCCAAACTGTCTGGAAGTTCCTTCATGGATGTCTTGTTGGTCGCAGGATCTGTTGCTTTGTCCCGCCAAGTACGAAAGTAACCCGCCATAATCTGGTGATCGCTCTTTTTGTAGTTACGGAGATTTTCCAAATAGTTTGCTGCTGTATCAGCAGGATAAAGAACCGTATTGTCCTTCGTACAGGAGGAGACAGAAGCAGTTAGGAGAAGTGCCGCCAGTCCACAACTAAAAAAATAAGTTGCGTTTTTCTTAAATCTAATCATAATTTAAATGTTATCTATGATTAGAAAACGTTTAAGAAAACAAATTGTTGTAGAATACATTAAATATTTTTAGAATGTTATTAATATTACCTTCGGGCAAGCATTGTTAGCCGATTGGTGAGGGACTGTAAGGAAACAATACACAGTAACTAAACTTAATTTATTTTTTATCAAAAATACTATTGTTTCAATAAAATATATTTTTTAGATTTGATTTAATGTAACAGCAGTGTTACATTTTTGGTTGTTAGTTTTTCATGTGGCCACGTTGTAAGCTGACTTAAATTATGATTGATTAAAAAATTAAACGTATGGAATTAAGAAAAAAAATCCTATTTGGATTGATCATTTCCGCTTCGGCTACGCTCGTAGCTTGCAACAAAAACGCAGACAGTACAGAAGCCCCACAAGATTCTGAAGAACTGAAACCTGTTTCAAAAGCTGACATACCAGCCGGCTTTAAAGATGCACATGTCTGTAAAGACGTCTATTTGCCTGGTGGTACAGATCCTAGAGGCGCGGTGATCAGCGCAAAAAAATGGACCAATGGTAGTGTTATCACCGTACGCCTGTATGGTGGATCGACCAAAGTGCGCCAAAAAGTAATGCAATACGCCAATGAATGGTCCAAGTACGCCAATATTACCTTTCGTTTTGTCACCAGTGGTAACGCACAGTTAAGAGTTACCTTCACGGATGGTGCTGGGTCTTACTCGTATATTGGTACTGACGCATTGCGTATTGCTTCGAATGAGGAAACCATGAATTTTGGCTGGTTTGATGACAATACACCAGATTCCGAATTTAGCCGGACGGTAATCCATGAATTTGGTCATGCACTCGGTATGATCCACGAACATCAGCATCCTTTGGCGGCTATCCCATGGGATAAAGACAAGGTTTATACCTATTACGCTGGCTATCCAAATTATTGGAGTAAAAGTGATGTTGATAATAATCTGTTTGCAAAATATGCAACAACACAGACCCAGTACAGCAGCTATGACAAGAATTCTATTATGCACTATTCTATCAGCAGCGCGTTGACAACCAATGGTTTTAGTGTTGGCAACAATACGGTATTATCCGCAACAGATAAGTCCTTTATTGCACAGGTCTATCCTAAAAATTAATTATTAAGCTGATCTTTTCATACACCCCAGTAGATCGGGGTGTATGATCTTTTTTGTGTATGAAAAAATATCTTGCCCTCTTTTGTTCCAGCTTGTTTGCATTTGCAGTCTTTGCGCAGGAAAAAAAACCTAAATTCGCAATAACTCCTGTTATTGGCTGGAATCAGGAAAAATTGGACTGGAATATTGCGGGTGATGAAAATGGACAAAATCCCAATATATTATCCGAACTTAAATGGCGGAAACTCAGGGGACCTGAAATAGGACTTTCCTCAACGGTAGCGCTATCTTCGGTTTTACATGCCGACGTTTCCTTTCGTCACTTTTGGATCAGCCAAGGTGCCGTCAATGATGCTGATTATGCAAGCGATAATAGAGCTGTAAAAACAGCAGATTATGATTTTAAGGCTAATCGAGGTCATTCAAGCAATATTCGGGCGGAAATTTTTTACACAATCCGGACAACTGAAAAGTTCGCATTTGCAGCACATACCGGCTATTTTGGTCGCTATCAAACCTTGTATATGCTGGATGGCGTGACGCCGCTTGTCGAAGGCAAAGAATTGAAAAGCACCTATAAACCCCGATGGCATGGTCTTATTTTGGGATTAAAGACTGATTATCATACTGATCACTGGAGTCTGCGGCTTGATGTTAGCGGCCTATATTTTCCCCGTTATTCCGCAAATGCCAATTGGAACCTGCAGGAGGATTTTAACCATCCCATTAGCTTTACCCATAAAGCAAAAGGTCTGGGCTGGGAAGCAAACTTCCGGTTGGAGCGCCAGGTTGCCAAAACAATTTTCCCTTTTGTACAGATCGGTTATACAGGCCTGAAGACTGGAACAGGTACGGACCAACTGTTTAAGATCGATGGTACCAGCACGATAAGCCAGTTAAATGCTGTTCAATCTTCGAGTTTTAGGTTGGGATTGGGTGTTAGCATTAAGCTTTAAGAAAACCATAAGCGGGCAGCCTATCTTACGATAGACCACCCGCTTATATTTATTCATTCAGAAGATATGGTCCTATTCTTCCTTATTTTGTGCTTTCATTAAAAGTGCGAAGGCATTTTTTAAGACTAGTGCGGTATCTGCGTTGATCTCTTGCGAAATAATCTGTTGTTTCCCTTTGTCTTGTATACCAAGTTTTACTTCATTCATCTGGAATACTCCTGAACGGCGCTGAACAAAGACAAAATATTTATTCTGCCAACGGACGACAGCGTCTTCGGGCACAACTAAAGCAGTGGTATTGTCTACATTCAGATCTGCGTTCATAAACATTCCTGGGGTCAATATAGATTCAGATTGCTGAAAACGGCACAGGACTTCCGCCATTCTATTTTCGTCAAAAGTACGGTTGACCAAAAAAACGGCTGCTGCAATTTTCTTTGTTACATCAGAATTGGTATAGGCAGCAACTGTACTTCCGATTTTTATTTTTGGAAGATCTTTTTCGAAAACTTTAAGCGAAAGATACATATCCGATGGATTGACAATCTCAAATAGAATATCTGTAGGCGCGGTGTATTTACCCACAGTAATATTGACTTTCGTAATAAAACCATTGGTCGGCGAAATAATAGGAACCTCTTTTTTTATGTTTGCCGTGGTCAGTTTTTGTGGAGCAATTCCAATCAGACGAAGCTTTTCGGCTAATGAACTAATGAGTATTCGTTCACGATCCATTTCAGCTTTGGCCTGTTGAAATACTTTGTCACTGCTAGCCTTGCTTTGATTCAGTTCGTACTGCCTTTTGTATTCTGTCTCGGCTAGCGCATAATTTGTCTGGGCCGTCAAATAATCCTGTTGAAGTTGGATAAATTGGATGTCTTCAATGGTTGCTAGTACCTGACCTTTTCGAACGGGTTTTCCGGGGAGCATGGTGGTGGACCTGATATAACCGCCAATTGGAAAGCTCAAACTCACGGTATGCTCTGGCGCCACGGCCACATTACCCTGGAGGGTAATTTTACCACTGATACGCTCCTCCGTCGGTGATCCAACGACGATACCGGCTGCGGAAAGCTGTTTTGGATCCAATTGGACATTTTCATCCACATGAGAAGAATCCGCTACAACTGTTGTTGTTTTGTTTTCGCTTTTTTCTCCCCGTGTACAGGAAAGACTGCAGAAAAGGAGGAAACTCCCGTATATTATTGTGCTTATCGATTTATTCATTGTATAATTTGCTTAGTTGGATGGCTGCCTGATTGTAACTGTTTAAGGTGTTCATATATTCACTTTGTATGTTGATGGCTTGATTGACAAGAATGACCCATTGTAGGTAATCTATTTCACCATTAACAAATTGCTGATCGGCGGTGACAAAAATTGTTTCGGCATGTTTTAATCCCTGACTCTCATAGTATTGGAGTACTTTTTCAAATTTTTGGACTTGTTCCTGCGCGTTATCACGCTCTGTTTTGAGCTCATTTTTAACATAAGCGAGTTCTTTCAACTGGCTTTGCCAGGAGAGTTTAGCGGCATTTATTCGATTGGATTGGGCACCAAAAAAAAGAGGTACGCTGATGCCGGCACTAAAATAGCCCAAGCGATCGGATGAGCGGTACATGACCTCTTGGCCGTTAATCGTCTGCGGCCCCTTTAACGTTTGGCTATTATATCCCAGGGTAATCTCAGGAAGAAGTTTGGCGCGCTCCAGTTGCCACTGTTGCTGTGCAGCTTCAGTCTGAAGCTGCGCAATCCGGTAAAATGGAAGTGCTTCCATCAGTCCGGTCGAGTCCGCCTTGAGGAGCGAAGTCCATTGATACTTGACGGTTTCGGATGCCGGAACATAGCGAATACTATCTTGTAATAGAAAATTAAAGCGATTCAGCGTCATGTTCATATCTTTTTGGAGCAAACTCAATTGATTGTTAATCTCCTGCCGCTGTGTCTTTGCTGCTGTCTGCTCCAATATATTCGCAGCCCCGGCTTCAAAGCGTTTGCTCGTTTTGGCTTCAAAGAGACGATATAGGCTGTCTGCGTGTAGTAAGAGCTCCTTGCGCTTGTCCATCACCAAATAATCAAAGTAAAGCCTTTTAACGGCCGTACGAATCTCGAGTATATTGATTTTAGTTGCTTCTCGTGCAATGGAAAGATCATTTTGTAGAAGGGCTGTCTGTCTCTTGTACACTACGGGAAAGCTCAGCATCTGGCTAACACCAACACGATTGTCCTGATAAGCACTGTTTACATGGCCATAATCGCCAGAGATTTCTAATTTTGACGGATCAAACCCTGTTTTTGCTAATTTCTCTTTGGACTGTTCAGCGAGCCGAAGCTGCTGTATACGATAGCTATTGTGCGCTGTCATCTGTAGTGCATTTGCTAAAGATATAGGATGGATAGTGGTCGCTGTCTGTGCAGAAAGATTGGACAGTGGTAGGAAAAAACAGATCAATAGGACAGGGGTGATAACTTTTGCCTTTATTATATTTTTCTTATTAAAAAGTAAGTACAAAGCGGGCAATACAAATAGCGTCAGGAAGGTTGCGGAAATCAGGCCACCGATAACGACCGTTGCCAGTGGGCGTTGCACTTCAGCTCCCGCACCATTGCTTAATGCCATGGGTAAGAACCCTAAAGATGCGACTGCGGCAGTCATCAGTACTGGCCGAAGTCGATTTCGGGTACCCATCAGAATCAGTTCCTTCATATCTGTAACCACAGCTTCCTTTTTTATCCTGTTGAACTCGGAAATCAACACGATTCCATTCAAAACTGCGACGCCAAATAGTGCAATAAAACCTACACCTGCGGAGATACTAAAAGGCATTCCACGAATTGCTAGAGCAAAAATACCACCGATGGCAGAAAGTGGGATCGCGGTGTAGATAAGTGCGCCGTCTTTTAGGGAAGAGAACGCGAAATAGAGCATTCCAAAGATTAAAAGCAATGCAACGGGTACAGCAACACTCAGGCGGGACTTGGCCTGTTGAAGATTTTCAAATGTTCCGCCATAAGTCAGGGTGTATCCGCTATCCATTTTGAGCTTTGTGTTGACTTTCTTTTCCAGTTCATCTACAATACTCTGAACATCACGGCCCCTAACATTGAATCCGACGATAATGCGGCGGCGGGCATTTTCGCGCTGGATCTGATTGGGGCCTTCAACTTCGTCAATATGAGCGAGCTGATTAAGCGGAATTTGTATTCCCTTTGGCGTGGTGATCTGCAGATTTCTGACATCTTCAATGTTGCGGCGCCCTTCATCGCCAACACGTATCACAAGATCAAAGCTTTTTTCGCCTTCATAAATCTTGCCTGCAGCAGCACCAGCAAAAGCTGCATTGACGGTACGATTAATTGTGGCGATATCTAGACCATATTTTGCAATTTCATCCCGGTTGTAGTCAATCACGATCTGCGGCATTCCAATAACGGATTCTACATACAAATCTGCTGTTCCATTGACAGATTTGGCGATCTCTCCAAGCTTTTCAGCATAGCTGGCCAGCTTATCCAGATCTTCACCGTAAATCTTACAGACCACATCTTGTTTTGCACCTGTCATCAGTTCATTAAAACGCATCTGCACGGGAAATTGAAATCCCGTTGTAATTCCCGGCATCACTTCCTGCGCCGTAGCTGACATCTTGCTGGCGAGTTCTGGAAATGATGTAGCATTCGTCCATTCGGACTTCGGTTTGAGCACAATGATCATATCACCACCTTCAATAGGCATGGGATCGGTCGGTATCTCTGCACTCCCGATCCTAGATACAATCTTTTCAACTTCGGGATAACGGTTTTTTAGGGCCACAGAAACCCGGTCGATGGCATTGATCGTGGTCGATAAGTTTGTGCCAACAAGTAAGCGGGTCTCTACAGCAAAATCTCCCTCCTCCAATTGTGGAATAAACTCACCGCCCATTTTCGAAAAAACAAGGATTGAAATCGCAAAAAGTGAGATGGTAATCGCAATGAGTATTTTACGAACGGCTAATGCCCGGATTAGTGCGCGTTGGTAAATTTTTTCCAAACCAGCCATGACTCTATCTGAGAAATTAGGTTGATGATTGAGTTTTTTGCTCACAAAGATTGCACTGATCATGGGCACATACGTCAACGATAGGATAAAGGCGCCTAGAATAGCGAAAGCAACCGTCTGGGCCATTGGTTTAAACATCTTGCCTTCAATTCCGGTAAGCGAAAGAATAGGTAGGTAGACGATCAGGATAATGATTTGTCCGAAAACAGCAGCATTCATCATGCGGGCAGCAGAAGAAGTTACTTCCTGATCCATTTGCTGCTGGGATAAGCGATCCACATGATGATACTTTTTGGAGAAATGAATATGATGTAAAATAGCCTCCACAATAATTACGGCTCCATCGACGATCAAACCAAAATCTAAAGCGCCTAAACTCATCAAATTGCCACTGACGCCAAATAAATTCATCATACTGATGGCAAAGAGTAAAGATAACGGAATGACTGAGGCCACGATAAGTCCGGCGCGGAGATTACCCAAAAATAGAACAAGGACCAATATAACGATAAGCGCACCTTCAAGCAGGTTATGTTCAACGGTTCCAATAGCATTGTTTACCATTTTTGTCCGATCGAGGAAAGGTTCGATAACAATACCTTTGGGAAGATTTTTCTGAATTTGATCGATCTTATCTTTTACAACTTTGATAACATCCGATGAGTTGCCTCCCTTGAGCATCATGACAATACCGCCGCAGACCTCACCTTGACCGGCCATGGTCAGCGCACCATAACGGATCGCCGATCCGAGCTTGACATCGGCAACATGACTTATCAATACCGGAATGCCGGCATTATCTTTAACAACGATTTTATTGATATCGGCAATGGACTTGGTCAAACCAACACTCCGGATATAAAGCACAGCCGGACCTTTTTCGATATAAGCTCCACCCGTATTCTGATTATTATTTTCCAAGGCAGCAAAAACTTCGCTGATGCTAATATTCATTGCTTTTAACTTAGCGGGGTTGACGGCAACCTCATATTGCTTGAGCTCCCCACCAAAAGTCGCGACATCAGCTACACCAGGGGTGCCGAGGAGCTGTCTCCGAACGGTCCAGTCCTGGATTGTCCGTAGATCAGCCAGAGTATATTTTTGTTCGTATCCTTGTTGAGGTTTAAGAACATATTGATAAATTTCCCCCAGGCCAGTAGTGACGGGAGCCAGCATTGGGGCACTCGCATTTTCGTTGATTTCAATTTGCGAAAGACGTTCGCTGACCTGTTGTCGCGCCCAGTATACATCGGTACCATCTTCAAAGACAATGGTAATTAATGATAGACCGAACCTTGACATACTTCTGCTTTCCTTAATTTCGGGAATATTGCTGACAGCCAATTCTACGGGGAAAGTGATGAGGCGTTCCACATCTTCAGCACCAAGCGAAGGAGCTGTTGTGATGACCTGAACTTGATTATTGGTAATATCTGGTACTGCATCAATGGGCAACTTGGTCATTTGGTAGATGCCATAGCTGACCCATAGCACTATAAATAGACCAATCGCCAGTTTGTTTTGAACTGAAAACTGTATTATTCTATTAAGCATTCTAATAAAGTATAATGTATAAAATAGTCGTGCAAGCCTTGTTTTTGAACATAAAAAGGCCTACAACTTGAAAAAATCAGGTTGTTTTGAACATACTGATTAGTTACAAATTATACTTGTGGAGGACGGAATAAGGCCGAGATATAGGATTGAGAATAATTATCAGGTTTAGCTAAGCCAAAGGCTTTAATGAAGGCTACTTGAGGCGGTTTATAAAAATGGAGCTTATGATTTGATACAAATACAAATGAAAACGCTGTAAGATCGTATTTTTTGAATGGTAATTTCATATCCTCCTGCTCATCATTGTCAGGAAGATCCTGCCCCCAGTAATGCATAGAAAGAAATTCCATGAGCGATAATGGAGGACCTATTTCATTATGGATCGTAAAATGCTGATACAGCTTGGGCAATTTTGCCAGCTGGGATAGCATCGTCGATTCCCCGATAACCAAAAATAGAAATATGTAAAGAAATATTCTTTTCACGGCCATAAAAATACATCAGTTAAATCACTTTTACAATAAAATGCTGATTTAATAAATTTGGAAGTCGTCGATTAGGAATATCTGGCACCAATAAATCCAGTGCGCAAATAGCTACCTTCAAAAAAAGGGCTTCCGACATAAATCGGAAGCCCTTTTTTTGAAGGTACGCAACATGCCCTGTCACAGCGCCGCTGTGGTTATGGCAATGTTGTAAGATCTATCGCAGGTGCAGCATTTCCATTGGTTACCGTAAACAAAGTACCAGGGCTGACTACGGTATTGAAAAAGCCGCCATTTTTGAGGAAGAAGCTATTTCCATTGCTGCCGCCCATGGCATCGATGCGCTGGTTGCTGGAATAGGTTCCATCCACTGTAAATTTGGCCTGAACCACCGGCATCCAGGTGCCCGAAGCTGTCCGTACCCATTGATTTTTATAATCTGCCGAGCGTCCAAGGTAGCCGTTATCGGCGTTAAAGTTTTCAAGGAAGCTGTGGAAGTTGGTCAGATAAGTGGATATCTTGGGTCTTTTCCAGCTCGCCACCAGTACCCAGCTGTTGACCGAAGGATCATTAAACCAGGCGGTAAAATCAGTGGCACCATTTCCATCAGGCTCACCTTTAAGTAAGAATTTGTAGCTCTTACCACTTGTCCAGCTGTATTTCATGTAACTCTGTCCACCGGAACCCTCGCCGCCAAACTCGCCCGTCGTGGTGTTAGCTCCTTTGCGGTTGAGTGTAATACGATCTTCAACGGGTATTTCTGCTGGATTGTCCGTGCTGTAAGGACTCCATACTGAAAATAGGATACGGCGCTCCGTAGCCGAATTGACCTGCATGCCAAAATAGCCCTGGCCAAATCCATTGGCCATAAAATAGGAACCAATTTTATCTTCACCGGTAGGGACGTTGATTTCGCTATAATAATAGGAGACCTGCTGACTGGTCGGTACGGTGTAGCCTAAGTGACAGGAAGGTCCACGTCTTGACCAATAGTAGGTATTGTCGATATTATTGTCGCTGTAGATTGCGGTACCTGTTGTCGCTGATCCGCTCAAAATAAGATGGGAAACATCGGCAAAGTAACCGCCAGTTTTGGAAACACCCTGCAGGTCCATTTTGACATAACCGCCAGCATTGATTGTATAGTTACCCACGGTATAATCCTTTACGGTGCCACCTTTGAGACTCAGCTGCTTGCTGACACCGTTGATGGTCAGCTTGACCACGCTGCTGTCACCATTGGGCAATACTTTGGCTCGGATTTTCACGCTTAATGTTCCTCCCTGTGGCAATTTGGCATAGGTGCTCACAATGCTATTGGCATTGGTCCAGTTGGCTAAGCCATTGCTATTGACAACTTCAGCTGCGCCGGAGGGTGCTGCAGTAACAAAGGCATTGCCACCTAGCGGCACTTCATAGCCGTTGGGACCTGGGGTCGCCGCCCGCAAGGACAGTTTTTCCTCGGCCTCTGATTTAACAATAGTCTTCTGACAGGAAACAAAACAGATCAGTGCCGCACCGAGCAGTGCCGCGAATTTAATTTTTCTCATAATTTATCTTTAATTGTTTACTATTAATTTATCAAAAAACTTACATGTTACGAAAAGGAATTAAACGCAATCGATTGTGTTATTTACTTCTGTAACAAGCCCTACACTTTTGTAGCAATTTACAACAACCTGACATTTAATCCGATCCTCGAGCCGCCGATTTTAGTATATTGCATTAGCCGTTTATTACCCCAAATTTGAACAGGTATAATTACAATTAGCACAAACACAGCTCTTAGAAATGGAACTAAAAATCAGACAAGCACAGGAGAATGAAATCGATGTATTACTTGAATTTGAACAGGGAATTGTTGCAGCCGAGCGTCCCTATGACGAAACCTTAAAAGAAGGAGAATTTCATTATTATGATCTGCTGGAATTAATAAAATCAGCGGAAGCGGAGGTTCTGGTGGCTGCTATTGGCGATCAGATCGTCGGATCGGGTTATGCCAAAATAGTCGATGCCAAGCCTTATCAAAAGTATGCGAAATATGTCCATTTGGGATTTATGTATGTTAGGCCTGAATATCGTGGTCAGGGTATCAATAAATTAATTCTGGAGGCATTGACAAGCTGGGCAAAGGAACAAAAGATCTCCGAGGTCAGACTGCAGGTTTACGATCAGAATGAAAGTGCAAAAAAAGCATATAGCAAAGCAGGATTTAAGCCCAATTTATTGGAAATGAGAATAGAGATTTAATTTTTAAAAATAATGGAAGACTCAACATTAAAAGGCTATCTGGAGCGAATAGCAATATCGGAAGGCGTTTCTGCAGATCTAGAAACATTAAAAAAGCTTACGCAGGCGCATCCGAAGCATATTACTTTTGAAAACATAGATTCATTTACAGGCATTGTCCCAGCAATCGATACAGCGGATATTTTCCAGAAGCTGGTCACTGAAAAACGGGGTGGCTATTGTTACGAGCAGAATTCTTTATTCAAAGAAGTATTGCAAACGCTGGGATTTAATATGAAAATGCATCTGGCGCGAGTGTTGTGGAGCAGCAAAGATGGCTCAGAAACCGCACGTACACATATGCTGCTGACGACCGATATCGAAGGCAAGAAGTATCTAGTCGATGTGGGCTTTGGCTCAATGACACTGACAGCACCGATCGTATTTAATTCGGAGCAGGAAACTCCAAACGGTCGATTTCGTCTGATCAGCCTGGACGATAATTTCTACCGGTTGGATGTGTTCAAAAATGAATGGCTACCCATTTATAAGTTTACTTTAGAGGAAGTGCAGGTATCGGATCTGGATATGGCCAATTGGTATGTAGCGACCGGTCCCAGTTCAATGTTTAATAAATTTCTAATGATCACCCGTGTTGATGAGCATGCACGATACGCGCTTTTCAACAAGGAATTTAATATCCGCGATAGTAAGGGTGGCAAGGAAAGCAGCGAAATCACCAACGAGGAGGAGCTACAGTCGGTTTTGATAAATTACTTTAAGTTAGATCTACCAGCTACCATATTAACAACTACATATGCAAAACTTAACGAAGTCCAAAGTAGCTTTCAGGTTACACAATAAGGGATTTGCACAAAGGTTAAGCAGGCAGCACGGACAATAGGGCTTGTCTGTGCTGTGTGCACAATAATTGATAGCTTGGCAATATTTTTCTTGTACCTGTATTTAGATTTATTCAAAATAATGATATCTTTGGGCCGTTATTATTTTGAATTTAATTGGCACCATAATCATCTACAGACCGCTACAAGAAATGAAAGTTAATCCATCTAAGCTCACAATCGCATTATTATCTTGTTCTTTTTCCTTATCCCCATTCGTCTCCACAGGGTCAGTATTTAGCAGCAAAACTCCTTTACATAATTCGGTTTCCAAAACACAACAAAAGGGCTCGATTTTAGGTCGGGTAGTCGATGCGCAAGGTATGCCTTTGGCAAATGTGCATGTTCAGCTACATGGTGCAAAGAGTACCAAGTCTGATAAAGATGGTTACTTCAGATTAACCGATATTGATTATGGTAAATACCGATTGACATTAAGTTCCGTCGGCTTTGGCAAGCTATCGCAAGATATTGAATTGCGCGAAGAGCAATATGATTTAGAGGCTTTTACGTTGACTGCTGAGCAACAGAGTTTGGATGAGGTTGTGGTTACAGCAAGCCGATTAGCGGAACATATTGATGAAGTGCCGTCATCGATCACCTATATCGGTGGTAAGGCGCTCGATCAGCAGCGACAGATCAACGATAACCTACCATCTATCTTGATGCAGAAAGTGCCCAGCATTTCACCCAGTGAAGAAAGCCAAAATAATTTTATAGCTAAAATTCGTGGGCGCAATTTTTTGGTATTGATTGACGGTATTCCACAATCTACTCCTTTACGTAATGGTGGGCGCGACTTGCGGACGATCGATGCCAGTGCAATCGATCACATCGAGGTTATTAATGGTGCTACAGCGATGTATGGTAATGGTGCTGCAGGAGGTGTGATAAACTACATTACCAAAAAGCCGCAGAAAGGTAAAAAACTGAGTTCGTCAACCTATCTCAATAATTCACTGAATCTGGTAAAACCGAGCGAAACTTATGGATACAATATTGCTCAGGTATTTTCAGGGCAGTTAGACAAATGGGATTATGTTATTCAAGGTAAAGCTGGGCGCACCGGTGTGGTTCGCAGCTCCGATGGGGCAGTTGCCAGTCCGTTTTATGGACTGGGTGAGACAGATTCTTATAATGTCCTCGCCAAAATTGGCTATCAACTAGCCCCTGATCATCATGTCGAATTTATGGGTAATTATTATCGTAGCTTACAGGATAGTAAATATGTCGGTACCAAAGGCGATTTTGGCAAGTCACCGGCCATTGGCATCCCTTCTGATACCGTTATTAACGGTGGTACGCCCTATAACAAAGCATTTCATTTAAAGTATGATGGTCAATATGGAAAGACAGCCGCAAATTTGAACTTGTACTATGAGGATATGAATACGGTCTTTGAAACTTACAATCAAAATTATTCTGACCACAAAGGAGCAAGGCTAAACTTTAATACACCTTTTCAGCTGGGTGCATCGACCAATATGTCCCTGATCTACGGTGCTGATTTTCTGAAGGATCATACCGTACAGAAAACTATGAAAGATGATCTGGTTACACCAGATATGAATATGAACAATGTGGCGTTCTACCTGCAGAGTAAATTGAACATCGGTACTGATTGGATTTTAAAAGGCGGGGTGCGCTATGAAAATATCCGGTTTAAGGTGGGTGATCTGACCAAAAATGGAAAGCTAACTGCTGGTGAAAATAATAATTCAGATGCTTTTGTCTTTAATATCGCCACGCGGTACAATAAATATAGTTATGCGCAACCTTTTGCTTCGTTCTCACAAGGATATTCCATCGGTGATGTCGGGCTTATTCTGCGTAATGGTGTGCCATTGAGCCAAATAGATCCTAAACCTGTGGTGGTCAATAATTTCGAACTGGGCGTAAATGGTAAGATGGATATATGGGACTACCAGGTGACGGGGTATTATAGCACGTCTAAGAAAGGAACCACTTTTGCGGAAACCTCTACACCGGGCAATTATGAACTGAGCCAAGTACCACAACGCATTTATGGGATTGAGTTTGTTGGAAACATAAAGCCCGTTCGATGGTTGTCTTTAGGAACTGTGCTTGGTTATATGGATGGACGTCAGGATCTGAAAAATGAAGGCAAGTACAAAGATAAATTAGACAACTCCATTATTTCTCCATTCAAAATTAATCTAAATGCCGATTTCAAGTTAACGGATCAATGGAATGTGTATTTGCAATACCTCCATTTGGGTGGGCGGGACGTATTTCCTGCGGCAGAATATAATTATGGAAAATACCCGATTTCCGGTTATAATCTGGTTGATTTCCAAACGCGATATAAATATCAGAAATTCACCTTTTTATTCTCCATCAACAATTTATTCAATGCTGATTACTATCCCACCCATGCCGAAGTACGTGGTGCAACGAATGAGGGTCGGTATTACATTAAGGGAACTGGCACTATGGCAAATTTAGGGGTGCAGTTTGATCTCTAGGTCTACGCTTTTTTCTGGCCGTTGTCTTTTTACTTCTCTTATTGAGCCATATCCACAGACCGGTTATGGGGAGGGTGGCCGCAAGACTAACCGCCAGAAACACGATAATTTTTGAAGGAAGGCCAAATACCGAACCAACGTGGATGGGCTTAACCATCTTTCGCATTTGCTCGGCCAAAGGCAACTTGTTCATGGGGTTGTTTTTAATCAGCTTTCCAGATCTGCTGTCGAAATAGGCCTGATTGATCTGCAACAGTGCGCCAGCAAATGATTCTTTTGTCAATGAAAAAGCTAGATTTCCCTGATCTGGAAATGTCATTAGTATATTTCCCGGATTAGGATAAAGGTTCTTAATCTGCTGATACATTGTCTCCAGCGGCGAAAAAACAACGGGAATTTCCAATGTTGGATTTTTTACTTTTTCTTTTACCGTCTTGATATCTGCACCAAATAATCTAAAAAACTGCTTATTGTACCAGTCAAAGCTCCAGGTTAAACCGGTTAGGGTAAAAATAAGAAGAAATAATGCCGCATAGAATCCCCCCACAGCGTGAAAATCCCACACCTTTCTTTTGGTAGAAGCGGACATGTTGATTTTAAGACGTTGCTTGAGCAGGAGTTTATTTTTGGGCCACCATAGATAAATACCACTTATTGCGAGAAATAGGGTCGCAATGGCCGAAATCCCTGTAATGGTCGCTCCAATTTTGTCAATCAAAAGAAAGCGATGGATGTCCAATACTTTTTGAAAAAAACGCTCCGCCTGTGCGCCTTTAGACAAGACCTCACCTGTATAAGGGTTGATATAGGCATACCAATATTTTTCTTTTTTTGAACCATATTGAACCCGATAACTCCTTGAGGGATCAGCGAAGATTTCCATACGAAAAAGCCTTTTATTCGGAAAAATATTTTTTGCCTTTGATACAATCGCATCGATGGGTAAGCGATTTTCTAGGACAACAACCCGCTGTTCTTTAGGCCATAGCAAAGGCGTCAGTTCTTTCTCAAAACTCAGGAGCATACCTGTAACACAAACGGTCAAAAAAATAAAACCAAAAAGTAATCCGATATAAAGATGTAATTGTTGAAATACTTTTTTTAGACTATTTTTTTTGGTCGTCTTATTTGCCATTGCTTTCGATAAAGTATGATGATGGGACAAAAGTACAGTATTATTAGTAATAATTCTAAACAAGAGAGATGAATTCCTATAAATACAGGGTTAACATAATCTATATCATTTATCTATTGTCCAACAACCGAATGCTGAAATCGGCATTGTAGATTTAGGGATCGAGAAAATGGTAGTAAAAACCATGATATAAGTGTTAGCGTTTCTTTCCAATTGTCCAACGAATCGTAATTTTCTATTCACGGATTTTAAATAGGAGGTCATGAATATTGTCGAATCCCTTATTTTTATTTCGAAAATTTATATAGATGAAAATAATTTGGACATGCATTCAATGGTTGGTGGTTGCCGCCTTTATCGTTGTGTTTGTTTTTGTAATCAACAGTTACCGTTATCTGCTCTATGCCTTGATATGTTCTTCTCTGCTCTATTTTCCATTGACAAAAATGATTGTCAGCAAATTAAGCAATCTAGATGGTAGCGAGAAGGTTCGATATGATGTCAACGGGAAACGTGTAACAATGCAAATGAGCAAGCTCACCGCATCCGTTATTTTGTTAATCGTTGTTTATAGTATAGTGATTAGTATCTTTTCCGTAAGTCCGTATTTGGAGCGGAAAGAATTTGTGCTGACGCATCCCAACTGGGTCGCAGTAACGCCTTCCATCCTAAACCTTACAGCTGACATTCAATGCGGAAAGACTAAATACGCATATGTCGATTTGGAATATCAGTTTACGACCAATGGACGTTCGTATTCACAAAAAATAGATAAAGCAGAAAAATTGTATTCATTTTTCCCCATTATGGGGCAGCGGCGTTTTGAGGAAATGCGGATTGAATTGTTAAACAGAGCTACTCAAAAAAAGGTAGCTAAAGAATACCTATTGTTTTATAACCCGAATGATCCTGAACAGCAAAAGTTTTTTCTGGCTAACGATAGCTTCTATCCACAGGGATCCTGGCTGTACAATATACTGTTTGTATTTTCTACAATACTTTCTGTTACTGTGGTCATGGCCTTGTTGTTTAGAAAAAATTAGCATTAGCAAGAAAAATCAAATCATCTAGCTATGAAAAAATACTTTATATTGCTCGCGGTTGTTTCGTTTATTCGGTGTAGTGGACAAAATAGGTCCGACACAAACGAGTTTGTAAACAGCTCGGATCTGAAAGGGGAAGTGTGGCATGCCGGTAAAAGTCGTGTATTCAATAAACGTGGTGGGATTATCTTTTCCAATGACGTCTATTTACATTTTCTGGACAAAGACAGTATTCAAATGACATACTCCCGGTATTCGCCAAGCATTGGTCTTCGTACCATGAAGACAAATGGAATTTACCGAGTCGATAGGAAAAACGAAGTTTCTATTGTTTTCTCTGAACCAAAGGACACATTTGGACGTAGTCGACTTTCAATAGGTGGAAAAGATGTACAGTTTTCGCTATATGTAATGAGTTCTGTCAGAAGTCCTGATGAGCCAGCATTCGACATAACAACATTACCGCAAATTAAAACCTATCATTTTAAAATTAGCAACTATTTACCAAACGGCGATTTTATGGCGGAACTTACCTTATTAGACGACAAGCAAGTGGCCTATAATTTCGGAACTTACCTGTTTGACCATAATAAAACTGCAAAGTAGGGGTTAAGCCCATTTTATTGAAAATGAGCATAGCGATTTAAACAGCGGAGTTTAGGTATCCTATGGAAATCAAGCTTTTGTGAGATAATTAATAAAAAAAAGGTTAGGATAAGTGCTCCATTTTTGTTATATTAACAGTAACAATTTAGTGCATTGCCACCTATGTACCATCTACCACTTATTCAAACAATACTGTTTTGTTTTTTGGAGAGCTTAGTCTGTCCGACGTGGGGGTATGGGCAAATTTCTGAGGATCATTTTTTAAGTAAAAAAGACACACTAGAACAATCTCCAGCTCACTATAGTCAAGTAGAGCTCTATTTTCAAATGGCTAATAAATCTGCTAAAGAAGATCCGGATAAGGCCTGGCAATATTTAAGGAGAGGAAAGGAGTATGCAGGGTCTGATGCCTACCTCAATGCAAAGGCGGCTTTCTATGAAGCACAGATTTTAACACATACGGATCCATCCAAGGCAGAAAAAACGTACTTACAAGCCGATAAATTACTTTCTCCTTTTCATTCCAAAGAAGCGCTATCTATGCGTGCCAGAGCGCTGAATCATTACATAGACTTTAGAAGGCGCAAGGGCGATTACAAAACTGTGCTAGCCGTGCTAACAAAAAAAATCATTCCTTTGGCAAAAGCAGCACAGGATAGGCCTTATTTGGCGCAAAGCTATGCCTCCGTTGGGCATTTACTGATGGAACATGAACAATATAAAAAAGCGGAACAATATTTTGAAGAAGCGCTTGAGCAATTAAAAGACCGTCCAAGGAACGGCCCGCTACAATTGTCCATTAAGTTAGGTATATGCCAAAATCTATTGCGCTCCAAACAGGCGGCCAAAGCTAAATTACTGTTGGAAGAACTTCGGAGCTTTATTCCCCCGAACACTATGCTAAGCGTGCGATTTGGATTAAATGAAGGTATGCTTTATAATAAGCTTTCACAGCCTGAGTTGGCACTCCAAACATTAACAAGAGCTAAGGCGCTGGCGGAAAAATTAAAGCAACCCGAACTTGTCAAGATAGTTACTTACTACCAGGTCAGGACGTTAAATCTACTGAAAAAACACCAGGCGGCACAGGCGCTCACATCAAAAACTTTTGCTGCCCCCCCCTTAATTCCCCATAATAAACTGGTGTTGTATCAAAACAATGCTGACAACTATTTCCTACAAAAAAAATACGATTCGGCCTATTACTATCTTCAGAAATTGGAATACCTCAAAGACAGTCTGTATCATACTAAAGTCGAAAATGAAATAAGTGCACTGGAGATTAAATTTAAAAGCGAGGAAAATAAGAATAAAATTGTTGCACTGGAAAGTTCGAATCTAAAAGCCTTGTTGGATGTGAGCCAGAGCAGATTTTACATGGGTATGCTTGGGATGTCGACGATTTTGTTGGCGGCATTGGTATTATTACTTTATACGTACCTACAAAAGAATAAGAAAGAACAGGCGCAACGGGAACGAGTGAGTGTAGCAACAGCGCTGTTGCAGGGACAGGAGGAAGAACGCAAACGTGTGGCAAGAGATCTTCATGATGATCTTGGTGGTACCCTAACAGCGATAAAAATGGGTGTTTTAGGTTTAGTTAATGAAAGGAATTGGGCTATCGGGGAGGACCCTGTGAATAAGATTTTAGGACAACTGAATCATTCTGCAAATAAAGTCAGACAGATTGCCAATAATATGATGCCCGAAATGCTACTGAAACTTGGTTTGGAAGCCGCATTAAACGATCTCTGTACCTATTACAGCTCAGACAACCTACATATTGATCTCAATTATATGGAAATCGCTGAATCAATCAGTGAACAAGATAAATTGACAATCTATCGGATTATCCAGGAGTTACTGACCAATACCGTAAAACATGCCCAGGCACGACATGTATTAATTCAATGCTCCAGAATGGAACACACATTTTTCTTAGTTTTTGAAGATGATGGCATTGGCCTGAATCCGGCTAAAAACCACAGATCCAAAGGGCTGGGACTGGAAAATATTAAGGCCAGGGTCGCCTATATGAATGGGTCGATCGAGATTGTCTCCGGAGGGACCTATAAGGGTACCATATTTAATATTGAATTAAACTTATCAGATGAAATATCGAATCGCAATAGTTGACGACCATCCGTTGATTTCGGAGGGCATCCAAAATCTGATTACCCAGAACAGTGATTTACAGCTTGTGGGCAGCTTTGTTGATGCAACGCATTTTTTGTTAGATATGCGGTCAACTGAAATCGATCTAGTCCTTTTAGATCTTTCCCTTCCTGACATGGACGGAATTGATCTCTGTTTACAGATTAAACGGTCCAAACCGCAGATAATCGTAGTAGGTTTGAGCAATCATGCGGAGAAAAGTGCTGTGATGAAAATGCTGCAAAATGGTGCAAGCGGTTATATCCTCAAAAATACTCCTCCAGATGAATTAATAGACTGTATCTATAGAGCACTTCAAGGTCAGCTTGTTTTCAGCAGCAGTATCCAGCAGATCATGGCCAAGCCCGAATTGAGTCTATTGTCCACAAATATGCAGTTAACAACACGGGAGAAAGAAGTTCTCAAGCTACTTGCCCAGGGATTAACGGGCATTCAGATTGCTGAAAAGCTCTTCTTAAGTAAATTTACGGTTGAGAATCATAGGAAAAATATGCTTCGAAAAATGAATGTCAATAATGTGGCATCGTTGATTGTCGAAGGGACAAAAATGGGATTACTATAAAATCCTTTTAAAAGAGAAGAGCGGCCCAATCCATTAATTTGGGCCGCTCAACGGGATTAAAGATATATTACATGAAATTGAACTTCCTGATAAACTATTATTCGGCTATACAACGGACATTGAATCCCCACTCTTTATTCCGATTATCTGTTGTTTCAACGATGTGAGCCGTAGGATTTGATGTTCTGGATCTTAGATAGGTGACACCACCACTTCCATTGCTGCTCCAAATAATTGCCATATTTCCGCTATTCAAAAGGACGTCGGGATCAAATGGAGGATTTGTTAAGCCTTTATAATTCCAATACCCTTGTGCAGGAATTGTTAATTTGACACTTTTATTTCGTTTACTCGTCAATATAAGTGCTGAGGCATAACGGCTAGTGGACCAAGGACCCGATTGACTAGATACAGTATTGCTGATTAAAGTTCTTAACTCAGCCTCAGTGGGAACACGATATCCGGTCGGACAGGGATCATTGGTTGTCTTAACAGGTGCCGCTTCGCTGCCGGAGTTCCAAGCGCTGGCTGCCGCCATAGAGGTATTCCAGTTGGAATTCGTCGCGGTCCCGGTTCCTGTGGCTACGTGGTTTTTACGGCCAAATTGATAGTAATTTCCGGCAATGGATGATGCCAGTACATCCGGATCTCCGCTCGCACCTAGATTGTGTCGTAGCCATATTTGACCATTTATCCGTCCTGCTGAATACCCCGCGTGTACCAAATAGATATCTTTAGGGATAAGGCTGAATTTAACATCGTATTTGACACCTGGCTCAAAAACCAGATCGGTAAAAGGCACTAGATTTGTTGCCGAAAGCGGTCCAACAGTAATAGCTCCAACAGTAAGTGTGCCAGCGGTAGAATTCGCATTGATGATCGTCGGGGTACCAGTGACCATCAATGCGTCAATGGCTGTCGGGAAAGCAACATTAACGGATCCGGCAGTTCCTGTTCCACTTGCGGATCCATCCGATAGATTGATGGTCGCACTGCTATTATGGGGCGCGTACATCGCCGATACTGCTGTTATATTATACCCGGTCTGTGAAGCATCCACAATCGTCGTCACCTGACACAATTGATGTTTTAAAACAATACCTACATAGTTATCTGTATTTCCAGACACCTGCATATTCATTTTGAAGTACATAAAATCATCACTTCCGTTAATTGCAAGGTGGGAGCCAACTAATGTTTTATTATTGGGATCGGCAAATGTTATTGCGGGAATTGCGCTTGCACTATTAATGGAATAAGCAACAAAGGTGTAGGTATTGCCACCATCCAGATTTAAAGCTTGCGCATTGCTTTCCTGTCCGCTGACATAATCACGTTCAGTCACATAATTGCCACTCTGATCATAAACCGCAAGTTTGTATTTGACATTCGGTGAAAGATCCTTTGTTTCCGCGACCGCTTTGGCGCCATTGGTTGTCGCTGCTTTTGCTTTCAGAATGAGTTCAGTTGCTGGATCCACAGCAGAAACTTCTGTCACTAAATCAAAATCCTTATTGAAAGGAATCTGACTTGTTCGATTACTGCTGATCGCCGCTGTATTTTTTGAATTAGAAGCTTTCAGTCCGATGCCTGCCGCTGTATTAAATTCAGTGCCGACGATATTAACTTTTATTGGCGCAGTTCCCTTTGAAATAGCCGTGTTTGTATCCTTAGCACAGTTGGAGAATATAAATAGTATAAGTGGAAGTAAGGCATAGAGCTGTATACCGCTGCGAAATCTGTTTTTGTTTGTGTTTTTCATCGTGTATCTTGTCATTAAATATAAATTACCAATCCAAACCGCCATCCCGGTTTGTACCCGTTCCCCATTCTTCCTTAACGGCATCGTTGCTCCCTCCAGGATTGACTGCTGCTGAACCGCTGGCGATTCCTTGTTCAAGCTCAATGACCTGCAAGGCGATGCTCGGCGGAATATAAGTTTTCTTTACATTTCCATCTTCTGTGATTTCTAGTTTCTTTTTCATCTTTTCTAACTATTGGTTGATTTAAATATGCTTTTCGTGGTATCGTTGTCATTGTATTTATATATTGACTCAACAAAACTACTGCAGAGCGAATAAAAAAAAAATGACCTATATTGGTCATTTTGTCTAGCTGTTTTCAGTCATTTTGTAAATCACAGAATGTAAGACCAGATCTAAGTCTTTGGATAACTGAAGCGCACATGAAAGGAATATGAGGTTATTTATCCATGGAATATTTGTATGGACCAACGGGATGAGATGAACGGTTGACTAATTAAGCCGTTTATTGAAGCTATTTAAAAAAAGCGTTTCCCGACGGGGAAACGCTACCAAAACTAATGAAATGATCAAGATAAACCTAGCAGCCAAGCTAAATATCTAACGGTATAAAGATCTATAATTAGATCGCTATAATATTATTCAAATTATTCCATCGCTAATTAAATTTATAACAACATAGAGCACCATCTGCTGAGGCAACAAACAATGCTCGGATTGATGGTGATTATTTGCTTCAATAGTAATGGATGTAGAATAAGTGAACATTACGATGATAAGGAAGAAAAAACGGGGCATTTGGTTGACAAATGCCCCGTGTAATGAAAGGTAGCTTGCTATTTATTCAATGTAGCCAGGATTTTGAACTAGCAATGGATTCTTTCGGATCTCATCCCGTGAAAGTGGTAAGAAATAAAGCTGATTTTTCCAGGCACGATCTTCTCTTGTATTAAATTCTTGAGGTGTATAGGTATAATCGTATATAGTTTCATCATATCTATAAGTGCCTGAGAGTGATTTTCCGGGTTTGAATGTCCCATTGACTTGGATGATCGTCACTTTACGGCCCAGCGTTTCGGCGGCAATCAACCAACGGCGCGCATCAAAAAAACGCTGTTGTTCGTAAGCCATTTCTATGCGGCGTTCATGTCGATATATTTCCCGCAACGTATTTTGATCCGTTGCAGTAATAGCAGGCATACCGACGCGGAATCGAATTTTATTTAACCAATCTTTGGCTGGCGCCGTTTCACCCAGTTCAATACATGCTTCAATGTAGTTAAACACCGCTTCGGTATATCTAAAATAGGGCCAAGGTACAAATTGTCTTCCTTGAGCATCGACAATATCAGGATCTGGATCAATAAACTTATGAATATAGTAACCTGTCCAGGTTCCATTATGTGGTTCTATTGAACTTTGCTTGGTATCAAGTCCAGAAACTTTAGTCAATTTCCCATCTATTATCAAATCGTAGGAACCGGTTTGGATCTGATTGGCCGGATCAAATCCATAACCCGATTTGTCTCTGGGTTTCCAATCTGCACCATCGTAGAGAATGGAAGCATAAAAACGCGGATCCCTGTTTTTATAGGGAGCAGATTTCTGTGCGGGATTGTTCCAGCTAAATTTGCTACCGTCCGCCATCTCATAATCATCCACCAACCACCCAATGGGCTGGTTACCACCCCAATTTCGGTAGCCATTTGGTCCATTATGCAGGCCCTGTGAGGAGCTACTTTCAATGATGAAATAACGTGCAAAAAGAAGATCAGTCGCAGCGGCAGGATCGATACCAGGAGCTTTACTTCCGCCACCCATGGCAATGCTTTTATAATTTGCCCGACCTTCGGCAGCAGATACTGGATCCGAAAGATTAAGTTTATATCCAGTTCCAGCATCTAATACAGCTTTAGCTGCGGCCTGCGCCAATTTATACCGTTCTTGCTGGGAACCACTCATATAACATAATAAAGGTAGTTTATCTTTTAAATCACTCAGGTCTGTAACTTTTGCTGTCAATTTCGCATTGTCATGTAGATCGCTTGCTGCGTAAAGGAGCATTCGGGATTTAAGTGCTAAAATGGCGAGGGCTGTGACACGTCCTTTATCCAATTTTTTACGTCCAAGTAGTCTGGAAGCTTCATCACAATCTTTGACAATCAGGTTGACACATTCTTCATAGCTGTTCCGTTTGATTTCATAAATGCTGGGATCCTCCGAATAGTCGTAACTGCTTGTTATGATCGGAACGCCACCATAATAACGGAGTAACTGATGATAACAATAAGCGCGAATAAAGTAAGCCTGTGCTAGGAGTTTATCTTTTGAATATTGATTGGAGATTCCATTTTTGCTTGCATCGGAAAGGCGTTCAATGGCAATATTGCTGAATCGAATGTAGACATACATCCGTTCCCACCATCTCGATGTGCCATCCCAGCCCAGTGTTGCCCCCGTGATAGTTCCCATATTCAATAAACGGAAGGCATCGGAGTGATTCCAAATCGCTTCATCGGTAGCGGAGGCCTGCATCTGCTCTGTAAAACCAGAATTACTGGTTTCAAATGCATTGTAAATATCACTGACAAATTTTTCAGCCAGCACAGAGTCCTGCCATACTTTTTCATCCTGAAAGCGATCGCGGGGAGTAACATTCAGAAAGTCTTTTTTACAGGATGTTGAAAGAAAGATCACCAATATCAGGATAGAAAAGAATTTATTTTTAATAATCGTTTTCATAATTATGCTTTTAATGTTGTACTAAAGTTTATAAACCGACTTTGACACCAAAACTGATGATTTTGGATTGTGGATAATATGCGCCGGCACTATTATCTGATTCGGGATCCCATATCTTTATTTTATCCCATGTGATAAGGTTAATACCATTCGTGTAAAGCCGAACAGAATGGAGACCGATCCGTTTGCACCAATCGTCTGATAAATTGTAACCTAGTTCAACATTTTTGAGCCGCAGATAGTTGGTACTCCTAATCCAATAGGTATTATCGTTCATATAATATTGATCCGATCGGTTTGTCAATCGGGGATCTTTGTCGCTAGGATTGTCGATACTCCATCGGTTTTCATAGGACCATTCGAGGTAATTTCCGATAGCGCCAGACTCAAGTGAGGCGATTCTCCGAAGTCCTCCTGTGGCACCTTGCAGCAGCACACTTATGTCAAATCCTTTATACTGAGCAGCGAAGTTAAAGCCGCCAGTAAATGTGGGACTACCATTTTGATTAAGACGGACCCTATCATCGCTTGTGATTTTTCCATCCCCGTTATAGTCGACAAACTTCATGTCACCCGGTCTAAGCTTATTTTGCCCAAGTCCACTGTAATCTATTGTATTCGCATCAATGGCTGCCTGATCTTTAAATACGCCGTCATACAAATAAACGAGCCATGAATCCGTCACCTTTCCAATCTGCCGCTGATGTTGCGGCGTATTGGCGACATCACTGGAGTACTGGACATTATTGCGCGCATAACCACCATTGACACCGACGTTATAAGTAACTTCTCCAATTTTATCGGTATAAGTCAATTTAAACTCGTAGCCTTTATTGATGAGATTACCAAGGTTGGCAATAGGGAGATTACCAGCAATACCAGAGCTTTCGGGAATTTGCCCTGGATTTTTTGTTAAAACGCTTGTCCTTTTATTATAGAAATAGTCAAGTTCTAGATTTAATCGGTTATTTAAAAACAATGCTTCCAATCCGATATTGCTATTGTTGGCAACTTCCCATGTAAAGTAACGGTTTGGAATATCACTTTCGTAGAGTGTTTGAAACACCCTATCATTGAAAACACCAGACCCAGTATTCATGAGGGACAAATATTTATATTCCTGCAAACTTCCGCCATAATAAGCCTCAGCACCCATTTGCCCCCAAGAGGCCCGAAGTTTTAAGTTATTGACAAAGGAAACGTTATTTTTAAAAAAATTCTCCTCTGAGATACGCCAGCCAGCAGAAACTCCAGGGAAGAACCCGAATCGCCCATCTTCGGGGAAAACATAAGATCCATCTACACGCCAATTGAATTCGATAAGATACTTTTCGTTGTAGTTGTAATTGAACCGGCCATAATAACTCAGGCGGGCTCTATCATAAACATTCTCGTTGCCCATTGTCTGACGCTCGCGGTCACCGAAATTTAATTGTTCAACCTGAGCGGAAGGGAAATCCATTCGATTGGCAAAAAAGCCGTTATTTGTTACTTTTTCACGTGTTAATCCTGCGATAGTGGAGATATTGTGTCCCCCTTTTAGACTTGTGTCATAGGATAGAAGAGCCGAAAGGTTTACTGCCAGTTGATCTTCCTGTGCCTCTCTAAGTTGGGCTTTACGTTCTATTCCGGCAGGCACACGTGCTGTAAGCTTGGGTGTTACACCATCGGCCTCGAAAGTTATTTTATCCCAGTCGTAAAGTGTCCATGGTGTTTCCCATCTTTTGCTACGCCCCCAATACTTGTCTATTGAGGCAGTTCCCGTTAATTTCAACCCTTTAACTCCAGGGATCTTAACATCAATGGACCCCGTGTTTTGCAAATAGTCTCTGGTATTGCGGTCGTACCCCGTATCACCTGTGGTAATAACGACAGGATTGGCTCCTTGTTCCAGGTCTGGACCAGGGAGACCATTGGGCCATGTAGCGATATTTGTGGGGAGTCCACGGACCAGGAACCGAAAGATCGTTCCGGCACTGCGTGTGGGGTAATTGCGAGACTCTTCCCGACCGGTGATGGCCAGCCGTGCTGTAATGTAATCATTTAGCTTAAATTCAAAATTTGTCCGAAGGTCATACTGTTTATAATAGGTCGCCGAATTTTTATAAATAGCATCTTGATCCAAATAACCCAGCGAAACAAGGTATTTTGTATTTTCTGTACCGCCAGTGATCTGTAGATTATGGCGTTGTTGTGGAGCCCAATCTCTCATTGTAGCGGAGAACCAGTCGGTATTTGGGTAACGTAATGGATCGGATCCATCCATATACTTTTGTCGATCTGCAGGAGTATAGGTTGCTTCGATAGTCTTCGAGGGGCCTTTATAGATACCTGTTCCTGTATTAAGTGCTTTCCATATCGCTGACCATTGGGATGGATCTTCGGGATATACTTTGGTTACTTCATTAATAATATCGGTGTACTGTGCCGAATTTGCCATCTTGGGTGTTCGTGTAGGACGTTGGAGACCATAGGTAAAATCGTAGGTGAACCGTGGTTTACCCATCTTGCCTTGTTTGGTTGTAACCAAGATCACTCCGTTACCCGCGCGCGAGCCATAAATTGCTGCGGAAGCATCTTTCAGTACAGAGACACTTTCCACATCATTTGGATTGATTCGGTCGATACCACCTGCTCTTGAAGGCACACCATCAATGACAATCAATGGACTGCTATTGCCTCCAGACAAGGAGTTTATACCACGAATACGTAGCGTAGAACCATCACCGCCCGGCTCACCACTATTTTGCATCGCTGTCACACCAGGCAGACGGCCAGCAAAGGAATTGGAAAGATTGATAGAGGAAGACTTGGCCAGTTCTTCGCCTTTTACGGAGGCTATAGCACCGGACACAACAGCTTTTTTCTGGGTACCATAACCTACTACAACCATTTCATCGAGTACCTGCGTTTGCTGTTTCAATACAATATTCTTTAGTTGCGCCAGATTGGCGACCGGAACTTCCAGGATTTCATAACCAACGGCACGGATCAAAAGGATTTCTCCTTCGGATACTTCTAAACTAAATCCACCGTCAGGTCCCGTTGAAGTACCTTTAGCCGTACCTTTAACTGTTACGCTGGCGCCTGCAATAGGATCTCCCTTCGCATCTTTTACAATACCTGATATAGGCTTCAATTTGTTAATTCTATTGATAGCAACGGTATTACCTTTTATGGTGTACTGGAATGGTATCTGACTAAAAAGTTCCTCTAGTACCGCTTCATTGGTCTTGTTGATCAGATTGGGATCCACCACCCAAATATCTTTGATATCTGCAGATCTATAAAAAAATACCAACCCGGTTTTGCCTTCTACTTTTTTGAGTGCTGTCACTAGAAGAATACGCTGATTGTTGTGGGTTGCTGATTGTGAAAATGCGAGTGTATCAATCGACTGCAAGCTCATTCCTGCCAGTACAACACCACATTTGAATGTTAGCATCAATGATGCTTTCCGCTTCCAAAAATGCATATCCGCATATTTGAAAGGGCACTTAATTGGGGTAAAGTGTCTCATACTTAAAAATTGGTTTTAAATTTAGTTTTATAATTCTCATACTGTTCCCTTTGAGGGGGAACAGTATCTTTTATGTTTGTAGGTTTAATAAGCCGTTTTTATGACGACTTTGCGGTTTGTAGCGGTTGTATCTAAACTGAATTTAATATCGGCTCCACCGATGATTTCCATGACTTGGGTGAAACTGAGTTTTTTACCTATCTTACCCGAAAATGTGGCCGTTGATTTTGGTCCCTGATATTCTACCTTGATATCATACCATCGCGCCAGTTCCAGCATAACAGATTCGATGTTATCATCTGAAAAGCTGAAGTAATTATTTTTCCAGTCAACATCAGTCTTGTTTATCGCCCTATTTTTTAATTGTATAGAGCCATCTGCATAACTAATAGCCCGATCACCGGGTTGTAAAATCAATTCAGCCTGTTTATTGAAAATACGAACCTTACCTTCCAGTAAGGTTGTCACAAAACCATTGTCTTCGGGATAGGAGGAAACGTTAAAATGCGTTCCCAAGACTTCAATCTTGCTGTCATTGTTGTTGATATTGACCAGAAAGGGGAGCTGTGGGTTTTTACTGACTTCAAAATAAGCTTCACCAGTCAGGAAAACTTCGCGTAATGCACCATTAAACGCAATTGGAAAGCGCAATTTGCTACCTGCATTTAACCAGATCTGTGTACAGTCACTCAGCGTGAGGTGATAGCGTCTTCCATTTGGAGTTTCAATGGTGTGATAAATATTTTGCGCTTGGGCCTGAGGTTGACTCAGAGAATAAACGGCCTGCGCGCTATCATACTGCAAGGAGACTCCAGCACTCACAGCTAAAGAATTTTTATTGTCACTGCTGTTGTCAAGTTGGATTATTCTTCCGTTAGGCAAACTGAGCATGCCACCATCATGTCCTGGCTCAAAGTCTGCCGCAATGGTTCGTTGAGATGGCGTTTTTTTAGATTCGGGTTGATACCAGTAGATCCCACAAACGAGAACAATACAGGCTACAGCCGCCGCAATCCCAAGTCTGAGCTGGAAAACATTGGATTTATGTTCTGTAGGACCACCCATTATTATTTCGGTTTCAGGAACTTTATCAATGGCTAGGATACGCTCAATTTGGCTGGTCTCCAATGGAGCGAATGTCTCCTGATCGGTGTTATATTTCTCCATCAATCGAATAAAAGCCTGTTCGACCGTCTCTTGATCATCCTGTAACAGAAGATGATGCAGTTCAGACCACTCTGCTTCGGTCAATTGTTGCAGGTAATAACATTCCAATAGATAGTCTATCCGGTTTAGGTGCATGATATTGGTTTAATAAAATTTAAAGAAAAAGCAATCTATTCCCCCTTTGATTATAGGAATGTAGTTTCTGAACGGACTACTATTGGGGATTATTATTTTTTTAAAATATTTTTAATAACAATAGAATTCCAAAGGAAACTGGATAGCCTTGATCCGAAAGAGCTTGCCGGATTTGCTTAAGGGCGGTACTGATTGTGTTATGTACGGTACTCGTCGAAATTGCAAGTTGGCTGGCGATCTCTTTGGAATTGAGATGCTCTTCTCGGCTAAGTAAATATATTTTTCGACGCTGATCGGGCATACTGGCAACGGTTTGATAAACAATCTTTTTGATCTCATCAAATTCCATTGCGCGGGGCAGATGTATAGTAGACAGAAGCTCTTGGTCGTATTGCAACTTAAGTCGGGAAACCTTGTTTTTGGCATGGACTTCCTTGCGTAAGAACGTTAAACTCTCCATGCTGACGACTTTATAAAGCCAAGCTTGGAAGTTGTCAATTTCAAGAATACGATCGCGGTATAGCCATACGCGCAAGAAGGCCTCTTGTAGGATATCCTCGGCTTTGGAAGGATCTTCATAGGTAAACTTCTTTAAGAAAACGATCAGTTTGGCATAATAGATTTCATATAAACGACCAAATGCTTTTTCGTCTCCAGTTGAAATGGCTAATAATAATTCCCTATCCTTATCCAATGATTCCATTTTTTCTTGAAAGTATCTTCTTTTCTAATTACAGGATAAAATTAGGAAAACCGAAGCAGGTTTTCTCACGCTTATTATAGAATTTGAGTACATTATATAAAAGTTTTTTTTAAACCCAGTCTTGTTTCTATTACATAAGACAACGATTTATTCGATCTTGTACTATTCCTTTCCAAATAAGACGTTTCCATCTGCGTATAGTCCTAAAAAAATTACACCTCCCTAATTTCCCGTATCTAACTAAAGGATCTTGAAATGTTGATTTAAGCTTAAAAAGAACTAAGGAACAACCGATTAGTTGATAAGGGGAGGAACAAAAAAAAGTGCAACAGTAATCTGTTACACTTTCTTAGAAGATGCGCCATGCAACTTCGAGATTGAGTATTCTACTTAATTAAGCGATACGTACATTAGTTGCGTTAATGCCCTTTTTTCCGTTTTCTACATCAAATGTTACGCTATCATTTTCACGTACTTCATTGATTAGACCGGTAACATGTACGAAAATGTCTTCACCACCATCAGCTGGTGTAATAAAACCGAAACCTTTTGTCTGGTTAAAGAATTTTACTGTTCCTTCTTGCATTGTATTATATATTAGTATTAAATTATTCATTATTAAACCTATTGAAAAGATACTGCTATCCCTGCAATGATAAATCTATTTGTTCACAAGAAATGATGTTTTGTATTTTAATGGGCTTGGGTTTATGCAAGTTCAAAAAAGGTACTTCACCTATTATTTTGACAACAAAATTAGCTTCTGAAAATGCAAAAACTGAGCGGAAAGTGAAACTTTGACGATTTCAGAAAAGCAAAGGCGGAGCCTGATTATGTTACAAGTATAGGTATAAAATATTGATATATAACATATTTTATGTTTTATTTTCGAAACGCATTCATTCTTGACCTTGACGCTCACATTAGAAACTTCTTTTATTACAATTATCTTTGAAACAGAAAGTTAATTAGCCGATCGTTGTTAAAAAGGAATCTGGATCTCGATCAATGTATGACTCTCTGCCTGTTTCAGACGCATATTGCCCTTCAAGAGTTCCACCTGATTATGAATATCTGGTGGAATAGCTCGTTTAGACTTGAGCAGCCCGATACGGAAGTCGATGCCGATGCTGGATTATGACTAGGTTGCAAGCTATATAGATCAGGGGAGAAGCTTTGGATGTGTGAAATGATCTTTTTGAAATAATGAAGGCTACTCTATCGTATTCCTAGTATTGATAATTTTTAGTTGATTCTTTATTTTTCCAATCGCAGTTTTAAAGGTTTAAAGAATAGATAAACTACACCGATGCCTATTGTCATTGCAACAACATAGCCTATAAATGCGACTGTTTCAGCCTGCTGTTCTGTTCCTTTGTGAACTGTTTCAACGAAAAAACCTGTATTCCCCTTGAAGCCAAATAACCAATGTGTTAGATTCCAAGCAAAATGAAGCCCCGCTGATAACGCAATATTTCCTGTTCTTAGGGTAGCAAATCCAAATAGGATCGCTCCTAATCCCGATCCAATAAGTGCGTTTACAACGGTATACCCTCCAAGAAGGTGCTCAATAATGAAAATCACTACAACAATAATCATTGCGATAAAAGAACCAGTAGTTGCCTTTAATTTCCAAAGCATATATGTTCTAAAGACAAGCTCTTCACGACAAGCCACAAAAAGAAACAAAGGAATATATACACCAAAAATATTTGGGTTGAAAGTTTGTGATCGGGTAAAAGTAACCTTACTAAAATTGAATACAATCACGGTCATAATAAAGACCATAACCATACCTATGACAAATCCTGATGTAAAGTATATAAGACTCTTTCTATTATAACCTAGTCCATTTTTGGAAAGTGTACTTTTATCATTACGAACGAACCAATAAACCAAGGCAAAAGTAAGGATGGATGCAACGATTATAGAGAACAGATCTGATGAAGGAAGCTGTTTTGTAATCGCAGATGAGCCAACAAAAATAAGCAATGTAAGCAGGTAAAAAGCGATCACCTTCAAATAGCTAGATACTTTTTTCATTTTTTTAGGTTCTTTTACATAAAGTTAGTTAATTGATGCCAGGAATCGTTGAGCTATTTTCAATTATCCCCAGGATCGCTGATAAAGATTATCCTGGGGATAGCTTGTTAACCATTATAATGTTTTTATACCCATTCTTTATTCCGCTTTGTCATAGGAAAACTGAATACCTGCAGTTCCGCCAGTTTCTATAAAAAGATTCATAAAGCCATGGGCGGTATCTGCTCTCGCCCAATCTCTTTGTAATTCACAGAAAAGTTGTGCAACACTAACCGGCTGACCTCCGGCTTGTTCAATTCTGCGCAATGCGGCATCATGTGCTGCTACAGAAGTCCCCCCGACAGCATCAACAACCGGATAAACTTCAAATCCTTCTTGTAGTGCATCCAAAGAAGGGAAGGAAAGGCAGGCTTCAGTCCATAAGGCAGTCATAATGAGTTTAGACCGTTTTGTTTCTTTAACAGCCTTTAAAAACTCCACATCCTCCCAAGCATTTATTGTCGTACGATCATAAGAAGGTATCCCTTTAAGCTCTTTCCGTAATTGGGGAATTGTTTCAAAGTTCAAACCAGTTTTCACATTGACAGTGGAGAGGATGATAGGAAGATTATAGAGCTTTGCCATCTTGGCCAACCCAACAATATTGTTGATAAGGAGTTGCCTATCCATGGAGGCAATCGAATTAACCTGTACTGGCTGATAATCAATAATGACTAGAGCCGCATTTTCTGGAGTAATCAAATGATCTTTCTTTTGATCACGAATTGGAAAACTTGCCATAATGTTGTTTTTTAATTTTTTGATAATCTTTGATAATCTCAATAGGCCACATTCGCGACCTATTTTTCTCACTTATAAAATTAGATAAGGCCGCTCTTTTAAAGAATAATCTAGATTAAGTAGTAAACTTAATGCACATTAAGTTTTTGAGAATGCTGATAAAAGTTCTTTACAGCTAATTTTATATATAGTGATAACTTCAAAAAAACCATAACCGACTGAATATAAGACAAATTACAGCTAGTATTGTTTTATGACAGGTATCTTTTATGCGTCTATTTAAAACAATCATTAAACAGACAGACTTGTCTGTTTAATGATTGTTTTCTATTTTTGTATTACAAAATTTAAAGAAATGGATAACCCAAGAGAGAGAGTTTTAAATACAGCCTCCTTATTATTCCATCAACAGGGATACAATAGCACAGGGATAAATCAGATCATAAGTGAGGCAAAGGTTGCCAAAGCTAGTTTTTATCAGCATTTTAAATCCAAAGATGATCTTTGCATCGCTTTTTTGACCTCTAGACATGCCTTTTGGTTTTCGGAGCTCCGCGCATATACGCAAGACTCAGTCAGCCATAAACAATCCATATTGGCTGCATTTGATTTTATTATTCATATGAATAATAAAGAAAATTTTAGAGGTTGTAGTTTCCTAAATATTCTTTCTGAGCTCTCAAAAAATCAAAGTGCAATTCTTTCTGTCATACAGTCTCACAAAAATGATCTGAGAAGATTTTTCACAGAAATACTAGGTGAGGGCTTATTGGCTGCGCATATCTATCTATTGTTTGAAAGCGCTATTATTGAAAGTCAGCTTTTTAGGTCAAATGAACTTGTTCTGCAATCAAAAGAAATTGTTAATCATATTATTTAAAATTTATGGAACAGAAACATCCATTGCCACCTTTTACATTGGAAACGGCAAAACAAAAGATCCAGATGGCTTAAGATGCATGGAACTCCCAGAATCCTGAGCGGGTGTCCATGGCTTATACGATAGACAGCGAATGGCGAAATCGGCATCTATTTATCAATGGTAGGGAAGAGATCGTCCAGTTTCTAACGACAAAATGGGCGAATGAACTGGATTATAAATTGAAAAAAGAGTATTGGTCTCATACCGAAAATAGAATTGCTGTCCGATTTGAGTATGAATATAAAAACAAAGATGGAAGATGGTTTAGAGCTTATGGAAATGAGAACTGGGAGTTTGATGAAAATGGTCTGATGAGCAAACGGTACGCGAGTATTAATGATTTAGAAATAGCAGAGAGGGATCGGCATTTGTAAAAGTGTTATTGCTTTCTGAAAGCGGAACCTATCATGTTCTGATATGAGTAAAGCCCGACATATAATATCGGGCTCTACTTGCACTTGATTATACAAATCATTTTTTATTCGCTAATCAAGATCTTCGATCGTTGCATCTGGTGCGTTTGATTTTACAGATTCAATACCGTTTTCCATTCCATTCGCACTTTCATACATTTCGCTTGTTCCTATAACTTGGCCGTTGGTTGCTTTCAAGTTGAAATAATGCTTCCCATTTGTTGAAGTCTTTCTTTCAAATTTATCATTATCCTGGGCGTTCCTTTTTACAGATTCAATCCCATTTAAACAGTTCGCCTTTGTTTTATATCCTTCACTGTTCAAAATAACCTGACCATTTCCAGCTTTTAAATTAAACTGGAATTCGCCATCTTTTCTTGTTTTCACTACAAATTTTCCCATTTTTTCTATTATAAATTTTTATGTGATAAATGCGATTTACGCTCCTAATAAAGATAACGTAATAAATTGTTTTTATTGTGAAACAATGATTAAATTATTTGCGCTAAAACAGTAAGCCGCCAAAACAGTAGATAAAAGTTTACATGATAAAATCAAAAAAATGTGTATGTGTGCTTTATCAAATTTTTTCAGGAATAAAGAAGAGGAGTTTCTACGAAACAAAAAAGAGCAACTTTCTACAGTTGCTCTTTTTTTTGCGGAAAGGGAGGGATTCGAACCCTCGATACAGTCATCCCGTATACAGTCTTTCCAGGACTGCTCATTCGACCACTCTGACACCTTTCCGTGTTTCAGTGCACAAATGTAGTAATTTTTTACTTTATTGCAATACCACTCATGTTTTTTACAGCTTAATTTTTTCTATACTGTTGAACTTAAGCCTATTGTTTTTATATTTTTTTGAATAAAACATATTTCTTATTTTTCAGAATGACAAATAGCTATTTTGATATAAAAAAGATGGTTTTAGAAGTTTCCATCGCACGGACAAATGATCGGATCGCGATGATTGAATCTGCTCTGGAAACCGCTAGAGATTCCAGTAATGACGATACAAAAAGTAGCGCTGGTGACAAATATGAAACTTCCCGCGAGATGATCCAACAAGATATCAATCGCTATCAGGGACAACTTCTGGAAGCGAATAAAGACCTATTACAACTGACCAATATCGCGACAACAATAGCAGACGCAACGGACTTTGTAAAACTAGGGAGCCTTGTCAAGACAAATCTAGGACTCTACTTTATTGCAACTAGTATCGGGGCATTAAAAATAGACGATATGAATGTATTTGCAATTTCACCAGTATCACCTATAGGTCAACTGCTTCTGAGTAAAAAAACAGGAGATAGCTTTCTATTTAACAAACTAAATCAGACAATTACAGGAGTCTATTAATCGCTAAAATACAGGAAAGCTAAACAATATCTCAATCTAACTGTTTTTACTATGAACGAAAATAAAACGATACGATGAAATTAAACAACTTACTTTTGATATTTTCATTAGGTGTTTTACCTTTTGTTCACTCATGCCGGTCACCAGAATCCGATGATAAGTTAAAGTCTAAAATTGAAGAAGCTTTAGCAGATAACCAAGGCATAGCAGTGGATGTAGAAGCGGGTAATGTTACCTTGAACGGACAATTAGGATCAGATTCATTGAAACAGGTTATTGAAGAGAAAACAAAGTTGGCCGGCGGTGAAAATATCAAATCGATCCATAACAATATTATGGTCAATCTTCCGGAACCAGAAGATGCACGCGAAAAATATCATGAAATAGTGGAGGGGGCAGTGGATTCGACTTTAACTAGAGATGTCAATCGGGTTTTAAAGGATTTTCCGACGATTACAGCTCAAGTAAAGGAGGGGACAATTATCGCTACCGGAAATATTGAAAAATCGCAATTGGATTCGTTAAAGAAAAGATTGGAACATATTAAACCAAAAGGTCTTGATATGAAAGGAGTAACGAGTCGATAGCTCACTCGTATCCATAACAAAAATAAGAGCTACCAACCCATAGGCGAGTAGCTCTTATAATTTATGCATATGTTTATTTAGCACCAATTTAGGCATTTTCCATCAGATCCCGAATAGCAACTGAAGCAATCGCACCGCCAAAAGCTGCCGGTAGATAGGACATTGTTCCATAAGCCGATTTCTTGAAATTACTTCCATCGGTATACAGCAAGGATTTTTTGTCTGGCAATTCAGTTGAGAAGGCAACTTTAACACCGTCACGGATACCATGTTTACGCAATTTTTTGCGGATATGCTGGGCTAACTTGCAGTTATAGGACTTACTTATATCGGCAATCTCAATCTTAGTTGGATCAACTTTACCGCCCGCACCCATTGAACTTACAAATGGCATTTTTGCATCCAGTGCCAGTCTGATGAAGAATAACTTCGGTGTGATACTATCAATGGCTTCCACACAATAGTCAGGTTTCATTTCCAATAAAGCTGGTATTTTTTCGGGGATAATAAAGTCTTGGATTACGGTCAACTCCAATTCTGGATTGATAGCCAAAAGACGTTGTCTCATAATTTCAGCTTTCGCTTCACCATGGTTCGTTGCAAGAGCTGGGAGTTGTCTATTTCTGTTAGATGGGTCTACCGTATCACCATCTATAATGGTCATTTTACCAACCCCTGCACGACAGATAAATTCTGCAGCAAAGGAACCTACACCACCTAGACCCAGAACCATTACGTGTGAATCCGCTAATTTTTCCAAAGCTGTCCTACCGACCAATGCCTCAGTGCGTGACAGCCAACTTAAATCTTTCATTTTTTAATACAATCTTATAATTATGATATAATGCCTGCTTTAGCATCTCTACTGGAATAGACCGAACTTGAGCGACATATTGATATAGGTTAGCAATTTCCGTTGCTGTATCGGTATCTGTTTCCAAAAATAAATGTGCAAGGGGAATATTTTTTACGACTTGATCCTGGCTGCCATCCAAACAATGGACACCGATTGAAAGGTAGTACCCTTTATCAATGAGCTGTTTGGCTAAGATCCAATTCTTGCGATAACCATGAAAGATAACCGGGAGTTGAAATTTTTCTTTTGCCAAAGAAGCCTGAATCTCCTGAAAAGCACGAACACAATGAATAATCAGCGGTTTCTGAAAAAATATAGCCAATAGAATCTGCTGGTCAAAAACCTGTTGCTGTTCCTCAAAGGGAACAGTGCTATTTTTGTCCAGACCGCATTCACCTAATGCTACAACATTCGCGTTTTGTATCATTGTACGCATCAATTCCAATGCTTTTTCCGTATTGTTGTTGATATACCATGGATGTAAACCAATCGAGCAGTCTCCTTTAATAATAGATTCACTATGGTTCAATGCTATATTTACAACAGATAGTGTAGAACCGTCCTGTATAGTATTAGGCCGATGTGTATGTATATCGATATAGGGGATCTGCGTTGTCAACAGCACAAAGTTCGAAAAAATAGTTGAAGCAAAAAATATTCTCTACAAAATTAGTATAGTTTTATTATTTCAAACTAGTATTCAATGCATGAAAGATTGCAGAAGCCTTTAAAAGACACTCCTGATATTCTTGTTCTGCTAATGCTTGGTTGGTAACTGCCCCGCCTGTATGAAAAGAGAGGTAATGTTCCTGTTGATTGTAAAGGAGAGAGCGGATCACGACATTAAAATCAAATTCGTCATGTAAGGTATCAAAATAGCCTATGGAACCCGCATATACACCTCTTTTGGAATCTTCAATCTGATCACAGATTCGCATAGCAGCAATCTTGGGCGCCCCTGTCATGGAACCCGCAGGAAATGTATGTCTAAATACGTCCATATTGGGCATCTTTGGATCTTGAGTACAGGTGATGGTAGATATCATCTGATGTACCTGTTTAAAAGATTGGATTTCAAACAAACGTGTTGCTTCAACAGTTCCAGGAAGGGCACTTCGCGTTAAATCATTACGGACAAGATCAACAATCATTACATTTTCGGCAATCTCTTTCTGCGATTGGAGCATACGACTGACAATCTCTTGATCCTCGTATGCTGTAACACCTCTTTTGGCAGTGCCTTTAATGGGCTGAGAAATCAGTTTACCTTGTCTTTTCGCCAAAAAACGTTCTGGAGAAGCGCTCATGATATAATGATGGCCAACTTTAAAAAAGTTGCTGAATGGAGTAGGTGATACAGTATTCAATTTTAGATAAACTTCCATCGGGTTAATATCTGCATTTTCGGCGAAGAACTCCTGACAGAGATTTACTTCGTAAATATCACCACGCTGGATATGTTGCTGCACTTTATCAAAGGCATCAAGGTATTCTTCTTTCGTCCACCGAGAGCGTAGGTGCAGATCTAGGGTAGCATCTATCTGTGGAATTGTTGTGTCGCAGATGGACTGATACACCGCAACGGGGTCATCTGCTTCAATGTTTACCTGGTTAGCTGTCCATCTGATTGTAATGGCAGGTACAAAAAAGTATGCTGTTGGGAATCCAAGTTTATCCGTTGCACTCGTATATAAATCTTCGATCTCATTTTTAAGATCATAAGATAGAAATCCTGGAATAAACTCGCACTGATGCTGGAATAGGAACTCTTGTAATTGATCCAATACATTATCATCCGTGCAAAAAGAATGCAACGCCTTCACCGCCAATACACTCTCAAATCTTCCCCATTCGTCAGGCGCGCCATTGCTATTAAAGAAAGAAATTTCATCAAATTGCCCTGACCAATGCAGGGCTTTTTGATGAAATTTATCTTTAGAATCGAGAAGATCAAAACTTTCGATCCTCATATTTTACTTTGATAAAGCCAGTGTTTGTTTACGATCCGGACCTACCGATAAAATCGTAATGGGAACTTCAAGTGCTTTCTCCAAATAAGAAATATAGTTGTTTAATGCCTCAGGAATCTCTCCCTCGGATGTGATACCAGTCAAATCTTGTTTCCAACCCTGAATTTCTTCCAAGATCGGTTCTGCCTGATGGGTAATAATCTCGTATGGCATGTAATCAATTACTTCACCATTATATTTATAATGTGTACAAGCGTAGATTTTGTCAAAAGTATCCAATACATCGGCCTTCATCATGATTAAATCAGTCACACCATTCAGCATAATCGCATATTTTAGTGCTGGGATATCAATCCATCCTGTACGGCGGGCACGACCTGTCGTAGCACCAAATTCATGACCCAATTGACGTAGTTTTTCACCAGTCTCATCATGAAGTTCAGTAGGAAAGGGACCTCCACCTACGCGGGTCGCATAAGCTTTGAAAATACCATATACCTTACCAATTTTATTGGGAGCGATACCAAGACCGGTACAAGCTCCAGCAGTAGTTGTATTTGATGAAGTAACAAATGGATAAGAACCGAAATCCACATCTAAAAGGGTACCTTGAGCTCCCTCAGCCAATACACGTTTGCCTTCTTTCAGATATTGATTGACTAAATGCTCTGAATCAACATGAGGAATGGTTTTAATAAATTCGATAGCATCTAGGAACGCTTGTTCTTTTTCACTGAAATCAGGAATATCGCCATAGTGTGAAAGAATATTTAAATGCTTTTCTTTCAACTTTTGATAACGCTCTTGAAAATCTGGAAGAGTCGTATCACCTACACGTAAGCCGTTTCTACCAGTCTTATCCATGTACGTTGGGCCGATACCTTTTAAGGTAGATCCAATCTTGCCTGCGCCCATTTTCGATTCTGAAGCGGCATCCAATAATTGGTGTGTTGGCAAAATAAGGTGTGCTTTGCGCGCTAGCACCAAATTGCCTTTACCCACCGGATCAAAACCAGCTGTCTTAAGGTTGTCTAATTCTCTTTTTAGGATAATCGGATCAATAACGACACCATTACCAATAAGATTTAGTGTACCTTCATTGAAGATACCAGATGGAATTGTGTTGAGCACGAATTTTTTGTTATCAAATTCCAACGTGTGTCCGGCGTTAGGGCCGCCTTGGAAACGAGCGATTAAATCGTATTTTGGACAAAATACGTCTACGATTTTACCTTTACCCTCGTCACCCCATTGTAAGCCCAAAAGCACATCAACTTGCATAGCTTTTAAAGTATAGTAATTAAAATGTTATTAATAAAAATAGACTCATTAAAAAAATAAAAATGTTCAGGAATTTTTCTCCTGAACATTCCTGAACAAATGTACTATTATATTTAACAAAAATATAAGATTAATTTGAAATAGCTTCTTGGGCTACGGTTTCTTCTTTTTTATTTTTTTCCTGGCAATCTTGACATACACCGTATAAATTTAAAGAATGGTGTTTGATGTCAAACTTCAATAGGTCCCCCATAAGGCTTTGGATCTGGTTGATACGAGGGTCACAAAACTCTACAACCTTATTACATTCAATACAAATCACGTGGTCGTGTTGTTTGAAACCGTAAGACTTTTCGAATTGAGCCATATTACGGCCAAATTGGTGTTTAGTAACCAAATCACAAGACACTAATAATTCGAGGGTATTATAAACTGTAGCACGGCTGACACGGTATTTTTTGTTCTTCATATGGATATACAAAGACTCAACATCAAAGTGATCAGTACGTGAATAGATCTCTTCCAAGATAGCATAACGCTCTGGAGTTTTTCTTAGATTTTTATTTTCTAAGTATGCTTCAAAGATTTTTTTTACAGTTGCAAAATTTTCAGCTTGATTCATAGTAAAAATATTCTTGTACAAATTTACCAATTTAGATTGACATTTGATAGTATTTCTAAATTGTGATATTCATTTGATTAATTTTCAGATTCATAACGATTTACTCCTGTAATCCCTCTTACTTGTTTGAGGTTTTTCATCAAGCTCTCTAATTGCTGTGTATCATTGACGTATACCATAATATTCCCATCAAAAATACCATCATTACTCGATATGGATAAGGAGCGAATATTAACGGCAAACTCTTGGGAAATAACCGTTGTGAGTTTATTGACCAATCCGACATCATCGATCCCCACAATATGCAACCCAGTCAGGAATGCAGAGTCTTTTGTAGAAGCCCAGCGTGCCTTCAGGATACGGTAGCCATAATTCGCCATTAACTTGGACGCATTGGGGCAACTGGTACGATGGATCTTGATACCGTCATTGACTGTCAGGAAGCCAAAAATATCATCGCCAGGAATCGGATTGCAACAAGGGGCTAGGGTATAGTCAACTTTTTGCATATCATCTCCAATAAGGATGGTATCAAACTCTTTCTTATTGATCTTTTCGACCAAACCACCGATATGGCTATTGAACTGATTGCCAGAAGAAGAACCCGCATTAATTTCAACTGCTTTCTCATGCGCCACGTACTCGCGCAATTGCTTGATATCAACAATGCCTTTTGCGACGTTATAAAAAAGATCCTGAGAACTTGGATATTTCAGATAATTAGCAATCTTGTTGATATTATCTGTATTGTAGGTTACTTTTAAAGACTTCAATTTACGTTCCAGAATTTCCTTACCGTCCTCTGCGACTCTTCGTTTTTCTTCTTTAAGGGAGGATCTAATTTTAGATTTCGCTTTTGCGGTAACTACAAAATTGAGCCAATCTTCTTTTGGAGACTGCTTACTCGATGTAATAATCTCTACTTGATCACCATTTTGCAAGACGTGGCTAAGTGGGACCAATTTATGGTTCACTTTGGCACCAATACAACTTGCACCTATATCGGAGTGAATCTCAAAGGCAAAGTCCAAGGCCGTGGCATTATTGGGTAATTGAATCAGTGTACCTTTTGGCGTGAAGATAAAAATCTCATCGGAGAACAGATTCATCTTAAAATCATCCACAAAATCCATGGCATTCTGATCAGGGCTGCTCAATACATCGCGTACCTTTTTGATCCATTGATCCAGGCCAGAATCTGAATTAGACTCTTTATATTTCCAGTGGGCCGCAAATCCTTTCTCTGCAATTTCATTCATCCGTTTGGTCCGAATCTGTACCTCTACCCATTGGCCTTTGGGGCCCATCACTGTGGTATGCAAAGATTCATAACCATTTCCTTTGGGGGAGGAGATCCAATCGCGTAAACGGTCTGGATTGGGGCGATATAAATCCGTAACAATGGAATATACTTTCCAACATTCGGTTTTTTCCTTTTCGTCTACCGCATCGATGACGATACGGATGGCAAATAAATCATATACTTCCTCGAATGGAATTGACTTTTTGCGCATCTTGTTCCAGATCGAATGGATGGATTTGGGCCTTCCAAACACAGATGCTTTAATCCCTTGTTCTTCTAGAATTTCTTTAATAGGGTCAATAAAATCACCAATAAATCTCTCGCGCTCAGCCTTCTTCTCATTCAGTTTTCGGGCAATAAATTTGTAGGTATCCGGATCGGTGAACTTCATGGACAAGTCCTCCAATTCTGATTTAATTGCATATAGACCCAAGCGATGCGCTAAAGGGGCATAGAGATAACTGGTCTCCGAAGCAATCTTCAGCTGTTTATCTCTTGCCATAAACTCCATCGTCCGCATATTATGCAGCCTATCCGCCAATTTGATAAGAATAACACGTACGTCGTCTGCAAGAGTGAGCAGCATTTTACGGAAGTTTTCGGCCTGCATTGAACTATTAGGATCGAATATTCCGGAAATTTTAGTTAATCCGTCGATAATGCGACGAACTTTTTTTCCAAACATTTCCTCAATTTCGTCCAAGGTCACATTGGTATCCTCAACAACATCATGGAGCAAAGCGCATACAATGGAGGTCGTACCTAAGCCTATTTCCTCAGCAGCAATTTGCGCCACAGCAATAGGATGATAAATATAAGGTTCTCCTGATTTGCGGCGCATTTCCTTATGACTATCCAATGCCAAATCAAAAGCTTTACGAATCTCTTGCTTATCCCCGCGCTGCAAAGTAGGCTTGCAGGCACGCAATAATGCACGGTAACGTTTTCTTATCTCTTTGTTTTCTGCCTCTATATCAATCACATAATCTTTCATAAACGTTGCAGGTAAATGATGTTTTTTTGAGTATTTTTGTTTAATTTAGTTAATGTATTTCGAATACGATTATCAAGCTAACTTATTTTGTAATAAATTTACCAAAATATAATAGCATTGACAAATTAAAAGAGTTATATAGTCATTCAGATGAAGACAATAGTAGGTGGTTTGCTTTTTCTTCTTGGGACCTTGTCAGGTGTGACACAGGCTCAATCTCTTGTTCTTCCATTGTATGGTGAAGGGGCGCAAGAGACTGTGACTGATTATATGAAAACAACATTACCTTCGGGCGAGATTCTACCTTGGTTTCCCATCCCTGAGGTTGTTATTGTCAGAAAACGAGTATGGTCAAGCGAGGAAGCAAGACGGGAATATCTACGCTTTAGACGAAATGTACTGAAGGTACTTCCTTATGCGATCTATGCACAAAAAAGATACGACCAGCTGGATCGGGATCTAGCCATGACATCTGAAAAAAAGGAGCATGAAGCCTTGGTGGAGCGTTGTGAAAATGACGTGAAACAAATGTTTAATAGGGAAATTAAAAACATGACCATTTCCCAGGGTAAAATTCTTATAAAACTGATCGATCGCTATACAGGGCATACAAGCTACGAAATGGTAAAAGAAATGAAAGGTGGAATCTCCGCGTTCTTTTATCAAGGGGTTGCCAAAATTTTTGGGCATAATCTAAAATCTGCGTACGATCCAAAGGAGGACTTCGAAATCGAAAACATTATCCGGGAATTTGAAAGATCAAGACCTAAACCGGTCATGTAGATTTCGATATGCTAATTACAAGGAGACTTGAAAAAGTATCCGGATCCTCATGTAAATACCTAAATTAAGATAATATGAAAACGATTTATGACTTTGATGCCTTGCAATTCAATGGAACCATGAAATCTCTAGGGGATTTTGAAGGAAAGGTTTTGTTGGTCGTCAATACAGCGAGTCAGTGCCTGTTTACGAGACAATTTAAATCGCTTGAAAAGCTCTATCAAAAGTATAAAGAAAAGGGGTTTGAGATACTGGCATTCCCATCCAATAACTTTCGGAATCAAGAACCCCTGACAGGCAGTACGTTGGAGACATTTTGTCGAATAAACCAACAAGTCAGTTTTCCAGTTTTTAAGCGTAGCCATGTCGTTGGTACCTATACGACGCCATTGTATAATTTTCTTTCAAATAAGACAGAAAACGGTCATATAAATAGTAAACCTTCCTGGAACTTTCACAAGTACCTGATCAACAAGCAGGGAGAGGTTGTGGATTTCTATTACCCCACGACTTCGCCATTGTCAGGTAAAATTTGTCGTAATATCGAACGACTTTTAGCGGAGTAAACAACAAACTTTCTACCTTTGACCTCGGCTTCACAGCAGTAAGTCCATCTATGTTGGCTATCGTCAAAATAAGCTAGCAATATGAAAGAATTAACTGCAGAATCATTTTAACCGATTTTGGTGAAATTGGAAGCTGTAAACAAAAAAGAGGATATCAATATGCTAAAACTAGATTTATTAGTCATTGCTGTGCATCCCGATGACGCAGAATTAGGGGCAGGCGGAGTAATGGCAAAATATGTTGCTGAAGGAAAAAAAGTAGGAATTGTAGACCTGACACAGGGCGAACTAGGCACACGCGGTACAGCTGAGACAAGGGCGCAAGAGGCAAAAGATGCCGCAACGATCCTGGGATTGGCTACTCGCGAAAATCTTGGTCTCAGAGATGGTTTTTTCGAAAATGCTATCGAAGAAAAAATGGCTATTATAAGTGCAATAAGGAAATACCAACCTGAAATTGTTATTACCAATGCGATTACCGACCGTCACCCTGATCATGGCAGGGCAGGACAGCTTGTGAGTGAAGCTTGTTTCCTTTCGGGTTTAAGAAAAGTGGAAACAAAAGATGAAAATAATCATGTCCAAGAAGCCTTTCGACCACGGTTAGTATTACAGTTTGTACAGGATTATTATATCAAACCTGACGTGGTTATTGATATTACGGACTACTATACTATCAAGGAGAAGTCAATCCTAGCCTATAAAACACAATTCTATACAGGTGAAAACACCAATCCAGATGAGCCACAAACCTATATCTCCAATCCGGATTTTATGGAATCTACTGCTGCTAGAGCGAGAGAATTTGGCCGTTATATCCAGGCAAAGTATGCGGAAGGATTTACTTCTAAAAAGATATTAGGTGTTGATGATTTATTCGACCTGAGATAAAGAAGCTGTAATAAAAGTAAAGAAGTGAAAAGTCGAAGATTTTATGGAGCCTCCTAGAATCTTCGACTTTTATATATATAAACGATAGGCAGTTTATCAGGAGATAAAACCTTTTACATATTGTTTTGTAATCTCATGCTGTGGATTTAACAACACTTGCTCAGTGGGACCAAATTCAAGGATTTCTCCCCCATAAACGAAAAGAATATAGTCGGACACCCTTCTAGCTTGTCGTAAGATATGTGTAACCAGAACAATGGTATAATCCTGCTTAAGCTCAATTAATAATTCTTCAATTTTTGCTGTGGATAATGGGTCCAATGCGGAAGTCGATTCATCGCCAAGTATAATTTCAGGTTCAACAGCAAGGCCCCTGGCTAAACAAAGTCGTTGCTGCTGTCCAATCGAAAGACCACTTGCAGACTGCCCCAAACGATCCTTGACCTCATCCCATAAGGCTACATTTCGCAATTGTGTCTCGACAATTTTATCCAGTTCCTTTTTATTCTTGGTGCCATGTATACGCGGGCCATAAGCGACATTATCGTAGATGGACATCGGTAAGGGATAAGGTTTTTGGGATAAAAGCCCCATCTTCTTACGAATATGTGTTACCTCAGCATCCTTACCATAAATATCCTCACCGTTCACGAGCACAGACCCTGTTATTTCAACACCTTTCGTATCGTCAACCAGTCGATTAAGTGTTTTCAGCAAGGTGGTCTTACCACAACCCGAAGGCCCTATAATAGAAGTTACACTATTGTTGGGTAAGGCAAGATTAATATTTTTTAAGATATGTCGTCCGTCGATATATACATTAAGATCCTTAATCTGTATATGGGGATCAGTTAATGGGCTGTTTAACGACGATTCTTTTGTTTCGATTGAAGGATATGCGTGCATACTACGATAATTAAAATAATGATTGTTAAAACCAGGGCTGAAGCGTAAGCTCGCCCCTGTACCTCAGGAATTGGACTACTTAACTGAAAAAATATGGCCAAGGGAAGTGTTGCTGCAGGTTCATCTATATATTTAGGCAGATTATCACTGAAGCCTGTTGTCAATAGCACACCAGCAACATCACCAATAGCCCTTCCAAACGCCAACAGAATAGCCGTTAATAGTCCAGCGCGAATGCTCCGCAACATAACCTTAGCGAGCTCCCAACGTGTTGTACCAAGGGAAAGCGTGACATTTTTCAAATCTTCAGGAATCGTTTTGATTAATTCGTCTACTGTCCGTACCACAATAGGGATCGTCAATAGTGTGACCGTAATGATACCACCCAATAGCGAAGCTCTAATACCAAAATAGACCATGATACCAAAGCCGACAGCACCATAAACAATGGATGGAACACCGTAAAGTACATCGAACAAAAGCTTTGAAAACTGTGTTACTCTGGAATTTGTTCCTAAATAAATATTAAGATAAAGAGATATTGGGATGCCAATAAAAGCGGAAAGGGCAGTCGCTACACCTGCCAGATAGAGTGAACCTAATATGGCATTTAAGATTCCGCCTTCTTTGCCGATGTAAAACCCACCTTTGGGCAATTGGCTGACCATCTCCCAATTGAGATAGGGAAGCCCCTTATAGAGGATCGTACCTACAATAAAAAATAGGGAAGCAGTCACTGTGATTCCGGACAGATGCATGAAACCCTTCGCGATTTTTTCGCTCAATAACCTTCTTTTGGTATTATCCATCTAAACCTCCTTCGAGACGTCTCAAGATCAGACGTGATATTAAATTGAAAACAAATATGATCACAAATAGCAATAATGCTGAAAACATCAATGCTGACTCATAAAGTGGGATAGACATCATCTCACCAAAATTGTTGGCAATTAAAGCTGGGATGGGGTAACCGGCATCAAAGATGGACGTAGGAACCTTAGGCACATTACCACAAACCATTAATACCGCAATCGTTTCTCCAAACGCACGAGAGGTTGATAGGACAATTGCCGCAATAATCCCGGGCTTTGCTTTTTTGAGAATAACATGTTTTATGGTATCCCATTTTGTTGCTCCTAAAGACAAAGAGGCTGCTTTTAATTCATATGGAATCGTTTGGAGCACCTCAACCATAATTGAAATCATGATCGGAAATATCATGACTGCCAACACGACCCCACCGGCTAACACCGAATAACCAGATGTCACCACGCCAAAAATCGGAGCAATATAAAGCTGGATCAATGGTATAATAAATAACACGCCCCAAACACCATATAGCACTGGAGGAATGGCAGCCAAAACATTAACAAGCGGGAGCATCATATTTTTCAATGCATCTGAAGCATATTCAGTCAGATAAACAGCTGTTAATATACACAGTGGTATGGCAATGGCAAGGGATATCAATGTGACAGCGAGTGTGCCAGCGATAAAAGGCAAAAATCCGAATGAGCCCTTCATAGGCGCCCATACTTTGTCTGTCAACAGCTGAAATACATTGCTATATTCAAATAGTGGAATGGATTTTACGGTTAAACCGACCGCAATAATAAGGACAACTGAAAGCGAAATCAGCAGCAATAATAATGTGGACCGTTTTACTAAAGTATCTTTAACTAGACGTGTATTTAGCATGCTATAACTTATTTAGTTCTTCATTAATCAGTGTTGCACTCAATGGTACATAACCATTTTCCAGTAATTGTGATTGCGCCTGTTTCTGTAGTACAAATGAGATAAATTCCTTCAAGAGCAGAGATTCTGTCTTATTACGTGTGACAAATGTCAGATCACGCGAAGGGGGGGCAGGGTATCTTCCCGCCGCAACCGCTGCTGTCAAGTCCGACAGGGAGCCATAGAATTGCTCATCTGCTTCGATTTTCCCATTTTTATTTAAATCCAATGGCAATACATCAATATGATCAAATACTTTGTTTGTCTTTAAATTATATACATAATTAATGTTGTTGAAGCCAATGCCAAACTTATCATCTTTAATCGCTTGGGCGATGCCAGGGTCTCCGAAGATGCCAACACCTTGCAGATCCTCCTGTTTGTGTCCAAAAAATTTGGCCCAGGTTTCTGCCGCTCCGGCGGCATCCGAACGCACGTAGACATTAATCGGATCTGCTGTAAACTGCGGATCAATTTGATTCCATGTTTTAAATTTTCGATTGACAAAAATATCCGCAAGTTCCTCCCGTGTTAAACCTCGTTTCAGTAATGCTTTATAATTCGGATTGCCCGGATTCAATGTACAAATCACAGCGTCTTTAGCAACGATAATAGGAACTGCACCTTTTTTAACTTCTTGCGCATGAAGATCCCGTGATACCAAACCAATGTCTACCATACCAGTTAGCACATCGGCTATTCCTTTGCCCGCTCCGCCTGCGGAAATATTAAAACGAACATGAGGGTGAATTTTTTTAAAGTCTTCACTCCAGATTACCACCAAAGGGTAGAGGGCAAAGGCTCCAGATAATGAAATATTACCTTCAAACCCTAACTCTTTGCTATATCCATTCTTTACTTTTGGCGCGCATGACGTGATCTTAGATACAACTATAAAGCTAAAAACAAGGACTATAAAACATCTTTTTATCATTACACCTATTAGTCTACAGGTTTAGTATATTAAATTTTATACGGCAAATATATATTAATTTGGTAGATATTATAGAATATTAAAAAAATATTTTTACATTTGACATCGAGAAAAGAATACTAAATCAATAGATTTTATTTGTTTTATGCAAAGCTTCCGTACAGAATTAGAAAATCCAGTCGTGGAAAAGGAGATTATTGAACTTGAAAAAAAGATTCGGTTATTTCACGAAGGTAAGATCGCTGATGAGAAATTTAGATCACTGCGCCTTGCCAGGGGAGTATATGGACAGAGACAACCAGGGGTTCAAATGGTTCGTATCAAACTTCCATTTGGAAAAGTTACTTTTAAACAATTGATCAAAATCGCAGCAATCTCTGATGAATATGCAAGTCGCAACCTGCATCTGACCACACGTCAGGATATTCAGATTCATTACGTCAGTCTGGATCGCACGCCAGAACTTTGGTCAAAATTGGCAGAGGACGATATTACCCTAAGGGAAGCCTGTGGTAATACTGTTCGTAATGTAACGGCTTCACCAACTTCGGGTATTGATCCGAAAGAACCTTTTGATGTATCACCATATGCACAGGCGACATTTGAATATTTTCTACGTAATCCAGTCTGTGCGGAGATGGGTAGAAAATTCAAGATGTCTTTTTCTGCAAGTGAAGAGGACACCGCTTTCTCGTATATCCATGACTTGGGTTTTATTCCAAAATTAAAGTATGTCGATGGTGTAGAAGTACGTGGTTTCAAAGTCTTGCTAGGAGGTGGACTGGGATCACAGCCATTTTTAGCATCGCTAACAAATGAATTTCTACCGGAAGATGAGCTAATTCCTTATATAGAGGCTACCTTAAGAGTGTTTGACCGATACGGCGAACGCAACAACCGTAACAAGGCTCGCTTTAAATATCTTATTCAGAAACTTGGCTTGGAAGAGGTGTTAAATCTGATCGAAGCAGAAAAGATTGCTACAAAAGTAAAAGCTTTCGCTATCGATCGAACCAAAATTAAACAACCGCTACCACCGGATGACAGCCAAATCACCGTACTTGATCTCGATACCGATTTAAACTATCAGGTATGGAAGAATACGAATACATTTGAACAAAAGCAAGCAGGCTATTATGGTGTCTATGTACGTGTTTCCACCGGGGACATCGGTACCGATAAAGCGCGGTCCTTGATCGCTGGACTAAATGATCTCGTTGCGGATGATATCCGGATAACACAAAACCAAAGTTTGCTATTGAAGTATGCAACCGAAAAGTCGCTACCTCATATTTATCAACTGCTAAAATCATTAGATCTTGCTCAGGTAGGCTTTGACAGTACTGCAGATGTGACAACATGCCCTGGCACGGACACCTGTAATCTTGGCATTTCAAATAGTACCGAAATGGCGCGGGTCATTGAGTCATATATCGCCGAATTCCACCAAGATTTTATTTTCAACAGAGATTTGAAAATTAAGATATCCGGTTGTATGAATTCCTGTGGCCAACATGGACTGGCACATATTGGCTTCCATGGCAGCTCAGTTAAAGCAGAGGGTAAGGTAGTTCCTGCCGCCCAGGTTATGCTCGGTGGTGGCACGATCGGCGATGGTGAAGGCCGGGTAGCCGAACGGATTATCAAAGTACCCACCAAACGAGTATTGCATGTGGTTGAATTCGTACTGAACGATTACAAAAAGAATGCGGAAGAAACTGAAAACTTTCATGCGTATTACGACAGACAAGGTAAAAATTATTTTTACAATCTATTAAAGCCACTGTCAGATCTAACAACGCTTTCGGAAGATGAGTTTGTGGATTGGGGACATGAAGGTACTTTTCAAACAGCGATAGGTGTGGGTGAGTGTGCTGGGGTAGTGATCGATCTGGTAGCAACATTGATTTATGAGGCGGAGGAAAAGCTGCAATGGGCAAATGAGACATTCGGGGAAGCAAAATTCGCAGACGCTATCTATCATGCATACAATGCCTTTGTTCAGGCAGCGAAAGCCTTGCTGTTAGATAAAGGTATTAGCGCAAGCACACAAAATACAGTGATCAATGAATTCCAGACACATTTTGTGGAGTCCGGGGAATATAACTTTGATCAGTCATTTCCGGAGCTTGTCTTACAAATCAGTAAAAATGAACCTACGGAGGTTTTTGCAACAGGTTATCTACAAGAAGCCACAAAGTTTATCAATGAGGTTTATCAACGTAAAAATTTAACGCCTGTATTGGCTTAGGAGGGAACGGAATGTCGATAGAAGCAAAAGTAACTTTAGTAGGTGCTGGGCCAGGAGACCCAGAATTGATTAGCCTTAAAGGGATCAAAGCAATCCAGAAAGCGGATGTTATTTTGTATGATGCGCTGGTTAATGAAGAACTATTGGATTATGCGAAGGCAGATTGTATAAAAATTTACGTCGGAAAACGTGCTGAACAGCTTTCAACATCACAAGATGAAATCAATCGCTTACTGGTTGATTATGCTTTAAATTATGGGCATGTGGTGCGTTTGAAAGGTGGAGATCCCTTTGTCTTTGGACGTGGGGGTGAAGAGATCGATCATGTGGCACAATATGGTATTGAAACAGCCGTTGTACCGGGTATTTCCTCCGCTATCGGTCTGACGGGGCTACAGCAGATTCCTTTGACCTATAGAGGGATTAGTGAAAGCTTTTGGGTGATAACAGGGTCAAAATCTGATGGTAGTTTATCTAGCGATCTATACCTAGCAGCGGAATCCAATGCGACTGTAGTCGTTCTGATGGGCTATGGAAAATTAGCAGAGATCGTGGCCATCTACCGGGATAAAAATCTTCATCATTTACCTATCGCTTTGATTCAGAACGGTTCACTGCCCAATGAAAAGGTTGTATTGGGAACAATAGACAATATATTAGATGAATCTACTGAAAAAAGAGTTGGGGTACCAGCTATTATCATCATAGGTGAAGTGGTGGCGAAACACAGATCGTTTCAACAGATTAAAGAAAAGGCGCTTGCATTATAAATATGAATCAGTTGTTTCCCATATTCGTTAAACTTGATCAGATCCAGACCTTACTGGTCGGAGGAGGAAAAGTTGCGTTGGAAAAATTCCAGGCATTGATAACAAATGATGAGCGATTGAACCTAACTGTTGTTGCAAGGGAAATTGTTCCAGAATTTGAACTATTACTCAGGAATTATCCTCACATTCAACTTCATATACGTCCTTTTGAGACGACTGACATTGAACACAAGCAACTTGTGATTGCGGCCACGAACAATATGGAACTGAATGATGAACTTCGTGCGTTAACATCACTTCACAATATACTTTTCAATGCCGCGGATAAACCAGATCTATGCGACTTTTATTTGGGATCAATTGTTACTAAAGGCAATCTAAAAGTTGCGATTTCCACAAACGGCAAATCGCCAACGATTGCAAAAAGGGTGAAGGAACTGCTCAATGATCTATTACCAGCTGAAATCGACGAAACGCTTTCACTGATGAGTGAATATCGTGAACAGTTGAAAGGGGACTTTGAATTTAAGGTAAAGAAGCTGAACGAACATACCAAAAATATATTACGTCATGAGCGTTAAGGAAATTAAAGAAATTATCGGTGATAAAAAGGGAGTGGAGATGCTGCAAGTAATTGCATCCCTATATCCTTCAGAAGTTGTTTTTTCGACATCTTTTGGGATAGAAGATCAGATTATCACCGAATGGATCGGCAAAAACAATATCGGTATCGAGATTTTCACTTTAGATACCGGTCGATTATTCAAAGAGACGTACTCTTTGTGGAGCCGCACATTGGAACGTTATCAACTGAATATCAAGACATACACACCAAACACAATATTGCTGGAAGATTTTATCAGTAAAAAGGGGCCTAATTCTTTCTATGGATCTGTTGAAAACCGTAAAGAATGTTGTCGGATCAGAAAGATTGAACCATTGCAGCGTGCTATCAAAGGAAAAAAAATCTGGATTACCGGCATTCGGTCTGAACAATCGGTCAATAGACATGATATGGATTTTGTAGAGTACGACGAAGTAAATGATATCATAAAAATCCATCCGCTGTTTGAATGGACCTTTGATCAGGTAAAAATGTATTGTAAAGAACAGTATATTCCCTATAATGTCTTACATGACAAAGGATTTCCGAGCATTGGTTGTCAACCCTGTACAAGAGCTGTTCAGGAAGGAGAAGATTTTCGTGCCGGAAGATGGTGGTGGGAAGATCAGAGTAAAAAAGAATGTGGTTTACATGCTGTTAAATCTTAATCATAAAAAAGCGTATACCCGAATTCATTAAATCAAATTTTATTATTTCAAAGAATGGACTATTTAGATCATTTAGAAGCGGAAGCAATATATATATTAAGAGAAGTCGCTGGACAGTTTGAAAAACCAGCACTATTATTCTCGGGCGGAAAAGATTCCATTACATTGGTTCATCTAGCAAAAAAAGCTTTCAGACCGGGTAAATTTCCCTTTCCACTGGTTCATATTGATACTGGGCACAATTTCCCAGAAACTATTGTTTTCCGTGACAGTCTTATTGAAGAAATTGGAGAAAAACTTATTGTTGGCTATGTCCAAGATAGTATAGATCAGGGCAAAGTCGTTGAGCAGAAAGGTAAAAACGCAAGTCGTAATGCACTTCAGACTGTTACCTTACTCGATACGATCTCGAAACACGGTTTCGATGCATGTATCGGAGGAGCACGTAGGGATGAGGAGAAAGCACGTGCAAAAGAACGTATTTTCTCAGTTCGTGATGAGTTTGGACAATGGGATCCAAAAAGACAAAGACCAGAGTTGTGGAGTATTTTCAACGGTAAGATAAACAAAGGCGAGAATGTACGGGTATTCCCGATATCAAACTGGACTGAGCTCGATGTCTGGAATTATATCAAACGCGAACAGATTGCATTACCATCCATTTATTTTAGTCACGAGCGGGAGGTAATTACCCGTAACGGACAATTAATGGCAGCAGCACCATTTTTGAATATTGATGAGGAAGATGTTGTTGAGACTAAATCTGTTCGTTTCAGGACGGTCGGAGATATGACCTGTACAGCAGCAGTAGATTCTACAGCAACTGCTTTGGATGATATCATCGCGGAAATCAAGGCATCAACAGTCAGTGAACGTGGGGCTCGGATGGATGACAAAGTATCCGAGGCAGCAATGGAAGAACGCAAAAAACAGGGATATTTTTAATTCCTCAAATCTAATACTTGATATTGACAACAATGAATATATTGAAATTTATAACAGCTGGTTCGGTAGACGATGGTAAAAGTACCCTAATTGGTCGATTGCTATACGATACCAATTCTATTTTGGATGACCAATTGGAAGCGATACAGCGTGCCAACCGAAAAAATGATGATGGAACAGTAGATTTAGCGATATTAACGGATGGACTAAAGGCAGAACGCGAACAGGGGATAACCATCGATGTCGCTTACAAATATTTTCAGACCGATCATCGAAAGTACATTATCGCTGATGCTCCGGGCCATATCCAATATACGCGAAACATGGTTACCGGCGCATCCAATTCTGAGCTGATTATCATCTTGGTAGATGCACGGAAGGGGGTTATTGAACAAACGAAAAGGCATTCGTTTATTGCTAAATTACTAGCGATGAAGCAGGTATTAGTATGTGTCAATAAAATGGATATGGTAGATTATAGCGCTACTGTTTTTGAACAAATCAAAAATGATTACCAGCAATTGGCTGCCAACTTGGGACTTCAGGACGTTGATTTTATCCCAGTATCCGCATTGAAAGGTGACAATATTGTTCATAAATCCGATCGTATGCTCTGGTATTCCGGAGAATCGCTATTGGATTACCTGGAAAATGTTGAAATTCATGAAAATCAAGCGGCGAATTGGAGATTCCCTGTACAATGGGTTGTAAGGCCACAAACAGATGACCTCCATGACTATAGAGGATATGCCGGTAGAGTGTTAGGAGAGGGGCTTACTGTAGGCGATCAGGTGATTATTTATCCTTCTGAAACATATAGTACCATAAAGGCGATAGAATTTAACGGCCTAAAGCTTGACCGAGCAGAAAATGGACAGTCAGTTATTCTTCATTTAACAGACGATGTGGACATTAGCCGTGGCGACACGATTGCAAATGTTGAAAAACAGCCAAAATTTGAGCGCAATATACAAGCAAACGTATGTTGGTTTGACAATAAGCCCTTGGATACCGAACAGATCTACTTGCTTCAAAGCCACAGTAAATTGACAAAAATTAAGATTGTCGATGTGCTTTATAAATTTGACATCAACACACAGGAAAAAGTTTTCGACGAAACGATCAAGCTCAATGATATTGGTCGGATTGCAATCAAATCTGCTGAAAATCTTGTATTTGATTTACAGACAGAAAATTCTGCAAATTCTCAAGCCATTGTCATAGATCCACGGACTAACTTAACAGTTGGTGCTTTGATGATTCAGGCAGTTGATTAGCATTTTTCAATCTGTAAATATTCAACCTAAATATTTATTGAGGAATCTGAGCGTTTCGCTTGGATTCCTTTTTTATTTAAAATATGTAAGCCTTATTTGTAAATCATTGTAAGAAAACTTATTTTATATAATATCAAAAACCAGCAATAACTATATTAAATAATTCATTAAAAACCTCCATTCTCATCACTATACATATTTATTATAATTTATATTATGTTAAATAGTAATTTGCAAACCCTCCCTTTTTCCCAATAGTATTGCTACATTGTTATAACGAAGACTCTAATCTCATTGCACATAGCTATTTTAATTCCGCGTAAAATCAGATCTTACAATTTATTGAGACTTCACCATGTAATGGCCTTATAAATTTTAAAATATATAAGGCTTAGAATTACACAAATCATTACGTTTAGTCTGTTCTATTATAAAAACGAAAATGATTCTTTTTTTTAGCTAAAGTATCGAATAAAATACGCGGATGATTTGATTTCGGCTACAATTCTATATTATCAAGCTAAATAGACATATTTTATAGAATTCGAAATTTCATTATAACAACGTAAAATTTATAAAAAATTAACAAAAATTGGATTTTTATTAAAAAATACATAAATTAGTACCAGCCAAAGGGAAATTTTACTAATTAAAACATGTCAAAAAATTTTAACGAGTTCATTGCGAGCGTTGAGAAACGCAATCCAAATGAGCCAGAATTCTTACAAGCTGTAAAAGAAGTTACAGAGGATTTATTTCCTTATATCACCAACAATCATCCTGAGTTTTTCGATCAAAAAATTCTTGAAAGACTCACCGAACCTGAACGTATTATCTCTTTTCGTGTAACCTGGTTAGATGACAATCATGAAGTACAGGTAAACCGTGGATACCGTGTGCAAATGAATAGTTCTATCGGTCCATATAAAGGCGGACTTCGCTTCGCTCCTTCTGTGAATCAAAGTATCTTGAAATTTCTTGCTTTTGAACAAGTTTTCAAAAACAGTTTAACAGGCTTACCAATAGGTGGCGGTAAAGGTGGTTCTGACTTTGATCCTAAAGGCAAATCAGACAATGAAATCATGCGTTTTTGTCAAAGCTTTATGACGGAATTATATCGTCATATAGGTGCAGATACAGATGTTCCTGCTGGGGATATTGGTGTTGGAGGACGTGAAATTGGCTTTTTATTCGGACAATTTAAGCGTCTTCAGAACAATTTTACTGGGGTTCTAACAGGCAAAGGTGAATTATGGGGCGGCTCCTATATTCGTCCAGAAGCTACCGGATATGGCCTACTATACTTCGTAGATTGTATATTTAAACATAAAGGACAATCCTTAAAAGGAAAAGTGGCAACAGTTTCAGGTGCTGGTAATGTTGCATTTTATGCTGTTGAAAAAGCAATGCAATTAGGTGCAAAAGTAATTACTGTTTCTAATAGCTTGGGTACATTGTATGATCCAGATGGCTTTGACACAGAAAAAATGGCTTTTGGAGCAACTTTAGGACGGAATTTAGACCAATACCCTGCTCGTTATCCAAATGCACAGTTTTTACCGGGACAAAAACCTTGGCAATTTAAATGTGATATTGCATTACCATGTGCGACACAAAATGAATTGGATGAATCCGATGCGAAAACACTTGTGTCAAATGGCTGTATTTGTGTTGCTGAAGGCGCTAATATGCCTTCCACTGCCGAAGCTATTAAGGTTTTCTTAGATGCAAAAATTAGTTTTGCACCAGGGAAAGCTGCAAATGCTGGCGGGGTTGCCGTAAGTGGTCTGGAAATGTCCCAAAACTCGATCCGTACACAATGGGGTACTGAGGAAGTTGATAGCCGTCTGAAAACAATTATGGAAAGCATTCACGAAACTTGTTTAAAATATGGCAAAGAAAGTGACTTTGTTAATTACTTAAAAGGTGCCAATATTGGCGGCTTTATTAAAGTGGCTAATGCCATGAAAGCTCAGGGAGTTGTATAATCAGCCTTTTTCTAATCATATCATAATCCTGAACGCTCAAATGTATTTCATTTGGGCGTTTTTTTATACTTTTATGGTAATTTTTAAAACAAGAGATTTACATGAGATTAATAGCGGAACTCCCCCATCCTGATTGCAAGATTTCCATCTTTGGAATGAACCAGAAATTCATCATCAAATTTGAACAAGGAAATCTGGAGCAATCTTATAAAATTGCAGAGGTTGACATCATAGGCGGCGTAAATGGTGTTTTTGAATTGCTCGATGAGGAATTTCTTAAAAGTGTAATAGACCAGTTCTCGTTAATGCGTCAATCTTTTAACGGTGCTTACAGTAGATACGAATAGCGACAATTATGTTAAATTACCTTTATTTTGCGGCATTTTGGGCTTGCCAAATTGTCTCCTCCATCCTATTTAAACTTGGCGGTATTCACCCCAAATATAAATGGGCGGCGTTGATTGTTGGGAATATTATTTTGCTTTCAGCAAGTTGGTTTCTGATTCAATTATTTAAGAATGTCTCTCAACCTATTGTTATCGCATTATGTTCAGGTGGGACTTTTCTGACGGTTCAATTGGCAATGGCATTTTATTTTAAAAGTCCACTGAGCTGGCAGCAGGTTGTCGGTATATTTGTTATTATTGTAGGTATGGTGATGATTACCTTTGGTGGCAAAGATCAAACGATCTAAAAAGGTAAAAAAGAACTCGCATTTTACATGTGCGAGTTCTTTTATTGCTATAAATAAGCGTAAGTTATTCCGTCTCCACCGCGGTCTTGATGTTCATCTTCAAACCGACTGACATGGCTGTATTTACGCAAGTAATCCCGAATGAATTTTCGTAAAATGCCGTCTCCTTTACCGTGGATAATTTTTAAAGATGGGTAGCCTACCATAACAGCCCTATCCAGTACTTTCTCCAATTCATTCAACGCATCTTCGGTGCGCATCCCTCTGAGGTCAAGTTCCGGATTAAAATCTGCGACAGTACCCGCAGACAATGATTTAGACAAGCTTTTTGCTGATCTCTTATTCTCTCGTCCTTCGAGCTTAATGACATTCTTTCGCTTCTGTACTGTTCTCAATTCTCCCATAGCAAGAATCAAATTGTTTTTGGCAATTTCAACAACCTGTGCTTCAGCACCATTATCAATAATCTGTACCCAGTCACCTATACTTAATTCGGAGGATTCCGTTATTTTTTCTTTAATGACATGCTTTACTGTTTGCTCTTTCGGCAAAACAGCTTTCAAAGCTTGATCCAGATTACTGCGCAATTCACGGGTTTTCTCCTTATCAGCTTTCGCTGATTTGATCTGTGCAACCGTATTTTCGATTAATTTATTGGAGTTTCTGATGATTTCCTGAGCCTCCTCTTTGGCTTTTTTCAGGATAACCCGCTTATTTTCTTCAAGATAACCTTGTAATTCCAAGTACTCCGATTTGAGAGATTCAAGTTCTTTCTCTCTTTTATTGATGGCAACTTTCGTGTCAAACACCTCTTTCTTCTCCCGTTCAAGATCGATCAACAAGGTATCTACCTTTTTCTGTTGTACACCAATTTTCCCTTTGGCGGCCTCTAGAATATCCTTGCCTAAGCCGATTTTCTGTGCAATTTCGAAGGCGTAAGAGCTTCCGGGTTTACCGATCTGGAGAATATACATTGGGCGCATCTCGCGGTTATCGAATAACATGGAAGCATTCTCCAGACCCGTTGTATTGCTCGCAAATACCTTTAAGTTTGAGTAATGGGTTGTTACAACGCCTCTAATTTGCTTTTTATTCAACGATTCCAATACGGCTTCGGCAATAGGTCCGCCAAATAGAGGGTCTGTTCCGGTTCCGAATTCATCAATGAGTACCAAGGTACGTCCATTGGCAAATTCCGTAAAATACTTCATTTTCGACAAGTGTGCACTGTAGGTACTGAGGTCACTCTCAATAGATTGATCGTCACCAATATCCGCAAATATTTGCTTGAATACACCTACTTTCGTCGTCGGTTCAGCTGGGATCAATAGACCTGATTGCACCATGATCTGCAGCAAGCCCACTGTCTTCATACATACTGACTTACCACCGGCATTTGGTCCAGAGACAACAATAACACGTTGCAACTGGTCGATTTGTATATTTAATGGAACTACAGTGCCTTTATGGTGTTCGTTAAGTATGAGCAATGGATGACGCGCATTGATGAGATTGATCTCCGCCTCTTTGGACAATTCAGGCATCTCGGCCTCAATATCCAAGGCAAACAATGCTTTGGCTCTAACAAAATCAACCTTGGTCAATAAGCCATGATAGGATAACAATAAAGGGAGATGCGGGCGCACTTTATCTGTGAGTTCCACAAGAATTCGGATGACCTCCCTCCTGCGTTCAAATTCAAGATCTCTAATTTTATTGTTGAGCTGAAAAACTTCTTCTGGCTCAATATAAGCCGTTTGACCTGTTGCAGACTCGTCATGAATCAATCCTTTAAGCTTTCTTTTATTTTCAGCCAAGATCGGAATACATAGACGTCCATCCCGTACAGTCAAATTCCCATCCGCAGTCCAGCCACTGTCCTGGGCATTTTTGAAGATACTATTTATACGTTTGAGCGCATCTTGTTCTGCCCGTTGTATTTGTTGAGTGATTTCGAGCAATAAGCGTGAAGCATTATTTTTGAGTTTTCCTCGCTCGTCAATCACTATTTCAATATCACGGATGATTCCCTTCTCGATAGGTAAATGCTCAAATAGCACTTCCAAATTCGGATAAAGTCCCTCTCTTTCGTTAAAATAGCGAATGATGGCATAAACAGTTTTCAAGGACAACAGGACACGAAAAAACTCTTCTTCAAGTAGAAAAGCACCTTCCACCCTCGCTTTTTCAATAATGGATTTTAAAGGAAAAAAATTCTCTACGGGAAATGCTCCATCATTGACAAGAAGATCTTTGAATTCACTTGTCTGTCTCAAAAAACGATCTATCTGATCAAAGCGAGTTTGTGGCTGAATTTTTTCGACCAGCTCACGGCCCGATTCACTCAGGCATTTTTGTTTTATTTTATCTTTTATCTCGGAAAAGCCGAGTTTATCTATCGCATTTAATGGATATACCATAAAATTATATTCTTTGATGGTTAAAGTTTTGATACAGGCTTCAATGCCTGTGGTGGAGTAAGAATAGGTTTTTCAAGCCTTTGCTCCATTTGTTTTGGTAACGTTGCTGTGTCCTTTGCCGAAACGCCAGGTGTTGTTGCTGGGGACGCAGGATTTCCAGAGGAAGTAGGTGGCGGTGATCCAGCTGGAGTAATTGAACTACCATTAGTTAGCTGGTTCATTAAATAGCTGTCCAAGCTAACACCTGTTTTCTGTTGGAAATTTTTGTTAAACAACGAAGACGCTTCTTTAAAACTGAATTTCTCCTTACTTGGTTTGTAGTGGATAAGCGCAGCAATACGTTCTTGATACTGTTGCTGTTGTCGCATCACACGACTTGTACTATCCTGAATCCTTGCATTGACAATCGAATCCCTTGTTCGGATAGAATCTTGCTTTTTACGTTCGATATCCGTATAAAACTTATTTTCCTTCGTCAAGTTATCTTCCACTTTCTTGTAAATGGCTGACATGACCTCAGCATCTTTACCGTAATAGTCCAGGTTCTTTTTAAAAGAAACGGAATCCAGTCCGTATTTATCAAAAGTCACCTGGTACAAAGGCACCATCACTTTGCGTGCACTATCAATGGGCAAAATATTGAGATATGAATCTGTCAATTGGATTTCTGTCAAAGCATTTACAAATTTGCTTTGTGAGATAATATCCTTCTCCTCTGGTCTGACACAGGAACCAAATAAAAAAATCACCGCAAGTAGATTCAGTATTAATCGTAGCATTTCGTAGTTTTGTACAAATTTACAAAAAGCACCGACATTTGGCACTTTTTACATCATCAAACTATATCGGAAATGAGTATTGCGAGTAATTTAGAAGCTTTAAGATTGGAAACCGAAGCAAAGGGCGTTCAGCTTGTAGCAGTTTCAAAGACAAAGTCCAATTCAGAAATCATGGAAGCCTATGAGGCTGGACAACGTATTTTTGGTGAAAATCATGTTCAAGAATTAATTGAGAAAGCAGAGCTTTTACCCAAAGATATTCAATGGCATATGATCGGACACCTACAGACGAACAAAGTAAAATATATTGCGCCATTTATTAGTCTAATTGCTTCTATTGACTCCCTAAAACTGCTAAAAGAAGTTAATAAACATGCGATAAAAGCGAATCGTAACATCGATTGTTTATTGCAAATATATATTGCTGACGAGGATACCAAGTTCGGTTTGGATCATGCCGAATTGATCGAGCTGCTTCGTGATGAAGAATTCCTGGAACTAAAAAATATCCGAATTTGTGGGCTAATGGGGATTGCGTCCAATACAGACAATGAAAAGGTGATCAAAGCAGAGTTCTACGAACTAAAGATGTTATTTGATGGAGTTAAAGCCAGCTTCTACCGTAAAGACGACTATTTTAATATCCTTTCTATGGGGATGTCATCGGACTATAAATTAGCAATTGAAGAAGGATCTACCATGGTCCGTATTGGAAGTACAATCTTTGGTAAAAGAGTAATTAAACATTATAAAAACAATGACTAAACCAATTATACGCGCAGCAATTAAATCAGATTGCCCACAAATGTTTGAGCTAATCAAAGAATTGGCTATCTATGAGAAAGCACCGGATGAGGTGACCGTTTCTCTCGCGGAGTTTGAAGAAGCTGGATTTGGACATAACCCTATTTGGGGTGCATTTGTAGCGGAAGTTGGCGACGAAATTGTTGGAATTTCATTATATTACGTCAGATACTCCACCTGGAAAGGAAGAAGGCTTTATCTGGAAGATTTAATCGTCACCGAAAAAATGCGTGGACTGGGAATGGGCAAACAACTCTTTGACAGAACACTGGCTTACGGCAAAGAATGCGGTTATCATGGCATGGTATGGCAAGTTTTGGACTGGAACGAGTCGGCCATAAAATTCTACGAGCGGTATAAAGCTGATTTTGATTCAGAGTGGATTAATGTATCAATCACATATTAAATTAGAGGGGAAGCAATCAATTCAATGCGGTTTTATCTTTTTTTGAAAATTTTATTTATAGGTAGCTTGTTGTATTCATGTCAAAACAAAAGTGCCACACCTTCTCTTGCGAAAACAGGAGATACGCTCTCATATCATAAAAAAATGGTTGATGAGCATAGTAATTATTTTCTAAAAGGAGATGATCAGTTGGATACCACATACTTTCGGGCAAGCTACCCTGTATTCGATGAAGTAAAAATCAATGATCTTGTTTCATCTATTGTTCATCTTGAAGGGGATACAAGCATGGAGGAAGCTGCTCATCGTTTTATCAGTGCTTACAATGAATATGTGGATGATAACAACGGCAAATCTACTGCAACCTGGAATCGCGATCTTCAGGTAGATGTAGTTGCTAACACACCGGTCTATCTTGCTTTACGAACGAAACAGGAAGAATATACTGGCGGAGCTCATGGCGACCATGTAACGTTATATTCAAACTTTGATAGGCAGTCTAATCGTTCTATCACGATTGACGATATTATTCGCAAAGAAAATAAAGGCAGATTTACAACAATAGTCGAACAATGCTTTCGTAAACAAGAAGGGTTAAATAAGGATGATTCCTTAAATGGAAAGTATTTTTTTGAAGAGGGCAAGTTTTCACTCGCAGATAATTTTACGTTTGAAAAAAACGAATTATTATTCTACTATAATATCTATGAAATTAAATCCTATGCGGAAGGTAGTACAGAATTACGCATCCCTTACACCGCTATTAAAGATCTAATGTCAGAAAAAGGGTTACATTATATCAATAGTATCAATTAGCAATCAACTAAACTCAATAAAATAAATGCAGGTTTTTAAATTTGGAGGTGCATCAGTAAAGGATGCGGAAAGTGTCAGAAATTCAGCAAAGATTATTTCGAAATACAAAGGTGAAGCTTTGTTGGTCGTTATATCTGCCATGGGTAAGACGACAAACCTTCTGGAGAAATTGACCAGAGAATATTATAACAATACAGGGTTGCAGCTTCAAACCCTTGAAGATGCCAAAGCATTCCATTTTCAAATTCTTCAGGACCTATTTCCTGATGGTGAACACCCAATATTCGATGAAATTGCCAATTGTTTCGTCGAGATCGAATGGATTTTGGAAGAGGATCCACAAGATTCCTATGACTATCTATTTGACCAAATTGTATCCATGGGTGAATTGATATCGACTAAAATTGTCGCTGCCTATGTTGCTTTTATCGGAGAGAAAGTAAAATGGTTAGATGCCCGCGATTATATTCTAACTGATAACACCTATCGCGAGGCTGCAGTTGACTGGAACAAAACAGAAGAAAAAATCCGTGCTGAACTTCCATCCATATTAGACGAATATATTGTCATTACACAAGGTTTTCTTGGATCCACATCTGAGAATTTCACAACGACCTTGGGTCGTGAAGGATCTGATTATTCTGCAGCGATATTTGCGTCTTGTTTAAATGCCGAAAATGTAACAATCTGGAAAGACGTCCCGGGTGTACTCAATGCTGATCCTAAATGGTTTGAAAAAACTGAATTGATCCCTGAACTATCTTATACGGATGCGATCGAACTGACCTATTATGGTGCGACCGTAATTCATCCGAAAACGATCAAACCACTGCAGAATAAGAAAATTGCCTTAAATGTGCGTTCTTTTGTTGATCCGGAGTCTCCCGGAACGATAATTCGAAGTACAAATCAGACATTACCGGTTCCCTCGTTTATATTTAAAGTAAATCAGATTTTTATTTCCATTTCGCCCAGGGATTTTTCTTTCATCGTGGAAGATAACCTCAGAGACATCTTTAATCTATTCCATGAACATCGTATCAAAATAAATATGATGCACAACACAGCGATCAATTTTACGGTCTCCGTGGATGACACTGGAAAGAATTTGGTGGATTTAATTAACGATCTTGAACAACGATTTAAAGTTACCTATGAGTCTGGTCTTGAGTTAATCACGATCCGTTATTATAACCAGGAAACGATCGATCGTGTTCTGGTTGATAAAGAGGTGATCAGTGAATTAAAAGATAGATATACGTGCCAGCTTCTTGTTAAGAAAATATAAATGAATAGATTGATTCTTCAAAAGGAGGTACAGCTGTTTTTGGAAAAAAACCTGAGCGAGTCTCCTACTAAAATAGCTTTAAAGAAATCTCCTTTTGAAGGAATATCGTCTTCTGAATTAGCTGCACAACTCGATGGTAAGCAGCGTACACGGATTAAAATACCTTTGTGGGCAGGGACTCCAGGAGTCTATTTTCCTGCTAAACTAAATCTAGAACAGTGTTCATCAGAAAAAACAGCATTATTCAAAAGTTCCCTTATTAAGGAAGGTACAAATTTAGTTGATGCGACAAGCGGTTTTGGTGTCGACAGCTTTTATTTTTCAAGGCGGGCAAAGCAAGTGATTTCATGTGAACTCAATCCTGATCTTGCACAAATTTCTGCATATAATGCCAGGATATTGTCTGCCACAAATGTTGAGGTTATTGCCACAAATGGTGTAGATTACATACTTAACAATCCACAGGCGCATTTTGATTATATCTATCTGGATCCTTCGCGTAGAGTTCAAAATAAGAAAGTATTTTTACTGGACGAATGTGAACCCAATTTGGTGGCTCTGCAAAACGATTTTTTCGAACGATCAGATGTCATTATCAGCAAGCTTGCGCCATTGTTGGATATCTCCTCAGCATTGAGCATGTTAGTCCATGTAAAGGATGTTTATGTCGTTTCCTTGCAAAATGATTGTAAAGAACTTATTTTTATTCAAGAGAAAGGATATATAGGCGAGCCGGTCATTCATGCTGTCCGACTGTTCAAAGAGGAACAACAGATCATCTCTTTTACTTATGAGGAGGAACGCGCTACCCTTGTCGATTATAGTGCACCTCTATCCTATCTTTATGAGCCGGATGTTGCCCTGACCAAAGCCGGTGCGTTTAAAACAATCGTTGATCGGTTTGATGTAAAAAAACTACACAAAAGCACCCATTTATATACATCGGATCAGAAAATCCCTGATTTTCCGGGCAAAATATTTGTGATAAAGCAGGTTGAATCTTTCACAGAATTTAAGAAAAGGAAAAGCCCTCTAATTGCGGATATTATCGCCAAAAATTTTCCATTAAAAACGGAGGAGATAAAAAAGAAGTTTAAGATCAAAGATTCCGGTGACACCTTCAGCTTCTTCACGACAACATTGAATGATCAGCTGATTGTCATACATACACAGCGAATCCTAGAATAGACAATTTTATTACAATTGTCCTATTTCTTCTCCGTAATTTTAATGCATGGATAAAATCGTATTATCAGCATTAGATTTAGCTCCTGTCAAAAAGGGAGAAAATGCAGCTAGTGCTATCGCTCGCAGTGTAAAAGTTGCCCAACATATCGAAAAACTAGATTTTAAAAGAATCTGGGTAGCTGAACACCATAATATGGAGTATATCGCAAGTTCGGCAACCTCACTACTTATACAACATATTGCTTCAAATACTGACCGGATCAGAGTAGGTTCGGGTGGTATCATGTTGCCTAATCATGCTCCCCTAGTGATTGCCGAACAATTTGGCACATTGGAAACGTTATTTCCCGGTCGAATTGATCTTGGCTTAGGTCGCGCACCAGGTACCGATCAATTAACAGCAATGGCATTGCGAAGAAATAATATGAATACTGCCTTTCAGTTTCCGCAGGAGGTCAAAGATCTTCAGCGTTATTTCAGCACCGATAATTATGATGCAAAGGTGCGGGCATTCCCCGGTGAAGGACTGGAAATCCCTCTTTATATTCTGGGTTCTAGTACGGATAGCGCTTATTTAGCGGCTAGTTTAGGGCTTCCCTACGCCTTTGCGACACATTTTGCGCCGGCTCAATTTGCCTCAGCAAGCATGATCTATCATCAAAACTTTGTACCATCGGAGGTCTTGGATAAACCTTATTTTATTTCTTGTGTCAATGTTATTGCTGCAGACAGCACAGAAGAGGCTGAGTTTTTGTCAACCAGCTTCTATAATTTATTTGCTGGTATAGTAACCAATACAAGGAGACCATTGTCTCCTCCGACGGAAGAGGTGATTTATAAAGGCATTCCGGCCATCGAACAAGCTGTACACAGCATGGCATCCTGCGCTTTTGTGGGAGATAAAAATAAGATCACCCCAGAGATAGAAAAATTTGTCAAAGATCATAAAGTCGATGAAATTATGGCGACCTCCTATATCTTTGATGATGAAAAATGCCTGAAATCATTTTCCTTACTTAAGGAAGCACTCTCCTAACAAAGCTAAAGGGTTTATATATTGTGAATTTTTATATATTTAAATAAAAATTCACAATATATGAACAGCTATTCTGCTTTGACCTTATTGTTTGGGCTATTATTCATCCAAGCTTGTCACAGTCCCACGACGAAAAAGAATGATACTCCGATAGACACAATTGCCACAAAAGATAGTTCATCTTTGACGTCAAAAGACAGTACAGCCTTGTCAATTTCGGCAGCAGCCGATAGTTCAAAAGGGCAGATTTTCTTGGTTCGCAGTTATCGCATCTGGGAAAAAGAGGATCCGACCGCTGTATTGAATAAGGATTGGTTTGATCTCTATGAGCGTGAGGGAAAATATTATCTGGAGAAAGTGGATTATGAAATTAAGGATAGTTACGATGAATGTGCTCAGGTTCCGTCAAAAAGTGTCGAGTCTAAAAGGAACTCGCTTTTGTTTCTGAATATAAAGGGATTAAAACCGGGCGCCGTGGAAAATATGAAGATAAACCATTCGGAAATCTGGCCCAAAGAATCCGTAGAATATACCTTTAGAAAACAACATATTATTCTGAAAGGATTTGGAGACATCAAATCCACTGAAGTGCAGACGGATGAAAAAGGACATGAAAAACTATTTCACGAAGTCGCACATTACAAGCTTAATGCCACCTTTGGGGGAGCCAAAGAAATAACTTTATTTCAAAAAGATCAATATGATCATATATTTATGTCTACACAGTTTGTTGGTGACATAGATCGTGATGGGCAGTTGGATTTTATCTTTTCCAATCCAAGTCACTATGAGGAAGAAACTACACTATTATTTCTTTCCAACGGCGGAAAACCGTTGATTTTTGAGGCGAGCGAACAGTTCGATTGTTAATTTATGATCATGGAAAAAATAAGGACAGTCCTGCATCAAATGAAGTCCATTCACCGGGCTCTAATCGCAATTTGTGTTTTTATACTTGTATATATCTTTTCCCCGATTAAAACCTTCACATTGTTAAGTCTGGTTTTATGTTGGCTTGGCTTTTGTATTTCCTATATATTGGTTTCTTGGTATACGTTTTACAGCATGCAGGTAAACACAATTGCTAAGAAAGCACAACAGGAAGACGGTAGCCGACTTTTTGTATCCCTATTTATAATATTAGTTACGGTTAGCTGCTTTATTTCTGTACTGATGATCATTATATCGACTAAGGATAAACAGCTTGATAATTCATTTATTATCATTATCTGTATGCTTGCTATACTTGCTTCGTGGTGTCTAGTCCATACTATTTATACATTCCATTATGCACGTTTATATTATGAAAATGGTTCCAAGGGTAGTGGATTGGAATTTCCAGGGGACGACAAACCGGACTATTTGGATTTTGCCTATTTTTCTTTTGTCATGGGCTGTACATTTCAAGTATCTGATGTGGGTATTTCATCGAAAAAGATAAGACGGGTTGCGCTATTTCATGGCCTCCTCTCCTTTGCACTTAACACATTCGTGGTGGCATTGACTATCAATATCATTTCCGGTTTGATAAATTGAGTTTTTCATCTAAAAACCGTATTTTAGCACAAAATTTACACATATGAAGTTGTTCAAACCATTAGTCGTACTCATTTTATGCCTTATCACTTTTTTTTCGTGTAAGAAGAATGAAAATACGGATGGTGAAGGATCTGCTGGAATTACCGGAAGTTATATTGGCCGGGTTCAATTTCAGGGCAACTCATTGTCTGTTGATCGATCCAATAGATTGATCCGCATTCTACGTGAAGGAGGCGCCGAATCGTTTAAAATAGAATTCTTTACTGGCGTACCAAATATTACAGGGGTTCGGTTCCAACAGATTAATGATAGTACTTGGGTTTCTAGCGACACAGTAAAGCTAAAAGATGTGAGAATCAAGGGGAAATTATTGACTATCAACTACCAGCTAGATAGCCAAAACTGGATTGTAGATGACGGGATCCGTAAATAATAATCAATCTAAATTGTCATAATAACTTCATTTTTCGTTGCTAAAGTATTTTCTTATCGCTATATTTAGTCAAGCATAAGGAAAAGAGAAATGAAACACATCAAAAAAATTGGAGCAATTGCTTCTGTATTTGCTATAGTCATTGCCTTGAGTGCATTTAACTTCCAACAGGAAAAACCTCAGGAAGAACCTAAACCAACTAATTTAAAGGTCTTACCAAAGAATATCTCGCATGATGAGTTGATCTCAACAATGAAAGAGTTTAATGTCGCATTAGGTGTAAAATGTGGCTTTTGTCATGCTCCTTCAAAAGAGGATCCTAAAAAGCTGGATTTTGCGAGTGATGAGAACCATAAAAAGGAAATTGGCCGAGCAATGATCAAGATGACCCAAAAGATTAACAAAAAATATTTTAATCGTAGCTGGGATAGCTCACCGGCCAAAGCAATTTCTTGTAAAACTTGTCATGGCGGCAAAGAAGAACCAGAAATGGTCATAGCGAAAAACTAATCAAACTATATATTTATGTAACACCATAGGGCTTCTCTTATGGTGTTTTTTATTGCCTATTCTTTTATTTGTTGCTGTTTCTTTGCTTATTTATTGGCGTTTGTTTGGTTATTCTTTGCCTTTCTAGGCTATTTCTTTGGACTTTCCTTGGTATTGGTTTGCCATTCCTTTGCTATTTCTCTGCTTATTCTTCGGTATAATAGCAATAAAACAGCAGAGAAATACCAATAAAATGGCATAAAAATAGCAAACGAAGTGGTATGTTGTGTCGAACCTAGTGATAAGAATGTCCAACCTAATAGATATAGCCAGATCTTTTCATGTGTAAGGAAGCTGGGAACTTTACTTATAAGAGATCCCTACTGGCCGTGAGCAATAAAAAGGCCCTTCAAATTGAAGAGCCTTTTTATTGTACCCGGAGCCGGAGTCGAACCGGCACGGTTTCCCACTGGTGTTTGAGACCAGCGCGTCTACCAATTCCGCCATCCGGGCATATCCGTTTGGGATGATGCAAAAGTAAGGAAAGTTTTTATTTTTCCAAACTCTCTCCCACTTCTTTTCCTAAACTACCTGAAAATGAATTAGAAATTTTTTATAAAACTATTTGCAAAGCCTCTTCAAAGGCTTAACTGGCATTTTTTTCTTAATTTTAAGCTGAAAATATTAGGTAAATCATGGAAAAGGTAAAGTTAGGAAATTGTGAAATTGAATTTAGACCGATTGTTTTTGGCGGAAATGTATTTGGTTGGACTGTTGATGAGCAACAGTCATTTGCTCTTTTAGATGCATTTGTCGATATGGGCTTTAGTTTTATAGACACCTCTAACAACTACTCCCATTGGGTGCCCGGTCATACAGGATCAGAATCCGAATCCATTATTGGTAAATGGATCAGTAAACGGGATGTGCGAGATAAAATTCAGATTGCGACGAAAGTGGGCGGACGTCGGCTCGGCAATGACAAACCCAATTTGAAAAAAGAACATATTATAAAGTCTGTTGACGAATCACTCATGAGATTACAAATAGACACAATAGATCTTTATCAGTCCCATCACGATGACCTTTCAACAGCCATAGATGAGACGCTTGAGGCTTACCAGGAATTGGTCCATGCCGGTAAAGTAAAATGGATTGGAGCGTCTAATTTAAGCCCTGAACGCCTAAAGGAATCATTAGTTGTCGCAGAGAAGCATAATCTCCCTGCCTATATTGCTATCCAGCCCGAGTATAATTTGTACGACCGTTCAAAATATGAGAAAGATTATGAGCAACTCGCGCTCGAAAATCACTTGGGCGTGATCACCTATTACTCTCTTGCAAGCGGATTTCTCTCAGGCAAGTATAGATCGATAGATGACATTAAAGAAGCAAAACGATCTGACGCCTTAAAAGGCAGATTTGATACCCGCGGACTTCGTATTCTGGACGCTTTAGCTCAAGTAGCACACAATCAACAAGCCGCTATGCCAACAATTGCACTTGCTTGGATTCTTCATCGACCTTCTGTCACCGCTCCCATTGTAAGTGCCACATCTCTGCAACAACTTGAGGAGCTAACTAGAGCAACCAAAATAAATTTGTCAACTGAAGAAATGTCTCTATTAAATACAGCGAGCGCATATGAAGAAAATTGATTTTGAATCAATATCAAAGTATTGATAATAAGGTACTTAAGATTATATTAAATACTAATCAGAATATTATTTGGCAAGTATGCTTATAAAAAGGTTTTATACCTGATCTTACAATAAAGATACACTTTACATATTACATCATAATAAACTGTATTTCAATATATAAAATATCCCGACAAAATTATATTTTGTCGGGATATTTTATATTTCGTACTGGTAAATTGAGCGATTAGCCTTTTGGTGATCTCTTCTCATCCAATAAGGTTAGAACTTCCATAGGTACCATCTCGCTAACATCTCCCCCGTTAAACCAGACATCTCGTACGATAGTTGACGATATATGGCCCTTTCCAGATCTACTCATCAAAAAATAACTTTCCACAGCGGGATTCAATAATAAATTATTTTGCGCTATGGCATTTTCGAATTCAAAATCTCCCGTATTTCGTAAACCACGCAATATAAAATTCGCACCCACGTTCTGACAGAAGTCTACTGTCAAACCACTATACTTCACAGCTTCAATCGCCTCTGTACCTCGAAAAACATCCTGTATAGCATTGACTCGCTCGTCATGATCTAACATCCCCTTTTTGTTCGCATTATAGCCTACAGCGATAATGATTTTATCAAATAATGGCAATGCCCTTTCAACCAGATCCTGATGGGCTAAGGTAAAGGGATCAAATGAGCCGGGAAAAACAGCAATTTTCATATTATAAGGGATTTGCGTAGAATGAAAAAGATGAATAACCGTATTTTCTGGTTTCTATGAAATTCGGATGGTCTTCCATTTGTCTTGTAGAAGGATGTTCGACAATAAGAAGCCCATTATTATTCAATAGATTGTTATCAAAAACCAATTTTGGCAATTGGGGCAGTTTTGGAATATCGTAAGGCGGATCTGCAAAAATTAAATCATAGGTACTTTTACAGCTGGTAATAAATTTAAAAACGTCTGCTTTCCTGGCATTGATCTGTTCGAGCTTCATTTTTTTAGCAGTGTCCGTAATGTATTGTACACATTTAAAATGTAAATCGACAGAATCAACATGCTCCACCCCCCGAGATGCTAGCTCAAAGCTAATATTTCCGGTTCCTGCAAAAAGATCAAGGCAATTTAAGCCATCAAATTCCAAACGATTCTGCAGAATATTAAACAAGGCTTCTTTAGCGATATCTGTGGTTGGCCTAACCGGCAAATTGGTTGGTGGATTCAGCCTTAAGCCACCAATTTTACCTCCTATTATTCGCATAATATTGAATCAAATAATATGTTGTATGGTGTCAAGTTACTATTCACGTCCTGATCCGCCAAGACAACCTTTGTTTTTAAATCCAATACTTCGATATCTCCGGCATAGGACGCTATGCGCTTATAAAAAGATTCGTTGGGAACTTCACCAGAAAGTAGAACTTTATCGATAGAATCGCCCAAGCCAAATTGTGTTAATATGTTCAATATGTAATAACTAACATCATCAAGATTATGAATTTCAAAGCTGTTGTAAAGTTGAAAAACACCATTCTTGAACAAATAAAAGTCTACAATGTTATCAGCTACAAAGTGCAACCCCAATACACTACCCCGAATAGATATACGTTCTTGTGCACGATCCAACACAACGGCAAATTCAGGAAGAATAACAGCATCCGGAAACAACCTGCGCCAGCGATTTAAAAGAAGCTTATCAAATTGATACAAAGCCACCAAACCAAGATTATCTAAATAATAAATAAATGTATTTTCAAGGTCTGATGTGCCCAAAAATTGTAGATATTGCGCAATATTATCCTGCTGAAAAACTTCCTTTGGTATAAATGTAAAGCTTTGATGTGGGATCACAATCCGAACGAATCGAAATGGCAAACTCATTATTCTTGTTGCATCTAAAATTGGCTCCTCCGAGGAATATTCAATCAATATAGGTGCTACTGACTTCTTATCAACTACTGCTAATACATCCTTTTGGAAGCCAGCTTTTACCAAAAGATTATACTCGGGTAAGTAATGAATGTTAAATTGTTTTGAAATATAATTCATTCGCTGAATTGTAAAAATAAAAACTTGTTAAAGCAAAAATAGCTTTTTCTAGAGGATAAGACAAACCTTTTAAATAACTTTGGGAGTGTTCATCAAAAATCTGCTAATACAACAATTTCCCTGGCAACCAACCACACAGCAGTTGGAAGCATTCGAGCTATTGGAAGAATTTCTGCTTGCTTTTGACAGGCAGTCTTGTTTTGTCCTCAAAGGCTATGCCGGGACCGGTAAAACAACATTAATTGCGGCATTGGTCAAAGTATTGCCTGCATTGAAAAAAAGGGCTGTACTCCTAGCGCCAACCGGTAGAGCGGCTAAGGTAATGAGTTATTATTCCGGACGAAAGGCACTGACCATCCACAAGAAGATCTACCGAAAAAAATCTGCCATTTCCTTTCAGCTGGACTTCACCTTAGCGGAGAATTTGCACGAAGATACCTTGTTTATCATAGATGAAGCCTCTATGATTTCCAATGAATCAGTAAATGTATTTTCAAAAAGTCTTTTAAATGACCTCTTTCGCTATGTCCAATCTGGCAAGAATTGTAGCCTCTTATTTGTCGGTGATACCGCTCAGTTGCCCCCTGTTGGTTTATTAGACAGCCCAGCATTGAATCCGGGCTACCTTGAAAATGAATTTCACCTTTGTGTCTATCCTTTTGAACTGACCACCGTGGTTCGGCAGTCCCAAGATTCGGGCATACTGTACAATGCGACCAAAATACGAAATGAAATCATATCGGCTGAGGAAGGGCAACATGACTTCCCATTTCCAAAATTCATAACAAAAGGATTTAAAGACCTTTATAGAATGACAGGTGAACGGTTAATAGAGGGAATAAATTATGCCTATGATAAATATGGCGTAGAGAACACCATGATCATATGCCGTTCGAACCGTTCAGCAAACTTATATAATCAGAACATCCGCAACAGGATTCTTTTTAGGGATGAAGAACTAACAGGTGGAGACTATATCATGGTTGTGAAGAACAACTACTTCTGGCTACAGGAAAACAATATGGGCGATGGCTTTATCGCGAATGGTGATATGGCCAAAGTCCGGAAGGTGAGCAATATCCACGAGCAACATGGCTATAGATTTGCCGACGTTACACTGGAATTTATGGATATTGATGAAATCGAACCGATCACTTGTCGCGTTATTTTAGATAGTCTCTATACAGAAGGTCCCAACCTTTCCTATGAAAGTCAGAAGAACCTGTACGAAGAGATCGGTATGGATTATGCAGATATATTAGACAGGAAAGATCGGCTTGAAGCCATTAAAAAGGACCCCTATTACAATGCCCTGCAAATTAAATTTGCATTTGCGATCACCTGTCACAAAGCCCAGGGGGGACAATGGCCTATTGTATTTGTCGATCAGGGTTATATTAACGATGAAATGCTCGATCTTGAGTTTCTTCGCTGGTTATATACTGGTGTTACCCGAGCCACGCAGGAACTTTTTTTGGTAAATTTTAATGAAAACTTCTATCCATCATAGTATTATTACACGAATCATTCGTACGACTGTACAATAATGAATATTTTAGTGGTCAAAACCAAGATTACACAATTATCTATATTTATTTAATGCATAAGTTCTATTTTATTTTTGCAGCCAGTCTATTACCCTATTTCGGCTCTGGACAGCAGATTCAAGAACCTCCGGTAAAAGCAAATTATCAGTTGGCCGCCAAATTTTCCCCAGAGAAATTAAAAAAAATGATTTTCTCTACAAGCATCAAACCAAACTGGATCAACTTTTCGGATCGTTTCTGGTATGATTACGCAAGTCCACAAGGCAAAAACTGGTATATAGTCAATCCAGCGCTTAAAAAGAAAGAAACCCTGTTTGACAGTGAGAGCGTAGCCGCCCAAATAACCAAGATTGTTAAAAATCCTGTTGATGCACAGCACCTGGAATTACAAGGGCTAAGATTCACAAAAGATGAAAAAAAGATTAGATTTCAGATCCAGAGTACCAAAGACACGGTGAAGTCTAAAGATGAGATCGAAAAGCTTAAAAACAAATCAGACACAACAAAGAAAAAGCTTTTTTATCTAGAATATGATTTTGCGTCAAAGACAGTAACTGAAATCAGCGATTCTACTAAGGTTAAAGCGCCGCTAGCTTGGGCAAGTTTTTCACCCGACACCAATACCGTCTACTTCGCCAAAGACTTTAATCTCTATTGGATGGACAAAGCCAACTATCTCAAAGCGGTCAAAAATGAAAAAGATAGCACCATTGTCGAACATCAGATTACAAAAGACGGCGTACAATACTATGCTTGGGGCGGTGATGAATATAGCACGACCACAGGTGACGAAAAGGATAAAGACAGTGAAACGAAACGCAAACGTGTATGGATCAGCTGGTCACCAGACGGTCGCTATTTTACCCTGACAAGAAAAGATAACAGATCATTAAAACCTTTGTGGGTGATCAATAATGTAGGTTCTGCTCGCCCTACCCTGGAAACTTATAAATACCAAATGCCAGGTGAGGTTGACTCGACCGAAACTGAATTCTATATCTTTGAAGCGGCAACAAAGGCACCACGTAGGATAAATATCGCAGCTTTTAAAAACCAAACTATCTCCAACTGGACCAAAACGCCAGACAGAAATTCATACAAAGAGGATTATTACATTAACTACTGGCTAGGAAATAACGAAGAGTTCTATATCTCCCGTTCCAGCCGTGACTTAAAAAGAATAGACTTATTAAAGGTGAATGTAAATGGAACGGTCAATCCTATTATTCAGGAACGCTCCAACGTATATCTTGATGTCCAAAAACCACTCCTGACCGAAAATGGAAAGCATTTGGTTCATTGGTCCGAAAGAGATGGATGGGGACATTACTACCACTACGATACCAACGGTAAACTAATTAACCAAATTACCAAAGGAAGTTTTCATTGTGAGGAAATTACGGGGATAGATCCAACAACACAGACTTTGTTTTTTACAGCATCCGGTCGTGAGAAGAATGAAGATCCTTATTACCTTCATCATTACAGTGTTAATCTCAACGGCAATGGAATTAAACTGCTGAATCCAGGAAACTTTGATCATCAGATTGAGATGAGCGAATCCTCCAAGTATTTTGTCAACAACTCCTCGAGAGTAAATACAACACCAGAATCTGTATTATTAAGTAGCAATGGGCAGAAGGTTATGACACTTGAAAAGGCAGATCTGTCGTTACTATTTGCTGCAGGTTATAAATTCCCTGAACCGTTTAAAGTAAAGGCTGGCGACGGTACCACAGACCTCTATGGTGTCATGTACAAACCTTTTGATTTTGATAGTACAAGAACCTATCCTATTGTAGAATATGTCTATCCAGGCCCACAAACAGAAGCTGTCAATAAATCTTTTGGACGGAGCATGGATCGGATAGATCGATTGGCCCAATTTGGCTTTATCGTTGTTACCGTGGGAAATAGAGGCGGACATCCATCCCGTTCACAATGGTACCATACCTATGGTTATGGCAATCTACGTGATTATGGATTGGAAGACAAAAAGGTAACAGCAGAGCAGCTTGCTGACCGTTATAAATTTATTGACATCAATCGCGTAGGTATCACCGGGCACTCTGGTGGTGGTTTTATGTCAACTGCAGCAATGCTTGTTTACCCTGACTTCTTTAAAGTAGCGGTATCGGGAGCTGGAAACCATGAAAATCAAATCTACAACCGCTGGTGGAGCGAACGCCACCATGGTGTGACAGAAAAAGTGTCGGCAAAAGGTGATACAACTTTTTCATACCAGATCAACAAGAATACCGAATTAGCCAAAAATCTAAAAGGAAGGTTATTGATTGCCACGGGTGATATAGACAACAATGTTCACCCTGCAAATTCGATCCGGATGGTCGAGGCATTGATCAAAGCTAATAAACGATTCGATTTCCTACTCTTACCTGGGCAACGGCATGGATTTGGTGATATGACGGAATATTTCTTCTGGAAAATGGGCGATTATTTCAGCCAATATCTCTTGGGTGATTCCAAAATGAATGAAGTCGATATGACCGAAATGAATAGAGAAAAACCTCAAAAATAATAGGTTTTATGACCTACATCGAAAAAATAAAGTTTTTATCCGTTACCTTAAGATCATTTGAGGTAACGGATTTTTCTTTGAATATGCTTGGGGATATTAGCCTTCGGGACCTACTAGACATCTCACTAGAGAAAGATAAAACCGTTTCTTTCCGGGCTGCCTGGGTATTTGAAACCATTGTATTAAAGGACACGGCGTTGCTTGATGGATTGTTACCACAATTTTTTGAGAATTTGAAAAAACAAAAAAACTGGAGCGGTCTTAGGAGTTATAGCAAAGTTTTGATGTATTTGACCTCAAAGAAGAATAAACGCTATGATCTCGATGAAAAGACCGAAGAAGAACTTATTGAACAGGCTTTTCAATGGATGATCGAACAACAATGCCCTGTAGCTGTTTTGGTCAACTGTTTAGACATATTAAATAATCTGAGCAAGAAACATTCGTGGGTAAAAGAAGAGCTTTTTGCTCAGATAGATCATTTTCAGAAAATAAAACCTAGTCCAGCTTTATTGAGCCGAACGAAGCGGATCCTTCGAAACAATTGAAGATAGCCTCTAGGAGGCTATTTAGAATTAAAACAATGTATTTCCTTTTGGATTATGCGCCCGACCAAGGTGTCTATAGGCAGCTTCAGTGCATTCACGCCCCCTCGAGGTACGCATAATATAACCTTCCTGAATCAAAAAGGGTTCATACACCTCTTCGATTGTACCCTCGTCTTCTCCTACTGCAGTAGCAACAGTTTTAAGTCCTACTGGCCCACCTTTGAATTTATCAATAATTGTAGTCAAGATTTTATTATCCATCTCATCCAAGCCATTTTCATCCACGTTCAGCGCTTGTAGCGCATATTTTGCAATTTCTTGATCGATACTTCCATTTCCCTTTATCTGAGCAAAATCCCGCGTACGACGCAATAAAGCATTTGCGATCCGTGGGGTCCCTCTACTCCTACGTGCTATCTCGTAAGCACCCTCATCAGAAATAGGTGTATTCAGAATATGTGCAGACCGAAGTACGATCGTTGTCAATAGTTTTGCATCATAATATTGAAGCCGTGAATTGATCCCAAAACGTGCGCGCAGCGGAGCCGTTAACAAACCAGATCGTGTCGTCGCGCCAATCAGTGTAAAAGGATTTAATGAGATCTGCACAGAACGGGCGTTAGGACCTGTTTCCAGCATGATATCGATCTTAAAATCTTCCATGGCCGAATAGAGATACTCTTCCACCAAAGGGCTTAAACGATGGATTTCGTCAATAAACAGCACATCACCCTCCTCCAAGTTTGTTAATAAGCCCGCAAGATCTCCTGGTTTGTCCAAGACCGGGCCTGAGGTAATTTTTATACCTACCCCCATTTCATTGGCAATAATATGCGAAAGTGTCGTTTTACCTAATCCTGGAGGGCCATGTAACAAAACGTGATCCAAAGCTTCTCCTCTCAATCGTGCAGCTTTCACAAAAATATTTAGATTCTCCAATATTTTTGCCTGCCCTGTAAAATCTTCAAATGCTTGAGGTCGCAACGCCCGTTCGATGTCACGATCTGTATTGTTCAAACGTTCCGGATTTGGATCTAAATTTTCGTTCATTGACCAAGATTATTAATTTCTCTTATAGCTTTTTCCGATACTCCCCAGTTTCAACTGGATCACACCAAAAAAAGCCTCCTTAAAGATACTCGTACTCATTTTAGATGTGCCTTCGGTTCTATCCGTAAATATGATAGGTACCTCCACAACTTTAAAACCATATTGTATGGCCGTAAATTTCATCTCAATTTGGAAAGCATAGCCAACAAATTTAATCTTGTCCAAAGGAATAGTCTTCAACACCTCCCGTGTAAAGCAGACAAAACCAGCCGTAGCATCCTGAATTTTAATTCCTGTGATAAAACGGACATATACAGACGCAAAATATGACATCAAGACCCGGCTCATCGGCCAGTTGACAACATTTACGCCTTTTATATACCGAGAACCAATACTCATATCAGCACCATCCACACAGGCTTGTCTCAGACGGACCAAATCCTCCGGATTGTGACTAAAATCAGCATCCATTTCAAAGATATATTGATAATGTTCTCTGGCAAGCCCCCATTTAAACCCATGAATATAAGCGGTCCCCAAGCCCAGCTTCCCTTTCCGTTCTTCTATAAATAAGCGGTCAGCGAACTCGTTCAATTGTAAATTTTTTACGATATCTGCTGTGCCATCAGGCGACCCGTCATCCACAATTAGGATATCAAATGCATGTGATAAGGAAAAAACTTTACGAATAATCTTTTCAATATTTTCCTTCTCATTATATGTTGGAATAATTACTAAACTCTCCGCCACTTTTCTTTTATTTAAGACCCGTAAAGGTAATAATTTAAGCCAAATTCTATACTAGGAATTTCGATGAAATCTTCACAAATGGGATATTTTGTATAATAACTAAAAAAAGAAAAGCCCGCTACTATGGGAGTAACGAGCTTTCATTAACCAATTATAAACTTAAATTATGAGACTGCAAATATGATGAATATTGCTTACATATGCAAATTTTTATGCGTTTTCATGCAACATTTTCAATACAATATCCCATTTTTTATCAAAACATCTTCATAATGTGCAGAATACTGCAATTTATCGATCTACTTCACCCAAAACAATGTCAATCGACCCCAGTATAGCAATGAGATCAGCAATCAACACTCCTTTTCCCAATTCGGAAATAACAGAAAGGTTATTGAAACTTGGCCCCCTCGATTTTACCCGTAATGGAATATCGGATTTCTCTTTCGTCACAAAATAAAAACCGAGCTCGCCTTTCGGGTTTTCCGCACGCACATAGTAATCTTGCGCTTTCAGATTCACCTTTTTGGGCACGAGTGCACGTGGATCAAAATCAGCTGTACGCTTAAAATCTTTCTGCAGCCGCTCAAGGCACTGCTCAACGATACGAACAGATTCATGCACCTCATCTACCCTAACTTTATAGCGATCCCAGCAATCTCCGATATTCCCCATAGTTCCCTTCCCCACTGGAATCTCAAAATCTATTTCTGGGTAGACGGAGTATCCATCAATCCGCCTCAAATCCCATTTAATACCTGATGCGCGTAACATAGGACCCGAAACACCATAATTGATTGCAACATCCGCCGGTAGGACACCTATATTCGCTGTCCTAGATATAAATATCTGATTCTGGGTCAATATCTCATCCAATTCAATCAATTTGGGTTTAAAATAGTTGATGAATTCTGCGCAACGCGCTTCAAAACCAACAGGCAAATCATAGAAAAGACCACCGACCCAGATGTAATTATATAACATACGCGAACCGGATGCCCATTCCAACATATTCATAATATGTTCACGATCTCTAAAACACCATAGAAAAGGAGTTGTGGCACCGATATCGATGCCGTAGGTACCAATAGCAATTAGGTGTGATGCAATGCGATTGAGTTCGCAGACCAGTACCCGAATATATTCTATTCTTTTGGGGATTTTACTATCCAACCCCAACATACGTTCCACCCCCATCACAAATGCATGGCTATTATTCATGGATGCCAAGTAATCTAGACGATCGGTAAAGGGAATTGTCTTCCCATAGTTTAAAGATTCCGCATGTTTATCAAAACATCGGTGCAGGTACCCCAAATGCGGAACGACTTCCTTGACAATTTCCCCATCCGTAATCAACTGCAAACGCAATACACCATGTGTTGAAGGGTGTTGCGGACCCATATTCAAGACCATCTCTTGCGTAGAAATTTCCGTGAGATGCCTTTCATAACGATCTAACGCTTCTTTATATTTTGGATTCGCCATACAGATCAATTAATGTTAATGCCATGATATTTTTCAGCCTCCTGATAATCCTTTCGTAGTGGATAACCCTCCCAATCATCCGGCAGGAGTATTCTTCTTAGATCCGGATGTCCTGAAAAATAAATTCCCATCAGATCAAAAGCTTCCCTTTCATGCCAATTTGCTGTACGCCAAATGGGAGTAACAGACGGGATTTCTGGCAGCTCATCCAACGAGCGATTGCCCTCCAGTTCCACTTTCAATACGACTGTATGTTGATAAGGCAATGAACTCAGATGATAGACGATCGTAAAGTGATCTTCGTAATCTACAGCAGTTATATTGCTCAAAAAATCAAAATATAGACCCTCGGTATCCCTAAGAAAAGAGCAAACAGGAACTAGATCTTCAACATGGATAAACAAAGCGGCTTGTAAGCCAGTCATCTCCTCTTTCTGGATTACTGAATCTCCAAATGCGGAAACTAGTTTTAATTTAATTTCTTCAAATGTCATATTATGTTATGGAGCTAGACGCGTGATTTTCCAAGAATCCGAAACCTTTTTATAGACGATCCGATCATGAAGACGGCTAGCACGTCCCTGCCAAAATTCAAAATAGATTGGTTTTAGAATATAACCACCCCAATGCGCTGGACGAGGTATAGTCACATCATCCAAATATTGCTTCTGAAGCTCTTCTACTCTACTCTCTAAAAAATTTCGGTTTGGAATCTCACGGCTTTGGGGGGATGCCAAGGCACCTATGCGACTACCCTTAGGACGCGATTGAAAATATTCATCCGAATCTGATTCATTCACTAGCTCGATAATACCCTCAATACGGATTTGCCGTTGTAGCTCAGGCCAGAAAAATAAAAGCGCAGCATGCGGATTATCTTTCATGTCTTCCCCTTTTCGGCTCTCATAATTTGTAAAGAATACCAACCCTCCTTCTGAAATATCTTTTAATAAAACAATCCTTGAAGAAGGTAAATGCTGTGACGAGACAGTGGACAACACCATCGCATTGGGCTCGATCACCTCACTATGAGTAGCCTCATCAAACCATTTTTTAAACTGATGGATGGGATCATGATCCACATCCGATTCAGATAGGTTACCCAATACGTAATCTTGTCTGATCGCTGCAATATCTTTATGTTGAATGGACATAGAAACCTATTTTTATATTCCTACAAACTTACTAAAATCATTGCTTTTTCTCTATAAACTTAGTAGAAATTGCCAAAAACGTTTTTTTGGCACAAATCTCGCATGAGTTAAACAAAAAAGGATTAATTTCGACATATACTTAATTTTGCGTCCTATGTTTAATGAATTAGACCCACAAAAAGGAAGCCTGCTGATTTCAGAGCCATTCATGTTAGACCCTCGATTCCTAAGGTCTGTTATCCTATTATGTGATCATAACCAAGAAGGTAGCTTAGGCTTTGTATTGAATAATAAAACGAATGTCTATATTGGTCAATTATTGGAATCAATAGCGCAATGTCATTTCCCGATCTATATAGGTGGACCTGTGGCACAGGAGAGCCTATTTTTTGTACATAGTCGGTTTGATCTTCTACTAAGTGGTGAAGAGGTTGGTCCAAACCTCTATTTTGGCGGTGATGAAGAAAAACTTATTGACGCGATTCAACAGGATCAGCTTAAATCTGATGAAATTAAGTTTTTCATCGGCTATTCAGGTTGGTCAAGCGGACAATTGGATAAGGAAATAAACGAAAACAGCTGGGCTGTTCAAAATAAATACCATCATCAGATTATTTTTGAGGGTAATGGTGAATTGCTTTGGAAGGATGCTATTATCGGACTAGGTCCAAAATATGCGCATGTCGCCAACTTCCCACAGAGCCCTGAATTAAATTAAGATTATTCGCAGAGCTAAATCTTCTACAGGATTACCGATCGACCGATTCAAACATTTGCTTGCTTCCATCCCGAGCCTCTATATTTTTTGTCTAAGCTATCCTGACATAGGTTCAAATACGATTACTAGGGTACATTGAACGATTATGACAAAATGAATGAATTTCTGCCATCCTGTCCTACAATCGCTATTTGGAACACAGATTGTTCATTAATCACCAAAATCATAAAATTAAATATAGCAACATACAAATTATGAATCCAGAAAAAGGTAGTATTTCAATCCACACGGAGAACATATTTCCCGTAATCAAAAAATTCTTATACTCAGATAATGAAATTTTCTTGCGCGAACTGGTATCTAATGCAGTTGATGCTTCCCAAAAGATTAAACGTTTAGCATCTTTGGGGCAATACAATGGCGAAACAGGTGAGTTAATCGTAGATGTGAAGTTTGATGAGGCGGCCAAAACCATTACGATTTCAGACAATGGTATTGGTATGACTGCCGAAGAAATCAAAAAATATATTAATCAAATCGCATTTTCGGGAGCAACAGAATTCATGGAGAAATTCAAGGAAGCTAACGATGCAAATGAAATTATTGGTCGCTTTGGATTAGGATTCTATTCTGCATTTATGGTGGCAGACACCGTAGAAATTCAATCATTATCCTACCAAGATGGAGCCGAACCAGCGCATTGGACATGTGACGGTAGTACTTCTTACGAAATTTCAACAGGGACTAGAACAACACGTGGTACAGACATCATTTTGCATATCAATGACGAGTCCACAGAGTTTTTGAGTCAAGCTCGTCTACAGGACATCTTGGACAAATATGCAAAGTTCCTTCCTATCCCAATTCGTTTTGGCACGAAGACAAGCTCTGAGCCAGATGGAGAAGATGAGGAAGGTAAACCAAAATATAAATCTGTAGAAGTTGACAATATCATCAACAATACAAATCCAGCCTGGACAAAGTCCCCTTCAGAGTTAAAAGACGAGGATTATTTAGCCTTCTATCGCGAACTATATCCTTATTCGATGGATGAGCCATTGTTTTGGATCCACCTTAACGTAGATTATCCATTTAACTTGACTGGTATTCTTTACTTCCCTAAAGTGAAAAACGAGCTGGAAATCCAACGCAACAAAATCAAGCTTTACTCTAGACAGGTATTCATTACTGATGAAGTAAAGGATATTGTACCGGAATTCCTGATGTTACTTCATGGGGTAATTGATTCTCCAGATATTCCATTGAATGTCTCACGCTCTTTCTTACAGGCAGATAGCAATGTTAAGAAGATCAACAGCTATATTACCAAAAAAGTTGCGGATAAATTAAATGAAATATTCAAAACTGACCGCAAAGGTTTTGAAGAAAAATGGACAGACATTGGCTTGTTTATCAAGTATGGCATGCTAAGCGATGAAAAGTTCGCGGAAAAAGCGAGTGATTTCTGCTTGGTAAAAAACACCAACAACGCGAGCTTTACAATCAAGGAATACTATGAAAAGGTAAAAGATATTCAAGTCGATAAAGATGGTAATATTGTTTACTTATATACACATGATGCTGCTCAGCAAGATGGTTTTATCCAAACAGCGTTAAACAAAGGTTACGATGTTTTGGTACTTGATGGCCCACTTGACACACATTTCACCTCCTATTTGGAACAAAAAGGAGGCGAAAAGGTACAGCTTAAACGTGTAGACGCAGATGTGATCGACAAGCTAATTCAAAAAGATGAGAAGATCGAACTTTCATTATCCGAAGAGGAATCAAAAAAAACTTTGGAAGTTTTCGAAAAAGCGATTTCGCGTCAGGATATGAAAGTTGAGGTAGATGCCCTTCGTGAGAGTGACTTACCCGTATCCGTTACTATAGATGAGTTTATGCGTCGTATGAAAGATATGGCCAAAACTGGCGGTGGTGGTATGAACTTTTATGGTTCATTGCCGGATAATTACAAAGTAACGGTTAACGGTAATCACCCGTTGATCAAAAGAATATTATCTTCTTCTGATGAAGAAAGTGCGAAACTGGCGAAACAAGCCTTTGATCTAGCACTTTTGTCAAGAGGCCTGTTATCTGGTGCAGATCTAACATCTTTTGTAAAAAGAAGTGTTGAGATGATCTAATATCACAATAACTGTATAAAAAAAGCGATCACTCTAGTCGGGTGATCGCTTTTTTTATACTTTTTGATTCAATTACCTAACAAAAATCGACCTGATTTTAAGTAAAAATCTCAAATCACGTCCTACGGGCTATTACAATCGTTTTTTATTAAAATTTAATAAACTAATCTTCACCTAGTTGACTTTAATACCTGTTTTTTTTCATTTAAATATTTGGAGGGAAGAGGGTTTAATCGTACTTTTGTATCATCAAAATCACGGTAGGTATAGCTCAGTTGGTTAGAGCACTAGATTGTGGTTCTAGGGGTCGTCGGTTCGAGCCCGATTACTTACCCAAAAAGGGCAAATCAAAACAAATTGGTTTGCCCTTTTTCCATTTTATATCGGCTATATTTTTACTCAACAACACGACAATTTACTTTCCCTATCCATAACTTGCAACATGAAACACTTTTCAGTAGTCATGCGAGTTTGTTTGCAATAGATCTGTGCCAATAGCCACTTTTTATTTGCGAACAATCAAAATAGCTGTTATGGAGAGATTAAGGACAATTTTAGATTCCCAAGGCCAGATCTCGTCGATAAAAATATGATCATGAATCTGCCGCGATTAGCACAGGTCCACAGCTTTGAAATCTTTCCTGATCCAACGATAATATCGTCCTCTAGGACCATTCCCACGCAGTTCGAGCCAACCAAGAGCATGCAGCAATTTAATTGTGGAGTACAAAGTTGCCCAACTGATATGCTGTATTGTTCGCAACTCAACATAAAGGTCGTCAATGTTGTCGATAATAACTTTGCGCCACAAATGCTTGATAATATGTAGGCGTTGAGGTGTTAATTTGTGTCCATTACTTGTTAATGAGCTGATTAAAACTTCCATATCTCTTATACTATAAATAGTAGAGTCCGATGACCTGGTTTCGCTCCCATATCTTACCATCCAACTCTATATTATATATTGCATAACTTGTAAAATACCGAAGGCAAAAAACTATCCCTCCAATGAATAATACACAATAAACTAATAATCAACCTAATAAAATTCATCAAACTATTACACATAGCTCATCGTTTTTCAAGAATTATCTTGTCTTTGATCATATTAAGTGATACTACATGAAGTCCTTCTTAAGAATGAAAACAACTGGATATATTTACTTGAGTAAGAATTGTAGTTCTTTAGATCTTCTAAACCCGGCGTATTTCGCTGGCCTATTGTTATCATAGATTTGTAATAAACAATGATGGTATATAGGTATGGATAGGCAAAATCCAGATAAAGTGGACAAAAAATGTGATTTTCCCAAAGAAAAATCAATCCAAATATGTAAGGATCGATCTAAAATAAGACAAGATATACTTATATTTATATCCAGACCCTACTTCGGTCCAACAGTTCGTAGATGTAATTACAAAAAGAATACTCAACAGCAAATAACCTTGCTTCAACAAGATCATATAAAAATGAAAAATACCAAGATCAATACCGGAATTCTAAGCTTTGGTATGTCGGGTCGCGTCTTCCACGCACCTTTCATCCATAGCAATCCACATTTTAACTTTGTCGCCGTTGTCGAACGGTCACAGAAAATAGCACAAGACCTTTATCCCGAAATCAAAAGCTATGATACCGTAGATCAGTTATTGGCAGACGATAAGATAGCACTGGTGATTGTAAACACGCCAAATCATACACACTTTGAGTTCGCGACAGAGGCCCTAAAAGCAGGAAAACATGTTCTGATCGAAAAACCAGCCGTGGAAAATATAACGCAGTTCAACGAACTTTCCGAGGTCAGCAAAAAAAGTGGGAAGCGGATTTTCTTTTATCAAAACAGACGTTATGACAGCCATTTTCTCGATGTAAAAAAAGTTATTGAAAGTGGCAATCTTGGTAAATTAACTGAAGTATCTTTCCGCTTCGACCGCTATAAAATGGAATTAGGTCAAAAATATTTCAAGGAAAACAACCAATATATCTCCAGTGGTCTCACCTATGATCTGGGGCCTCATATTATAGATCAGGCTATTTCGCTCTTCGGAAAACCATTGAAATTTAGTAAAACAACTTCAATTAACCGACCCAACTCCCAAGTAGCAGACTACTTCCATTATCATTTACGCTACCCCAATGAACTGAATGTATTTCTAACGGGGAGCCTTGCTGTGGCCGATCCTTTGCCCGCTTTTGTGGTACATGGTACCAAAGGAAGCTTCATAAAAACGATGGCTGATGTGCAAGAACAGCAATTGATAGATGGCATGCTTCCCGATAATCCAGCTTATGGTGTAGAACCGAATGGCAGTGAGGGTAAATTGGTGACTATCGACAACACAAATCAAAAGCATATTTCTTATCCGCTTCCACATAGAGGAGATTATAATCTATTATTCAACGACATCTATGAGAATCTTGTCAATGAGGTCGAATATCCAATTACAATGGACCATATCAGATGGCAAATTGAAATGTTATCTGCCGATAATAACCTCTAGCATATAGCATTGATAAGGCAATCGTAAAGACTCAAGCACAAAAGTAGTAGCTTTTAACACAAAAAACCATCCCAATTAAATTGGGATGGTCCTCTCCTGTTTATATTGCCAATATCAATTTTTATGCATTAAAAACCAATAGTTTAGCAAAGTCTTTCACAAATGGATTTTGCACTGAAATCGATTTAAAACAGCTCGAATTTGAGTCCCAGTTGATATTGTTCAATATCCGCAGTCCAATTGTCTATGATATCATTTGTTCTATTAAATTTTCGATACCGAAAATAAACCTTACCCAATTCTGCACCTAAACTGTAACCTGTTCTGGGCTTACTTCGAAATGCATTCGCTCCATTGTTCAGTTTATAACGGTCATCATTGAGCAAAAAATTGAAATCCAGTCCCCCCATAATCGCAATTGTACGGGTAAAATTTACCTTTAGATACAACGGCACACTCATATATTCCAATTTTCTGGTTCCGGCTCCTATCCCATATTCACTTTCTGCAGTCTGATCGTTATTACGGATCCGCATTAAATTATAGACCGGTTCGGCCTGCAATGCTAGATTTTTGTTAAAATGATAGCTAAGATCCCCTCCGATATGAAAACCGATTCTTTTACCGGAACGAAAAGCCGAACCATTTGTACCAGATAGATTCCCGCCGGCTCTAAGCCCCATTCCAAATTGCGCTAACGCATCATGTGTACACAACATTCCAAAAATTACTGTTACGGCAAATACTATTTTCATTCTTTTGTTGACTAGCATACAATGTTATTTACGATATAAGCTTCTCCCAACAATCCATCCAACATAACTGCATGTATATTTAACAAAGCACCCTCATCGTGAACAGGAGGAGAAAACTTACAGACAATCTATTTCCAGAGAAATAAATTGTTATTTAGAATAAAGCTAAAGGAAAAATAAATACAAATTGACAAAATTATACGAACATCGCTATTTGATATACGAACAGGCTAATTCTTGCCAAACAGGGCCGTTTAGTCTATATATGTACTCGGTTCGATGTGGATCATAACATGACCAAGGTCGGGTATATGTTCGATCAGATAATCTTTGAGTTCGTGAGCCAGTGCATGACCTTCTTTCACCGTGATCTCACTATCCACAATCGCATGTAGGTCGACGTGATATTTTGTTCCCGACTTTCGAACATAGCATTTCTCCGTCGCTTTTATACCCGCTACCTCCAAAGCATATTTTCTGATTTCCTCGATCACTTCCTCGTAAACATTTTCATCCATGATTTCACCAAGAGCAGGTCTAAAAATATGGTAACAATTATACAAAATAAATCCAGCTGCAAATAACGCGGCATAATCATCCGCATTCTCGTATCCCTTACCCAATACTAAAGCGATAGATATACCAATAAAAGCCGCCACCGATGTAATTGCATCACTTCGATGATGCCACGCGTCCGCTTTCAGTGAAGAGCTATTGGTCTCTCGACTCTTTTTCATGACAATTCTGTAAGAACTTTCTTTCCAGATAATGATTCCTCCGAGAACGAATAATGTCCAGGACTTCGGCAGTTCATGGGGTGTCCCAATATTTTCTATACTTTCATAGGCAATGATCGTAGCTGATACGATGAGAAAGCCAACAACGATAAACGTAATAAGTGGCTCTACCCTTCCATGACCATAGGGATGATTTTCATCGGCAGGCCGCTGGGCATATTTTAAGCCAAGAAGAACTAAAAAGGAAGAAAAAATATCAGCGGTGGACTCAATCGCATCTGCTATAAGTGCGTATGAATTCCCAAAAAAACCCGCCAGCCACTTCAGCAAAGCCAACATTGTATTTCCTATAATACTGAAATAGGTGGTTTTTATCGCTGTTTGCTCTTTAATTTGGGACATATCATTATTGCTGTGATGTATTACGAAGGTAATATTTTTATAGTCAACTGTAAAGAAAGTATATGATTCAATGTTGTGACATACTATCAAAAGTTTTCAATAATTTTAATACAAAATTATTTTGGCTTAATATTTTTACCAGCTATGTCTGAGATTGTAAACGAATACACTAAGTTTGGCCCTCTGTTTTTGGTCGATGAAGAACACTATCCTGAATTTTGTAGTTATCTCAAATCGGCAACCTATAAAAAGTCCGATTTCTTTTTGAAAGAGGGCGAGAAATGTCAATACCTTGGTTTTCTAAAAACCGGTTTTATGCGAACGTATTATATCAATGATAACGGTGAAGATGTAACTTTCAATTTCCATTTTGACAATTACTTTTTTACCGATTACGAAAGTATCCTTTGTAACACGAAGTCGCGTATGAATATTAAAGCGGTATCCGATGCCGAGGTATTACTTCTACACAAAGATGACCTTCAAAAACTCTATCAAAAGGATGTTTACTGGCAAGAATTTGGGCGAAAGATGACCGAGGTCATTTATCTCGGAGCTAAAAAGAGAATCGAAGAGTTGTTATATTACTCGCCGGAAATACGGTATAATAATCTACTCGCCGAGAATGCACAAATTTTTCAGCTCGTAGCCCAAAAACATATCGCCAGCTACCTCGGCGTTAAACCACCTTCGCTAAGTAGAATCCGTCGACGAATTTTAAAACGTTAACTTAAGTTAATATGTTTAATAGCAACTTAAACATATATTTGATCTATAAACTTCAACGAATATGGGAAATCAAAATGTAACAATTATTTTAGTCCATGGAGCCTGGGGAGACGGGTCTCATTGGAGACATGTTATCACGAATCTTCATGCAGAAGGATATACAGTACGAAGCGTACAAAATCCATTGACATCTGCTGAAGACGATATCCAAAAGACCAAAGATTTGATCGACCTACAAGCTGGTAAGGTTATTTTGGTTGGTCACTCTTATGGTGGAGCAGTAATATCCGCCGCTGGACATCATGAAAAAGTTGCAGGCTTAGTATATATCGCTGCCTTTGCCCCGGACAAGGGTGAAAGTTTGGGCGGTATCTTCGGCCGTAGAGAACCACCATCCGGTGCTGCCAACCTTGTTCCTGATGAAAAAGGGTTTCTATGGATCAAATACGATAAATTCCACGAAAGCTTCGCTCAAGATTTAGATGAAAAAGATGCGATCGCAATGTCCTTGGCGCAGAAACCAACACATGGAAGTATTTTTGCGGCAGAGGCGGGAGAGCCAGCTTGGAAAACAAAACCCAGCTGGTATCAAGTATCAGACAATGATCATATGATACCGCCAGTGACTCAACAAGAAATGGCGGAACGAATTAATGCTCGTAAAATTATTCATTTGGAAGCCAGCCATGCTTCACTAGCAACCCATCCAAACGAAATTACAGCATTGATCAAAGAGGCGGTTGAAGCAGTATCTTAGGTTAAAAAGTATAAAAAGAGCTAAATAGGTTAACACCTATTTAGCTCTTTTTAGTCCGCGCGACTTTCGCTATGCTCTAGAGTGATGCTAATTTGCCTTTGTCAGTTCCTCTAAGGCCTTTGCAATCTCAGGAGCTGCATAGTCTCTGCTCCCCTCCAAACGTTCTACAATTTGTCCATTTTTGTCCAAAATCACTGTGGTAGGAATGGATCCACCCAAAAATTCTGGTGGAATTTCTCCCGTTGCAGTATATAGTGGCAAATCATATTTGTTCTCCTCCATAAACGCCGCCGATTGCTCAATATCATTGTCGACATCAACCATTAGAAATACTATATTTTTGTTGTCTTTGAATCCCTGTCTTAAGGTATTAATGGACGGCATTTCATGTATACACGGCGGACACCAAGTAGCCCAGAAATTGATAAAGACAACCTTCCCTTTTAAATCACTTAGTTTAACAACATTACCGGCTTTATCTTTGAAGGAAACATCGGCCACTTTTGGCTCTTCAACTTCTTTAACAGCTTGAGCTTGCTCTTTTTCTGCTTTGAGTTTGTTACCATCTGCCGAGTTTCCACAGGCTGTCAAAACACTTGCTGTAATAATAAAAAGTCCAAAACCTGTTATAATCCTATTAAATTTTATATTCATTATTATATATGTAAATTGCTGTATTTTAATTATTTATAAACTATCACTAAAACCCACCTACAGTTTGCTTTTGTTTTATCTTAATAGCTCCCCATCGTATAAAAACAGATGAATATCAGGGCTGTTCTATAACGAAGGTGGGCTAGTCAAAAAAGAATTCTAAATGCGTAATGTTCGATATTGCAGAAAAATAGGTAAAGTATGTGCAATCTTCTGACGCCGGTTTCGGCTAGCCGACAGTTGCAGAGGCTCCCATATGCTAAAAGGGTAAGACGACCTCAGGATTAGCACAGCATCTGGCAAAAGAAGAGTTTCTTTTACAAAGCTTAATCGGGCATTTTCGCTCTCTACCAACTCACTACAGCGCTCAAATCCGTTAACAAGGGGTATGGCCCGATCCGCTATTCTCTCCTGTTCCGTATTCATTGGTGTCCCTATGAGACTTTTGATTCCATTTTTTATTGGACAGGATGTGAGCAATACAAGAATAAACATTACCAAAATAGTAATGTATTGTCCATAGCTTCTGAGAATATTAGATTTAATGCTGCCCATTAATGGCTAAAATAAGCTTATTTGCCCAAGCACACAAATCGCTTGGGCTATTTTTATTTATTTTTAGAGGCTATTGCTCTTCTTCAACAGATAGCCTATAAAACGAGACTTCTTCATAGAAAGATTGGCCTTGTAATTAAAAAAACCAATTCCGCTACGCTTGTTGTTACTCATATCAGTCGGTCAATATAGGCAAGATAATAGTGGTTTTCAAGTGTTCATAGGATCCTATGGCCTTGTAACAACTTATGCAAAAAAAATAAAAGTCGTCCCGGATAAAGGACGACTTTTTCTTGGTTTCCGCATTCAATTTATGCAGAATGTGATGTAGCAATGAAGCCTTTTCTTTTGATAATTTCAATGACTTCTTCCTCAGAGATACCGTTCGATTTCACTGTAAGAATTTTGTCGCTATTTGATGTATCGACGCTCCATTCACAGATGCCTGCAGCATTGTCTAAATCAGCACTTACTTTGGATACACAGCCACCACAGTTAAGGTTTGTTTTGAATTGAATATTTTTGCTTTCCATGTTATTTAATTTTAAAGTTATTGTTTACTATTACGATCTATTTTTTCCATTTTAAACGCAAGCTATTGCTCACGACACTAACACTACTCAAGGCCATTGCCGCTCCAGCAAGCATGGGATTCAAAAGAAAACCATTGATTGGGAAGAGTATACCTGCAGCGACAGGAATACCGATCACATTGTAAATAAAAGCCCAAAACAGATTTTGCTTGATGGTGGCCACCGTCTGTTTCGACAAGCGGATTGCTTGTGGTATTTTAGTCAAGTCCGAGGAAATAATGGTCATTTTTGCTACATCCATAGCAATATCACTCCCTTTACCCATCGCTATACTGACATCTGCAGTTGCCAAGGCGGTACTGTCGTTGATACCATCACCGACCATCGCCACCACCTTTCCGCGTTGTTGAAGTGCTTTTACGAAGTCAGCTTTATGTTGCGGCATCACTTCTGCTTTATAATGTTTAATGCCTGTCTGTTCTGCAATAGCTTTGGCAGTCGATTCATTATCACCGGTAAGCATATAAAGCTCAATACCCATGGCCTGCATTTCTTGAATGGCCAATACAGAGGTTTCCTTAATCTTGTCGGCAATAGCGATCACTGCTAATGCCTGACTACTGTTGGCAAACCAAATGACAGTTTTTGACTCCTCACTCCATTGTTCTGCCCGATCCTGCAATTGCTCTGCGATAGCGATGCTATTTTCAATCAATAGTTTCCTGTTACCAACGTAGTAAGTCTCCAGACCATGATTGGCTTTCGCTCCTTTTCCCGTAATACTGTCAAATGCCGATATTGTCGTCACTGCTACACCTTCAAGGTAATTGACTACAGCTTCCGCAAGCGGATGTTCAGATTGCTTTTCTATACTTAATAATATGGCATTTGTCGTATCATCGCTGTCCAACCATTGGATACCTGTTACCTGCGGTCTCCCCTCGGTAATTGTTCCAGTCTTATCCAAGACAATTGCATTGACACGTTTGGCAAGTTCCAAGCTTTCCGCATCTTTGATCAGGATGCCTTGCTCAGCCCCTTTTCCAACACCCACCATAATTGCTGTGGGTGTCGCTAAGCCAAGCGCGCAGGGACAGGCTATAACTAATACAGTTACAGCAGCCAGCAGACCTTGCACCACACCATTTTCACCGCCTAGAATAAACCACAATACGAAGGTAAATAGGGCGATACCAATCACCACCGGAACAAATATTCCGGCAATCTTATCGACCATCTTTTGCACTGGAGCCTTGCTACCCTGGGCGTCTTGCACCATTTTAATGATCTGCGCCAACATCGTCTCCTTGCCTACTTTGACCGCTTTGAATTGAAAGCTGCCTTTCTGGTTAATCGTACCCGCAAAGACCTTTTCGTTTTCTTTTTTTAACACTGGAACCGGTTCACCACTCAACATGCTTTCATCAACATAGGAATCGCCCAAAATAACCATACCATCCACAGCAATCTTCTCCCCTGGTTTTACCAGGATAATATCACCTGCTTTTACGGCTTCTATTGCAACTTGTATTTCAGATCCATCAGGTTGTATGACCGTGACCGTTTTGGGCTGTAGCCCCATTAATTTTTTTATAGCCGAAGAGGTATTACCTTTCGCTTTTTCTTCCAATAATTTCCCAAGCAGGATAAAAGCAATAACAACCGCTGCAGCTTCGAAATACACATGCGCATGCAGTCCCCGCTGATGCCAGAAATCGGCAAATAACATATTGAAAACACTAAATATATAGGCGATCCCCGTGCTTAATGCAACCAGTGTATCCATATTTGCTGAACGATGTTTTGCTTGCTTCCATGCATTAATAAAAAAGTCCTTACCCAACCAGAGTACAACAGGTGTTGCAAAGAACCACATGATTGGATCTGCATATGGGATATCCATAAAAAACATACCGATCGCCACGACAGGAAGTGATAGGATAATTGCCCATATCGTTTTGCTTTTGAGTGTCCGGAACTTTTCGGCATGGATTGATTCCAACGTTTCTTGTTGGGTTGATTCGTCTTCCACTAATAGATCATAACCGCCGGCTTGTACAGCTTTTTGGATTTTAACGGCATCAGTGATATTCGGAAGATATTCAACGGTCAAGTTTCCGGTAGCAAAATTTACGGAAGCATTCACTACACCAGATTCGTATTTTACCATACTTTCTGCACTCCCTGCACAGGAAGCACAAGTCATTCCCAGTACAGGAAATGTTTTGACTACGGTCGACACGCCATAGCCAAGATCCTTAACAGCTTTCACAGCATTGGCTACAACCTCATTATTTTTGACCGTAATAGCCGCCCTACGATTGTTCAGTTCAACTTTTTGGCTCTCTATCCCCTTTACCAAGGCCAACTCTTTTTCAACAATTAATGCGCAATGTTCGCTTTCCACATCCTCTAAAGGAATATAAATTGTTTCGTTATAATTATTTGTAGCCATATCTGTATGTATTAATCTTACATTACAAATTTGGCCACAAACGGGGAGTAAATCCTTACAGAATTACGGAATTGATTTGTAATATTATGGCTTGTTTTCTATCCTAGGATTCCTAAATGTAAGATCAAATTTTTAGTCTGATCTAAGAATACATCCTGTTTATGATATACTAAGTCATTTTTAAGTGCCCTCTTAAATATACAGCAGTGAGTGATATCTTATCTTCTAAAAGATCAGCCACTGTTCCTTCAAAGAGCAGCTCACCACCATATTTGCCAGCTCCGGGACCAATATCTATTACCCAGTCCGCCTGAGCAATGATGTCAAGATTATGTTCAATCACAATAACAGTATTCCTATTTTTCACAAGTTCATCTATAAAGTTCAGTAGTTTTTGTGTATCTGATGGATGTAATCCCGTACTTGGCTCATCGAGGACTATAATACCATTACTTTGGTTGAGTTCCCTCGTAAGCTTCAGGCGTTGTCGTTCGCCACCTGAAAAGCTATCCAGCCGCTGTCCTAAACTGAGATAACCTAGGCCAAGGTTAGATAACATGTTAAAAACACTATGAAAGGGATCATCGGGAAAGAATACAGCTGCCTCTGTGACAGTCATATTCATGACATCAACGATATTTTTATTCTTGTAATGATAATCTAGTACCTGTGCTGTGAATCCTGAGCCATCACATCGCTCACAAGGTTGCTCAATATCATCCATAAAAGCCAGATCAATTTTCTCAACCCCCAATCCGTTGCAATTTTCACAGGCCCCTAAACTATTTCTACTGAATAGTTTATCAGAGACCTTATTTGCTTTTGAAAAAAGCTTCCTGATCATATCTGATAAATTAAGATAAGTGAGCAGATTGGAACGTACACTGGCCGCAAATAGCGCCTGATCAACAACTTTGATCTCTGGATAAAACATGGGCAATATTTTGTTGATCAGCGTACTCTTACCTGAACCGGCAACACCTGTAACAACAGAAAGCACCTGTTTGGGTATTCTTACATGGATATTTTTCAAATTATGTAAGCTCGCATTCTTTATCTCCAGATAACCTTCCGCCTGTCGTGGAGTGTGATTGAAATCGAAGCGTCGTCCAAAGTAAGATCCTGTTTTTCCCTTGGCATATTGCAGTCCTTCAAATTTGCCTTCGTAGACAATTTCACCGCCTAATTTTCCTGATCCCGGCCCCATATCGACAACCCAATCCGCAATCCTAATTAAATCTGGATCGTGTTCTACAATAATCACCGTATTACCCTTCTCCTTGATCTGTTGAATAATCGTTGCGATATTTTGCAAATCTTTAGGATGGAGACCGATACTCGGTTCATCAAAAATATAGAGCAAGTCAGTTAGACTATTACCGAGATTACGTACCATCTTGATACGTTGGGATTCTCCGCCAGATAAGGTATCTGTGCGCCTGTCCAACGTCAGGTATTGAAGGCCAATAGTGACTATATCATGTAATTTCTTGCTCAGTTCATTTAACAATACCTGATAGGTCTTAGTATTTATAGCGCCTATGAATTCGAGTAACTCATCCACGGAGAGTGATGCACAATCCGCTATGCTTTTTCCCAATATTTTACACGATAGAACCTTTCTATTTAGCCTTGTGCCATTACATACAGGGCATTTTTTTGTGATTATGATAGTTTTGAGAGCCTCTTTTCGGGTTATATTCTCCTTCGAATCTTTTTTTAAGAATGCCTTTTCGATACGAGGAATTAAGCCTTCGTATTTCACAGTCTTTCCCCATTGTTTGTCAGGGTGTCTGGGCTTATGTTCTGCAGCGTTCAAAAGCATCTCCCATTCCGATTTGCTATAATTTTTTAATTTCTTATCATTGTCAAAATATCCAGATAAAGTATATCGCGTTAACCGCCATCCTCCGGGCTGAAATGTCGGAAATGCGATTGCACCTTCATTCAAAGATTTTTCCATATCCAAAAGTCGTGTAATGTCAAGGGTCTGCACAAAACCAAGTCCCTCGCATTCCGGGCACATGCCCAGTGGATTGTTAAATGAAAATACATTGGAATATCCCACAAACGGAGTACCCATTCTAGAAAAAAGCAATCGCAATGAACTATAGATATCTGTAGCTGTACCTACCGTGGAACGGGCATTCCCACCTAGTCTTTTTTGATTGATAATAATAGGTACATTTAAGTGTTCAATCTTATCTACTTCTGGAACCCCGATGTGCTGCAAACGATTTCTGATAAAACTCGTCTGGGTCTCATTAAACTGCCGCTGTGCTTCCGCTCCGATCGTTTCAAATACCAAAGACGATTTTCCAGAACCGGAAACGCCCGTGAAAACAGTGATCTCTTTTTTGGGAATACGGAGCGAAATATTCTTCAGATTGTTTTGCCTTGCATTTACTATGACGATATAATTCATTTCTTTATCTTTGATATGATTAACTTAGTTAACCATAATACTTAACAAAGTTAACTAAACTATTGTTTTATGAATAAGAGCGAAACTGATTTTTATCAGGTCTTTACCGACCTACAGTGTTTTATACTAGCCAATATGAACCGAGGAAATATACATGGGGTGACGGCTACACATTACAATATCATGGAATATATTTATAGAGGTCATCAGGTTACCGGTAAACAGATTGCTGAAGCCTTCCAGATCAGCCAGGCGGCTATTTCCAAGCAGCTTAAATTTTTGACCGAAAACAGGCTTATCAAGCAACAGCAATCGACAAGAGATCGTAGATTTTTTGATCTGTCCCTGACTGATGAAGGTCGATATATCATTGATAACTCGGAAAACTTTAGGGAAAGTATTGCAAAAAAAGCCTCACGCTCCTTGACAAAGGATGAATTAAAGACACTTACTGTACTTCTTCATAAGCTTATGCAACAGGTAAAAGATTAATACTGTTTATTTGTGATTCAACATATTTGGCTAGTGACAAACAGTTGTCAGTTCCATCATCTAGTTTTGTCTCTAACGAACAACTTGGCACGATAGAATTTTGGTCAATTTGTGGCCACATCTTGTTTTAAATATATATTTGAACTATATACAATATTTATGAGTCTTATCAAAGATATCTATTCGCTCAATTTCTATCAACACATTGCAGATCAGTTTAGTCAGGTAAATCCCGATTTCAATAAAGAGCAATTTATTACGAGAATCTTTAGCCCTGATTTCAACACTATGGAATGGAAGCAAAGGATCAAACATACCACACAAACCTTGCACGAATTTATGCCATCCAATTTTCCCGAAGCAATCGCCTTAATCACCCAAGTTGTTGAGAATTTAATTGCGGCAGGGTATCCCGGTGGACTTGAATATGTTATATTCCCCGACTACATCGAAACTTATGGTGTTGAGCATTTTGAAACCGCCGTGCAATCCCTTGAAATAATTACACAGTTCATCACTTGTGAATTTGCTGTTCGCCCTTTTATTATCAAATATAAAGGGCAGATGATCAGCATAATGGAACAATGGGCACGAAGCCCGAATGCACAAGTTCGCCGTTTGGCAAGCGAAGGTATTCGTCCACGGCTACCATGGGCTATGGCTATCCCCTTTCTGAAGAAAGATCCGAGCCCTATTTTGCCTATTTTGGATTTACTAAAAAATGATGTGTCGGAAACTGTAAGAAGAAGTGTCGCCAACAATTTAAACGATATCTCCAAAGATCACCCCGATATTTTGCTGGCCATTGCGAAAAATTGGAAAGGGATCAGTAAAAATACGGATGGAATCATTAAACATGGCTGCCGCACACTACTTAAACAGGGGCATCCAGAGATTTTACACTACTATGGTTTGGATGGAACAGATTTTGAGGTTTCCGATCTACACATTGCGACACCGTATGTAAAAGTTGGTGAATATGTCTTTTTTTCATTCCAGATCGAAAATACACATGCGCAATCCAAACCACTCCGATTGGAGTATGGATTATATTATCAAAAATCAAATGGTTTAATGTCCCGTAAAGTCTTTAAAATTAGCGAGAAGATCTATCTATCCGCTGAAAAAAACCGGATTGAACGCAGGCAATCATTTAAAGTAATCACCACCAGAAAATTCTATATCGGTAAACATAAAATTTCCATTATTGTCAATGGCAGGGAAACATCGGAAATGGAATTTGACTTGATTTGATAATTTTTAAATAACATTTGCGACGCTTGATTCTGGCTCCAAGTCTCAAGCTAAAACAAAGTGGGCAGTATGATGTTTTTATCCGTAGGTCTCTATTTGAGATGGTATTGATATAAACGTTCCACCACAAACAACGCTGTTATGAAGAAGCTACTTTTGGTACTATTGCTATTGCTGATTGTGATTTTTATTGGTTTAGTGATCAACACATTGCTCTTCCCTTTTGCCAAGATAAAAAAATCCGATGCACAAGCATTTCAGCCCATAAGCAATGATAGCATCTTATCCCGATTAGCGGGGGGAATTAAGATACCATCCGTTTCCAATGGGGATCCTAATTTATTTGTATACGCCCCTTTTGATACTTTTAAACAGTATATCGCAGCAAGTTATCCGCTTATTCACCAACAACTGGAGATCTATACCGTGCATTCCTATGGTTTAGTTTTTAAACTTAAAGGTAGCAATAGCAATTTATTGCCACTCCTATTTTTGTCCCATTATGATGTTGTTCCTCCGGGTTCAGCTGAAATTAAAAACAAATCCGAACATGTTTTCCGTCCTTCAGACAAACCACTCCCTCCAGTTTCCACAATAGCAGAAGATTGGAATTATGCCCCTTTTTCGGGTGCAGTAGCCGATGGACGGATTTACGGGCGCGGAACATTGGATATGAAAGGAATGCTCTTTTCATTACTCGAAGCCATGCAGAAAATACTGCTTGATAAGGAAAGACCTGAACGTGATATCTACCTGGCATTTGGCTTTGATGAGGAAGTAGGTGGCGAACTTGGGGCAAGCAAAATTGCTGCAGATTTCAAGCGTAAGGGACTTCGATTTGAAGCTGTCTACGATGAAGGTGGACTCATTCTCGAGAAAGGATCTGTTAAAGGAATACATTCGGATGTCGCATTAATTGGCTGTGCCGAAAAGGGGTTTCTGTCTTTAAAGGTCAAAGTTAAAGGCTTAGGAGGACATTCTTCAATGCCACCGTCTGAAACGGCCATGGGCAAAGCTGCGGTGATCATGCAGCGGCTCGAAGAGCAGCAGATGAAACCGATGATCAGTCCACTTATTCAGCGTTTTTTCCAACAGATAGGCGGTTCAATGCCTTTTGTTTAGCTCTTTGCAATAGCAAATAGATGGTTGATGGAACCTATGCTACTTGCCCAGTTGACCAAAAATCATTCGACCAACGCCTTGGTACGCAGCACGACAGCACTGACGATGATGAAAGGTAGCGATGCCCCCAACGTGCTGTCTCCAGAAGTCGAATTTGTTGTCAATTTTAGACTATTGCCTGAAAATACAATTCAGGAAGTCCAAGCACACGTTAAGAAAGCAACAGCGGGTTTTGATGTCGAAATAGAACAGGTTGATAATGCCCGGGAGGCCTCCAATGTATCTCCTAGTGATACAAAAGCCTATCAGATGATGGAAGCCTCCATCCGAAAGTTATACCCAGATCTTATTGTCACACCATACCTGACCGTTGGCGGTACAGATGCCGTCAAATACCAAGAACTCAGCAAGAATATCTACCGATTTATGCCAATCAAAATCAATCATTCCGAACAGCAGAGCATGCACAGTACCAATGAATATATCAGTATCGAAAACTATATGAAAATGATTGCGTATTTCTATTATATCATGCGAAATTATGACGAACAAATACCAGCATCTAAATAACATATATCCGGTGTAGCATTTTGGTTTTCTGAATTTTATGCAATCGATTGCTATTAATTTCAGCTTTTAAACGTCAAAAAATCATGTATGTTTGTATGGACCAGCGATTGAGCTAATAGAACCAAAATTAAAATCGGTAGCCTCGTCGGTTTGTTTTCGAGCCCGGTGGCATTCAAAATCTAAAATTACCCAGAATGAAAATTAAAATTATAGTTTTCTCCCTTTTATTTGTCCTCTTACATGGTAAGAGCATTAGCCAACAAAAGAACACTCCATTGAAAATAGGTTTAATTGCAGACCCACAATATGCTGATCAGGACACCAAAGGAAGTCGATTTTACCGCAATTCACTTTCCAAATTAGATTCAGCAACGACAGCAATAAATGCAGCTGGCGTGGATTTTACGGTGATGGTAGGAGATTTAGTCGATGTAGGTGCAAAAGATTTGACTCCAGCCTTGCAGCATCTGGACAAACTCAAGGCACCAGTTTACAATTTACTGGGTAACCATGATTATGTCGATGTGAAAAACGGTGCCACACTCTACAAGGCCTATCGCATGTCCGCCCCCTACTATACCGTAGAAAAAGGTCATTGGTTATTTATTCTCCTCAACACCAATGAACTCAGCGAATACGCAACATCAGCAACATCAGCGGAGCGCGCTGCTTGGCAAGCATTAAATAACCAGCTAAAATTCGAGGCACGGAAAAATACACAGCCATGGAATGGTGGCATCAGCAGACAACAACTTGCATGGATGGAAAAACAGCTAAAAAAAGCAGAAAAAGAGGCTAAGAATGTGATCATCTTTTCTCATCATCCCTTATTTCCAGAAAACGGACTTGAAACACTCAACAATAGGGATATATTGGCAGCAATCGAAAAATATCCTCGTGTGAAAGCTGTTATCTCAGGGCATCATCATCCCGGTAACTTCGCTAACTATAAAGGGATTCCCATGATTACACTTGAGGGGATGATCGAAACCAGCAATGAAAATGCTTATGGGGTTTTGGAACTATTCCCCAACCGAATAAACCTGAAAGGTCAGGGTCGTATGACCTCCAGAAAATTTGATTTTTAATAGCAGAACCTGCGTTTGGCTACTGTTCGATCTCAGGTTCTGCATTCCAAAAAACGATACATTTCTCCTTTGAAGACTTAACTTGTTACCTAAGCGTTAGCGTACTGTTAAATTAGATTCGATTCAAATTGCAATTAGATGCCTGTAAAGCGGTTGAAAGCAAAGTTTTAAAATTATCTTTAAAGTGCTAAATATAACGAGCAACGGATATGGAAAAAATAAGGACTTTTCAGCAATATGAGCTAAATAAAATCAGGAAAAATGTCAAAGATAGCGGACTGCAATTCGAAAAGTTTGGTAGATCTTCAAATATAATGGATTATTCCGATAGAGAAATCAACGAGATGATCCTAGGTATCTATAAAGATAGTAAACATCTATTGGTCGATGGAGATTATTTTATTGATGTCTCAACGGTTCAGAAGGCAACCTGCATTTTAACCGATATATCCTATTCCCGGAGAATCAAGCTGGATAAAAGCTCCCCGATCAAATTGAAAAATATAAGAAATTTTTATATTCAGGATTATTTCCTGGAAACAAGTGAAGAGTTTTCAAATTCCTCTAAACACAAAATAACTGGCTACCTAAAAAAAATAGGCGGTATCAGTCTTGGCAAAGGAAAATATAGTCATGCTTACTCTATTCCAAACGATTTCAAAACCTTCTATAAAGGCATTCCGATAGACCTTTTTTACCCAATCCAACATTATATCAATGGATTATTTTTTGGAGATGATTACCATGTGTCAACTTTCGAAGTAATCAGTAACTTAACTATTATAGACGAATAGCCCCCCAATTTCTCATAAAGAGCCTGTCTATCTCAATCTTCAGTAATGAGTTTAGTAGCTCCTATTATTTTCTCTCTAAGGTCAACCGTCCCTTACTTTTTCGTAAATTCAATGCATAGAAATATTATGCGCGCTATGAGAAAAGTAATTGCAGCGATTAATATGAGCCTAGACGGCTTTTGTGATCATACTTTAATGCTTCCAGATGATGAAATTCATCAGCATTATACAGACTTATTGCGTGAGTCTGATACAATATTATATGGTAGAATAACTTATCAGCTTATGGAATATTGGCGGGCCTTCTTGACAACCTCCAGTGGTAATAAATCCTCAGACGAATTTGCGCATGTCATGAACACGATACCAAAAGTCGTCTTTTCGCAAACACTAAAAAATCTGGATTGGGACAGTGCAAGGCTGGCAAACCGAACTATCGTTGACGAACTTCAGGCACTTAAACAGTTACCGGGCAAAGATATTTTGATAGGTAGTCCTAGTCTAATTGTCGCATTAACAAACAGCGACCTTATAGACGAGTATCAAATTTGTATTCATCCCGTTATTGCTGGAAATGGCTTACCATTGTTCAACAACATAAACAGAAAAATACAGCTGACATACCTAAAGACAAAAACCTTTGCTGGCGGTGCTACAATTCTATATTACAAACCCGCTCACCAATAAACAACCGTATACAGCTCCTCTCGTAAACGATTCCCATTGGTTTCTGTATACTATTTAAAGATGTCCATACTTTCATCATAAATAGGACTCTGTATATTTAAGAAGTTCAGAACACTGTGAAATACATGGTTCTGGGTCAATATTTTATTGGGTTTTAGCTCTTTCGCTGGATCAGAAACCCAAACGATAAAAGGAATATCATATTGCTCTTTAGGTGCGATACTCATTGGTAGTCCATGCATATATAAATTGTTTTCACCTAAAGATTCACCATGATCAGATACAAAAAGCATCGCACTTTGGTATTGCTTCAATTCTTTTAAATCTTCTATCAAGCGGTTTAAAATATAATCTGTATACACAATTGTATTGTCATAAGCGTTGACAAGTTCCTCCTTAGAACATTTCCCCAGCTCTACACTATTACAAACAGGCTTAAACATTTCAAATTGCGCCGGATATTTTTTGCTATAAGTCGGTCCATGGCTAGTACTTGTGTGTAACACAATAAATATTTTATCCTTTTTACTGGCTAGTATCTGCTCTTTTAATCCCGCCAGAAGAGCCTCATCATAGCTACAGCCCTCCCCTTGGCAATTCGATGTTAGCTGTTCTGTTTTTTTGTAATCCTTGATGTGGACCGGAGGTTCGCCCCAGTTGGAAGTTCTCCAGACAACATCAACATCATTCCTGAACAGATAATTTGGTAATATTTCATATAAATCCCCGCTATTTTTATGTTCCAAAATACATTTCACACCCGCGGTTGTATAAGTGGAACAGGAGGTCGCTTCAAAATGATGTAGATTCGGGATCTTGGATAGTAAGGGATTTGTATTTTTCTTATAACCGTATAACGAAAAATTCTGACTTCTTGCAGATTCACCTATTACCAAAACAACAACGGCCTTTTTGTTATCCATTATTTTGGCATCAGGAAGTAAGATTTCCTTTTTATTTTCCTGCTGCTGATGAATATAAAAACGTGTGAAGTTTACCGTATAAGACCAAGGCATCGCTAGCCCGCCTAAAGTCTTTGAATTTTTATCGATCCATAACCAATTACTCGCATTCGCAAAAATCAGTATGATTATAAACAATAGGCTGAGCGCAGAAGTAATAAGAAAACGCTTTAATTTCACATTCTCTATTTTCACTTTCGCAATATATATACTAGGCAGGATACCCAATAAAACGACATATAAAATTAGTTTAATCGAGAAAAAACTACTCGACTCCGAGTAATTGGTATTGAGGATATTCCCCACCATCGTTTCATCTATGATGACACTATAGGTATTGATAAAGTAAACCGCGATAGAACTGCCGATGAAAAAGAAGATCAGCAAGATTTTGCCAACTAGACGTGATAGAAAAAATATTAAATAGAGTACAAAGGCGTTTAAGACCAACATTAAGATCACTAAGCTTAGGACCAGAACAATGCCATTCAGGCTTTTATAATCAATATTTTTAAAAACAAAGGAAAAGAAAGGGAGATGGAAAAATAAAAAATTAAGAACACTCATCAATAACACGAATTGAGTTATCTTTAGATAATTTTTTAGCTTAAACATTGTAGTTTTATAAAGTGAAATAACTATGCCAGCCAACGAAAAAGCAAGAAAAACATCCAATTTCCGTCAACTATTCTGCTGATTAATATCGTGCCGAAAATAAGAAATAATAAAATAAAAAACGGATAATTTTTCCTGCTATTAATCTATTTCAAGTTTCATGATTCACAGAAAAACAAAGAGCCCCAACCTATTCCTTGGATTACGGAATAAGCTAGGGCGCTCTTTGTTTTATTTTTATAAACTAAAACTGTTCAAAAAATTTTCAAGTTCTTCTATCGGAACCTGGTTTGCCGAAGCAACAACAGCATAACGATTGCCCTCTAAGTATTGTATACTCGTCAAGCCATCATTTTCGAACATACTCCAGTCAAATGAGACTAACCAGCCCTTATAATTTTTAACTGCTGACTTGTCTTCCGGTGTATAAATGTCTTTCAGTTCTAAATAATTCAATAAATTAGCTTTCACCTGCTCCGATCCAGGTCCCGCACCATCTGTTATCATGAGATAAATATTCCCCCCATCCTTTGCATAGTTGGCCGAGGCAAAGGAGCCCGTTTCTTGGTCTTCAAATGCCTGAGCTTCGGTCAGTTTAAAACCGTTGATCTCTTTTTTAAACTTTGCTTCGAAATCGGCCTTAGGAATAGGTTTAAGCTTCTTCAATTCCTTCACCAGATTCTCGACTTTTGTCGAATCAGAATTAACCCGCACGTTTCCAAAAGAATGAACAGCTTGTTGATTGCCAGAAGCAGTATTATGACGCGCCATAAGCGCTAATCCGACACTTAATGTTGCCATCCCTAAATAAAAAGATTTCATATTGATATAAATATTTTAAATGTCAGACCGAACAAAAAACGCACCAATTCATGCCTTGTAAATAGTCTTTGGCAATTATTTGAACAACATTTTATACAATCCAATTAGTATAAATAACTTATGAATCTCAACTCTTGTCCGAGCGAATTCCTTTTTTAATTCGGACCATCTTATCTTATCTTATCTTATCTTATCTTATCTTATCTTATCGCATGACTGAAATTTTAGAATTATCGTCACAGGATACTTTGACAATAGCATTTTCCGCAGTGATGCTTATAGAGATTTTACAACTATATTGATTATTAAGAAATAATAAGGGAGTAAAATGCGTATTTTTTGAAAGCTACCGTCTAGCCTAAATAGATTTTAAATATTTCGCACAAAACCAATAAAACCAATCGGTTGTAGATTTAAAACTACAGTTTCAACGAGCAGGATTGAGGTTACTATAATGGGCATGACTTTTGCGAAATTAAATTTATAAGTAATAAATAAAAAAAATCATGAGAAGAACCCCTTATACTACAACAGTCATCGTTTTATTGATACTATGTGTGATCGTATTGATGACAACTTGCGCTAGAATTGTATAAATGTTAGTGCAAATTCGGATCAGGCAAACAATTCAATAAAAGACCAGGCGCATACAGTCCTAGTCCTTTACTACTTTATGTCTGAAAATAGCTAGCAGCCTATACTTACACCATTCGAGATTACGGCATTTTTCTTTACAACAACGATGCCATCGCAGATTGCATGTGTCTGAAAATCGCCATCCTCCAGATGTGGTCCTCCTTTTATTCTGACATCATTTCCTATCCTGCAATTTTTATCCAAAATAGCATTTTCAATATAACAACGCTCCCCCACACCAACAGGTGGCGGTTTTTGGGTATTCCCCAATTCAATGACTTCCTCAAGTTGTTCGTAATGATCTGATCCCATCATGTAGGTTGATTTAATTACTGTCCCCTCACCAATACGGGAACGTATACCGATCACAGAACGTTCGAGCTTATCTGCATTGAGGATACAGCCATCAGCAATAACCGTATTATTGAGTGTTGTTCCCGAAACCTTAGACGGAGGTAACATACGCGCTCTCGTAAATACAGTTTCATCGAACAAATTAAAATCAGGAACATCTGCAGTCAATCCAATATTGGCATCGAAAAATGATTTTATCGTTCCAATATCTGTCCAATAGCCATCGAACTGGTAACTCAGTACTTTGTACTTGTTGATCGCATCTGGTAGTATTTCCTTCCCAAAGTCCATACCTGGATTGGCAAGCAGTAAATTGAGCAAAACACCTTTTGAAAAAACATAAATCCCCATCGATGCCAGATAATTCCGCCCACATTTGGCCATCTCACTGGAGACTTCTGAAGACCAATTCAAGACCTCCTCTTTATTGGGTTTTTCGGTGAACGCTGTAATTACATTTGCCTCATTGGCTTTGAGAATGCCAAACCCAGTCGCATCGGCTACATTGACAGGAATGGTTGCAATTGTGATGTGCCCGCCGTTCTGCACATGAAAGTCTACCAAAGCAGAATAGTCCATTTGATAGAGCTGGTCGCCCGATAAAACCAATACATAATCGTAGTCAACATTCAATAGGTGCTTATGTGTACGTCTCACGGCATCAGCTGTTCCCTGAAACCATCGATCTCCCTCGTTCGTTTGTTCAGCAGCCAAAATGTCAACAAAACCTTTACTGAAAATGCTGAAATTATAAGCGTTTTTGATGTGCGTATTCAAAGAAGCTGAATTGAACTGTGTTAAAACGAATATCTTATTATATCCAGAATTTAAACAATTCGAAATAGGAATATCGACCAATCGATATTTCCCAGCAATAGGAACAGCCGGCTTAGAGCGCTGTTGTGTCAATGGATAAAGTCGAGCCCCTCTACCCCCTCCCAAAATAAGGGAAACTACTTTGTGTGCCATACCTCAAATTAAATAATTGGTTTATAAATCTAATTAACTATCGAACGCATCCATCCCTGGATCTATATGACAATCCGCTTGTTCATTTTTACCTATAGTATGTCAAGCAATGGATATTCTTCTTTTGTTTAATTTGATGCAATTGGTTAATACTAATAGCACTAGCTTACCATCTTTTTTAGACCAAGCTACGCTAACTAAATATAATAAAATTAATCTTCGAAACAAAAAAATATTGCCCAACCTGATCTATTTATATCGTTAAAAATAGATATGAAAAATAAGCCTGACATCCGAACGGTATCATCCTGGCGCCATCCAAAGATTATGAAATAGATTTTTTCAACGTGATGACGGTAATCTCCGGCCATATACCTATCCTACCCTTGAGTCCATGATAGCCAAAGCCACGGTTGACATACAAGTATTTCCCTTTTTTTTGATATAATCCAGCCCACTGTTCATAGAAATATTTTATCGGGCTCCATTTAAATCCGAACAGCTCTATACCAAATTGCATCCCGTGCGTATGCCCGGCCAATGTAAGATGTACATGTTTTTCATGATCTAAAGTGACATGATCCCAATGAGAAGGATCGTGCGACATCAATATGTTAAAAGAGTCCGTCGCCAGATCCGACGTCGCTTTGCTCAGGTCTCCATATTGATGAAAACCACCCTTTCCCCAGTTTTCCACCCCGATCAATGCGATGCTAGCCCCATTCTTTTGAATGGCAATAGATTCATTCATCAACAGCTTAAATCCCATTTCCCGATGAATCTCCTTCAACCTAATAAGATTAGATGCCTTTAATTCAGCACTATCCCAGTGCGTATAATCTCCATAATCGTGATTTCCGAGTACAGAAAATTTACCAAACGGGGCCTTTAGCGAAGTGAAATCTGAAATCCAGGATTCCATCTCAGCCGCTTTGTTATTGACAAGGTCTCCGGTAAACAGCAGAAGATCACTATCCTGCGCATTCGCCAGTGCGATACCCTTTCGGACTCCATAAACATCAGATAAGCTTCCGGAATGAATATCCGAAATCTGTGTAATCTTAAATCCATCAAATGCATCTGGCAGATCCGGAAAGCTTAGGACTTCCTCCCTTACCCGATATAAATGCCGCCCTCTGGTGAGGCCAAAAACAATAATTAAAACAATCAGTAAAGCCAGTGCAAGCACAAATTCACTTATATAAATACTTCGTGGGGGAAATCCCTGTAATAGCCGTACCAAATCCTCAGCCAATAAGATTGGAAAGGCCGGCAATTTTGGGATAAATACAATTAAAAAAGAAGTGACCAGACCTGCCGCCAGTCGCTGAATATCTTTACCCTGTTGCCGGAGAAAAATCAGGGTAAACACCCCAATAAGCAACAATACATCTAAATACCAATAAATCTTATGTAAAAATGGAGTATGGATAATGGTCGTAAATGCTTGAAAGAAATAAGCATCAGCAATCACAAACAACATTAATATGAGCAATAATCTCTTCGCCATGTTTCGAATCGTTTAAATCTAAACAGGCGAATGATATGCCAAAAAATGGTGATGACCAATTGGACGATCCTTTAAATAGAATATTGATACCTGTATGACAATATCAGTGTTAATCAGCTGATTTCCTTTGTTATAATTGACAGATTGGCATAGTGCGCCATCAATCCTTTCGTCAAACTTCGACCGGTTTTTTTTCGTTCTCTCCATAAGCCCAGGAGAGTATTGTTCTGACCGCATTGCGGATTCTGTCTAAACCATCCGCGTTAAGCTCAATTTCACAAAAAGTACTTTCCGTATTTATTGAGTGTAACACCAAGTAATAGATCCCCGCAGTCAAAATACTACTTATAGCCCGCAAATCAACATCTTTACCTTCCATTTCCTTATCGGCAAAGGCAAAAAACAAAGCACTCATCTTCTCCCGCTCCCTCGTGATTTGCGACATAATCTCAGACTTTTCACTGATCTGCCAAAGAACTGCTTTTTGCATTTCGGTATTCTCCAGAAAGCTATCCATTTGATTCAGTAACAACGATTCAAGAAAGCCCTTTGACCCCTCGGTTGGAGCAGTACCAAAATATTCAACAGCACCCAGCGTAGCAGACACCCAGTAGTCCTTACTCCTGATGTATGTTTCAACTAAATTGTCAACGGAGCCAAAATAAAGTGAAATGAGCTTCCTGTCAACACCTGCCGTTTTAGAAATATTGGCAATTGTTAAGCCCGTATACCCTTTATCGCGAAGAACCTTACCAACAGACAAAACAAGTTTGTTCATGGTGCGTTCTTTATCATTCTTTTCTCCCTTATAAGTTTTACGCATGTGTTATTGATATGCTATTGATCTGAATGCCTAAAAATAAGGATTCAGATCAATATAATAAATAATTAAATATTATAAGATTAATTTATCTTGATTTTTTCAAACTTACAACCTTACTGATATCTTCCAATGTATTTAAGACCTTATCCAAATGTTCCTTTGTATGTGTGGCCATCAGGCTTGTGCGGATACGGGCATCTTTTTTCGCCACTCCGGGATAGACAATGCAATTTGCATAAACACCGTTTTGCAATAACATGCGCGAGATCTGAGCGGTTCGAATTGGATCACCGATCTTTATCGGAATAATTGGGGACGAGGATGTGCCAATATCAACACCCAGAGATAGCAATCCCGCCTTAAAATAAGTCACATTATCACTGAGCCTTGTTCGCCAATAAGGCTCTTCATCAATTAAATCAATAGCTTTCAATAAACCGAAACTTGCGGGGGTCGATGTAGAGGAAAATACCTGCTGCCTCGATTGATAACGAAGGTAATTAATGATTTCTGGCGACGAAACTATAAAACCTCCAATATGACCAAACGCTTTGCTCAAAGTACCAGCTATAATATCTACTTTATCCAGAAGATTATAGGCTTCAATGGCCCCCCTTCCATTCTCGCCCATTACACCTATTCCATGCGCATCATCCACCATTAAATAGGCACCATACTTCCTGGTTAACGTATAAATTTCATCCATTGTCGCTAAATCTCCATTTTGGGAATATACTCCATCAATGATAACCAACTTGGTTCTGAACTTATTTTCTGCGTCTGCCAATGCCCTTTCAAGGTGAATCATACTGTTATGTGGAAAGCGTTTCACATTGGTATTTAATAAGCCCTCATAAACACTTGCATGTACTTCCATATCGACAATAGCACAATCCTCCTGTTTCAACAAACTTAATAAAGTAGAACTGTTTGCTGTATATCCGGTGGTAAAAACGATACTCGATCCCTCTGGTCGGTTGAAAAATTTACAAATCTTCTCCTCCAACGCAACATGATATTCATGGTGCCCCCCTATTAAAGGTGAGGCTCCAGCCCCTGTGCCATATTTCTCTATTCCAGCTATGGCCGCTGCTTTTACTTTTGGATGTTGGGAAAAATTAAGATAATCATTTGACACAAGACTTATGCATTCGGTTGGTTGCTCTAAAAATGGTGAACTTACGATAGCAGTAGGCCCACATCCCTGTGTTACAAATCTAAAGTTAAGATGTTGATTTTCTTTCATGTAATTGATATAGGAATGGAAATACTTTGCAGTATCCATCATATCAAAACCAGCAATATTCTCAAATTCTTTGAAACTTGCTGTCGCAAAATCAATGTGTTCGTTAATTTCCATAGATATTTTTTTAGGTATTCATAATAATACCATAAATATAAAGTAAAAAACAGACCGCTCATCTGAACAGTAAACCATTTGCAAGAAATTTTTGATGAAATATTTAAAACGCCCCAAAAAGACCGATCTATAAAAACCGGCTTGCAGCGTAAGTAACAGCATGAAGAATAGCTGAGACACTCCATGAAGATATAAAACAGTTTATAACATTATCCCTACGAGACTGCTATAGAAAACAACAGGGGTAGCCCCTACAGCTACCACTGTTAAATTATACACCTACCTACAGTATACATATCATAATTACATTTCTATATGGAAATATGCCCATACAAAACTTTACTCGGATCAAGCATTAAAGCTGAACAAGTAAGAAAGTCTCAATGATGTACAAATATAAACAAATAAATTTTCCCTTGTATGTCAAAATTAAAAAAAATAATAAAAACACCTATTATAGTCCTTCTAAGCCAATTTTCATACAAAAAAAAATAACGGGTTTGACCTTTGTAACTATAGCTACTATTTTTTTTCATTCCCATAAGAAAATAACACAGCGAGCATATACTCGAACAATAAATTTTCTCAAAACAAGGAATATTATAAATTATTGTTATAAATTTGAACAGCAAAAGGAGTTAAAATAACCAAATGTTACTTTATGCTATATTAGCTCAGGAATAAGCAAATGGAATAATCATAGGTGCCCTATACCACACTAAAAGAAAAATGGCTAATAATCTGTTGATTAGTAGCCACTTATGATAGGTATACTGTAGGGTGCTGCGTAATAATTTCTGTAAAGCTAAGAAAAATACTGCAAAACATTTCTTTTTCGTAAAAAAAAATGTTTAAAACACAGATGAAATTAGTAATAATACAGATAATAATTTCCTTAAAAACTTTTGACAAATCCATAGGAATACCTATTTTGCTCCCATCTTATTTCTTGAATTATTGTGACAATACGCCTAAAAAATAACACATGAAATTTCATTCCACCAACTATATTGACACATTTATTGAAGTCGCTGAGGATACACAAGTGTCCAAAGGAACAGTTCCGCCTATAAGAAATAAAAAGACAATAGCCGAAATGCAATATGAGCTAATCACACAATTTCCATACCGATATACTTCCGATGAATTGCTTTTTCAGATCTATGCAGACCGTAACGCGCTTAATGAATCGGATTATAAAGAGGTCAGGAATATATTCTTTTCCAAAGGACATGACTGTCTACGTGCATCCCCGCTGACAAAAACCTATGGTTTTGGCATCCATAGTAATCACGAGAGCAAAATAGCAGGCTATGGGATGGAAACTAAAGAGTACCGCAATTTTATCAATGACACCACCATAAAAAAAGTGAAGGCAATGAAATCAAACAAATAGTGGATCAAACCCCACAAAGTGGACCAACATCTTAATTGTTGTCACATCATTTAGTCTTCCTATTGATTTCAGTAGATGATCAATGTTTTATTGGACAATCTTTGCTTTATCTTTCGAAGTAAATGCTTTTATAATGACTGGTGCCGTTGCAATCAAAACGATTACAATAATAACAAGCTCCAGATTCTCCTTCACCCATATGTTTTCACCTAACAAATAACCAAGGGTAACCAAGCTCCCCGCCCAGACAACTGCACCAATCACATTGTACAATACAAATTTTCTGAACTCCATCCCAACAATACCAGCAACAATTGGTGCAAAAGTCCGAACAATAGGAAGAAACCTTGCAAGCACAATAGCAGCTCCGCCCCTTTTTTCGTAAAACTCTTGTGCTTTGAAGATATAGCTCTTTTTGAAAAACCAACTGTCATCCATGCTCATGATTTTTTTCCCAAAGACCTTCCCACACCAATATCCAACAAAATTACCCAAAATTGCAGCCAACGATACAAGCACGATCCAATAAAGTAAGGTAGGAACCTGCTCGGAAGGTGAAATACTCATGTTGGAAACAATCATTCCAGCAATGAATAGAATAGGATCTCCGGGAAGGAAAAAGCCAATGAGTATACCTGTCTCAGCAAAAATAATAAACAACAGCAGATATAAACCTCCATGAGACACGATCCAGTCTGGATTGGTGAGGTTATTTAGAAATTCAAAAAAAACATCCATCAAATAAGTCGAATAATATCTAAAACAAAAATAATCGTCCGCTCTTTCACCGACGACCTGACGCGCTTATTCTACCAGCTGTATCAAAATAAGATACAATTGAAAAAATAAATTTTTAAAGCATCCAGCCCTCAGTTAAACCTGCTTACAGCCCGAATATCTTATAGCCATGTGATCTCTAATTAAAGGCGCAAGATAGAAAATCGCTTGCAATTGTAGGCAATTTTTCATACTTATTTTTGGAACAAAATGTCATGTTTTATAAAAGTCAAATTCACAGGGATGTTTTGGATAGGAAGATAGCTATCTTACGGAGTCGGCAGGTCTGCAAAGATCCTTTTCAACATATTTTGTAAATCCTCAGCCCTTAGGTTACGAGCGATTATTTTACCTTCCGGATCGAGCAGAAAATTGGCAGGAATACCATTGATTCCATAAATTTTTGCGGCATAGCTGTCCCAGCCTTTTAGATCAGAAACCTGAGTCCATAATAGGCTATCTCCTTTTATGGCATCGACCCAGGCATCTTTCCGTGCCGCATCGTCCAGGGAGATTCCCAATATTTCAAATCCTTTATCATGATATTTTTGATATGCTTTTACGAGGTTGGGATTTTCCGCACGACAAGGACCACACCAGCTCGCCCAAAAATCTAAGAGTAAATACTTTCCCGAAAAATCCGAAATCCTGATGGCTTTCCCCTCCGGGTTTTTAAGCGTTAGATCCGGTGCCTGCTGGCCGACTTTCGTCTTGGACTGGGCTTCCAACTGCAACGGAATTACCTTGCCTAATGGACTTTCTTTTAGTCTACCCGAAAGACCATCAAACGCTGACTTGGCCGATGTATAAAATTTCTCCTGACCTGCAACAAAACTTAAACCAATTACGCTGAGGTATGAATCGGGATGGCTCTTAGCGAAATCCAGATAGGCACTGTAATTTTCATCCATAAGATTCATTTCCCGAGCGACAAACTGAGCAAATATCACAGAATCTTTCTGTTGTTCTGGTGGAAGTTTGGCAAATTCCTTATTTAATGCGTCAAATTTATTGTCAACAGTTTTTTTCATCTCTAGGAGTTCCGCATTTTCCGCATTGAGCTTGGAACCATTCAATACAATATTTTTGAGTGAATCCTTCGCATTCATCCCCATCTGAGCAGCTTCCAAATAAAAGCGGAAGTAATCCAGCTTTTCATTCGGCTGTAGCTTGTTCACATAGGGGTTTTTATGGAGATAAAGCGCGGAATAAACCGGATACGTGAGCTGCCCCTTAAAGGTAAAGCGCCCCCCTTTCGTTTCTGTGGAATCCACAAACGAGACACCATCACTGTTATAAACCAGAAAAAGCCTACTGCCATCTTTCAACTGATCTACTTTACCTGTAATGACGTAATTATTCTGGGCAAAGGTCAAAATAGGAAATAGCAAAAATATCGATAAACACAATAAAAAAGTTCTCATCAAGCTTGCCTTTAGATCTATTAATCAATTAATTACTAAAAATAACAAATTTTTTTCGATCAAACGAACATTTAAATATCCTGGGATATGCGTGTATTGGAAAATAACTTTTTCACGACGGCAATCAATTGCTCAACCTGTCTCATATCCCCCCCAATTGGAACAGCTATATACGAATCTTTTAAGCCATACAATGCCGGATCTTTTATCTTCAGCAACATTTTGCATGTACTCTTTCCAAGATGGCGTTTAAAATTAATTTCCTGAATATCATTGATAAAGACAAACTGATAATCACTCATGTATATCCCGTTGGGAGCTAACTTAATGATTCCTTTCTGGTTAAATGGAGCGAGGAGAAAATTCCCACCAAGAAATAAGACGAGAACACCAAAAATTGATTTCTCGTAAAACATACCAATTGCCGAAAAGCAAATAATTGATCCAAAGATCATCATCGCTAATACGCTTGTACTTACAGTATATGTCTCTTTATAATTTATTGTGGCTTTACTCAACGAGCGTTGATGAAAAGCTTTGTACTTTCGTACAAACTGCCCTTTTTTTGCATCTTTCTTCCATTCCAGAAAATAATATAAATTGATCAGTGCCAGGCCAACGGCACAAAAGCTCAATCCTGTCGCCTTCATATCGAATGGATAATATAACAAAAGACTGGTTACTACGTACAGTACATTGTAACCTATGATCCTATAAACTTTTTTACTATCCATTCCCTATTTATCAATTATCTGTAAAGATAATCATTCCAACTATCATTCATCCCTTAAACAATCCACAGGATTAGCCATTGAAGCACGTATGGATTGATAACCCACCGTTAATATTGTAATTCCGATCGCCAAAATTCCTGTTGCTGCAAAAAGCTCCCAGCCCATGTTAATTCGATAAGCATATTCCTGAATGTAACTATCCATCGCCCAATACGCAATTGGAAATGCAATCAAACAGGCGACACTAACCAATAGCACGAATTCACTCGATAGCATCCGGACAACAGAAAAGATAGAGGCACCATGAATTTTGCGGATACTAATTTCTTTTGTTCTACTTTCAGCCATATAAGCCGCCAATCCAAACAGACCAAGACAAGAAATGAAAATGGTAAGCGCTGCAAAGATACTGGCTAATTTCCCTGTTCGCTGTACCTCCTGAAATTTCCGGGCATATTCAGTATCTAAAAAATGATATTCAAAGGGATAATTGGGATTATATTCTTTGAATATTTTCTCCGTCCTATTCAATGCTTCTGCAGTTGCTAATTTTGGATTGAATTTAATATGAACAACGCCTAAAGGTGCAGCAGCACCTTCTATTACTGTTGGTGTAACTGGATTAAATGGAGATTCCTGAATAAAGTCTTTGACAACACCGATAATAATAAATTTTTCATCACCATCCATGATATAGCTGCCAATAGGCTGATCAAGTTTCATGACCTTGGCTGCTGTTTCATTGATAATCGCAGCCATCGAATCCGTGGGAAAACGTTTTAAATCAAAATCACGTCCTTTAAGTAGTTTTAGCCCAGTGGTCTCGATCAATCTATCATCTGCCGACTGCCGATTAAACGGGATAATGCTATTTGGATCTTTCCCCTCCCAGGATGCCCCACTCCATCCACTCCACCTTTCAGTCATTGGTGACATCGTCCGGGTGACAGCAGTCGCTATTCCCTGATCGAGTAATGCTTGCCGGATCAATGCGATATTTTGTGTTATGGTTCCCACCTCAGCGACATAGACCAAATTCTCTTTTTCAAAACCTACATCACGCTGCTGAGCATGCTGAATCTGTTTTCGGATAACAAGCGTACTAACGATCATAACAACAGCAATGACAAATTGAGTGACGACAAGAAGCTTACGTGGATTTATTTTTTGCCGGATATAAACAAACCTTCCTTTCAGTACCCGAACTGGATGAAAAGAAGACAGAAAAAATGCAGGATAGCTACCCGCCAATAAGCCGGTTAAAAGAATAAAAGCAAGGATAGTTATAAAGAAATAAGCTCGATCAATCGGAAGCGCCAATTTACGCCCTATTAAATCACTAAACTCCGGCAATAGCAGAATTACGATAATGATAGCAATAAGTGTTGACACCAATGCCAGTGCAATAGATTCTGTTAAAAACTGTCCGATCAGCGATCTCCTTTGTGCACCGACAACTTTTCGGACCCCAACCTCTTTAGCTCTTTTTTCGCTCTGCGCAGTACTTAGATTCACAAAGTTGATACAAGCAATCAAAAGAATAAATACCGCTATACAGATAAATATTCTTACCATGTCTATTCTTCCACCGACAACAACCCCATTTTTGTAGTTGTTGTAAAGGTAACTTTCGCCGATAGGTTTGAGAAAATTATCGTTCTTAACATCCGCATGTGCTTTCGAAATATGTTGCAGTTTCTGCTGGACAGCTGTCGTGTTCGTATTTGGAAACAGCTCAACAAAGGAATACACCGAACTGTTATACCAATTATTATCTGCAAAACCCATTTTTTCCAAAAATACCCAAGGAAAAAAATATTGAAACTCCGCAAATCGACTATTGCTGGGTATTTCATCCAAAATAGCAGCAACCTGCACAAGTTCAATACTATCAATCTGAATATTTCTGCCAATAATATTGTCTGTTGAGCCAAATAGCGAAAGCGCGAGATCTTTGGTTAAAACAATGTTTGATGGATCATTTAGTGCTTTTTCTATATTCCCTGCCAGTACTGGCAGTTGAAACATATCCATAAAGGTCGAATCCACAAATCCGCCACTCCCGGCAATCATCTTCTTTTCGTTGACTGTAAATAGAAAACCTCTGGTTTTATTTAATCTGCAAGTCTGCTTAACCTCGGGAACAGCTGCTTTAACCGCAGCAGCCAAAGGCTCAGGACTCACAAAATAAACGGATCGTTCGTCATTAGTTTTACCGATAGATCCGATAATATGAAGACGGTCCGTTTTTGGATATCCCCTGTCAAAATGAAGCTGAGAATCTACCCATAACATGATCAACATCGCCGCAGCCAGACCGATCGCTAGACCGATAATGTTGATCGCTGTAAATCCCTTCCTCCTCATCAGACTGCGGAAGGCTATCTTGACATAATTGCTCATCATAATTAAATCCATAATCAATCCGCCTACCAATTTAAGTAAAAAACTAATATACAGCGAATTACGAAATTTAATAATCATGTTACATGTCCGCTTTCGGACGATTATTGTTCGTTTGCGGACAGCCTTCACCTACCGGACAGCAATAAAATTTATGCTTCAACCTACCTTTAAATACTTAACTTACGTATATTTAATACCACAACTAAGTCATTCGAGATGTCAACTCCGCTAGTACAATTATGGTTATATAACGATTGGGCGAATAACATGCTCATCGAGAAAATGAAACAGGAAGCCGAAAAAACGCCTTCCGTGTGTTTACGATTATTCAGTCATATAATGAATGCACAGCTGATATGGTTATATCGACTGAATGGAGAAAAACCTCCAGTAGGTGTTTGGGACGAGCATAGTTTATTAACATGTGAACACTACCATCAACTGGCTTCTTCGGGATTTAAGGAAAAGGTCTACGCTGATGCGACTGAGATTGCAACAATCATATCCTATACCAATACGAAGAATGAACAGTTCCAAAATTCGTTTGGAGACATTCTCTTACATGTATTTAATCATGGTACTTATCACAGAGCACAAATAGCCTCAGAAATGAGAAGAAATGGCCTTGATCCGATCAACACGGATTATATTTCATTTGTTCGGACATAAAGGTGATAACACAAGTAGAAATTAATAAAAAACGCTATTTCATAGAATGAGTTTCAATCATTATTTTAAGGCCAGTTTAACCTGGTTTCAGCAAGAACAATCTACATCCTTACCAAAGGTATATAACAAGAGCCATCGGATTTCCATCCAGGGTAAAGCAGATTTACAGGTCTCTGCGGCAAAAGCCTTCAAAGGGGACCCGACATTATATAACCCCGAAGATCTTTTACTGAGTAGCCTTGTTTCCTGCCATATGATGTCTTATCTATATGTCTGTTCCAAAAATAACATCGAAGTGATTTCGTACACGGACAATGCAGAGGCGATATTAGAAACTAGCCCTGATGCAAGTGGCAGATTTGTGCAGGTTGACCTGTTTCCAGAAGTCGTTATTTCAGATCCTGATAAAATAGCATTGGCGACATCACTACATCAAGAAGCAAATCAACTTTGTTTTATTGCCAATTCCTGTAACTTTCCCGTACGACATCATGCTGTTTGCCGCACTATTTAAGTGCGGCAAACAGGTGGAAGACAACTTATTTTTTCCAGTAGATTTGACACTACAACATGCACAGTGCCTTATCGACCAACTTTCCCAATTAGCCCAATAGTTTACCAGAAATTAACCTTTTAAAATTTAGGTGAATTTTTTCAGGAATTTTCTATTTTTAGGCCATGATTGACAACTCCAAGAAAAAGGCCGCCATAGGCTTTATATTTATCACTTTACTCATTGATATCACAGGATGGGGTATTATCATTCCAGTGGTTCCCAAATTAATTGAAGAACTGATCCATAGTGACATCAGTGAGGCTGCAAAGTACGGTGGTTGGCTGGGTTTCGCTTATGCTTTCACACAGTTTATATTCTCACCTGTAGTAGGTAATCTGAGTGACAAATATGGACGAAGACCGATTATTTTGATTTCTTTGTTCGGTTTTGCAGTAGACTACATTTTTCTAGCCCTCGCTCCTTCGATAGGTTGGTTATTCTTGGGACGGGTTATTGCTGGATTGACCGGAGCAAGTTTCACAACCGCCAGTGCTTATATCGCGGATATTTCTACCGATGAGGATCGGGCCAAAAATTTTGGATTAATTGGCGCTGCCTTCGGATTGGGTTTTATTATTGGCCCCGTAATCGGAGGATTACTTGGACATTACGGCGCACGGGTTCCTTTTTATGCTGCGGCAGGCTTATGCCTATTGAATTTTCTGTATGGGTATTTTATTCTCCCCGAAAGCTTGGACAAAGATAAGCGACGGGCTTTTGACTGGAAGCGCGCTAACCCCATTGGATCCTTTCGCTTTCTGGGAAAACACCCCGAGATTTCTGGCTTGATCGTCGCATTAATCCTGATCTATATTGCAGGCCATGCTGTACAGAGTAACTGGAATTTCTTTACCATGTACAAGTTTGATTGGACAGAAAGGATGGTTGGTATCTCCCTTGGGGTTATCGGTCTCTTGATTGGTCTGGTACAAGGTGTCTTAATACGTTGGACCACACCAAAACTCGGTGAGCAAAAAAGCATTTATTATGGTCTGATATTTTATGCGGTTGGATTATTGTTGTTTGCATTTGCCAATCAGGGTTGGATGATGTTTGTCTTTCTTATCCCTTATTGCCTGGGAGGAATATGTGGTCCTGCACTGCAATCTGTCATTACCAAAAATGTGCCATCAAATGAACAGGGAGAACTCCAGGGGGCGTTAACCAGTTTAATGAGTGCGACATCGATTATAGGTCCTCCAATGATGACCAATCTGTTTTACTTTTTTACACATGATAATGCCCCATTCAAATTCTCTGGAGCACCCTTTTTTCTCGCATTTATTCTAATGACAATCAGCGTCATTATCGTATATTCAGCCTTTAAACGAAAGCGCAAAGAACAGTTTGATAATTAAATTTCGAAGACTATACCATCCAATAAAGGCCAGCCCATCTTTTGGTGGGCTGGCCTTTGCTTTTATAAGATATCAATCTGATACATTTAACGAATTAAAATACAACAGTCTACTTTCGAATACCAAATCTTTTATTTTTAAAATCAATAACAATGGTTTTATCCATAAAGAAGACATTGCCGATAATCCCATCAATATTCTCCTGTTTAAAGGAAAAGAAATCATCTTCTGTATACCAGAATTCCTTCAACCCAAATGTGTTATCTCCAATCTGGACTTTCGTATTTGTCTCAACAGATTCTCCAATTTAAATTTAGATCTCCGAAGCAGATTATTGAGGTTGTTGCTGAGTAACACAGTGAATCATTCCGCCGTTCGCGTATAGATTTCGGACATCAATACCGATGACGACTCGTCCCGGATAGAGGCTTTGGATAATCTTATTGGCGATAAGATCATTGGGGTCATTATAATTAGGCACCAATACACAGGTATTTCCGATATAATAGTTTACATATGAGCCTTTATAATCTAATTTTTTACCATACGTTGTTTCCACATTATTTTGCGTTAGCGGAAGTTTAACAATCGGATAAGCGATATCCGCACTATTTTTTGCTGCATATAGTTTGTTAATATCCTGTTGTGGAACTTCCCATTCGAGCAAATCCTCGGCATCCATCGTCACTAAAATATTCGGACTGGCAAATCTCGCAAAGCCATCAATATGCATGTCCGTAATTTCCAGACCTGCCCTACCTTCCAACCAGATAAAATTGGTTGCCCCCAGATATCTGGTAAAGATCGCTTCCGCCTGTGTCTGTGTCATGCCAGGGTTTCGATTACTGTTCAATATCGCACTTTTGGTCGCGAGCAGTGTGCCTTTACCATCTATTTCTACGGCTCCACCCTCGTTAATCATCAACTTGTTTAGATCAACGCGCTTAAGCCCTTGGTCTTTTGCTATTTTAGCTGGAACCTGATCACAGTTTTCAAATTCTGCTTTTTCACCCCATCCATTAAAACCCCAATCTTGAATCACCAATTCACCCGCTTGGTCATGCACATAGATAGGACCGTTATCCCGCACCCAGACATCATCTGTCGGATAAACTTTAAAATCAATACGGTTTAGCGAAATTCCTGCATCACGCAGCAAGGCGGCAATCCTATTTTTTTCGGTATCATCATAGGCGATGATATGGACTTTTTCCCCTCTAACCAACGCCTCAGTCATCTTGACCCAAGTGGCCTCCAGCTGACTACGGTAGGTAATACCATACTGATATTGATGTGGCCATTGAAGCCAGGTCCCCTCATGCAACGACGATTCTTCAGGCATGCGATATTGGATTGTAGTATCCGTTGAAGGACGATAATTTTCTTCTTGCTTACAGGAAGAAAGAATGCTTAATAACGTGATCATTACGATTTGCATGTTTTTTATCATTTTAAAAATTCTTATTTCCGACAAAAAACGGGATAAATCCCAATCATGTGTTGTCCAAAATTGACAACTATTTTTTCTGTAGCGGAATTAGAATTTCGGTGACATAATCGTTAACATGAGCTGTATTGGTCTCATTCTTCACATAGTGCTCCAGAATAGGATCATTGTCAAATGCGTAAGCACCTTGCAAAAGACTCTCTTTATAAATCCGTCTATACGTATCCATTATCCCGTGATAGTCCCCTTTGTGAATATATCGGAGGTATCGTCCCCCCATAATATCCCGTGGGAAAAACAACGGACTTGCAGGATCTTGATCCACACAGGCTTCGTATCTACATTTCAGCCGGTCGGTAATCAAAGGCTGATCCACGATAATGCCGTAATAATGCGCACTAAAATCTGCGGCAACCAAGGTATCAATATCCGCCCATAACTGATCAATTTCTCTATTTCGGTAGTGGTCCGTATGTATTCCAATACTAAAAACCTGTTGTGCCCTCAAAAAGACAATATCATGATGGGGAGATTGATGTTCTACTGCTAGTCCAGCAATAAATTCCTGAAAAATGCTTGTCTTCTCATCCCGTGCATCACTGGGCGAATGTGCAAATTGTTTTTTGAAGGATTTGGAAAAAGATTGTAGACTATCAAAACCAACCGAATAAGCAATCGAGCTAATGGATTCATCTGTATAAATCAGTTTCTTATACGCGTTTTCAAGTTTTAATCGTTTTTGAAAGGCCCCAATCGATTCATTGAAAATCCCTTTAAATATGCGTTGTGTATTTCGGTAGGAATAATTAGACAGTTGCTCCAGTCTTTCAATGGAAAGGTTTTCATTGTAATGTTCTTCAATGTACCTAATGATCTGTTGAATCCTTGCTAAACTCATCCTGTAATGGTAACGCTACCTATTCGGCTTTTCTAAGTTAGTAAACTTCTTTCATTTAAGAACAATCAGTTCTCTTATGTATATTCGCATAGAGAAAAACAATCTGTTATGAATAAGATACTCCAATTTTTCGATTTACATCCAGGGGAAGAACGAAAAGAAGCCGTTCTTGATAATGTAATCAACAATATTTCATTCCGCGGTGCCAATGCATGGATTTTAGCCTGTGCCATAGTGATTGCCTCTGTCGGCCTCAATGTGAATTCAACCGCAGTAATCATTGGCGCTATGCTTATTTCCCCACTGATGGGGCCGATTGTGGGTGCTGGTTTTGCACTGGGTACATTTGATTTTCAACTCTTAAAGAAATCAATCAAGAATTTATTGATTGCAACGTTGATCAGTCTGATTGTATCATACTGCTATTTTCTCCTGAGCCCATTCAAAGAGGCGCAATCCGAGTTGCTCGCCCGTACCTCGCCCAACATCTATGATGTACTTATTGCACTTTTTGGCGGATTGGTGGGGGTTATCGCCATAACCAGGGTAGACAAAGGGAATCCAATACCAGGCGTGGCCATTGCGACGGCGCTGATGCCTCCACTTTGTACAGCAGGTTATGGATTGGCCATTGGAAACCTAAGTTATTTTGCTGGGGCTTTATTTCTCTACATCATCAATTGTGTATTTATATGTATAGCGACATTTACGATCGTAAAATACCTCAGATATCCCAAGAAACATTATGTCGATCCAAAGAGGGAAAAAAGAATAGGTCAGAGTATTACACTGATTATTCTTGCCTTGGTAATACCAAGCTTATACTTCGCCTATAATCTGCTACAAGAGAAGAAATACACGAATAAGGTTAAACAATTTGTTCAACAACAATTTAGTGATAAAGGTTACACGGTCGTCTACGAAAAATTGCTTACTAAACCTAAACGTTTAGAACTAGCCTTTTTAGCGAAGAAATTTAGTGACCAAGAAATCGCTGCTTTAAAAAAATCCATGGAATCATTTGGTATCGCGCAGACTGATCTGATCATTCGACAGGATAGCCTCGATTTAAAAACAACTATTCTTAGTGAAATCGACAAACGAAGCGCTGCTGTAAATGATAAAGATCTAACCATACGGGCGCTCAACAATGAACTTGCGAAATATCAGGTAGCAAGTCCACAATTAGATAAAGATCTAACAGTACTTTTTCCAGAACTACAATCCTATAGCATAGGACAACAGCAGTATTATGCAAAAAAAGATAGTTTAGCGAATGTTGTTGCTTTTATTTATTCGTCAAAAAATCCTTTAGCTGAAGGACAACAATTAAAATTACGTCTTTGGCTAAAAAACCGTTTTCCAAAAGACAGCCTCCAGATCATAGACAGGAAGGTCAAATAGGCGATGCACTAATCGATTTCCAAGTATGAACTTTGGTCGAAATACCGACACCCTGTCGAGCGATTCCGGTATTTACCAGTTCTGTTGTCCAGTTCTGGTTCTATTTGCACAAGTCTGTCAGCGCAAAACCTCGTCGTGGACAATCCGTCTCCCACTAGATATGACAGTCCCAATTATTACGATATAATTGGGACTGCTCTTGCATCTGCGCCTAATTAAATATTTCCAGCGCTTTCTTAAAGAAGTCAATGCTCATACGGTGAGCGAAAACTGCCCCCCAATCTGAATCCAGTTGAAGCGGTCTGCTTTACTGATTGAATTCGGGGTAAGGAAAACCTTTTCCTGTTTCACACAAAAATTTGAGGCTCCTGAAGAACAATGCCCAATCATAGCTACAGGAGGCAAATTCCCCACTATAATTGTCCCAACCATCGTGATGGAATAAAAGTGTACAGCCTTGCTGATGTGGTATCAATTCAAATGTCAGTGTTGTGCCTATCCATTCCTCAAAGCCTTCCTTACATTGCCAAGCGACAAGTGCATAGGGATATAACGCAAGGACTTCCATCTTTTTAAAATAATCAGGGCCAAAGCCAAACCGCAAGATGCTTCCTACCGCAGGTGCAGCAATAGTATCGGGTGTCCACCAGCCTGCCAACCCTTCCTGAGTCGTGATTGCCCAATATACTTTTTCAACTGGGGTTTTAATCAGCAATCTATGATAGATACTTTTACCCTTTTGTTTCGCTAATAATTGTTCTTTAACTTCCGCCAGGGACAGCACGCTCTCTTTGGGCGTAGCAAGTCCCTGCCCTGTTAGAATCAATTGTTTCAGCCTTTCATGGATATAATATGTCCAGGCAGCCTGACAGACATCATAACATTCCATATCAGGTACCAGCCCCTGATGCGTAAATTTTAATTGCGTCTTACCGCCAAGATCAATAATATCAAAGATTACATAGCTCTCCACCCATTCCTGTTTATCGGTCGTAAATTTGAAATCGTTCTCCAACACCTGCCATACAACTTTGACGTCGTGCTGTATTTCAACGACCTTTACCTTACACTGGTGTATATCCTGGTAGTGATAAGAAAATACATCATCTAGTGCCTCTGTAGCTCCCTCAATGTTCTCCGACCACCAGCCACGAACATTGATAATCGCATCAAATACCTGCTGCGGTTTCGCTTCAACGATTATATCGGTTGTAAAATCCAGTTTTTTCATCATCTATTTTTTTTTGTTAGTATTTATTTTTCAATCACTTAATCATCAACTCTACCATATATAAATCAAAGATATCGACATTTTAAATCTAAAACAGGGTGCCAAATAGACATTGTGAACGGTTGATTTGGACAACACATTTTCTTATATTTGAGTAATAGATCAGCAATTAGATTAAGCAATGTTAAACCAAGAAAGATGAAACACCTAACAATTTTGGTCCCCGAAGTTCAGACTGGCCCCAATACACTGTCATGCATTGTGGGTACCTATCATATCTTTACCGAAGCCAATAGGTACTACCATCAGAATCATGATAAGACGATGTTTAAAATTGAACTGGTCGGTCTTTCAAAGCAGTCCGTTTTCTTGAACGGCTTACTTGCGGTGATGCCGCAGAAAGAAATTACCGACATCATCAAGACCGATCTAATCGTAATTCCTGCCGTCGCCCCGAACTTTACAGCATTGGATGCTCAAAACACCCCGTTTCTTGACTGGATACGCAATCAATATACCCATGGTGCCAATGTGGCCAGCATGTGTACCGGAGCCTATATACTCGCCTCTACAGGTCTGTTGGAAAAGAAAAACTGTTCGATCCATTGGAGTGCTGAAACAAATTTTAAGCAGTTATTTCCCAATATCATCATGAAGACTGACAGCATTATAACAGATGAAGAAGGCATTTGTACCAATGGTGGTGGATATTCATTTTTACACTTGCTCATTTATCTGGTTGAAAAGTATTATGATCGGCCGACAGCAATCTATTGTTCCAAGATATTCCAGATTGATCTTGACCGACAACAACAATCTGATTTCGTCATCTTTAATGGGCAAAAAAGGCATGGAGATGAAATGATCATCAAAGCGCAGGAGTATATTGAGCATAACTTCGCTGAGAAGATTTCCATTCAACAACTTTCAGAACGCTTTACTGTAGGCCGACGGAATTTCGACCGGCGATTTATAAAAGCGACCGGTAATACCCCCATTGAATATCTACAACGTGTCAAAATCGAATCTGCAAAAAAAGAACTGGAAATCTCTGGAAAAACAGTGAACGAAGTCATGTATGAAGTAGGCTATTCCGATTCAAAAGCCTTTAGGGAAATATTTCGTAAAGTTACCGGCCTCTCTCCTTTGGCCTATCGCAACAAATACAACAAATCTGCAATGAAATAATATTTTTTTGTGGTGCATGCTCGGCAATACTAGTTTATTTTGTCGCTATTTTAAGCGAAACGCAGGCCTGTCCCCCAAAAAATTCCGCGATGATTAGCCCCTTGTTTTTTAACATTTGTAAAATGTTAAAAAGATATCATTACTGATCTTTGTATAAAATAATACAATATGAATTGGGTAATTTTAATCATCGCCGGACTCTTTGAGGTTGGATACACTTACAGTTTGGGAAAAACAAAAGAGGTATCAGGCAATGCCATCTATACCTGGTACGGTATCTTCGTATTATGTCTCATCGTCAGTATGGTGTTATTGATCAAATCCGTACAAGGACTTCCCTTAGGAACCGCTTATGCAATATGGACGGGTATCGGAGCTGTCGGCACAGTCATTATAGGAATTCTTGTATTTAAAGATCCCGTAAGCTTCTGGCGTCTATTCTTTATCGGTACGCTAATCGCCTCTATTCTTGGATTAAAGTTTGTAACTGGCCATTAGAACAATAGGGATCTACATCTCCTGCATTCGGATCATTATACATTCCTGTCATTCATTGCCGGCATATGAATCTCTTTTACACAACTTGCTTTTGATGTCGAGCTAATAAATCTTAACGCCTGAATGACATCCGATAATGGAATAAGATCGCCATTTGTTTCTTGAGTGGTGGTTTCCAGATTATTCTCCTCATCAGGCGCTGTTGCGAGATAACCAAGGTTCAATATAGATACTGCAATCTGATCAGGTCGGAGTTGTTCTCTCAATGCATGAACCACACCCCGAAGCGCAAATTTTGTTGCTGAAAACGCAACCTCCCTTCCATTGTGGTTGTCAAGCCCCCATGTAGAACCGATCAAAATAATTTTGGCATTTTCGGCCTGCTTCAAATTTTCCAATGCTGATTGAATATTTAAAATACATGAAGTGACATTGGTATTGATCAGGCCGCTAATCTCCGCTACCGGAGAAGACGCAAAATCATAGTCGTCACTAAAAGCGTTATTCTCCCAAATACCGACATTATAGATAAAATAGTCAATTTTCGTATTTTTTATCCTGTCTTTGATTGCGTTAACAGCCTCCACAGGGTTGGATAGATCAGCCGGCACCCAACACACATTAGCGTTGTCCTCCAAATAATCGGGTTTACTTCTGGACACTCCAAATACAACATCAGACGGATCTGGAAGATGCAGTGTGATTGCCCTTCCCAATCCTTTACTAATGCCAAAAATAAGATATGTTTTCTTTTCCATTGTATTACAAATATAAGGTAAGCCCCCCTTTTCTATGGAATATTCCGAACTATTTTAAATTATTTTCGATCGCATGAAGGCAGAAAATAGCTAAAAAAAACAACAAATTGATATTTCCAGTGTTCTATGCTTATGGAAAGACATTATAACAAAGGAAACACAATTTCTAGTGGTCATAGCACCCACAAAGGTAAGGCTGCAAGAAAGTATATTGTCAGTGAAATTATTCTCAATGGCGAGCTTGTTGGTGTGGGCATTTATTATGATGGAACCGACGAACTTCGGGCCGCTGTTGTGGTAAATGACCAGGGACAGGGTGTCGAAATCCGCAATCTCCATGATGAACACTATCCAGAAGCACAATCAGATGATGACCTTGCGGAACTTTGGCCACTCTATGAAAAACTCGTGGCAAAATAAATGTCAGCTCTTTCAATTCAGCAACCTTTGAAAAATATATAAAATCTATACTTATATATGGATAAATTTAAATATTTCAATTTTAACGTATTTAATATTTATACGATTGTATTTATACATTACACATTTTACTTGATTAACACACTATACGTTTAGCTTTCCGGAACGATATCCGTGTCTTATCCTTTATTCGATTTAAGTTCGGACCTGATTTGGGACAGAATATGCCCTTCTTCGCCCCTCAATCGACATAAGACCATAATGAGTACATCTTCATACCACTGTTATACCGTGTTTAACTCGGACTCACCATGGACTCATGTCGGATGCATAGTGGACGCAATACGAAGCAGGTAAGACGAAAGCTATACGCAGGTTCGACCAAAAATCCTATAAGGGCTTGCTATTTTACAAGAAATTAGTGTTTAAAAAGTTTATTAAAACGATCTTACAGCATTTATTCCAAACCTATTATGTCCTATATAGGGTATAAATGCTGATTGCCCTGGTCGCTGTTCTCCCCCTTTAAATAAACCTGTCATCTTTGGGTACAACCAATAGGCGAGCTCAGTGGAGGCGATACCTATTCCCGCGCCTGCAACGATATCGCTCACCCAGTGTCTATTATTGATCACTCGATATATACCAGTAAATACCGCAAAAGGATATCCTGCAAGACCGAGCCATATATTTTTATCACGATATTCTTTATACATAAAATGGGCTGTCGCAAATGCGGTCGCCGCATGGCCTGAAGGAAAGGATTTCTTATTGGTTCCATCGGGACGCTCTTCAGCTATAAACTGTTTGGCAGGAAACACAATCGCCCCTGAAATCAGCTGCGAAGTAAGATAAATAAGCGTGCGGTGCTTAAAATCGTGAAGTCCTTCAACATTAAATGCATTGAGACCGTACACCATCACCGCAGGGAAATATTGGGTATAATTGTCTATTGTTGTCCTTGCCGGATTCTTATGCAGCACTTCATTCCGGGTCTGTAAGTCCCATTTCTTCATTTTCGGGATGGCAAAGCTACTCGCACCATAGGCTATAAGCGCTGTTGGAACGACAAACTTCCGCAACTGGAAATCGTGGTTATCAACAGCGGAAAATTGCATTCCCCTACTTGTTTTAAGTGTAAGACTATCCTGAGCGCTCAACAATATAGGGAACATTAGAAATACAAACCATAGGACAAATAGGGTCGATATAAATTGGACTATATTCATGTAATGGAGAATTAAAAATTGCACAATAGAAGACCTACCCTTCCAATATTTCAACTTGAAGGGTAAGCACATCATAAATGAAAATTGATTTAGAACTTCATCTTCTGGATACGGATGGCGTTCAGTATAGCGATTAGAGATACACCCACATCCGCAAAGACCGCTTCCCACATCGTTGCCAATCCGCCAGCGCCAAGGATCAAAACCACCCCCTTGACCACAAATGCCAATCCTATATTTTGGTAAACCACTTTTTTGGTCTGTTTACCAATATTAATTGCCATTGGTATCTTAGATGGTTTGTCATCTTGTATGACTACATCGGCCGTTTCAATGGTTGCATCACTGCCCAGTCCCCCCATAGCTATACCAACATCACTCAAGGCCACTACGGGGGCATCATTGACGCCATCACCAACGAAAGCCACACTTTCACCAATAGCCTTTATCTCCTTGACTTTATTTACCTTATCTTCCGGAAGAAGATCTCCATAGGCTTTATCAATCCCCAATTCCTTCGCTACATAAGTGACGACCGTACTCTTATCGCCACTTAGCATGGTCGCTTTCACTCCAAGTTTGTGCAAAAGTTGTATGGTCTGTGCGGAATCTTCTTTGATACTATCTGCAATGGTAATATATCCAACGAAGCGATTATCCAATGCAATGGCTATTGTGGTATAAACGATCGTATTGGGATCGATGGTATAGCGGATATTAAACTTGTCCAAAAGCTTAAAGTTACCAACCAAAAACACCTTATCATCCACACTACCCTTCAGTCCATGCCCCGGTATTTCTTCGACATCACTCAAATTTACAGATTCATCGACTTCACCCGCATATTCCCTGATTGCTGTCGCTACCGGATGACTGCTATGACTTTCAATTTTATTGACCAATTTGAGAATTGTCGCTTCATCAAAATCTGGTTCTAAACGAACTTCCTGCACTTTGAAAACGCCTTCAGTCATCGTACCGGTTTTATCCATAACAACATTCTGTATCGCTGCCATCGCATCCAAAAAGTTACTTCCCTTGAACAGGATACCGTTTCTACTAGCAGCACCGATACCACCAAAATAGCCCAATGGAATCGAGATCACCAAGGCACATGGGCAGGAAATCACGAGAAATACGAGCGCTCGATAAAGCCAATCGCTAAATACGTATTGTCCGACAAAAAAGTAAGGCAGCAGACAGATCGCTATCGCCAATAGCACCACAATCGGCGTATAGATTTTCGCAAATTTCCGGATAAAGAGCTCCGTAGGTGCCTTCTGCGAGGTCGCATTTTGTACAAGCTCAAGGATTTTGCTTAATTTACTGTCTTGATATGCTGTTGTAACCTTTACCAGACTCACGGTATTCATGTTGATCATTCCGGCCAGCACTACTTCACCTTTTGTCTTTGTGTCAGGTTTACTTTCTCCCGTCAACGCCGCCGTATTGAAGGAGGCCGTATCGGAGATAAGTTCCCCGTCCAAGCCCAACTTCTCCCCGGGCTTCAGTTGGATCAAATCACCTATTGCTGCAGCCTCAGCTTTGATCACCCGGCTACTGTTTGCTTCAACAATGGTCACCTCATCCGGGCGCTGATCCAGAAGCGCCTTAATATTGCTCTTAGCACGGCTGACAGCCAATGTCTGAAACACTTCCCCTACCGCATAAAAAAGCATGACAGCAACACCCTCTGGATATTCTTTGATTGCAAAAGCACCAATGGTGGCGATGCTCATCAGTAAGAATTCAGAGAAAATCTCTCCTTTTCCGATACTCTTCAATGCATCTTTAATCACTGGAAATCCAACCGGAATGTAAGCCAGTACATACCAAATGATCCGGATCCAGCCCTTGAACCATTCCTGTGGTACCCAATTGTCCATTGCAATGGCCACAATCAGCAGGACAAATGAAATTATTGCTGGCAGAAAGAGCTTCAATGTACTGCCTTCCGCCACCGAATGATCATGACCGTCATCATCACTGTGACTATGTCCCTGATCCTGGGCAGGCGCGCCCTGTATTAAACGTTGGGCGCCTGCCTGATTATATATTTTTTCCGTCTGTGTACAACAAAGTTGTTTACCTTGTGCATCATAAATATGTTTGTGTTCCATACCTTATCATGATTACTTCGTTAACAAATGCTACTACTTAATGTTCATGCCCACCTGTATTGCTCATCTTAGCATTGATAAAAAATGCTCCTTTCACAACGATTCTTGTTTGCGCAGGAATTTCCTGTACTGGTGTAATTGCTGTATATCCCAATGCTGAGACACCTTTTTGAATTTCAATTTTCTCAAAATTCACATTCTTACCCTGTTCAGTTGCATGTTTAGCAGCTTCTGATTCATTTTTATGTTCGTGCTTAGCCTCACCCTCATCATGCGCATGTCCATGATCATCGTGTCCCTCTTCATGCTCCTCGGCCTGCTTGCTTGTTTCTACGAAAATGTAGAACTTACCATCCGCTTCCACAATCGCATCATTCGGAACCGCCGGAGTGGTCACATTATTGACGCCGATCATCCCTGTAATATTCATCCCGTCTATCAGACCAACCTTGCTACCGATCACAGTACTATGAACAGCAATTGTTTTACTATCATTTTCAAAAGACGATCCTATCGTAAATACTTTAGCCGAATACGTTTTATCAGGGTTGTTTGTCAACTGAAAATTAATAATCTGCCCAATTTTGATCATAGGAAGGTCTTTTTCAAAAACCTGAAGATCAAGGTGCAATAGACTATTATCTATAATCTCAATAACCGGTGATGAAACATCCACATAACTACCTATCTTGGCAAAGACATTACTCACAGTACCGTTAATCGGACTTGTCACCACGAGCGACGCCCGCAAATTGGAAAGGCTCACAGTGTTGGGATTGATGCCCATGAGTTGAATCTGCTGCTGCAGCGACGCCTTTCTGGCGCGAAGGCTATTGAAATCTGCCGTCGCAGACTGCAGATTTTTTCTTGCTCCTGCGTTGCCCTCATTGAGCTCTTGCTGCCTTGCCATCTCCTGTTCTGCAAGCGTAATTTTGCTCGCCAGAGCAACATATTCTTCCTGAAGCTGAATAAATTGCGGATTCGTAATGGTTGCAATTACCTGGCCTTTGCGCACGATGTCACCTAGTTGCACATTTAAAGTCTTAATTACGCCACCATACAAGGTTGTCGCATTGGCTTTGTTGTTATTGGGAACACTGAGAAGACCATTGGCTTTGATTGTCGCTGTCAGCTCCTTTTCCTCTATAGTTCCAAAAGCAATACCTACAGCCTTTATCTGTTGTTCACTCAATGCCGCTACCGTCACAGGCCCTTCCTCATGGCTTTCTTCGGCAGCACCTTTCCCTTCCTCCTTCTTGGCATCGCCAGCACCTTTTGAATCTGATCCGCAGCTATATAAAACTGTTGTAATCGCTAGTGCAAAAAATATTTTTATGATAACTCTCATTGTTGACTTATTTATTATTGAAGTAATTGTATTGGATTGCTGATTGATTATATTGATTGAGCACGTCTAAATAGTTCTGTCTGATCCCTATCGCCTGACTTAAGAACTGGCTCATCTCCGCAAAACTTATTTCACCGGTTCTGTAACCGAGGCTCGCGGCTTTGATGATGGCGTCAGCTTGCTTGAGGCCTGCGGATTCATAGAACTGCAACAGCGCAGCATTTTTCTCAATATCAGCCAATGCATTCACCTTCTTCGTCTGAAAAACTTGTGTATCATATTCCAGTTGTCTTTGTTGTGCCTCCATTTCTGCGTTTGCAGCTTTCACCTTGCTTTTATAAGCGCCAAGGCCAAATACAGGAAATGATGCTGATACCGAGAATCCCGTAAACGGATCTTTTGCCCCCCAAAGGCGCTGCGAAAAGAATCTGCCCGAAAATTCAGGCTTATTTGTATTTTTCTGTACCGCAATATTGGAGGATGCAATATTGACATTCTGTTGCTGCAAAGCTAAAACAGGATGTGAGGCATCAACTGACGGGTTTTGGACATCCACGTCCATTTTTATCTTTTCCAGCGATTGCTCTACAGGTAATATCCATTCATTGCGGTTGAGAAGCATCATCAATTGCTGCTGCTGAACCAACATATTCTGCTTATTTTGAACCAATTGAGCCTGCAATTCCCTTAATTTCGCCTCCGCGGCAATTTTATCCAATGCTGCGACATCTCCGGTTTTGAAACGTAATTCAGTCGCCTTAAACATCGCCGAGTAGATACTGTCCAACTCCACATAGAGCTTCTGTCTATCTTGAAGATACCAGAGCTGATAATATGCTGTGCGCACATCTTTCTTAATATTAGCATTGAGTACTTCGGTATTCAGATTGGCATATTTTAGCTGTTGCTTAAAATATTCCTTTCGTGCCGCGTAGAGTCCCGGCCAAGCAATGCTTTGCGTGATACCGATTTTCATGATCCCTGTCTTATCGCTGGGTCGGTAATCTTCATTCTCCACAAAAACACCCGTCTTTGGAATTTCATTGGCGGTTTTGACATTATAAGTTGCTCCGGTTATTTCGGCCTCATTGACCTGAAATTGGCGATTGCTCTTCAATGCCATACCGATTGCGTTGTCAATCCCGATCCGTTCCTGTGAAAAAGCCTTAAATCCAATGGTAGAAAATAGGAAAACCAATACCGTCGCAATGGTCTTACCCGCATTTCCTTTTTTCATATTCAGTTTTGAGTTAAAAATAATATACAGCAAAGGCAGTACAAACAACGTTAAGAAGGTTGCTGTCACCAATCCGCCGATAACAACAGTCGCCAGCGGTTTCTGAACTTCCGCTCCAGCACTCGTACTAATTGCCATAGGCAAAAAGCCCAGCGAAGCTACGGTAGCGGTCATCAATACAGGGCGCAACCTTGTCAATGTTCCCTCCTTCACGCGCTGAAAAATATCATCCATACCTTCCTTCTTCAGTTGGTTGAAAGTTCCGATCAGTACAATACCATTTAGTACAGCAACACCAAACAAAGCAATAAAACCGATTCCGGCACTGATGCTGAAAGGCATACCGCGGAGCATCAGGGCAAAAACACCCCCAATTGCACTCATTGGAATGGCCGTAAAGATCAGGGCTGCTTGCTTAAAGGAATGGAATGTGAAATACAATAGCATAAAGATCAGCAAGAGGGAAACAGGCACTGCAATCATCAGACGAGCACTTGCTTTCTGTAAGTTTTCAAACTGCCCTCCATACGTGAAATAATAACCAGCAGGCAATTTTACTTTTGCCGACAGCTGTTGTTGGATATCCTTGACCACACTCTCCACATCTCTTCCCGAGACGTTGAAGCCAATGACGATCCGACGCTTTCCGGCTTCTCTACTGATCTGTGCGGGGCCAAGTTTATAATCAATGGCCGCTACCTGCGACAGTGGAATCTGAATACCTGTATCAGTTGGAATCATCAGATTGCGCACATCGTCTATACTATTACGGTGTGTCGTATCCAAACGAACAACTAAATCAAAACGACGTTCATTTTCATAGATCTGTCCCGTACTGCGACCAGCGAAAGCCGTACTTACAACATCATTGACATCTTGAATCGTAAGACCGTAATTGGCAATGCGTGTACGATCATATACAATATTGATCTGTGGCAGCCCCGATACTCGCTCCACCTGCGGGGAAGTAGCACCTTTAACGGACTGAATCTGTGCCGCCACGATATTCGCATAAGATGCCAGAGAGTCGATATTTTCGCCAAAAATCTTCACGGCAACATCCTGACGAATTCCTGTCATTAACTCATTGAATCGCATCTGTATTGGCTGGTTCTTTTCAAAGAAAACGCCTGGGATAACTTCTAGTTTTTCAAGGATGGCTGCGCCGAGTTCATTATAACTTCGGCCGGACTTCCATTCCTTCTGGGGTTTCAGTACAACCATCAAATCGGTCGCTTCGGGTGGCATAGGATCCGTCGGTACTTCCGCCGCTCCGGTTTTCCCAACAACCATTTTTACCTCCTCAAACTCTTTAATGATACGGGAAGCCTGCATAGAAGTTTCTATACTTTGCGAGAGAGAGCTTCCTTGTGGTAATATACAGTGAAAGGCATAATCCCCTTCCTGCAACTGCGGGATAAACTCACCACCCATACTTTTAAAGAAGAAAACAGCTATGGCAAAGAAAGCCACTGTCAAGCTGACGATAATATATTTGAAACGGATAGCTTTCTGCAATAAAGGCGCATAGATACGCTGAAGTTTTTCGATAAAACGGTCACTGAAGGTTTTCTTGTCATGATGTTTTTTAGGTAAAAACAGGGCACACATCATTGGAATGTATGTCAGCGAAAGGATCAATGCGCCAAAGATCGCAAAACCTACGGTCTGTGCCATCGGGCGGAACATTTTGCCTTCCACCCCGACCAATGTCAAAATAGGAATATAGACAATCAGAATGATGATCTCTCCAAATGCCGCACTGGTCCGGATTTTTGAAGCAGATTCGAATACCTCATGATCCATTTCCGATTGTGACAGCTTTTCAGTAGACTTGCGCAGGCCAAGATGGTGGAGTGTTGCTTCCACAATAATTACCGCACCATCGACAATAAGACCAAAGTCTATGGCACCTAGACTCATTAAATTTGCGCTCACACCAAAAACATTCATCAATCCCAAAGCAAAGAGCAGGGATAATGGGATGGCTGAAGCAACGATAAGACCAGCACGAAGATTTCCCAAAAACAGCACCAAAACAAATATAACAATCAGTGCACCCTCGATTAAGTTCTTCTCAACAGTGCCTATTGCACGACCAACAAGATCCGTACGGTCCAGATAGGGCTCGATCACCACATCATTGGGCAGAGATTTTTGGATCGTAGGCAGCTTCTCTTTTACACGCTTGACCACTTCATTGCTATTCTCACCCTTCAGCATCATCACTACACCGCCCACGGCATCCACTTCCCCATTATATGTCAGGGCACCGTACCTGACCGCATGTCCAAAACGCACATCGGCCACATCTTTGACGTAAATAGGTACAGCACCAGTTTTTTTAATCGCAATATTTTTCACATCCTCCAGCGACGTAGCCAGTCCAATGCCACGAATGAAGTACGCGTTCGGTTTTTTGTCAATATAAGCACCACCCGTATTCTGATTATTTTTCTCCAGTGCGGTGAAAATTTCCGGAATAGTAATATTCATCGCCTTAAGGCGATTAGGGTCAACAGCGACCTCATATTGTTTCAATTCACCACCAAAGCTATTGACCTCAGCAATACCGGGTGTACCGTAAAGCTGGCGCGCAACGATCCAGTCCTGCATGGTCCGTAGATCCTTCGCGTTATACTTGCTTTCGCTGCCTTTTTTGGGGTGAATGATATATTGATAGACCTCTCCCAAACCCGTACTAACGGGAGCTAGTTCGGGTTTACCGATACCTTGTGGAATTTGGTCCACAGCTTCTTTTAGACGCTCGCTGATGAGCTGACGCGCAAAGTAGATATCGACATCATCGTCAAAAACGACGGTAATCACCGAGAGTCCAAAACGGGAAATACTTCTGATTTCTTCGATCTTCGGTACCGTAGCGATACTCTGTTCGATCGGGAAAGTAACCAGTTGCTCCACTTCCTGCCCCGCCAGGGTCGGACAGGACGTAAAAATCTGTACTTGATTATTGGTAATATCGGGAACGGCGTCTATGGGCAGCTTTGTGGCACTCCAACCGCCCCAAATAATAAGTAACAAGGTCATTAAACCAATAATGATCTTATTCTTGATGCTAAATTTAATTATACTATCTAACACAATATGCTTGATTAATGCTTAAATAATAGATATATAGAATATCTTATTTCCCTGTAACCTCGAAAGTTACAGCTACACACCGATGGCCAACATTCATTAGAAAAGCAAAATTCCTCAATAATGTTTGCGTACGGCTATAAAAAGTGATAATTAAGCATCTACCTTAGGCGGCTGCCAGATAGTTCCGAAGTAGTTAGATAGAATAGGTGTGTCTAGAACCGGCATACGATTATCAAAATAAATTGAAATCGGAATACCTTCAATTTTTGGTAACTGATATTCGAAGACTGTAATATTTCCGCTACAACAGTTGCAATAACAGAAAATAGAACAGGCATCGGTGGAATCTTCACTATGATTATGAGGTTCATTGAATTGTGTTTCCACGGCTGCCACCTCGCTGCGAATGTTCGCATCGCTGCATGGGACAAAGGAAAGCCCCAAGATATAGGTGATCAATATGAAAACAATTACTCTCATTATTATACAAATTTAGAAAAATATTTCAAAAATTTATTCTTTTATAATAACATCGCCTAGTTAACGCGCTAAATTAGTTGTGATTGCAGCAACCTCCAATTCCTATCTCCCACGGCCAATCACAAACAATTTCCTGTATAGGTACTTATTATTCACAACTTAAAACTTTTCAATTTCAAACTATGCTATCTCCTTAGCGAGAAGCTCTAAGCTTTGCCCAAATTGACTTACACAGGCCGCGTTCCTTAAAATACTGTATTTACTCAGTCATATAAATAGTCTACACGAAAACTGTGCCATAATAGCAGACTTTCTATCATTATAGTCCATTCCGTCGGATTATCTCCCTAAAAACCTAAAATTAATCTACACGAAAATATTAATCCATTAGAACTATAAATAAAACAACAAGCAACACTTTCCAAAACACTTAAAATCAACGTCTAAACATCAATGGTCGTTTGTAGAACTCTCGCTACAGGAAAAATTACTTATTGAAAATCATAATGATTAAACAGAAAGCTATATCTATAATTGCATCAATAAATTTCGACATCTATCAAAAAAACAAACATGAAAATAGGCTTAGCTATTAAGCCTATAAATAAAAAGTAAAAAATCACACAAGTACAAATCAATCAAAAACACTAAGAAACGAAGTAAAATTAAATGTCTACTTACATGAAAACGAAAAATTATCGCAACCTTAAAAACGTACTAATGTTGGGATGCATTATACTGGTTGCTTCAAGTATCTTCTCTTGTAAAAAGAGTGGTGAAACCACAGCCCTAGCAGGGGAAACTGTGGTCAAAATCAATCTTCAGGGAGTTGAGGCTTATAGCGAGGAGGAAAGCAACGCCGTTGGTCAAAAGCAGGGATCCACAAAAGCCGCTACTTCCGTAAACAATGCTTCTGAAGTACAAGAGATGACTGTTCCTTTTGGCAGTAGTTCTTCCATTGACGTTGTATTGACAAATAGCTCAGCTACAACTTCCAATAAAGGATTGATGGCCTCATCGGGCAGCAAAGCAGCAACTACTCCTCAGGTAACGGAGAAACAGCTGGAGAAAGATGTTAAATATAAAGTAGTTGTTTACAATAGTCAAGGGAATTACGTTACAGAAAAGACCTATAGCTATGGTGGAGAAGCTGTAGCGGCCGGAATTGTACTTGATGCCGGAAAATCCTATACGTTTGTAGCTTATTCAACAAATAGCACAAGTACAGTACCTAATATTAACAATCAAAGTACGTTGTCCTCAGCAAGTCTCAATAATATCAATGGTGACTTAATGTATTTTACAAACACGCTGAAATTAACCCCGGGTGTTAATAACCTAAACGTTGTATTGAAACACCGTTTCAGTCAAATTACCACAACCTTGACAATGGATGCCAATATGACCGGGTCAATCACTAAGCTTGAAAACTCTGTGTTTAAACCAAGTCATACATCAGCCAATCTGAAACTTTCGGATGGAGCGCTTACATACAATGGATTGAATGATGCAGGTGTGCAAGCACAATTTCCTGCATTGGGCATTGGACTACGTACAGTTGTCAGCACCCCTTCCCTATTAATCCACCCAGGGACTAGTATAGGAGCACTTAACTTAGGAACATTGATGATCGATGGTGAAACCAAATCAAATCTTAACATTCCAAATGTAAAGATCAATCCAGGACAAAAGTATGATCTGAAACTTAATTTTAAAACTTGTACCCAAGATGTGACCAGTGATGGTCTAAACTGGAGCTACCCCGCTGTTGTCGTTAATGGTAAAACTGGAATCCGTATTGATGGTGTATTTTATCCAAGTGGAACCACTATCTCCAGAAATTTCACTGCGCCAGCTGCTGATTACGGATTTGTGTTTGATATCACCGAACTGGACAATGCTTTCAATATGGAAATTAATGGTGTAAAACTGGCAAAAAATGAAATCCAGTTTGAAGTTGGTGCTTCCTCAGCACAAAATATCCAGTTTCTTGACGGAAGTAAATATGCAGGAACTAATGTAGAAACAAATGGTAGAATTGCTCAAATCTATAATATGCAAGGAACTGCAGCCAATCCGTTGATCAAAGTTGTGATCAGCAGAACCGGTAAAGTAACCATGTTTGGTAGCAAGGTCAATGGTGGACCTTTATATGAACTTGTATTGTACAATGGTAACTCCTTCAATACTTTTCCTTGGGGAAGTACACAGAGCAACACAGTTAAAGTAACTCAGCTTGTTGATGGTCGTACGATCATTAAAGGTGTGGGTGCAGGAAAGAAGAAAATATCTTGTAGCTAGGGACGGAACAAGAATAAATTTAGCAAAAATCGAATAGAATACAATAAATAAAAGACTATGAAAAAGAAATTGGCCTATATCGCACCCAAAGTTAAGACGCTCCTGATCGAACTCGAGCAAGGTATCGCGGCCGCTTCAGCAACCGCTAGACCCGAAAACTCCAAAGGACAAGTCAGTGAACAATGGGAGGTTAGCGACACTGACAACCGAACAATAGATTGGTAACAAACCCATAGAATCAATATGTATAAAGCCGTATTAAACAACGCAAAAATACTGTTTAATACGGCTTTATTACTCCTATAGGAATATATTAAGATAATATCTTCTGTAAACGTTTTGGAAACTCGTCTATCTTCGAAATGCTCAGCTGTTTCATCACCTGAAATAAATGTGCTTTGAACATATTGATGGTATGTTCACCGCCTGCATTTCCTAGGGCACCTACGCCGTACATAAATGGTCGCCCCATGAAGTTAAATTCAGATCCCACAGCATGTGCACGGGCAAGGTCTACTCCAGAACGAATACCACCATCCAACATAATCTTGATTTTGCTTTTATAATCTGGGTTGGCTGCCAGATGAGTCAATGAATTAATGGATGATTCACTGGCGTCAAGCTGTCTTCCACCATGATTAGAGACGATAACACCATCCACGCCCAATGCAATAGCAGCCTGCATATCCTCATCTGTCGCAATTCCTTTTAACACCAAAGGTCCCTTCCATAAATCCCGAATGGCTTTGATCTTTTCAACATCTACTTTACCGGTAAACGTTCTGTTCATAAATTGTCCCAGCTGCGCTAGATCCAGTCCTTTCTCCATATAAGGCTTTAAGGTTGCAAAAGATGGAATACCATGTCTAAGTGTTTCAATTCCCCAGGTAGGACAAGCAAACGTCTGTAAGATATTAGCGATGTTCATCTTTGGTGGCATAGACAATCCACTTTTAATCTCTTTGTACCGAAGTCCAAAAGCAGGAACATCGACCAGAACAACAAGCACAGGACATTCTACCTCTTTCAGACGTCGCAGGATATCATCACGCAGCTTATTTTCTGTAGGATGATAAAGCTGAAACCAAGCTTTACCTTGTGATACCTCAGCAATACGTTCAATACTACTTGTCGATACGGTACTCAATATATAAGGGATATCATTTTCTGCAGCGGCTTTTGCTAGAATTTCTGGAGCATTGGGCCACATTAAGCCCTGTAAACCAATTGGCGAAACACCAAATGGCGCACTGTAATGGCGACCAAAAAGTTCTACAGACATATCAATTTCCCCACTCGTCTGAAGATATTGCGGCTTTAATAAGATATTGTCAAAATCATTTTCATTTCTGGCAAGATTCAGCTCTTCATTGCAACCGCCTATTAAATAGTCAAACGCAAATTTTGGAATTCTTTTCTTTGCCTGTTTTCTCAAGTCTTCAACAGCAGGAAATCGGGTATTGTATGTAAACTTTTGGCTCATGATTGATGTATTAAATATTGGCAGTGATTTATCTGCGCGCCAAATATACTATATAATTTGAAATTAGTTCGCTATTTATCAATAATCTCCTAGCTATTCCGACGGTAGCCAAGCTCGGCACCACCACTCACAGGCAGGTTTACCCCGGTAATAAACCGGGCACTGTCTGACAATAAAAACAGGCAGGTATCTGCGATTACATCCCCTTCCGGGCAATAACCCAAGAGGTGGATATCTTTTAGAAAACCAAATACCTGTTCCGGCTCCGCCTGCTCCGAAGCCCATTGCTGAAGCATAGGCGTCATCACCGCTGCGGGCATGACAGAATTCACCCTGATCCCCAATGCTGCGTAATCTATTGCCATTGATTTGGTCAGGGCATTGACAGCCCCTTTTGTTGCGGCATAAGCAGCATGGTTTTCCTGGCCAATTTCCGCCACTAGGCTACTTGTATTTAATATACATCCTCTTGAGGCTTTCAAGTGAGGAAAACCATATCGTGTTGTCAACAAAATACTTTTTACATTGACATCGAACAATCTGGTCCATTCCTGCTCCGTGGTGTCATGCAATGGCTTTGATGGACTCGCAAGACCAGCGTTATTGTGAATGGCATCTAATCGCCCAAAGGTTGCAACGGTTTGGTCTATCGCTGCCTTCACATCCTCCTCCTGGGAAAAATCAGCACAGATACCCAGATGTGGAGCACCCAATAATTCGCCTGTAGCAGCAACGGAGGCCTGATCAAGGCCGATAAAAACAACTTGGGCCCCAGCCTTTGCATAGGCCTGCGCACATGCCAGACCGATTCCAGCAGTACCACCACTGATTAATATCACTTTATCCTTCAATCTATTCACGATAAATCTATAAAAGCTTATTCAATTAATTCTAAGATCTAAAATACGACAAGTAACTTCTTACCTGAAAATTATGTATAAAATTGTGACAATAGCCAACAATAGTCCCGATAAAACGCGGTAATTCCCGATTCCTTTCCATGCGGCCCCACGAAGTGGCTCCAATGGACTCTTCCAATAGAGCTGTTCGCTTTCCGCGTTGTGTTGTACCGGATACCAATATGATAAGATAATCTGAATGATCATACAGGTCAAGAAAAGGTAGAATGCCATCATCATAAATGGAGTTTGTCCGATCCAGGAATCTGGCAGAACCTTATTCAGAATAAAGACCCCCATACCCAAAAAAGATCCAATCCAGAGGGTCAATTTAGCCGATACCGCCGAAGCTTTCCGCCAGAAGACGCCTAAGAGGAATACACAGGTTATGGGAGGCGCAATATGGGCGATCACGTCGTTGATCCCATTAAAAATACTCTCATATCTGTCCAGTAATGGCAGTAGAGCCAGCGAAAAAGCCATCGCGATCACAGCGGATATTTTCCCGATACGGATAAGCTGCTTATCCGTGGCCTGTGGCTTCCGTTGCTTAAAAATGTCGTAACTAACCATCGTGGAAATCGAATTAAGGGCGCCAGAAATCTGACTCATCAACCCGGACAACAAAGCCGCCACAAGGATCCCGATCAGGCCAGAAGGCAACAGCTGCGTGATCATCAGCGTGTATATTCCTTTGGAATTCACATGGCCTGCCGCGTCCAAGCCCAGGCTACTTAGATCAAGATGCCCACTCTTAAAGAGGGTGTAGGCGAATAATCCGGGCAATACAAAAATAAATACGGGCAAAATTTTCAGAATACCACAGAACAGCGCGCCCACACGACCATGATTCTCATCCTTCGCCCCCAGTACACGTTGGACAATCGTCTGATCTGCGCACCAATACCAGATCCCCAGAATGGGATAACCAAAGAACACTGCATACCAGGGCATGCCACTGCTGTCATCAGCGCCACGGAGCATGGACAACCGGTCGAGTCCACCTTCAGCGATCAGTACATCTTTCATCGGTATCCACCCACCCATGCGATCGAATGCTGCAAAACTGATGATAAATGCGCCGGCTAATAATACAATGGTCTGAATGGATTCCGTGACAACTACCGCACGCAGCCCACCAAGGATAGTATAGATTCCGGTAATAACACAAATTACTGTAATACTCAAATACATATTAATCCCAAAAAGTGTCTTCAGCACGATACCTCCTGCCAACATCGAAAAGGCGATATGGATCACTATGGCAGATATTATGGAAATAAATGTCAGCCAATCTCTACTGGAACGGTCATACCTTCTTTCCAGGAAATCCGGGAGCGTTGCCACACCGGACTTGAGGTAGAACGGTACAAAAAACAAAGCCAATAGGACCAAAGTAAATGCGGCCATCCATTCAAAGTTTCCATTAAGCAAACCCGTATCAAATCCACTTTGCGCAAGACTTACCAAGTGTACAGTGGATATATTTGTCGCAAAGAGTGCTAATCCGATTGCTGGCCACCGCAAGCTTTTGCCGGCGAGAAAATAACCTTCGGCCGTCCCTGTATTTCTCTTACTGCCGATACCGGCGCGGATACCGACAATCAGAATCAATGCAATATAGGCTACTGCGATACCCAAATCTATATTTCCTAACATAAGTTAATTTTAGATTAAGTCACAACTACTTCCAGCTTCCATCGGCGTCCGATAAACACCATTTTCGATGACTACGGGATGTACGAAGCGAGATTTGAGATGTGGAATATGTTCAAGAAACAGGGCTTCATGCCCAAGACTAATGTGATTAAACAACACCAGGTGCTGGTGCAGTTGTCCCATATCGCCTACATGCGGTACCACAGGGATGCCATATTTGCGACAGAGTAAACTGACCGTAATAAATTCGCTCACCCCGCCGACACGGACTGCATCTACCTGTACAAAACCTGCGGCTCCCAACTGGAGGTAGTTTTTGAATAAAATCCGATTAGGGACATGTTCCCCCATAGCGACCTTTATCGGCGCAATGGCATCGGTCAGTATCTTATGCGCAACAATATCATCTGGATGTGTCGGCTCTTCCACCCAAAATGGATTCATTGCCTTGAGCTCTTGACATATTGCCAGCGCCTGCGGTAATGTCCATTGTTGATTGGCATCCAGCATGACTGTTGCCTGATCACCAGCAACCTCCCGAACAATATGGGCCCGTCTGATATCACGGAGCGGATCCGCGCTACCCACTTTCAGTTTCATGGCCGTAAAGCCCTTTGCAATAGCCCGTTTACAGTTTTCTCTGACCTGGGCGTCCGAATAGTTAAACCAGCCAACAGAGGTATCGTAACCCGTATATCCCTTTTCGATAATTTTCATTCGTTCCTGACGACCCTCTCTATTTGTAGCAATCAGCGCAATAGCCTCTTGCTTTGTCAGCTCATCTTCCAGATAGGAAAGATCCAGGGTATTGACAATTTCCTCTGGCGTTAGATCAACCAATAATTTCCAGAGCGGAACAGCCCGGGTTTTCGCCCATAAGTCAAAACAGGCATTTGTCACCGACGCCAGCGCTAGATGCACAATACCCTTGTGCGGTCCTAACCAACGAAACTGCTGCTCATTGCTCAGTGTATTGAAGATCGCGCCAAAGTTTGCCATCAGCTCTTCGATGGCTATTCCTTTGAGCCGCTCGGCATAAAACGCTGCAGCCTGACAGACCAGTTCATTTCCAGCACCTATGGTGAATGCCAAGCCAGTGCCCACACGTCCTTTATCATCTAACAAATGGGTAACTGCATAAGAATATACAGGATCTTTATGTATAGCATCGCTACCTGCTCCGGTATTTAAGGGAAATCGGCGATCCTGGATATCGTACGTTGTAATCATACTAATACTAATTTTTATAATCTATGGATAAGTGGATTCTGCTTTATAATTTTAATTTTTCTTTCAACTGGAGCAGCAACGCGACATCTGTCTCCTTGATACGTCCTTCCCTATTGGGGCCAACATTCAAAATCAGTATATTATCCTGCGCGGTTGCTGTCCGGTAGATATCTTCCAGTTCTGCAAGCGTCTTGTACTTTTTGTCTGTTGTATTATAAAACCAGCGCTCGCCAAGTACAACCGTTGTCTCGAAAGGCATGTAGTAGATATTCCCCTGTGCGGTAAAGAGTTTGGGATCAGGTGTGCCTGGCAAATATGGATCACCTAAACGGAAGTCACTTGGGAAATAACGTATTGGGAACAAATTCTGTTGATCCTTGGGCTGCACAACGTGTTTATCCGCATTTTCGGGACTACCAATGGTCCAATTGATACCCACCTGACACTGAGGAGCCTTACTTTTGACCAGGGTATATATTTCCTGTGCGGGCCATCTATAATTCTCCTTTTCCCAGCCACCATCCAACCAAAGTTCGACGATATCTGTATACTTCTTGGTCATATCCAGCAATTCCGTCAATTGATTGAGCATATAGGTATTATAGGCTCTATCCGCTTTTCTGTCATTTACATTCCCATTCTGTTTCCGGTCCCACAAGGAATAATAAAGTCCCAGACGGATGCCTTGCTTACGGCATTCCTTTGCCAGCGCCTCCACAACATTCGTCTTGTTAGCTGAATTTGCCACATCATAATCGGTATATTTACTATCCCATAAGCAAAAACCATCGTGATGCTTGCTTACCAATATGATATATTTCATTCCAGCAGCTTTCGCCGTAGATACCCATTGTTTTGCATCAATGGTTGTTGGCGCATAAGAACTGGCAGGTTTCGATCCGTCCGTCCACTCCTGATCGTGAAAGGTATTTATACCAAAATGGATAAACATCCCATACTTGCGATCGATCTGCTCCTGTTGGTATCGATTGGGTTTATCGGATGCTGTGGGTATAACAACTTTCGTCTGGGCGAATACTTTAGCGGCCAATAAGCATAAGGTTAAACTAAAAAACACATGCTTCTTCATAATTTTTTTTGTTTTAGGTTATTATTCGGATTTTGTTTCGGTTAGTTGGTATGAAATACCTCTTCCATATCCGACCAGACCGCTCCTTTTGCACGGGCATCCGGGAGTGGCATCTGGCAAGGATCTGTTTCCTTCCACCAACGTTGCGTTTCGGGATCAGCGGCCATCCGTTGCATATCGGCATCAAAATCCGCTCCGGTATACTCAAAATAACTGAATAGATAATGCCGCCCATCGACCTCTTTCAGAAAAATAGAATAGTTCTGGATATGGCATTCCTTAATTTTCCCCAGCACCGACGGCCATGCACCCGCGTGAAGTTTTTTGTAATATTCCAATTTTTCGGCTTTTAAACCTGTAATGGAAGCATAGCGTTTAACAGATTTAGATTCCTGACCCCGTCCACAGCAAACCATTAAAATGGAGATTGCACACACGAGCGTAAAGGATACAAATGGAACTAACTTTTTTAATATCATATTTAGGTATTCTTGTTATCAATACTCCTTTTTACATAAAGCTAAACTACTACTCTTAGGACAATAAAACTGTGCCTAGATTGCTCAATATTGACACTATATTAACGACATTTCGACTATCGTTTCGTATTTATGACAAAATAAGCTATATTTAACATCCATTAAATAACATAATAACCAGTAAATGAAACCCATCTTCACTAAAATATTGGAGGGATCCGAGATAGCGACATTTGCAACAAAAGAAGTTTGCCAGCCTTTTTTTTCCACGGAATTCCATTTTCACAGTGCCTGTCAGATGACTTATATTGTCCAAAGTGAGGGTAAACGTATTATAGGGGACAGTATCGACAGTTTTTCGACCGATGAGTTGACTTTTGTGGGACCTGACCTACCCCATGTTTGGCACAATGACAGCTCGAATCAGGATTCAACAGATCTATCGCGCTCAATGGCACTTTATGTCGAACCTAAATTACTCTTAGAAGTATTGGGACAGCTTTTTAAAACACATAAGATAGAGGCTTTTCTGACTGCCTCCAAGCGGGGACTTCTATTTCGGGGAGAAACAAAGCAGCAGCTAAAACACAAACTGGAACAAATAGTTCATCTCGACTACGGTTTTAAAAAAACAATATTGCTGCTTGAAATCATCGAATTGTTGATTACAACTGATGAATATGAATATCTTTCCAGTCCAGGTTACACACACAATTACAGTTCGATGGACAATGAGAAAATCGACCGTATCTTTAAGTTTGTGTTCAACAACTTTACAAAAGAGATTCCGCTGGACCAGGTTGCGACCCTAGCGAATATGTCCAAACATTCGTTCTGTCGTTATTTTAAGTCCCGTACACAAAAGACCTTTGTTCAGTTTGTCAATGAAGTACGCATCAGCGAATCATGCCGGCTGATTACCGAAAATAAATTACAGATCACCAACATAGCCTTTGCCTGTGGTTTCAATAGCCTTTCGAATTTTAATAAAATTTTTAAATCCATTAAAGGTATTACCCCAAGTAGGTACAGATCACATATACAGCGTTAAAACAAAGCTTTCTGAGGGCAAGAAAAAATCAACATGAGCCTAACACCCATCTACTCAAAAGTAAGGTTGATCTTCGAAAAGCCCAATCCTTGCAACAATGGTTTGAACACAGTTGTTGCATTTGCTTTGGTTTGTTGCAGGATATCGGATTTCTTCACGTCATCCGCTACAGCTTTTTCAGCAGTTTTATAAGCTTCATCAACCAATTCTGCCTCTCGCAGGAAGGCCATTTTGGTATCATATACCTTTGATGCCTCGTGGTCAATCTTAATGTAACAGATCTCCGGGGCCGGCAATTTAATGGAAACAGAGTCCCCTACCACCTTAATATCCTCCGGTGTCAGTTTTGTTAAGTTCACACAGCCAACAGCATCCGCTTTGACAATTAGCAATACACTTGCTGTAGGCAAGAAGGTATTGATATTTTTATGTTCAACAACATCGCTGTAGCGATATTTCACCAATTCCAATTTCCCCATAGCTTCAATGCGATCAACCAGAAGCTGATGCTTGCTTTCCACCCGTGGTCCGCTGTTATATTTTTGATAGACAAACCAAGCTCCCACTGCCAAAATGGCTACGACAATTAAAAATTTCAAAAATTTTCCCATAAATAGTATAATACAAATAATAGACCAAGGTCCAATTATGGCCATTTGAACCGAAAATGTTACGCGAATATTATCTTTTGTCGCCTTTCAATATGCTCCGATAAAAATATACCATTTGATAGACAATTGTTTAATCAAAAAGTTTAAAAAACATTTGGAAGATATGGGCTATAATACTACTTTTGTGACATCAAAATCACGGTAGGTATAGCTCAGTTGGTTAGAGCACTAGATTGTGGTTCTAGGGGTCGTCGGTTCGAGCCCGATTACTTACCCAAAAGGCAGATCATTAAAATGATCTGCCTTTTTTGATTTTCAATATGTCCAGTCTTCGAAACCTATTGAGACAATTTGGACGCTGTAGGGGACAATGATATCAAATCATTTAATCCCTTAACAAGGTAATATCCTGAGCCGGTGCAGTTAAACTAAGGTTAGCGATTTCTGTATACACAGATTCATCAACTTTGAAGCCCCATTTTCTAAAGAAATCTGAGAGATCCTTTTGTGTAATCTGACAGGCTGAAAGCATAAAATAACGCATCTTTTCGGCATCGGTAGAAACGGTTGGTCGATTTTCACGTGTAGATCTACTCAAATTAATATAGAGGTTATCGCCAAATGCCAACCATAACTGATGGAACATAATCATTTTTAGATCATTATCACCCGCATTAAAATTACGGTCTGCTATATTCTTTTGAAAGTAAGTATCTAATTTTGGCCAGGAATTATTTGCGGTTATACGGCTCACAGGAATACCAAATCCTCTTTCGCTGGCCAATGAATAGACATTGACTGTTGTTTCGGTGAGATTGCCCCAAGTCCAGGCCTTTTGCTGATAAGTGTGCCCCACTTCATGCCAGATTCCCCAACCGTTTGTATTGGAAAGATACTTAGGTTGCAGCATTCGATACGATAAAGATTCTGTAAAATAAATAGAAATACCAGCTGCCATATACCCTCCAGCAGAAGAATCTCTAACCGTAATCAAATGTTTGTTATAAGGAATTGCATGTACGCCACTTGTTCCGCTCAATCCACTAATATAATTTGAAAAGCCGATGATAGAGTCCAGTCGGTCTACAATTAACTGCTGATCTTCGTTCTGATATAAAAGGGCTTCATCCATATTGGCGACCATAATCGTACGGTCAGAAGAGAACATGACATCCGGCGCGCTGTTTTTTAACGAGTCTAGTGTGACCAGCCATTGCGCATGTGTTGTTTTTCCCTTCTGAAAATACGGAACAGGAATAAAGCCATCTCCAAAGGTCACTTCAATTTCTCCCGGAGTACTGTAATTGTTGGCGGTATAAATCACATACACCAAACCTCCATACTGATCAGCCGTGAAGGTCTGCGTTCCAGCCTGAAGATTAAAATACTGTCTAACAGGTCGAATATTATCTCGAAAAGGCGTACCAATTGCCAGACGGGCAACAGTAGTACCCGTATTGATTTTTACATTCAGTGTAATTGTGCTATTGGGAGCGACATAAAATCCCGTCGCCTGCATATCGTTGTGATTTGCTCTGAATTGTAGCCGATCCACCTCTGTGGATGCCGATGGTGTAATTTTGAAGATCTGTACGCTGTCTGCAATGGCCAGTGCTGGGGATTGTAGATCAGCAAGAGCAGAAACCATCCGCCCAGCATCCTTTTTGCAGGATGAAAATACAGCAATACAACAGAGTGCAATAACATAAAAAATGTTCTTTCTCATTGGTTTTTAAATTAAGTTTATAAATTGTGTTAATTATTTTATTCGCAAGAATACCATCCCAGATTTTTATGTCCGTTACGTATTTTCATCATATTTTTAAATTTCTATAACAAGAAATTTCGTGGTTTAAAATCGGTGGCAATATAGGCGGAAAAGTTTTATAAAATTTCATCAAACGATTGCGTAATTACCGAAAACGTTATAGTGTACAACAAACTCTATAATACAAAAACATGCAAGCTATTATAATTAAATATTAATTATTTTAATTTCCAAAAATTAATTGTGAAAAATTAAAAAAAACTACCCTATAGGTAGTGATGCTGAGCAGGATTAAATGAATTCCAGAAAGTCAATTCCGGCTAATCCAACGGGAAGGAAACTATCCCCTATAATAAATAACAAAAAAAGGGAGCCCAGGCTCCCTTTTTAACAATTAAACGAATGATCTATAGTTCAATAAATAGCTCTTCGTGCGGTCTGCGTACCCGATCTAATTTTGACCACCAGTCATTCTCATCGTCACGATGTCCCAAGGCCATCATGACTGTACTTCTTAATCCTTGCGACTTTAGATCCAGTAGTTCATCCAAAGCATTATTGTCAAAGCCCTCCATCGGGGTTGCGTCAATTTTAAGATCGGCGGCTGCCAATAATCCAAAGCCTAACGCAATATAAGATTGTCGCGAAGCATCGATAAATTGCTCTTCTTTCGTTTTCTTATCCAGTAACCTCAAAAGGTTCAATCTATAAGCGTCAGTTGCTGTTGAAGGAAGGTTGCGGACCTGATTACTATATTCAAAAAAACCATCTACCCGATCCACGGAAATAGCATCCCATGCTGCGAAAACAAGAATATGGGAGGCTTGTAAAATCTGAGGTTGTCCCCAGGCTATTGGCGTCAATTTCGCTCTGATGTCTCGATTACTGACCACAAATACCTTGAATGGCTGAAGACCAGAACTTGTTGGCGCTAAGCGAATGGCCTCAAGGATCTGATCCAATTTTTCTTTCTCAATTGTTTCTCCGTTAAAACTTTTGGTTGCAGATCTCCAATTAAGGGCTTCTTTTAATGACATAACTTTTATCTTTTAATCGTCTTAAAATTCCAATTAATGTAATTCTTTCATTGAAATAGAATCACCTAATTCTTTTTGATGCAACAAAGTTAAAAGTTATTAAGTATCAAATTGCTACTTGTTACCTAGAGGAAACTAGTTACTTTGGAGTAACCAAGTATTGCATAAAACATTTTATACCTTTGTTTTTTATTGCATTATGAAAAAAGAAAAGATTGAAATTGCGCCGGAATGCAACGAACATATTCGTGGTGTCAGGGATACGATGTCCCTATTGGATGGAAAATGGAAAACCTTGATCATTAGTCATCTTTATTATGTCGGTAAAATGCGGTTTATGGATCTCAAAAGACAAGTGGAGGGCGTGGCGTCAAAAACGCTTTCAAAAGAACTAAAAGACCTTGAACTGAACAGGCTTATCACTAGAACACAAAATAATACCATGCCTGTATCGGTTGATTATGAACTGACTGAATTTGGAAAAAGCCTCCATCAGATTATTGATACCATGGGTGCATGGGGAATTAGGTATAGGGAACAGATCTTAAAGTAGCCTGGCTCCCATCTCGCATTAAACTATTTAGCAGAATGCTTTCTCTGTCTAGCCACAGAGGCACTTCAGTTGATCACAACCCTGAATATAGATGGTTTTACGAACAGTGATAAGAAAGCCTTATTTTCAAATCCTAAGGTAATCTCATCAGCTGTATCCGCCACAACGATGAGTGAAATCAGGGGAAAATATCTTCAATTGACTTGTGTGATAAGAAAGATAAATCGACGGTAAAATCCCGCTGTTTATAGAAACAAAAACGACAAATCAATACAATGATCTGCCGTTTTGGGGAGTCTTGGAAAGATTTCAGTTGAATCTACTCCAATTTGATAAGAATCTTCAATTACAGTTTATAGGAAACCGTCGCGACAAAATTTCTTTTTTGCTGTGGATTAACGGACCAATAACCGATATAGTATTGTTTATTATTGATATTGTTCATATTAAAGTTTACGCGGAATTTATGAAAAGAATAAAAAATACTGCCGTTTAAAAGCGCATAACTCGGAAGTTCAAATACACCCGTCACACTATTGTCTATTACCTTATATTTTCCACCGCAGTTACCTCCGATTCCAAAACCGAGATTCCGCAGGTTCCCATGCTGAATCTGATAACTTCCCCAAAGGTTTGCTAAAGTACCTGGCCCTTGTCCTCCGGGAGCACGTCCTTTTTCATTATAGAAATCATTTCCGTTTCCGGCAATTATCTGAATATCATTATAGCTAAATCCGGCCTTTACCGAAACTCCTTGGTAAGGAAGTGCTTCAATATCAAAATCAAAGCCCTTACTTTCTACCTTCCCGCCTTGTACAGATCCGGTTGGTGTACTGTACACCCTATTTGCCACAGTAATGTCGTACAATGCTAATGTGGTCCATAGTCTATCTTTGATCAGGTTCGCTTTGGCACCGAATTCCCATTGATTGGCTCGCTCAGGCTTAAATGACTTTATGCCTATTTTTACATTATTGCCGTCATAGGTTATGTTTGGAGCAATGTTATAGAAAGCGTTCATATAATTAGCAAATACAGAGACTCTATCTTTTACGATCTGGTAAACGATACCGAATTTTGGAGATAGTGCCCATTGGCTATAATCATCGTCTTTATTAGAAACATCACCTTTTGAGTCAAAATAATCTGCGCGCAAGCTCAGCATAACGGAGAGTTTATCCGTAAGATCCACTAGATCGGAACCATACACGCTAAATGAACTATTTTTAATATGGGAGGGATCTCCGGCTTTTGTCTCCGCCAGCAACTTATCTATGGCATCCTTGGTCAATGGAACAGGATCTAATACTGTTTCGTTTTCACCCAATGGTCCTTTTATTTCCCCCTGCGGGCTTACCCTACGTCCAAGCCCCCAACCAGACCCATTTTCCTTGACATCCCTCGAGAAATAGTCAACACCAACCAAAAGTCTGTTCCTTAAACCGGCCAATTTAAAATCACCGTTGAAGTTTTGCTGCAGATCATAAGTTCTTGTCTTTTGATTTTCATTGTGAAAGTACTGGTCAAAAAAATTGCCCTGATTACCCCATATATAGCTGTATATTCCATTCGACTTTACCTTTCCGTATGAAACAACAGTCTGCGAATTCCAGCTCTCATTGATTTTATAAAGCACTTCGCCCTGGATATTGGTCCGTGGGTTTTTGATCGTCAATTCATTGCTTGTAAAGGAAAGCTTGGGATCAAGGTTTAGTTCGTCTATATTTTTAAAGGTAAGCCGTGCTACCCTATCCGAATGGAAAAAAACGGGAGCGACAGCCCTTTTCATATCAAGCAATTCGGTCATCAGATTAACGGTCAACCTGTCATTTACCTGATAGGTCAACGATGGTGCAAAATAAAAGGATTTTTTAAATCCGGCATCCTGAAAACTGTGTTCATGATGATAGGCTGAATTGATCCTGAGTGCCAGGGTTTTACTTTTATTCAGGACGCCATTGAGATCAACTGTCGCCCGATGCAGCTTATTGCTACCGTAGTTGTAGGAAATTTCACCACCATTTTCAAAATATGGTCTTTTCATAATCGTATTGATTACACCACCATACCCATAAAAGCTGGCACCGAATAAAGTCCCAGAAGGTCCTTTCAGGACTTGAATCTCCTCTATTCCGGCCGGATCAAGGATACCGCTTGATAAGCCGGGAAGCCCGTTAACAAGATTACTTTGTGCTTCAAAACCCCGTAAGGAAAAATATGCGCCGCCATCCCCAGCTCTACCCGTAGATTCCCATGTCCGGCTGAGCCCCGAGACATTGCGGATCAGGGCATCATCAAAACTTGTGATTGCCTGTTGTTTTAATAGCTCATGTGAAACGGTGCTATAGACCTGCGGATTCTCTATATTGTTCAATGGCATTTTGGCTACAGCGCTGGTCGTTCGGTTGACTTTGAAAGCAGATACCAGCACCTCCTGCAGTTGTGCGTAGTTCTCATTTAAAGCGAAATCCAGGATAACAGGTTTGTTATTTTCAACGATTACTTCCTTTTCAATCGGATTTAGTCCGGTGAAACTGGCCACAATCTGGTAACTTCCAGGTTTCAATCGGTCAAATTTGTAGTTCCCACTTTTATCCGTCCGAGTCTGTCGGTTAATTCCTTTGATGGTCAAATTGACCGACTCCGCCGGATTACCATCAATTGTCGTTATTTTACCAAAGATACTCGCTGTCTGCGCATTGGCGACTCCTGTAAGCGAAAATATCGCTACTGCAATAGGTATAGATCTGATTCCCATAAAAAAAATTATGGAGCCGAATATAGTACATCCAATGGTATAAATGAAATTAATTAGACTAATTATAAATAATAAAACATTTTGCTATTGACTAACAGGTTAAATAATAGAAATAAAATGATTGCTAAGTAGTGAAAAAATTAGTAAATCGATTATCAGGTCTTTGAGTAGAACCGGTACATTGATAAAATAATTATCCCAAAAAGTATAAATTGCCGATTGGTCTTTTGTAACGATTCTTCCCCTTCTGACAGCTCTCCTGTTGATCATCATGAAATTATATATTGATCGTTTATTATAAATGCGATTTACAGATGGAGCAAATCGGCCAGAATTAGCTGTATTTATTTGAAGCTACTTTGATAGCTCTGCCCTATCCATTTGGAGTCATTTGAAGCCAATTCAGCATATTAACTATATTTAAATAATAAATATTTTTGATTAAGACAAACCTCTACAAACGGATAAAATTATTTCTCCATACGACGAAACAGTTCCCCAGTACAGATATAGTACCTCTCCAGTACAGATAAAGCACAGATAAAGTACTACTTTGTTACAAAACGATATGTGCCTTTATGGTACTATAAGGGTACATAAAGGTAGATTTCAGCTGGTTAATGGTAGACTTGTATTTTTTTCCATTTTTTAACCTATAGATAAACCAAAATCCGATCAATGCACTTGTATATGTATTGCTTTTACTTATGATCCATCTGGTATGGAATAGTATGATAAGAATATCTCAGGAAGTAAGCAGAACTGCATAAAAATAGGGATGCCCCAATTTTTTTGGACATCCCTCAGTAAAATGTGACAAATAATTTTTACTGTGTAACGGCATGTATTAGAACTTATAGGCCAGGTTCAACCTAAAGCCCTGCGGATTGACTGCCCGCCATCCATAGTGCGTATATCTCCAGGCTCCGGGATAGAAACCGACGTAATTATAACGGTTGGTCACATTGTTGACCAATAGTGCAATGTGATAGTTATTTTTTTGATAGGACGCCCCCAAGTCTATGGAAAACAAGTCATCAGGAAGGTACTTATGGTCTTGGACAACTGGCCAGGTAGCACGCTTCGCCTGATATTCATAACCTGCAGAAAATCCGAGACCTTCTAAATTCCCGTCTGCAATGGTATACTTTATCCAGGCATTGCTAATATGACGGGCTGTACCATACAACATTCCGCCAATCTTCTTGGGATCCTTATCTTTTGTAACTTTGGCATCGGTATAGGCATAATTGAATACCACATTCCAGTTTTTGTTGATAACCCCATTGACGTCTAACTCAATACCTTTAGATGTTGCTTCGCCCGATTGTTCAAATCTTCCGGGATTGTCAACTCCAGCCGCAGTGAGCATATTGGTCTTTGTCAAGTGGTAAGCTGTCAAATTGGTCATCAATTTATTCTGAAACCAGGTTTTCTTCAGCCCAATCTCTCTATTTCGCCCGTATGAAGGATCTGCTGTCCCTCCATCCAACAACAATCCTACTTGCTCCTGAAATGTTTCATCATACAACGCATAAAGGGTAAAAGTAGGTGTCAACAACCCCGTCACACTAAACCGCGGTGTAAATGCTTCATTTTTAACTTCATTACCATTATTGGCAATAGATACCTTCTTTGTTGCAGTATACCGTAGACCAGCAGCGACCCTAAGTTTGTCCTGCAAAAAACGAACTTCATCCTGAATATGGACAGAACTGTATGAGTAATCCGATAGATAATTGGCACCACGTTCCCGTAGTGATTTGGAGCGGTCATATACCGGTAACATATCCTTGGTCAAATTGCCATAAACCGGATTATAGATATTAAAGATTACCTCACCATCGGCATTGACCGGCAGCTTTTTGCTTGGATCAACAATACTACCTGCTTCAGACCAATCCGCGACATAGAACTTTTTGCCCATATCTAAACCAGCCAAAATATTGTGGTTGACCTCTCCTGTTTTGAATTTTCCCCGTGTAAATACCTGCCCGACAGTCGAAGTATTCAAAGCATCATTGATACTCAAATTACGTGTTACATCGCCCTTCTTAACACCGTTAGCACCATCTTTTAAAGCAATCGTATTGTAATTCGCATACAGGGAGGCTCCTTCCATTTCAGACCGTACATAACCGAACTGTGCTGTCAACAGCCAATCCTCATTAAAGTTATGGTTGATTGTTCCATAGATATTATGTTCCCAGGACTTGGTCGGATCCATAATCGGATCGCTAAATGAAAAGTTCTTTTTCACCTCCTTAAAACCGTCGATGCCATAGGCATATTTTGAAAATCCACCTTCAAAATTATTTTGAGAGAGGATATATTCGAATATTACATTTGTATTTTCGCTGGCATTATACTTAAAGGATGGGTTCAAAACAAATTGTTCGTGACCGACATTTTGCTGAAAATTTCCCTTCTTGGTTCCCATGACGTTAAACCGTCCTAAAAACTTACCGTCAGTGCTCAACCGCTGGTCAATATCAACCGCAGCGCGCAATAAATTGTAACTCCCCAGGGTCATTTGTGCTGTTCGTTGATTATTTCCCGATGGTTTTTTGGTCACGATATTATAGAAACCACCGGGCTGTGTATTACCCATCATAAAACCTGCTGGTCCCTTCACAAATTCTACGCGCTCCACGAAAGCCATGTCTTCACGTAGTGGCCCGAAACTACCACTTACGTCCATCCCATTACGGAGATTCGACGCTTGAAATCCACGTACTGCAATCCCTACACTCCCCTCTTCCTGATGTGTGATCGTCCGTACACCACTTACGTTCCGCGACAGACCTTCAGCAGTCGTTAATATCATTTGATCATTGAGTAGACGCTGGTCTATAACCTGAATATTTTGCGGTGTGACCAAAAGATTTTCGCCCAGACGTAAAGTCGAAGATGGTATTGTTGTTCTGTTGGCAACAACGTTCGCGGTCGACAGCACATAGGATTTTGTGCTATCCACCTTCGTGGAGTCGACAGCCGGATTTATTTTATTCTTCTCTTTTTCCGTCTTGCCGCTCTGAGCCAGTACCACAGTGGGCAAAACCAAGATGCTCCAGAGAATACTTTTCTTTAACATACTCTATTTAGAATTAATATAATTAAATTTACAACGCAAAAGTAGAGCACATTTGGGCAATCAAATTTCGAATTCGGGAGAAAAACATTAGAATATGGGAGAAATTAAAACAAATCGGGAACTGATGGACGAAGTATTATGCTTTTATGATCAGGACGAAAATGACCAGACGATAAAACATCTAGAAACTCCTTTGGGAAATTTTACCACAACTTATATCTATGACAGTCCGGAATTTATCATTAGGGATTACGCTTATACTTACGCACAAGATATCACATTAACGTATAGAACTTCTACAAAAAACTATATTCAGATTGCCTTTTTCCTGAATCAGCAGGTGCTAAAGGATAGCATTAACAACAGGGAAAACAGCTATCTGCCGCAGCACAATTATATCTATTTCACACCATCTGAATCCGATGTGGAGATATTTTTCAGGAAAGACATTGCCTATCGCAATTTTGATATCTATGTGGAATCCGACTATTTTCATCAGTTTGTTGCCGAAATGCAGGTGGTAGACTCATTTATCGCCCAGGTCGACAAGAATAATTTTGTTCGTTTGGTTGAAGAGGGCGTTCCCCTCAGTCCACAGATGCTTCATATCCTACAGGAGATGAAATCCTGTCGCAAAACAGGCATTCAACGACAATACTTTATGAAAGGCAGAACAATGATCCTCCTGCAATTGCTATTTGAATGGATTGATCAAGAAAAAAAACAAAGTGATATAATTAGTAGTTATGGAGAGACTGAGGCCAATATCTTCTATACAGTTCAGGATTTTATTGTAAAAAATACTGGTGAATTTTATACCATCGAGCAACTGGCTATCAAATTTGGCGTCAATGAATACAAATTGAAAAAAGGATTCAAGGAAAGATTCGGTATGGGTCTCTTCCAATTTGCAACTCAAGTACATATTCAGGAAGCAATCTCCCTCTTGAGAACAACTGATCTATCCATTAAAGAGATTGCCTTCAGAACAGGGTACTCGTCGCCCTCGTCCTTTTCCGTCGCATTCAAAAAGCAATGTGGCATAGCGCCCAATCAGATTCGAAAGAAATCGCATACTGTGCATGAAGAAAAAGCTTCTTTTAAAAGGTCTGATAATTGATTCAGACGACTTTTGTTCTATTACTTCAAATAGATTATAGTAAATTTCCAAAAGCTATACAGAAACTCAATCTTGTCAATCCGGATGCTGAGAAATATTCCATAAAATAAAAATTACGGCAATCTGCTATTCTTCTATCACCGGTTTATTGTTTTCACAACGTACGTTTTTGTGAGAAGCAAGTAAATTTTCACATTTTACATAGTTGGGATCTAATTTAGCCAGTCTACGAGATAAGGCTTTATGTTGACGATAAATAGCATTAAAATCCTTTCTGCTTTCGCTATTTGAATCATTTTGAAATAGCACATATTTCAATTTGCAGTCTTTAGCTATTGGTAGCGCATACCAATTACTCGGGTTATGACAGATTGGATTAGCATAGAAAGTTTCCAATGCCCTTATATTCGTATTCAATTTTTCTCTCGTTTGCTCAAGATTGAAATCCGATGCCAACAGTACTTTTGGAGAACCATCAATACAACCGATGCCAAAATGAGGTTCGGATTCGACTAACATATCAAATATTGGCCGTTCATCTATTTTTCTAGCGGCCTCCAGCAACGATATATATTCTGATTTTAGTTTATTGTAGGCATTTTTTATCTCATTACCTACAGGGAAGTATTTGTAAACGCTATTGTAACCGCCATTATACCCTCCAATAACACTATCAATTTGCAAACTGCTAAGATCGTTACAAGATGATGTTTTGACCAACTTTTCTATTTCAACAAGTTTCGCATCGGCTTTTTTATAGTGCTCTTCGTAGGACTGATTATCTTTTTTACAAGCTACGCAAAGAACTATCAGGAAAAATAGTCGGATTAATTTCATAATTATCAGGTTTACTATATAATGTGTTATTTACATAATACGTAAAACATACCCTCCTTGCTACAAAAAATAAAAAAACTGACATAACGGTATTATAGAACCGTCCAATCCACTTAATCCTCTTCCAAATAAATATTGTGGACGACAAACTTAACATTCTTACTGAATAATAGCATATCATCGACATCCTCCGAATCTATCGCATAAAGTGTATCGAGTTCTCCCCCATCCAAAAGCTCCGAATCAGGTATCAGCTCAAAAAAGGTGATCCCCTCGATGGTAGACAACTCTTCTACCTTAATATAGGACACATCTTGGTTCTTCCAGGTCGATAGAATCTCTTTGGAAAATAATTGATAGGTATTTGCTTGCATTGACATGGGTGCAAATTAGCAAAAAATTGGTTCATTACACTTTTATTATAAGGTTTCTAAAATCTTACTTACTTTTTCGTTTTTAGGATTGATTTCAAGCAACTTTATATAGTTCTGCTTTGCTTTGTCTCTTTTGCCCGCTTTCAGATAAGCTTCTGCCAGGCTATCATATACATTTTCGCTCATCGGATATAAAATCGTATTGACCCTAAAAATATCGATCGCCTGGATCAATTTCTTTTGAGAAAGGAGCTCATAACCTGTACCATTCAGAAAACCTTCTGAAAGCAGCCTATGCTCACTATCCTCTTGTTTTGCACGTTGATAAGCTTTTACGCCCTGTTCAAAATGACCTTCCAAAATCAGCTCCAGCGGAATAACATCGCCTGCATTAAGTTTTGGATTTCTGGCATGGATTGTTTTATCACGCAAAACCTGAACAAGCTCCTGCTTACCTGTAGCTTTATTCTTTACAAAGGCCATTTTATAATCCCAGTCATGCATCGCGAATGTGTCTACCCCCACTTTAATCAGTTCGACAGGGGCGTCTAGATTCTGTATGGCCATCAGTTTGCCATTTTCTTTGTAGACTTTGATTAATCCATATTTATCGGCACGATAACGTCCGATATAGGAGCTTAGCTCTTGTGCGGTTGATGGTAAAATTTTATTAGCTGGAGCAATGTAATTGGGCCATTGATAGGTTAAAGCGACCGCGCGAACGAGTTCGTTGATAAATAGAGGTTTGTTGGTATTTGTCAATACGACAACCCCGTCACCACTTGTCTTGCTTGCTATAAAATAAGAACTAAAACCTTCATTCCAGCCACCATGACAAAAGTAAACAGCTCCCGCATAGTTTTCAATGAACAGCCCTAGACCGATAAAGGATTCAATGAAAGGGCTGGTAAACTCTTCTGCTGTCCTTTTGGAAATAACAGTGCTGCTTTTGCCTGCCAATGTATGTTGAATATCGATCACAAACTTGGCATAATCTTCAGCTGTAGACCACAATCCTGCAGCAGCCTGCTCCGGATAAACATGATATCTTCCTTCAACAGGCTTTCCATCTTCGGAATAGGCTGTGGCGGCAAACTCTGCTTGTGTAGCTGGAAGTGGTTGTGCGAAAGTGCTATTCTTCATTCCCAATGGCAGCAGCACTTTCTCATTCATAATGCTTGTGTAATCTTTCCCTTCGATATCCATAAGCATCTGTTGCATTACCGTATATCCACCTCCTGAATAGCGAAAATTTGCTCCAGGAAGCTTATCGACAAATACCGCAGGGGTGTTGGCGGGTTTTCCTCCATTCAACACCTCCACTGCCGTGGGCATCGGATCCGTTACCTTATAGCCCGGAAATCCACTTACTGTAAAACCAGCAGTATGGCTGACGATATTCTTGAGGGTGACTTTTTTCGTTTTAGTCCATTCGTTGTCTGGAACTTTCCACGACGTTAGGAATGAATTCACATCCGTATCTGTAGCTAATTTACCAAGCTCTACCTCCTTGAGCGCAGCGTAAGCACTGACAGGCTTGCTCATCGAAGCAACCTGAAACAATGTTTTAGCGGTGACTGGAGCCTTGGACTCAAGATCTACAACGCCGTAGCTCTTACTCCAGATGACCTTAGAATCTTTGATAACAGCTATACTCACACCGGGAATATTATAAAACTTCATGCGTGAGGCAATATCCCAAGATCGCTCCCCCACAAAGCGTACAGGTGGTATCAGCCCTGATTCAACCCCGGAAATTTCTTTTTGGAGCTGACTTTCGGTTTGCGCACAAGCTGTTGAGACCATTAGTCCGAAAATAAGGGCAATAGGTAAAGATTTTATGATTTTCATAATATGTTAAGTTTAAGACGCCGAATAACATGATCCATGTCGTTTTTTTTGGTGTTTGTGACAAAAAAGGCGATGGCTTCCGCGTCATCTTTTACACAATTTTCTCGATTAACTTCCTTATCAACTCGCTTGCCAAAACAGTATACTACTGTTAAACAGCACACTAAAACATATTTATAATCAGAGATTGATCATAATCGGACACCGAATGTTCAGAATCGAACGATACAACAACGAATCCAACATCAAATCTACAAACCTAAAATGCAAAGCAAAAAATCGCTAGTACTAGCGATTTTCCCTCATTTGGATCTTCTGTAAATTTGGATAAAATCTACGGTCATGAAAACTGTGTCATTCTTAGCCGATTTTCTTTGGAATCCTCCATTGCATTCCGTTAAGTTAATTGACAACGATATAACACAACAAAATTTACGACCTCAATCATCAAGCAATAGTAAACCTATAAAAAATTGAATAATGAGAACCTCAAATAGAAACAAACTTGTCGATTCGACAAAGGAGAAGTACGAGCGACCTCAAATTAAGACCGTTCAAGTGAAAATGGAGAATGGCATCGCCGCAGATTCCGCAACCACCAAACCTAATAATAGCGTAAGTACGGAATGGCAGCAAATGCCAGAAGCTTCAGCCGACTTAGATTGGTAGATACTTCTGATCGTAATAAAGATAAAAGGATTATTTGATACAAATAATTGATTAAGGGACTTATTAGTAACCGAAAGAGAAAAAATGAAAAATAAGATTTTAAACAACAGAATCAATTCTACCATGGAAATGGGTGCGTTTCTTTTTTTTGTTTTATTTGCCCTAATTGGCTGTCGTACGAAAGATGATCATCCTACTGTCTCAACAGAGAAGGCTGTGGTTAAAGTCAATATACTTGGTAATCATTATGACAATCAGGAAAGTATAGAGAAGAAATCCACAGCAGGGATTCCTGCAACAGAAATGAGCAGGATCCAACGACAGGAGGTTGCCTTCAATGGTGAATATACCCTGGAGGCTGAACTGGCTCCAGCAAGTTCGTATGAGCCTATAGGCGCAAAAGCAAGTACCAAAGCCAGTACAGAAACAAAACCGCTTGATCCGGGAATACGCTATAAAATGGCTGTGTATAAATCTTCAGGTGAATACGTCACCGAAAGGGATTATATTCGTGGTAATGAGGGTAACACCTTACAATTGAGTTTAGATGGCGGACAAAGTTATACCTTTGTCGCTTATTCCGTAAACAGCGCTACAGATCTTCCGCCAATAACCTTTGCGAATCCAGCGAACAAAACATTAGTGACATCAAGTTTAGAGGGACTTTCCGGCAGTGCCGACTTGATGTATTACAAAAAAGATAATATGGTTGTCAGTGGCAATACGGTCAATTATGTGGATATTACATTGACACATAAGATGAGCATGATCACCACAATCATTGACGCTTCGGCAACGGGATACGATGTTACTGCCATAACTGCTTCTATTACTCCTCATTACCCGACAACAGCTATTCAATTGTCTAATGGCACACCAGCACAATCAGGGCAGATCGGGAATGCTCCGATCATATTTCAAGCACTTAATGCGGGAACTGTTGTTTCGGCACCATTGATCTTAAATGCGATAACAGTTACAGGCACTCTGAATTTAGCATCTATTACGGTAGGTCCTATGACACAACAGAATATTGTAGCCCTTAATAACGTAGTCATCAACCCAGGTGTGAAATATGATCTCCGAATCCGTATCAATCCAAAAGATGTTTTTCTGGATCATCAGGGACAAAAAGCAGCACGTATCAACGGTGTCGTCTGGATGCGTTATGACTTGGGCGCCCCTGGTTCAACTTCCAACATCGACCCCGATCAGGATCCGTCAATCATGGATCTCTATGGTAATTTTTATCAATGGGGAAGGATACCAGCAATAGGGACAGCAAATTGGCCCGGTGTATCGAGTTGGAGTTCAAACATTGTACAACCCGATAATGCATGGAATAGTGGAACTGAAATTGCTCCAGTAAAAACGGCTACTGACCCATGTCCGAGTGGTTACCGTATCCCCACCAAAAGAGAAGCCGAATCCCTGATCAGTGGCACAACAGCAAGTAATATTGGCTTATGGGCCGCTAGCCAGACGAATTATAGTGCTGCAAAAGTACTGACCAGTATCCGCAACAAAAATGTAAAATTGACCCTTCCTGTCGGTGGACGTGTTCAAACACATGACTATGGAGGTATTTATGCTCCCCTGGGCTATGAACAGCGCGGACAATTTGCCTATTTCCATACAAGTTATACCGAGGGAAATAATATCTATTATCTTCAGGGATCTTCTACGGGTATGATGGTAAATACACCCGGCGATAATAATACTATGAATAAATTTCAGGCTTTTCCAATCCGTTGTGTAGCGGAGTAACGAATTTAATTTGTTGATTTTTTTAACTGACTTTAGCCGTTATCATAGAAAAGAGGAACTATAGTCCCTTTTTTCTATGATATGCCTATTGTACCGTATGAGATCTCTTTTGATGTAGTCAAAATAGAGTTGATTTATGTATTGGTCATTACATCTTTAGACCCAAATAATAGCACGACAAAATTAATTCCGCCATCACCAATTAGAAGTACATCATCCTTCCCATTGGCCATAAATGGCGTCACATCTTTACCATTTAAAAGCAAAAGGCAGCTTTCGACGTCGTCATCCGATTTTACAAATCGCGCAGTTCCCTTATTAATATTACGGATCCACCTGTCAATGTTAAATATCATAATGCTTTGTTTTATTTAACTCAACCATTTGTTCGACCAATAACTTCAGCACCGATCTCTCGGCAATCAGGTTGAAACTCCAGATATCGTCTGTAATAAACACATAATGACCGGAAAAACTGTAGATGTAATCCCCTCCTTCTATTCCTGTTGACCAGTTTTCCTTTTTTAAATCAGGAAAAGTCCTTAGTACACGCCAGCAATATTCCTTTATTTCGCTTTCACTCCAAGTAGCGTCCAAGCTATCGATCAAACTCTCATCTGTACTAAGCCCATACATTTCCAACATTTTCGCAACGGTATTTCCCATGGTTGACCGATTATCCTAATTGTATCTAAATATATTGTAACGTTTGATGCTCCTCTTTCTTTCACTAAAATAGTGAAAATAGTACGTGTACAATAACATCTTACGTTTTTCAATTTCTCCAAATTTTAAAATGCAAACTCCTTAAAATATCCACTAAGAAGTAAAAGTGTCAACGGCACTAAAACAATAAGGAGCATGTCTTGTCTACCTTGTTCTATTTTACCCTCTTATTTGAATTGATAATAATTATTACCCTAGTTTGATCGGGTATTTATTCTTTTGTCGTTTTTCCCCCTTGAAATTGTCGGATATCCGGTCTAAACTCAATATCAAAAATGAATAGATTTGCTTATAAACTTTTAACAATCAAATAAATATGAAAACAAGAAAGACATTAGGGCTAATAATAACACTAGTTTTTGGGTTATTGCTATCCTGTCAACACACGAACGATCGAACAGGTACTTCAGAAAATTCATCAGTTGCTAAATCAGCTAAACCATCAGAAACGGGTTATGTGGATGTAAATGGGTTAAAAATGTATTATGAAGTTTATGGCGAGGGCAAACCTCTTGTATTGCTTCACGGATCTTATATGACGATCCCATTGAACTGGTCTCATGCTATCCCCATGTTTAAAGGTCGGAAAGTAATAGTCGCGGAGATGCAGGGACATGGACGTACCAGAGACATTGCACGAAAAATCAGTTATGAAGGGATGGCCGATGATGTATCCGGTCTATTGAAATATCTTCAAATAGATAGTGCCGATATATTGGGCTACAGCATGGGTGGTGGCGTAGCTTTTCAAATGGCTATACGTCATCCCGAGCAGGTACGAAGACTTATCGTGCTGTCCGGCAGTTACGCACATGATGGATGGTGGCCCGATGTCGAAGCATCTTATTCATCGATAACTGCGGATATATTTAAAGGTTCACCCATTGAGAAGCAATACGACAGTCTTGGCAATGATCCAAAACATTTCCCCGAATTTGTAAAGAAAGTAATTAGTATTGACCTGGAACCTTACGACTGGTCCAAAGAAGCAAAAAAAATAAAAGCGCCCCTATTTATGGCCATTGGTGATGCCGATGGCATACAATATGAACATGCATTAGCATTATTTCGTGCCTTGGGCGGTGGGAAAATGGGTGATATACATGGATTACCTAAATCTCGTTTAGCCATCCTACCGGGGACTACACATATCGGTATGATGTACCGCATGGATTGGTTAGTTCCGATGATTGATGACTTCCTGAATTCTGACCTAAAAACTACGGCACCAACTTTTTAGTGTTTTCTGACAGATCAACTTCATTTTTATGCTATCGTAGCCAAGAGCCAACTCGTTGGGGTTGACTCTTGGCTACAGAATGGAAAGGTGTTTTATGCTTCCCTAGGCCCCGCTCCAGTCACTAAGAGAACGATATCCCTAAAACGGAGATCGCAGCTTTTAACTCGGTTTAAATTTTAAATGAGCTTTAAATGTTTTTAAAAATTTAATATATATTTATGTATCTAAAACGAATACATGTTAGAAAATTTCGCATTCTATCTCTTTTTGGTTCTGTTGATTACCATGCTCATTATGCTGGCTAAAAAAATTCAGGTTGCATACCCTGTTTTGCTTGTGTTGGCGGGACTTTTAATAAGCTTTATTCCGGGAGTACCGCCTATAAAAGTAGAACCTGAATTAATATTTATTATTTTTTTACCACCATTATTGTATGAAGCAGCTTGGTCAACCTCCTGGAAGGAACTCTGGCGATGGCGCAGAATTATTTTCAGTTTTGCTTTCGTCGTTGTGTTTTTCACCGCATTATCGGTTGCAGTTTTCGCAAACTATTTTATCCCCGGATTCTCTTTAGCCTTGGGATTTTTATTGGGTGGAATCGTTTCTCCTCCTGATGCAGTAAGCGCAGGTGCAATTTTAAAATTTGTAAAAGTACCAAAAAGACTGGCTTCAATTCTCGAGGGCGAGAGCTTACTGAATGACGCTTCTTCACTGATTATTTTCCGATTTGCTATGATTGCTGCTGCAACGGGGCAATTTGTATGGTATGAGGCTGCAGGAAGCTTTGTCTGGATGTGTGTCGGTGGCGTAGGTATTGGACTTACACTTGCGTATATTTTCTTGAAAATGCACAAAATTTTGCCAACCGATCCGAATACAGATATATTACTGACTTTTATCGCACCATTCTCCATGTATCTAGCGGCAGAGGAGCTCCATGCTTCCGGAGTTTTGGCCGTGGTAAGTGGTGGATTATTTCTCTCCTACCGTAGTCACGATTTTTTGAGTAGCGCATCCAGAATACGCACAGTAACAGTCTGGGAAAGTTTTTGCTTTTTGCTAAACGGGATTGTGTTTATGCTCATTGGTTTGGATTTACCCGAAATAGTGAACGGTTTAGGGGATACTGATATTTACACCGCAATTGGATATGGAGTTGCAGTTACTGCAGTACTCGTTGTTGTGCGAATTTTAGCGGGCTATGCAGCAGTCATTACCACTTTAGTGATGCGCAACTTTATCACTGTGGCAGATGCACAGTCTCCAGGCTGGAAAACGCCCATGATCATTGGTTGGACTGGAATGCGGGGCGTAGTCTCCTTGGCTGCGGCACTTTCAATTCCCCTAACTTTAGAAAATGGGGTTCCTTTCCCACAAAGAAATCTGATCCTTTTTATCACATTTGTCGCTATTCTGTTAACACTGCTTGTACAGGGACTTACGCTTCCTTTTTTATTAAAGAAATTTCCGCCAATAGATCGAGATTTTGTGCGGACAGAAAAGGAAATCGATTACGAGATCCAAAACAAACTTGCCCAAGTAGCTGTAGAGAAAATTCGTAAAGATTACGCGGACAAAGTAGACAGCTTTCCGACATTGAAGGATCAATTGCAGAAATATGAAAACCAATTGACAAGTTCGGAAATCATCATTAACTATGCTGAATATAGAAAAATCTATATCGACATCATAGAAACTCAAAGAATGTGGTTGATCAATAAGAATCGTGAAGAGCTTTTATTGGACGAAGAAATCATTAGAAAACACCTTCGCATACTCGATCTCCAAGAGGAAAGAATGAATATGAAAAGCTAATCTTCCTTTTGAACAGCAATCCTACGAATTGCTGTTCAAAAGAGGATTAAATCGATACTAGTAGGAATTAGTGTTGCCGCTCTTCAAGCTCTAGCAACCATTTTTTTCGCCAGATACCTACGCCGTAGCCGCTTAGGTGACACATTTGTTCGAAACTTAATTCCATAATGCAATTATTTATAATGATAGAACAAATCTATAGCGAATACATTCCTTCTACAACCGAAAAATTGACAAGTATTTTTTTATTTACGAGGGATTGCAGGATATCTTCTTTTTTGCTATTTTATCCAACAAATATCTGTTGGAGCATTTGATAACCACGACTATTTTGGTCTTATATTAAACGCACGAAACGATATTCACTAACAAGTAACATGAAGAGAGCCTTTCTATTTTTTATTGTATTATTCTGGGTGCCGAAGCTACATGCACAGGTCAATCAAACACAGCAAATGGTGATCCAATTTCTGGATACCCTACAAAAAAATGCCTATATGGGAAAATCTATGCAGTGGGATTCCATCAGGCCAGCGTTCATAGCGGAGACTCGTCATATTAATGAAGTCAACCAATTAAAACCATATTTTGAGAAATTGTTAAAGACTTTAAAGGATGGTCATTCTAGCTTGTTCTTTGAAGAAACGGGACAGGATAAGGAATCAGAACAGGACCAATTTGAAAAAATGGCGGTCATGACGGACAAAGAAGCAGGTATACCTCCGAAAAACTTTCAGCATTATATGATCAATAGCAAATATGCTTACATCAATGTACCTCCCGTAATGCTGGAAAACAGAAAATATGTGGATACCATAGGCATACAACTGAAAAACTTGGACGCTCAGGAACCTAAAGCGTGGATCATAGATCTAACGGAAAACAACGGTGGAAATATCATGCCGATGATCTGGCAGTTTCCGTCCTTATTGGACACCGATAAAACATACGCTTATATAGATTCGCAAGGCAAAGAAACGACGGCTATTACTTATTATACTGTTGAAAGTCCCGAAGATCTCACATATTTCCAACTTTTTCAATTGGAACCTGATCAGGTAAAGCCCATAAAATTGCGGCATAATGATATCCCTATTATTTTATTGACAAGCAACATTACCGCTAGTTCCGGAGAGTTCTTTACCGCTCACTTCAAAGGACAGAAAAATGTAAAAGTAATAGGGCAAAAAACTGGTGGTCTCACTTCTGGCAACGCTCCTTTCAATATCAACAAGAATTGTATGGTCATGCTTACAACCTCAGTCCTAAAAGACCGGAATGGCAAAGTATACAAGATCGCCGAGGGTATAGAGCCTGATATTGTTTTTCCCATCGACATGAAGCCAAAAAATGGTAAGACCAAACTGACCTATAACGAAATGCAGGAAGTCATAAAAAATGCAAAACAACGTTACATAGATCAGGCAATAGCGGTCATCGAGAATAAATCTGGACGCTGATTCCAGGGACACGATCAAGCTTGGCGATTGCCTGATGAATATTTATCTTACAATTTGCAATGCCGTTTCTCCTTTGGGGATGTATAACAGCATATCTACGAATGTTTTTCTGTTCATACCATTTTTATCTGTATCCATATAGCCCAATAAAGATTCTCCCCTATCAACACCTTTTCGTGGTTCAAGTCGAACCATTCTACCCTCAGCATAGAATTTCATGATGTAATCCTCCAGTACATAAAATGTTCGGGAATTTGGCTTCGAGTTCGAAAACCTTGTTGCGACAGATTTGCCTTTTCGACCTTTCACTGTTTGAAACTTAGTAATTATATCTTGGGAAAAATACTCAGATTGGTACCATTCAGCATCTGCCTTCAAAAATCGTGCATTTAAATCATCGTAGTCACCTGTTTCAAAAGCAGCTATCATCTCCTTATAAAAACTAAGTACATGCTCTTCGAGCTGTTGAGAATCCAACTGAGTCAAATCTTGGCCATTCTTCCATCCGGCAAGTTGATAGGGAACAGTAGCCGTAAAGCTAATATCGGTTTTATATGCTGTCCGTTTGGTTAAATCCACTTTTTCGTCAACAGCCTTATAAGACACAATTTCTTCAGGCTCCTTTAAAAGACCATCTTTCCCCCAACCAGTTTTCTCTATTTTAAGTGTAAATTTATCACCTGCTTCAAGATAGGGCTTACTAATTCCTTGATCATCATAACCCGGATAGAGTTCAATGGTAACTTGTTGTTGCCCACTTTGAAGAATATAGGGATTGATATTTATCCTCCCCATTCCCGGAATTTTATCGAAATTTGAATAAACCGGACAACCGTTTACCAATACGCTGAAACTAAACAGGCTTTCAACTTCCAGTTGATAAAGAGGTTCATCTTTGAATCTGCGAACTTTTTCTGAAAGATAGCTTATACGATTAGTTGTTGGCATCGTCCTCTCTTTTTTTTCTTGTGCACATCCCCCACCACATATTACCGTTAATAGCAAAACCATTATCAATTTCACCATATCTATTGAACTTTGAGCATATTTATTCTGTCGCATCGTACAAAGTAAATAGATATTTTCACCTGTTAAGTATTCTTTTAAAATTCGCTGTAGTTCATTTAATATCCGTAACGCCAGTCATGGCATTCCTACTCATGAGATTTATGGTCTATTCTTCAACAGCACCTGATATAAATCGTATTATCCAATGGCAGATATTGATTTTATAAGCTATCTATCAAATGCCACCCGAGGAGAAGACCGATAATAAGAAAACATGCAGACATCAAAGCAATACCGTATGACCCATAAGTAAAGTTTTCTGACTCAATCTGTTTTGCAACTTTTCTATACTTAATATAAGCTAGAACAACTGTAATGGATCCTATAATAACGATTGAGACACCGACAACTCCGGAATATTCGGGTTCTATGTCCATGGACGTCTTTGAATTCAACATCAATGTGATCTGCTGTATAAATAAGGAAAATTTGACAACAACAAAACCAAAGCCCATGATCCCCAAACTCGTTGTTATCCAAGCTAAAAATGTACGTTCATTAGCTAAATGGTCGTTGATTTTTTCGGTGTTATTTTTTTCTATCATAAGGTAAAAAAGCGAATGTAGTGGAAGTTTCACATGATAATTCCCTAGTCAATCTTGTACGGTAAACCAACAGTTGACCTGTTTTGTTTAGGCCGCATGTAAAAATAGTTGGAAGGCCAATTTGAAGAGCTAACATAAATTTTCTTTCATGAGGGAAAAATACCTACTCCTGTAGTGTTTGTGCGGTAAACACTGTATCACTTTACGGATTACGCCTTTGTAAACTACGGATATGAAATAAATGCCCCGCTTTGGGTACAGCTTTTGATGCATAAAACGAAACAAGATACCACCTTATATTATTAAAATGTCATATGGAAAATATAGATCAAAAAGCAAAGAAAATGGGCCTGGAAAAAGGATATTATCTACTACTCATGGCTATTTTGGATATTCCGGTAAATAATGAGGAAGACAAGGAAAAAGAGGATTAAATGTATGAAAAGAATCGTTATTATAAGTACCTTTCCACCCCAGGAATGTGGATTGGCGACTTTCACGAAAGACCTCAGAAAAGGAATGGGATTGGACCAGACGGCATCCATCGATGTAATTGCTGTATCCAAATCCGGTTCCGAACAGTTTGATCCGGCAGTACGCTTTGTTATCGACAAAGAACGACTTGATAGTTATATCCAAGCCGTACATATTATCAATGGCGAATACGATTATTGTATTATCCAACACGAATATGGAATATTCGGTGGCGCTGATGGTATATTTATCAATCAACTGGTCAATCACTTAAACATTCCTTTATTGACAATATTTCATACCATATTGCAATCTCCATCCTTGCGACAAAAGGAAATCATGGAATTGCTGCTTAGCAAATCCCAAGCAGTAGTTTCGCTATCGCCGAAAGGACGTGAATTATTAAAAGATCTCTTTCCACTGGTCGACAGACAGAAAATTCATGTCATCGCCCACGGTGTACCCCAATTTGATTACAATCAGGGATTGGCAAAATACAGATTGGGCCTACAGGATAATTTTGTGATGATGACTTTTGGTCTGATAGGGCGAAGTAAAGGCTTAGAATATGCGATCCGCTCATTGGTAGGGCTCGATTTACCAAATTTTAAATATTTAATTATGGGCAAGACGCATCCGAATGTACTGGCACATGAGGGTGAATCGTATCGTTTTGAATTACAAAGTTTAGTAGATCAGTTACAATTGCAGGATAAGATTATTTTTATTGATGAATTTATTAATGATGATCAATTGAAAGAATACTTAACAGCCTGCGATATCTACCTTTCTCCTTATCAACATGAACAGCAGATCAGCAGTGGGACATTATCGTTTGCGGTCGGTGCCGGTGCTGCCGTAATCTCAACACCCTACTGGCACGCAGTAGACCTATTGACGGATGAACGGGGCATCCTCACACCTTTCAATGATGTCCAAACCATGGGTGCTCATATCAAATTATTGTATAGATCGAAACGATTACTTGCATGGCATCGTTTCAAAGCACGTTGTTATGGGGAACAGACGACCTGGAAGACGATCGCCAAAGTATATCTAGAACTGCTTTCAACACTCGCTACGCCTGTACGATCGCTGGTACATTATAAGAATTACCATACGTTTGATTTAAAACAAGAAGCATAACGACGAAGCGTTGAACAGCAGTCATGCATAGATAGTTTGATTTATTTATTATAAAACATTATTCAAATGGATGTTGTTCTAATTAAAAAAACATTAATATTATGGGAAATTTATTATACATCATTGCCGTTATTTTAGTTATCATCTGGGCAATAAGTTTTTTCGGAGGTTACGCGACAGGAAATATAATCCACACGCTTTTGGTCATCGCAATTATTGTGGTGCTGTTACGTGTTATTCGCGGTGCCGCATAAGCGGTGTCAGGATGGGACAAAATATAGAATGTACCTGAAAAAGATCTCTTGAAAAGGCTAATTTGATCGACTATGGAATACGGTAGTCTTTGCATCCCTCTCATGGCCTGCAAATTCACCGTATTCCATTGTAATAGTCAGCCCAAAATCAACTATTACCACGGTTTAAAATTTGTAGCTCAAACCTGCTTTGATCATAAAAGGCGTTCCAGGTGTAAAATGCATTTCTGAAACAGGTTCTCGTTCATTACGAAGACGGGTTTCGGTTTCAAATTGTGCATCATTCCATTTCGTATTGAATAGATTCTGCGCCTGGATCAGGAAATTCCATTTTCCTGAAGCATAATTTAATAGAAGATCATTGACAAAATAGCCTTTTGCCTGTACAGTGTTATCTTCAGTCGCGGGCTTTGTGTTCATATAACTATACCTCAGATTTGCCGAGATTCCCCAAGGCAATTGCACAGCAACCCCACCTATACTGGTCAACGAAGGCACCAATGGGATATAGTCCTCTCCTTTCGGTTCACCAACTGCTCTCGCATAGGCGTAATTGATATCACCATCCACATATAACCAAGGTGTTGCCTGATAACGAAGACTCAGGTCAGCTCCCAAACGTCTGGTCTTGCCCGATGGCTCCACCACAGCCTCATCGCCAACATATACAATCGCCAACAGATTACCAACCAAGAAATAGCATACCCGCTCCACAAATGGATAGTACGCTGCCACTAATAGCATGCACATAGCGATCTATCTTTTCTGTATCGAGCAAATTGTAACCATAGATTCCCAACAGCACCATACCGACCATCGTGATCACTGTTGTAATAGTAAACACACTGATCAGTGTAATGACTTCGGGTATAGACCGATGTGCTCCCGAGAAAAACAAAAGCGGTATCAAAGGCTCTGAAGGCCCCATAACGAAAATTGCAAATAATACAAAAGGTGTAACTTTTGTCTTGTGATGGTGATGAGTATGGGAACTTTTACCATGACTATGTTCATGCACATAAACTTCATTGCCGATCACATCAAAATGCTTATGGGATTTTTTGCTATAGATCTTCCAGATACCATAAGATAGATAACCGAGACCAAAGATAAACAGCGCCCAACTGGAAAGATTTCCACGTACATCTTGCAACCAGCTAATTTTATTTAGCTGCCAGCCCAGATATACGCCGATAATTCCTAAGATAACCGAACTAAAAACATGTCCCAAACCGCAGACCACGGTCCAAAGGATTGTTTTACCGAGCGACCATTTTTTGGATTTGGATAATACTATAAAAGGCAGATAATGGTCAGGACCAGATGCCGTATGAAAAAAACTGATTGTAATGGCCGTGATGGCCAATGCGTAAAGTGTCGTACTCATGTGTACAGATGATGTTGATGTTAAAGAAGCGTGACTTCCAAAACAAGAGTGAAACATCACATAGCAATAAAAAATGCGCTATGTGTAATTAACCAAGAAATAGCAGGAAGTTTAGCAGTAAAGTCTAAAGGAATGGTAAAGGATATACCGATCAGGAATCCTATTGGACAGGTATTTATTCTGAAAATCATAAAAGCTGTACCAGGCTTTCTTCGCCATAAAGAAAAAAGCGATCGACAGAAGTAAGCCCAAACTACATAACCACAAAGCATAGGCTAAATGTTGTTCATAGCTCAATTCAAATGAACATTCTTCTGTTGAGCCTAAATAAAAATCATCATGTTTCTGTCCTGATGCAACAGTAGTAACGGAATGATGGTGACTAGCTTTCGCAGCGGTTTCTCTACTCATTTTTCCTGCAGGTGAGCTACAACAAAAAATGAGCATAATGACTATAAAAAAATGTCTGATATACCTGTGCATAATACCGTCAATCCATGCTGGATTTGCTTTCAAATTTATTACATGAACCAAAGCTTCAAGTAGCACAAATCTTGAATTTTATAGTCTTTTTATAATCAAGATATATTTCATGATCATAGTGCTATTTCATTCAAAAATTCATTAAAAACTATTTTAAATAGCAATATAACCAAATAAAACACGAAATAGTATGGATCAAAATAATTAAAAAGTAGCACAAATCATGAATATATATCAATTAATTTCGATTTGTTCTACACAAAAAAACTAGACGGTGATTTTAAACTGTTTGTCTGTCGCCAATAAGACAATACTCAGCACACACATGATTAGCGAATTATAGAAATGATGGTATTCCTGATGAGCCATATGTGCTGTCAACGCCCCCACCGCAAACGGAAACAGAAGCAAGATACCGATATTCTTAAACTCTGGTTTGTATAAACCGATCAGAAGAAGTACAACACCGAACAACTCTCCTATTCCAATGCCCAACGTCCATGTTTTATTAAAGCCTAATGAATCCATGCTCTGCATCATAGACTGTTTCTGAAAGACTTTAAACAATGAGGCGTATCCAAATACGTATAGGTAATAGGCATAACTCAACCAATGTACAATAGATTTTATAGTTTCCATTTTTATATTTTATTAGATGAGCTACAAATTTCTTTATTAAATTGCATGAATAACAGTACGTACCAAATTGTATGATACCAACAAAAAAGTAAGTATGAAAAACAGAAAAGAGAATTCCACCAATACAATCAATGAAACGTATTGGAAAGATCATTGTGGTATTGCATTTACCTTATCTACTATTGGTGGAAGGTGGAAAATAAATATACTGTCTTATCTCCTCCATGAGGAAAGGCTACGTTATAGTGAGTTGCGAAAAAGATTGGTTGGCATTTCGGAGCGCATGCTTATCGCTAAATTGAAAGAACTGGAGCAGGACGGATTGATTAATCGAATTGTCTATCAACAAGTACCGCCCAAAGTAGAATATGAACTGACCGAGCTTGGTCGCTCACTGGAAAAAATTTTGGTCCTCATAGATGAATGGGGTGAGAAAAACATGTAAAATACAGTCCTTATATCAATGGAAATATAAGGACCGTATATTAATTTTTAGAAAGCGCATATAGGGCAAAAGTACCCAGCCAATGCGATCCCATATAATCATCTTTGGAAGTGATATTGGGTAATGAATATTTTAAATGTTTATTGGCCAAACCATGCAGATGCTTCAATTCAGGGAGTGCCTTAGCGATGCCATTCAGACAGGTAGCCCGGCTAAAATTCAATCCATCCAAATGAACCAGATGTCCATCCGTACGATCTTTTACGATACCTGGCTCCAAATTAAAATCCGGATTAAAAATTTCAGGAAGAAAATCTTTCAACCATTTTCGATATTGGTCCTCTCCTAAAACTACACTCATGCAGAGCGCTTCCTCAAGGCAGGGTGAAAGGAAATCGCTTCCACTGGGTTCAAAAGAGATATTACAGTTTTTATCATGATCATATAGTCTCACAGCGTTTGTCGTCAACGATTTTTCGAAGGCGACATTGTTTGTCCCCCGTGCATAGTCCAATGCCAATGAAAGACCAAAAGCTGAATTGTCGTGATAGCCTGTCCGGATCGGATAGACCAATTTCGGTAAATATTCCTGGTAAGCTTTCATAATATGTTTTGCCATTGGATCCAGAATTTTTGCCCAACGTTCCGCATCCGGATCTTTCCAGGTCAATAATTCTTTTTGCAACTGTAAGAGCCAAGCCCAACCGTATGTTCGCTCAAAGTTCTTATTATTTTTATCCTGAAAGAAAGCTAATTCTATTGCTGCATTTTCGGCAGTGATATTGTGATTAAGTTGCTTCCGTATAACTCCAGATTTATCCAAATCCGGAAATTGCTTCAAAATCCGCACGATGGACCAATAGCCGTGGACAGATGAATGCCAGTCAAAACAGCCGTAAAAAATGGGGTGCAGCGTCCTTGGTCCCTTCAAATCCTGATCACTTCCAAGCACCTGTCCCAATTTGTTCGGGTATTCAACTTCAATACAGTGCAGGGGCAATGTAAGGAGATGTTTTGCCTGTGCGCTATCCAATTGTATCGGCGCATTGTTTGTACTTGTGTTTACTTTTACCTCCGAGTTGTTGTGGCAGGAAATCGCCAAAACAGAACCACAGAACAATCCTATTATTCTTTTCATTTTTTAAAAATTTTATTCCATTTAATTCACAACCAAGACAGGTTCATAATTCATTATTGTATTAGCTTTTACCCGAGGCTTCCTGAAGTAGCTGTGTTACCAAATTTGGTACTGCCACCGTCGCAGCCTGTTCAAAACATTGTACACGGCCCAACGCTGTACTATTCGGGATCTGTTTGTCTATTAAAAACGATCGGCAATGGCTCGGTGCAAATTCCCGAAGTCCCGCGGCAGGATAAACCTGTAACGAAGTTCCGATAATAATCAGGATGTCTGCCTCAGCAACGTGCAACATCGCCCGCTCAATCTCGGGGACAGCCTCACCAAACCAGACAATATTTGGTCGCAGTTGACTACCTTTTTCGCAGAGTTCGCCCATTTTTATCTCGTCCCCCTGAATTGGATAAATCAATCGATCATCAAGGGATGACTTGGATTGATCCAAACGGCCATGTAAATGGATAATCTTTGTGGAACCAGCCCGCTCATGCAATAGGTCAACATTTTGTGTAATGATCGTCACCTGGTAAGCTGACTCTAATTGACGCAAGGCCAGATGTGCTGCATTTGGCTGTGCGGCCAATGCTACTTTCCGTCTAAGGTTGTAGAATTCCTGCACCAGTACTGGGTTTTTGTTCCAGCCTTCGATGGAGGCTACAGCCATCACGTCATGCCCTTCCCATAGTCCATTCGCATCCCTAAAAGTAGGTATACCACTTTCGGCAGAAATACCCGCTCCTGTTAATACAACGATCTTTTTCTTTTCCATTTGGCTTTTTAGTCAGTTAAAAATAAGAAAATCTCCCGATTCTGATAGATTCAGACATACTTTCTTTTGAAAATGAACAACCTGTCTTATTCTCTTATCAACCTAGTGGCATAATCATCTGGAAGCTCCAACCGAATCGAATCCCTGCTAGCGGCAGCCTTTCGGTTCATCTCATCAAAAGACCGTTGGTAATAGACAAATGCTTTGTTGGGTATATGTAGATCCTTGGCTTGTTTTACAGCAAATTGATATCTGTTATCAACAAGTTTGACATGTTTGTAAATCCGATAAGTCACAAGCTGAATCTGTACCTTATCAAAAACAGGAATTGTTTTCAAATCGGAAGGCTCATGAAAATATTTTTCATCGAAATACATAAATTCATCGGATTCCGCCAATTGCTCCAGGTTTAATTTTCCATTGATTACTTCATTGCACAACGAATCCGCCCGTTGTCGTTCCATGTTATTTCCATCTCCGGCACTGCAGGAAGCTAAGAGTATAACCGTTAACAAAGACAGCCGAAAAATATACGATAGACTCATCTGCCTAAGTTAATATAAAAAATGCTTCTCTCCATAAGATAAACATCAAATATTATCAATCAACTAGAACTAAAAAGCCCAAGATAGGGTTATCTTGGGCTCGAAATAAATTAATAAAAGGGAGTTACAGATTATTTTCAATTGCGCCTACCTTTTCGCGGTGCAATGCTAAAGGCGAATCCAACAATACCGCAATCACTGTCATATTTTTATCCAAACGCTCTTTTGGTGCCTGGATATAAACTATCCCTGGAATGCTGCTCCAATACAGTTTATTGAAAATCTCATGGTTGATCATAGAACCTTCACCTACGACTCGAATACGTGCGATACCATTCTTTATTCCTTTAAGTGCAATAGGTCCTGTCGGAGTTCCTTCCACAAAAAGATAGAGGGTCTGACGATCCTTGGAAAGTGCACTTAAGCCTTCATAATGTCCCTCTGGCAAGCCTTTTCCGGTTTCATAAAGTGCTTCAGCATTCTTTTTGACCCAATCCAACACGGCTGGATTTGTCAGGTTGCCTGTAGGCAACTTAGTCTCCATACCGTCTAATGTCAAACCGGAATGATCGAAGATATTCTTTCCAACATGCAACGTTGACGCAATTTGATTTAACGCACTACCAATATGCTTGTTATTTAAAACATTTTCCAGACTTGCCTCTTTTTCCTGAGGTGCTTGCCATTGAACCTTATCTTTGAATTTCAACGCCAAAACAGTAACATCTTGGTCGAAGTTAACTTTTGTTAGATCCAATTGGATTGCGGCATCGGCAGCCGTTGCTGTCACCTTTGAGGCGGCGTCCCCCACAACGGAAAACTCCGGAAGAGCTGTATTCAGCAAGCCCTTTAGTTGTAATTGCGATTTTTGCTCATATACATAGAGATAAAGGGTTTTCCCATCTTTTGACAAAGCGGACTTTCCTTGATAATTCTCAAATGGAATGCCTGCTCTTGTCCCATAGATAGCCGATGCGTGTTTATTTGTCCATCTTCCCAACCGCTTCAAAATATTCATTTGCTCTTCAGGAATGCTTCCATCGGCTTTTGGACCGATATCCAACAACAGATTTCCACCCATCGAGATACAATCAACCAAGGTGCGGATAATCATGTTGGGTGATTTGTATTTCTTGTCAAATGGTTGATAGCCCCAGGAGTCGTTCATGGTGTAGCAGAGTTCCCAAAACTTAGTTTCCGGACGGGTTACAGGAATACCTTGTTCAGGTGTTTCGTAATCACCGTGATGGTTCAATCGCGAATTAATAATGATATTCGGATTATGTTTACGCAACAGCGCCAGAGTTTCCTTTGCTTTCCACTCTTCGGCACTATGCTCCCAGTCCCCATCAAACCAGATCAGTTCGGGTTTATATTGCTGTGATAACTCGCTGAGTTGTTTCTGATAATATTCTACATAATGGTTCCAACGGTTGGGTTCTTTGGCCAGTTCATAACGCTTTCTTGCGCGAGTAAACACATCATAATAGGGATGGCTCCAATCTGGCAATGAATAATATAAACCTGTATGCAGGCCCTCTTGCTGTATAGCTTGCACAAATGGTGTAATAACATCCTGTTTTGCAGCAGCATCTTTCACTGTTGTAATAGCCTTATCCGCTTTGGTATTCCATAAGGAAATCCCATCGTGATGTTTTGTTGTGATAACCGTATACTTTGCCCCAGCCTGTTTGATCAATTTAGCCCATTCCTTAGGTTTATAATTTTTGGCTGTAAATCCATCAAGCTGCTTGATATAATTATCGTGGTTAATATAATTATTGAAGAATGACCACGACTCTGAGATTCCATCAACGGAGTAAATACCCCAATGAATAAAAATCCCCAGTTTGGCATCCTCAAACCATTCCATTTTTTGTGCTGGTACATTGTTCTGGGCGGTGACGTTTAGGCAGGTCGACGCCAAAAGAACAAAAAGAGAAACCTTTTGAAACTTCATAAAGCTAAATTATCAATTACATAACGAGTTTAAGACGGCAAAATACATATAAATCGTCAGAATCCTATTGTGTAAGCGATAATTTACAGCGAGGAAGCCTTTGCTAAACCGTATAACTCCTCAATATTAGTGACAGAGTACCAAGCTGTAGAGGCAATGAGCATAATTATAATTGTATTTCAACACAAATTTATCTAAGTTTGAAGGGTATGATCGAATTATATACAGACGGGGCCTCAAGCGGAAATCCGGGACCAGGTGGTTATGGAACCATTTTGAGGACCATTTATACAGGCGACAACGAAGCATTTAAAGGAAAACTCATCGAAAAGGAATTTTCAGGGGGGTATCGAAAAACGACAAACAACCGAATGGAGCTAATGGCTGTTATTGTGGGGCTGGAAGCATTAAAAAATTTAAACCAAGCGGTTACTGTATATTCCGATTCCAAATATGTCATTGATGCGATTGATAAAAAATGGGTCTATGGCTGGATCCAAAAAGGATTTGCCGGAAAAAAGAATAAGGACTTATGGATGCGTTTAATGAACGTTTATAAATTACATAAGGTCAAGCTGGTATGGGTCAAAGGGCATGCTGGCCATCCTTTGAACGAACGTTGCGACCGCCTGGCTGTTGCAGCTTCCAAAGATAAGAGTAACTGGAAGATTGACACAGTATTTGAAGTCGAAGAAAACAAATAGTGAATGTAACTATTCCAAAAGTCAGCTTTCTAAAATTGAACCCAATTAGGATTGAATATCGAATGTTCAATTGTTATAGCAGAGCAGCAAATCCTTTGGATTTGCTGCTCTTTTGTTTGGTCTAGACTTCTTCGGATCAATTTGCATGTTCTCCCGTATACCTGACGTTCAGTTTTATCAATTTTTCCACCTCCTAAAAGCGAAACGCTGGTACAGCGATTTCTTGGGTTTTACTCGCTCTAAATTCCTTCATACTGACAGGTTCCTTGCGCTCCAATTCGGCGAAATCCACCACCCCATTATCCCTTGCCCAGCGAAAATAAGCTGTTGATAAACGTGATACAACTTCGTGATGTTGGCTCGCTATATCTTTTCGCTCTGTAGGGTCTTGTTCCAGATCGTATAATTCCCATTTATAGGAAGGCCAGGTTGACACCAATTTCCACTTTCCGATCCGCGCGGCACGATTACCTGCCCGTTCCCAAAACAGACCTTCTTCCCGTTTGACCGTATCCTGCTGCTGTAACAGTACGGGAACCAGGCTTTTCCCGGGAAGCTTATTCGCCTGATGTCCTTGATATTCTTTTGGATACACAGCTCCAGCCAAATCATAGAAGGTCGGCGCCAAATCTATGATATGCCCAGTACCCTTTTTAATACCCTGTGCGATCTTGCCCGGAAACCAAGCTATAAACGGCGCGTTGATACCACCTTCATAGGTATAATCTTTAAAGGCCTTGAATGGTGTGTTTGATGCATAGGACCAGTTTTTACTTTGTGATTCGAATGAGCCCACCGTGCCAACCGGACCATTATTTAATCGAGCACCATGAAACCAACGAACAAGATCCTCTGCAGGTGCTCCATTATCAGACAGAAACACGATTAAGGTATTGTCCAATTGTCCGTTGTCTTTCAGTTTTTGCAATAGTTTGCCTACAGTCTGATCCAAACGGTCGACCATCGCGGCAAATACCTCCATTTTCTTGGCCCATAACTGTCTTTGATCAAAAGATAAACGCTCCCAATCGTAAATATCCTCATCAGCAACAGAGAGTGCTGTCCCATTTTCAACAATACCCAATTGCTTCTGACGCTCAAATCGCTCACGACGGATACTTTCCCACCCTTTATCATAGCGTCCTTTGTACTTGGCAATATCTTGTGGTAGGGCAACTAAAGGCCAGTGTGGCGCAGTATGTGCCAAATACAGAAAGAAGGGTTTATCTTGACCTTTGATCTGATCCAGAAAGCCTTCGGCTGCCCGATTGATCAGCTCTGTGGAAAAGGAACTTTCCAAAGGATAACCTGCGGAATCTGTTGTTTTATGGAAAGTTGGAGCGCCCGAATCAGCATTCTTTTCCTCTCTCGGGAAAACTAAGTCAAAACCGCGATCCCAAGGAAGACTCTTGCCTTTACCAGACACATGCCATTTGCCTGATGTCGCTGTGATGTAGCCATTGGAGCGAAGGACTTCAGCGATGGTCAGCGACTCTGCATTGATATAACCTTGATAAGCCGGTAGGCCCAGATCATTTGAGAAATACCCCACCCCTGCTTTGTGCTGATACTGCCCCGTAATCAGCGATGCACGTGTAGGTGCGCAGATGGAGTTATTGTAAAACTGTTTCAGGCGTATCCCTTCATTGGCCAAACGGTCGAGATTGGGGGTTGCAATCTCTGAGCCGTAGGCACCCAAATCTGAATACCCAAGGTCATCCGCGAGAATCAAGATAATATTTGGCTTTTTACTTTGTGCCAGAACAGTACCTGCCCATCCAAAAATAAGGGCTATATATAATGTTATCTTTTTCATCCGTATAAATTATTTGTTCATCAATTAGTTACTTCCTGCGCTTAGCGGAATTGACCGGTCGGTTTCAGCAGTCTATAATCTACTACACCATTCTCTTTTGCCCAGACTGTATAACGAGCTTCGAGGTCTTTGACGATCTCAGGGTATTGATCCGCGAGATCTCTATTTTCTCCGCGGTCTTCGTCGATATTATAAAGCTGCGGCTTATTTCCTTCTTTAAATAAGGAGACAAGTTTCCATTTACCATAGCGAACAGCTTTGTTCCCGGCCCGTTCCCAAAACAAGGGCGCTTGACGGTCAACCTGGTTTTTGTCCGTATGCAATAGTTGCCGTAGACTTATACCTGGTAGTGGGTTGGTGGTCAAGTCTCCTTCTTTCGAAGGATATTTCGCTTGTGCAAAATCATACAATGTAGGCGCAATATCAATCAGGTGTCCTGTTCCCCGCTTCACAACATTGGCTTTAACTTCTTTGGGATACCAGACAATAAATGGTGAACCAATACCCCCTTCGTAAGGATTGTCCTTATAGCTTCGCAAGGGTGAATTGCCTGTTTGGGACCAACTGCTATTTTGTATATCATAGGAGCCTGGCAAACCAACGGTTTCGGTATTTCGGGATGTATAAATGCGATTACGCTCACCACCTTGAGCGCCGTTGTCTGATAAAAAGATGATAATCGTGTTCTTATCTTTTTTTAGTTCTTTTAATGTCTGCCGCACCTTTCCAATGCTCTGATCCACGCGATCGACCATTGCGGCAAACACTTGTTGCCGACGTTGCCAATATTGTTGTTCATCATAGGTAAGCTTGTGCCATTCTTGCACACTGGAATCCTTCGCAGCGATCAGCTGACCTTTAGGAAAAACACCTTTTTGAAGTGCATTTTCGTAGCGTTTCACACGCAGGCTATCCCAACCTTGTTGGTATACGCCATTATATTTTTGGGTTTCCTCTTCCGGAGCCTGCAAAGGCCAATGTGGTGCATTAAAGGCGAGGTATAAGAAAAATGGTTTTTTATCCTGTGCTTGCTCGCGCAGAAAACCGATTGCCTGATCAGTGATTTCGTCTGTTAGATACCGATTTTTAGGTAAATAGAAGGCTTTATTGTTTCTATACAATGGTACGGTAGGATTTTCGGGATCATTGATTTCATAAAAATTAGAGGCTCCCCCCACAAAATTAAAGGAGCGTTCAAACCCACGTTGTGCAGGCCATTGATCATTATCATCGCCGACATGCCATTTCCCGGAAATAATAGTCGAATAACCTGCTCCTTGCAGTATTTCGGCCAATGTCCGCGATTCGTGATTCAGAAATCCCTGATAGGCCGGCAAGCCGAGGTTAACGTTAAAATAGCCCATACCGGCACGATGGGCATATTGCCCTGTCAACAATGTTGCTCGTGTTGGGGCACAGATCGAATTGTTATAAAACTCCTGAAAACGTGTGCCCTGTTGTGCCAATTCCGTCAAATTTGGTGTATGAAAATCCGTTCCGCCATAAGGCTCGATATCTGAAAAACCCAAATCGTCGACCAGAATCAAGACAATATTTGGTCGCTTATCCTGCGCTGTACTTCTATTCAGCAAGCAACTTAAACCGGTCAATAAAAGAATAAATACTGTTTTCATAAATTATCTCGTTTTGTTGAACTTATATCTTTATTATTTCGCCAGCCAATCTGGATGTTGGACCAGTTTTGGGTTTAAATTCAGCTCTCGCTGCGGAGTTGGAAAATGAAGATGTCTAGCTGCTGCGTTTGTTTTTCCGGCTGCTTTGAGTTTTGTGATGTAATAGTTTGCTCCCCGACGTACGAGGTCAAACCAGCGCTGGTATTCATACACCAATTCCTTGCGGCGTTCTTCAAATACAAGCTCCCGAAAACTATCTTTATTCTCCTTATCCAGCACGTTCTCCACCCCTGCCCGTGTACGTACCGCGTTGATTGCATCTCTTGCTTCCTTAGTGGAACCATTTAACTCATTTTCCGCTTCAGCAAAAATAAGTAAGACTTCAGCATACCGGATGATGGGTGTATTCTTCCCAGACTGTGACTGGTTACCGACCACGGTTTCATCGTAATACTTATTGAATTGTGGCTTAGCCAATGCATAGTATTTCCCGTCGGTAGGTGATGTCATGCCAGTTGTAAATGTGATGGGGAGACGTTTATCGGTTGCTACGAAGCTTTTGTAAAGTCCGCCTTCGGCATGTAGGGCGTCGGCGTAATCCCCATTGATACCTGGTATATCGGCTGGTGCCGAACGACTGGCCAATGAATTGCCCTGATAGCCACTGTTCCCTTTAAACTGTGCCGAGAAAATATGTTCAACACCATTTTTTTTCTCTATATCGAAGACATCAGCGAAGTTCGGAAAAAGTGCATACCCCTCTTTATCAATCACCTCCTTAGCAAGCAGTTTGGCATTTGTCCAATCCGCTCGGGTTAGATATACCTTAGCCAAAAGACTTCTCGCCGCTCCGGATGTAGCACGCCCCTTATCTGCATCGCTATAATTCTTATAATTTGGTAGACTGGAGGCCGCTTTCAGATCAGTGATGATCTGTGCATACACATCATCTTCAGAAGCCTTTGTCACATACAACTCTTGCGTGGATAAGGTTTCTATAGGACGTACCACAAGTGGAACTGGACCAAACCAGCGCACCAGGTTGAAGTAGTGCAATGCACGGAGAAATTTTGCCTCATTGATCAGACGCTGCTGTACTGTTGCATCAATCTGATTTTGCGTCATCGCTTCGATATGGACAATGTTTAGGTTTGATGCATTAATTGCATCGTAGCTCTGTTTCCAGAGTTGCTCCATTCGATCATTTGAGGCGTCATGGGTCAGATTGCTTAGGGCACGTACATGGGCATTTCGTGCTCTGGGTCCAGCTTCATAGTCATCTGTTGCCATCTCCACACCAATCTGGAATAGGCTGTTGTAAAGGGATTGCCCTGTCTCATACAATTTTCGATAAGTACCGGTTACAGCGGCAACTGCCTGCCCCTGATTGAGGTAAAACTGTTCTGAAACCAATGCGCTTTCGGGGTTTTCGGTCAATTTTGAGCAGGATATCCCTGTCAGCAAAATCAACACTACAGTAAGATGGAAATGTATTTTTTTCATTGGTATCTGTAAAATTAAAAGGTTAAGGAAACACCTAAGGAAACAGATTTGGCAGCTGGGTAAATGCCGGCATCCGTCCCAATCTGAACATTGCTACCCGAAGTTACCTCTGGATCGAACCCCCTATAGTTCGTCCAGGTCAATAGATTTTGCGCTGCCAGGTACAGATTCAGATTTGTAATGTGCGCATTCTTTAGCCATTCTTTTGGAAAGCTATAGCCAAGTTGTAAGGACTTCAATCGTGCGAATGAACCACTTTCAACAAATTGATCCGAAAATATTGGGGCGGGATCTAGTTTCGCTCTAGGATACAGTTGACTTGGATTACCCGCGGTCCAGCGGTCAAGCGCATCGATGGATGCATTCTGTTGCCCCGTAAACATCTCAAGATTTTGACGGTTGATATTCAGTAGATCGTTACCAACTGTTCCTTGAATCAAGAAAGAGAGATCAAACCCCTTATAGGAAAAAGTATTGCCGATACCGAATATAAAATCAGGTTGGGCATTACCGATTAGTGTGCGATCATTGGCGGTTGTAAATTGACCGTCTCCATTAATATCCTTATATAAGCGATCCCCAGCCTTTGGATTTGCATTTCCCGTCAATGCACCTTTACTACTTTCCTCCCCGAACTGTAGAATACCGTCGGTAACGGTACCATAAAAAGTGCCCAAAGGCTCACCTACCTTAATAATGTAGTTTCCAGAAATATAAGATGTCGCACCTTCACCGATAGTTAGTACTTTATTGCGGTTAAACGAAATATTCAGGTCGGTATTCCAGCTCAGATTGCCTTGTAAATTTTTTGATTTCAAACCAAACTCCACGCCTTTATTGGAAACTGAACCAAAGTTTTGCAATGAAGTGGCATAACCCGAAGTCCAGGGGATCTCCACGTTCAATAATAGATCCTTTGTCTTTTTATAATAATAATCAATCGTAAACTGTAGTCTATTGCTCAGGACGGCAAGATCAAAACCAGCGTCGTATTGAAAGGTTGTTTCCCAACCCAGGTTTTTGTTGGGTATCCGTTGCGATGCAAAGCCTGTGACTACATTATTTCCAAAGAGGTAATTTAAACTATACAGGGTTGAAAGTGACTGGTATTGACCGATCTCCTGATTTCCTGTGGTACCGAAACTGGTCCGTATCTTAAAATCACTGATGCCGGGAAAAGCTTGCTTAAAAAAAGACTCATTCGCGACACGCCAGGAGAATGCCAAGGAGGGGAAATTTCCCCATTTATTGTCGGCACCAAATCTGGAACTTCCATCGCGGCGTATGCTCGCTGATGCATAGTATTTATTTGCATAATTATAGTTAACCCGCGCCAGGTACGAATGGAGCACCCAATTGTAGGTATCCGAAGAAGGGCGTGTAATGGTGGAGCCGCTTTGTAGGCTATTGAAAAGCAAATCGTCGGTAACAAAATTCTGTGCTCCAGCCCTAAAAACTTCATTTTTATTTTCCTGCTGTGTAAAACCAAGCAAAGCATTAAAATTATGCTGTCCGATAGCGCCGGTATAGGTTAAGGTATTTTCATTCAACCAGGATGTTCCATCTAAATTTCCTAGACTTGCCTCACCTTTTGATCCACTCCCTTCATAGATGTAGGATGGTAGATAGAATTTATCATTACGGCTGTTGAGATCAACCCCAAAGAGCACTTTAGCTTGTAGGCCCTCTAATATACGATACTGTGCAAAGGAAGTGCCCAGAATACGTAAACCATTTGATGTATTTGTGGTTTCTTTCAATGTCGCAATGGGATTTGCAAAAATATTTTCAAATGGATTGCGTAGGGTATACGCACCATTTGGCTCGTAGATTGTTGCTGTGGGCGGCATAATGAGCAAGGCATTGACAATACCCGTTGGTGCAATCTGTGCATTGGTTTTATTGATAGATACATTGGCTCCTACCTGCAAACGGTCAAAAGGATTTGCATTGATATTGGAACGAAAACCCAAACGTTTGAAATCTGTATTTACGATAACACCCTGTTGATCAAAATAATTGGCACCGAGAAAATACTGTACTTTTTCAGCACCACCAGACAGTGCAAGTTGATGATTTTGTATGTTACCTGTCCGAAAAGCTTCTTTTTGCCAATTCGTTCCTTCGCCTAATTGATCTATCTCTGCCTGTTTACGATATTGATATGGACCTAAGCTGGGATTAGCATCATATAAAGCTTCGTTACGAAGGATGGCAAAATCATGGGCATTCAAGACATCAATTTTCTTGAGAACACGCTGTACACCAATACTACCGTCATAGGTCAATTGTACATGGCCAGCCTTACCTTTTTTAGTCGTGACCAAGATAACGCCATTTGCTCCACGAGATCCATATATTGCCGTTGCAGCGGCATCTTTTAAGACCTCAATGCTTTCTATATCTGCTGGATTTATGCTGGCCAGCGGATTGACAGGGGTGCCGCTTCCAACACCAGTACTTTCTGTCTGGTTGTAGACTGGAAATCCATCGATGACATACAGCGGTTCATTTCCGCCTTGTATGGAAGCCCCACCCCGAATGCGGATGCTCACTCCCCCGCCAGGTTGTCCCGAAGTTTGTGTAACCTGAACACCAGAGACACCTCCTTTCAAGGTCTGATCTAGCGAAGAAACAGGCTGCCGGAGCAGATTTTCTGGCACAGATGCCACAGCTCCTGTCAGATCACGACGCTTTTGAGTTCCGTATCCCACCACGACGACCTCCTCCAGATCTTCGGATGAAGGAACCAACTCAATAATTGCCGGTGATGTGTTGACGATGATTCTTTTCTTCTGGTAGCCAACAAAAGTTAAGATTAATGTAAAAGGCAGTTTTTGCCCGGTTACGAATTGGAATTTCCCTTTCTGATCTGTTTTTACACTATGTGTAACAGCCTCCAACTGTATGGTCACCCCCTCGATGGGTTCTTTGGTCGTTGCGTCAATAACTGTACCTATTAGGGACGCGTTGATAATCGGTTGAGGTTGCTGTGCCTCCGCAAATACGAATGTATTGAGAATAAGCACGACTAAAATAGCATACGGAAGTACACTGAAATTTTTCATTGTCAGTTCTATTTAATATGAATATGCAAACAAGTGCCAACGCCATTTGGTACTCTTGTTTTTTTAAAACTCGAATTCCTTGTTTAATGATTTATAAACAAGAAAGATGGTTGTGTTTAACTACACATTCGCATTCGACAAATGAAGAAGAAAAGATTAAAAGTTGGGATAGGTTTTAGGTTGCTTGTTAGCGGTTTTAGATAGTCGTTTTTCATACTTGTTCAAAATTTGTAGTCTAGTTTTTATGTTCGTTGCCAACGCCAATTGTTAACGACAGTACAAATATATAAATAGTTTTCAAAAAGACTACTAAACAAGTAGTCTTTTTGAAAACTATTTATGATTTTCTTATAAAGGTCTGTTTATCGTGGTGAAATGAATTAATCAGGGAGATTAGTGGCAGTTCTTTTTTAAAAAGATTATTTATTGTCGTAGGATAAATCTATCAGGAGGATTATTGTAGAAGAGAGTGCCTAAAACAACATAAGCCCGATATTGGATCGGGCTTATGTTTACAATTTTTTTGAGAATTTATCCTCACTAGAGCAGATATCCCAAAGGTATTTACTATTTGGGGATCTTATTCTCCACTTTCTTTTGCAGCAAGATATCTTTCTGCTTCAAGCGCAGCCATACAACCTGTACCAGCCGCAGTGATCGCTTGGCGGAATATATTATCTTGTACATCTCCACAGGCAAAGACTCCTGGTATATTGGTTGCAGTACTATCTGGCTTGGTAATCAGATAGCCTGTTTCATCCATTTCCAATACGCCAGTAAATAACTCCGTATTCGGTTTATGACCGATTGCAACGAAGAAACCTGTTACTTCAAGATCTTTCTCAGATTGATCTTTATTATTGATTACACGGATTCCTGTCACCACTTGACCATCCCCTAAAACCTCTTTAGCTTCGGAGTTGTAATGTACTTCGATATTCGGTGTGTTCATGACGCGGTGCACCATTGCTTTTGATGCGCGGAACTCATCACGACGCACCAACATGTGTACTTTCGAACACAATTTTGCGAGATAGGTCGCTTCTTCTGCAGCTGTATCGCCAGCACCTACGATGGCAACTTCTTGATTTTTAAAGAAGAAACCGTCACAGACAGCACAAGCTGACACACCAAAACCATTATATTTTTGTTCAGATTCTAAGCCCAACCACTTCGCTGTTGCTCCTGTAGCAATAATCACCGTGTCGGCAGTAACCTGAACTGTTCCATCAATTTCTACGCGGTGTACATCACCTGTGAAGTCTACTTTTGTCACATAACCAAAGCGTACGGATGTTCCAAAGCGTTCAGCTTGTTCCCGTAAGTCTTCCATCATAACTGGACCGGTAATCCCTTTTGGATATCCCGGAAAATTGTCCACTTCTGTGGTTTGTGTTAACTGCCCCCCCGGTACAATACCTGTATATACCACCGGTTTCATATCCGCACGGGCAGCATAAATTGCTGCAGTATATCCCGCCGGTCCTGAACCAATAATCAGACACTGTACATGCTCCACTTCTTGTTTGAATTCCATAATCCTTTTTCTAAGCTATTAATAAAGTTATTTTTTAAATTTATCTTGCAATCCTTTCAACATGTCCAAAGAAATATTTTGAGGTTTCTCCTCTTTTTGTTGATTAAATTCCTTTTTAGCAGTTTTTTTATCTTCTACTGAATGCGTCGGAGCCGCTTTAGCTTTTTGCTCGCTTTTTTCTTTCTTATATCTGATCCAGATATTTTCCAGTACTTTTTTGGTATATAAAGGGAAATCACCGTTCTGCATCCAAGCATAATAGCTAGGCTCCTGTTCAAAGACTTCTACAATCGGTTTTCCTTTGTGCTTACCAAAATTAATAGTCTCCAATCCATCTTCGTTGTAGACGATGCGGCCTGCAAAATCCACGGGTTTACTTAAATTTGTAAATTCGTGCAATGCGGCAACATCATTAACAACAGGATAAGATACAACGCCATGACGATCTTCAAATGCTGATCCTTCGTATTTCGTCAACTGTGCTTTTAAGACTTCATACGTAGCACGCACATCCGCTTCAGCAGTATGTGCATTTTCAAGATTTTCATTACAATAAAACTTATACGCTGCCTTTAAAGTACGCTGTTCCATTTGATGGAAGATGTTCTGTACATCAACAAAAGCACGCCCTTCCAACGAAAAATCTACACCTGCACGCAAAAATTCTTCCATAAGCATAGGCACATCAAACTTATTTGAATTGTATCCTGCCAAATCCGCATCGCCAATAAATGCAGCTAATTCTACTGCAATGGCTTTAAACGTCGGTGCATCTTTGATATCTTCATCACGAATACCATGAAAGAAGGTTGATTCTGCAGGAATCGGTCTTTCTGGATTAATTTTCTTCGTATATACAGTTTCTTCACCACTGGGCATCACTTTCAAAAATGATACTTCTACAATACGATCTGTCGCGACATTAACTCCCGTCGTCTCTAAATCGAAAAATACCAATGGTCTTTTTAATTTTAATTCCATGCTGGATAGTATGCTTTTTTTACAAAAACCAAAAATACAAAGTTGAATTTGATTTTTGTAGTCTGTGAAATTTAATTTACAACCGCTTGATGAATCGGTTCCAACTGATTGAATTTACCTACGACAACCTTAATCATTTGGTTAAAATCGAGATATTTATTTGCGATATCACGAACTTTCTCGGGTGTCATGTTTTTGACCTGCTCCATGTAATAAGAATAATACGTTAAGCTCATATCGTTCAACAAGACATTTTTGAATTTATCCGCGTGAGAAAAGATACTCTCCAACGAACCCAACATCGATCCCTCCATATAGGTTTTCACCAGCTCGACTTCTTCGTCCAGGGCTAATGTGGTCTTCAACAGGTTGATTTCTTTCTCGATCTCTCCTAATGTTGCATTTGTTACATCGACACCAACTTCCGTAGCAATTGTTAAAAAGCCAGTATGTTTTAAGGTTGCAACCGCCGAACCAATACTGTAGGTATATCCTTTTTCCTCACGGATATTTCGCATCAATCGCGAACCGAAAAATCCACCCAGCAATGTATTTACAAATTGTAGCGCAGGGTAATCGGGATGGATTCTCGAAATGGTTTGATTCCCTAGACGAATAGCTGATTGTAGTGCATTTTCTTTTTCTTCGTAAGCTATACCACCGGCATCTTGAATAAATACCGGATTATTTGCCGTAGTGACTGCTACATCTTCTAGCCATTCGAATCCAAAAATCTGCTCCAACTCTTTCATCAAATTATTAGAAACATTTCCAGACACAATCAATGTACAATTACTCGGTACAATTTCTTTCTGATATAATGCAATCAATTGATCACGGTTAATCGCATCATAATCATCTATTTTTGGTGTACGACCATAACGGTTGCTTTCACCAAAAACCAAGTTGTAAAACTTACGTCTTGCCAGATAATCATTTTTTTGAATGGATACCTGAAATTTTTGTTTGTTGTTACGGAGATACGTATCAAGTTCCTCCTGTGGAATAGATGCTTCTGTCAGTATATCTTTGACAAGGGGCAGCAGAACCTGGCTATGTCTGTTCAATGTGTACAAAGACAAGGAGGTTACATCAAAGGAGTATTCGGGGACAAGAAATGCACCATAAAAATCTACTTTGTCCGCAATCTCGGCACTTGACATACTCATTGTACCCTCTTTTAACAATGCACTTAATACACTATTCAGGAGCGGATTTTCATTTTGTGTATCGAGGTATTTATTTTCAAAAATCCATTCAATGCGGACAAGTTCCTGTTCAGGAGAATGAAATACATACACTGGCAATCCGTTTGCGAACTGCTTTTTGACAGGTTCTTTCAAACTTATATGACCAATTTCACGGAATTCAGGTGCTTTTGTTCTATCCAACATGTCGTATCTCCTCCTCTTGTGCTTTATACATTAATACTGATGCGTTTTCGGGATTAAAAATAGCTTGTGCTTGTGCTTGTACTTCTTGGGCGGTTACAGCCAAATATTTCGACACTTCGGTATTGATACCATCGGCATCACCAAGCAACTCATGAAAGGCCAAATTCATTGCTTTATCTAAAATTGATAATTCAGCAAATACATTGGTTGATTCGATTTTATTTTTAACTTTTTCCAGTTCGGTATCCGACACCAATTCTTTTTTCAACAGATCGAGTTCACCCCATACTGCACGTTCGGCTTCTTCCAACGATATTCCTTCGGAAGGTTTACCTTCGATAACAAACAGATTATTATCGATACTGCCCATCACGTAAGCATTTAACTCACTAAAGAGTTGTTCTTCTTTTACTAGTCTACGATATAGTCTTGATGAAGATCCTCTGGAAAGGATATCTGAGAGTAGATCCATGGCAAAGTAACCATCTTCCAGTCGTGCTGGTCCGTGAAAAGCCATGTAAAGTGCATCTAATGGTACTGGAGCAAAGGCCGTTTCCCTTCTTAGTTCCTTTTGTATCGGTTCTTGCGGTAGCTGACGATTATATTTTTGACCGGGATCAATATCACCGAACCATTTCTGAACCAATGATTTAACTTCTTCATAATATACATCACCAGAGACAACCATAATTGCACTCTGTGGATTGTAATGCAATTTGAAGAAAGCCTTAACATCCTCCATGGTCGCATCTTCAATATGTTTTAGCTCTTTACCGATGGTAGCCCAACGGTATGGATGCACCTTATACGCTAAAGGACGTAATTTGAGCCAAGCATCCCCATAAGGTTGATTGAGATAACGCTGTTTAAATTCTTCACTTACTACATTCCGCTGCACTTCAAGACTTTGAGCTGAGAATGCTAAACTTAACATGCGATCCGATTCTAACCAAAGTGCTGTTTCCAGATTTGAAGAGGGTAAAGTAATATAGTAATTGGTGATATCATTGCTTGTAAAGGCATTATTCTCACCACCTACTTTTTGTAATTCTGTATCAAAACTAGGGATATTGACGCTACCGCCAAACATTAGGTGCTCAAATAAATGAGCAAAACCAGTCTGCTCCGGCGATTCGTCCCTTGCACCTACATCGTACAATATATTTACACAGGCCATTGCCGTGTTATGATCCTCGTGTACCAAAACACGTAGGCCGTTTTCTAAGGTAAATTTTTGGTATGAAACCATCTAGTTCTTTTTCGATTTTATGAAATCCAGTTAATACCTTTTCGCAACAAGGATAAGGTTTTGGCTTCTTCGGAGCCTTCTTCAGGGTGATGATCGTATACCCAATTGGCTTGAGATGGTAGACTCATCAATATGGACTCGATACGGCCATTTGTTTCCAGTCCAAATTTAGTACCAGAATCCCAGACCAAATTAAACTCAACGTAGCGTCCCCGACGGATTAATTGCCAATTTTTCTGCGTTTCGTTATATGCTTTATTTCTATTTTTTTCGACCAGCGCAGTATAGGTCGGCGCAAAGCTACGTCCTAAGTCACAGGAAAATGCCAAGATATCTTCCATAGCCATGCCCGTTTTGGCTGTATTTAATTTATCGTAGAAAACTCCTCCTATTCCACGGGTCTCTTGTCTATGACGAATAAAGAAATAGTCATCTGCCCATTTTTTAAATTCATCATAGAAAGTCGGATTATGCTTATCACAGACTGTTTTCAATTGTTGATGGAAAAACTGGGCGTCGTCTTCATTCACGTAATGTGGTGTCAGATCAATCCCCCCTCCAAACCAACGCACCTGTTCATTCAATTCGAAATATCGGATGTTCATATGAATGATCGGTACCCATGGATTATTGGGATGAATGACAATCGAAACCCCTGTGGCGAAAAAATCATCTTCATCGACACCAAACGCTTTTTTAATTGTTTCAGGCAGTTTGCCATGCACAGCGGAAAAGTTGACCCCACCTTTTTCCAATATATTGCCGTTCTGAATAATCCGTGTTCGGCCACCACCACCACCTTCTCTTTCCCATAGTTCCTCCTCAAATCGGGCCGAACCATCCAAGCGTTCCAAAGCCTGGCATATTTCATCTTGAATTTCTTTATAAGCTAAAGCTATCGCTTCTTTTGTAATCATCTACTCTATCACTACGTTTATGTTAATTTTTCGCTCAGGGCTTGAATAATTTTAGATGCAGGCTGATGTTGATATAAAATTTGGTATACGGCATCACAAATAGGTAATTCGACAGCATATTTTTCGGCATATTCCTGAATACAAGCAGAAGCATAATAACCTTCGGCCACCATATTCATTTCGAGTTGAGCCGATTGCACGCTATACCCTTTACCGATCATATTACCAAATGTTCTATTTCGGCTAAACTGCGAATATGCCGTGACCAACAAGTCTCCCAAATAAGCTGAGGTATTGACATCCCGAGATGTATCGCCATCTACTTTAGCAACAAACCGACGCATCTCGCGGATAGCATTGGAAACCAAAACTGCCTGAAAGTTATCACCATAGCCCAACCCATGGCATATACCTCCAGCAAGGGCATAAATATTCTTTAATACCGCTCCAAATTCAATTCCTAAAATATCTTCCGATAAGATCGTTTTAATGACTCTGGAAGACAAAAACGAAGCAACCAGGGCTGCACTATCCAAGTTTTTGCATCCAAATGTCAGGTAAGACAGCTTACCTAAGGCGACTTCTTCCGCATGGCAAGGTCCTCCGACCACACAGATCCGTTCGATATCGACTGCGTAATGCTGTTCCAAAAACTCACCGATAATCAGGTTATCTTTAGGAATTATCCCTTTGATGGCTGACACGACTATTTTGTCTTTAAAATCTTCCTTTGTGACTCCTCTCAATGCATCTTTTAAATAAGCTGCTGGCGTATTTAAAATAACAATATCTGAATTAACAACAACATTTTTGGCATTGGTATCGATGGTTGTAATACTCAAATCAACAGAAACACCACTCAAATAAGTCGGGTTGTGTTTGAATTGTTGAATATACTCCGCATCTTCCTCTTTTCTAATCCACCAAAAAATATGTTTGTCTTGGTCATTTTCGCATAGCATCTTGATCATGGCCGTCGCCCAGCTTCCGCTACCAATTATACCAATCTTTTTCCCCTGCATGTTTTTAATTTGTTTTCGAAAGCAAATATACTTATTTACTGCTTAGATATGCGATTGCATCAAGAGATATGATACTTTAGTTACTTTTAGAACCGAGAAAACTTTGCCAAAACCCTTTCTCAATACCCACATAATAGGCGTTTTCTTCCTCTTTAACAGGGTAAATATGAATAAAGTCATGTTGGGTAGGATTACCCTTGCCTGTTACAAGATCAAATTCATGGCGATGAAAGGGACAGATCACTTTACCACGTTCACACCAACCATTTTTGAGCGGAGCGCCCGCATGTGGACATTTCCTGGAGAAGGCATGTAATTGATCTTCAAACCAAGTAAGACAAATGGTTTTTCCGCCAAACTTATGCTCTGTTATCCCCTCGTCCTTTAGAAATTGGGCATTATCAATTTTGTACCATCGAAGCATTCCACAAGATAGTTAAAAATTACAGTGAATTTTCTATCTTTGTGCAATTTCAAAAATTTGCACTATATATGGCTTTACAATGCGGTATCGTAGGTTTACCAAACGTTGGTAAATCAACATTATTTAACTGTCTGTCGAATGCGAAAGCGCAGGCAGCAAACTTTCCATTTTGTACTATTGAACCGAATGTTGGGGTAATTACCGTACCGGATGCCCGTCTAAATAAATTAGCTGAGTTAGTCAATCCACAACGTATCGTTCCAAATACCATTGAAATCGTCGACATCGCCGGGTTGGTAAAAGGAGCATCAAAAGGTGAAGGATTAGGTAACCAGTTTTTAGGAAATATCCGCACAACAAATGCGATTATCCACGTTTTGAGATGTTTTGATGATGGTAATGTTATCCATGTGGATGGTTCAGTAGATCCAATCCGAGATAAAGAAATCATCGATACAGAATTGCAACTTAAGGATTTGGATACTGTGGTAAAACGTATCCAAAAAGTGGAGAAAATGGCAAAAACGGGTGGAGATAAAGATGCTAAAAAGACTTTTGATATCCTATCTGTCGTTAAAGAACATTTGGAGGCAGGCAAGTCAGCACGTACAGCACCTATTGAAGCAGAAGATTTTGAATTTATCCAAGACTTAGCCTTGTTAACCGCAAAGCCAGTACTTTACGTATGTAATGTGGACGAAGGCTCTGTCAATACAGGCAACGCTTATGTCGATCGTGTAAAAGAAGCCGTGAAAGATGAAAAAGCTGAAGTATTGGTTATATCTGCGCAAATTGAGTCTGAAATCGCTCAATTGGAGAGTTACGAAGAGCGTAAGATGTTTTTGGATGACCTTGGATTAGAAGAATCTGGTGTCCATAAATTGATCAGAGCAGCATATTCCTTATTAAATTTAGCGACCTACTTTACAGCAGGCGTTCAGGAAGTACGTGCCTGGACAATTGAGAATGGTTTTACAGCCCCTCAGGCAGCTGGTGTCATTCATACAGATTTTGAGAAAGGGTTTATCCGTGCTGAAGTAATCAAATATGATGACTTTGTTAATCTAGGTTCAGAAAGTGCAGTAAAGGAAGCCGGAAAATTGTCTGTAGAAGGAAAAACTTACATTGTACAAGATGGTGATATTATGCACTTCCGTTTTAATGTATAAATAGCTGATTAAACAGCGGGATTTAAAACATAAACGGCCGAAAAGATGATTTTCGGCCGTCTATTTTTAAAATCTGTTTTAGCCCCCCAATACCTATCGTTATTTAACAAAATAACGATGTTCTATTACCTCAACTTTTTTAACATCTTTATCTTCCAACAATTTTTTGACATCACAATGTCCTGTCACACCACGATAAATTAACGTCCCGCCAAGGGTCAATCCTGAAAGCCCAGCCAGTGGAGATTTAAATATCTTTTTTACGCCCAAACCTAAAATAAAGCCCCCCGCAATTACAGATAATACGCGTTCGGAAGCACCGATATTCTCCTCAATGCAATCATCTTTTATCTTAGCTTTAATCTTGTCAAATGCAAATAGCAATAGGTTACTCATAATTATCTATATTTAAGTATTGTTTCTTTATGTAAACAAATTATGATCCAAAAAAGTTTAGAAATAGAATAATAGTTTTTATATGATTTCTCGGATCACATCCCTTATATTCGTATTTATCAAATTAAATATCCATGCAAGTCAAAAAATATTCCGGTGAATTAGTCCCTTTTAATGGAGATGCCCTACGGCATTCGCTTTCCCGTTCGGGAGCAAATAACGATCAAGTAAACGAAGTATACAGCAGTGTTTTAGGTGAAATATACGATGGCATTTCAACCAGGGAGTTGTATCAGTTGGCTTTCGATACACTGAAGACTGTACGAAACTCTTTTGCCGCGCGATACAGCCTAAAAAAAGCACTACGTGATCTTGGACCTGAAGGTTTCTATTTTGAAAAATACATCTCCCATTTGCTTCGTTCAATTGGATATGAAAGCACCACTGGGCAGACCGTACAAGGCCATGCTGTTTCCCATGAATTGGATGTGGTTGCTTATAAAGATGGTAAGTTGATGACAGCGGAGTGTAAGTTTAGAAATGACATTGACGCCAAGATCTCCGTTACCACAGCAATGTACTACCTATCGCGATTCAAAGATATCAGTGGAATTGACTATAATTTCTTTGGCAAAAAATTACAATTTCAGGAAGGTTGGTTGATCACTAACGCGTACTTTACATCAGATTCAATCGATTTTGCAACCTATTACGGCATCAACTTGCTCTCTTGGGATTATCCTAAAGAGAATAGTATCAAAAGAAGAGTCGATAAAGCCGTCTTTTATCCGGTCACCTGTTTGACTACCCTTTCGGACCTGGAAGAACAGCAGCTGTTAAAAAATCAGCTGATTTTGGTAAAAGACATTGTAAACAATCCGGATAAACTGGATATTCTTGGACTTAACAAGGAAAGAAAAGAGAAGGTCCTCAAAGAAGCCACTGAACTATTAGATTACAAAGTGGAGGAAGAATATTAATATCATCAATGTAAAAAGCAATAGGCATACATGCAGACTGAAGTATGGTCTATTGCTTTTTACAAACTGTAATTATCTGTCTAATGCAATGGGATAGTAAACCTTACCATATCTGGAAAACTCGCTTAAATCCATCTTTTCCCAAAAAATGGCATAGATTGCAGCACCGGAGCCTGACATTGACGTGTATATTGCCCCTTTATGATACAAGGCCTCTTTAATTTCTTTGAGCAAGGGATAACGCTCAAAAATAGATTCTTCAAAATCATTTCGAATATGGAATTTCCATTCCTGAATAGGCAATCGGATCGCCTCCTCCAAATTAACATCTGAGAGCATCGGTTTCACCCCACTATAAGCTTCGGCAGTAGAGACATGGATATCAGGCATAATAACTGCAATGTGGTATTCATCCAGATCAAGCGATATCTCCGTAAATTCTGTCCCTATCCCAGTTGCAAATACGGGTTTATTTGCGATAAAGAATGGGCAGTCTGCCCCCAATTGTGCGGCATATTTCGCTAATTGCGTACTTGTCAAATTTAGCTTAAACAGCTCATTAAGTCCTTTCAGTACAAAAGTTGCATCCGCAGATCCGCCACCTAATCCAGCTCCAATTGGAATTTGTTTGATCAGACCAATCCTGACTGCAGGAATATCAAAATCTTTTTTTAACAATGCGTGCGCCCTTAAACAGAGATTATCTGCGGAATCCCCAGGTATGCGGTTCCCCTGGAGTGTCAGCGTGCAATCTTGTGCATCCGTCTCCAGTATCTCTATAATATCATAGATTGGTAAGGGGTAGAAAATGCTATTCAATTCATGATAGCCATCCGGTCGCCTGGCAACTACCTGCAGTCCGATATTTATTTTAGCATTTGCAAAGAGTATCATACGATATCGTCTAAATCAACACTTAAATTCTACATTAATAGCTCACCAGTGAGGAGATCGTATCACTAAACCGAGACAATCTGCCTTTTGCTTTGAGAAAATCCAATGAAATGATAAAACTATAGGCCGCAATCACTCCACCCAATTTTTCAATAAGTTTGCTGGCTGCGACGACAGTTCCGCCCGTTGCCAACAGATCATCATGGATCAAAATGCGGCTACCCTTCTCGAAGGCGTCTTCATGGATTTCTATCGTTGCCTGACCATATTCCAGGGCGTAAGACTCAGAAATCGTTTTAAATGGTAGTTTTCCTTGCTTACGAATTGGAATGAAGGGCAACCCTAATCTGTTGGCCAGTAAAAACCCGAAAAGAAATCCACGGCTTTCAATACCTGCAATAGCATCAATTTCTATTCCTTGAAGTTGGTCAATAATCGCGTCGATCATTTCATTGCAAAGTTCAGCATCTTTCAACAAGGGGGTAATATCTTTGAATACAATACCCGGCTTTGGAAAATCCACAATATCCCGGATTTCCAGTTTCAATTTATCTTGAATCATTCTCAAATATTAAATACGGTGCGATTTTAGCAATAGCAAGATCTGAAAGTGTACCTATCTTGGTAAAATCTTCTATATTAGCGTAATTGCCATGTTGATCTCGATAATTAACTATTAATTTCGCATCCTTTGGGCTAAGATACGGATGTTTGCCCAATGAATTGGCATCAATATGGTTAATATTGATTTTTTTGATTCCTTCTAAATTAGACACCATAATATAATCCTTGATGAGGTCATATGTTTCCGGAGTGACTCCATATACTTCCTTTAACTGCTCTATTCGATAGAACCCACCAAGCACCTCTTTATACTTCAAAATGCGCTTAGAAAGAATTGTACCGATCCCTTTGAGGCTCATCAAGGCTATTGTATCGCAGGTATTAAGATCTATAAGTTCAGCATGATTGGTTTCAAATTTATCATAAAGTAAGGGGGCTTTAGTTGCCGTACTTGGTCCTGCTGTCTCTGCTTTAATAGCAATATAGGGTTCGAGCTTTTTATATAATTTCGCGTTGATGGAATATATTTTTCTAACATCATTTTTATCTTTAAACCGGCCACCTTTTTTCTCATAATTCTTGATCACGGCAATTTGCTTATCCGAGAGACCGAGCTCGCGCCATGCCTCGACAGATAAATTATTGGGATCAAAATAAAATAGCTTAGTATCTACAACGTTATTGTCTGTACTGGGATCCGGATCCGAACGAGCCCCCCTCTTTTCCAAATGAACATCGGCTACATTAAATTTCTTATTTGGATAATCTGCAGCATCGGTTGAGTCATGAAATGACTGTTCAAAAACCCGTGCCTGATGAGCAATCGGATCACTTTTATCTTCTCTACTAACAAGGGAATATATAATACTAAAGACAATGATTATCACCAATATAACGAAGAACCCATTTTGCTCTGTTTTGTTAAATTTAAAGTAAGTCAATAGCCTTTTCATAAGCTGTTAGGGATTGGGTTGTATAAATTTAATAAATTAGAAGGAAAATAAAAAGGGAGATATTAAAAAAACACCTCCCTTTTGTTATAAATAATGTACCGATATAATTTTACAACGCGGATTTATCTACTTTTTCCACTTTACTACCATCCTTTAGCGTTTTAGAGATCGCATCAAATGGTCGAGAAACAACTTGATCTCCTTTTTTCAATCCGGATAGAATAATAATGTTTTTATCATCTTGAATCCCAGTTTTGATCGGAACTTGTTTTACTGTCTGATCTTTTAAAACGAATACATATTCCTGTATCTTCTTATTTGTATTCGTAGAATCTTTATCATCCGATCTTACGGTAACCGACTGTATAGGTACTACCAAACCTTTATCATGTTTTGTAAAAATCTGTACAGTAGCGGATAATCCAGGTTTGAACGGCGAAGCGACATTTTCTTTGATCAGATCCTGATAAGATTCTGCGCTGATACGCACTTTTACATTAAAATTTGTGACTTGATCTGTTGATGAGGTTGCAGCTGTTGTTGTTGCAATATTTTTGGACGAACTTGCTATTTCAGTCACAATGCCTTTAAATTTTCTATCTTGAAAAGCATCTACTTCAATTTCAGCTTGATTTCCTACTCTGACGTTGTTGATATCATTCTCATTGACATCAACATTTACCTCCATCGAAGACATATTGGCGATGCGCATAATTTCAGTACCAGCCATTTGTGCTGTTCCCACCACACGCTCTCCCTGTTCGATAGACAATAAAGAGATAATACCGTCTGTCGGAGCATAAATGGTTGTTCTATTTAGGTTATCCTGAGCTTCTTTGACAGAAGCTTGTGATTGATCAATACCATATCTACTTGATTTTACAGTCTCTCTTTGTGCCTGAATGGCCGCAAGAGTCGAAAAGTACTCAGAAGAACTCTTATCCATTTCAGCTGCGGAAATAACCCTTTTTTCAAAAAGTTCTTGGTTTCTCTTGTAAGTAGCAGCTACATTTTTGAAATTTTCTTCCTGTTGTTTTAGCTGTTGTTGTGCAGCAGCGAGATTGGCACGTTGCGAATTCATTGCTGCTACAGAGCGATCATAGCCGGACTGTAAGATATCGGGTTTGATCCGACAGAGTACTTGTCCTTTTTTTACAAAGTCACCTTCTTTGATATTTAGTTCAACAACCTCACCTGAAACTTCCGAACTCAGCTTAACCTCTATTTCCGGTTGTATTTTTCCACTGGCAGACACCAATTCATCTACATCCGTTTCCTTCACGACGTCTACAGCGACTTTAGTAATCTCTCCCTTTCCAAACCAACCGGCCTGAAAGCCGATAAAAACAAAAATTGCCAGGAGCGCTACGACTATTAATAGAATCTTTACTACACTACGTTTTTTCTTTGCCATTGTTTTTGCTAATCAAATAGGTTAATTGTTGTCGAATTGAATTGGATTTCCCAAGTAATAATCGATAATCTTAGATCTGAATATTACGTTATATTTTGCTTGAATCAGATCAAATTCTGCTTTGTTCCGTTCAGTTTGCGCGGTAAATAATTCAAGGGAATTTGCCATGCCGATATCGTATCGTTCTTTGGTAGCTTTGTAAGCCGTTTCAGCACTTTCAAAGGCTGTCGTTGCCGAAGTATATTTTTGTTTGGCGGCATTAACGTCCAATACAGCTTGGTTTACAGCTTTATTTAAATTGTTCTTGGCTAATTGCTCAGCAGCTTCAGCCTGTTTTAGCCCGATCTTAGCTTTTGCAACGTTAACCTTATTCTGATTCTTAGAAAAAATTGGAACTGCAAGTGATAAACCAGTAAAAAATGATTTGTTTTCTGATATTTGATCACTAAAAGGCACACGATATCTCGTTTTGATATCTAATGGATCGGTTTGTCGTGTTGTGGCAGAAGAATAATTTGTGCCGTAACTCACACTCAAATTGAGTGTTGGGTAATATCCCCCTTTGGCAATATCGATCTGTTTTAACGCGACCTCCTTATCCAATGCAGATTTAAGGATATCCGGTTGCCTTATTAAAGCCTTTTGGTATACGTCTATGGCATTTTTATCTTCGGCATTTACCAAAACAGATTCTAAGCTCGGACGTTCCAAAGAAATAACTGTTTCTGGAGGCATTTCCATCAATTGTTTCAAAGTTAACAAGGACATCTCATAAGAATTCTTCAAATTTACTTTGTTCAATTCATTCGTAGCAACCTGATTCTTTGATTTTGCAATATCAGCGATAGTCTTATTCCCAACAGCAAACTGTATGGAGTCTAATGAAAATTGTTGTTTTGATAAAGCAATCTGATCTTCACTGGCTACCATCAATTCATGATTAGTAATAGCTTCCAAATAATTCACCAGGACATTTAGAACAAGGTCATTTTTCACTTTCTCCACCTGTGTAGCAGAGGATTCCAACTGAAACTTATTTGCTTTTATCTGATTAACCTGTTGAAAACCTTGAAATATATTCACACTGGACCCTACCGATCCATTCGTAGTTCTGGTCCAGGCATTGTTAACAATTTGGGCCGAAGTCAAATCGAAGGCAAAGCCATAACGGAAATTCTGTTCAACGGAAGCTCTTAAATCAGGCAATAAATTACTTTTTGATTGAAATAAATCCTGAGCAGCGAGATCTTTACTCAGTTCGGCTTGCTTAATTTGCACATTACGTTCCAAAGTCATGCGTATCGCTTCGGCTACCCCAACGACCTGTTGAGCTTGGATTAGGTTGTTCGTTCCAAGAAAAAAACCAGTAAATATTACTGCAGAATAATAAAATCTTTTCATGTTCATATGTAGAACCATACAATTTTTATAGATTTGAACTTCATTTATCGGTTATGTATTTTGTCAAATCCCCTTTCTTCCTTCGTTGGCTTTACCCCAGATCAGTCTGGCATATGCCGAGGATGGAAAAAAAAGTCTATCTTACTTTTGATGATGGTCCAATTCCTGAAATTACACCTTTTATACTCGATATCCTAAAAAAATATCAGGTCAAGGCAACATTTTTTTGTGTTGGTGAAAATATTAAAAAAAATCCACATTTGTTTCAAAGAATTTTACAAGAAGGACATCAAGTAGGTAATCATACCTACAATCACCTCAAGGGCTGGGATACAAATGACGAGGTCTACATCGACAATGTAACTCAATGTCAGGAGCTAACACAAACCGATCTCTTTCGTCCACCTTATGCAAAAGCAACAAAATCACAGCTTAAAAAGTTATACAAAAATTATCGTGTGGTAATGTGGGATATCATGTCCGGCGACTTTGATCAGAAGCTAAGTCCTGAAAAATGCCTTGAAAATGTACTTCCCAATATACAGAATGGCTCGATTATCATCTTCCATGACAATATCAAAGCCATTCCCCGAGTTGAATACGCTTTACCTAGAACGATTGAATTTCTCCTAGCAAATCAATATCAAATAGTAAGACTAGAATAAGTATTAGGGCCTAGATCGCGATAAAACCACTTCAGATTCGTAATATTTACCTACACTCACACTGAAATATCCCAAAACATTATTGGACAGATTTGAAATCGGATTGGAAGGTGACGCTGCTCCAGGATTAATCATCTGGAAGCTATTCCAATAGTTATATGCGCCCAGATCAATGCATTGACGCAAAACCCGTACCCGATCTCCTATCTTGAGATCTCTATCGCGGTCGACAATATCATGTTGTACTTGCAGCCCATTATTATATTTATCACTAAACACATCGATAAAGCGCAACTCTCCCCCGTTCACAGACATCTTATACTTATAATAGTTCCCTTTTTCTGGGGGATCGTTAAAGACCAGTGTAGGATAATATATGGTGTCTGTAAATATGATCCGTTCGGAAAGTCCTATCGAATCCACATCCACATAGGACGGTACTGTCGAAGTTCCTTCAATTTCTTTGCCATCAGCGGTTTTGACATACAGTCGATAACTGGACTTTTCCTGTAGTCGCAATGTCTTATTGGTATACACACCATCGGATCCAGGCAAAAAGGTATATATACGATTATTTTGCAGATTTCTTATGTAAACTTCCGCATCTGTTATTGGAGCTAACATTGATTCTTTTAAACTGACGACTTTTTGAATACGGATCTCATGTAGTTGATCCGACACCATTAGATCAGCTGTAATCACGAGCTGGCCCGTGTTTTCAGGTAATTTCAAATCAATTTTATCTTCACAACCAATCAAAGTTATCCAAGCTATGGCGATCAATCCTACTATCTTTCTCATGTTGTGCTAAAATTTAAAGTTCCAAGTAATGGAGGGTATAGTTCCAAACAACGCAATCCTATAGATCTCTGTTATATTGGATTGTCCTTCTTTCTCTCTAAAATCAATCAAATAAGCATTTTTGCGATTATAAGCGTTATAAATTCCGAAAGATAAACTGGAATAAGTATTTTTTGTACGCTTGATATCATAGGTCGCGGCGAGATCCAAGCGGTGATAAGCCGGCATACGTTGGCCATTCCGCTTATCGTAATAGAAGATGGTTCTATCGTCAACAAAATATTTCCCAGCAGGCATGGTTACCGCATCACCCGTATAATAGACAAAGTTTGCGCTTAGATTCCATTTAGGATTCAATTGATATTGTGCCACGACTGCGATATTATGAATCTTATCCTGACGCGCGTTAAACCACTCTCCATCATTGATCTGGTCAAATTGTCTTTCACTTTTGGATAATGTATAACTTATCCATCCACTAAGCCTCCCCAATCGTTTCTTTATAAACCACTCAACGCCATATGCTCTTCCTTTTCCAAATAGCAGTTCACCATCCAGGAGTTCATTCGCCTGTAGATCAGCTCCATTCCTATAGTCGATCTGATTTTTAAGGTCTCTATAGTAACCTTCTACAGAAAACTCATACCTATTAGACGCAAAATTCCGAAAATAACCCAAGGAATATTGTGTTGACAATTGCGGTTTTATGGTATTGTTGCTTAACACGTACTGATCTGTTGGCAAGCTACTTGTTGTATTGCTCAATTGATGCAGGTACTGGACATTCGTATTATAAGAAGCCTTTAATGTTGTTAATTCATTCAAGGCGTAGTTCAGCGAAAGACGTGGCTCCAGGTAAACATATTTTTTACCCATTTCTCCACTCCCCACATAGGTTGAATCAACAGCCTCTCCAGCATTATCATAGGTATAGAACATCCCCGGTCCTAAAGCGGCATACGCTGTTGCCCTAATACCATAATTCAGTTTGAATTTATCATTTATCGCCCAATCATCCGAAATGTATGCGGCAACATCCAACCCTTTGCGTTCTTGAATACGTAATGAATTTACTTTGGAATCTTCACCGGCTTCGATACTTGCTGGACGAATCTCCTGTAAGGCCGCCTGTAGACCAAACTTTATATTGTGATGGTCCGAGAGGCTATATTGAAAATCCTGTTTAAAGTTATAATTGAAGATATCCGAACGAATCTTGAAATTATTGTCGTCTTCAATCTTCACCTGATAATTAAATTTACTGAATATCAATGTAGTATTACTGAATAAGCGATTGCTCCAAACATGATTCCAGCGCATCGTTCCGGTTGCGTTCCCCCAATTGAAGTCAAATAAATCATGGTAAGCCATGGCATCTTTACCGAAATATCCCGATAAATAAAGGGTATTCTTATCGTTAATCCTATAATTCAACTTGGCATTCAGGTCATAGAAGAATAATGCGCTTTTCTTAATGTTCTCATCACTTGAAAGCTTCAGGAATAAATCGGCGTAGGTACGTCTACCGGATATCATAAATGAACTCTTCCCTTTTTGTATAGGCCCCTCGACCTTCAGTCGTGACGCTATTAACCCTAATCCCCCTTCAACATTAAAATGCTGGTTATTTCCATCCAAGGTTGTTATTTCCATGACCGAAGAGATCTTTCCTCCATACTGCGCGGGTACACCACCTTTATAAAAGTTGACATCTTTGATGGCATCAGAGTTAAAGGTTGAAAAGAAACCAAAAAGGTGAGAGCTATTGTAAACTGGGGCTTCATCCAACAAAATCAGATTTTGGTCTCCACCACCTCCACGAACATAAAAATTGCTACTTCCTTCGCCGCCACTTGTCACGCCTGGAAACAATTGAATTGTCTTTAAAATATCTTTCTCTCCAAATAATACAGGAACTTTCTCAATCTCCTTCGGACTAAATTGCGTCAAGCCGGGAGTCAAATCTTTGATCGATTTTCTTCTATTTCCAGTGACAACCACCTCAGCCAATTGATTTTCTTCGGGTACCAATTGTACAATGTAAGTAGAGTCTTTTCCTATTTGGACCGGTAAAACCTTTGTTCTATATCCCATTGAGGAAACTTCCAAGAAGGCCTCCTCTCCACGAAGGGATAAACTAAAAAATCCATATTTATTGGAAGCCGTCGATTTTCTTTCTGTGTCATTACGGACCAAGGCGCCAATAATATTTTCACCACTTATACTATCTCTGATAAATCCTGATATAGATTTGGATTGTTGACCATAGGATTGCTGTGCGCAAAACAAAATAGAAGAAAAATAAAAAACAACCTTTATAGGTTTAAGCATAACAGATTGAAATCAAAAATTTATTGAAAATAATAAAAAAGCCTTACAATTTGCAAGGCTTAATAATAAGTTTATAATTTGTTAGTCAAGATCTTCTGGAAACAAAAATAGCATTTTATTCATTTAAGCCAAATATTTATCTATTTTTAATACTATTTTTTTTCTGGCTGATTGAAAAATTCGTTAAAAAAAGCCATTTGATAGATAATTGAGCGTGACCAATAGGCCCAATTATGCCCACCCTCACTTGTAACAAAGGTGTGGTTGATGTTGTGATACATGAGTTTGTCATGCAGCGCGATATTGACAGTATAGAAAAAATCCTCTTTACCACAATCAATCATCAGACGAAGTTTATTATTCAGCAATTTCGGGATCATATTGATCACCACTCGATCGTCCCAAGCCTGTGGCACATCTGCATAATTACCGATACGATCCTTAATTTCCCAATTTAAAGGGAAGGGTCTAAAATCAACACCACCTGCTGTACTACCCGCTGCTCCATAGAGATCCTGATGTTTTATCGCAAGCGATAAGGCCCCATGCCCTCCCATACTCAGTCCGGTAATTGCTCTACCTTTTCGATCTTTGACTGTCGTGTAATGCTGATCGATATAATCAACGAGTTCTTTGGAAACAAATGTTTCATATTGATAATTCCGATCGTTGGCACTATCCCAATACCAACTTCCAAATCCCCCATCCGGACAAACCACCATATATCCATATTGGTCTGCCAAAGAAGCTACAGTGGTATTTTTAACCCAATTACTATAATTACCTGAATATCCGTGAAGTAAGTAAAGCACAGGATATTTCGTATTCGCTGAATAACCTTTGGGGAGAATAACGACTGTTTTAATCTCTTTTGCCATACTCCGACTTGGAATATTCAAGGTATCCACCTTGGCAGCCTTACTAGCCCATACAAAGCAAAATAGCGCAAGTGATAAAAGTAAAATTTGTTTTAAATTCATGATGTTAGCAATTGGTATATATGTTCATTCGATCTATTCAGACCGCTATCAATGATCTGTTTTACTGAATTGAGCTTGTTACTTATCCGCTGATTTAGAATTTTTTTCAAAATAATAAAGATAGGATTTTAATCCAAATGGACGTTCACTAATTGTATAAAAGCCAGTCCCCTTATTATCAAAAGTGATCGCTTCCCCCTGGGGCTCTACCGTATAAGGCACCTCGATTGGTTTCCGTTGCAGTGCACCTCCCCAAGATTCCCCCGGTTTTCTCTTCCAATAAAAGATATGTGTAATATTCTTGATAAGCATCTCTCTTCCTGTTGGATCGATAGCCGAAGCTGTAGCAAAAGTAAAAGGAAGTTCGGCGACTTTGGTTAACGTAAAATACTGTTGTTGAACACCTTTAAAAACAGCAGCAGCATATACTGTGGAATGAAATTCACGCTTAGAAACGATATACAACATATTATCACGGGGATCAACCATAATGGATTCCGCATCTAAACGTTTTTGCCCCGGAAATTTGACAAATATGGTTTTAATATCTTTTTTGGATATGACGAGCGAATCATTGGCTGAAGGCTCAGGAAATACATACAGGCTTGCCCAAGTCCGCTTCCCAAGATTATTGCCGATATCAGCCAAAACCAGGTAATTTTTACCATTGATTTTGACGCGATCCATATCCTCACAATCAACCACATCCACACCTTCGAGTCTAAACTTTTTGAGTAGATTGGCCTGACGATCGATCAGATAGATGTTTGCACCATCCCCACTATCATTATGAACCCAAAAACAGCCCTCTTCTTGAGCCGCCACAATTCCAGACACTTCTTTTAACTGTGCATCTTTCAATTCGCCTAAGGGGATTTGTGTTTTAAAATAATCCTTGTTATTTTGGGCATATATCCGTAAGCCGGACAAAAAAAGTACAATCATCACGAGTACTTTTGTTCGTGCAATATTCATGTTTAAAGATACGTTTTTATTGATATTTAATGCCCATTATGAAGAAATCCATTAAATCAAGTTTGTTTTTTATCCTATTATTTCTATTCCAATATACTTTACAGGCACAAAGCACTTCGTTTCGGATAAAAGTAAAATCTGGACTTGACAATACGCCACCTTATCTTGTAAAGTATTACAATAGTAAAAACTGGGAGAATTTTTATGCGGAAATTCAACAGTTTAATTACAATGCCGCGTTTGAGTACAATATTCGTGTAAAAAAGACAAAAACAGCACAAGCGTCAATCTACACATTGGAGGAAATTATTAGCAAATTGAAAGTTGATCATTCTGACATCACCATTTGGGATGTCGGTGAGAATTATGTCAATGACCCAGTGTCTGGAAAATTGACCTGTCTACAGATAAAATCCAACAAAAAAAACAAATGGGAATATATTTCGGTACCCATTCTCGGTTTTGATTACCAGGAACAGTATCGTTATCGCATCAAAGTAAAGCAAACGAAAGCAAAAGATACCGACAGTATACATTATGAATTGCTTAATATTATTTCCAAAGATAAAGTCACCGAGCTCCCCAGTGTTGCCTCATTCCTCGCCAGATTTAAGTGGAATTTGCTGCAGTTAAATGGCAAAGATGTAACAAGCAACAGCGCCAACATTGGTTTCGACGCAAAAAATGGAACGATCGCCGGATCGACGGGATGTAATAAATTTTGGGGAAATTTTAGCATTAAAGGCAATATGATAAGCTTTCCGAACTTGGCAAGCACCATGAAGTCTTGCAATGGACCCAATATTGAAAATGATTTCTTCGCGGTTGTTGAGCAAAAACAGATTCAATTTGATATCGCCGAGCAGACACTAAACTTATATATAGACGGAAGGCTAGTGATGATCTTCGGCTTGGAGCGTGAATAAAAAAAACACCCGAAGTCTGGGGGACTCCGGGTATCTTAGCCATATTATTAACCTATTTTATGAAAAGTATTTATGCCATTTGGAAATGACATAAACAAATATGTGAAATAAAGCGGAAAGAATCGAAAGTACCACCTCATTTTAACATAATTTTAACACTTTGAAAATATTGAGAAAAATCCGCATAAAAATGATTTTTTTTTGAATATCCCAACCGACAAGATATCCTATCTTAACCATTTAAAGCATAACGATGATCAGAACATTTTTTACGACAACATCTCTATTATTGGCAACGACACTCTTTGCACAACAGAATCCCGTCATTCGTGGAAACTATGCAGATCCGGAGGGTATCATCTATGGAAACAAATATTGGATTTTTCCCACCTATTCGGCACCTTATGAAGAACAGGTATTTTTTGATGCTTTTTCTTCATCAGATCTGACTAGCTGGACAAAACATCCCCGTGTACTTCAAAACAATCAGGTAACATGGGCAAAAAAAGCGATGTGGGCTCCTGCTGTCCTCGAAAACAAGGGCAAATATTATTTATTCTTTAGTGCAAACGATGTCCATCAGGGCGAAATCGGCGGAATTGGTGTCGCTGTAGCAGACAAACCTGAAGGGCCTTATACAGATTTACTTGGCAAACCTTTGATCAATGACATTATCAATGGTGCGCAGCCTATAGATCAGTTTGTATTTAAAGATAAGGATGGAACATTCTACATGTATTATGGTGGCTGGAAGCATTGTAATTTGGTCAAACTTAAACCTGATTTTACGGGCTTGCTTCCCTTCGATGACGGGACCTATTACAAGGAAATTACACCAAAGGATTATGTAGAAGGGCCATTTATGTTTATTAAAAATGGTAAATACTATTTTATGTGGTCCGAAGGTGGTTGGACTGGTCCGGATTATAAAGTGGCTTACGCAATTGCCGATTCTCCTTTTGGACCATTTGAACGTATCGGAACAATTCTCGAACGTGATCCAAAGGTTGCTGTCGGTGCTGGGCATCATTCCGTTATCAAAGTACCCAATAAAGACAAATATTTCATCGTCTATCACCGTAGGCCATTAGGAAAGGAAGGAGCCAATGAACGTGTCACCTGTATCGAAGAGATGAAATTTGACAAAAATGGTCATATTCTCCCGGTCGAAATGACCTTTAAAGGTGTCAAATACCCATTAAAATAGATTATTTTTCCCAAGGGAGTAAGAAATATACATACAACCAAACCTAAACAGAAGAGCCCCGATCGATGACCGGGGCTCTCATTATTTAATTAAGACAATTAGCAATTAAATACCCGCTATTGCACTATTTAATGTCTCTGAAGGACGCATAGCTTTTGTTGCTAATTCGTCATTAGGGAAGTAATAACCACCGATGTTTTGTGCCTGACCTTGTGCTCCGATCAATTCTTCATTGATTTTAGCTTCGTTATCTGTCAATACTTGTGCAACACCTGCAAATCGATTTGCTAAATCTGCATCTTTCGTTTGAGCAGCTAAAGCCTGAGCCCAATATAATGTTAAATAAAAATGAGATCCACGGTTATCAATCTGCCCCACTCGACGCGCCGGAGATTTATCATTTGCCAAGAATTTCTCTGTTGCTTCGTCTAACGTCTCTGCTAAAACCAGCGCTTTAGCATTATTTTGCGTTTGCGACAAGTGCTCCAAAGAAGCACCCAGTGCCAAAAATTCGCCTAATGAATCCCAACGTAGGTAACCTTCCTGAAGAAATTGCTCTACGTGTTTTGGAGCCGAGCCACCTGCACCAGTTTCAAACAAACCACCACCATTCATCAATGGTACAATAGACAACATTTTTGCTGAAGTACCAACTTCCAAAATAGGGAATAAATCTGTCAGATAATCACGTAATACGTTACCTGTTACAGAGATTGTATCTTCGCCTTTACGGATACGCTCCAAAGAGAATTTAGTAGCTTCTATTGGTGAAAGGATTCTAATATCCAAACCTGTTGTATCAAAATCAGGCAAGTATTTCTCTACTTTCTTGATGATCTCTCTATCGTGAGCACGGCCTTTATCTAACCAGAATACTGCTGGAGTACCAGACAAACGCGCGCGGTTTACTGCTAATTTTACCCAATCTTGAATAGGTGCATCTTTTGTTTGACACATGCGGAAGATATCACCTTCATCAACCTTTTGCTCCATGTATACATTACCTTCGGCATCTACGACACGGATCACACCATTACCAGCAGCCTGGAAAGTTTTGTCGTGTGAACCATATTCTTCCGCTTTCTGAGCCATCAAACCAACATTTGGAACAGAACCCATTGTTTTGGGATCCAAAGCGCCATTTGCTTTACAGTCTTCTATTGTAGCTTCATAAACACCTGCGTAAGAACGGTCGGGAACCATGGCGATGGTATCTTCTTCTTGGCCTTCCTTATTCCACATTTTACCACCGATACGGATCATTGCTGGCATAGAAGCATCAATAATTACATCAGAAGGAACATGGAAATTTGTAATACCTTTATCTGAGTTAACCATTGCCAAAGCAGGACCTTTTGCGATCGCAGCATCGATAGCAGCTTTCACTTCCGCTTCCTTTGCGTGACCTGCAATTTTAGCATATACTTCACCTAAACCATTGTTTTTGTTGACCCCCAGTTCTTTGAACAAGTCGCCATACGCTGCAAACACATCTGCAAAGTATGTTTCAACCACTGCTCCAAAGATAATTGGATCGGAAACTTTCATCATTGTTGCTTTCAAATGCGCAGATAACAATACACCAGCAGCTTTCGCTTCTGCTATTGCATCAGCAACAAAACCTTTCAATGCATTCAAGCTTAAGGTCGAAGTATCTATTACTTCACCAGCTTTCAACGGAGAAAGACCTTTTAATTCAGTAACAGCACCTTGTGCATCCACAAATTCAATTTTGAATTGACCTGCTTTTTCTACTGTTACAGATTGCTCTGAACCATAGAAATCACCAGATGTCATCGATGCTACCTTCGTTTTTGAATCCTTTGCCCAAGCACCCATCTTATGTGGATTTGCTTTAGCATAATTCTTCACCGCCTTAGGTGCGCGACGGTCAGAGTTACCTTCACGTAATACCGGGTTTACAGCTGATCCCAATACTTTCGCATATTTAGCCTTGATGGATTTTTCTTCCTCAGTAGTTGCTTCATCTGGATAGTTTGGAATAGCATAACCAGCTTTTTGTAATTCGGCAATAGCACCCTTCAACTGTGGAATAGACGCAGAAATATTTGGCAACTTGATAATGTTTGCCTCTGGAGTTGTTGCCATCTGCCCCAACTCTGCCAATGCATCGGCAATTTTTTGATCTTCTTTTAAAAATTCTGGAAAGCTTGCAAGAACACGACCTGCTAAAGAGATATCTCTCAATTCAACATCGATATCAGCTGTAGCTGTAATCGCTTGTACAATAGGCAAAAACGAGTAAGTCGCCAACAAAGGTGCTTCGTCTGTTTTTGTCCAAACAATTTTTGATTTGTTTGACATAGTAATCTATTAGAAATATGTTTAATTTTTAATGCTATGTGAAATCAGTGAAAAATCTAAATTTCTCAAAATTTCGCCTAAAGATAAGAATTAATGCTATAAACCATGCGTTAATCCGACCTTTTTGACAATAAAATTGTGAAAATAAATATATTTTGGCAATACAGAATAAGTTTGCCATCATCGCTTTAAAAGACAGCCCTCTTGACATTTCAGTGACGAGATAATAGGATTGAAATCCTAATTTAGTCAAACAAAAAATTATTATTAAGCATGAAATCATTCAAATTGAACAATGGAATTGATATTCCAGCAATTGGATTTGGAACCTGGCAAATTCCGGAAGGAGAAGACGCATACCAAGCTGTTAAGGAAGCTCTGGCAGCAGGATATACACATATTGACACTGCGGCAATTTATGGTAATGAGAAAAGTGTCGGCAGAGCGATCAAAGATAGCGGAATAGCTCGTAATACGTTATTTATAACAACCAAACTTTGGAATACTGAACGTGGTTATGATAAGACAATAGCTGCATTTGAAAAATCCCTTGCAGACTTGGAATTGGAATATCTGGACCTGTATTTGATACACTGGCCAGCCAACGAAACTCAATTTGAGGATTGGGCAGCGATTAATGCCGATACCTGGAAAGCCCTTGAATATTTATACCAACAGGGAAAGGTGAAAGCTATTGGGGTTAGCAATTTCCCGAAAGAGTATCTCGCCAAATTATTGGAAACAGCAACGATCATCCCGGCTGTCAATCAAATTGAATTCCACCCTGGTTATCTGCAAGAGGAAACTGTCGAGCTTTGCAAATCAAATGATATTTTGGTGCAGGCATGGTCTCCACTAGGCTCAGGAAGAATATTGCAGGATGAGACCCTGATCGCTTTAGCGGAACAGAAGTCTACCAGTGTCGGACAGATCTGTATTAAATTTGCTCTCTCGCAGGGCATTTTACCACTACCAAAATCCACCAATCCGGCAAATATTAAACGAAACTTGGATATTGATAGCTTCGATCTTACGGAGGAGGATATCAGGACAATTCGGACATTACCAGCAATGGGCTTCTCCGGATCGGATCCTAAAAAAGTAGCATTCTAAATCATCGATAGTATTCCAAATCACATAGCAAGAGTCCTCCAAGCGAATATGCTTGGAGGACTCTTTTTTTATCTTTTTTCCACCTCGAACCTGTTGATTTTGAATTGCGACAGCAAGTTCCCCAACTACATGCTGCCTGTGAATAAATTGACAGCTTCCCGTTGTTGATGCGGCAAGTTCCATTCTTTTAGCCCTACCCCACGCTCTTAACACGATTTGCAAATTCCAAAAAACAAGAAATATAGGCTTGCTCGAAACAAAAGTTTAGCGCAACTGTTAATACTGCATACATTAAATACAATAAGGCCTACCCACGACGTGATGTGTCGATATACAACAAAACGTTTGCTGATAGGAAGTAGTATATTATTGAAAAAAAGTATTTGAACCAATTGGCGAGTTGACACGAATAATCTATACCATAGGCACTTCCATTTCTAAATTCGCAGCGGGATTGAAGTCTGCAAATGCTGAAGTCAATATTGTATAGGCATCTTACACTATTTTTAAAGAATCCGGAAAGATTTAAATTTAACAACACTATTATGGCAAATTCATTTTTAAAAACAATCAGGTCCTCCATTAAACATTGGTATATTCCGCTTATCATTGGAATTCTTTTGATTTTATTGGGTTTCTATACGATATCCACGCCAGTCGCATCCTTTCTCGCATTGAGTATGTTGTTTTCCTGGTCATTCATTGTTTCTGGGATACTAGAAATTATTTTTGCCTTACAAAACAAAAATGAGGTTGACGGTTGGGGCTGGTACCTTACCGGTGGTATCCTTTACGCCTTATTTGGAATTTTATTGATGACCAATCCCCTGTTATCTGCAGGAACTTTGGCTTTTATTGTCGGATTTTATGCTTTGTTCAGATCTTTTCAATTGTTGTCTTTCTCCTTTGATCTCAAAAACTATGGCAGTAAATCTTGGGGCTGGATTACATTATTTTCGGTACTAGGTATTGTCTTTAGCTTTATTTTACTTTGGAACCCGCTTTTTGCAGGGTTATCTCTTGTGATATGGACCGGAATGGCAATTAGTACCGCTGGCTTTGCTGCCTGTGTATTTGCTTTTCAGCTGAAAAGCCTGAAAAATATCCCCGACAAACTTCCTAACGAATGGAAAGAACGTTACGAAAAATTAAAAGAAGAGTTTGAACAACACAACAAATAGAGAAAGGTATATAAAAAGATAGCTTCCTACTATAAGAATAAAACCATCTTAAAAGATGGTTTTATTCTTTGATCTCCACGATGCTAAAAGGAACTTTTTCTAAAGGGAAGTCCTGTTGATCTGTTTTCACCTGGCTAATCTTCAAGATCACATCAAGACCCTGATATATTTCGCCAAAGACTGTAAAATCATGATCAAGCCTAGGTTGTCCACCGTGCGCTAAATATTCCTTGCGCTGTTTTTTACTGTATTTTATACCCTTTTTTATTTCCAGACTATCGAGATCAGCAGAACTGATCTTCTTTCCAACGACAAAATAGATTTGATTCAAGAAAGAGGCTTTTTCAGGGTTACCATCACGTCCCGCCCCCAATGCGCCCATTTTGTGAAAAGCACGTTGGTCGAATTCGGCAGCCAAACGGGGTTTGCGGTGCTGGGGATCTACCGCCTCTCTCTTTTCAATATCTATATCGTGCTCACCACCTTGTACCACAAAATTTTCAATAATGCGATTAAATAATGCGCCTTGGTAGACAGTATCCTTTATGGACTTTAAGATCAGATCCCGATGATTTGGCGTAAAATCATAGAGCACCACCTTAAATTCTCCAAATGCGGTTTTAAATAACAGCCGTTTTGACTGGGCATTACTGTTACTCATGCAGATGAACAACAGGCCTATAATCAGTGTGATTTTCTTCATATTTATTAACAGAATCAACTTATTCAAAATTTCGTATAAAAATACACTAAATTTCAATTCGAGGAAATCCGTTTATTATTATATTTGGATTATAACAATTCAAATTTATGCAGTATATCCCAAACCCTGATCGCTACCAACAGATGATATACAATCGTTGTGGTAAATCCGGTCTTCAGTTACCAGCTATTTCTTTAGGTCTATGGCACAACTTTGGAAACGACACAGCCCACCAAACCAAAGTTGATATCTGTACGACAGCTTTTGATCTTGGAATCACGCATTTTGACCTTGCCAATAATTATGGTCCGCCTCCAGGAAGTGCAGAAACCGCATTCGGACAAATTCTTAAGCAACAGTTCGCTGGCCACCGGGATGAATTGATTATTTCGTCGAAGGCAGGGTACCACATGTGGGATGGTCCTTATGGCGAATGGGGCAGCAGAAAGTATATTATTTCCAGCTGTGATCAATCTTTAAAACGTCTAGGTACAGATTATGTTGACATTTTCTATTCACATCGCTTTGACCCAAACACACCATTAGAAGAAACCATGTTGGCTTTGGATCAACTTGTACGGAGTGGAAAAGCCCTTTATATTGGTATTTCGTCTTATAATTCGCAACGTACCAAAGAGGCTTACGCAATATTGAAATCCTTAGGAACACCGTTTATAATCCATCAGCCCAGCTATTCTATGTTAAACCGATGGGTGGAGACAGATGGGCTATTGGACACACTGGATGAAATCGGTATTGGCTCTATTGTTTTTTCGCCACTCGCCCAGGGCATGCTAACGGACAAATATTTACATCATATCCCAGAGGATAGCAGGGCATCACAATCAAAATCCTTGCAGACAAAGTTTTTAAGTGAGGAAAACAGACAGAACATACAGGCACTTCATGCTATTGCACAACGCAGGGGGCAGTCTTTGGCCCAAATGGCCATCGCTTGGGTCTTTCGCAACCAGCAAGTGACTTCGGCACTGATCGGCGCATCCAAGCCACAACAGGTCATCGATTGCGTAGGGTCGCTCAAGAACCTATCATTTAGTCCAGAAGAAATTCATGAGATTGATCTGTATGCAAAAGATGGACATATCAATATATGGGCTCAATCTGCGGAGATTAATAAAGGCTAGATCAAAGTATAAATTACTTCATTAACATAAAAGCGTATTGATTATCTTAAGGTAATTAATACGCTTTTTACATATAATTCCATTAAATCAACACACATTGATTTAATGCATGATCTTCAAAATTTTCTCAAATGTATTCACATTCCTGCTTGTGAACTTATCTTTCAGATTTTTCTTACCCAATACTTTTCCGAATGTTGAATCCAATGTATTTCCTTTAGGGACCTGCCAGTAAAACAGTCCATTGATCACTTCCGCTTTTTCATTATTGGCTTTGGTACTTTTATTAAATTCATCTAGGAGAACTTCTTCTATCCCATGTAAACCTACAAAACCATAAATATGAAAATCAGGATGTTTTTCAAAGGGAATGTTACTCCAAAATAAACTCGTTTCTTCCTGCGACTTAATGAAAAGGAAGGATTCATAGGAAAAATAACTGGACATCGCTGCTTCCAGAACTATTTTAAGTTCTTCCGCGGACCTATCCGAAGAAAAAACAATATTTCCGGAAGCCAACACCGAACTTACCTGATCCATCCCAGCATCTTTAAATACCTGGCATACATCGACCATCTTCATGTTGGTTCCCTTTACATTTACCCCTCGTAAAAACGCGCAGTATTTCATCTTTTATCGATTTATTAAACTTCATCCATCGGATTCCAAAATATCTTTTTAAAATCCTTGATCCTGAGATTATTTATTCCAACGCCTTCGTTTTCGAGTTTAGACTGAAACTCTGGAACCGACAGTACTCCGCCACTTGAAATCACCCGATGCGCAGGCACATCTTTGGGACATCCTCCCATTGCTTTTCCAACATGGCGGGAATGATTTGGATAACCCAGCGCTTTAGCAATTGCGCCATATGTTGAAACTCGCCCTTTTGGAATTAATCTCGCCAATTCATACACTTGCTGTTTAAATGTTTCATCCATATTGTATCTATTAGATCCCTAACTCAACTTATCATTAGGCCCTACAGATCGTTCAGATCAGTAATGATAAGCCAAAATCAATATAATTCAATGTCGACTAAAGATACAAAAAAACAGATGCTTAACGATAGCATGACTAAACTTAAATTGTGGATAAATTTATCCTCAGGCTGCATAGTTCCGCTAAAAACAGTGCGTGTTTTAATAAAGGAGATAACTTCAAAAGGAAAACAACACCTGTTCAGATCCTAGGTTAAGAAAGATTCATCTAGCATGGCTACAAATTGCTAATAAGTAAAAAAGGTCCTTAATATAATTATTAAGGACCTTTTTACAATTTTGTACGCCAATCAGGATTCGAACCTGAGACCGTCGGTTTAGAAAACCGATGCTCTATCCAGCTGAGCTATTGGCGCGTCGTTTTCGGTAATGCAAAAGTAGACATTTGTTCAACAATTCCAAAATATCATATGCTTTTTTTTGCGGTTTTTCAATAACTGATTGCTTTTCAATAAGATTATTTTATTGATCTAGGTCAAACAAAAATTTAAAAGCTGCTGTTACCTTTGTATTATTAAACAAATAAGAAAACACAAAAATTATGGCACAAGGAAAATGGGAATTAGACGCTGCACATAGCGAGATAGAATTCAAAGTAAAACACATGATGATCACAAATGTTAAAGGAAACTTTGACAATTTTAAAATAGATCTTGATACAGACGATGATAATTTTGATAATGCTCTTGCAAAAGTAACTATCGATACAGCATCAATCAATACACGAAATGAACAACGGGATGGACACTTAAAAAGTGCTGATTTTTTTGACGTAGAAAAATATCCAGCGATAACATTTGAAGCAACAAGCTTAGCGAATGAAGAAATCAAAGGAAATCTGACTATCCGGGACGTGACTCGACCTGTCGTATTTGAATTGGAATTTGCAGGTATTCAGAAAGACCCTTGGGGAAATACCAAAGCTGGATTTATCGTAGAAGGAAAGATCAAACGCTCAGAATTTGGACTTAATTGGAATGCAGCTCTTGAAACAGGCGGTGTGATGGTGAGTGATGACGTAAAATTTAGTGCTGATATCCAGTTTATAAAAGCAAAATAAGAAGTATTTCTAAAATAAAATTTGGCAGGAGAGCAAAAATTCGTACTTTTGTCGCGGAGAGTTGGCAGAGTGGTCGAATGCGGCGGTCTTGAAAACCGTTAACTGTCACAGGTTCGGGGGTTCGAATCCCTCACTCTCCGCAGAATAAGCCTTTCAGAAATGAAAGGCTTTTTTCGTTGTATTTGGATGCGAACCAGAAGGGTTGGCCGGGGTTCGAACTTTATCATCGCGGGTTATGGCAAGGGGGTGTGGGACGCGATAAATCCCTCACTCTCCGCAGAAAAAGCCTTTCAGAAATGAAAGGCTTTTTTCGTTGTATTCGGATGCGAACCAGAAGGGTTGGCCGGGGTTCGAACTTTATCATCGCGGGTTATGGCAAGGGGGTGTGGGACGCGATAAATCCCTCACTCTCCGCAGAATAAGCCTTTCAGAAATGAAAGGCTTTTTTCGTTGTATTCGGATTCGAACCAGAAGGGCTGGCCGGGGTTCGAACTTTATCATCGCGGGTTATAGCAAGGGGGTGTGGGACGCGATAAATCGCTCACTCTCCGCAGAAAAAGCCTTTCAAAAATGAAAGGCTTTTTTCGTTGTATTTGGATTCGAACCAGAAGGGTTGGCAATTGGGGAGGCATAATACACTTCTCCATGTACGGTACAATAAGTCTACAAAGGTCTGTAGGCTATAAATCGTTTGTCAGTAGGACATATCAATAGTACGATTTTTGTTAGATATGTTTATTAACAATACCTTCCAGATCATCAAGATCAAAGGGCTTGGACAGGAAATCATCTGCCCCGGCACGAGCAGCTAATGATTCAATATCGTTATTGGCGGACACATAAATAACAGGAATATGTTTGAACCGGTCATCGGCCTTCAACAGCCGGGTTGCCTCTACTCCCCCAATATTTGGGATCCAATTGTCCATCAAAATAAGATTAGGTTCTGTAGTTTCAACCTTCTGAATAATATCGTGTGAAGTCTCGGAGACTTCTACATGAAATCCCAAATCTGTCAGCACGACTGTTATGACCTCTAAAATAATCGTATCATCTTCAAATATCAGTACAGTTTTTCTTTTGCTCATATAGCTTAATTTATGTCTTTTATAGGGGCCTACTATGGTCTGAATGTCATACCATTTCTAAATAGAACCATATTATAACGAATAAAGTTTTTTCCAAATTTTTTGATCACCCACTGCGGTGAAATTCTGTTGTATACTGGAGAACCTTATGGTTTCCTTGCTGCCCAATGCAAGATATCCCAAATTTTCCAGACTCGCATCAAACAGTTTAAAAACCCGGTCCTGCAAATCCTTGTTGAAATAAATCAACACGTTCCGGCATAGTATCAATTGAAAGCTGTTAAACGATGTATCTGACACCAAGTTATGGGTTGATAGGATCATTTTTTGTTTCAGCTCTGGGTTAAATTTTGCCCATTCATAATTTGCCGTATAATAGTTAGAGAAGTCCTGCTTTCCGCCGGATTCAATATAGTTTTCTGAAAACGACTTAATCTGGCTTAAAGGATAGATTCCATTACGCGCTATTTCTAATACGCGCGGATTAATATCGGTAGCATAGATTAACGATTTATGATGCAGATTGGCCTCCTTCAATAAAATTGCGAGCGAATAAGCTTCCTCTCCACTTGAACATCCAGCGATCCAAATCCGTATCAGCGGATAGGTCCCCAGTTGCGGCAAAATCTCCTCACGCAATTGCCTAAAAAACAGCGGATCCCTAAACATCTCAGTCAAATTAACCGTAATCTCCTCAACAAAATGCTGAAGAAACTGCGGATCGTCTCTTAGCGCAAACCGGAGTTCCGCAAAACTCGCAAATCGGTCATTCGTCATGATTCTATTAATCCTTCTTTTGATCGAAGCCCGACTATATTGTATAAAATCGTAGCCATAGCGTTGGTAGATATCTTCCAGTAAAATATCTATCTCCTCATCTTTAATTATATTATGGCCCAACATCGCTAAATTAACTGTTCTATTTCAACCATTAGTATATCCACATCAATTGGCTTTGACACGTACGCCTGTGCCCCCGCTGCGAGGCATTTTTCTCGGTCTCCACTCATTGCCTGTGCTGTCACCGCTATAATGGGAAGATCTTTAATAGCGGTAGAACTGCGAATCAAACGAATAGCCTCATACCCATCTATTTCAGGCATCATCATGTCCATCAAAACCAATGAAACATTATTTTCAGCCTCCAATAATTCTATTGCTTCCTTTGCCATGGCGCAACTAACGACCTGATAACCCCTCGCTCTTAAGGTTAGCCCCAGCGCGAAAATATTTCGGTTGTCATCGTCCACAATTAATATTACCTTATTTCGATTCATTAAACCGTCTCCATTAATTCTCGTACAACCATACCCGCAACAATGAAAGAAGCTGATCTATATCAACAGGTTTTGAAATATAGTCTGAAGCTCCCGCTTGTATACATTTTTCCCGATCGCCAATCATAGATTTGGCCGTAACCGCAATGATAGGCAATGTTGCAAATGGAGGTGTCTGTCTAATATTCTTGATCGTTTCATATCCATCCATTTCAGGCATCATCATATCCATCAGCACAATATCAATAGCCTCGCCCGAGTTCAGCACTTCTAGGGCTTCCTTGCCGTCCATTGCCGGAATGACTTGCACCTGAAATTTTTCCAATGCCTTTGTCATCGAAAATATATTGCGTACATCATCATCGGCCACTAATACTTTTTTCCCTTTCAGCACATCGGTCAAAGCCCCCAAGCCATTGTTTTTCCGTCTCACATCATCTGAATTGTTAATTTCAATCAAATGCAGAAATAAGCCAACCTCATCAAGGATACGCTGATAGGAATGCGCAGTTTTGACAACAACAGAGTCTGCATATTTTTTAATTTTCAGCTCCTCAGATTTCGATAGATTTTTGCCAGTAAATATGATTATAGGTAGATTTTCAAGTCCTTCATGCTGTTTGATGGCTTCCAATGTATTGTAGCCCATTTCATCAGGTACCCCCATATCCAAGATTACGCAGTCTACCTCGGCCGTTCCCAATGCATCGATACTATCAGCCACATTATCCTTTACTTCAAGTGAAATATTAAAACTACTTAAAAAATAAGCGAGTGCACTTGCATGTTTAGGATTTTCTTCGACAATAAGAACCTTTTTCGGGGACCTACTCAATGCGGATTCAATTTTCTGGAACACAGATGTCATCTGCTCTAGTGCTACGGGTTTATTGATAAAATCAATCGCACCTTTGAGCAGACTTTCCTTTTTCACTTCAAGCGAAGACATGATATGTACAGGAATATGCCGTGTCTCCTTATCCCCTTTTAATTCATCCATCACAGCCCAACCATCCATTATGGGTAACTGAATATCCAATAACACAGCCTGCGGATGGTACTTCTTGGCTGCTGGTAGCGCGTGATCTCCCCGTACCACAACAACACCTTTATAGTGCTGGCTATGCGCATATTTCAATAGTGCTTTCGCAAAATTGATATCATCTTCGACAATCAGAATAACCTTATCTCCATCGGTAATATGATTCCGATCATCAGGCAGCTCTTCAGGTATACGTATTGTCGCAGGATTATAGACATCGTCCATGACAAGCTCACGCACCTCCTCAATTTCAGAATGGATCTCTTCCACGAGCTGCTGCTCCTTTGAGCGAACTTCATCAGGTTCCACTTGATGATTCGGAATGATAAATAAAAACGTACTACCTTTCCCTTCCTCACTCACTAATCTGATTTCCCCTCCGAGCAAGCGGGCAATCTCCCTGCTAATGGATAAACCTAATCCTGTACCACCAAATTTCCTCCGCGTGGAACCATCTGCTTGTTGGAAAGCTTCAAAAATTATCTTTTGTTTCTCTAATGGTATCCCAATACCGGAGTCTACAACTGCAAAAACAAGTTTATCTTTAGCTGCACTGTCCTCATAAATATCCAATCTTACTTCGCCTGCCGCAGTAAATTTAATCGCATTAGAGATCAGATTACGCAATACCTGATCTATTCTAAGCCGATCTCCCTGAAAACGTTGGTTGAGGTTGGGATCAATATTGATCGTGAAGGCCAAGCCTTTCTCATTGACCAATGGCAAGAATAAATTATTCAGATCTGCAGAAATATCGTTTAAATTTAGACTCGCATATTCCAAGGTCATCTTACCAGATTCAATCTTTGAAAGATCCAATATCTCGTCTATTAATGTCAATAGACTTGTTCCGGAACTTTGGATCACTTTAGCCGATTCAATCTGATCCGAACTCAGATTCTGTTCATTATTTTCGGATAACAGGCGAGAAAGTAGCAGAATAGAATTTAGCGGCGTACGCAGTTCATGAGACATATTTGCTAAAAATTCCGACTTATATTTTGTACTCAACGCAAGTTCTTCCGCCTTCTGTTGAATTTCCTGATTCCGTTCGGCAATCAATAGATTTTTATCCTCCAACAATCTTGAACGTTCCTCTAACTCCTGGTTAGATTGCATCAATTCTTCATGTTGTACCTTCAGTTCCTCTTCAGACGACTGTAAGCGCAGGGTCTGGGCCTCCAATTCCGTATTTAGATTCTCAAGTTCAGCATGTTGTGACAATAATTCCTCCGATTGAACCTGTGTTTCCTCCAAAAGTGCCTGGATTTTGGCACGACCTTTTGCAGATGCTATAGCGATACCAAGTTGTCGGGCACATTCGGTCAGAAAGGTTATTTCTATTTCTGTAAATGGCTGACCATGTCCAATCTCCAAAACACCCAATACTTGATCTGCCGATACGATAGGTACAAAAATAAGATGTGGCACATTGATTTTGCCACTGGCAAAACTAACCAGATAATCTTCTGTACGGATATTATTGACGACTTTTAATTCCTTATCGACGAATACTTGTCCCACATAGCCTTCACCCGGAAGGAAGTAGAGCTGTGTTTTCGGATCCAATCCATAACATCCTGATCGTTCAAGTTTTTCTTCATTGAATATATATATCGCTCCCGTGATAGCGCCAATATAATTTACTAATCCTTTTATTGCATCTGTGGTGAGTAATCTTTCGGTTTTGTTGCCGACCAATCCCGTATAGAGATCAGCATATCCCATATGTAACCAGTCATTATCTTTAAGCTGATCAAACGATTTTTTCAAGGATTTTGACATCCGATTCACAGATTTTGCGATCGCACCGAGATCATCTTCCTCGATATCTTCTGCTTTTACATTGTAATCACCGGCAGCAATACGATTGGTGATTTGTTGAACCAGATTTAGTCTACGTGCAATTCCTTCATCCTTTTCCACCAGCGATTTTTCCAGTGCTAAACGTTTTAGAAAGTCAGCCCTCAGCCGAAAATAAAAGTATGCTGTAATAATCAAAGATAGTAAAGCACTGATAACGATAAATAAGGTCGTTATAAAAGAAGAGTTATCTAAATTGGCAGATTTCTGATCGATATCGTCATCTTCATAGTGAATAATATCCTTGATAATGGTCCGGCATTTGTCCATGGCGGATTTGCTCTCGTCGAGATGTGCCAGACTTACAGTCCCGCCATTCCTTTTGATATTCACTGATTCTTTTAATACAGCTAACCTTTGCTGAGCCGCTGTAAATAAACTATCTACGCGAACCTTTTGGTCCGGATCTGCTTCCGTCAGCTCCTTTATTTCCTTCAATTCAATCGGCAGGTTCTCTAAAGCTTGGTTGAATGGCTCCAGGTAATTCTCTTTCCCTGTGAGCAAATAGCCCCTGTTTCCCGTTTCAGCCCCCTGTAAAGAATTCAGGATAATATTTGATAAACTGATTATTTTCCGGGTAGCGGTCAACTCCCGACGATGTTTATTCTGCTCTTTAATCCCTAGATAGGAGGCTGTGGAACTAACCAACAGTACAAATAAGGATAAGCCAATTCCTATAGATAAGTTATTCAGTGTTTTATTTGGCATCTGTAGGCAGATTTAATGGTATTGTAAAATAAAAAGTGGCTCCCTTACCGGCTGAACTTTCGACGGCAATTGTACCTTGATGGCTACGTATAATTTCCGAACAAATATAAAGGCCTATTCCCAGGCCCTGAAAATCAAACGAAGTTTCTTCTACGCGGTAAAACTTATCGAAAACTTCAGACTGCTTGCTTTCGGGTATTCCGATTCCGAAATCTATCACACTCACTTTGACAAAGTCTACCATGATTTCACAATCAACGATTACCTTCTCTGTTCCAGCCGCGTATTTATAAGCATTGGTTAAAAAATTAACGAGCACCTGTTCAAGTCGTATCTCATCTCCATATATCATTAAGTCGGAAATATCTCCTTGCCGATATAATTCCATATTGCTCTGATCATGGGTCTGCACGATGGAATCAATGGCGTTCTGAACCATACGTTCAAGCGAAAAGACTTTTTTATTGATACCTAATTTGCCATTGTCAATTTTTGATAAATCGAGCAAATCGGTAATCAGACTATTGAGTTTTTCCACTTGATCCTGAACTCTGTTGACATATTTGGCCTCAGCACAACCTTTGTCAAGTTTTAGCTTTCGGGCAAGCAACTGCATATAAGCTTTAATACTCGTCAATGGAGTCTTGAGTTCGTGACTGGCTATACTTAAAAATTCATCCTTTTCTTTCTCAGCTTTCTTTTGGACATCTATATCAGTAAAGGTTCCTACCCAATTATTTTCACCATTCTCTAAAATTGGCCAAACCCTTAATAATTGATAAGAATACCCCGATTCATCCCGCTTTTTGACCCGTACCTCCATTTCCAGAGGTTTGCCGGATTCAAGACTTTCTTGCAACTCGGTAGCAATCGGTCTGTCATCAGGATGTGTCTGCGGAAATGTATGCTCATTGTCCGAAAATTGAAACCAACGACCATTGACAAAGCCGATATTCCCACGATGGTCACAGGTAAACGCAATTTGGGGCAATGATTCCAGTAACGTATGCAAATAATCCACTTTCGAACGAAGCTCTTTTTGTGCCTGCTTTCGTCTCTCTACCTCCATCTCCAAGGTCTGCTGGATATCTTTTAACGCTTGCGTCTGCTCATATAGCCGGTAGAATGTTTTGACTTTGAGCATCAGGATATCCGGATCAACAGGTTTGGTTACATAGTCCAAACCTCCAGAATCATAACCCTTTGTAATAAAGCGTTTATCTGTATTGACGGCAGACAAGAATATGATAGGCGTCTCCTTGGTCTTACTGAATCCAGCAATGTTCTCGGCAACTTCAAAACCGTCCATATCGGGCATCTGCACATCCAATATGATTAAAGCATAATTATATTTTAAAATCTTCTTTAAAGCTTCTTCGCCAGACTGGGCGGTATCGACTTTAAAATTTTTGGATTCTAATAACTTTTGTAACGAATAAATATTATCTGGGTTGTCATCGACTATTAATATCATAGAGAGCTAAAACTAAGAATCAAAGTAAACAAATGTAAAGAAATTAACCGAATCCACGCGAGAATCATTTCAGGCAAAAATTTCATTACAGCCGCAATTTAAATACTAGGATTGACTTTCACTAAAAAATAAACAAAACTTTAACTTATTGCTACCTGTTTGAATACATAACATACTAGAGACAGAAGTTATGTTGTCAAAAACAAGGATTCAATATGATTCAATTCACATCAAAAGGCATTTATTGTATCCCAGGCAAATTTTACCTGGATCCATGGCAACCAGTTGATCTTGCCATCATTACACATGGACATGCAGATCATGCGCGTCCAGGTATGAAAAAATATCTCTGTCACCATTTTACAGTTGGTATACTGAAAAGTCGTATTGGCCCCGATATCCAGGTGGAAGGCTTAGCTTACAACGAATCTATCCATATCAACGGTGTAAAAATTTCTTTACATCCTGCTGGGCATATCATTGGATCGGCGCAAATACGTATGGAATACAGAGGAAAAGTGACGGTCTTTACTGGAGATTACAAGCTCCAGGATGATGGCCTCTCGACCCCATTTGAACCCGTAAAATGTCATGAGCTAATTACTGAAAGTACCTTTGGTCTACCGATTTATCGCTGGGAAAGTGTTGAAATGCAAAATCAACGCTTGAATGCATGGATCATGCAAAACCAGGGATACAAAAAAACATCCGTATTTATTGGTTATTCATTAGGCAAATCCCAAAGGATATTAAACGCAGTAAAGGATATGGGCGAAATATATGTACATTACAGTATCGCCAAATTAAATATGGCCTATAGTGATGCTGGTATAAATTTACCGTCTTATCAAATTATCGACCCTACCACAGATATGAAACACCTAGACGGCAAGATTATATTACTCCCTCCAGCATTACTCGACACGAAGTTGCTTCAAAAGATACCACATGTTGCCTATGCAATCTGTTCTGGCTGGATGCAAATTCGCGGCGCACGGAGGTGGCGCAGCGCAGATGCTGGCTTCGCTATCAGTGATCATGCAGACTGGAACGGATTGTTGCAAGCGGTGAAGGAAAGTGGAGCCGAAAAAGTATATGTAACCCATGGACAGACGGCCTCATTTAGCAAATACCTAAATGAAATAGGCATTGGGGCTGAAGAGGTTAACACAAATTACGGGGAAGAGTTAAGCGTATGATAGAATTTGCAACATTGGTCAATGCGCTGGATAGCACCAATAAAGCCAGCTTAAAAAAAGAAGCTATTATACGCTTTCTAACCTTTGCACCTGAGAAAGACAAACTTTGGTTTCTGGCCTTAATGACTGGCAAAAGGCCAAGGCGCCCAATTTCCACTAAAGAGCTTAAAACGTGGGTACTGGAAATTACCAATATCCCAGAATGGTTGTTTGTAGAATGTTATGCCGCTGTCGGTGATCTCTCAGAGACCTTAGCACTATTACTGCCCCCCGCTTCTGAAAAAATAAACAAAAGCCTCAGTGAATGGATGGAAGACATCCTGCAGTTGGCAAATGTTTCAATGGCAGAAAAAAAAGCATTTGTGCTCGCTTCCTGGAATAGGCTAAACAGCATTGAGCGTTTTATTTTTAATAAATTGCTAGGCGGCAGCTTTCGTTTAGGGGTTTCTTCCAAAGGGCTAATAAATACAATTGCGACACATTTCCAGATCGAACCAAGCGTTGTCACCCATAGTATTATGGGGGAATGGAACCCTCATGCCTACGCATTTGACAAACTCGTTCGAGGTGAATATAGCAATACAAACCTTTCAAAACCTTATCCCTTCTGTCTCGCTTACCCTATTGAAAAAGAAGTGGAAGAACTTGGCGCAATTACAGAATGGCAATGCGAATACAAATGGGACGGTATACGCGGACAGCTGATCAAACGAGACAACGAAACTTTTATTTGGTCAAGAGGTGAAGAACTTGTCACCATACAGTTCCCCGAGATTACCGATGCGCTCAAAAAATGGAAAGGAAGTTTTGTTCTAGATGGCGAAATCCTTGCCGCAAAAGACGGTCAAATATTGAATTTTAATGAACTACAAAAAAGGATCAATCGTAAGCTAATTTCCAAGACTTTACGTGAAGAAGTCCCCATTGTTGTATACCTTTATGACCTATTGGAGCTAGATGGTCAAGACCTCCGATCTGAGCCGCTGCAAGAAAGACGCAAGTTATTGGAACAGCTGTACCAATGCAATATTGGTCCTACGATATTATTGTCTCCACTTATTTCTTGCGAAAATTGGGCCGATCTACGGATCTTACAACTTGCATCGCGTGAGCTAAACAGTGAAGGTATTATGCTTAAAAAGAAAGACTCCGTATATTATGTTGGCCGAAAAAAAGGTGGTTGGTGGAAATGGAAAGTCAACCCCATGACCATAGATGCGGTGTTGATATATGCGCAGAAAGGCAGTGGGCGAAGAAGTGCGCATTATACGGACTATACCTTTGCGGTTAAAGATGGTGATCATTTAGTAAGTATCGCAAAAGCATATTCAGGCCTTACAGATAAAGAAATACTTGAGGTTAGCCGCTATATTCGACAGAATGCACTGGAGAAATTCGGGCCAGTAAGAACTGTCAAACCCGAGCTGGTATTTGAAATTGCCTTTGAAGGAATAGGTTACAGTAAACGTCACAAATCTGGTGTAGCTTTGCGTTTTCCACGAATTTTGCGTTGGCGTAAGGACAAAAAGGCAGCAGATATAGATACATTGGAAAACATCAAAAAATTAATAACATAAATTGAGTCAGAAGATAATACATAGTGAAGGATTCAAGATCGTCAATCGTTATTTTGAATCCTTGGGTAATACCCCTTTTGGCTTTCAGGTTAAGACCTGGGATCGGTACATGCTGGGATACAGCGGAATGGTGATTGCTCCTACAGGATTTGGTAAGACATTTTCGGTATTTATGGCTGTCTTGATCGACTACATGAATCATCCTGAATGCTACCAAAAAGGATTAAAGTTACTTTGGGTCACGCCTTTGCGCTCTCTGGCAAAGGATTTGGCCAAAGCAATGCAGACCGCTATAGATGATATCGGATTAGATTGGGTTGTACAAGTGCGTAATGGGGACACTGATCCAAAGATCAGAGTGCAACAGACCAAGGCAATGCCCGATATTCTTTTGGTAACTCCTGAAAGCCTTCATCTCTTGCTCGCCCAAAAACAACGTGACAAATATTTCAAGAATATACGCTGCATTACTGTAGATGAATGGCACGAACTTATTGGAAATAAACGTGGTGTCATGGTAGAACTGGCATTATCATACTTAAAACACCACCATAAAAATCTCCAGATTTGGGGCATCACCGCCACCATAGGTAATCTGGACCAAGCAATGGATGTACTGTTGCCGGGAGAAAAAAAGAGCGTGCAGATTGTCGCAAAGGAGAAAAAGAAAATTGCAATCAAATCCATCTATCCAGATAAAGTAGAGCTCCTTCCCTGGGCAGGCCATCTTGGTGGCAATCTCGTGAATCAGGTCGTCCCTATCATACTGCAAAGCAAAAGCACCATCCTTTTCACCAATACCCGTAGTCAAAGTGAACTGTGGTATCAGCTATTGCTGCAAGCACATCCAGATTTTGCCGGACAGATTGCATTGCATCACAGCTCGGTAGATGCTCACATCCGCGAATGGATCGAAGACAATCTGAGCAATGGAAAGCTAAAAGCGGTGGTATCCACTTCATCACTTGATCTGGGCGTAGATTTTAAGCCTGTCGATACCGTAATTCAAATCGGATCAAGCAAAGGTGTCGCCAGATTTATGCAACGTGCCGGAAGAAGTGGACACAGCCCTTTTGAAACATCGATCATCTACTTTGTCCCGACACATTCATTGGAGCTCATTGAAGTGGCCGCATTAAAGGAAGCTGTCAAAACCCAAACGATAGAAAACCGCGACCCCATGGTCCAGAGTTTTGATGTGTTGGTACAATTTATGGTCACGATCGCTCTCGGAGGTGGTTTCCAATCGACAGAACTCCATCAGATCGTTGCCCGGACCCATGCCTTCAACTACATGGAAGATGAGGAATGGCAGTGGTGTATGTACTTTATCACCGCGGGTGGCAAAATCGGCAAGCGCTATGAGGAATTTCACAAAGTAGTACAAGACAGTGATGGCAACTGGGTTATAAAAAATAGACGCATTGCCCTTCTCCATCGATTGAATATCGGTGCTATTGTTGGAGACGCCATGATGCGTGTAAAATTCCTCTCAGGTGGATATATTGGTATGATTGAAGAATATTTTATCAGCAAATTGAAGAAAGGCGAACGATTTAACCTTGCTGGGCGAATTCTTGAACTCGTTATGGTCAAGGATATGACCGTATTTGTCAAGAACTCATCCGGTAAAGCCATCACACCAAGCTGGTTGGGAGGCAGATTGCCCCTATCTTCCAATCTGAGCCATTTTCTCCGTAAAAAACTTGCGGAGGCAATAAACCCCGACAACGCCGAAAAAGAACTACGCTTCCTGGCACCGTTGATCCAGAAGCAGCAAAGCCTTTCGGCTGTGCCTAATGAATCAGAATTTCTTGTCGAACATATTAAGACCAACGAGGGGAATCATCTGTTTTTCTATCCACTGGAGGGTCGATTGATCCATGAAGTCATGGCCGCATTGATCGCTTACCGCATCAGCAAACGTTATCCCATTAGCTTCTCCATGGCCATGAACGACTATGGTTTTGAACTCTATTCCGACCAAGAAATCCACTTGGACCAAACGCAATTAACTGAGATCTTGAGTCGGGAGAATCTTATGCAGGATGTGATCAGTAGCATCAACTCCGCGGAAATGGCGAGCCGTAAATTTCGCGATATTGCTGTAATTTCCGGATTGGTAGTACAAAACTATCCCGGCACACAACAAAACAACAAATCCTTACAAGCTTCCTCCGGAATTATATTTCGTGTTTTGATGGATCATGATCCTGACAATCTATTATTAAAACAGGCTTTCACCGAAGTGTTCAATCAACAACTCGAAGAATACCGTCTGATAAAAGCATTTGAAAGGATAAACAATAGCCAAATCATCTATACCTTTGTAGAGGAATATACACCACTAAGTTTTCCGATCAAAGTGGACAGTTTACGTCAGTCCCTTTCTAGTGAAGCGTTGATCGAACGAATTCAACGCATGGAGCATGCAAATAAATCAAAACGTGGACGAAGAAAATGAATATACAGGAACAGCACATTACATTCAATAAACAAAAACTTATCCTTAATAATCAACGTACTATCTTTTGGCCGAAGCAGAACACCCTCATTCTATCTGACCTTCATCTTGGTAAAGCTGCGCATTTCCGTAAAAATGGTATTCCGATTCCTTCAGATATATCTAGCCTCGACCTGCAAAGACTAGCTTCTTTAATTGATTACTACCGAGCAGAAAACATTTTGGTTGTCGGTGATCTTATTCATGCGGGCATCAATCAGGAAGTCCTTCTACTGGAAGAATTTAAACAAAACCATGCCAGCCTCAATTTTCATTTGGTGATAGGCAACCATGATCGACAGGTGGAAAAATTAGCTAAGCAGATTAATATAATCTATCATCACGACAAATTCGAGCTGGAGCAAATCCACTTTGTACACGAACCGGCAATAGATCTTTCGCTTTTCAACATCAGTGGACATATTCATCCGGGCGTCAGTATCAAACTTCCACCCAACAAGCATCTCCGTCTACCCTGTTTTTGGGTTTCTCCACAACAGATTATTCTACCGGCATTTAGCAAGTTTACGGGACTGGATAGCCGAAAAATGTCAGAAGAATACGATTGCTATGCTTTGCACGAAGAAATAATCCTCCCACTAAAGAATAGCTAGTTACATTTTTAGTTCGCCCGGCGAGATTCCATAGTATTTTTTAAAGGCACTGCTAAAATTATTCTGATGACCATAACCTGTTAATAAAGCAACTTCATAAACGGTCATCTTATCATCCAACAGGTAGCTTTTTGCTTTTTCCATGCGGATTCTCGTCAGATAGTCGTGAATGGTCACTGAAAAATATTCTTTAAAATCTTTTCGCAACTTACTTTCGCTCGTCAATACCTCTGCCGCCAGTTCTTTTTGTGTTGGCGGATTGGCAATGCGCTGTTCGAGAATCTGCCGCGCCATTTCCAAACGTTGTACATCCTCTTCGTGGAATAAAGAGACAACCTGTTCACTTTTCTCGTTGTACTGCTCAAATTGATACATCAGCAACTCAACAATACGAGATTCGGTATGAAGCCTTCGTATCTCACCTTTTTTCTTGGATTCAATAAGCTCCGCTATGGTATGCTGCATCTCGTAGGTTGCCATCAGATCTTCTTCTGAAAACGATGTATACTCTCCTTTCTCGATTTCATGCACAAATTGCTGGTGCAATAACGAATCCCGCTTAATAAGATTCAGGTAATATTCCTTGGATATAACAGCAATAAAATACGTATACTCAATACCGGGTTCCACTTGATGAACCGATTTGACAGAAGGAATATATCGGATATTATGCCTACTCATCCCATAGGGCAATTTACTGGCCGCCGGTTTAAAAAATATAAATTGACTGGTAATGGTCTCCCCTTCGATCTCGGTCAATATTTGAACAGGCCGATCAAATTGCATTTTCGAATGCAATATAAATAAGCCCGATGTAGAGAGCTGAAAATTCTCCATGTGAACGGGCTCCGTATGGATTGTGATTTTATTTTCAACCAAAGGCTTGTCTGGCACATAGCCATCCGGTATTTCTTCTTCAAAAAGCCAATCAGCCAACTCAACTATTTTACTTTTCACCAACATGATTTCAATCCAAATAAGCCCGAAGCAATTAAAATTAACAAATTAGAGTGGTAATTAAAAATTATTTATAATCTATCTAAATAATTTTTTGTAAGACATAAAAAAATAGAAACCATTAGATCTACTCTAGATCAATCTCCATCTCCTCCAATTGTACATAAGGTTTTAATGTACGTGGATTCATGATCACATTGGATTCAACCGAAAAAATGGTGTAGATTTCCTTCTGTGCTAAAACCTCCACTGGCGTTCCATGAAAGAGTTTACGTCCATGTTTAAGCATCAGGATCCGGTCGGCATACATCGCTGCAAAATTAACATCATGGACAACCAAAATAACCATAAATCCTTTACGGGCCAGTGCTCTGGCTATAGCAAGTACTTTTTGCTGATAATGTAAATCTAAGGCAGAGATAGGTTCATCCAATAATAAAAGGGCATCCGGATTATCCCATATCTGTGCTAAGACACGTGCAAGATGAACCCGTTGTTGTTCCCCTCCCGAGAGGTTCAGAAAATCCCGATCGGCAAAAGCGGTTACACCACAGAGTTCCATCGTCTCGGCCACCACCTTATAGTCGTGCGCTGTGGGCGTATTTCTATAATGGGGGTATCTGCCCATTAAAACAATTTCTTCCACCTTAAAACTCAATGTCATCTGTTGCTGCTGACTTAAGAGCGCCCTGCATTTGGATAATGCTGCTGCATCATACGCAGATAGTAGCTTTCCATTGAAATGGATCTGTCCAGAATCAGGTTTTTTCTCCCCACATAATACCCCCATCAAGGTGGACTTTCCGGCCCCATTGGCACCAAGTACAGCCAAAATCTCACCTTTACGCACCTGAAAGGTGATATCTTTCAGTAGTTTTCGGCCTTTCAGCTCATAGTTGATTTTCTCTACACGCAACATAAGACAATATTATTTAGACATCCGAACGAAGACTATTTATCCTTGATTAAAATATACAAAAATATAGGTGTCCCTAATAGGGCAGTAATCACACCAATAGGCAATTCTATCGGTGCTACCGATACGCGGGCGATAACATCTGCCAGTGTCAGCACCAGAGCCCCTAAGAGCAGTGAGCCTGGAAGCACAAAGCGGTGATCTGCCCCCCCCATCAGGCGTACGGTATGCGGAACAATAAGTCCTACAAAACCTATAATTCCCGATACAGCCACTGAGGCCCCAACGGCCAAAGTCGATAAGATGACCACCCATCTTTTTACGCGATCACTACGCATCCCCAATAAATCCGCTTGAAGTTCGCCCAGCGCAAATGCATTCAAAGATTTTCCAAAAAATGGAAGAATAAACAAGGAAATACCTATAAATGGGCCTACAGCTAATAAATTATCCCAGGTTGCACCGCCCAAGCTGCCTAGCATCCAAAACGTAATGGTGCGGAGCTGCTGTTCTGTAGACATGTAAGTCATCAAACCTGTAAGTGCACCCGCAAATGCATTAATGGCTATTCCCGCCAACAGCATCGTAGTCACATTGGGGCGACCATTTTTACTGGCAATACGATATACCAAAAAGGCGGTTAATCCAGCTCCTACAAAAGCCCCCAAAGCCAAAATATAATAACCTATCCATGCTGAAAGTGAAGTCAGCAAGAACGTTTCAAATGCAATAATCAATACCGCAAACAAGGAGGCACCAGAAGAAATACCGATTAATCCGGGTTCTGCAAGCGGGTTTCGAAAAATCCCCTGAATGGCAGCACCTGAAATACCTAAGGCGGCACCGACCAACAACCCCAGTAATAAGCGTGGCATGCGGATCTCAAATAAAACGTTGGTCTGCATACTATCCTGATCTGGTGCTGTAGACAGATGCAGCTTCTGCATGAGCATGGATAAAATATCTCCTGCCGGTATATGATAAGCACCTAAACCTAATGCGACAATACAAGTAATAAATAATATCAGGCTCAAAGCCAGCAATATTAACTTTTGTTTCTTCTGCACCTGATCTATTTTGAATCCATTACCTTTCCAAATCCACGGTGCAGTTCCAAGATCGCATCAGGCAGCCGATTACTGAAATTAACGAGCAAGGAAGCATTCATTACCAATATGCGGTCGTTTTTACCCGCATTTGTAATTCGCATCCCTGGCAATTTAAGAATAGCTTCCTCCCCTCCCAGGCTACTCGCACCAAAATCAAACAATAATATTATATCTGGATTGGCCTGAACTAATGCCTCTGTCGTATAGGGCTTAAAATCCGAAAACTCCTGTATAGCGTTCTTTCCACCGGCTAAATTGATCATCGCATCCAAGCTACTACCCTTTCCTGCAACACTCATTGTTCCTGTTCCGCGTGCATACAAAAACAACACTTTGGGAACAGCTTTTCCTTTATTTTCCTTTTTTACCAGCTCCAATGTGCGATCCAGGCTTATTTTTGTACGGGATACCAAGGCTTTTCCCGAAGCAGGTTCACCGACACCATTAGCGACTTCCTGAATATAGCGCAGAGCTCCAGCGGCAGAATAATCTGGTTTGACTGCAATAAACTTTACGCCAGCTGCTCGGATCTGCTGGATTACGGCATTGGCCACATCGCCCTCATTTGCCAGAACCAGTGTAGGCTTAAACGACAATAAACCTTCAGCCGAAACAGAACGGTTTTTGCTTACCCTTGGCAATGCCGCCGCAGCCTTTGGTGATATACTGGTCACATCTGTCGCAATCATACGATCCCCTATCCCGAGCCCGTAAATTGTTTCTGTCAGTGAACTGTTCAATGTAATAATCCGTTGCTGTACACTTGCCCATCCTCCAAGATGTAGCAAACAACAGAGCATAATTAAGTAAATTCTACGCATCTCTTTCTGTTAACTCCATTAGAACCACACAAGATTTTGTTCCTTGTTTTCTTGTATGGCAATCATATTTGATTACAAAACAAATCAATAATCAGTCTAAATACAAATTATTTTCAATTCACCTAAATAAAGGCATACAGCAAAATAAACAAGCTATCACACTGTAATACAACAAAGTAGCACACAAAACTAAGCTCATTATGAATAACAAAAATCGGATTAAATAGAATTTATGACAATTTGCATATAGAAAAATCCAATAGTATTACCTTTTTTTGCAACATTATTTAGAATGATTAAAAATAAAAATAGTGTCTAAAAGCCTCTCTTCTATTCGAATAAGTACAGTAATCGCCCTATGTTCCTGCCAGATCTTAGCTGTGCAAGCGCAGGAAAAATGGAAGCTATCCGGAACCTTAAAAAACGAGTCCAACAAAGCGATAGCCAATGCAACTGTTTACCTCTATCCGGATAAATATGCTTTCAAAACAGATACCGCTGGAAAATTTCAATTCAATAAACTTTATGCTGGCCGTTATGAACTTGTCGCACAAGCGTTAGGCTATAAGGAGCTGCGTCAATTTGTAGACTTGACGGATAAGAACCAGGAACTGACCCTTACGGTACAGGCAGATAGTCGTCAAATCGGCGAGGTCGAAGTAAACCGTAAATTGGAGGCCGTCGATAATCTTATCAAAGCCGAAAACGCTGCTATGCCGGTCAAGGTCATCACAAAAAGAGAGATTGAGCTTATGGGCAGCCGTAGGTTAGACGAAGTCCTGAAAGAGCAGACTGGTATTGCTATCGTCAATGATATCGCCGGTGGCTCTAGAGCTGTTGGCGTTCAAATTCAAGGCTTTAGCAGCAACTATGTCATGGTATTGGTCGATGGACAACCCATGCTTGGCCGTAATAGTGGCAATTTTGATCTTTCACGTATTTCGGTGACCAACATTGAGCGTATCGAGATTATCAAGGGTGCATCCTCCTGTCTCTACGGCAGTGATGCACTTGGTGGCGCCATCAATATTATTACCCGTCATGGCGCCATAACCCCACAAGTACATGCTTCCCTCCTCTATGGCAGCTTAAACACAGTTGACGCAACATTAGAAGGCGAAACACCATTTTCCAATCAACGGGGTAGCGCCGTTGTTTCCGGAAATTATTACCGTACAGATGGATTCAATACGGACAAACAATACCTCAACTCAAAAAGTACAACATTCCCGCCTTATACCAATTACAGTTTTCAGGGGCGAGTACGCTATCGCACGAGCAAAAATGGTACAGTGGGAATGACAGGCCGATTTGCTGCCCGCGAATCTGAAATGATCAATGCCTGGTCTGAAGACCGCACCCTGCAGGACAAGCAAAAAGATCAAGATATCAATCTGTCAGTCAGCTATGACCATAATTTCGAATCAGGACTACGCAGCATGACACGTTATTATTTTTCCAGGTTCCATTCCCAGATCGCGGCACAATGGTTACGACAAGGGGTTTTGGCCAATGCTGAAGAGTTTGGTCAAAATGTACACCGCATTGAGCAGCAGTTCGCCTACAGTCCAATCCAACAGGTCAAGTTTACGGGTGGAATTGGTGGTAGTCTAGAGCAGATGGATAATCAGGACCTGGATGCCAAACGCTCGTTGAACAGTGCGTTTGTCTATCTCCAAACGGAGTGGAAACCGGTAGACCGCATGCTGACGACACTAGGGCTACGTTATGACCAGACCAATGTTTATAACGGGCATCTGAGTCCAAGTCTAGGTTTACAGTATCATATCAGTCCAACATTATTGGTCAAAGGAGGTGTTGGCGCCGGGTTCAAAGCGCCGGACTATAAGATGCGTTATCAGGTATTTTTCAATCCTGCCGCCAATTATTTAGTTGTAGGCACCGAACGGGTAGCCGATGTGGTTGCTGCCATGGACCAAGCGGGTGAATTAAGTTACAAGAACAGCTATATGCTGAATTTAGTCGCAGGTAACTTAAAGGCCGAAACTAGCCTCTCCAACAATATTGGGCTTACCTGGAATCCTTCAACCAAATTTCAGGCAGATTTTTCTCTTTTCTATCACCGTATCAACAATCAGATCAATACGGTCAGTGTAGGCAATGGTACAAGTATCGCGCAGATCTATAGTTACCGTAATTTACCGAAAGCGATGAATAAGGGTTTTGAAGTTTCAATGAGTTATCAGGCTACCAGGGATCTGCAATTATCCATGGGCTATCAATACCTCATCGCAAAAGATCTTAGTGTATTGGATAGTATCGCAGCGGGCAACTACCCTTATAATCAGATCAATGATGCTGCAAGCGACCTCTATCGACAGAGCAAAAAATCGGACTATTGGGGCATTGAGGATCGCTCGCGCCATATGGTCAATTTCAAAGCACAATATGAATACAAACCCTGGGGAGTCAATGTTAATGCCCGCGTCAATTTCAGAGGCAACACCCCTTTTCAGGAGAATAATGGAAATCAATTTATTGACAAGTATGACATCTTTATCCCCTACCATACACTCCTGAACATGACGATCGAAAAAAGTCTGATGAACCGGAGGTTAACCTTTCGTCTGATCGGGGACAACCTGTTCAATTTTACCAGCCGCTACCTATTGGGTCAGCCCGGTAGAGTGATTATGGGCGGAGTCAGTTATCGATGGATGAAGGATTAGAGATTGGAGATTAAAGCTAAAGAGAAGTACACAAAATAGTAGATAAAACAATGAGAACAATTAACATCATTATAGCGGAATGCAGCATCTGGCTTTCATTTCATAAGATTGGACGTTGTATTTTTTCAGGTTTTCTGGCATTTATGTTCCTTTCCTGCGGGAAGGACAAAGACTATACGATTGGACTAGAAGATGGCAAGAGTATTGTCATCAAAGATCTGGCCGGTGACACCGATGCCGCCATGGGTGACGGTGCCGAGGGTAAAGAAAAACGACCCTTCTATACATTTCTATTTCGTTTTAAGGATAAAAAACAGATATGGATCAAGACAAAGGCCGATTCTGTACAATGGCTGAAGACAAAAGACTGGGATATTGCATTTACTGGGCCCTATAATTCTGAGGTTTTTGTCAACAATGCCATGGATGAGTTTAACCCAGGTTATCAAGGTGAAGCCAACAATACAGCTGTCATGCTCCTGAAACAATCCTACCAAAGCCTTATGGTCGCCCCTTCGGATGAGGAGTTCAATAAGAACGGTACCGGTAAAATCGGCTGGGCGTCCAATTCCGAATCGCTCGGCTGGTTTCAGTATAGTCTAAGTACCCATATTATGCAAGCGCTGCCAAATCGCACCTATGTTATCCGACTTCCCGATGGTAAATATGCCAAGTTACAATTGATCAATGCCTATAAAGGAAATCCATCGGCAGTGACCAATATGAACTGGCCGGCTCCCTATTACACCTTTAAATATTATGTACAGGAAGATGGCAGTAAAGATTTAAATACAAACACATTATAAATAAGGAAAAATTACACAAATAAATTAAAGATGAACAAATTATTTACAACAGCGGCACTTTTATGTGCATTGAGTCTAGGTTTTACTTCCTGTAGCAAGGATGATGATAAAGTTGAAGAAAGCAAACTTAACGATGCAACGGCTATAACTGCAGTTGCAAAAATTGAAGTTCCCGCAGGCGCAAAAGTTTTTTATGATTTCAAAACAAATAGTGTTCAGGAGGAAGCAAAAAGTATGATAAATCTATCTGGCATGTATGGTTCTACTTTGCAAAATACATCAACTGAAAACTATAAAATGGGATATTTCGATCAAGAGAATACAAATATTGAAAAATTGACATTAGCGGCAGTACTAGGTGCCAATATAACCTCCACAGAAAAATTAGGCATAGATGCTTCCAATGCTGGTGCTCCAGCCACAGGCCCCACATGGATAATCTATGACTTTAAGAATAATCATGCAGTATACCCCACCCCTAACCGTTACATCGTAATGTATAAAGGGGAAAAGCTAAGCGATAAGAGCGACGAACTCTTTGTGATTCAGGCAGCTGGAATTACTGCTCTCAATGGAAATGCAACGTACAATATTAATTTTAAAAAGTTTGTAAAATAATTTATTAAAAGGTACGATCAATCTACTCAAGTAGTTAATGTCTCCAAATATATTTAAATCAAAAAAACCTACATCAATTAAATTTGGAGACATCATTATTATTTTTCCGATCAAAAAGCTCTTAATTGAAGTTCCATTAACATTATATGCAAAGAACATATAACATATTAAGTCAAACGGCTAAAATCAAAATTAATATATAAAATATCATTTTTCATACACAAGTAATGGGGTAAACTCTTTACCTTTACTATTATTTAGAATGATTTTAAATAAATATAAAATGTAACACATGAACATATCAAGACAGCTTACCAGAACAAAATATATTGCATTGCTCTGCATCGGTATGGCAATCCATACTGCTTGCAGCAAATCGGATCCAGTAACCGAACCCGTTGTGGAGCCGCCGAAAGAAGAAGAGAGCAATACCGGGCTTTACAATAAATTGATTACCGTACGCGATTTCGCTGCTACAGATAAAAACGATGGCCAAAATGCTGCCCCTACAGTATATTATAGCTTGGAAACCAATAAAGGTATCGCGGAAACAAATCGTCAAACGCGGAACTGGGACATTGCATTCAGCAATATCTTCAACAGCCACGTGTCTGGAAATAACGGGACGAACAATACGAATTTTGGTTACGGCAATAACGCAACCGGTGGTATCCTAATCGTTGAAAAAGCATTTGATGAAGTAACAGAAGTACCGGCTGACACTGAATTCAAGGTAATCGGCGATGCGATCGGAATGGATCAGAATGGTGATGAAGGAAATGGAGTTGGCTGGTTATTGTATGACTTTTATGGTCGTCTGGTTCGGCAGCACGCTGTTCAGAACGAACATGTTGCTTATGCGCTTGGAAATGGACTAACATTACTGAATGGAAAAGTAATCAAACCACGAACGTTAATTGTTCGTACGGCAAAAGGCAATTATGCGAAAATTAGACCGATTTCAATGTATAAAGGTCTCTATAAACCCGAGCAATGGCTTAAAGACTCCCCCCATGTATTTATCTCTTTTGATTACGTTATCGTACCAAAAGGCAGCAAAACATTTGAGATAAAACCTTAAATAGTACAATTCTTATTCAAAAAAAACCGGATATACGGTCGAGGTACATCCGGTATCAAATTGACTAATTAACATATATTTATTAACTAGCCCACTGTAGAAGTGGCAAAATTACGAAAAAGAAATGAAAATCAAATTCAGAACTTTATCAATTGCCTTAGGTATTGCCGCGATTGGCATGACCGCATCATGTAGTAAAGACAATTCACTTGCTCCTAGTATCGAAGAGCAATCACTCAGCAAACGTGCTGTTACTCCTTCGACGACAATTGGCGGTACGGTAAACTTTACCGCAACCGGTACAAAAGGATATTTAAAAACGATCGCTACAGGCACCTATGGTGCACGCAATTTCCACCAAGGTACAGTGCCAGATTTGGTGGACACAACGCAATGGAAAAACCCAGCCAGCACCTATTACTACAACTTGATTACCAATGACGGTGGTACATCCACTAGCTATGATTTTCAATTTAGTGGTACAGCAAATGCGAGTTTGACCGTAAATACGACGAAGTATAACTTGTATTATGTAAATACAGCTTTTGAATCTGTTTCTTCAAGTACTACAGGAACATTAATTGCAAACGGTACAGCAGCTTCCAATAGTACAAATGGAACAGGCAACCCGAGCAGTACTGGCTGGTACATCTATAACATTAGCAATCATATTATGAGCAGTTATGGGCCGAGAACGTATATTTTAGAAAACAAGACAACCGGCGATCAATGGAAATTGCGTCTAAATAGTGTTTACAAGGACGAAACTCCAAATGCGAGCTACGCCGCAACAAACTTTCCGTTTATGAGTTTCGATTATAAGAAACTATAATAAGCCTTAATACCCTTATTTTTTAATAAGAATTGTAAATTTTAAATCCGGTGCCAGCCTTGCTGGTACCGGTTACTTTCCAGACTAAAATGAAAAATCAGTTATTAACCACCCAAAAATTTAAGATCGCTACGGGCCTTATATTGAGCAGCTTGTATTTAAGTTCTTGTACCAAAACAGAAATTCAACCCTATGAACCCGAGAGCATGGCCCGGATCAGTAGTTTCAAGATTGTCAATACCAGCAAAGAAGTCATTGGCGCTATTGACAATGACGCCAAGACCATTACGGTTACGCTGCCCGAAGGACTCTATATGTCCAGCCTGGAGCCTGAAATAAAAGTTGCCAAAGGCGCAACCCTAAAACAAGGCTCGGATACACTGATCACCAATATGGTCGATTATTTTTCCAAAGGTCGTACCATTCAATACCCTGTTGCCGCTACAGATGGCAGTACAGCCACCTATACGCTGATCGTCAAAAGTGATCAACCATCGCTCAATTTGCAGGAGGTTAGTTCGAACTCAAATGAACCAGTTGAATATGATCAATCATACTGGTATACCTCAAATGATATTTACATTTACAATAACTTCGCTAGTTACCCCTATATCGCGACTTATGAGAGTGATCTGGAACTAGTTCGTGCTAGCTTAGTGGATAAAGACGGGAAAGAGTATCCATTTAATATAGCTGTGACCGGAACTCCCCCCTCGATCGAAAAATCCTATATGCATCTTGTTCTAAATGATATTAAAGGACGCGTCACAGGCAGCGGTAGTTCCCTGACATATAACAAAGTGCCGGCAGCAGGTGATTATTATGTCAAATTGCGTTACTACAGCCGCGAGGAAACCTTAAAAAATCCTATCCGAATTATTTACAACAACTAATCATTGTTTTCAAAAGCGAGGTCATGACCGCATTCGCTTTTAGGTATTGACGGAAACACTCCCCGGCGATAGAAATTTACCCCAAATATGAAAAAAACAACCACATTATATCGCATTCCTACCCTATTGTTAGCAGTAGGAATCACACTATTCTCCGCTTGTAAAAAAGAGTACGAAACTGCGCTAACGCCTTACACAGAAATCACTTCTTTTAAAATCCCTTACAACGCAGGCAAAGATACCATTGTAGCAGCTGTGGATGGTGAAAACATTTATGTCTCCTGGCCCGGATCAACCGAATGGCCTATTCCGGAGACTGTTGCTCCGATTATTAATATTTCAAAAAATGCAAGCATAAGCCCTGCCTCAGGAACGGCAATCGCACTCAAAGATGGACTGCAATATCAGGTAAAAGCCCAGGATGGCACCATAAAGACCTATACGATAAAATTGTCAAATGGGTCACTATTACCTTCCTTTCGAGACGAAGAAACGCAGATTACTGCTATCGTGGGTCAAAGCAATTTCAGTATCCCAATGAATAATCTTATGCTGGATGGAAGTGATAGTCTGTACCTCGTCAACGATCAAAATAAAGCCTATAAACTTATGCTGAATAAAGTTGAAAACGGACTTATTATTTTCTATGTGGATCAGCAAGATGGCTCGGGGATTCCTTCAGGTGATTATTATGCACAGGTGATGAACAAATTTGGTATTCCTGTTAAAAGCAGTAAAAAGTTCGTAAGCGTTGCAGCCGATCAGGCACTTCCTTATGTCTATTTTAACCATGCAAAAGAATGGCAGGTCAAAAGAGGCGAAATTATAAATCTTCCTGCAAGACATTTGAACAAAACGTCAGATATTAGAGTTGTAAATTTAAATTACACCGAAGATGGTTTCCCCAACAGTTTATCTTTGAACTTTCTCGGTATTTCAGATGATTTAAAATCCATTAAAGTGCAGATACCCGAAGATGCTCCAATAGGCATTTCTTCGGATTTAAACAATGGTATTAGCATACGGGTCCGTCTTGATCGTTTTATTACACAAGTGACTCCCTATTATAATTATCCAATCAAAATCGTAGAATAAAAATCCTGTCGTTTTTCATAGATGATAAATCAGAAAACAGCATAAATATTTGGAAATAAATACGAATCTTTGTATAGAATCGTTATAAATAAAAATAAGAACATGTTAAGTCAACATATCAAAGAGCAAACGCACGCTGCTCACCAAAACGTAGAAGGAACGATCGTGCGTCAATTAAAAAATATTCGTTCTGAAGCAGATTATGCTGAGGTATTAAAAGGGTTCTATGCTTATTTCCGTGCCGTAGAAGATAACATCGCTCCTTTTGTTACGGCTGAAGTATTACCAGATCTTGCCGAACGCCGCAACTCGTCCTATATTAAAAATGATATTGAGACGCTAGGTGGCAACGTCGATAGCCTCCCTGAGGCAACAGCACCTACTGTTAACAATGTGTTGGAAGCGTTGGCATCTTTATATGTGCTGGAAGGTTCTATCATGGGTGGTCCGTATATCGTACAGATGCTGAACAAATATGGTGTCAACAAGGGAACCTCTTTCTTCGAAGGTTATGGTGAAAATAGCCGCGAGATGTGGGCTGGCTTTACGGCTGTATTAAATAAATATGCTGAAGATCCCGCAACTTATGATCACGCAGTAGAAATTGCAAACCAAACTTTTTATAACTTTGGAGACGTATTCACTCCGATCACAAGTGCAAACTAAAAAGGCGTGATATTGTTTAATCCTTCAGATGGAGCAAAAAGACAATAAATCAAAATGGTTGAAGCGTGCCGGCATGGGGGCATTCCTCTTCTTCCTGGCAAAAGGACTTGTATGGCTTGCGGTATTTTTCTTCGCGGCTAAGTCCTGCAGTGTATCTATTTAGTATTAAATAAGAAGCCGTCTCCCAATTGTATTAAAGAACAATTTCGGAGACGGCTTCTATTTTGTTTCCCTTTCTTGTTGTTATTTCTTTAGATCCGCCATAAGTTCTGCGGCATCTGGCATAAATAGTTGCAATATTTTTTCATATACACAATACATTCCTCAACTAACTTTTTAATAAGATACTGTTCACCATATCCCTAGGATAGCTGAAAGGCAGCTAGAATCGAAGCTGGATTAAAATCTATTTCGTTGAGCACATTCGACCGTCGGCTACTTTTTTCCAGATACAGTATGGTAAATCCAACAAATATGGAGCTACCTACAAAATCGCTACATTTGATAGTTAAGGTCTTTGCTGGTATCCCATCCGATTTAACATCGTATTCCCACTCGATATCTTTTATCTCTGTAGGCTCAAACTCGTCGAAGTCAAATGAGACTGCAAAAAATTTAAATACTACCGCATTGCATTTTTCAGGAAGGACCAGCGCTCTTTTTATATCAAAATCCGGAAATGATATTTTAAGCTCATTCTTCTTGTTCAGGGAGATTACCGGATCGATAAAAAGATAATCCTGCATATGACAGTTTTCATTGAACTGAAAATTTACCAAGCGATCCAATACGCAGTTGCTCAGCGTCCGGCTGCCCTTTTCGCAATCAAGATTTGTCTTTATCGCGCGATAGACCTGCCTATTTAACCGATTGCCCATCTGTCCATCATGGAGATCCTGGTGGACTTCCCCAAAACACGTGCGGATCATTGCACCCGCGCGGCTTACCTTTCCAAAATCTTTACCTGCCCGTTTGGTATCATCCGTCTGTTTAACGCGATATGGTCTGCTTTGCAGGTAGTTTTTATTGCCAACTTTTCTATTCACCAGCGGGCCAACCAGACCCCTGATAAATCCATTATCATTTATTCCCATACTTAAAGATACGACTGTAAATAGCTGATGTCAAGCATCTTATATATTTTTAGCAAATTTCAAATTCGAGTAAAATGACAATTATAAATATTGTAATTTTAAAGGGACTTCGTTGTAAATAACTTAGGGACAAGTTCGCCACAAGCTCGCCCTCCTGCCGACTTGTAAAAAACATGCAGGCACAGTGAAAGCACCTTAAAAGGTGGACTCAAGGTGGACTCACTGTGCATTCAATCTGCTTACAGGCCGAACTTGGTAATAACTTGGTCTTAACTTGGTCACCACCAGTCCCCTCTCCCAACCAAACGTCACCATCAAACATCAACAAGAAACCTGTTTACGCTTTTCTTATCTGAACCCCCTGATTCTCTCATCTGACAACTTCATTGCCACTCTATCCCGTTTATCCTCAGGGCAAAAAAGCTTCTAGAGTATACTTCAAATTGTGAGGCCCTTTTATTTCTCTTATTTTGCAATTTTTAATAAAAATAGACTTCGAATACATAACGTCCAATTTTTTAAGCGAATACAATTGAACAACCTAAAAACGTCAACCTATCTCAGGCCAATTTAGCAATAGCGGCATTTCAAAGTAAAGAATAAGCGTGTCAACGCATCAATTTTTCATTTTTTTCTGCAATTCCCTCAACTGCTCGTAATTATCTTTTTCTATAGTATGAGGTCCAATAGCCTTAATTAATGTCAACGTCCGGTCACCGGAGTGGTAAACATAGATATGATTTTTATCGCGAAAAAAATAGTTGTATTCAATCACCACGGGTATCTGCCCCCTGCCCCCATCGCAACCTTCAATAACATCTACAGTAGAACCGAGCAATTCCATGCTTTCCCGATCTGCGCTGTTGGGGATCTCTTTATTTTCTATCAGCAATTTATCGTCATAAGCGTAAGCTAGTTTCAGATCTTTTAAAGTGGACTGATGTGTTATTGTTCTTTTCTTGGTCAAGGTATTATCGTCAAATACCAATTGCCTACCATCATCAAAGAAATTGGGAATTCCTTTTTGATAAGAATAGACTCCATTGACAAACTTGCTATCTTTATTGAGCCAGGTCACAGGCTCTAATGTTCCCGCTCCATCTTGGTCCTTATAAAAAGCTGTGCCATCAAAATAGAATCCAGAGGCAGTGATCTCCAATGATCTTGGTTGTGCAACAGCTTTCAGGTTCATTGGTGGCTGGTCATTGATCAGATCCCAACCATTATAATATATCTTACCTTCTTTATCGATAAGTTCATGTTGTTTATTCAGCCATTGTGCTTTTACTGGATACAAGTAAGCAGTTGTACCATCCTGCAATCCCAGTCCCGCCGAAATATAGCACCAGATATTTCCATCATTAAAATCAACAAACGAATTCAGCCAGTTTCGTGCCACCTCTTTAATTGTAAATGGCCGTTTCAGATCAAGATTCAGAAGTAATTCGGTAATATCCATTTGATCAAAAATACTGACATCATAAATGTAGGCCATATTCCCATCCGTAAGCAAATATTTATCCTCATTATTTTCTAGTTTGAGGCATTGTATGGTCGCAGGGTTCAGTCCCTCAATTATTTCAGCCGTTAATTGTCTACCTTCATAGCAATAGACATGCTTATCGTCCTTGAGCAGATATCTACGGTTTTGGAATTGAGCGAGTACAACAGGTTTATCAGGAAACACCCTGGTAGCTGTCTTGGTTATTTTTTTTGCGTATGGATCAAAGGAAAAAGAAAACCATTTTCCATGCACATAAAGTAGATCTGCGTCAAATGTAGCCTGCACATCTTTTCTAGCTGCAATTTTTACTGGCGTTACTTGGTTAACATCAGAGAATTCGGCCGCAAGTAAATAGTAGGCATTATCATCCATCAGGAGCATATTATCTCCATTTCGATTGATCATTTTCACATCCTTACCGACCTGTGACATGGATATACACCGTTGATGCGCCATACTCATACCATTAGGATCCATAACAGTAATCTCTAAAAAAGGGCTACCTTTTACCTGAACAATTTTATAGGTTGTCTTTGTATGGTAATGATAACATTCGCTCGCCCGCAGCACAACCTGGGCGAGCAGCAAGAATAAGGTGATTACAATTACTTTTTTCATTTCCTAAAGCTATTATTTTATCAAAATTACTGCCCAGCATTGGCTAATCACGCTATCCATTATTAGCGATACCGTTGGTGGTAATCTGCAATCAGATTTTTAAGTTCATAGAAATCAACAGACAATTGATCGGCCGTCACGGCTATTCCATTACTAATAACAAATTGTTGCAACTGCGATGAGAGATTTTGAAAATGATCTTCTGGATTCCGCAATTTCAAAGAGATAAATGGAGCACGATGGGCAACTCCCTCCGATACAGACTGCACTGCAGTCCATTTTATTAAGCCAATCGCTTTCCCCAGGGGTGTTCCCTTAAAATGGATACCATCTGCATTCAAAATAAGACCTGTTTGGTCTTTATCAAACATACTCTTTGTACCGGAAATTAAACCATAACAACCAAGGCAGCCCATCATAAACATCAATGTACCAAAGGTTATATTTATTCTTTGAGCTACAAAGAAAATGTAATAAGCAAAGGTCAACGTCGCGACAGTAAGCACCATACCGAACACGACTAATTTTAGGCACTTTTTGCTGTCAAATTCTATAATAGTCTCATTCATATATCTGTTTTTTAAACTTGTTTACAGGTCACTATTTCCTTATTGGGCTTTTCACTAATTCCATTGGCTGCTGCTTTCAACTTTGATCTATCTGAAGGAAAACGGCTCATCTCATATCGGCATTATGGTCAATTTATTGACCAATTAATGAAGCATCCGAACCAGCAAACCAAATAAACAGAATAATCAACCACTGCATAGCGATACAGATCCAAAAAGGCTTATTGTTGGCCTCAGTCAGCATTTCCAGTACATCGATGAATTTGGACTTTACAATATCGTAGAAGTTGTTATTGTTATCGAGATCTAAGCTGTCGAAGCTTATTTTGTTCAGGCCAAATACCACAATACGCTTGATCCATGGATTTTCAATCTTTGTGTTTTTCACTTCATTGATCAATTTGAGTTTCGCAAAAGTATAATCCCCCGCATTCTGAATAAGATCAGGCTGGTTGGATTGAAAAACAAGTAACACCTTGTCCAAAACAGGAATAATTAAATCATCCTGCCGCTCTTCAACAACTTTACTGGCAACAGTCGAGAAAACATATTTATTGCTAAATAGGAAAAGCAAGATCGGCAACAAGATCAACCCAATCAACCACAGAAACTTTCCAACGGTCTGTATAGACCCGGTCATTGAAAAGAAGGCGCCATCTGCGTTGCTCCTGAGCAGAAAGTATCCGACTATGAGGTACAATATTGTTGACAGAATAGCCAACAAATAGCACTTCAATAAAGTTTTTGTTCCTAGAATAGTTAATTTTTTAATATAGGCCAAATGTGTATTCATAAAGTTGTCATATAATTTATAGTACTAAATTAAAACTATTCCCTTCAAATTTATAAGCCAACTCCAATTCGCCTAGAACCATTTTAAATTCGCTACAATTTCGCGTCTATTCGCTTTTCCGCGATCTGCATTTGGGTAAAATAGAATAAGGTCCAAATTCATTAAGAACTTGGACCTTATCCATTCATTAAACTGAGATTCCAAAATTTTATCTGGTCATATATACCAATATTTGTTTTTTGGGTAGTCGCTCCTTTAGTGCTTCGAGACTATTAACTCTTTTTTTTCTCAAGATCTGTAATCGCAGTCCACAAAACACCAGCTTCTCCCCTGAAACTAGCTGACCCCTGTGGTTTGTTGTCTGGTGTATACCACTCATAAAAACCTTTATTTTTAAGTACACGATCTAACATTGGTTCAAGTGCCTCACAAGCTTCAACAATAAGACCATAACGGATCAATTGTGAGATCATACGTCCACCAAACCAGGTCCAGTCACCGCCATTCTGGTAGGAATATGGTCCCATACCGCCGTTTTTAAAGAAGCCCTGTGGATATACCGGATAAATTGTCAATCCTATGGTTGCCGCATTTGCTTTCTTGACGTTCTCCTGCATCTTTCTATACGCCACTTTTACCTCAGCCTTACTGAGCAATCCCGCTTCTATTGCCACAGCTGTTCCGCCGTGATAGTAAATTTCGGACTCATTGAATGAATCTGGAAAAGGCGAACCGTTCAGATAAATATGTGGTATAAATTTCTCATTCTTTTTATCCCAAAGGTGCTTACGGACATTCTTCGCAATCTTGTCTTTAATATCCTTCCAATGTTTCTGTTCAGCCTTGCTCAGGTCTGCAATCTCCAGAAAATCATTAATGGCAATGATAAACATCGCATTATCATAGATGTCAAGTGTCAGGTGGGAATTTTCATCCAAAACAACCCCCCAGTCGTGTTCCGGCTGAACATCACCCCAATCGACAGTTGTCGCTCCCCATAATAATCCATATTTTTCATTATACCGTTTGGTCAATAGAAAATCCATTGCCCGCTCAAGCCCCTTCTGTACAGAAACTCCACCAATCTTATTATTCAAAATACTTTTATCTCCTGTACTTCTGACGTATTTTGCCACTGCTTGGATTAATGAAGTTTCCTGATCAGTCTCCACCGTATTCTTATGTCCGGCATACTCCGGCGCTAATGCGGAATGATAATAATTGTAAGGAACGGCGCCTTTCTTGACGGGTACATAGCCATCCAGAATACCACCATCAGGCTGTTGAAACTGAAAAAAAGTAAGCAAATGCTTTTTTATTAACTCTTTATCATTAACTGTACTGGCAACGGTGACAAAAGTATTCAGGTCTCTTATCCAGACTTCACCATAGCCATCACCTGCGGTAAAGCCTTTTTTAACCAATTGCTCCGCCATTGTTTTGACAACATCCGCTTTGGGTTTAATTTCAACTCTTCCTGAGTTCTTCACGGCTTTCACATGCTGTCCATAACTGCTCTTACTCACGGTAAAAGTACATAGACCTACTAGCACTAACATTTTTACATTCATTTGTATCTGATAATTTATAATTGATTTAAACTTTTTATTTATTCCTGTTTTTGGTATATACATTCAGTTCCCCTATCGTGGAAAAACTATTTCCAGCACCTTGATGCAACAGAAATACGGCAGCATTATCTTCCCTTCCTACTTTCCCTCCCATTTTAATTGTCAAACGAGTAGACAAAACTATACACGATTGTATATATTCACGATCAAAAAACAAACGGCGAAATAATCCCATTCTAATATAAGAAATGATACTTCAGCGCTTAATTCTGGCTGGGTTTAACTTGGTTTTCATAAAACAAATTTTAATTTGTATATACATAATTACTCATTAAAGTTTTAATTTCAAATTTTTTTTCTGTTTTTAAACAGAAAAAACTCAAGCAAGCTTTTAGACAAAATAACACGTATAGAGCTAAAAACAAGTACATTAATGTAAAAAGCAGTTGTTAACAAGATAAATTCAAATCAATCTCGCTTCTTATTAGCTATTCTATGGGCATTATGTAAAAAATTAATTGTATACACATATATGATATTTATAGCTGCTAGTCTCTTTTTAATCTTAAAAACAGACTAGACATTGGTCAGTTTAACCAGATCATCTTTTCTTGAAGTACAGCGAATTTCGAAAAAATACAAAAAACACTTGCGTAGTTAAACGGCAACATATAAATTTGTAGTCAAATAACTTCACAATGAATTTAAGACGAGATGTTTTTCAAGCTATTGCGGATCCAACCAGAAGAGCTATACTTCTTCTTCTGGCTTCACAAGCGATGACTGCAGGGGCTATTGCCGCAAACTTTAATACCGCAAGGCCAACGGTTTCTAAGCACCTGCAGATTCTAAGCGAATGTGAGCTACTAAAATCCGAGCAAAATGGCCGTGAAATTTACTATCAGCTCAATCCATCAAAATTGAAAGAAATAGCTGATTTTATTGAACCGTTCCGCGACATGTGGGATGTGCGATTTAACAAATTGGAAGAAATTATGAAAAACTATAAAGACAAATAAGATGGAAAAGAAAACAAAAATCCATGCCGAAGAGGGTAAACAGGAGATTTTGATCACCAGAGAATTTGACTTACCACTAACCCTCTTATTCAAAGCATATGAACAACCTGAAATCTTTGAACAATGGATGGGAACCAAGGTTTTAAAATGGGAAAATAGAAAGCATGGCTCTTATGCCTTCGAAACCTCCCATGACAATCGTGTTGTATTTAAAGCGAACGGAACGATACACGAATTTATTCCCAATGAGAAAATCACACGAACATTCGAAATGGAAGACAGCCCCTTCCCAGTGCAATTGGAATATCTGAGCTTCGAAAAAATAACCGACAATAGCAGCAAACTTCTCATGCATATTGTATTTCAATCTGTGAGCTCCCGCGATCAGCTTCTTCAAATGCCCTTTGCTCAAGGCATCAATATCGCACATAACAGGCTTCAGGAAATCGCAACCAAACTTATCTAACCCTCCATTATCTAAACCAAAATAGAATGATAAACCTAAAAGCAGAACAGTTCTTCGAGAATACCAAAAGATGGAACGAAGAATTCAATTTACTACGGGAAATTGTCCTAGAAAACCAATCGCTCGTAGAGGATTACAAATGGATGCACCCATGTTATACCTTTGAAGGAAAAAATGTTGTCTTGATCCACGGTTTTAAAGATTACTGTGCCTTATTATTTCACAAAGGCGTCCTATTGAAGGATACGGCGCAATTATTAATTCAACAGACTGAAAACGTCCAATCAGGCAGACAGCTCAGATTTACACATATCGGACAAATTGCAAACCTCAGAGAGACAATCGCAAATTATATCCAGGAGGCTGTAGCAATTGAAAAGTCCGGTGCTAAAGTCAACATGCGAAAAACGGAAGACTACCCCGTTCCCGAAGAATTCACGAAAGCCTTAAATGGGGATAAGGAATTGCAACATGCATTTCTATCGCTAACTCCCGGTCGTCAAAAAGGATATCTATTTTATTTCAACCAGGCAAAACAGGCAAAAACACGTGAAGCAAGGATTGAAAAATATTATCAGCATATTCTGGATGGGAAAGGCATAGATGACTAAGAGAATGGAAAAAGCTGGAGTCAATGCAGACGCAACCTGGACTTTTGGCAGTCACAGCATGAATATGACTGGAATTTGGTAGCTTTGTTATACAACATGAAACAGAGCCTAAACCAGTATCTGTTCTGTTGATGCACTACGCGGAATTACATAGCACAAACAAGGAGAATATACATGAATAAAAAACTATTTTTGTTTATCTGTGGCTTACTACCATTTATAACACAAGCCCAGCAGAAAATCGACAACAAAACTCGCCCAAACATTATCTTTATCCTGACTGACGACTTCACTGCGCAAGCTTGGGGTGTTTATGGCGGAATTTTAAAAGATATTGTAAAGAATCCAAACATTGATAGCCTTGCCAAACAAGGTGCGATACTCAATAACGCATTCTGTACAAATTCCATCTGCACCCCCAGCCGGGCAGCCATTCTTACAGGGCAATATAGTAACAAAAACCAAGTTTACACGCTCGATGATGCACTGGATCCAAACAGAGCGAATATCGCCAAAGACCTACAGCATGCGGGCTATCAAACGGCTGTTTTCGGGAAATGGCATCTTAAAAAGAAACCTTCAGGATTTGATGATTTTAAAGTATTGCCGGGACATGGTGTTTACCACAATCCAACATATCTTTCCAAAGACAACTGGAATGACAATGAAGAGGCTGGCACGCCATACAAAGGTTATGTAGATGATATTACAACACAGCTGAGCCTAGACTGGTTGTCCCAGCGCAGCCCTGACAAGCCATTCTTTTTGATGTGCCATTACAAAGCAACGCATGAGCCTTTTGACTTCGCAGATAGATTCAAGGACTTGTATCAGGGTATTGAATTCCCCTATCCTGCAACTTTTCTGGATTCTGGTGCAACGACAACCGGACGATCTTTTGAAGGCCAGCCGCTCGAAGAGCTCGGCAACCGTTACGAACAAGCATCCACAGGCCCCTTCTGGACCTCCTACCCCGATCTCCCCTTCTCCACCAAAGGCATGAGTGCCCTCGACGCCCGCAAAAAAATCTATCAAAAACTTATGAAGGATTATTTACGTTGTGTCGCAGGTGTCGATGATAATCTCGGAAAAATTATGCGCTATCTGAAAACAGCTAAAATTGACGAAAATACGGTGATTATCCTTGCGTCCGATCAAGGTTATTTTCTTGGGGAACATAATTTTATGGACAAACGCCTGATGTATGAAGAATCGCTACGAATGCCATTTGTTATCCGCTACCCAAGGGAAATTAAGGCAGGTAGTAAAATTAATGATATGATCCTTAATATTGACTTTGCAGCGCTTTTTGCAGACTATGCCGGCATAAAAAAACCTGCGTATATACAGGGAGAGAGTTTTCGTAAAAACCTAGCGGGTGACACGCCAAACAATTGGCGTAAATCTATGTACTACCGATATTGGCAACATGCTCCTATCCGCCCGGCTCATCTTGGTGTACGTGACGAACGCTACAAGCTCATCTATTTTTATGGCCAACCACTGGAAATGACCGGCAGTGATAAAAAAACTACAGCACCAGCTTGGGAATTCTACGACCTTCAAAATGATCCTATGGAAACGCATAATGCGATCAATGACAAGCAATACACAAAAGAAATTAGTCGATTAAAAAAGAAACTCATTAAACTTAAAGCCGAAGCTGGAGACAGTGATGTAAACCGTCCTTTTTTCCAGCAACAGTTGATCAATGAAAGTTTAGTCAAAAAATAACAAGGTCATGAACCAACACCGTTCATTATTTTTTTATTGATTACCTGAAGAATCGACTATTGGAGTAGCCGATTAAAAAGTGCGGCGCCATAAAGATAGATGGCGCCGCACTTTTTAATATTATAGGTACAATAAAGAAGTATCCTCACCGTTAGTCTAACTAGTTTTGCTCCTGAAGCTGTGGGTATTTTTGATACAACCTGTTCAGAAAAAAACGTCCCATCAGCTGAAGCTTCGACTGTGTTTCAAACATACCAGAACCGGGAGATATGATACCATCAGGCATTCGTTGCACAGCACCATAATAGATGATGTCAAGGCCATTTCCATTGATATCAAGATGCATTTTTTTAGGCTTTAATCCCATAATGGATCCCATACGGGTGACCTTTTCCGAATTACTGATTTGAGCGGGGCGCGCATTCAATAGAGATTCATGGTCAAAAACCAAATGATCTTTGGCTTCACCATCGTCAAAAAAGACATAATGCAGTTCATTGTTGCTGAGCACAAGATAGGAGGCGTTGTCACGTTCGCTATATCTCGCTTTTACACCTACTGCGGCCCAAGCTACAGTTTTAGCTGCCGTCGCTGCCGCCGAAGCCACCTTATCACCAACTGTAGCAATGTAGGCACATTGTGTGAACGCCTCGATTGGAGCTCCATTCATTTGTTTGGTTAATTCTTGAAACTCTTGAAGCAACAGTTCATCTTTGATACCCGGAGCCAAAGCAATCCCTGCATCTCCTTCATACTTCCGAGCTGTCTCTTTTTGCTTTTTCATCATCATAAGAGAGATAAAAACACAGACAACTACGATCACAGCAAAAATACCGATGTATAAAATCATATTAATTCTAATTTAGAAAATGGTTAATAATTCAACAATAAATTTAGCGTCAAAAAAGAGGATACTGAAAATCATTATCCTCTTGTCGTGTTTGTTAATAACAAAAATTTTGCCAAACTAGAGTATCCGATCCGGATAGTGGATATTGTTCAACGCAGTCTGATGCATATCTACCCAAACATCATTATAAGGCTGCTGTAACAACCAATTTGGGGAACTACGCATATCCGCGTCTTGATCATTGTTGTAAATAGAAGGAAACTCTGATTCCTTCGCACGGAGTAGTACTACTATTGTTCCTTTCATATATAGTGGGAGATCTCCTAAAATGAGATTATAAAACCCTTCTTCAACCAGCCCCGGGCTAAATCGTTCAAGGCTATCGTAACTCCTTTCCAGTTTACCAATGAGCTTTTCCAGTTCCTGCGGATAATGTCGCTCGACGTAAGCCTCAAAAAGCCCTGTACCTTTATTATAAAACCCTGCTTTCATTAAGTTGAGCGCTTCATTGCGGTATACCTGCAACAGACGATCCCCATTTAGATCGGTATAGCCTCCATCCAAAGGTTTACCATCGCGACGCAAAGCCCATATCTTAAGTTCTTTGAGTCTTTCAGATTCAGTAAAACTATTTCCTTCCATACCTTAATTATATTAAAAGCTACTATTAGGATAGCTTTATTACTAATGTTCTCTTTCTTTTAGTTCAAGCTGCAGTAGAATATCCCGCTTTTTTCCTTCAATCAGTGATAAATTGCCCGCTACAAAAACACCTTTTTCTCCTGAATTTCGGCTTATTCCATATACAGTAGACTCATCATCGGGATCTGACGCTCCCTCATAACGAAACAGGTAATCAATCTTAAACTGGTCTGCATGGGCCAATAAATCATCAAATTCGATGTTGTAATCTATTTTATATCCCAAGCCGCTTAACTTCTCCAATGCCACACTAGCTGACGAGTACCCATGCATTCTTTCCATAACTAATTCTTCTTAAGTTGATCTAAATAATCTTTTTTTATTATAAAACGACCATTTACCCCCTTTTGTTTTCCTCAATTTCAAATAGTTTATTCAAAATCATATTTCTATTTTTGTAAGACGAAAACTCAATATCATATGGCAAATCTCGCAGCTCCGGCTTATCAGCATACCCCTCAACTAGCATTCCAACGTCTACTCGATGTCTTGTACACCTTAAGGCTTGAATGCCCCTGGGACAAGAAACAAACCATGGAATCTTTGCGTCACCTGACGATGGAAGAGTTATACGAGCTGACAGACGCTATCCTGGAACAGGATTATCCCGAAATAAAAAAGGAGCTTGGTGACGTTCTGATGCACCTCTTATTCTATGCCCGTATCGCGGAAGAAGAAGGGCATTTTAATATCGTTGATGTCCTGAATGCAATCTGTGACAAGCTAATTACCCGCCATCCCCATATCTATGCTGATGCGAGTGCAAGCACGGAAGATCAAGTGAAATCCAACTGGGAAGCCATCAAGCTTCAGGAGGGCAATAAATCCGTCCTTGCAGGTGTTCCAAAAGGACTACCGGCTCTGGTCAAAGCCTACCGTATCCAAGATAAAGTCAGAGGTGTTGGTTTTGACTGGGAAGACAAAAGACAAGTATGGGAAAAAGTCGAAGAAGAACTTGCCGAATTTAAAACAGAATTCAATATCGAAACCACCGAAGCCATCGACCGTGAAAAAGCAGAGGCTGAATTTGGCGACCTATTATTTTCGCTCATAAATTATGCAAGGCATATTGGTATCAATCCAGAAAATGCCCTGGAACGCACCAACAAGAAATTCATCACCAGGTTCACCTATTTGGAGCAAAAGGCTACGGAAAACAAGCAACAATTGCAGGATATGAGCCTTGAAGAAATGGATGTTTATTGGAATGAAGCAAAAAAAATAAAAAAATAACAACAATCCATTAAAAGGCACCGGAGTCAAGGAATTTAATTCTACTTTGTCAAATTTATCCGTAAATTCGCAGGAATATGGAAACAGTTGTTAGTGGTATCAGAAGTACCGGAAAATTACATTTAGGGAATTACTATGGCGCATTGAGCAATTTTGTGAAAATGCAAAATGAATATAATTGCTTTTTTTTTATTGCGGATCTGCATTCTTTGACGACACACCCTACACCACATGGTCTTCAGGGCACTGTACGTCAAGTTATCGTTGAATATCTAGCTGCGGGTATTGACCCCGAAAAATCAACTATTTACGTTCAGTCTGACGTCCCCGAAGTTGCTGAGCTTTACTTGTATATGAACATGAACGCTTACTTAGGCGAACTTGAGCGAGCGACAGCATTTAAAGATAAAGTACGCAGCAACCCCGACAATGTCAACGCTGGCTTGCTAACCTACCCTGTGTTAATGGCTTGCGACATTCTGATCCACCACGGAACCAAAGTACCTGTTGGAAAAGACCAGGAACAACATCTGGAAATGACACGGACATTTGGTAATCGCTTTAATCGTTTATATAATGTAGATTATTTTAAAGAAGCATTTGCTTTCTCCTACTCGGACAAATTGGTTAAAATACCAGGGTTAGCAGGTCAAGGTAAAATGGGTAAATCCAATGGTGAGGCTGATTGCATTTATCTTTCGGATTCTGCTGATGCTATCCGTAAAAAAGTCATGCGTGCGGTTTCTGATTCAGGTCCAACTGAAATGAACCAACCCAAACCCGAAGCGATCCAGAATCTATTCGATCTAATGAAAGTGGTTTCAACAGCCGATACATTGCAACACTTTGACGAGCTTTACAATAAATGTGAAATCCGTTATGGAGATTTCAAAAAGCAGTTGGCAGAAGATATGGTATTGGCTACAAATGATGTACGTCTTCGTATTGAAGATATATCGAACGATGATGATTATATTGCGAAAGTTGCAAAATTGGGAGCCGAGAAAGCCAGTGAGTCTGCACGCAAGACACTGAAAGAAGTTCGTGAGATTATTGGTATCAAGAGATTTTATTAAACAAGGAAAGAGAATATGCATATTGCTATCGTAGGAAATATAGGTGCTGGAAAAACGACGCTAACGGAATTATTGGCGAGTCATTTCAAATTTGAACCTCAATTTGAGGCCGTGGACAATAATCCCTATCTAGAAGATTTTTATTCAGACATGAAACGTTGGGCCTTCAACCTTCAGATCTTCTTCTTAAATAGCCGTTTTAGGCATATCGTAAAGCTTCAGGAGACGGAGATTAATATGATTCAGGATCGTACAATCTATGAAGATGCCTATATCTTTGCCGAAAACTTATATGATATGGGCTTAATGAGTGCCCGTGACTTTGAAAACTATAGCAACATATTCCAAAGTATTATTCACTACATTAAACCTCCGGATCTATTGATCTACTTAAAAGCTTCTGTCCCCACTTTGGTTAATAATATCCAAAAAAGAGGCCGTGATTATGAATCGGCCATCCGATTAGATTATTTGTCCAAATTGAATGATAAATATGACAAATGGATCAACAATTACAAGGAGGGTAAAGTAATGATCTTAGATAAAGATAATCTTGATTTCACAACTAATCCAGAGGATCTTGGTGGAATCATACAAAAGATAGAAGCCGAATTATTCGGATTATTTGAATAACAATATATAACAGATAGATAAAAGCCTGTAAATTGATAATTTTACAGGCTTTTTATTAAATAGAAATTCACAAAGTATCATGAAATTTTTAGGCATTATTCCTGCTCGATATGCTTCAAGCAGATTTCCGGGCAAACCTTTGGTTGATATTGAAGGCCAGACCATGATCCGACGGGTATATGAGCAGGTAAAGAAATCAAAAAAATTGACCGAAGTAATTGTCGCGACCGATGACCAACGTATAGCAACAGAAGTGCTCTCCTTTGGCGGCAATGTAGCCATGACGTCCGACACACATCAGTCCGGTACAGACCGTTGTGCTGAAGTCATTGCCAATGATCGAGCATATGATGTTGTGATCAATATCCAGGGCGATGAACCTTTTATCAATCCTGATCAAATAGATCTTTTGGCAACTTGTTTTGAAAATCCGCAAACAAAAATTGCAACCTTAGTAAAAGAAATCGGGACTCCAGAGGAATTATTCAATCAGAATATTCCAAAAGTTGTCCGAAACACATTTGGGGAAGCAATTTATTTCAGCAGGCAAACGATTCCTTTTTTAAGAGGAGTTGATCAGGAACAATGGCTTAAGAAACAGACTTTCTACAAGCATATTGGCATTTATGCCTATCAAGTGGGTACTTTAAGAGCTTTGACGCAATTGCCCGTATCTATACTTGAGGAAGCTGAAGCGCTCGAACAATTACGTTGGATAGAAAATGGGTACGCAATCCAAACGGCAGTTACCACACATGAAACTGTAGCAGTCGATACGAAAGAAGATCTCAATAAAATTTTAAAACTATTTTTTAATAAATAGACACTTACCGGTGTTCGGTGTAATATAAAGACCGGACACCGTCCAGTAATTTCTTCTTGTCTAATTTATCCAATTGCTTAATCCGTTGTGTTGTCGATAGCAATTCATCCAACTGCAATTTAGTGCTCACACCTACTACAGCTGTTGCTACTGCGGGATTGGATAGCACATAGGATAGCGCTTCAGTCGCCCTACCTTCTCCTGATTTTTTTGCCCTATTATCCAGATTGCGAAGTATATGCGCGACCTCTCCAGAACTATATTGAAGATAAGGTTCCACAGGCTTATTCACCAAAAGTCCTTTTGCTAATGCTCCTCGTGCCAGCATACTGGCACCATTGTTAGCCAATAATGCATCGATCTCCTCCTCTGGTCTCCTATCCAAAACACTATATTGCATCATCACTGACGCAATAGAAGATTTTGATAGAAATGCCTTAATGACATTCGGACGAATAGACGATAGCCCGTAGGCACGGATCTTTCCTTGTTTCTTCAGCAATTCAAAAGCTTCAATGATTTCGTCAATTGGATCATCAATTGTACCACCATGCAATTGATAAAGATCAATATAATCTGTTTTCAATCGTGATAACGATCCTTCAATAGTCCTGATGATATAATCTTTCGACGCTTTCCAGTCCCAGCCTGAACCGTCAGCCCACCAGAGATTACCGACTTTACTAGCCAAAACAATTTGCTTGCGAAAAGCCTGTACGCTCTCACCAACAACGGTCTCATTTTGACCTTTGTCATAGAGATCAGCGGTATCAAAAAATGTGATTCCCTTATCGAAAGCCTTTTGGATTATATCTTTGGATTGTTTGGGTTGATTGCTTTTTAACGACATACAACCCAAACCAATTTCCGAAACCATTAGACCACTTTCGCCTAATCTACGTTGTTCCATTTGTATTGAAATCAATCAATTCCACCTCAAATACTAACGTACTATTGGCTGGAATCTCGCCTGTAGCTCTTTCACCATAGGCCAGTCTGCTTGGTATAAAAAATTTATACTTAGCCCCTTTGGACATCAATGGAATACCAATTTGCCAACCTTTAATCACTTGTCCCAATGACAGTTTTAATGGCTCATTGCGATCATACGAGCTATCAAATTGTTTACCGTTTAATAATGTTCCTTTATAATGCACAGTAACCTCATCATTCACAGTAGGCTTCGCTCCTTCTGTCTGGGTCAAAATAAGATATTGAATACCCTCAGCCGTTGTTTTCATTCCCGCTATTTTCGCATTTTCAGCGAAGAATTTATCTTCTTGGGCACGACTTACGGCTTCTTTTTCAGCGCGTATATCCATAATGGCTTTTTGGATGACTTCTCTTGTTTGTCCATCTTCCAATAAGGTTTTCTCATTTTTCAAGGTGGCAGCAATCGCTTTTGCAATAACATCAGCTTTTAAATATTCTACTTCAGTAGATTTTAATGACTTTCCAATATCCATACCGAATGCATAGGATACAGAATCCGCTTTGGTTACCAACAAATTTGCTGCGTTTGTTTTTGTTGTCACTGTTTTTTTCTTGACCGAACTGGTCTTTTTTTTCTGCTGAGCAAATCCAGTTACGGTAGTCAGAGACAATAGGGCTAATGCGATGTACTTCATGTTTTATTTAACGGTGCTTTTGCACAATTTCTTCAATAATTTCCTGTGTTATATTAGGGTAATCAACTTCAACCCTTGATTTACTGTTGAGCCAAGCCTCAATGGCTAGCATATTTTTCTGTTTTAAACTGGATATCACTGGCACCCCCATTTCTTCGAGTGATGCCGCATTTAGATGCTGTTCATACTGATTTTTCATCGGGACAACCAATAGTTTCTTTTTCAAATATAACGCTTCTGCGGGGGTTTCAAAACCCGCACCGCATAAAACTCCGGCGGAAGAAGCCATACTTTCAATAAAAGCTTGGTTATTGATCGGTTTTATGGTCACATTTTTCATCTCAAAAGGCCGGGAATTGTGCTTGCTGAATACATCCCATTTCACGTCCGGAAACTTCATTAAGTGTTTCAACAGATGCGCATCATCATAAGCGGGCAAATAAACGGTGTAATGCCCTTGGTCAGTAACAGTAAGATCACGGACAGCATTACGGATAACTGGAGGAAAAATATTCTTGGCGTATCTTTTAAAATGGAAGCCATATGAATGTGTTGCAGGTGCATAATTTTTCATAATAAACTTGCCCAACATATCACTTTCTTCCGGTTTAGGACTTGCGGGATCCAAAGCCCCGATCTGATGACTTAGTCCAATGCATTCCAGGTCCTTGGAGTGACAGGCCCATGCTGAAATCGGCTCAAAATCATTGATAACCAAATCGTATCCTTCGATTGGCAGACTTTTGATCTCGTTGGTAAATTTACGAATGGTTGAACTCATAAATGTTTTCCATAAGTCTACGCCTCCCGATTTTCCGAAAATAAAGCTTAAACCATGAAAACGATACTTTACTTCAAAAGGTAGGGAGAGATCTGCCTGAATTCCACTGACCAAAACATCCACTTCTCCCAAAGCTTTCAAACAGGGAACAATGTCCATGGCACGACTCAGATGTCCATTGCCAGTCCCTTGTACGGCGTACAATATCTTCATAACGACTGTATTTGTGTCGGCAAATTAATGAATTTTAACGACTATCAATATTATTTTATTGTTTAGTTATATTAAGAAAAGATAAATTAATACAATGAATCTATAGCGTTAACACGGTTTTTCTTCTATTTTACGTATATTTAGTATTAACAATTATTTAATAACCAATTTACTATGACAAAGTCTCCTCTCCTTTGGATACTTTCCATTGTTGCACTGTTTACATTTAACTCATGGGGATTTTTTGCACATAAAAAAATCAACCATTACGCAGTCTTTGCACTCCCTGCAAAATTGGCCAAATTTTACAAGACCAATATCGACCTTATTACGGAAAAAGCCGTAGATCCAGATAAGCGTTGTTTTATTGACAGTACTGAGGGGCCACGGCACTTTATTGATATTGAAGATTACCGAGAAGATAGGCAGATCGACTCAATACCCATACATTGGTCACAAGCAAAGGATAAATTCCAGGAACGACAACTACTTAAAAACGGAATTATTCCTTGGCAAATTAACTTTACCTATCTAAAGCTTGTTAAAGCCTTTCAATCCAAGGATTATGATAAAATCGTCAAACATTCAGCAGATTTAGGTCATTATATCGCCGATGCCCATGTCCCCTTACATACGACCAAAAATTATAATGGCCAATTAACTGGGCAGATCGGCATTCATGCTTTTTGGGAGAGCCGTCTACCCGAAATGTTCGCCGGCAAGTATAACCTACTTGTTGGAAAAGCCATTTATATCGCAGATCCTTTAAACGAAGCATGGGATATTGTTCGCGAAAGCAATCAACTCGTCGATTCTGTACTCCGTATTGAATCGCTTCTCAACAAAGGGTTTAAAGCGTCTCAAAAGAACTCATTTATCGAACGGAACAATCAATTGTTATGGACTTATTCCGATAGTTATGCTAAAGCCTATCATCATGCATTGAACGGGATGGTAGAACGGAGAATGCGTAAAACAGTTCTTCGCGTAGCCTCCTACTGGTACTCAGCCTGGCTTGAGTCTGGTCAACCCGATCTTTCTAGCACCATCAAAATTGAAAATAAGCAGGATAGCATTACTACAAACGGTAAAAAGCCTATCGGCCGCGAGGAATGGATGTAAATAGACCGCAGATAACCGACCGGACTACACACAATATTAGTACCGGACTATTTACTTTCTTAATCAACTGAACTAGTTTTGCGGCATAAAACCTATGAATTGCCCTCTAGTGATTTTACAAACAAGACAAAATACTATAATGGCGTAAATCAAAAACAGGTAACAAGGATATATCGAATCCCTTTACGGACTACCGGTTTATGATTAAATAGGATAATTAAAAGAAATCATGTTGAATAAAAAAATAGCGTTAACAAAGCTCGCCATCGTCTTGACTGTAGGTGCTACCCATGCGCAAATGAGGGATACGACAGCATTGAATGAAGTCATTATTAATCAGAACAGACTCCAGATCCCCTTCTCAAAGCAAAACAAAAACGTACAGATACTGACACAAGAAGACATCCAACGGCTACCCAATCGTTCGATAAACGAACTACTAACAAATATACCCGGTGTAGATGTACGTCAAAGAGGACCTTTTGGTTCACAGGCTGATGTAAGTATAGATGGTGGCTCATTTGAACAAACTGCTATCCTATTAAATGGTGTTAAAATTACAGATCCACAGACTGCACACCACAATATGAACCTCCCCGTACCTGTAGAATCTATTGAGCGTATCGAAATTATCAGAGGCCCAGCCTCCCGTATCTTCGGTATCAATGCGCTAACAGGTGCGATCAATATTGTTACAAAAAAAATCGAATCCAATCAGATCAGTGCACAGGTCTATGGTGGATCGTCATTTAAAGACAATGAACAAGCAAGCTCTGGTAGATATTACGGCAAGGGAGCCCAATTAGGCGCGCAGTTCAACAGCGGACGCACCAGTCACGGCTTATATTTTGGTCACGAAGATTCCAACGGCCAGCGTTATAATACAGCCTCCAATAATAACAAATTGTATTACGACGGAACTTATCAGCCCAATGAATCCAATCAGATAAAAGCAAACTTTGGCTATATCGACAATCAGTTTGGGGCCAATGGATATTATGCTGCCCCGACGGACAAAGAAGCTTATGAACATGTTAAAACAGCATTCGCATCCCTACAGTCGAAACATCAATTGAGCAAGGACTTTTCTATCAGCCCTCGACTCAGTAACCGATATAATGAAGATGAATATTGGTATTTGGGAAGGCAAAACAGCAAAGGTAGATCCAAACATTATAGCAATGTTTTTGGGGCCGAAGTAAATGCCGCATTAGAACAGCATTACGGAACTTTTGGTTTGGGACTAGAGAGCCGATTCGAGCGAATCAATAGTACTGCCATCGGCTCCCATAACCGTGAAAACTATGGTGGTTATCTGGAATTCAAAACTGAAGCGATTGCCAAACTAATGGTCAATGCGGGAGCCTACGTAAATTATAACTCAAAATTTGGCTGGCAGGTATTCCCTGGCCTCGACCTGGGCTATAGTATAACCGAACGCTGGAAATTTGTACTGAGTGCAGGATCTGCCCAGCGTATTCCATCATTTACCGACCTCTATACCAATCAGACGGCCAATATTGGAAATCCAGCGCTAACATCAGAGAATGCCTATCAGATTGAGGGTGGTATCAAATACCTGTCCAACCGTATCGTTGCTCAGGCGAGCTATTTTCACCGAAATATAAATGATTTTATAGACTGGCAAAAAACCGAGGGCGCTGTTGCTGAGGGAACCGTGGTTCCATGGAAACCCTCCAATATTGGAAAAAATACTGTTGATGGAGTCAATGGATCTTTTCGTTATCAGCTCAATGATCCAATGGCCACCACACGATATTACACGACAATAAGTTACAACTATCTAAATCCAACGATCAAAGTTGAAGATGGCATCCGCTCTAAGTATGCCATTGAAAATTTAAGACATCAGGTTATTCTCAATTTTACGGTGAATCATAAAAATTGGATGCTGACAACAGCTAATCGTTTCAACGAACGTATCAGTTACAAAAATTATTTTATTGCAGATGTAAGAGCTTCCTATCAGCTTATCAACCTCAATATTTTTGCTGATATTCAGAACATTTTTGACAAGAGCTATATTGAAGCGGCAGCTGTACCAATGCCAGGAAGGTGGTTTAGTCTAGGTGCAAGATATAAATTCAGTTACTAAAAACTTAAAATCGTCGCAAAGAGATACTTCTGAATAAAAATACATACTGTCTCTTATAGCTAAAATACCCCATAAATGATGATCAATATGGGGTATTAGACGTTTATTGGATCTTTAGCATTAAAGCACGCAGACTTTTGGATGATTATCCTAACTTTGGGCTAATGACATTATTTTTTCGGAAGTACTGATAAAATCCCGCCAATCAAGTGTTTTTGGAATGCAGGTTCATCATAAGACTCTTCTGTATGCCCCAGTCCTGTATAAAAAACCTTTCCTCCATCATAATTTTGGCTCCAGGAAATCGGATGTTGATCCCCCATTTTTCCGCCATTATAACTCTTCTCATCCAAATTCATCAATACATGTAGACCTTCTTTAACATCTTTAAAATTGTACCATTCATCCTTATGCCACCATACGGGATCAAGATGTTTGGTAGCGATATGTTTTCTATCAACAACATCTATTTTAGCATTCTGTACAGCAGGATGTGATGCAAAATAAGCCCCAACCAAACCATTATACCATGGCCAGTCAAATTCAGTATCCGTTGCTGCATGGATCCCCACAAAACCTTTGCCCGATTGAATATAACGGACAAACGCATCTTGTTGTGTCTCATCCAAAATATTACCTGTAGTACTTAAAAAGATAATCGCATCATACTTTTTCAAACCTTGGTCCGTAAACAGCCCTGCATCTTCGGAATGATCAGAGGTGATCTTTTCCTTGTCCAACAATTGTTTCAGCACCTGAGCACCTTTTTCGATACTACTGTGCCTAAACCCTTGGGTTTTACTAAAAATCAGCACTCTTTTTTGTGCAATGGCGGTCATGGTCACCGCAAAAAAGAAAAACAGAAAAATGAAGAATTTATTCATGATATAGTTGGTTATTATTAAAACTTAGTTTAGGTTTTTTTATGAGCTAAGGTCATAATTTTCGGCAGTTCATTTAAACCTTAGATCATAATAGAAAAAGCTGTATACTCTCCCCGTACACAGCTTTTTCCAAAATTCTAACCGGCGGTTAGCTCACGGTAAAAATCAAGACTTTCAATAATATCATCCTCAGAAACGAAAATATCATACTGACAGCTACCTATTTTATCAAGGAGTGCAAAGCCGATCTGATTAGATAGATTTTTCTTATCATTTCGCATCAGATCCAATAGCGTTGTATCGATAGCCGAACTGAACGTATAATCTTCAAAGTATCTTCTGAAAGTAGCAATGAGATCATTTAATTCATCCAAAGAAAGTCCATTCAGTTTATGAGAAAGGTACCCTTCACAGATCATTCCAACAGCAATTGCTTCCCCATGTAATAAAGGATTGCGATCGTTCAACAGCGAATATCCCTCAATAGCATGACCTATGGTATGTCCAAAATTTAGGATTTTACGAAGTCCTTTTTCTTTGGGATCTTCTAGGACTACTTGATTCTTTATGGAAACAGAATGTTTAACCAGTTCATTATCTACCTGTGTTATATCCAGTAATTTAATACGTTCGTAATACGCATGATCAAAGATCAGTCCGTGTTTAATGACTTCAGCAAATCCGGAGATCAACTGCCTTCTATCCAATGTTTTTAAAAATTGGCTTGAGATAAATACAGCCTGCGGTTGTGTAAACGTTCCGATTATATTTTTCACGCTTCCCATATCTATTCCAGTCTTTCCACCGACAGAAGCATCTACTTGCGAAAGTAAAGTTGTCGGAATCTGAATAAAGTCCATCCCCCGCTTAAACGTGGATGCCGCAAAACCACCCATATCAGTGACAACACCACCGCCAAGATTGATCAGCAACGAGTGTCGGTCAGCTCCAAAATCAAGCATATTCTGCCACACTCCGATGCAGAAATCTATATTTTTATTCTCTTCCCCCGGATCTACCTCTATGACGTCATAGTTGGATAAATTAGGTAAAGCTTGTTGAAACAATGGTAAACAATTGTCTAAGGTATTGGTGTCTACCAAAACTATAATTTTTGAATAATTCCGTTCCGCTAAAAACGTCTCCAAAGAGGCCAACGTATCATCAAAATATACTTGATAGCCCAAACTTTCTATGACTTCCATTCTACGATTCTTTAAGGTTTAAGTTTTCTATTTACCAATATTGTTTAATATTACACCAATTTTACTTCCATCCCATCAAATTCAACAACATCACCAGGCTTCAATTTCAGTCTTTTCCGATAATCAACCTGACCATTATACTTCACGTACCCTTCAGCGACAACCCATTGAGCCATAGCACCATGCTCCACCCAATTTAAAGCTTTAAGTAACTGAATAAGCTGTATATATTCCCCTTCGATTTTAAATTCTTGCATTTCACAAAAATAGTGGTTTAACCGAGGAATACAAGAATAATCATCGTTTTAATGCTTACTAAATTACTACATTTGCCTTATTGCAAATAAAGATTATGATTGAGAATTCTGAGCCCAGAACATTGTCCTTTGATAATACAGAGATCGCTTTTAAAAGTAAAAGTGATAAGGATTTAGAAAGAGCGTATTGGTTATTCAAAATAATAGCGAATAACTTTTTAACAAAAGTAGGTCCATCAATGACCAACTTTGCGCTGAACATTGGATTGCCGATCCAGGGTATAATCCGTAGTACAATCTTCAAGCATTTTTGTGGAGGAGAAACCATTGAAGGCTGCGAAACCGCCATCAATGAATTGGGTGAAAATGGCGTTGGAACCATATTAGACTATTCGGTTGAAGGCGAAGAGACCGAAAGTGCTTTTGATGCCTGTTGCGAAGAAGTACTACGTACGGTATCCGCTGCCAGCAAAAACAAGTATATCCCTTTTTCAGTTTTTAAACCAACGGGATTAGGTCGTTTTGAATTGTTCGAGAAGGTTAATGCCAAAGAAACATTAACAGAATCAGAGCAAGCAGAATACCAACGCATGTTGGATCGCACAGACCGTATCTGTAAAGCTTGTCATGAAGCCGGCGTAAAGGTATTGGTTGACGCTGAACATTCCTGGATCCAGGATGCTATTGATGACATCGCGCGCGAAATGATGGAAAAATACAATATGGAAAAACCTATTGTTTATAACACCTATCAGCTTTACCGCAGTGATAAATTAGCTTCTTTAAAAGCTGATTTTGAATATGCCAAGGTCAGAGGCTTTCACATGGGAGCAAAAATTGTACGAGGTGCCTATATGGAAATCGAACGTGCACGTGCTACACAAATGGGCTATGCTGACCCTATCCAACCGAATAAAGCTGCATCTGATACAGATTACAACGAAGCTATTGAGTTTATATTGGACCACTTGGACAATTTCGGACTGATGGCAGGTACACACAATGAAGACAGCAGTATGTTATTGGCCGAGGAAATAGACAAACGTGGTATCGACAGATCGACAGATCGGATCTACTTTGCTCAACTATTGGGAATGTCAGACAATTTGAGCTTTAATTTGGCTGCCCACGGCTATAATGTTGCTAAATATATGCCTTATGGACCGGTTAAAGCTGTGATGCCTTACCTATTCAGAAGAGCACAAGAAAACACCTCCGTTGCCGGAGCCACTGGTCGGGAGCTTGGGCTATTGATCAAGGAAAAACAAAGAAGAAAAGCTAGTCGTCGATAACGACTAGCTTTTTCTTTTTCAGCGTGTATCCACCCATTCGATCTCTACGATTCAATACCCCATCTTCGTCTCCAATGAGAGCAGCGATTATCTCGTGACTACCTTCTCCCGCTCTACTTTCCTCATTTATTATAAATAGCGATAATGTTTCATAAAAACAGAGTTCCTATTTCAGCTTCTCGACATTGGAATAAGCTAATTACAAATTGATTCCAAATTATTGAAACAATTATTTATGTTTGCAAACTTTTCCCTTAAAATAAAGTTCATAGGGAAATGATGTTCCCCAGGAACAATAAGTATATATATTTGAAATGGAAGAAAAACTTAGATTATTTGATCTTGCACGTCATCAGGTCAGCAAATATCCCGATCTTAACATGTTTGCTCACAAACTGGATGGCAAGTGGAACTATATCAAAACGGCTGATTTTCTTAAAAATGTGGACAATCTGTCCAAAGGACTGATTGAACTCGGTGTCAAGCCCAACGAAAAGGTTGGTCTTATTGCAGGCAGTAGTATGGAATGGCACATGATAGATTTTGCTATTCAACAAATTGGCGCAGTGGTGGTAGCCATTTATCCCAATATTACCGACGCCGATTACCAATATATTTTTAACGATGCTGAAATCAGGGTCTGTATCGTCAGTAATAAGAGTCTATATGACCGCTTGATGAACCTAACGGAGTCCATCTATACATTAAAATATATCTTCTGCATTTCGGAACAGGAATCTACCCGAAGCTGGAATGAGCTCAATGATCTAGGGGTCAACTGTCCAGAAGATAAACTGATTCAGTTACGTGATCAGATCAAACCTGAAGATCTGGCTACATTAATTTATACTTCTGGCACAACTGGTAAGCCGAAAGGTGTTATGCTTTCCCATAATAATATTTTTTCCAATGTGCTTGGAGCAGCAGAAATCACACCCTGCAAGGCTTATGATCGAGGACTAACTTTTCTCCCTCCTTGTCATGCCTATGAGCGAATGGTACTCTATACCTACATGTATCTGGGCTTTACCATACATATTGCAGAGTCTTTTGATAAAATTGGCGATAACCTAAAAGAGGTAAAACCACATATCATGACTGTGGTTCCCCGTATCCTCGAGAAGGTCTATGAGAAAATCATGAAAACAGGTCATGAGCTTACCGGATTCAAAAGAAAAGTATTTGATTGGGCCGTTAATATCGCTGAAGAATATGATCCTAATCCTATCAAGAGAAGTTTCACTTATAATATGAAGCTTAAACTTGCCAAACAGCTTGTACTCAATAAATGGTACGAAGCCTTGGGTGGTGAGCTGTTAACTGTTGCTTCTGGTTCGGCCTCGCTGCATAACAGACTAACGCGAGCTTTTTTGGCTGCTGGAATTCCATTATATGAAGGATATGGTATGACTGAGGCATCACCTTTGATCTCGGTTAACCATTACATTAAAGGAATACGTATAGGTACTGTTGGGCTCCCCGTTCGGTTCGTAGAAATCAAACTAGCTGAGGATGGTGAAATTTTGGTCAAAGGGCCTAATGTGATGATGGGCTATTACAAAAATAAAGCCGAGACAGACAAAACGATTATTGATGGTTGGTTGCATACAGGCGACATTGGCAAATGGGAAGATGAGAAATTCCTAAAAATTATAGATCGCAAGAAAGAAATGTTCAAGATTTCAGGTGGCAAGTACGTTATCCCGCAACCTATAGAGACCAAACTTGTCGAATCTAAATTTATTGAACAAGCTATGGTGATTGGTGATGGGATGAAATTTGCTTCTGCATTTATTGTACCCAATTATTCCCACCTATTGGATTGGGCTAAAAACGATGCTCCAGAACTTGCAGATATGACCAAAGAGGACTTCTTGACTAATCCTGCAATTATCAAAAAGGTAAATCAGGAAGTACGCCACGCCAATCAGCACTTTGGCAACTGGGAGCAAATCAAAAAGCCTATTATTTTAAGGGATGAATTCACGATTGAAAACGGAGAACTAACACCGACATTGAAAATGAAGCGTAAAGTTATTCTCGAACATCATCAGGAAGAATTTAATAATCTATATCAAATGGAGATCGATTAACCAAAGTCACTCCTATTTTTATATATCTTCGCACTTATTTATAAAAAGTATCACATGAAATTATTAAAGGATAGAATCCTTAATGACGGCAAAAGCCTCGCTGGAGGCATACTCAAAGTAGATAACTTTATCAACCATCAGATGGATCCTGTATTGATGAAGTCTATTGCAGTAGAATTTGTACGTCGTTTCGCAGATCTACCCATCAACAAGATCATAACAATTGAAGCAAGTGGCATTGCACCGGCGATTATGCTGGGCTACCTATTAGAACTGCCTGTTGTTTTTGTTAAAAAGGCAAAACCTAAGACTATGGGGGACATGTATGTTAGTGAAGTACATTCTTTTACCAAAAATCGAACCTACGATATCTGTGTGAGTAAGGAGTTTCTCTCCGCAGATGACAAAGTGCTCTTTATCGATGACTTTCTTGCCAATGGAAATGCAGCGTTTGGTATGCTAGATCTCATCCAACAGTCTGGTGCCGCATTATTGGGTATGGGCTTTATTATCGAAAAATCCTTTCAGGAAGGTGGTAAAAGATTACGGGAATTATCCGATATCCGAATAGAATCTTTAGCACGTATAAAATCTTTGGAAGTAGATAAAGTCAGCTTCGAAGAAGATTAACAACACAAACAAAAGCCTCATTTCTGTAAAGAATGAGGCTTTTTAAGTTTAAACAACAAGATAAATTATATTTCTAATCCCAACGATAGTCGTTGTAAAAATCTTCTGGATGTCTACTGATCGGCACATCCTTCACCACACGTATGTTGGCTGCCCCTAAGTTAACGTTTAACATGAAAGAAGGTACATTAGCCGAAAAACTCCAACGTCCGTTTCTCATATAAACATATCCATTGCGATAAGGATCATAAAATGTTTTATAGTCTCTAAAATAAACGTGATGTCTATTATCATATCGATGTGCTCTCGCCCAAGCTGGCGGACCATGCCTATATTCCTTACGATAATACTTGGCTACTTTTTTATGATATTTCCGATCTTCTTTATCTCTTTTTTCCCAGTATTTCCGTTCTTCCTTGTCCCTTTTTTCCTCGTATTTCCGATGCTCTTTCTCATGCTTCCATTCGCGGTCATTTCCACGACGCTGAGCTGACGATTCCTTTGGAGTTATTAATGCAAGTCCTCCTATTGCTAGTGCGAAGTATATTATCTTTCTCATAACCAGACAATTTAAATTTATAAATCAAGTACAATACCGCCTATTTTTTTTCACCGTTTTATAAGCGTTTCTATTGGTATGACATGCGTGTCTAAACAAAGGTTTAATTCCCCATCGAAAATTTAATTTGCTGGGATATTTATGCACTTTCATTCCAGCCAATTTAACGTATCTTTGCAGCATGTCCAATACAGGTTATATTACTGAAGATACAATTGTCGCATTGGCGACATCGGCTGGTGCCAATGGTGCGATTGCTGTAATTCGCGTTTCAGGTCAACAGGCTATTAAAATCACCAACGACATTTTCAAGGGTAAAGATCTGCTCCAGCAAGCCTCCCATACCATTCATTTTGGAACCATTCGCGATGGAGAAGAGATTATAGATGAAGTGCTCGTATCCCTTTTTGTAGCTCCAAACTCTTACACAAAAGAAAATTCTGTAGAAATCTCTACACACAATTCCAAATATATTATTGAGCGTATTATTAGTTTGCTCATCAAAAAGGGAGCTCGAGCTGCCCGTGCTGGTGAATTTACGCTTCGCGCTTTCCTCAACGGTGGAATGGATCTTTCACAAGCCGAAGCTGTAGCCGATTTAATTGCTTCCAATTCGGCAGCATCCCATCAAATTGCCATGCAGCAGATGCGCGGCGGATTTTCCAATCAGCTTAAATCCCTCCGTGAAGACCTGATCCACTTTGCATCCCTTATTGAACTAGAATTGGATTTTTCAGAGGAAGACGTAGAATTTGCGAATAGAGATCAGCTCAAAAATCTAATCAATAAAATAAAAGTAATTGTTCAAAAACTGGTTCAGTCTTTTGAACAAGGAAATGTGTTAAAAAATGGTGTACCTGTAGTCATTGCGGGGAAACCAAATGTAGGTAAATCAACCCTATTGAATGCTTTCTTAAACGAGGAACGTGCCATTGTCTCGGACATCGCCGGGACTACACGTGATACTATTGAAGATGAAATTAATATCCATGGTGTGACCTTCCGGTTTATAGATACAGCGGGTATTCGCGAGACGGCAGATATCATCGAAGCGAAGGGAGTTGAGCGTACACGCGAAAAAATGAAACAGGCGAGATTGATTATCTATCTTTTTGATCCAATGCAAGATAAAATAGATGACGTTCAATCACAGTTGTTAGAAATTAAAAATCTTCAAATTCCATTTTTGACCATCATCAATAAATCTGATTTATTATCTGACAAACAAAAAGCAGAATATGAACCGCTCAATCCGCTTTATATTTCAGCAAAAGAGCAGATAGGCGTAGAAGAATTGAAGGATGAACTGATCAACAGAGTACAGCTGGGAAATTTAAATACAGACGATGTCATGGTAACTAACATCCGACATGTAGAAGCCTTGCAAAAGACATCCGATTCTCTGGAGCGCGTATTATTCGGTATTGATAATCCGGTTACTTCAGATTTCCTAGCTATGGATATCCGTCAAGCCTTATATCACCTTGGAGAGATCACAGGCAGTGTGTCTACAGATGATTTACTCGATAATATCTTTTCCAAATTCTGTATCGGAAAGTAACTATATTATAATAACCTTTGGCAGCCCAAACAAGGTATTGAATGTTTCCTTTTACTTACAAGAAAAGGAAACATTCACGACTTCTTTGACTTTTCTTTCCACAGAAAGAAGATATTCATAAAACACATCGCATATTTCTTGAATGCTATTGAGTTAGCAAAAATAATGATAGCTGCTTAAGGCCGGAATCAATTATTGAACAAGACTGGACAAATAGCGATTAAAAAATGGTCTACATGGTGTCGGGGCTCATTGTCATATTTCCAAGTATTATCCTTTACGGTTTAACCAATGGAGAAGCGATTTCCACCCTCAACACTTGTCTATGATGAGGCAATTATTTACCTTAGAAGACAGAAAATAGACTTAACTCAGTTATTATATTGGAGCACTTGAATAAAGGAACAGAGCGCCCTAGAAAGGGTATTCTATTAAAATCTTTTTGGGTATGTTTAATATTTATGGCACTCTATGTCATTGGTTTTTATACACTACCCCTACCTGGTAATAACGAATTAAACTATATTATATTTTCCCCCATTGTATTTGTTCTTAGCTGGGTGTTCTTCTATGTCTTTATCCTCCTGAAAGGTGGGAGTCAACTAAAGTACTTTCTACTCGGATGTTTGCTGCTCGCTTGCTTTTTCATCTATGTAAATGGAATTTTTAATGTTGATATTAGGTTGGAGAATGCATTCAATTTCTCAAAATTGCCAAAAGAGTATGAAAAATATGTGGATATCAACAACTCAAAAAACACATTTGGCAAACATGAAATAGATCTGTTTATAGCAAGTGACAATCCTGTTTATCAATTGTTGACCCAAAATAATGAATTAATTATACACAGCACAACAAGTCCACAACATACAAATGATCCTTTTCCAACCATCCATGATTTTTGCAAGCTTGACAAAAATGGCAATCAGATAGATCACTATTCTTTTCGGCAGGATAGCGATGATGATAAAGAAGTTTTATTTGAGGGCTATCTGATTAATGTTTCTAAAAACTATTTTCGGAACTGGCCGTTACGCGGTGATACGATAAGAAAGACGATCGAGATATTCAATGAAGACTTAAAATGGTCAAGAGATCAGCAGCGTCAGAAATTAACAGAAATAGAAAAGGAAGCGACCTATCTGATGTCAACCCCCGTTTATCATTCTGATCGTAATAATGAATACGCTGGCTCTTATTATAAGATAACCTATTTAATAAACGATAAATGGTATACATTTTATGAGAACTTTTCAGATGAGGAATATTTCCCTTACAAGATAGAGCCAAAAGGTAATCTCGTTAATGATCTTTTTGGTCAATGGGAAGAAGATCAACTTGAACCGTCCGATAATGCTCCCCCTCCAAATATCAGATCTGTATATTATCAAAAAGTACAACGTATGCGCGATCGACATGATGCTAAAACTGGAGAATATGACCGTGGGGATGCATGGCAGGGATATTTATTTTCGCAGCTGATTGTAGACAATGATACACTGAAATTTAAAGATAAGTTATACTTGGATGAGGAATGGCATTGGTCAAAAATTGAAATAAACAATAAGAATATTGGGGCGCTTTCCTTTGAAAATACCGAACAATTTAAGGTATACAGTTTCTATTCAAATCCAGCTTTAAACTATCAACTTTTCACCAATCAACGCAACCGGTTATACCTGATAAAGAAGATCAAATAGTAATATGAGCTCACTGTATTATTTATCCAATTCGCTAATCGCCTGTTTTACATATTCATCATTGAGATCCTCCTCTGTAATCCGATCACCCCAGGACAAATAGCCATCTTTATCTTTGGCAAAACAACCGGACATCGTACTTTTTACTTTAAAGGTCTTATAGTCTACATGATCCAAAATACCTTGGCGATTCTCATAGATATGCCTTTTATCTTTAGCATAACAATCACCAAGTGCTACAAAAGTTGCCTGATCAGCTTCTTCAAAAGTAGAAAAGCTTCCGCCATAAGCCATTGCATAATAGCGATAAATATGTTTTTTATCTTTATAAAATGCACTGTTTAGCTTTTGAAAGGTACTAGTATCAATAATAGCATGCAATGGTTCTTCTGTATTAAAGCCCATTCTTGTAAGATAACTATCAACAAAAGTAATACCTTCATTTCCAACAGGGATCATTTCCTTTAATCCGATATCTCCATTTTTATTAATCCATAGATCATCTTTCAAAAGCCTCCATTTTAAGCTCCTATTTGTGCTATCAATAGCTTGTGCAAGCATTTTGTCCCGCTGTCTATCCTTCTCATTAGGGCACCCAATATCCTGTATTCCAGCAAAGGACAATAGCCCACCAAGTTTCTTCAGTTTCTTTTCTTTAATAATATTCGTATCTATCTGATAGATTCCCATGCGATATCGGTATAGATTATCCTCACCGCAGCTGTTGGAATATGGTATCGGCTTCAAAAATGAAATCAGGCAAAAAATACATGCCAATAGTATCACCACCACAAATATAAATTTCAATAATTTCATATTAGGAAGTCTTTTATCAAGAATAGGGCTTCCGGCGTATCAATATCACGAAAACGATCAATATCAATTGCAATACAATGATCAAAAGAGCTAATATTTGTGTTTGAAAAGCCCGCCCCGAAATCTGCCTTTCATTAGCACGCTTCAGATCTATTTGATTTTTAATAATTTGTTTTTCGCAGGAATCGATATCGCTCCGTTGATCCACCCGCCACTTTTGCTCACTTGCAAACTGATCATTTTTATTGGACGGAATATCCAAAGAGCTCACCAGACCAAGGATGAGCCAACCACAGATTAAAATAGTCATAGCGGCCAAAACAATAACAACACTTTTCTTTATCATAACACCATAGCTCCCATGATTTCGATCTATACTACCATTGCTTTCATTTTCCATAATCATTAAGATAATAGAATAAATATTTTCGGTTAAACTGTCTATCCAAAAGAAAAATGTTATAGATAACCCCTATGCTAATTTTTTTAATACATATAGCCTTCTTTATCACTAAATATGATTTAATATACATTTTGTTGGCAATTTCCATTAATTGTTATTGACTATTTTATAAGAGGCTTCCATAACCCCATCCAACGAACTATTTTCAAATAAATATTTCTCCTTTTTCATCTTAAATATCTTAGTTTTGACAGGCATCTCTTCCTTTGTTGTATCCGTTATTTCCTCCGTCAATTCTCCTTTTACCACATCATAGTAAAGCGATTGCCAAGAGCCAGCACCCACATTATAAGTCTCTACATAAGTCAACACCAGATCATCCCCAAAATATTTAAAATGCCCCCAAATATTGCCCTGCACACCAGCAAGCCCATAGAAATTAAGGTGAAGCTCGCCATTTACGATATTAATATCCTCTGTTCCATATATTTTTGATCCATCCTTATTAAATTCAACCGGCATGAGGAGGTTCGAAATTTTGTCCAAACGATAAGATTTGTCTTTATTCTGAAGTAGTACCAAGATTGATCTGATCGCCATTTTATTTGTTTTATCTCTTCGCACCATCACGATATCAGACAGACCATCCGCATTTAAATCTCCTTTTGTTTCATATTGAATCTCAAAAACAGTAGGATCGACAATAAAGTCCAAAGCCTTTTCCCCTGTTAAGGGGAATGTAAATGCTGGATCTTCATCTGATTCAACATAATCAGGATTAGTTAATATCAAATCCTTAGGTTTGCTAATTTCCACAAACTTTTCCTTTTCTAAGTCAATACGCCATATCCTGCTTATTTGAGTAATCTTCTCACTATCATTATTATAAAACGCTACGATATAGTTTTCCTCTCTGTCATCTTCGATTGCCAATCGGAAATTCCCAAAGCAGATTGCCGGATAGTTGGCCACCACATCCAGTTCATCCACAATCAAAAACACAGATCTACCATTCGCATCATGACGCAGAAATCGTTCAATGACAAATTTGCTTTGTCCGTGTTGGCAATGATCGATGATAGCGGAATACTGCGCAAGTGCATACTTATCTTTCAATGCATTTTCGGATAACATTACTCCCAAGCATTCATGCATCTTTGACAAGTCAATATCGGTAGTTGTTAGACCAATAAAAGAGCGAATTGAAGTATCAGCCTTGTTTAGGCTATCAAGTTGTATTACGGCTTCCTTTGTTGTTGGAACTACCCCTTCTTTGACATGATCTTGTGTTTTATAACGACAAGATTGCAAGAAGGTACTAACCGCTAAAATAAATATGAAGACTCTTTTCATAACACTTATTGTTTGCCGAGGTTTTTAGTTCGATCCTGATTCTTAGCTATTAAATTCCGCCAAAGGAATAGGAGACTTAATATAACAGAAAGCCCGACGATAATCACGGTGGACAGATCAAACAAAACCTGACCAAAGACCTTACTATCGCCAAAACATTGCACGGAATCACCCCAAATATCAGTTCCCATTGCACCTTCGGTATCGCAACCGACACAAGCAAGGTATTCAGGTACAATAAGGCCAAGGTAAAACAGAATAACCAGAATATAGATCCCTCCAAGAATAACTTGGACGACTTTGAGGATGTTAATTCCTACATTATTCTTTATTGCTCTTGCTCCCATAGCTTTTCAATATCTTGAGGTGTCAATCTCCGTTTAAAAATCAATGTTTTTCTTTCAAATGGAATTGCAATTACACGTTTAAAATATTGACCGCCACTATAAAAGTAGTTGGCCTTTCCCGCTAAAACCTCTACGGTAATAATCTCATCATTTAGGATAACAAGCTTCAATTTGACAGTCTTGCTTTCCGCACTGAATCCATTATTGCGATATCTAAGTTTCAAACGATAATCTGCTTGTATTCCAAAACTGGCTGCAGGTGTTTGTGTATGCTCTCCAATCTGATAGCAGATCGTATCATTTGATACAATAAGTGTTCTTCTGATGGTTTTCTTTTCAAAGTTTAGCAAATTCTCTCTTCCCTTTCCAAGGGTATCAGGCGAAGTAATATCAGTAAATTCGTATACACCACTCTTTAAAGAAGCTTGGGCAAACGCTGCATTCGTTTCCATTATCACAAAAATCAATATGCAAAATATCCACTTCATACCAGATTAGTTTTCCAGCAATATACAGTTGATTTTTGTAGTGTATAAGGTTATTTTATAATTCGTTAGCAGATATTTATTATTCGCTATGGCCTCATCATTATCCGTATAATCTCATTCTGGTAAATTTCTTCTAAAGACCAAACTGATCAACCAACAAAAAAATGATCCCATACATAGATAAATAAGTGTTTTGATTAAAAAGAAAGGCCATGAAATAATTGCTAGCCCAAACTGATCGTCAATTGGAGCCGTATCGGAGTAACTAACCATGGTATCCCAAAAAGAAAACAAAACACCTGCTATTCCGCCAATAATAATAAAAATAAGTCTCATTCAAGGACGCTTAAAAAATCATCTTTTCTTTGAAATAGATCGAATCTGTTTAATTGAAAGATAGATGAGCATAATAGAAAAACCTATAAAAACAACAGTCTGAAAAGCAAATCGTATAGGTCTGGTAGTCCACTTGATCATTGTATACCCACCACCTGTTTTGCTAAACCTCAACTTATATTCGCCCATTCCTAGTCCGTCAATAGCCATACTGGCAGTCATGCCCGCTAGCGCCAGCAGAAATATTATCATACCTATCTGCAGTACATAATATGCTATGGTAAAAAGCTTTGCAATCAAATTTTCCCAAAAGCTCTTTTCTGGTAAAAGCGTAAGAGCAAAATACAATAACATCAAAATTATGCCAGCAACTAAGCCGACAATTCCAATGCACAGTATGACCACAAATATTTCTGTTATACCCACTATCTGTTATGCTTTAGTGATTTCTATCCTATTATCCGAAATAGCACAAATTACTGTTCCAATCCATTAACTTTCAAAGAAAGATCTTTAACAAGAAAGGCCTCAATCCCCCTGAATAATAAATGAACAACTGCCGAATCAAAGATATCAAGTTATTTTCGGTCAACACGAAACGAATCTTAAGTCAATCTCGGCGAATCGTAATTGTTTGTAATGACAACAGGAGCCATTCGTACATTCAAAAAAATATTGCAAGAGAGATATTCCAAACTTACACCATATTATCCTGCAACATAATACTAGCTTATACGACATACAACTAACGGAGTAGACATACAACGTTGATAGAAATATAAAAAATGCGAATTCAACGAAACCTCCACATGATCATGCTCAACCATTCGAAAGCAAGTTGCATTTTGATCATATTCATAACCTTGCTACTGTCTGTATCGGCAACCAAGATCATGGCACAACAGGTTCAGAGAAATGACTTTATATTATCTGGAAAAATAGCGACCACAGAAATTGCCTCACTGGAAATTAACCTATTCAATGCAGAGGCTAAGCTGATCAGAACTGAATTTCCCAATCAGCAAGGTGAGTTTCGATTTGATGCCCTTAGCAAAGGAGCTTATTACTTCAAAATTCGTCGTGGTCAATCAGACCTCTACAATTCGGAGGTCATTCAAGTGACGGACCATGATATAGGTTTACCTGAAATTCGGATAAACGAACAACGACTGGAGACCGTCGTCATCAACAAATCACGTCCTTTTATTGAACGACATGACGGTAAAATGATCTTAAATGTAGAAAGTAGTCTTCAAAATACGGGTGGATCTGTGTTAGAAATACTGGGAAAAGCACCTGGTGTTACAATAGATGGGAATGACAACGTTATTTTACGGGGGAAAAATAATATTTTAATACAGATTGATGGGAAAAACTCACCACTTACCGGCGATGAGCTAGCCAATTACCTCCGCGGACTCCCCGCATCTGCGATTGACAAAATTGAACTCATCACCAACCCATCTGCAAAATATGACGCTGCCGGAACTGCCATTATTAATATAAAACTAAAAAAAGGAACAAATAAGGGAACCAACGGAAGCTTTTCTACAGCGTTAGGTGCAGGTAGATACGTTAAAAATAACAACAGTTTTAATATCAACCATCGTAATAATAAGCTCAACCTCTTTGCCAATTATAATTTTGCTTATCGCAAAGCATTTAACGAGCTCATGATCGATCGAAAGTTTTACACGGAAGGCAATTTAGAGAAAACATACCTACAGGACAATTTCTTTAAGTTCAATACCCGTAACCATAACGGTAAAATCGGCTTCGATTACAATCTAACTGAAAAAAACCTACTGGGTGCATCTGTCAGCTTCACAAGTAATGTCTTTAAACCACGTGGGGATAGCAAAACGGCCATCCTAGGTCCCAACGATCAGCCACTCAGTCATACCGTCACCTTAAGTCAAACGGCCAATACCTTGAAAAATATCTCTGCTAATCTCAATCATAAATACAGTATGGATACACTGGGGTCCGAACTTAGCACGGATATAGATTTCATTCGCTATGTCAATACATCGAACCAAAGTTTTGATACCAAAACCAACAACAACGAAGATGAACCTATAGGTATACCCTATATCTTGAGAGGAAAGACTGATGGCGGTTTGAACATCTATGCACTAAAAAGCGACTGGATTAAGATCTTCCCTAAAAACCTCAAACTGGAAGCCGGCTTTAAAACGAGTTACGTTAAATCAGATAACGATATTGAATTTTATAATCATAGTACCTCGCCTGCTGTAAGGGACACCAATAAATCGAATCATTACATCTACCAGGAGCACATCTACGCAGCCTACGGTAATGTATCAAAAAAATGGAATAAGCTGAAAACCGTATTAGGTCTACGTATTGAAAAAACCGATGTGACAGGAACACAACTAACCACTGCACAAATTAATAAAAGGCAATACACTCAGCTATTTCCAAGTGCCGTTTTTTCCTATGAGTTCACAACAGATCATAATCTCGAAGTCAATCTCAGCCGTCGCATCAACCGTCCTAATTATCAACAGCTCAACCCCTTTAAATACTATATTAATGCGACAACATATCGTGTTGGCAACCCCGATCTAAATGCACAAACATCGCAAAACTATGAACTCACCTATAGTTTCAAAAGTAGATATATAGCCACCCTGAGTTATAGCAAAATAAGCAACAATATCACGACTGTCATAAAACCCGTAATCGAAAATGGGGAAAATATCACCGTTCAGACAGAAGAGAACCTAAAATCAGCATCCTATTACTCTCTGAATCTCATTCTACCGATCAAGCCGACCAATTGGTGGGATATAAACAATAGTGCAAACTTCTATTACGGTTCATATACAGGAAACGTCTCAGGGACACAGATCAATAATATTGGCAATTTTACCCTCGACATGAATAGCCTCCATACCCTTAAATTGGGTAAAAATTTCGTCGCCGAATTAGCGGCCAATTATAAAGCTACCGAAGTATATGCCTTCGTCCGTATTGACCCTTATTGGTATCTCAATATCGGGTTACAAAAGAAATTTAGGGACAAAAACACCTTGAAGCTCGCCCTAAGTGATCTATTCAACAGCAATACCATAAAGGGAGTGACTGTCTACAATGATTACAAAGAAAATTTTAAAAGCAGAAGAGAACCCCGCGTTGTGATGTTGTCCTATAGCTATAATTTTGGATCCACCAAAACAGGACAGTCTCGAAAAACAGGTGCCGCCGACGATCTCAAACGAAGGGCCGAATAGCTTGACTCAAGAGTTTGGATTCACAAACTCTTGAGTCAAGCTATTTATCTTTCAGAAGCGGCCGTGGATCAAAGACAACCTTTATCTTCAGGATCAGCTCGTTTTCTACTTGATACCAGCCTGCACTAAAGATCTCCATTCCCCCCATATCAATGTTATAGAAGATAGCCACATGATTACCATTTGTCATTACTTCTTTAATATTGTATTTAAACTTCATTTTCTTCATATCCGCAATATAATGATCTGCAGTATGCCGACTCCCAAGCACCCCCTCGAACACCATATCACTATCCAATAATTCATATGCAGCAGTAAAATCTTCTTTATTCAGACTTTCGAGAAAACTGAGCACAATGTATTTCGCTGATTTCATTTCTTTCTTTATTATGGTTATTTATACTATTCCTTATCTGGCCATTACTATTATGAATACTTAAATAGAAATTCACAACATCCAGTCCCTAGACTAGTTAAATAAAAGAACAACAAAGTTGACCAAGCGTTTGATAATTTTTTATTTTTTCCTTCCCTTCTATCATTTATACCCTTATATTCCCGGCAACCCAAAGATTCAGCCTTGAAAAGCAGCTCTTATCTAGCTTTACCACCGGCATCAAAAAAACTTGATAGGGTCAAAAATTTATTTAAATTTGTTTCTAACAAGAGAAGTATATAACCCTTCTTTATAAACCCTAACACAATTGAACCATGCCAGAGAATAAAGTTTTATCTCAATTGACCAACGAGGAGTTAAACAAAAAGAAAAAACAGTCCATTGGAGTCATGATATCTTTTGGTGTTGTCATGTTTATAGCTATTGTAGTTTTGGTCTACCTCTCCTTTAAAACAAAAAAGTACGCTCTTTCAGGTATTGCAGCTTCCTTATTTTGTGTGTTTATACCGATTTATGTGAATAATATACAGATCAACCAAGAACTCAAATCGCGCCAATCCAAGAAGGACTAAATTGCAATTTTGTAGCTGTATAGATCGCTGTAACGACTATAGAAACTAAGTACGTGATGTATTGGAACAATATGGCCCACTATCGATCATAGAATGAGTAGGCTTTTAACAGTGAGAATCATTTTTTTCAACTAAAAGCGATTCACCCCAGTCGTTTAATTTCCAGAGCACCTCTACCAGACTTTTACCTAGCGGTGTCAGTGTATATTCTACCCGCGGGGGCAGCTCTTTAAAGACCTCCTTGCGAAGTATTCCGTCACGCTCCAGCTCCTTTAGCTGTTGATTCAATACACGCCGATCTACTTTAACAATACCACGCAACATTTCGCTTGGACGCTTTTCACCCTGATTGATACGCCAGACAATCGGAATTTTCCATTTCCCACTGATCGCATTGACTGCAAATTCTAATGGGCATATTTTTTCTTCTATGGCTCTATCCGTTTTTTTCATAATGTTGACTTTTTTAGCCCATAGTGACAATTTTATGCGTTATTGTACTTATGGATTAACTTTCGAATCTTTGCAAAGATTAGGAATAAATATGAAAAATAGACAAGAGGATATGCCAGTATTAAATAAAAATTCAGCAAAAAAGTTGTCAAAACCAAAACGAACAGGTGCACGAAAAACAAGTGAGATACCAGTATCTATTCTGGAACAATTGAACAAGGGCGAGATTGAAACTGCCAATCTTGTCGAATGGCTAGCCGTAGACCAACCTGTTTTGCTAAACCATCTACTCACACAGCATGATCGGACAGCCTATCTTAAGCCTATATTGAAAAGAATTAACCAGTTAAAAAAACAGACTGTTAACAGCATCAATGAAGCCATCGGAACCGGACTTCTTGAACAGATCACGCAGCAAAACGACGCTGTTTTCCTCCAGACGATATCGCTTCATCCTGCTGATCTGGTTCGTTGTTGGGCCGCATATACTGTTGGGAAAAATAAGGATCTAAGTACCTCCGAAACACTAAACCGGATACAACAGTTTGCTGCTGACCAACATTTTGGTGTTCGAGAAATCAGCTGGCTAGCCGTACGAGAAAAAATAAGCAGCAACTTGCAAGAAAGCATTTATATTCTTACCGAATGGACCAACAACGTCGATGAAAATATTAGGCGCTTTGCTTCAGAGGCTATACGGCCCAGAGGTGTATGGTCTGCACATATTGATGCGTTAAAACAAAATCCCGCCATCGCCTTATCAATATTGGAAGCCTTGAAGTCCGATCCATCCCGATATGTGCAAAATAGCGTGGCCAATTGGCTGAATGACGCCGCCAAGACCTGTCCGTTATTTGTTAAAGAATTATGTACCAGATGGGAAAGAGAAAGTAAAAGTAAAGAAACCATATACATCGTAAAGCGAGCGATCAGAAACCTCAGTTGAGACGACAGATAACGCTAAATATCAAATCATTTTTAATTTTTCATACAACAGGAAATATGTACATTTGGTATACATCAACTCACGGATTAGGCCATGCAGATACTCCCGCCAAAAGAATTATTGCCTTACATCAAACACTACCTCTTTTTGGAAAGCGCTGCCGATTCGCAAAAAACGCTACGCTTATTCTCGGACGGCAATACAGGAATGGTATTTCTTTTGAATCAAGGCCGATTATCCATCAACCGAAACGATCATCTCCCGCAGTCATTTTTGTATGGTCAGATCAGTCATTTTAAAGATCTCTGTGTAGTCGAACGCATTTCCTTTATTATTGTTGTATTTCAACCCGATGGTCTCTACAAATTACTGGGTATACCGGCACATGAGCTAAGAGATCAAATCATTGGCTTAAAGGATATCTTTGGACAGTCAGCAGACCGGCTTTACGATCAGCTTATGTACTGCAAGTATCCAACAGCTAAATTAAATGCATTAAACACCTTCTTTTATACACTCGCCATTCAACACAAATCGCCAGGTCAGACCTGCTTTTCTAACGTATTAAAATGTATTACCGACCACAAAGGGCTCCTCTCTGTGGAAGAATTACTCAAACTCAGTGGTCATAATGAGCGGCAGATGGAACGGTTATTTGCCGAACAGGTCGGTATGAGTCCCAAAAAATTCGGAAGCATTGTCCAACTCCATTTCTTTTTGAAGTTACTTCGCAATAAACCTGATGGTACAACACTGACGACCATCTCCTACGAAAGCGGGTATTTTGATCAATCTCATCTCATCAGGACATTTAAAAAATATACTGGTTTTACACCATCCATATATTTGAACAATACAAGCAGACTGGCAATCAATTTTATGGAGCTCCAAGCCTTGCCTGATCGTTTGTCGGATTTGTACAATTTATCTTAACAACTTACAAGTAGATTTGTCAATAGATCAAAGAAAGAAATATGGACAAATTAAGAATTGCTACAGCACAATTTGAGCATAAAAGTGCGGATAAAGCCTATAATCTGACAATCATCGACACCCTTGCGCAACAGGCCGCAGCCCAAGGTGCTGATGTGATTGCTTTTCACGAATGCTCCATTACTGGTTATACTTTCGCAAGAAATTTAGATAAACAGCAAATGCTCGATATTGCCGAACTCGTTCCTGAAGGAAACAGCACCCAGAAGTTGATCGAGATAGCAACCAAATACAATATCACCATTCTTGCCGGTTTATTTGAAAAAGATGAAAACGATAATTTATATAAGCCCTATATCTGTGTCGACAAAGATGGCTTAGTCGCCAAACATCGCAAATTACATCCCTTCATAAACCCCTATCTGACCCCAGGTCAAGCTTATACGGTATTTGAGATCAAAGGATGGAAATGTGGCATTTTGATCTGCTACGACAATAATGTCATTGAAAATGTACGCGCAACAAAATTATTGGGAGCTGACATTATCTTTATGCCACATGTGACCATGTGTACTCCTTCATCTAGACCTGGAGCGGGCTTTGTGGATCCTCAGCTCTGGCATAACCGTGAAAATGACCCAACCTCCCTGCGATTGGAGTTTGATGGAATGAAAGGACGCAGCTGGTTAATGAAATGGTTGCCAGCCAGGGCCTATGACAACGCGGTTTACACCGTGTTTTCAAACCCCATCGGAATGGATGACGATCAGTTAAAAAATGGTTGTTCAATGATCTTAGATCCTTTCGGGGATATTCTCTCAGAATGCCATACATTTGACGATAGTTTTGTCATAGCCACAGTCACACCCGAAAAACTGATACAGGCTGGCGGACATCGTTATATCAGCGCCCGACGACCAGAACTCTACCGCAACATTATTGGTCAGCAACATGAAGCAGAGCAAAAAGTAGTCTGGTTACATACAGAAAATAGCTAATCTCCATCAATCCAGCAACTGATTTAAGGTCTCTCAACCGAAGTCTTAAATCAGTTGTCTCACGATTATCCACCAGAGGTACCCCAGCCATCTGTCAATTAAAGTATTGCGAACATTTTTTTCGCTAAGCATCGCGCTACAACACCTTATTTATGTTAATTTAGCGGATTAATATTCACTAGCAGTTTAAATAAAATTATGAACTATATCCGAAGATATTGGAACATACTCACGAATATCGGAACGCATCCGGATATGTCCTATATCGACCTCAAAAGGATACAGATGGTCAATTTGATTGCCATACTTTGTTTATTGCCCACACTTTGCTTTTTTATCCTTAATATCATCGACCAACGTTATCTGCTGTCAACGATCAACCTATCCAATACCATTTGTTCTATTTCGGTACTCTTTCTACAATATGACGGTAAACATAACTTTGCGAAGGCGATGTTATTGGTCAGCAATTTCATCTTTTTTCTTTTGGGTGCTATGTTATTTAAAAATGGCGGCGAATATTTTCTATTATGCACCCTGATCGCGTCCATGTTACTCTATGACGACCGTCGTATCCATATCTTTTTCTGCCTTGCTACTGCTTTCGCCATTGCATTGCTCTATTTCTTTCCGACCATTGTTCCTGTAGCCCAACGTGTCCCCAGGCTAAGACTGATCTTCAACATTAGCAATGCACTTGCCTTTATTGTTATCGCTGTCAACTCCTTCCTACAGATTATTTACAACAATATGGAGAAGATTGAGGAACAGCGTCGAAAACTGGAATCTATGAATCGCGATAAGGAGAAAATATTTTCCATTGTCGCTCATGATATCAAAAGTCCATTTGCCAGTTTGGAGGCATTGGTATTGATGCTTCGCGACCAGATTCTCAACAATACCGTATCTAGAGAATACATACAACAGCTTTATCAACAGATTGTACATCAAAATCAAGCGCTGGACGACTTTCTGCAATGGGGAAGTAGCAGTATGCGTGGGATTACCAGCCCTGCTATTTTAGTACTGATCGAACCATTGATCCGCGAAATCATCATATTGTTTACCGATCAAATACAAGCAAAACAGCTCAAGATAGAAGTTGCTATACCCGAAGGAACACATATCTTCGCCAATAAGGATCATACCTCCATTATTCTCCGAAACCTTATTAGTAATGCAATCAAATTTAGTTATGTGGCCGGAAAGATAAGTATTTATTGCAGTAGAAATGAGATTCATACCAACATTCATATCCAAGATGAGGGGGTTGGAATTAATCCCTCCAAATCGGCCTTACTCTTTAATGTAATACAGCATAAATCATTCGGTACGGAAGATGAACCCGGATCGGGCTTAGGGCTCGTATTATGTAAAGATCTGATCGAGCGCAACAAAGGTACAGTCGATATTCAGAGTATTCCCAATAAAGGTTCAATTTTCACTGTTGGCTTACCGTCATACCCCACCAGAAACCAGGGCTCCAAAAAAGAAGCACAGACCTATTGCTAAAAACCTGTCCGTGCTTCTTATGCCGTGCAATATCCCCATGTATTCCTTTAGCACCGTATTCAATCAACAGCAGTGCAATTGAATTTCCTTTCCTAAAAGGTAAAAGTCACCAACAGGGCCTTATGATCTGTAGGCCATATTCCTTTTGGAAGCAAAAATTCATCTTCGCTATCTTTTTCCTGCTTTTTGGCATATTTCACCGTTTCCGCAGGTCCCACAATTCTCGCCCTCACCACTTTTAATGGTAGCTTACTACGATAATAGACATAGTCTATTCTGTCCCGATCATCCGCTGTAGGTGCCCAGACCAACTTATCAATAGGCACATCCTTATTGAACGCCGGATAGGTAAAGCCGGGATGACTTACCGGGTTAGGATACTGCACACGAAAACTATCTTTAAATCCTGCCTTTTCCAATAGAACTGAACAGTCCCAAGGCACTACAGCACCCCGATGGTCAAACAGATCCTTTGTCGCTACAGTCCAATCCAGATGTGAAGGTTCATTAAAATCACCCGCAACAATAAAAGATTGCAATTGCTTCTCCCCCTCCACATCGTGTATAATATCACGTATCGCCTCATCCCTTTTGCTTTTACGATTGGCTTCCACAATTGCCGATACCTCAGTAATCGGATTTTCCATTTTCTTCCAGGTTACACCATCATACCCCCTAGGTAGGTAACAGGCATAATTGGTATAATCCAGGTGTAAAGAATAAAAGACAAAATCGCGTTTGCCAACTTTGATCTTACTTTTCAACACACCTCCCATCCCACTATCTTTGCCATACAATGCGTGTTGGTCCGTCACTGGAAATTTGGAGATCAATCCAACATCCAGCTTTTCATCACTTGACTTACCAAAATAGCTTGCTCCTTTGGATTTTAATTCTGCTAATATCCGCTGGATATAGTCTGTCCCTTTGTAATTACGTACCTCACTAAAGAGCACGATATCCGCATGCTTGTCGATGATTTCATCTGCAATAGCCGGGAAACCATTGGGTACGACTGTCCCCTCCTGCCAAATATTGATCTGCAACACTTTCAATTCGGTTTTCCCCTGAGCGACTATGAACTGCCCAATGCTGAGCAGTAGCAACAGCATTATAAATTTTCCTATTTTCATCTATGGTATATATTAATGCATCAGTATATAAAACTTGCCCTAGCGAACTAAGGCAAGTCTAATCTTCAAATATCCAAAGACTTTGGCACAAGTCCTATTTTATTTTTGTAACAACCATATGATTTTGTCTACATTGTCTACACCACCCCATTGACGTTGTATCGCCGCATCCACATTCTCCCGATTGGTATCAAATTCTGAGCTTGGATACATCCAGCGCATCGGCATTTTTGTATTCGTGATATTCTGATTCGTATTCGGATTAATCGGAAATTTCGGATATCCTGTACGTCTATAGTCATAATACGATTCCCACTCGCGTTGCATAAAAGACAACAGGTATTTCTGATACATAATTTTCTCCAAATCTGTCTCAAAGTTTCCGGTTAAAAGGTTTGACGGATGGTTTTGTACAGCTTGTATATTGGCACCATCAATCTTTTTATTATGGTGATAGTCCGCAACATCCGGTGTATTATCGGCCACAAATAGCATACTCGCACGGATGGCTTCATTGTAGTAGCTACTCGCCTGGCCTGGAATCCAGCCACGCAAGGCAGCTTCTGCCAAAATAAATTGCTGTTCAGCATAGCCTAACTTAACAATAGGCTCCCCGCTAGGCAATTGCGTATAACGTGCATTAATTCCTGAGAATTGACCAGAAGACCATCTTTTGCTGATCACATCAAATGAAGCTGAAGGGTCAACACTTAGATAAGCATCCGGACTATTGGCTGGCACCTGTTTATCTGTTTCGCTTTTTGCCGGTTTGGCAAAGTAATACAATCTGTTATCTGAGCTTTCCTTCAATTTATCGATGATTAGATAACTCAACATCGCATAGGGATTATGATTAAGCCGTGTAAAATATACAGGATAATATTCTTTGGCATTATTGGAATAAATGCGTTGAAAGTTGTCCGCATTAGAGGTCATCAAATCCGATTTCGCATAATTTTGAAAGCGGCTGGCCACTTTCAGGTCATTATCAGTCTGTTTAATAGACAAATGCATTAATACTTTAAGCTGAAAAGCGCGCACAGTCTTTCGCCATTTGACCGGATCACTCTTAAAAATTGGATCAGCCTCCAGCTTGACTCCTTTACCAAAAGCCTCATAAGATCGATCCAGATCATTTAAAATAGCCAACAAGGCTTCTTTCTGCGTATCATATTTAGGTTTCAAAATCCCGCTTTCCCCTTGGAACGCTTCAGTATAAGGGATATCTCCTAAAGTCATCGTTAGATAAAACATCTGATAGGCTTTAGCAAAGTAATATAGTCCCTCATAAGCCGGCCTATTTGCATCAGTCGTCAACTCCAACATTTTATTACCGTTGATTACTGTACTGTAGCCGCTCAGGTCCGATCGACCAAAAGAATTATATTGGTTGCCATCTGCGCTTTCTCCCCAGGCCAAGCTTTTAGATACCAGCTGGTTGGCGTAAAATGGCTTACCCATACTACTCGAAGTCAAATCCAAAATAATATTTGTCGCTAATAGCGGCCTTGACGCTAGTGTTGATCCATTGGGATCAGTATTGATATCCTCAAAATTATTACACGATGTAAAAGTTGTACCCAAGGTCAATACTAGTACAAATAATTTATTTATTTTCTGTTTCATGATGCTGCTGTTTAAGTTAAAATTGAAGTTTTACATTCATCCCGATATATCGGATTGACGCTGAGTTTAAGTTTTCTTTACCGATATCCGGGTCCGAATATTTAAAGTCCTTGGCCCACATCCACAGATTCTGCCCGATTAAACCTACCGATGTATTTTTGGCTTTGATCTTCTGTGACCAGGCAACTGGCAAACGGTATTCTAAGCTCAGATCTCTTAATTTGACAAAGGTCTGCGAAAACATAAATTGTGATCTTGGACTACCAATATAAGGTGCCATACGAATTTGATAGTTTTCATAGGACACTGGTACATCATTGGCAGTAAATACACGGTCATCTCTGGTGATATTACCATACGAATCGTAATCAACCGAACCAGAAAGCACCTTCACACCTTGACCTACATAATTATTCTTTCCATTGACCACCATATCATAGCGGTATTCGTTATCACTATCAGGGTGACTTCCCGAATTCCACATGGCCTGATCAGTCACACTTTGAGCAATACCACCAACACGACCATCAAAAGATAGGTTTAAGGTAAACTGCTTGTATGAAAAAGTATTTGACCAGCCCCAGATAAAGTCAGCTTCGTTAAATCCAGCGACAGTTTGGTAGGCACTCGCTCTAGGTAATCCGCCATAATGGATAATATTACCACTAGGGTCTCTTTCCCAATCATTAATAGCCACCCAGTTCCATCGAGCACCATCTTTTACCCAAGGTCTATCTGTGGAGTAATCCGGATCCACCCGATCATACGTATAGCGTTCTCGAGACCAGTTGATTTTGGAATTCCAATTAAAGTCAGCACTTTTTATAACGTCCGCACCTAGCATAATCTCCACACCGCGTCTGCGTAGGTCTTCTTTGATATTGATCTGTGTTCTAGAAAATCCTGAGGCAGAGCTGATAGCCGCATCACGCTGTTGGTTAAATGTTAATGCGTCATAGTAGGTAAGATCAAATTGTATTCTATTTTTCAGTAAATTGATTCCAGTACCCAATTCCCATGAATCCATTGTGACTGGTTTAATCGAAGCATTTCTTAACGTGGATGGATAAGAAGCTGTTCCTAACCCCTGCCAAACATCGCTATTAATTGTATACTGTTGGTTAATGGCGTAGATATCGGGAGCCGTTTTTGTCCTTGTCCAAGAGCCTCTTACCTTCCAGAAACTAATGGCTGAAGGCAGATTCAATAAGTCAGAGAGTACCACACTGGACAATACCGAAGGATAGAAAAATGAACGATTATTTTTGTCCAATGTAGAGCTCCAATCGTTACGTCCCGTCACTTCCAAAAAAACGGCATTTTTCCATGAAGCAGTAAATCGTCCATATATTGCATTCTCCTGGCGCCGCTCGAGTTGAGATGTTGTTGTTGCTGGATTGACCGAAGCTTTTAGCGAATAGAATCCTGGAATCGTTAGCCCACCTGAGGTGCTTCCATTTTGGTTATCCTTATTGCGGTAGTTTATTCCCGTACCCACGAAGCCCTCAACATTGAATTGGCCAAACTGTTTCTTTGCTGTTGCCATCAAATCTCCATTCACACTATAGCCACCCTCACGGCTTGTTGAGAAATAGCCTAACCGGTGCCATCCCCCCACGGCACCAATTGGATTTTGGTATTGGTCGAGCTGCGAATAAACATCCGAACCCAGACGTGCCGTGATTGTCAGCCAGTCGTTTGACTTAAACTCGGTATTTAGGTAGCCATTTAGGATATTGTAATCACCGGAATGCACAATTTCATTAGCGATAAAATACGGGTTATCATACCAGGAAGCATCCATCCAGTTCTGTTTTTCATTAGGTGTCACCCAATAATTCTTATAATCCCTAATATCGTATTCGGTTCCCGACCAAACAGTTAAGTTGTAAAGAATACCGCCACCACCATACCCTGTGGCTCCCATATTTGGATAGTACCGCTTATTATAATTCAGCCCGCCCTCAAATTTAAATTTACCAGCAGTCATATCACCGGAGACGGAGTAAGTCATCTTGTTCAGCTTGTTGTTTTCATACTGGCCTTTATTATATACATGCGTAAAAGAAGCTCTGACGCCACCATTTTCACCCCGTTGAGCGATACTTATATTATTATTGGTAATAAAGCTTTGTTGTTGAAAATTTTTCAGATTATCTTTTCCTACAGATCGTAATTCGGTATCCTCTTCCTGAAAAGTATAAGGGTTATAAATCTTTGCGGTTCTTCCGATATCCAACTTATCGCCCCAGACATAACTTCCCGGTTTATATTTACCGCCCTGTCCTGTACTATAGGATGTCTGGACCTCTGGTCTCCGCAGATAACCCGCATTAAACATTGTACTACTATTAAGCTGCACATCCAATCCCTTTCCCTTACTCTTTTTTGTGGTAATCATGATGGCTCCGGCACCGCCTCTGGAACCATATAACGCCGCAGCTGTTGCTCCTTTCAATACGCTGATATCTTCTATATCATCTGCCGGAACATCCCGTAGACTAACAAATTGCGACGCTACCCCATCAATTACAATCAAGGGTGTACGCCCGCGTAGTTCAATTGTTGGCGTAGTGTTAAACTCAGTGCTATTTTTAATATTCAGACCGGCCACACGCCCTGTCAACGAAGTCGCTACATCCACACCTTTAGCTGAAGAAAGTGCTGCTCCACCTACCTTTTGGACAGCATAACCCAACGCTTTCTGTTCACGTTTTACCCCTAAGGCGGTCACCACGACTTCATCCAATGCCCTGTTTCCTGTGTTCAACTGGACACGAAGTTCATGTGAGCTTGAAGGGCTCAGCTCCACACTTTCAAAACCAAGAGCATTGACGAATAGATTTTGATCAGCTTGAACACGGATCGTAAATTTCCCCAGTTGATCCGTACTTGTTTTTCGTTCCCCTTGACTTACCGTTGCTCCGGAAAAGGGCTTTTGTGATTCATCCAATACGATACCACTGACCGTAATCAGCTGCTGTTGCCCTTCCGATTTCGTAACACTTGATTTTTCCTTTACCGAAAGGATGATATTTCCTTCCATAATACGGTAACTGATTTCAGTGCCTTTAAAAAGTCGCTCAAGCACGGCATTGATATCCTCGCCCTTGGCATTGACCGAAAAACTACGCTTAGTGTCAATCTGATTGTTGTTGTAGAAGAATCGAAAACCCGATTTCTTTTCAATTTCATCCAGGATTGTCTGCATGCTTTTGTTGCTGACAGACAAAGTCAGTGACTTCTGCTGGGCTTGGACAAATTGGAATGCAGAGATTCCAAAACCCAATAAGATCAGTTTTAATCTTAACTTGTTCATGATAATGGTTAATAAATTGTATAAGTAGAATTTTATTGTTTACATAGTAATAAGGCTTATTTATAGAGTTCCACCGTGATCGAACCATCGGTTTTGCTACCATCATTGATCATATTATATTGGATCTGCGAGGATATTTTGATATGCTCCAACACCGTAATCAATTGTTGCGAATCAAACACACCCGTAAACCGTTCGTCATTCAGTTTCGACGATTTCAAATTAAACTTGACATTGAATCGCTTGGATACAATTGTCAGTAACTCAGTTAGACTCGTGTTCTTGAGTACGATCTGATTATCTTTCCAGGAGGTCAGGGTCTTCTCATTTAATTCGTTAGGCACTATCGACTGATTTTTCCTGTTATAGACTATAGTCTGGCTCGGTTGCAGTAGCAAGGATTTAGACCCTGTATTGGATTGGTAATTAAACTGTACACTTCCCTCTTCAAGCGTTGCCCGCACAGTCGAGTCCGTATGGTAGGCATCTACATTAAAACGGGTTCCCAATACCTCAATAGCCGCCTGCGCAGGAGTCTGTACTTTAAATTTCTTTTCAGGATTTTTTGTTACATCAAAAAAGGCTTCACCGTCCAGTTTGACAAGTCGCTCTTTATTGAATTTCTGCGGATAGCTGATCACTGTATTTGCATTCAACCACACCGTTGAACTATCTGGCAATCGTATTGAAGCTACCATTCCTGGATTGGTCCGCATGGTAACCCAAGCTTCGGAACCAGAACGGTTGTCGTACCATTGATACAACTGAACCAGCAACAGTGGAATAAACAGTACAGCCGCTGCACGTTGGAGTACCCGGAGATAGCTCAGCGATCGAACCGGCCTAAATTCACCGATTTTCCCGGTCATTTTCTCAAATGCCTGATCAGTATCAGTGCTCTCCAAAGTTGTGTAGGCATCGATCTGATGGTAAAATTCACAGAAGGCACGTGCTCTGTCTCGATTGCTTTCTGATTCCAGCAGCCAACCCCGCAAAAACTCCTCTTCATCTGCCGCTAAATTATTATTAACAAAATTCAAAAGCAGAGTTTCTATATATTCATCATTTTTATGCATTTTTACAATGATTTTAAAGGATGACTATTTAAGGGGAGTATATCCTAAAAATTTTTTTATTATTTTATGAATACGAGTTTAGGCGACGAGATCCTCGTCGAAAATCTGGTTAAAGGAGATAAATACGCATTCGAGTCTATTTTCAAAAAGTACTATGCCCCGCTATTGGCTTATGGGAAGCAATATGTGGAATTAGCTGATGCACAAGAAAATGTACAGGACTTGATGTTATGGCTCTGGAACAACCGTGAGAACCTCTATTTTAGTACTTCCCTAAAAAGCTATCTATTTGCAGCTGTACGCAACCGCTGTTTGACAGCAATCAAGAAGGAAAAAACAAAAGCAAGTTCTTTTTATGAATTAAGCCAGCTGAGTGGATTCGAGCTATCGAGCCAGGATCTCTATTTTGAAAAGGAACTGAAAGAGAAGATCGATAAAGCAATCGCCAATCTGCCTAGTCCGTTTCGTGAGGCTTTTGAATTGAATAGGTTTGAGAATTTCACCTACAAAGAGATTGCGTTAAAATTAGGAGTTTCACCCAAGACCGTTGATTACCGCATCCAACAAGCGCTGAAAATCCTGAGGAAAGACCTCAGGAATTACCTGCCTTTATTGGTCTATTTTTACCCCATGCTACGCATATAACTTTCCCGGTTTCTATACTCGACCCTTACGCATCAAGTTGAAATACCTTTTTGTTATTGAGCTTATTTTTTACTGGATTATCTGCTACCATTTAAAGCAAGAAAGCGTCTTAGTCGCTATTCGAATACTAGGCCTATCTATAAACAAAAAAACAGAGAGGCTTGTTATAAAGAGTACATTATTCAAAAAATATCCCCTAAGCTTTTGAGCTTAGGGGATATTTTCATAACGAAATCAATTAACCGATAATTATATTCGGCAACCGTTTTTAGCAGAGAATAGTACAGTGGTTTTCCATTAATGATTATTCAAGTGTACCAAATTTACCAGCCTGAAAGTCTTCAAAAGCCTGATAGATTTCCTCTTGTGTGTTCATTACAAAAGGGCCATAGCTTACAATAGGTTCGTCAATAGGTTCTCCACTCATAAACAATAAGACAGCTTGCTCATTGGCCTTGATCACGACTTCTTCACCATCGTTTTCAAACAGCACAAAACTATGTTCTTTGGCCAACTGTCCATTGACCTCCGCTTCTCCATTGACCACCAGAATGGCGGAATTGTGATGTTGCGGAACACTAAATGCTGTCTGATGTCCCTTTTCCAATTTAATATCAAAGAGATTGACTGCAGTATAAGTTTCGGCAGGTCCCTTTATATCCTGAAATACACCGGCTATGATATTGACGATCCCGCCATTTTCAGGCAACTGTACTTTGCCCATCTGATCTGCCGTAATACCCTGATAATGTGCTTCGGTAGATTTATCCTTTGCAGGAAGATTAACCCAAAGCTGTACCATTTCAAAGGGGCCACCAGCTCTGGAGAAATTCTCCTCATGATACTCTTTGTGCAATATTCCTGCTCCAGCTGTCATCCATTGAACATCCCCAGGATTGATCACTCCGCTGTTGCCTGAACTGTCGTGATGCGCTACACTGCCTTTATAGGCGATTGTAACTGTTTCAAACCCTTTATGCGGATGAACATCTACCCCACGAATATGATCTGATGGACCAAAATCAAATTCCGCATTGAAATCCAATAAGAGGAAAGGACTCATCCGTCTCTTGGTAATGCCGTTACCGGGAACCATATTATAAACACGGAATCCGTCACCTACCATACCGGGCTGTGCAGGACGAGGGAAGATTTTTTCAATTGATTTTTTCATTTTTAATACTCCTATCTTTTGAATTCATACATCACCGAATACGCTCCGCTTGCTTGCTTGCTTGCTTGCTTGCTTGCTTGCTTGCTTGCTTGCTTGCTTGCTTGCTTGCTGTTCGATTTTGTATATTCAAATTTACGCAAACAAAGAGGTATAAGCCAATAACCTAGCTTAAGCTAAAAGCTTAATGTAGATTAAGAATCCTTCAGCGTCTCTTGAGCTGCAGGTTTTTTAAAAAGCAGCCACAACAAGATAAAAAAAATCAGGTAGGCAATATTAAATCCCGCTGCGAGTAACCAACCCTTCAGTACAGACGAGGGTAGGAATCTCAAGGGCAACTGATATATAGTGATAAAAACAGGACTGATAAAGGCTGCCCAGCGAGGTAACTGTGTCCTCCGCATAAAAACCAGTATCGAAAACAGCAGCCAGCCTACCATCAACACCACAATAGCCGTCCCCCAAGCAATATACAGTACCTTCGTAAAGCCTGATGCTGTCTCCAACAGATATGGATGAGCGACCGGATCGCTGTGGTATATCGCTTTATATATTTCACCCGTATAATAAAAGTCCGCATGACCTAGCGGCATCAACATAACACTGACTATTAACACAAAATAAGTCCCCCAGGCATACCACCTTGATTTGTCGTTAAAATACTGATAGGCCAGCCACACGCCCGGTAAGAATAAAGTAGCTGTCATCGAGGCAATCAGTGCACCAAACATGAGACGTTCGCTCGACCCTTTCAGCATGAGTACCGCAATACCCACATCCACCTGCTCCGCATAAGTCTTCGAAAAAAGTGGATATTCCCCAGGATCTACATCAAAACCCGCGACAAACATATCTCCGATAATCCAACATACCGCTGCCAGTATACTAGCAATAAATGACCATTTAATTTTTGTTGTGTAAAGCATATCAAGAATTATTCTAAATAATATAAATATGCTGCAAAGATATTGTTAAGGAAGCTATACAGAATCCGTCTAAAGGAGCAATTTATCCGCAGAAGGGATTTTTTGAATGGATACTGAGAATACGCAACAGTCGTCTCTGCTTAAAAAACATTAAATCACTCAAAAAACAACCATAACCATTGGTTATAAGCATGCATTTTTAGCACTACACTTTTAATTCATATAAACAATATAACCAACTAGATTACAAACAGAAAACACACACAAAACACAATTAAAAATCCCAAGTTCATCGCTACAAATCCATTATGGATATCCGACTCCATAGGAATCTATATTACCGATTTTATCATGCACAAAATAGTATTTTATCAAAGCAGTCGCTTCGCTCATCGTCACTGCTGTGACGGCAAATTTGATCAGATATTCATCTATTAGTATCTCCACTTTGATTACTTTATTATCCGCTACTTCAGTCCTATCTAAGGGTTTCAACTGTAAATAAGAATCCCCGAATTCTTGGTTGTAAAATGTGTTTTCATCATCCCAATTCAGCGTATAGAACAATGCAAGAGCCTCTTGATAATTCATAGTTATTCCATAATGACCTTTGGATTTACTATGTATTATTTTCCGTAATATCATATTAAAAGCGAATTATTGAATTTAAAATAAAAGCTCCAGTCAGAATTCCGCAATGGAATAGTAGATCCTGGTTATTCCTTTCCTGTTTTCTACCATTTTGTTAAAGCCTCTTTCTTTGGTAAAGATAGTATCCAGTTTATCTCTTTCCTCCAAAATAGGTTTGCCAAAGATCAAATTAGCGAAACCTACATGATACTTGATCAACTTATCCTGGTAGTTGATCACGATTTTAGCATAGTCGGAATCATTCCAAATATCAAAACTCACGATCTTGTCCAAATTAAACTGTCGTACCCCGTCCCCTTGCACCACGATGCGATCTGAATAAAATGCCATGATATATTTTTTAGCGAGGAATTTCGAAAAAATAAATGCGACACAAACAAAGGACACAATACCTAAGCCTCCCATAATACCGATTATTTGTCCCCTATTCAAATCGGTGATATTATTGTGCATTACAAAACCCATAAAGGCTGCTACCGGGATCAGAATAGCCATCAGGATCAGTCCAATGGCTATCTGATATCTTTTGCTGCTAAGTGCTCTAAATGTCAGATTTCCGATCACTGTCAACGATATGGTATTATTTTCAATATTTTTTTCCATGTCTTAATTTTCCGATTTATAGAATTTATCTTTTATTCCCCTACTAATAAGCACCGCCCCATGACCACTATTTCAAACTAGCCATTAGCATATAGCAGTTCAATACCGACTAATACCCTTTTACAAAAAAACATAATAACAATTAATAATCAACACACTACAATAACCAAATTAAACACAAACTTCACCACTATCCATCCATCAGATCGGTGAAATTATGTGAGGCAGAAATGACTAAAAAAGTTATTCCATTGTCCACTATCTATGGAGTTACGTTTAAATATAAGGCAATTACAGACCGGCAACAGCGGCAAATTGATATCCGGTACATCTTATTTACCATTCGTTGTATGCAAACTATTATCCGTGTAAATGGATGTACGCTTTCGTAAATACCTGGGAATGCTGGCTAATATGGATTTCTACTTTTTTATACTATTCTTGACAACAAAGCTATTTGTGTAATATAAGGTATCAGATAATATTATATTAAATTTTCGTTAAGCGGTAAAGTCATTCATAGCCCTATTTATCATATCATATGAAAATAATATACAAAAACTTAAGTCGAAATATATTATTTTCATCTTTAACCACAACATCGCTACATGCCCAAGAGAAGGTCAATGTGATCCTTCTTGGAATATACCATTTTAATAATCCAGGTAATGATGCGATGAGAATCGCTGAGCGAAATATTTTGTGTAAAAAAGATCAGTTGGAGCTTGAGGAAATAATCCTCTGAAAAACACAAGCCTTATCAAGTAGTTGTGGAGAGCGCGTTTTCCAAAAAGAAACATTTGAATTACCTACCGATTATATCAGGGTAATCAATACAATCTTTATACAGATACCTTGCAGAACAAAAGATCTAAGCGCTATACATTGAGGGCGAGACCTTTCAGCTTGCGTGATGATCGCTTTAACCCAAAACACACATACACAAACTTTAAACTATCCCCTTCTAACAATTGTTCCTTTCTAAAAAAGAAGAACTAAAACTGACAGTCATGAATGATATTTTGATAAAAGATCATATTCAACAATTAAAGGATGTCGAAGCAGCTGACCTCTGGATCGACGAAAATTTTGCAAAGAAACTAGCTCAGGTGGACGGAACAACAGCTTTTGAGCGTCCCATCCCTGAAATGCACAGCATCGCAGAACTAGCATCCCATTTAATCGAGTGGCGCAGGGAAGTTTTAAGCCGCCTAAAGGGAAATCCAAGAGGACTTGAGATGAGTGATGCAGCAAACTGGCGAAATAATGATGAGTTAAGAAAACGTGGTTGGGAAAATCTAATGCAGGATCTTCACGCAACACAGCAAAATATTATTTCTTTTCTGGAAGGAAAAGATGATTCTTTCCTTCATACTGCTTACCCACATGCTGACAGCTCCTTTCCGCACAATTACAAGTACCTGTTAACGGGTTTAATTCATCATGACATGTACCACCTCGGGCAGATGGGTATTACGATTAAGTTTCTGAAAATTCAACATTGAGATGTTAACACATCCATTCTCAATGGCTTTACAAGAACGCGATATTTAGAAAACACAGGAGCTGATTGACATCCTTTATTTTTTCGTTACTGTATTCGGCCACTTTCACTTTCGAGCGCTGACTTTCGACTACGCTGTTCCTTTGTCGCCCCACGGCTAAATCTATAGCCAAAACTAAGACGCACCTGCCTTGACTCATAATAACCATAGCTTGATGACTGCAAGCCGGGTAAATTCTGCGTGTATTTAATCTGGTTGCCTTTATAGACATCCGTCACGGCTAGTCTAAGCGTCGCCTTGTCCTTCAATAAACTCTTTTGTAATGCAATATCCACTTGACTGATCGGTCTACTTATCGTATTTGCTCCACCCAGCCGCTTCGAGTTGTAGACCATTGAAATCTCACACCGCATCTTATTCGGCAGCTTAAAAGACTGAAGAAGGCTAACACGTCCAGCAGTCTGCTTTAAATTGAGGTTTTGGTACTGGTCAAATGAAACATCATTGTGAATATAATATAGCAACCCATTCAAGGTAATATCCCACCAAGGTTTTGGTGATAGCGTCTGAGTCAAGGATAGCGACCAATGCTTTTGTGTACCCACATTTTTGCTGATCATCATTATTTTATCAGCTTCCAATGTATCCGTTATTTTGGCATTCAATTGATCCGTATACGCATAATTTAAGCCGACAACCGTCGAGCTCTTTAGGGAATAAAGTAAGGAAAATCGTTGGGTCAGTGAAGGGATCAAAAAAGGGTTTCCTTTCCAGAAAGACAGCTCATCGAGCATATAGACAAAAGGATTCAAATCCTGATAGGCTGGTCGTTCAATACGCTTAGCGTATGACAGTGAAATCGTCTGTTTATTGGCCAGTTGCCTAGTGATAGATAAAAAAGGGAAAAGATTAGTGAAATTTCTATTGATTTGATCATCCAGATCCTTTTCTTGCTCCCTATAAAATAAAACACCCTTGGAATTCGCATTTTCTAGCCTTAGTCCAGCTTGGAGAGACCATTCTCCGATCGTTCTTTTATAGTCAAGATATGCACTAGCTATGCGTTCGTCAAAATGAAAATCATTGGACCGTCTATTATCGAGACTATCACTTACAGGGCCGACATGATAAAACCGGGAATTGTTTTTAGAACCTACAGCCGAATATTTGGCACCTGCTTCCAATTTTCCGTCCCACAGTTTCGTAGCGTAATCCACCTTTAGCCCTTTTAGATCAATATCGATATCATTCAGCGTACGGTACAGATTCTCGTCAAAGACATTTCCCCCATTGTCCCGATAGGTATTCGATTGCAGGTTTTTATTCCATTTATCAAAAAGACCGTAATCCAAATCCACATTTAAGCTACGGCCCAACGTATCTTCATATTTGTAGTTCAGATTAAAGTTGTAGCGCTTGGTGCTCTGGCCGTAGTAATCGTTGATAGCATCAAGAGATCCTTCCAACACTACCGAGGGAAGTGTAGCAATCGTCGTAGCTGTATTGGTCAGTCCGCCACCGAAGATAAAATTACCGTTTACCAAAAGACCTATTGTATTTTTATCATTGAGAAAGTAATCTATCCCCACCTGAGCGCCCATTTTCTGGCGCTTATCCACATCGACCGTGTGGCTGTCATAGGATTTGCCGTTTTGCTGACGATTAGTGCCATACAAGTAATTGTAGTGGCCAAGTGTATGGTTATAACTCCCAAATACATTAAGTTTATTCACCCGGTAATTGAAGGTCATATGCTGCAATTGCTTCGGGCTGACACCATAAGCAAAGGCACTTGTTATACTTCCATTCAAGCCCTTCAACTGATTTTTCTTCGTTTTGATATTGATAATACCAGCTGCACCGCTCGCATCATATTTAGCCGAGGGACTATTGACAATTTCGATGGATCTGATGTTATTCGATGACATCGACTTCAATAGATCGCTGAGCTCCTTGCCCGAAAGAAAAGTTTGTCTTCCATCCAACAGTATCTGCACCCCGCTTTTACCATTGAGCGTAATATCGACTTCATTTTCGATCTGTACACCAGGAGCTCTTTTCAATGCATCAAAGGCCGAAATATCCTGTGCTCCGATACTATTTTCTACCTGATAGACAATGGTGCCGCCATCAACCGTCAGCACCGCTCTTTTGCCTTCGACTGTCACTGCTTCCAGCTTATTTTCCTGTCGGGAGAGTTTTACTATCTCCAAATTACTATTGGCAAGGTCAAATAGCGTGCTCCTATAATCGTGGTAGCCAAGGTGTTTCACTGCGATAAAATATTTACCCGGAATTTTACCCCGAAGCTGAAAAGTCCCGAGACTATCGGTGTTTGTACTGGATACCAATATCCCACTGCTACTGTACAGGCCTACTGTAGCCAAGGCAACAGGTGACATCCCCGGATCAACCACCTTGCCTTTGACCAGGTCACTATCATTCTGCCCATAGAGTATTCCACTCCATAAGAAGACAGTTGCAATCAATACGAGTTTTATAAAATCAAATAGGATCATTGGCTACCCTTAATCGTACGTAATAACAGATAAAAAAGCAAGCTAAGCAATAAAACGCAAAAAACCTCTTCTTTATTGATGCTCAATAAAGATAAAAAAATCATAGTAACTGAATTCTGACAGGGCAATATCATATATCACAATCATATATAAATAGTTTTTAGTAAATTGTAAATCGAATAATTCGAACCAACCTTTTATCTATGAAAAATCCCATCGGCATCAAGGATATTGCTGAAATGCTTGGCATTTCTGTTTCCACTGTTTCACGAGCGTTTCGAGACACGCATGATGTCAACCCCACAACACGTCAGAAAGTATTGTCACTGGCCAGGGAACTTAATTTTAAGCCCAACAAAAATGCAGCGGCATTAGCCTCAGGTTCAACAAAAAATATTGGCGTTGTCATTCCATTCATTACCAACTATTATTTCTCGACAGTTATTTCAGGTATTCAGGAGGAAGCCTATGAACAGGATTACAATATTATTCTTTATGTCACCAACGATAGTATGGCCCGTGAGCAGAGCCTACTGGAAAACCTATCGACCAGTAGCCTCGACGGACTTCTAGTCTCCATATCTTCGGATTCCTATATCAACGAACATTTTGAACGACTGATGGCTAAAGGGCTACCTATTGTATTTTTCGACCGGGTCCCAAATAATATCGTAGCATCGAAAGTTGTACAGGATGACTTTGCGGGCGCTTTTCAGGCAACAAGATTTCTACTCGAGAATGGCGCCAACCGTATTGCCCATATTGCTGGTCCGAAAGACCTCAAATTTACACAACAGCGGCTCAACGGTTATATTGAAGCATTGAAACAGTGCAACAGACCTTTAGAAGAGAACCTGATCGTACATTCCGGTTTCTCGCAAATTCACGGCAGTGAGGATACAACCAAACTACTGGCACTACCTCAGCGTCCCGACGCCATCTTTGCCGCCAATGACCGCAAAGCTGTCGGTGCAATCTTGTGCATCAAAAAACACAACTTGCGCGTAGGTATTGATATCAGCGTTATTGGTTTTACAAATGACCCCATCTGCACCGTAGTCGAACCCAATCTGACCACCATAGAGGAACCCGCCTTTGATATCGGAAAACGTAGCTGTGCCCTGCTGATCCGTCACATAAAAAATAAAGACTTCGAAATTCAGGATATTATACTTCCCGGAAAACTGGTGGTTCGTGATTCAGTGATCAACAAGATCACCTAATTAATTTTTATAACATAATTTGCCGGATATAAAAGTATAGTGTACCCGTATATCTTGATCAAACAGAACAATATCCGCATCCTTGCCGATATCTATCGCACCCATACGATCGTCGCAGCCAAGTAATCTTGCAGGGTTTAGCGTCATCATCTTTATGGCCGTTATAAGATCTAAACCAGCCATATTGATCATAGTCCTGATTAGCCGATCGGCGGTAGCGACACTCCCGGCAAAAGAAGAGTAATCAGGTAGTTTAGCAACGCCATCTTCAACAATAACTTCAATTCCACCTGTAAGACTTCCCAATATACTTTTTCCTTCGGGCATACCTGCGGCCCGCATGGCGTCTGTAATCAGAATGATTTTATCATCACCCTTGATTTTATGGATCAATTTTAAAAAGGGTTCTGGCAAATGAACACCATCGGCGATAATCTCGACATCAATAGCATCTAGAAGCAGACAGCTTTCTATTGCCCCAGCATAACGATAAGCATTCCGTCGTGTCATTCCAGACATTCCCGAATACAAATGAGTTGCCAACCGATAGCCGTGTTCAACTGCAGGGAGGATTTCTTCATAGATAGCATCTGTATGAGCCAGGGCCAGTAAAATTCCATAGTCATGGACTTTCTGTCCAAAATCAAGCGCCCCCGGAAGTTCAGGAGCGGCACTCCATCGTGCAATCAGGTGATGATACTGCTCGAGAATAGGCAGATACTCATTCGGGTCTGGATTTCGAATATAACGTGGATCCTGTGCCCCCCGCTGGTTCATCGCAAAATAAGGTCCCTCCAAGTGCAACCCCAAAAAGCGCGAGCCGTGCACGTTGCGGTTTAAAGCCTCCATATAGGTATCAAACAAAGCCAATAACTCACTTGGCTCACTGGTCAGTGTCGTCGGCAACATCGCTGTGGTACCATAACAGACATGTGTCTGTGCAACTTTTAGAAAAGCATCAACCGTATTATCCATAAAATCGGCACCACCACCCCCATGCACATGGATATCAATAAATCCCGGGGACAAAAAAAGCCCCTTGGCATCCAGCCATTCACCTGGCTGCTCTTCCGCTGAAACTCGCTGCGTAGCGATATCCACAATTTTTCCCTCAGCAATCCTTATTGTTCCATTTTCAATGATGCGATTGGGCGTAATGATGTTAGTGTTTGTAATCGTTAGCATAGCTCAATTTTGTTTATTAAATATATTCCATGTGCGTAACCTATGGCCTTTGAATGCATAGAAAACTAAATATAGAAAACAAGGTATCAATATCCAATAGGCAGACCTTACATCAACAGCATCTGCCCATAATCCATACAGCAACGGTAATACGGCATTCCCACTCAGTCCCATAATCAACAATGCAGACCCCTGTTTTGCATAACTTCCCAAGCCTTCCAATGCTAGGGGCCAAATTCCAGCCCAAATCAGGGCATTAGGTAGCCCGATCAGTACGATGAACCAAACCGAAATATCCAAATCTTTATTCAAAAAATAGACAGAGCCATGCGATGTACAAACTAATAACGCCAGCATTAACCCAAGGATCGTACAAAATTTAAGCGCGAGTCGTTGGCTGCAGATCTTTGGGATCAGCACAATACCACAGAGATATCCACAGATCGTAGCAGTTAATGTATAAGATGGCAGAGCTTTGGCTTCCAACAGGGATACCCCCATCGATCCGGCATAATTAATTATGGTATCGATCGCAATGACTTGCGTTCCCACATGCAAAAAAATTGCCAGTGCCCCAAGTACGAGGTGAGGGAACTGAAAGATTCCTTTTTTGTTTATCCTTTGTCCATCCGCTATAGGGGCTTCCTGTTGATCCAATTCTGGGAGAATGGAAAACTTGACTAATACCCCAATCAGAAACAGCACCCCACTTACGACAGTGTAAGGCCAGACGACACGTAAAATCAACTCATCCAACGCAATGGCACGGGACACCTCATCCATTGCTTCCAGTTGATTAAAAAGCGTATTGTCCTGAGGCCGCAGGATAACATATGAAAAGATCAGCGGAGCCAGTATCCCGGCTCCTTTGTTACAGATCCCCATCATGCTGATTCGTTGTGCTGCCCGCTCTTTTTCACCAATCAGTGTAATATACAGGTTAGCGACAGTTTGCAGCACCGTCAATCCGGTACCCAAAGTAAAGAGACCTACTAAAAAAATAAGGTATGTACGTCCATAAGCAGCCGGGACGAACAACAATGCTCCCATTGCCATAATCCAAAAACCGACCATAATCCCATTTTTATAACCCAGCTTCTTTAATATATAAGATGCAGGCATCGACATCAACAAGTAGGAAATGTAAAACGCAAACGCGACCAAATACGACTGAAAATTACTTAATTCACATGCGATTTTAAAATAAGGAATCAGTATCGCATTTACCCAGGAGACAAATCCAAAAATAAAGAACATCAGTCCTATGATCCCTATGGATACCAATGTTGTCTTTCGATCTAAAGCAGTTGATGTCATCGCAGCGGATTATAGTAAAGAAGCTGATTCTTTGTCGAGATAGCAAGTACTATCCGTGTGTTGCTGTAATATGCTCGCAGGGTGCCAGTTCGAGATCATCCCGGAGAGGCAGTTCCGCACCGCCTCTGCTTTTCGTTTATCTGGTACTGCACATATAATTTTTCGGGATAACATAATCTGTCGAATAGACATACTGATAGCCTGAGCAGGAACTTCGTCAATCGATGCAAACCATCCCTCGCCCAGCTGTTGCTGCCTGCACTGTGTATCAAGGTTTACTACCAGATAAGCTCCACTGGCATCAAAATCCGCAGGCGGATCGTTGAAAGCTAGGTGTCCATTTTCGCCTATCCCGACAAAGGCAACGTCAATGGGATGTGCTCCGATTTTTTTGTCGAGACGTTCACATTCAGCTTGGGGATCCCCTTCTCCATTAATGAGCACGACCTCTTTTAAAGGAGCTACAAGATTAAGAAAGCGCTCGGTCAAATACTTACGGAAGCTTGCTTTATGTGTTACCGGAATACCGATGTATTCATCCAGATGAAACATCCGTACTTTGCCCCAATCAATATCCGTCGCCGCTACCAGCGTTGCCAAAGTTTCAAACTGGCTCTGTCCTGTCGCCAGAATAATATTTACCTCACCATTTTCCGCTATTGCAGTTTTAATAGCCTCGATTCCGGCCTTTCCAGCCGCCAAACCCAGTTCTTCGCGTGTTTTAAAAGTTTTTAAGTTCACTTGATTTTATTTAGTTGATTTCAATACTTGTGTTGTTCCACCTTTTGTTAAGTTGATATCATGTACCAGATTATCTTTCCAGAGGCCATTTGTAAAATCTGGTATTTCAATCGGTTGAGAGCCATTAGCCACAGACCATTCGCTCAATGGGCCGATAACACTCCAGCTTGCGGCATCGTAGACATCCATATCGACTGGAAGCCCATTTCTAAGACAGTCGATCAATCGCCAATCCATCATAAAATCCATCCCCCCATGACCACCAATTGCTTTTGCTAGCTCGCCGATCCTGGTGATAATACCAGGAGCATACTTCTTTTCCAATTCAGCCATCTCGGTTGCTCCTAAAAAATCATCATGCCCTATAGCAATCTTTCCAGGCAATGGATATTTTTGAGCAAAAGCCTTTGTACCACTCACCAGATGAATACGCGAATACGGACGCGGTGAACTTACGTCATGCTGCAACATCATCGTACTACCGTCTGAATTCATAATGTTCGACACATTAATATTTCCGCGGAAAGGTTTATCGACATAACTTTCAAACTGCTTATCTACCTGTGCCATTTCCTTTGCTTTGGAATTAAGCATAAAGTCCTTTGAAGACATTGAGTTCATATAGTCCATTTTGTTGCCACGATTGATCCGAAGTATCTGGCAAATCGGCCCCAGTCCATGGGTTGGATATAGATTTCCGTTTCGAGCAGCATTTTCTTTGAGCCGCCAAAAATCGTATCGCTTTTTCTCATCAAAAAGGCTGTCCATGATATCATGGATATAAGCCCCCTCACAGTGGATGATATCACCGAAAAACCCCTGTCTTGCCAAGTTGAGCGTCAATAGCTCAAAATAGTCGTAACAGCAATTTTCGAGCATCACACAATGTTTTTTTGTTGCTTCGGAGGTTCTCACCAATCTCCAGCAGTCCTCCACGGTAATTGCCGCGGGGATCTCGAGTGCGACATGTTTACCCTGTTCCATGGCATAGATCGCCATATCAGCATGCATGCTCCAATGTGTAGCAATATAGATCAGATCAAATTGATCCGATTCACACATCCTTTTCCAATCTTCTCCAGTTTTGGCATAAATTGTGGCAATATGCCCTGACGTCTTAATCCGCTCTTTGGCTTCATGGGCTTTCTCCGGCCTGATGTCACAGATACCATGAATGCTGACACCAGCAATCTGGCTCATTCGTTCTACCGCCGCCGAGCCCCGGTTTCCAACACCAATAAAACCCACGCGTACAGTTTCAATTTTGGGTGCGGCATAGCCCGACATGTTAAAAATGCTGTTATATTTTTTAGATGCTTCCAGCCGGATATGATCGAGTTTAGTACCCGAGGTTTTCTTTTCCTGTGCAGTGCAACCGGTTATTAGTCCAAAACCGGCTAGACCAGATAATTTTAAAAATGATCTTCTATTTGTTCCCATGGTCACTAATTGATCTGGAGAGTTCCTCCAATGTTAAACTTTCTTTTATACGCATTTACCTTATTCAATAATTGCTTTTTATCCTTTTCTGGGCAGCTTTTACCACTCCAGGGCATCAGCTCATCCACATTAATATCTTCCCTACTCAATGCCAACAACAAGGGTATATCGCCCCACTTTAAAATTCCAGGAATATGGACGGCCATGTTGAAATTTTCCAGACTGCCGGTCATATCTGGCAGGTAACTGGCGGGCAATCGCCGGAGCTGCAGTATCCGTTGTTGTGGCGATAAGTCGCTGCTGATCAAGGCGGCCAAAGCAGTTTCGCGATCGGCATGAACAATCATCTTATGGTTACCGTAATGTTGCTGCAGATAGTCACTTACGAGCGTAATCTCGTTGGCCCATATTCCCATCATAGTTTGTCCCATCCAAAGCATTGAACGTGAGATGGTATGAAAACGAGGTAGCGCCCCATCAATATGTTCGGCACTGGCTGAAGCTCGCTCCCCGAGGCCAAAGAGATCTACGATCGCAATGCCCTCGCCCCTCGCGACCATCTGGTCAATTTCCGTAAGATTAAGTCCCTGTTTGCCCTGATCGGGGAATAGCACGTGCATCATCTGCCCTCCTCCAGCAGGCTCCTTAACGAGCAGAGGAATCAGTTGCCGCTGAGCCGTTTCGAGAATAATTCGTCGCCATCCTGCCTCAGGTAATAACGTTCTTACCGAAAGCAGTCGATCCGATTCGACCTTGGAGAGCAGCAGGCGGAGCTCCTGCAGATAGGTTTCTGTGCTCCGCCCATTAGTAATGATTAACTTATTTTCAGCTAGTTTGAACTCCCTATTCACAAAGGCTGGTATCGTCATTATTTTTTCGCTTTTAATCCCATATTGCAACACCGACAAACGACTGGTATCGAGCATATGTACCGCATTTAGCTCAATTGGTAAGGACTGGCGATAATTAAAGCTTTTATTAAACCAAGAGAGCATAGCTTTATTCATTTCAATTGTATAGCTGTGCGACTCATCAAATAATTCATACGCTAATCGATCAGCCGAGTCCTGTTGTTGATATGCTAACTTGCCAAGACGATACGACTTCAGCATCTGATGAACGTTAAATGCGGCGTTCCCATCTTTTAGGGCTGTAATGATCTTTACAGCCTTAGGAGCCATCGCCTGCAAGAGCTGCCCCTCTTCAAAATGCTGCAGGCCATTAGGATGTAACTCACAGACACAGTTGCTATTCATAATATAAGAGCGGAAGGTACCTACACTGACTACCGGGACAGCAGCTTTGACGCGAGCATCCATTGCTGTTAGCCACATGGTCTGATTGCCACCACCACTGGCACCAGTAGCGCCAATTTGCTCTTTATTCACATAATCCAAGCTGCATAGCAGATCTATAGCACGTTTATTTTCCTGCAGCTGTATCCCCATTAGGGGTGTCCCCATATCCAGTAATAATGACCCCAGATTGGCCCCATGATATTCATGTTCGTGTCGACGTCCACGTTCCCCCGCCCCCATAGCATCGATACTAAGGCATACATAGCCATTGCTTGCTAGTATTTGAGATGTCCGTTGCACGATTTCACTACGACGTCCCGGTGCCCAATGACCGTGGCTGTTTAATATCGCTGGAAAAGGCCCTTGCCCTTTGGGAACATAGAGGTTGGCTGGGACGTATACGCCCGGCAGACTTTGAAAGATCAGATTATATACCGTATAGCCACCACAGTCCAGGCTAGCAACAACCCGCATATCCAGATCGCTATCGTCGCTGTTACCCAATTGAAGATTGGTATGAATCTGATTTAAGAGTTGTTCAGGGTCTACAATACGATCCATCGGCAGTTTATACAAGAGTTCATCCGCCTGACTTTCGATTAATTCCTTGAGCGGATCAATGTCCTTTGGGATGGATAGTATTTCCGGTAGGGCTGTCTGTGCAGCTACCTGCTGTCCGAATGTCATCATAAGCGTGACTGTATATAGTTTAAAATTCATCCTTATTTAACCCTTAATCCACGTCCCACCAAAGTTTAGTTGCGGCGTTATCCGCTCCACCGAGCAAGGCACGACCCTTTGTCAATTCGGCAAAGTTGTCTGTCACTTCCGTCAAAGGGTAAGGCAACCTCTTGATAAATGTTCCAGCCGGCAGGTCGGGATTGTCGGACTGTAGCACCGCATACATCTTTGGGTATCCTGAACGACGGTATTCAGCCCATGCTTCCATACCGTTGGGATAGATTGCAAGCCACTTCTGTACACCAATCTGTTCACGCTGTTCAGCCTCCGTACCGCTCCATTTAATTGGAGTTACGGCAACTGCTGGAGAATTATGGTAATCGCCCGGAGCGGTCGGTCTATTCGTTGAGGAAAGGTAATTGCGGATGATTGTTTCATCATTGACACCCCATTGCGCCATACTCAGACGTATTCCTTGTTCGTAGAGCACCTGTGCTGTACCATCCATATTCCAACCATTCAGAGCGCCTTCCGCACGCAGCATAAACGATTCGGCGGCACACATAATATGAAAATTCTGTGTAAAATTACCTTCAAGCACTTCGCCATTGTAGCGCACCCAGTAGGTACCCACATTGGAATTGGCTCTCGACTGATTTCTTGGCTGCCCAAGATCGGTGGCTATAGCTCCATTACGTACGCTGTTAAAGACTTTTCCACTCAAGCTGGGTTGAAAATAAATACCCAATCTTGGATCTTCATAGCCTTTGAGATATGAGGCTATCGTTGAACTCATCGAAAATTCGTTCCAAACAGCCACCTGCGACAGACCGTTGGTATCGTTGCCCGAGAGTGACTTGAGCATGGTGGCATTTTGACCATTACTGGTCATCACACCTGCTGCCACCGCAGCTTCAGCTTCAAACTTTGCCTTTATGGGATCTACTTTTGATATCCGAAGAGCGAGCCGTAGGCGCATGGAATTCGCAAAGCGGATCCAATTTTCCACATTTCCGTTATACATTAGATCATATCCCTGAAAGATTGTTGCACTCGCAGGCAGGGCTTTCAGCTGGTCTACCGCTGTCGTAAGACGAGTAAAAAAATCCGCATAGATCTTATCCATCGGATCGTAAGGAATGACATCGCGAGCCTCTGCTGCTGCAAAATAAGGGATCGGACCAAAATGATCAGTCAAGCGGTGAAAGGCATATACCCACATAATATTCGCGAGTGCCGCTTCCCCTGTACCAGACTCGGTATTATCCATAATACTTTTAAGCTGCGGCGCGGTATCAACATACACCACAGTCCAGAATCGCCGCTGCCAGTCAGGTGTCAGCAGGTAGCGATCCGTACTGAAAGAATTAGTTGTCAATGCAAAATACTGTCCATAGAGATCGGCGCCAAGATTCTGTACGGTTTGGTAAAAAGAACGGTTCATCGCAGCCGAAGACTGTGCTTTTGCAAACATAAAGGGCAGCTCACGCTGTGTGATCACCGTGATGTTGTTGGGATCGCTGTTAATCCGATCAAAATCTTTGCTGCAAGAAATAAGGCTCAATCCTAGCAAAGCACCATATAGCATGTTTCTTCTCATGTTTACAACTGTTAAAAGGTTAATTTTAAGTTTAGCCCGAATGTCCGTACCGACGGTGGTAGTCCAACTTCCACACCCTGATAATTGCCAGCTCCCAGCGCAGCCTCGGGGTCTATCGGGTTTTTTGTCTTCCCAATGCCCGGTATATCCAGTTTGGATTTTCCGCGGTAGATGAAAAAGAGGTTACGTCCTGTTAGGGATAGCCCAGCATTCTTGAATACCGAGGTATTCTTTAAGTCCAACCTATAAGTAATGGACAATTCCCGGAGCCGCACATTAGTCATGTCATAAGTAAAAAACTCACCCCAACCATCCCGGCCATTTTGCGATACACGTGTCCACAACTGCTGCGCGGTGATGGCTTGTGTATTGGCGGCACCATTGGCATCCACAGCATCCAGTACGAGACCACCTTCGCGATACATTGAGGTGTAGTCTGCTACACCAAAGGCTGCGAGGTAGGCTGAAGTTCCTGAGACTATTTCTCCTCCAATTCTTGCATCCACTAATGTATTGAGCGTAAAACCCTTGTATGAAAAGGAATTGGACCAACCCAATAAAGCCTTGGGATTAAAGTTACCTAATTTTTGATTCGCTTCTACCACCGGCAGCCCACTACCATCCACCACAAATTTTCCACGCTGTGGATCACGTTTCCAAGCATAACCGTAGAGGTCACCATACTTCTCTCCTTCGTTTACCACAACTGTGGCATACCTGTTATTGTCGGTAATATTGGCTCGTTTTGTTTTATCGTGCAATGCGATTATCTTGTTGGTGTTACTGGCAAAATTCAACGTCGTCTCCCAAGAAAAATGTTCGCTTTTTATAGGCGTTGCCATCAGCTGCAGTTCAAGTCCTCGGTTTTCAATATCCCCTGCATTGATGTATTGCCGGCTATAACCGCTAGCCATAGGCAGCCCCAGAAAGAGTAGCTGATTTACCGTATTGCTTTTGTACAAAGTCAGGTCAAAACCTAGTCTGTTTCCAAAGAATTTCATATCAAGACCTGCTTCAAATGACTTGGTCAATTCGGGTTTTAGGTCTGGAATAGCTTTAATCGGCGAGCGGGAAATAAATCCATTTCCGGCTCCCAATCCAAATGAATAAAGCTGTCTGAGCAGATACGGATCAGCATCATTACCGACCTGAGTATAAGATGCTCTAATTTTTCCAAAATTGACCCAAGCAGGCATCTGTAACAACTCATTGAATATCGCAGACATACCAACAGAAGGATAAAAATAACTGTGCGGTGCTTTCAATGTTGAGGTCCAGTCATTACGGGCAGTCATATCCAAAAAAATAGTATTGTCAAAGGATAGCTGTGTACTGGCATAAACGGAATTGAGGCGGCGCTCGTAGCCTGCTATAGCTAAAAACTCAGGCGTCGTTGCCATTTTCAGGCTAAACTCATTTGGAATGGATAGACCATTGGCCATATTCTGAAAACTACTGTATTTCCGACGTAATGTACTAGCCCCGAGATTGTAGGTAATGGCGATATGTTCTGTCAACGGATTTTTACCGTTGATCAGAAAGTCAAGGTTACTTTCTTGGTACCGGGCATTCGTCTCATAATATTTCCCCCCTTTGCGCACATCGCCAACAGATACTGTACTCGCAAAAAAGGAACCATCCGTATTATCAATATATTTATCAAAGCTATATCTGCCCATGATGCTGATCCAGTCCCTAAGCTGATAAGTCGCCGAACCCAGTGCTGTAATGCGATCACGTACTTCATTGACAGATGTACGGTTGATACTCCAATAAGGATTATCGTAAATGGCCGATCCCGACCAGTATTTACGTAGGGGCTGACCTGTATTGGGATCGATGGTCTCATAATCCATCAGTTCATTTTTATCCATGTCCCGTGGAATAATATAGGCTTCAACAGGAATCCCCATATCCCCCAGGCGTGGCCGGTTGTCAATCTGCTGATTGACATAATTGAGTTTGACATCCGTTTTCAATTTGGGAATAAGCTCCGTATTGACGCGCAGATTAAGGCTGTTACGTTTAAGTGAGTTACCCTGGATAATCCCGCCGATTTTGTTGTTGGCATAGGAAACATATCCCTGCAGCTTCTCTGTACCACCATAGGTGCTGATACTGTTATTGAAAGTTGCCGAATTTTCATAGAAGTCCTTAACATTATTTTTATAGGTTTGTGCCTTTGGTCCCCAACTCTCCCCGATGTTTGTCCCGCTGACACCACCATTTCCTCGGCCATAGGTATTTTGAAACTCGGTAAGTAGGTTGACCTGATCAAAGAAGGCACTTCCGTTGTAATCTATCGTATATCGTCCCGACTTTCCCTGTTTGGTCGTGATCAGAATTGCCCCGTTTGCAGCTCTGCTTCCATACAACGCCGCTGCTGAGGGACCTTTGAGTACGTTGATGGATTCCACATCATCCGGATTGATATTGGCAGCACCATCACTGGTACCGTAGTTATAGGTCGTACCAGTCGCCTGCTGTGCACTTGAATTGTCATATGGTACGCCATCGACAACGATCAGGGCATTATTATTTCCTGAAATGGATTTGTTACCGCGGAGAACCACCCGTGCTGAAGCACCGGGACCGGAGGCGGCAGTGGTAATAACAGCACCGGCCACTTTACCCGTGAGACTGCTCATGATATTCCCGCTATTGTCCCTAGCGTCATTAACGGCACTGCCACTAAGCTGCTGTGTTGCATAGGTAAGTCCTCTCGTTTCCCTTTTGATACCAAGTGCTGTTACCACAACCTCATCGATGGTAAAATTCTCCTGTGCAAGGCCAACGGTCAATAAGCCTGCTGCCGTCACAGGCAACTCCGCCGATTTATACCCGATCAAAGAGAACTTGAGTCTATCCCCCACCGCAGCCCTGATACTAAAATTACCTTCTTGGTCTGTGTGCTCCGCCAGCTGCGTGCTGAGGTTTAGCACCGTCACTCCCAGTAGCGGTTTCTGATCCGTCGTGCTGATCACCTTTCCTATCCGGGTGCTTGGCTGTGCATGAGCTCCCTTGGTAAAAAGGAAGAAATAACAGCCAATTAGCCCCACAAAAAACAAATGTTTACTGTCGATACGAGCTATCATAATTTATCGATTTAAATTGTTGGATTTTAGTTTATTTCCATTGCGTTATACCCAAAGAAAGACCTTTGGAGAAAGAAATCCAACAGATTGCCCGAATAAAGTAGCGGTAGCGTTACCGAAAATCCGCCCTCTATATAAAGCGTTCAAACGACCAACAAAACTTTTCTGACAGTTTGATCAGAGCAAATCGGACCGATAACGTTATCATTGATTTTCATTGTTGCTTTTCATAATAAACAGTAGAATTGTAAATCAGATCAAAACCCAATTGCCGCGCTAAAAAAACGAACAATGGAAAATAATAAAGCCACATTATCTTGGAAGCAGCTGAACGCTATAGATCCCACATGGGTCGATATCCCCGAGCTGTCTCTATTGACACTACCTGAACGGGTGATCCAATTTGGCACTGGAGCCCTTTTGCGTGGCCTACCTGACGACTATATCCACCGAGCCAATCTCGCTGGCATCTTTCAAGGCCGAATTTTAGTCGTCAAGTCGACCGATCAAGGCAGTACAACAGCCTTTGAACAGCAAAATTCGCTCTATACTTTACTTGTACAGGGGTACGAAGATGGACAGCATATCGTCTCTAGACAGGTCAATGCTGCTATTTCCCGCGTATTGTCTGCGCAGCAACAATGGCATGAAATCTTAAAGACCGCCAGATCTCCCGAAATGGAGATCCTAATTTCCAATACCACCGAAGCTGGTATTGTCGGCTCCGAAGGTACAATCCATGACAGTCCTCCAATAAGCCTTGCCGCTAAAATACTTGCTTACCTATACGCTCGTTATCGGCATTTCGATGCGGATCCGACCAAAGGGTTGGTCATTATACCTACCGAACTCATTACAGACAATGCTGCTGTACTTAAAGATATTATCCTCAATTTATGTCATCAGCAACAACTTGAAGACACCTTTATCGATTGGGTTGATCAAGCAAACTACTTCTGTAATTCGCTAGTAGACCGGATTGTCCTCAATAAGGTAGCCCCAGAGACACTGCCCTATGTGGATTCACTTGCGATAATGGCAGAACCCTACCGGCTATGGGCCATCGAATCGGATAGCAGTGTTGTACACAACAAGCTGTCTTTTGCAGCCCTGGATCCATCGATCAAAATAGTTCCAAATATCACTAAGTACAAAGAGATTAAGCTCCGCCTGTTAAATGCGACTCATACACTCTGCTGTGGTCTGGCTATACTTTCCGGTATTGCAGATGTCAAAACATTCTTTACAGATGCAGTCCTGGACTGTTATATCCGTCAGATCCTTTTCAAGGAAATTGGCCCTAGCCTCCTGCAAACAGGAATCCTAACTACAGAAGCTGACCAGTTTGCCCATACCGTCATTGACCGTTTCAAAAATCCATTTCTGTCCCATCAATGGATTTCCATTGCCATACAATTCAGCAGTAAGATCAAGACCCGTGTGCTTCCTATACTGCCTTATTGGTATGGCCAGCATCAAGCTCCCCCCACAGGGGTCGCCATCGGCTTTGCAGCCTATATTTTGCTGATGCAGCAGACCACTGAAGAAAACGACTTTCATGACGATTACCGCACTGCAGTGCAATTACATCTGCAACAGCCTGATCCCGTTCAATCCTTACTAGCAGACCAGCAGATCTGGGGTGAGTCTCTCCTAAACTACTCTGGACTTGCCTGCATGGTCAGTGAAATTTTACAACGTATTAAACAGTTGGGACTACGCAGCACCATAGTTGATTATCTTTTCGAACAGCAAACAGTATGAATACACTTAAAATACATCCCAAAGACAATGTAATTGTCGCACTGAGGGATTTATACGCACAGACTACCGTAAGAAACGGATCCAACACGTATTACCTCCATAATGATATTCCGGCCAAACATAAATTTTTTATAGAGGACCTGAAAGCTGGGCAAGAGGTCCTGATGTATGGTGTCGTCGTTGGCCGTTTAACGCAAGATGTGACACAAGGCAGTCTGATGGACACTGCCAATACCCAACATGCTGCGGATTCCTTTCAATACCGAGGATTTTCACAACAATGGACACCACCAGATGTCAGCTCATTCAAAGATCGACATTTTATGGGTTACCGCCGTGCAGACGGTCGTGTAGGCACTGCGAACTACTGGCTATGTATTCCAACCGTTTTTTGTGAAAATAGAAATATTGATGTCCTCCGGCAGGCCATGGAGGAAGAACTGGGTTACGGCAGTTCCAATATATATAAAAATTATACCCGGGCTCTATTGCGCGCTTATGATTCTATTGAAAACCTAGAGCAAGTGGATCTATCACCCGAAAGCACGCAACATGAAGCACGTGTTTTTACGCACGTTGACGGCATTAAGTTTTTACAGCATCAAGGTGGTTGCGGGGGAACCCGGCAAGACGCAACTGTACTTGCCCATTTATTAGCCGCCTATGCAGATCATCCCAATGTTGCTGGTGTTACTGTATTGAGCCTAGGCTGCGAGAATCTACAAGTCGAAGACTTTCGCGCTGCACTATTCCATCGCAATCCCCAATTTAACAAACCGTTGCTTGTATTTTCGCAGCAGCAAATAGGAAGTGAAAGAGCTCTTATGCAGCATGCCATTAAAGAAACATTTATTGGCATGGTCGATGCCAATAAACTGCGACGAACACCACAACCAATCAGCAAACTTACCCTTGGCGTCAAATGTGGTGGTAGCGATGGCTTCAGCGGCATCTCTGCCAATCCCGCAGTAGGTTACTGCTCGGATCTTCTGGTTGCTCTGGGAGGCAAGGTTCTCCTGGCCGAATTTCCTGAACTCTGCGGGGCCGAACAGCAGCTCATCGACCGCATGCAAGATGCACAAACCGCTCATAAATTTATAAAGCTGATGAGTGACTACAGCTTTGCAGCTGAACAGGCTGGGTCCGGCTTTCATATGAATCCTTCACCTGGTAATATTAAGGATGGCCTTATTACTGATGCCATAAAGAGCAATGGAGCTGCAAAAAAAGGAGGTACTTCACCTGTAGTAGCTGTTCTGGATTATACCGAACCGGCAAACAAAGCTGGACTCAGTCTTGTCTGCACCCCTGGCAATGATGTGGAAGCAACGACAGGAAAAGCCGCCGCTGGAGCAACCCTCATGTTATTTACTACAGGTCTAGGCACACCGACAGGCAATCCAATCTGCCCGACGATCAAAATAGCCACCAACAATCGACTAGCCACCCACATGTCTGATATCATCGATATCAATACAGGAGCCATTATCGAAGGCCAGAAGACAATTGAGCAAATGGGAATAGAAATCCTTGAATATTGTATTTTGGTAGCCAGCGGAAAAATCATTCCTAAAGCAGTACAACTTCGACAGGACGATTTTATTCCTTGGAAACGTGGCGTGAGCCTTTAAGTCTTCTTTCCATCAAACAGAACTATTTTAATATCCACTTGAGAAGACTTATAATTTGTTAACCGTAACTAAATTCTCCCATTTGCATACTAAGGTGCCCATGAAGGGTTGTTCCATCAGTTCCGAACTAGAATGTATTCCTAATGAACGGCCTCTTTCGAAACAGTTCATTTCCTAAGACTTAATGTACCTTAAGTCTTAGGCTTAATCTGCTTTATTTTCCACTACAAATACGCTGCCTACCTTTAACCAAAGATTTATTATACAAATTAAAATTTTAAAATTATGGCACTTACAACAAGAATCAATGCAGATGATGTTGCATTTTTACTAATCGACCACCAGAGTGGTCTATTCCAAACAGTCAAAGATATCGAAGTACCTACATTACGAAACAATGTCGTGGCACTAGCCCAAATTGCCGCAATAGAAAATATTCCGGTCATCACTACCGCATCAGAACCCAAAGGCCCCAATGGACCATTAATGCCCGAAATCCACGAAAATGTGCCACAGGCTGTATATGTTGGTCGTACTGGAGAGGTTAATGCCTGGGATACTCCGGCTTTTGTTCAAGCAGTGAAGAATACCGGGAAGAAAAAATTAGTGATTGCGGGAGTACTGACCAGTGTCTGTGTTGCCTTCCCTGCTATTTCAGCGATCGCCGAAGGTTATGAGGTATTTGCGGTCATTGATGCCTCTGGCGATATGAGCCCGCTATCGACTCAGGTAACTCTTGCAAGACTACAGCTGGCAGGAGTTATCCCAATCACAACTACTGCTGTTATCAGTGAGGTATTAAAAAGCTGGCAACACAAGGATGCGACGAAATATGCCAAAGCACTTTCCATGGTCATGCCAAATTACCAGGCCTTGATTGAAAGTTACTACAAAGCGCAGGAAGTTGCACTTGAGAATAAATAATAACCACACATTAGACTGTCGTAAAAATTATGGCAGTCTAAATAAAAAAAGACTAATCTCACGACTAGTCTTCCTATGAAACAACAAATTTAAGTGCTTATGTCGTCTCGAAGATAAGTGTTATTTAGAATAATTACAAATAATAATTTATTTATTCAATCATTAAGATTATCGAAATTGCTTTGGTTTCATTTGGCAAGCAGCCTGTTCCGCAATTTCCACGATCCGTTTGTTTCGGGTTTCAGGACGCTTCGCTAACGCAATCCATTGCAGCAACATTTTTTTTGCTGATTTACTCAAACCGGCAAAGAATGCTTCAGCCTCGGGATAGCTCTTCAATGCACTGTCTAGATCTTCCGGAATAAACAGTTCCTCTACACTATCGAGAGCGGACCACGAGCCGTTTTCCTGGGCCAATCTGATTACTTCCAGTCCTGCTGGAGTCATCTGTCCATTCGCAATAAGCTTCACTATTTTTTCCTTGTTGACCCTAGACCAAGTTCCCTTGGACTTACGTCTGCTGAATAACTGCTTAAAAGAGCCTTTCTGAATTGTTTTTCTTGTACTATCAATCCAGCCGAAACACAATGCTTCATCCACCAATTCACTCCAGGCTACAGCCGGCTGCCCCGAATTCTTTGTATGACAGATAATCCACACGGATTTCTCCACAAGATGGTTATCCATTAGCCACTGCCGCCATTCCGCCTGTGTGTGAATACTGATGGACTGCACTTCCTTTACCTGATGTATCTTATTCATTTGTAGTTTATTTATTACTTCCGGATCTCGACGGGATTATCCCCACAGAAATATTTCTACAGGGTTCAGCATTTTACTGCATTATCAACCCGCCCTCCCTATTATTGGTATATAAAATTAGTAAAACAAAAGACAACAGTTTGTCAGTACGGAATAATTCTACAGGATTACCTCGGAGATGAATCGCTTTAGATGGGGAGTTTAGTCAATTTAGATACCGCAAAAAAGCAGGTAAAGCCTTGTTTTTTCTATCCAAATTAATATTATATTTAATAAACCGATTATTGATGGTTTTCCAGAGAAATAACAAGATACTGTCTAAAACTGAGCATTATGAAAAATATTAAAATTGAGATTAAATGGGCTATTTTTTTCACACTGATGACTTTAGTGTGGATGCTATTAGAAAAAGTGTGTGGGCTCCATGGCAAGTATATTGACTATCACCTTTACCTAACCAATCTTTTTGCCATCCCGGCAATCCTATTTATGGTACTGGCACTGAAAGATAAGAAGAAAAATTTCTACAACGGTAATATGAGCTATATCCGGGGATTAATTTCGGGCTTAGTGCTTTCTGCTATTATCGCTTTATTAAGTCCGCTGACACAATGGATTATTTCTTATGTCATCAGTCCGGAGTATTTCCCCAACGTCATCAAGCGATCGGTCGAAATAGGTTATTATAAAACAACAGCCGAAGCGGAAGCAAATTTCAACTATAAGAATTATGCCATTAATTCTACTATTTTTGCTTTCATTTTCGGTGCTGTCACCACAGCGATCGCGATGATTTTTATACGTACAAAAAAGTGATCCCCTACCCAGAACTTTTAAATGTCTGAATAAAGTTGGATAACAAAAATTTACAGGGAAGTATCACTTTTCAATTGGGAGTACAAGAAATTAATGGACAGATTTATAACAAGGGTCATCAAGACAAAAAAGAAGCAAGCCTTAACTTTTAGAGCAAGTCTATTCTTCCAAACCGAGCTAACTTTTCGGCCCATTTTTCACTGTATGAATTTTTTAAGTTATGCAACTCTCCCATTGCCGAAGTTCGCACCGGAGAGATATGACACCTTTCAAAAACATCCTTCTTGATACTCATAAAGTTTGTTTTCTTAAACTGACTATATTCATGAAAAAGCTCATTATCCAATATACTAACAATACGTGCAGATTTCCCATAAAAGTTATTGTCAATGCGATTAGGGTCTAAGTTGCTCTGATTGGACAGGAATAAACGATCAAAGAACCCTCTTATTTTGGAAGGTATATAGGAGCGATAGACTGGGCAAAATAAGACAATATGTTTTGCCCAATGTAGCTCACGCAGTGCATCCTGAAGATCAATCTCTAATGGACTTGAGTAGATGGACGGAAGTTTGATATTATAATTAAAAAGCAAGTCAACGATTTTCAGATCATGCACAATACCATCGGCTTGGTAAACACCAGCGCGGTAAGCATCCATCAAAAAATCAGTGGACGCTGTTTTAAAAAGGTCTCCGTTGATTAACAATACGTTCTTCATCTTCTGCTAACATAAGCAAAAAAATAAAGATTCAAAGGCCTTACTTATTAAAATAATAAATATGTTAATCTAACAAAGACCAAGTACGTCTTGTCTGCACTTCCTGAACAACCTTCTGCTCCGCAACAACAATATTTTCCCGTCGCTGACCGATATATTCCAATGTTGCTAATTTGCCCCATAGCGACACCATAACATCCATAAAATCAGCAACACAGCTCATGGCCTCAGCAATCTCAAAATGATTATACCGCATTTCAATGAGATTGGATAGGCGTTCCTCAAAATTACCTGGTGTCACATCTTTCCATTCATAGAAATATTTAAGCATTTCTTCCCGTTCAGCAGGTTCAACTAAACGTACTGCATTGAAAAATACATGGGCAAAATCAGAAAAATATTTTAACAGATATATGGGTGCCCGTTGTGGGAGAACAGATCTATATTCAAAAAATGTCGTAGCCATATATTCCAAGATCTTTTCAGTAATAAAGCGGATATTCAGCCCCAATTCCGTGATTTTAGGTCTGTTAACTGTTTTATCCATGATCTTATAGGCAGCCGTTTGAAATTCATTCAGCAAGCGATAGAAGCGATTGTGATAATCCATCAATAGCGGATGACTCTCGACGTACATACTTGGAATAATGTATTGCTGTATCAATATGGTCTCCTGTGCTTCTTGAAACAACTTACCAATCGGCAGAAATGATCCTGTCACTTGCCTTTGATTGACATCAGATTTACTCACAATATCGATTGTATACTCTTTTTTAACATAGGGATAACGGAGCGGAGACTCTTCCGGATTAGGTTCGCCAAAAGCTGATCTTTTAAAGGGATTTACATGTAAAACCACATAATGCTCGCCGAGGGCCAATTTAGAAACATCCATATAGGCACTGAAACTTGCTTCAACTGCCCCTTGCTGATATGCTATGTTGATTCGGTTACCATCGCTGGTCACCGCATTACAAAATCGAACTTCAACTTCCAGATAACTTGTTGTTTTTTTGATAAGCGATATATCGTATGAACGTTCATATCCCGCAAAAGCTGGTAATAAACCAAAATTAGTACCATTCAGCCCCACCGAAATGCTATCGCGCACGAGATCCTGCGTAAAAAGATCCGTATGAACAAAATCCCCGCTGGAAAGTTTCATACCATCAATCCAGTTGATGCCTTCGTAATTTAATGGTTTTTGCATATCCTTCTTTGTTAACCTATTGTTTCTGAAACACGCTTAGCGTGTATGGTCATTTTTTCTGTAATCTGATTTCCCGAAATATCCAAACTTGGATCGATATAGACATTTCGCTTGAAAACAGACCGTTTCACAACAAATATCCATTTCTGATATTCTCCGCCAATATCGGCATAGCGAACTGGCGCATTGGGAAATTTACTATTGTAATCTTCGATAAATTTTTGAAACCACAAACCGAAATTCATCTTTTCAGGGGCTTTTACCTTTACACGTAATGGTTCGACATCTTTGCTATCCTTGTATAATTCCAGTTCCAATACCAGCAATTTGTCAAAATCCAGGTGGTCCAAATTAATTTCTTCAGGAAATCGTGGATACTCCCAGACTCGATGGATCTCCATCGGAATAGAAAGCAACGCAATATAAGTCCACCAAAAAAACATCGGCACAAAGAAAATCGAAACGCTAGTCGCTGCCCACCACCCTAATCGGAAAGGACTCATCCAATCAAAAAATAGTTTATAGATGTATAGTCCGAGCAACAACATGACCAACATCACAAAAAACACGAAAACCTTTCTATTTTCTAAGCTATTCAAGTCCCATTTGCTAAGCAGATATACCCATAAAACCCCCAGCCCAAATGCATAGATCATTGTCATGAAATAGCCCCAGGGCATAAATGCAAAACCCAAAAATCCGAAAAAACCAGGCAATGCCAATGCCAATCCTCCCAACAAGATCGAAATGATAAGCTTCTTATTACTCAGAAGACTATTCTTTTTATTCCAGACCGACATTACAATGGCCGAAATAAATACCAATAAAGGCGCAAGGATGTACCTTAAAAAAACTGTTTGAACTTCCATTTCAACTGTTGCACTATTCACAAACAAATATACTATCTTTAAACAAAAATTTACAATACTGATCACTCATCTCAGTTAAATTAGCTGATCGAGTTTTAGGGTTCAAGAAATAATTCTTTCAATGAAAAAAAAGGACAGTTTATTTTCAAGCAATAGTATGGTTTCGGATATCAAAGCAAGCCAAAAAGCCGCCGACTTGATTCAGCGCGGTGTTGATCCAGATCACATCATCTTTCGCTGCGCGGGTTCGAGCCGTCGTCCTTTCTCGAAAGAAATCCAACAGGTTGACACCTATCTATCTGAAAGCAGCAATGAAGAGTTTGTCCGAATCAATATGAACCGGGAAGGACTTTATGATATGCTTCCAGAAGGTCTCTTTCATACCCTACATGCGGGCAGTGAAATCCTTGACGAAGATGTTATGATTCAGGATGTGCGCAACAAAAGACGCCAAGAACAGAATGCAAGAAAATTCTTCGCTCCATTTGAAAACGAATTATTTTATCTACGTACTCTGTTGGATCAATATGAAAGCCGTCTTGACATGCAGACAAGCCATCAAGAAATGAGCGACCTACTTTTGTCCAACTGGCCTGAATTACAGAAACTCAATGCACGCCAACGTGTGATCTGGATGCATTTTATTCCTGAAATTCATACTCATAAAAATGATCTCGGCTATGCACAACAGCTCTTGCGCAATCTGCTCAATATTCCCATCGATCTCAAGCTATCAACGCGTGACCGTGTCCTAGATTGGACTGAGATAGATATATCTTCTGGCCGACTAGGTCATTGTCAGCTTGGAGTCGATAGTTTGACGTCCATGACATATGAAATTAACGAGACTTATCTCGCGATTCTGATAGGTCCTTCCTATCCCCAACTATTAAAGAACTATTTGCCTAATGCCAAGGATGAATATATTATTCATCTTGTGCTAGACCATCTATTCCCCGTTCAATTAAACGTTCATATTACATATGATCTCCTACCCGAAGTAAAACACAGCTACTTAAGTGACAAACATGGCCACAATCAAAGTATCCTCGGGCATACGTCATACTTATAAAACTAGGCTATTTTACTAATAATCTATAATGTACTTCCATACTGCTGCGTACCTGTAATTTCCCCAGCACTTGGGCTAATAATTCCTTCCATTCCGAGCCTTCTAAATCAAAAGCCAGATCCGGTTCTACATAGATATCCGTTGTCTTTTGAAATCCTCTCCTCGGATCACTGTCCATAACCACTCCAGGCTTTATTTCAATACGTTTTACCACATTGCCAAGCTCAAGCTTGATAAAATTGATGATATCGTTTTTACTGACAATACGATCTCCGGTAGTTACATTGTATTTGAAAGCTTGTAAACTATCTCGCCGGTTGAGTCTAGAGCGACCACCTTTACTATTGGTCAACAATACTAGCTGTTCATAATTTTTTGCGGCCCCCAGCTGTAGCTGCAATTGACTGCCAACACTGATTCCGTTTGCCAATTCAGCATGTGTCAGCCACATTTTTGTGAACACGAGATCACCGTCATTTTTGGCGTTCATAACAATATATTGTTTAAACTCATTCTGGCTCAAATGCAGTGCTTTACCCTTTTGCTGGATTAACGCTAGGTTTTTATCCAACTCACGAAGTATAGTATTCAGAAAATCAGCATTATAAGATGCAAATGCCGCTTTCTCATCTCTAATCAACTCAAATAAGTAATCCAATAGGTCTTTGGCTGTCCGACCGTCCAATCGCTCAACGCCGCCCTGCCGCACGGTATAAAATCCAGCATCGGCATGTACCCCAGACCGGTTGTAGGGCACTTCGCTATAGCGTTCGCCCTCCTGATCCACGACATCCTCTACCGTGAGCAGCTGTTCAAGTTCGGCAGTTTCTATTGCGACAATATTTTTAAGCGCCTTCACCCGATGTTTGCCTTCAACCAGACGTTTATTAACAACTGGAAACGCATTTATCTGTACATGTAGTTCCTCCAAAAGCTGATTTGGGAGCGAAGTAGGCATATCAATTCTGATCCAGTCCAGATCCTGATCCAGTTTGCTGACGATCTGCGCATCAAAATTAGCCGTAATTCCCTCAGGTATACTTTGTTCCTTTCCAAAACAGGTCTCGTCCAGATCATCATCCAACGTCAAAAAATGCTGCTGGTAGTACCCTTCGATATCTTGGCTCAGATTAAAAAGATAATTTTTACGGCCAAAGAGCTCTTCTTCTGATCGCCAATTTTTCTTTAGGAATCTATTCTGATGATGCTTCACTGGGACTCCATTGAGATACCATTTTCCCAAGTTCAGTACTTTGTACATCTCTCGGTTAACTTGGTAATTTCCCCAGTCAAAATAAAAATTCAATCCTTCAAAAGATTTCATCTTATGCTCCTCCAAGCATTTGATCCCCAAATAAATGGCATGTTCTGTCGTCAGGTGTACCGATTTCCCCAATACTTTTTTCGAGTTGGGCTGCACTTCGTACAATTGGCGGGCCGTAGCCATATAACGGATCTTCCCATGAAACAGATCAACCTCCTCCAAACTTGAAAAATTCATTTCCATCATCTTCTCTCCTTTTGAGCCCCCAGCTGCAATTTTCTTCTTCATGTTCATCTGAAGATAAGGGCTTACACGCACCTCATTTTCATTGGGTTGATAAAATAGAATAGCATGAGCCGGTAGCGGAGCGACAAGATAATCCGGTGCCAGTAGACGACCGATCTTATCGAAAATTCGGTTTTCAAAATCGTGCACATCATTGGAAACTTGAAAAATCTCACTGCTCAGTACCTCCATTAATAACAGAACCAAAGGATCAAAGTCAAAGACCTTTTGAATCCCCCAAAGTTCTTGTGCTTTCTTGATGATCCTGTTCCGAATCTCCTCTTTGCTCGAATAAAAAATATCGTTCATTTAAATCTCACTATTTAGATAATGGGCTTAGAAAAAGCGAAGTGCTGAACGCATATCGTTCGCCCGTTTCCACCATCTTTCCTTCCACATAGATCATCACCTTCTTTTTAATTTCAGCCACATTCCGTTTTGGAAAAAAAGTCTCCACTTCAGAAATATTGACCTGTACCGTAACCTGCTGAATACGCCATTCATATCGCGTGATCGAGTCCAGCAACGATTTTCGGAACTTCTCTTCCCAGAGGCTTTCGCTGACAATAAGCTCAAAATCAAGATCCCAGATTGCACAGCCAAAATCGGCGTTGAATCGATGTTCACCTTTTCGCGTAAATATGATCAGCTCCAGGTAGTTTGAAATGGATCTCCCCAGGTCGGCCTCTTTTAAGCGTTGACTTTGAACCGGAAGGTCCAGCTGCAGTGGTTTATCTAAGTAAAAATCCATTTCAAATCACTTATTGTTGGTTATATTCACTTGCCCAAGTTGTGCTTTCATCCTCCCCTTTATAACCATCAAGTTTTACCATAAAACTTTTTGCCGGAAAATAAGGTGTGATGTGAATGTCCAAGTGAATCTTATCTTTCTGCTGATCATCACGTTCAAAACGCATAATCTTAAATCGTTCAATTAGTCTGTCTGGTCCTTGGATACTGTCCAGAAACTTAACGATCTGTGCACGAAGGTCTTTTTCGGTTTTGGTTGTCCAGTTCTCAAAAGCTCTTCTGTTTAAGAAATCAAACAAGACTTTGGTGACATAATCAAATACGCGGACAACCGAATAAGTTTGTAGACCAATATTATCGCCATTGAACAATGTTTTGGCCGAGAAAGCCATTACTTTACCATATTCATTGACCATCGGTACTAGACCGATACGTTCAAGATGGGAGATCTCACTTTTTTTCAAGTCGAATTTTACACCATCGACCTCATTGATTGTACCATGTTTTTTACCAGCAGTCACCTGCGACATCAATGTGTAGTACATTTTCCCCGCCAAAGCAGCAGAGCCTGGTACAGTCAGATCCTCCTCTTCGCCAACAGTGGTATTTTTTTCACGCCCGATCAACCAATTGGTTGTCATAATGACATTCGACTTATAGGCTTCGGCACTGGTATAATTACCTGAAGTAAACAGATCGATGACATCATCAGGTTGATCCAGATCCGCAAAGTCTGTTACCAGCATTGCTTTATTGACATTGGCAATCTTTGCCCAACGGTCCAACACCTTATTGGAACCTAAATAGCCAGGGACCACTAATAGCGAATAATTATCCCGAAGATCCAGACGATCATAATTTTGTTTAAATTCTTCGGAAACATATTCGATAAATCGAGGATTGTCCAGGTCCGTCAGTTGATCCATACTTGCATTCATCAAGACCACGTTGTCCAGTTTATCCGACTCTGTATTTTTGTAGAATAAATGTACCGAACGGTAAGATTGCTCCAGTTCACGGCTAGCTTCCAATGCCACCCCCAAATTACGATTCAAGGTCTCTTCAGCAACTTTTAATTTTTCAGCACTTTTCTCCACCATTCCAGCAACAGAATCCGAGTTCTCCAAAAGATCCACCCATAACTCCATCTTCTTCTTCAGCTGCTCCCGTTCTTTCTTTTTCTGATCATCACTCAAAAAAATCTGCTTCCGTGCCTTCCTTTCAGGATTCAAATTCTGAATCCCGTCCACAGAGGCTTCCAAAAGGTCAAAACCACCGACACGAACCAATTTATCCAAGCTATCTTGCAGGTTCTCTTTCGCTGACCTATCTTTTACTTCTTTATATCCGGCAGCGGTACCCGCTTGCGCCGCTTTTTCTTGTTGTGTATTTGCCATCTGTTTCCTATTTATTTGCTTCCAATTCTGCGATGAAATTTTTTAGCACATTAATAAATGCTTCTTTAGTCTCCGCGTTTTCAATTGCTGATTTCAACGTTTTATTTGACTTCAGCTGTTTGATTACACTCGCAGAAAGATCTTTCTGTACACTAATGTTAGATAAAAAATCGCTTTGTTGCGTTAGATTCTTGGCCGAAAAATCGCCAAGATTTTGAAACTTCAAATTCTCGTTTACTGCCGCTCCATCTTCGTCCTCAAACGATACATCCACATTCGGTTTAAAATGTGCAAAGACATCATCTACTTTCTTTAGTCCTTCAACTTTTTCAGGCCTTAAAGGCTCGTTGTCAGTCAGCTTCTGAATAAACATCGTTTTATTGAACGAGATGTCCACAATGGACTCCGAAGTCTCTACTTTTCTTTCGTTTCCACCAATTTCGTACTCAAACATATTTCAAAAAATTAAGTTTATACTTATTTAAATTTTTCCTATTTTATATACAATATAACAAAATATTGGTAAATATTCATTATTTACGTCCGCTATTCCACTGTCCTAAAACGACATACAGGTTATTTCTGTTTTATATCCCAGATCAATTTTTCTGCCTTTTCATCCCAGTCCACCGTCAACAGATCGCCCCGGTTCAGTTCGCCCGCGATCAGCATTTTGGAAATGGGTCTTCGCAGTTCATTTCTGATTCCTGCAGCAAGTTGTCGTGCACCATATTTAGGTGTAAATCCTTTCAGCGCAATCGCCTTTTTCGCCTCTTCTGTCAATTGCAGTGCTACAGCCTGCTTATCCAATAGTTGGATAAGCTGCCGCAATTGTATATCAAATATCTTCACGACATTACCTTCAGATATAGGTGCAAAAGGCACAATTTCAGATATTCTGGCCAAAAACTCAGGTCTAAAATGAGCGGTCATAATATCCATGAGTTGATTATGTTTTGGAAAGCCCTGCCCTGATTCAATTTGCCCTGCAATCCATTCACTACCGATATTGGAGGTAAACAAGATCAGCGCATTGCTAAAATCACCTTCTTTACCCAAACGATCATGCATAAGCCCCTCATCCAATATTTGAAGAAAAGTATCAAATACCGACGGATGCGCTTTCTCAATTTCATCGAACAATAATACAGAATAGGGCTGCTGTCTAATTTTGTTGACCAATAATCCACCCTCCTCATAGCCCACATATCCCGGAGGAGCACCATACAGCAATGCGGCACTATGCTCTTCCTTAAATTCGGACATATCAAAACGAATCATTGCTTTTTCGTCATTAAACAAAAATTCAGCAATTGATTTAGCGAGCTCCGTTTTTCCCGTTCCAGTCGGCCCCAATAAGAAAAACGAACCTATCGGCTGACCTTTTTTATTCAGCCCACTTCTTGATTCTAATATCGCTTCGGACACTGCTTTCACAGCCTGATCTTGTCCCACAACACGTTTTTGGAGGTAACCTTCGATCTGTAGCAGCTTTTCCTTTTCTCCGGCCTGCAGTTTACCCATAGGGATCCCTGTTTTATAAGCCATCACTGCCACAATATCCTGTTTAGTAACCGTATCTGAGAGCTGTTGGGCCTGCTCCTTTAACAGAGGAACAATCCGCGTCAGATAGTCATTGAATTGCGCTGCGGAGTCAAAATCTTCAAAACTTGTTTCTTCAGTCAGCAAGCCCAACAGAATCGGACTTAACTTATTAAAAAGTACCTCCGTCAGCCATTTGTAATCATTCAGGAGCTGAATTTCATTTTTTTGCTGCTGATCCGATTTCAATACTTCAAATTCCTTATCGGCATTTTCAAGAATTTCCAGTGAACCACTTTGTGCCAGTTTTAATGCAGCCATACTACGGTCCATCAGATCAAATGCCGAGTCTGGCAAATGTCGGTCTTTCATGTAGCGCTTTGCCAGTGTCACTATGACAGGAAGTGCATCTAGCTCAACTTTTAGACCATGGTGTTGTTCGTATTTATCCAATACTTTCTCGAGCATCTTGATGGTTTTTTCTTCTGAGGGTTCTGCCACCTGGAGCAACTCAAAGCGTCGGTTAAATGCCTGTTCAGGTTCGATGATCTTTCGGTACTCATCCAAGGTTGTTGCTCCTATTACCGTGATTTCACCCCTTGCCAATTCGGGCTTCAGCAGATTTCCGGCACCAGAGCCTATCGGTCCTTTATTGTCCAACAACGTATGGATTTCGTCGATAAACAAAATCGCCTTATCAAAACCTTTTATTTCTGTGATAATCTTTTTTAAGCGATCTTCGATTTCCCCCTTGTAACTTGCCCCGGCGATCAAAGCCCCCAAATCCAGTTCGAATAATTGAGCATCTTTCAACAGTGCCGGCACATTTCCATTCACAATATCAATCGCAAAACCATCCACTAGCGCAGTTTTACCCACCCCGGCTTCACCAGCAATAATAACATTGGGTTTGTTGCGCCGACAGAGGATCTCCATCATCATCCGGATCTCCTTATCCCGCCCCACAATCGGGTCAGATTTACCTTCACGCACCAATTGCAGACGATCCACACAATACTGATGCAATGCTCCTTTTACCGTAGCGCTACTATTCATATCGCTACTTTCATTTCCACCTTTCGAAACAGCCTGACCGATTTGATTCTGATCTACGTAGAGGTCATATATTTCTTTCTCCTTGATCGGGAAGGATTTTAATTGATTGACATCAAAAGCAATTCCTGCCTTTGAAATGGCCGTGAGCAAACAGATGGGTGTGATTAAATCAAGCCCGAGTTTGATCCTGACGAGATCAGCCTCATCCAGCAAACGAATGACCCCTTCATTTCCTTTTATTTCTTCGGCTGGAACCGCAATATTCGATCGCTCCAACTCGTCCATACGAATTTCGGCCCACTCAGCGATATACTGATCATCTTTATGAATAGACTGAACAAATTGGCGCAAGCCAACATCCTTATGCATCAACGCTTTCAGCAAATGAGCTGGACCAAATTGGTTCTGATGATATTCCTCCGCTAAAGCTTGAGCAATATGAATGGCTAATTTAACAGATTCACTAAAGTTGCTGATCGTCATTTGCTGGTTGTTTGAGGTGCATTGATATTAAAGAAACTACCACGGACACGGTAATATTGCTCCCCGTTAGAGAAAAATTTACCTTGATTTTGAGCATACGATCTAGTCATTGCCATCACCTGCTGCAGATAAACAATATAAGCTTCAAAAGTTTCCAGTGTCATTTCCTTCTTATTTTTTAATGCTTCCACTTTCATATCTGTAAATGTATTGTGGATAATAGGAAGCCCTAACATAACTGAAAAATACTTTCCAATGGTCCATTTGTCGACAGCTCCAGCACTATACATTGGCCATTTCTTCTTATAGGCCTCAATGTAATTCTGATACAGTTTCTTTCTGAATGAATTATCATCTTTGACCAAATTATCTCCGGTCATCACAGACAAGGTGCTGTTGAATTCGTTGAACTCCCCCGTATTCAAAACAAGATCAAAATCCAAACCCTTAGTTAATTGGTACTGCAAATCAGGGCTAAATTTCAGCATAGAAGCAAACTTAAAGGCATTATGTGGCATTGATTCACCGACATCCTGGTTAAACTTGCCACCCAATGACTTAGCAACACTTGGATTGATGTTGGCATTTTCTATTCCCGTTAGGCGAAAGGCACTATCCAAGCTGTGTATATGTGAGCGTATATCCTCGCGGGTTTCATCCATGAAACGGTAAAACGCCACATTGAAACTCTTGTTGTTGAGCGATGAACCCCGGGTTGGAAACACCACTCCGCCCTGGATAAGGCTATTTTTCGGAAAATCCAAGTAATACGATATTGAATCCGTCAGATTAAAATCGTAGGATTGATTTCCGAAAGCTTCTCCTTTAACCAATTGAAATTTACGTCGTTCAGCAGCATAATAAGCTTCGCTGGACACCAGTTTTCTCGATTGTACGATGAAATCATTGAATGTTGTCTGCGTGCTATTATACGCTTGTAACATAACCATCCGACCTTCTACATCCGCAACCCTTCGGGCAATAGAGGAGATCTGACTGGGATTGGCACCGCCTAAATTGCCTGTAGATCCTACAATTACAAATAGATTCGTTTGCTTTGCCACATCTTTAACCAAGTTGGTCGCCTCGCCTATGCCTTCAAAAAGAGGTTGTTCAGAATTACCGCGATCGCAGTTGCTTGTGATCTTGGATTGCTCGCGCAAGAAGCCCGTCAACTTGCGGAAGTCTTCGGTAAGTTCCATTTTTGCGGTTCGTCCACCACAAGAAGAAGGGTTTCGGAAGACCACACTACCATACTTTATGTTCTGCTTGTTAAAAATCGTTTCAACACTATTTTCAAATCCTTGAATAGTATTAGTCAAGCTCGCAAAGTGGTTGCGCATGGCATTTCCACCATCGATAACAAAAATAATATTGATTTTCGATCTATTTTTAATGAGGTTAATTAACCCAGGGTAAGTCAATTCGGCACCGTTGATCGTCAATAGTTTATTATTAGTTTTATTGAATACGTCAATGGCATAGTTTGTCACGATTCCCGATTCATCTACCGTTTGCACAGGTACGCCCAATAAAGTAATGTTTGCCGTATCGATCAATGGGTCTATTTTGTAAGGCTCAAGTCCATCGATACGATCTTTATTGATCTTCTCCATAACAACATCAGCTTCTGGAGACTGGAAAGTATAGGGCGCAAAATACAAACGGTGGCCCCAGTTCTGAACAACAGATGAGGATACCCATCCTTTCACATATTTGCCAGCCTCTCTGGGAACAAACTGATCAGCCGAACCGATAAGCAGCTGCTTGCCATCATCCGATTTTTTAAAGACATATACATAATTATGAAGTGCAACTTTCGCTTTTCCATTTTTCAGATCTGGTCCATCAAAAACATAAATCGAATCTTTTTTGTCAAAATAATATTGTCCGGCGACCAAAGGTTCAACATCATTAATAATCGTCAATGCCTTATTTGGAAAACGGGTCGCGACATCAACAAAAGAGCGTTGCCATAACAATAATTTATCTTTAGCAATCCATCCCACACTTTCTGCATGTTTTTTGTCTTTCAATTTAAGCCCACGCACCATATTCTCGCTGAAGCGTAACAGCTTTAGATAACCATCTTTTTCTTCCGAAACATAGAATGGCTGCATAAAGGTCAACTTCTCCATCATCAGTGTTCCTCCTGGCGAGGTCGTGGTGTAATTATCATTACGGTCAGAAAACACAATCCAAGGAAGATTAGATTTGCCCAGAGACAATTTAGTCGAGGTCGCAGGATTGGGTTCAAGATAAGGCACGGGTAGACCGACAACACTTCCACCAAAGGATGTTGCAGATTGCGCTTTGATAGCATCTGTACCCAACGCTCCCCATAACAAGCCAAGGCATAAGGTATAAGGCAGGAAATATTTAGCTATACTCATAGTAAGACTTTGCTATTATTTTGATTGTTTAACTTTGATTAATGTAGGACATTCTTTTGTTGCATTTGGTGTCGAAGCACTTTCTACAGTTACCTCATTGATCGTGACACCTTTGGAAAAAGTAAGTCCCATCAGATAGGTGTAGATATCCATTTGCTTCTTTTTCCCGTCCATCTCTACATTTACCTTGACCTTTTCATCTCCACACAGATATTTTGAAAGGATATAATTATACTTTGCATTAAAATCTGCGCCATTTGCAATATCCTGTATTTTTTCTTTCAGATCATTGAGTGCATCCTGAGCTCCTTTTCCTGGAGTGACAAGCTGGTTGATATCAGCTGTTGGATCGACGATACGTATCGTGTGAAAAACAAATTTTGGGCTTTTATCCGAACGGAGCTGCACCTTATAGATACCAGGTTTTGTATAGGTATAGAGCGCAGATTTACCTATTGCATCCACTTTTCCTGTCTCTCCAAACCACCATTCAAACACTTCGCCAGGACCATTTGCTTCCAGTCGTATCTCCTCCAGTACAATGCCATTGGTCGAACCACTGATAAATAAGGTTGTATCCTGTGCCAAAGAATGAACGACACTGTCTTTCACCGACACAAAAAACTGTTCACGGAGTTTATCGTTTACCGTGAGCCTTAAGACATAGGAGCCTACAGCCGGAAAGCGATAAGTCCCTTGTTGTTTTGTCGATTTATCGCCATTTCCAAACTCCCAAACCCATTTCTTTGCACCATTGGTATTATCTGCATAGATCAGATCCTCATTCAAATAAATTTCAGTCTTGTTTATCTTGGCGCTGATCTTCTCTTCTGCTTTGGTATAGATTTTAAAGAAATATAGCAATCCCGCTAAAATCGCAATGACTAAAAAGATGATGATAAACAAATAGATACGAGGGTTACTCTTGGAAACCTTCTGTACTGACTCCTCTTCAATAAAATTATTATCCATTTAGCTATAATTGATTATTTATATGTATTAACGCGCATTCATCATATTGATGGTCTGCTGCAATTGTTTCCTGTTTACGATGCAATCATCCAGATTTTTAGATATACGGTCTATATCATTTATATTGCCTTTAAGCTCCCGACGGTCAACATAGTAATTCTCATAGAGGACTGCTGCCTGTGCAAATATGCCATATCTGTTGTCGAAACTATTCTGCGCATAAATGGCATTGACATCATTAAATGTTTTTTTAATATCATTTTCAATGAATACAGCCTGCACTGATGGATCAAATCGCTTGATCTGCAAGGAGGCACTATCCACATAGCGTAAGGCCATTTTTGCAGACTCTTCAAATTTCTGGTCATCCTGGATACGCAATGCAAGGTCTTCTTTTGATATTGCAAACCGAGGACCGTCACTATAGAAAAGAACAAAGCCTAATATTGTCATTGCCAGTACAAAAGCTCCCAGCAATAAAAGAAAATGTTCACGTCTTTCAGCTAAACTAAGTTTTATCATATTTTACCTCCCTACAATCGAGCCTTGGTTTACAACTTTGTTAATTTGGTTATTCATTAGGATACAACTTTCGAGCTGCATACGTTTACTTTCAATCAGATTTTTGGTAGAAAATAATGAATCTTGTAAGCGGGAAACTAAAATCACATCTCTATTTAACTGTCGATAAAATTTCAGGCTAGCTCTGCTACTATCTGCCTTTAAACCATCAATTACTCGACTGATATGGCCCGAACTTTTGGCAATTTCATTCTGAAGCACCCGTTTTCTGGCGATAGCTGACATATCCGCATTCCCCTGACCAATATCTCTAAAATATTGATTGATCTGTGCAAATTGTCTATTGATATCCGCCCTCGAATTCATCAGATTTTCGACCTCTTCATACTGCTCTTTCAAGACCACATACTCTTTCTCAGCAGCTTTCAAGTAGAGAAAAAAACTCGATAGTGATACCAGTAAAAGCATCGTAAACAAAATAATAAACTTGCGATAAGCCGCACTTATTTCCTTTTGGTTTATTGGTTTCATAATTTCAATACTCCTTTTTCTAAAACTATCGCAATCATATATTCCAGCATTTGGATAATTAAAACAGATCAAAATAAACCTAGTGGCACAAGCATTAATCTATTCAATATATGAACTAACGTTAGTATGATACTTCAAAATACTTCGTTGAACGTAAAAGCAAAAAACAGGCCACAAATAGGTAATTATTTATACTAGACACCTGATTTAGCATATTGTAATACTGCAACGGAGAACTACAATACCTGTTTTTCCTTTTGATCACACAAGCTAAAATGCTCAAAAAGCATAGCGGTAAAACATTAATAATCAAAATCATATTTCTTAAAAAATATCCCCACAGCACTTTTCGTATAATATCCTAAAACAAGTAAAAAAGACAAGTTTCCATAGTTATATTAATTTATTATTATTATTTAAGCGGTGATTTTTTTATTTTCTTCCCGATCCTTATAACCTATCGCAGGCTAACTCTTTTCTCCTACCACTACGACAATTCTTTTAAGTGACTAATCTATTTGTTGTAAAGTTGAACTTACCTTATCGTTAACGCTTCTTATCCTGACACATTCCAACACCTAAGCTACTGCAACAAAACCAATGTAATATTAAGGCATTGCCTGTTAGAAACAAACAACGGTTTAAAATCCGTCAGTTATCATCTTAAATCCGTTGGATATTTCCTTAAATTCGTATCAGCCCCAACATTGGATGAAGATTGCTATAAAAAAGCCCAACAAATATGCTGGGCTTCCGAAATACTATGCGAATTAGTTTTACCTTATTCTTTACTCTTTTTCTATAAATTCAAACAGATCATTTTTATCCCCTTCGCTGCTTGCTACATTTTTAATATTTTTTGGGGCTGCTTTACCTAACTACAGAAAAATCTACTTGTTCATTTGGGTTATTAGCTGTACAACCGATCAAAAAACACAAAGACAGCAGTATAAATAGCACACAAACCCCACGCCTATTTAGTTCAAATTCTTACCTTACCCCTCGAACAATCCTAGTCAGTTTTACTAGAAAACAGTTAAATTGTTATTTTTATCCTGGCTTAGCCAAAGTTCAATAATAAGCTCCTCCGCTGTTTCATTATTTTCTAATGCCAATGCCGAATTTCCATCTATCCGTACCAAGCGGCACAATCGACCATTGCCAGCTACTTCAACAACACTGTGTTTATCCAGATCCATCATCTTGAAGCCCTCCTTAATATCCTTCCTTATGGCATCTACTCTGCTTTTCACCTCTACTTCAGAAAGATAAAGAGTCAAAGCATTCCTCCTTTCGGTGAGCTCAATAGCAGCAAACAATTTGTTATAGTCACCTTTTTTACCAGCGTCTATGATCTCGCGATATATCCTAAATAATCTCTCTTTGAGATCATCTTCATTTACATTCCCGAGATCTCCCCAATTGGATACAACATAGGGAACATCCGCATGAAAGACACCCTTGCTCAGAAGAAAAGGTTTAGGTTCTGGCTCAGGTCCAATCTGATGTTTTCCAAAACTTTTTATAAAATCCCAATTTGGTGTATTTACGTCAACAGCTTTTACTTGGTAATGAAAATTTGCTTGCGGATTGAGCAGTTTTTCACCCTCCAGAGGCAAGGCCCTAATTTCAATATGTTGTTCACCACTACCGAATATTCCACCATTCAAAGGTATTTCAGAAGCCACTTGGCCATCAATATTTAACATAAAGACCTCAAGATCATTCACTTTAATTTGAAGTTTACACATCGTCGCTCCAAAATCCAAATTGTAATATGGCTTTTGCATGAGTTTTAATTTTTAGGATACATCATATTAAAATTGTCCAAAATGGTATTGTAACTCGTATCCTGACTATTCTCTACACGAGTTCCTTTCTTTACATAGAGGAAATTAGAATTTAGGAAATCTTTGCCATTGCTATCCACAGAAACACTTGGATAATAGAAAAGCCAGGCATTTAAAGATTCTATATCCCAAAAGTAAACCTCACCGGTTGAATCTTTTCTTTGTTCAAATTTTGGATATTTTTTCTTCAGATAATTAACTAATTCCTTTATTTCATCCTGTTTTACCGTAGTATACCGGAAACCTAAATATTGCTGAGAAGTTCGGTCGTCCACATATACTTGTATTCTATTAAAATCTGCTACTGGGCCATTCGGATACTTGTAGGTCGACAAATCTATATCTCCGATTTTGAATCCTTCCAACTTATCTGTTTTAAACGTATAGATTCCATAATTCGGATCTTGGAATTCTTCCAATTTTTGCGCACTAATCAAGGTGGAAACGGATTGATTAAAATGAATTGCCAGCAAATCATTCCTATTTTGAGAATTACAGGAAGTAACTCCAATTAGACATAGTAACATCAATAAATATATTTTCATAGTTTTTTTAGTTTGTAATTAACGGAATATTTGCGTCAACATTGAAGGTCTTTTCAATTTTTTCTATTATATCAAATTTTGGAATAACGTTATCATAATTACCCTCTGCGAGCACGACTTTCTTTTCCTCAGTCATTTCCATTTTCGTTTGATCTTTTTTAATTTTCTTTGCCAAAGAGAGCGATACAGCTACAATATATTTGGCATTCAAACCATCAAATCCTAGAATAGGGCGATAGTATAAGCCTTTAGCATCATAATTTAATTTATGTCCAAACGTTATAGATCCTTCTGCGGATGCAGATGCTTCGAAATATCCTTGCACTTTAACCACAACCAGAGAAAGTTCACCTTTGACTTTAATACCTACCTTCAGTTCTACTTTCAATCTGCCTTTTGCGGATATATCAATTTTAGAGTCAGAAGGTTTTCCTACCGTATTAAAAGCAAAAGTACTATCAACTAATATTTCGTTCGTTATAACCAAGTCCATATATATATCTACACTCGCTTTAAACCCCAAATCGTCTGTCCCAACATTCGCGCCAGTCATCAACTGGTCTTTGATTTTTTGATACAATTTTAACACACCTGGTGCCGCTGCGCCCCCCGAGATTGCTCCCGAAACTCCCCAAACAATTGCTCCTAGCAGGTCTATTGTGATTTCCAAGGCTATTAGTGGATTAGCAGCCAACTTAATTGAAACCTCCGTTCCGATCTCGTCAACATTTGCACTATTCTTCACTTTTTTAAGAAACCATTCCCCTTCCAAGCTCAAATTAGGTGGTTTGACCGCTATCATCACTGGAACACCTGGAATACTCGTTTTGACGGCCCCCTTTGTTTCAGCAGTAATGCTTTTTGCTAAATCCCCCATCGAGGAGAAGATATCATAAAGCTTCTTGAACTTTCCTTCATATGAAGTTTTGAGTTCTAGTTTTGAGCCATAATTTTCACCAGACTTGTTCCATTGAGCCAACAAGCCAAAACCAAATGAAGCATCTTTTTGCTTCCACCTATTCTCCGCGCCAATTTTACCAGCTTTGCTCTGGTATTCTCTATGTTGCTCTGGTGTAACATTCTGCCACTTAACACTTAAGTCATTTGTTAAATTAAGAAAGAAATTTAGTTTCCATTTGATATCTGGGAACACCCTGATTTTTAGAGGTGGATTATTCTCAACAGAAAAGTACCTGCAGGAATGAAAATGAACTATATAATCGTTAGCCGAACTGAAAGACCCTATATTGGTCAGACAGTACCTCGGCCAGATATAATTCAGTGGTACGAGATTCGTATCTGATAGACGAGAGATAGCTGGAATACTGCCCCCAAGTCCATTTTTGATATTGGTGTTCGAAAACTTAATTTCTTTTTTGTGTTTGGTTTTACTAAAACATGCCTTTGTATCAAAATTGACAGGATCAACGGTTATGGTTGTGGGTTTACTACCCAAAATTGTATCATAAACAATTGTATCAGCATTATGTCCGTAATATTCAAATGAAATATCAACCCTACGATTATTGATATAATCTTTTTCATCCTTATATTTTAGATTGTCCCTTCCTTTTTTATCGTCGGTAGGATTTAGTTCGCCATGGCCCACCGTTGTGATCCGGCCTCCCGCCAATTTTCCTTTAATAAAGAATTCCTTAACCGTCTTTGACCTATTTTCCGAGAGCACCTGGTTGTCAATCTGCTTACCAATCACACAAGCGTAACCATCCAATCGGATAGAAGAACCATTATGTTCCAAAATAAATTGTAAAATGGTATCCATCTTCTTGCGACTATCCGGGGTTAATTCTGTTTTTCCTATTTCAAAGAATATCGATTCCAACACAGGTTCCCTAGGGTTTGATTTATTTTTGACACCGCCGCCGTGATCAAATACGATAACAGGCGTTTTCCCTACTTCGGTAATTTTAATTTGCTCAAATCTGCAGGGCTCAAATCTGGCCGCATTCTTATCCGGTTCATAAATCGTTACAGGCACCCTATTTTGAGGGGTTTCTATTACTTGGGAAACCTCATTATCCTTGATTCTTAAAAACCGAGCATGAGCTGTACTGGGCTTCGGCATCGTATCTGCGATATATTTCTTGGTGACGGGATGTACTACCCTAACGTAAAATTCCTCCACAGATGCCCGATCGGGTATACTCTTACCCCAAGAATAAGTATTTGGGATACGCAAATTAATCTCCCCATTGATAACCTGGCATAAATAGATTTTCCGGGTTACTTCATCATCTTTCGGAAGCAGGCCAAATGCAGATCTCAATCGTCTAAAGACACGTACTTCCACATTATTATACCCGTTTAGCCCTTCGGTAAAAAGACGGAGCCAAATCAATTCACCATACGAAAATTGATATGTTTTCCGCACGTCTTCCCCTCCTTCATTTCTCGTCCATCGGCTATCAACAATTCGCGCTGGAGCTTCTCCACGGAGACTTAAGCCTGCTTTACCATCAAAGTTGCCACTCCAAGAAGCCTCCACATAAAAGGTATAAGGGCCACATAATTTTCTGGAAAGACGAAACCCATATTTGTAGTTCCATCCTAGCGTCTTTTGGTATTCTATTCTTCCTTCTTTATTTTGTACAGCCCATTTCAGATCCTTCTTTTTTTCCGTTTCGGTAGTACCCGGATGCCAATCCCCCACCTGAAACCATACGTATTCTCCGGGAGCTATTACAAGTAAAGAATTTGGAACAGATCCTTTTGTCCCGTTGTAAACTGGCCCCTCCCCAGTCCATTTTATTTTTCTAACACCTTTAGCCATAATTTATCGTGTTGCGACTTCAATACCTTCAAAAGATCCTTGATCAGTTATCATATTTGCCATAGGATTCAATTGTCCCTGTACTTCTTTCGAGCTGTTGTCTATATTTTTTTGAGACGGTTCCGCTTGCTGACCATGTTGAATCACACGGATACAGTCAGCCCCTCCTATTGGACAGCTCGCTTTGCTATCCTCCAATAGTACTTTTCCACCATTCGATAAAATAGTATCCGGATAGAACCCCGACCAACTCTGTACAACAGCATTACAAGGTTTGTTATTCATTTTGGAACAGGATCCAAACATATTTTTTTCGAATGTAGTTCCAATATCTTTTGTTGTAGCAATCGGTTTCTTACTTCCTTGGCTATCATTTGCAAAGTCCTTATCATTCGTTAGCACCTTCAGTTTATCAGGCGCTGTACCGAAGTTGCACATACATTGTGCCCCTTGAACAACTACATGTTTTTCTGCCATCTTTTTTAAAGGTTAAATAATTTCGCCCAGGTACTCTTTTCATCTTTTTGTTTATTCAGGCTTCCCGTACCAAGATCGGCCTGTGCAGTTGTATTATTTTTTTTATTATAATCAAACACAAAATCGCCATCCTCTTCCGGCAGATAGAACATCCTCAGCCCCACTAGCACCTGGTTACCTTCGACCTTGGACTCCCAATAGCCATTGGCAGCCAATAAAATCCGCGTTTGTGGATGAAAAATATAATGTGCTTCGCTACGACCAGAACAGATTATTCCGTAATCAGCATCTTGTTCCAACAGCCCCTGTTGTATTAATTCTATTGCCCCGAAATGATTCAATTCTGGCATCATGTTTTCTATGAGTTGATACTGCATCGACAATGTTGGAAGGTTTGGAAAAAATTGCCTTCTAGCAATATTTTGAGCAGGATACAACTTATAGAAAGGTTGAAAAAACACACGTATAAACCAATCTGTCCTGTTGATCGCCGAAAATATATTATGCTCATGAAGCATCAGTTTTTCCATCTTTTGAAGATACTCTTCAAAGAAATCTCCTTGGAAGTAACTTCTGAGTGCATCTTTCACGCCAGGCCAACGACTCTGTATCTGGTTTGTATTGGCAATACCGCGTAATTCACCGGATGGATCAACCATCAAATGCAAGGGATAGAAAACCTTACCTACTTCAAAAGCCAATTTATCTGCTATCAGATCGGGTAGTATTTCGTCAATATATACTGCACTTGTCCTATTCAGCTCAAACACAAAATTGCCTTCAGCATCGTTGGAAAGTCTAGTCAAACTGCAGGTATATTTTAATTCTGTCTGCTTGGATTCAGGTCCAAAATTCAACAGCATACCGTAATCCATTTTTTGACCAACCCTCCAATTGAACGACGACAACACACTCTCGAGCAGCAATTTGTTTTCTTCAACTACCGCACCTACGGGATCCAGCTCCCCTTCTTGAAAGAAAATACTTTTGCTTTTGTTGAACATAATGGTTACACCTCCTTATTTCCTCTTCCATGTATGACTTTATTACAAGCCAATACCAGATTGCCTTCTCTAGCTTCTACATTCAGCTTGTCAGCAAGCTTTTGCACCTTACCAGCCACCTCTAAATTATAATCAGACTGAACACGTATCTTGATATTAGCTGCTTGTTTTAATATTGCCATAGCCTATTTATTTTAATCAAATTATTCCTCCAGTTCCACTCTCTTCCAATCGTTGTTTGGATCCATTCCAACACCTTCCCTTCGCGCCGAACGATGGAAATAGCTGTAACGCAGTGTTTTTAACTCATTTAAATTCGCTGCATTCAGTTCCCTGCCAGCATAGGGATAAGGAGCACCATCAAAAACATAGGCTTTCAGCTTTGCTTCCACACTGACCAAGGTAGGATGCCCTTGTATGCTATACTTGCCTTTCATTTTTTCTTGGTCTATTTGTGCATTATGATCTTTACTAAAATATCCCATAAAATGCAATGGAATAAAGCTATACTCCTTGTATACCAATTGTTTCTCTCCACGCAACGCCCAATACCAGCCACCAGTGATTGTCAACTCCCCAGGCTTGTACCATCCATCTGCAATCAAACGGTCCCGAAGAGTTTCTAACTTTCCATAAGAGAGCTTCGCCGTTTCGATTTCTTCCTTCACCTCGCGACCGGTCAGGTAGCTCCCCCCGATATCGGAGTGCACCCCTGGCAAATCTCTTTCGAGCCCCTTTGGCGATCGAGTCAGCGAAAAATTTTCCCGCATCTCGTCCCTAGCGGTAAAATGGACGACATGCTGTGCTTTGCCCAGCGTATTGAGGTTCAATTCGCCGATATCGTTTGAAAATCGGGGTACAGGAGTCGGTGAATAAGAAGCTACAGTATCAAAAATGCCCAGAAAATTCACTTTCACAAAAGCCGGATTTAAGGTTACCCCTTTGACTTTGAGCGCGTAACCTAAGTGTCCACCTGCGGGCATTTCTTCCCGACCGGGCATATTGTCGCTATCGGAATAGGTTGTCACCTCTTCGGTTTCAGTTTTTCGCCCTTTATAAGCAGCCTTCCCAATTTCATAGACAAAATTCCGCGCAGCAGCGGCACCGCGACTGAAGCCATATACATTAAATATAATTTCCCGCAACACTTTCCCCTGATTGGCATCCATTTCTTTTTTGATAATAGCGGCCGCTTGTTCACAACCCTTACGCACTTTAAACCGAATACCTGTCCAGCCCGACCCAAAAGCGTAGCCCATTGTCGAGTCACCCTTAAGGTCTGTAGTACCTATCCCCTCAATATACAAGAGATTCGGATTGGTACAGTTCTCCCATAATCGGGCAACATTGGACCAGTCATTCTGGTAACTGGACTCATCGTCCGATTTACCGTATTTTTCAAATGAACTGTGATTGTTCACTCGGGCATCCGAATTACTCTTATTGTTTTTGGTGCCATCAAAAAATATATTTATCGTTACTGAATACGTTTTTTGCGTATTCCGAGGCGATGGATTATAGTCTTTAAATACAACATTTGCCATAAATTCATTAATTATCTACCGGTACCAAGGCCAGATCATATCCAACAATTTTAACCTGCTTTGAGGATGACTTCAGATAAGTATTCAATACATTTGAAGCAATATCCACCTGAATCAGAAGATCTATTTTTTCTGCAGGATCAAATTGTTCAAAAGCTTTTTTTATCACATCATATTTAAATCTTGTATCTGCAACCCAATGCTGCTGTTTGCTATCCTGCCATTTGACAGATATATGTTCAGGGATCGCTTTCGGCAGATCCGTATTGCCATCACTTGTATTGAGCAACTGATCTCTTTCACCATTAAAGCATTTGTAATAAAAATAATCTTTGGGACCTATGCCAATACCTTCCACTGCAAATTTCCACGCATACTTTTTGTTATAATCGAGGTATAGCTTAGGATCCGGCCACCCTTTGCCCTGCAATTGCGCGTAAAGCTCAGTGCCGTATAATTTTTCCGGTGTATACGCCACATCCCTATATTCTTGACGAAAGAAATGCTCAAAATCCGGATTTGCAGTTTCTTTATTGATTGTAGTATCATGTGCCTGAAAAGTAGCCAATAGCACTTGCCGTGCCCCTTCGGCCCACAATGCGACATTCCCTCCGGGCGCTAAACCAACAATTAGTGTTTCAAACTCTTCTTTAGTCCCTGTTTTTACATTTAGGCTTCCCTCCTGCCAGACCTTGGAAATTTGCTCTTTATCCAATTTCCAATTTCCCGTATAGAATTTTTGTTCTTGAATAGCGTACCAAGTCATCTTTAGTTCATCCGGAAATTCAATGGGCGTATCCGGTCTACCCATACTTTTACCTGACGAACTCCAGCCCTGTTTAAGTATCCCGTAGATCGGGCCAAAGTTATAAGCGTACTCATTACTGCTCAATGCACCATTATAAATCTCTACTGGATATTCCTTGGGCGCAACAACAGCACCAGCCCACACTTGTTTTTTTTCGTTCATCTTTGATTCTTGACAACTGGAAACCACACTCAGTAACATGAATAATAACAAGAATATCTTGTCTGCACAGATCGATTTCTTGCCAGACCCTTGCTGTCTAGGCGAAGGATTTATTTCAATATTCCATGTTCCTTTAATCTCCCACATTCATTAAAAGAGTTTAGATTTCTCGACACTATTTATTTCTATGGTTTTTCCACTCTGCAGCGTCATATTCTCTTTGTTGCTGAACATGGTCATTTCAGAAGCGAGTTCATTCGATGTTTCAGATTGTCGGCTAAAATCCTTGCTGGCAATTTCAGTCCGATTGTCTGAGTCTTCAGAGATATCTCCTGTCGCCGAAAGTGAATAGTTATTTCCGGCTGTCGTAGCGATATCTTTAGTGACTGATACAGTTTGATTGTTGCCCACGGAGGTACTCTGATCTTTTCCGACCTGTACATCCATATTTTCAGTCACATTGATCTGCATATTCTTACAATTCAAGGTCATATTTTCGAGTGCAGTAATGGTTACATTGCTACCCTGGCTGTCTATATGGACAATATTCCCTTTGATATCTGTGATTTTGATCCCTTGACTGGACTGGCTGTCATCAAATTCGATTAAATGTCCTGTGCGTGTCGTGATGCTTTTTAGATGATTTTGAATCTGCGGCGTGCTATCTGCTGTACTTTGGTTATATAAGCTCCCCAGTACAACAGGGCGGGCTACACTTCCTTCTTCGAAGGCTACAATAACATGGTCGCCGATCTCGGGTATGGACATAAAACCACGGTTCATGCCACGGTCTCCGGTGCCCGCATTTGGCGTGATCACGCGCAACCATTCGGTTTCATCGTTATTTGCACATTGCCATTTGAAGCGCACACGAATTCTTCCCTGTCCACTGGGATCGTTGTTATCAATTACGTCAGCCATCTGCATATCCGCTTGCGGGCGCAGGTAATCACGTACAGGAATACGTTCTGTGGTCGCTAGGATGCCATCAAAGCGGTTGGTATATCGGCCGACATCATCAAAGTGATGCTCGACATTTGTGATCAAAAACTTACCCAAAGTATCCGTTACGAAGTTGAGATCCTGGCGCAAGCTGGTTTCGATTTCCACTTGTGCACCGAGCCTGATCTGTGGCGAGTCGCTATCGCATGATACCTGCAGCAACTGACCAACATTAGCTTCTTCTTGCTGTTGTACAACACGTTGCAGCTCACCTTGGCTATCCACCCGGATATCCAGTGGCTGGCTAAATACTTTACTAAAGGTTTCCGAAGCCCGCTGCATCGCAAAAACCTGATCCGGATGGCCTTCAGCTTTGATGTTACTTGTGCTTTCAAGCAGTTGATCATGTAGCGGTATATAGCTAAAACGGCAGTGATTGACAGGACGGATCTGGATTCCATAATCCAGTCGGCTCACTTCGCGGCCATAGGTCACTTTTCCAGCGGGCAATTCTGCCGGCTTCCCAAAGTGTAAACGTTCACCATCATAGAAAAACCATTCCAGATATTCTGCGGAAAGTCTATTCAGAAACTCAAAGTCGCTTTCGCGGTATTGGATCAAGTAGTCTATAGGTTCAGAACGCGTTGGATTTACATTCATATGCAGGTCGTTCTGTACGATATCTTTGGTTGCAAGCTTTACAATATCGTTCAGGGTCTTACCATAGTAGGATCCCAGATCCTTACCACGGTCGATCAAGATGGTGGGGCTATATCCTTTGATCAGCAATATCCCCTGGTAGCCATGGCTCTGCGTTAGGGACACATCTGTGATGATACCCGAAAAATTCTGCATGCTGGATTGCGCATATCCAAAGGAAATGGCCAAGGTGCGGCCCACATATGATCGGCTATCCTGCAGATTGATCAATCCCGGAATCCCCAATTTGCCATGTTCGATACGAAGTTCAAATTCGTGGTGGGCATTGAATCGCTGACGGATATTAAAAGAAAGAAAATGCGTTACCTCCTTCCCCTCAATATGCATCTCAATGATTAATTTTGGTTTATCAAAATACATAACATTACCTTTTAAAGGAGTTTATAAAAAAGACGGTCTTCAACTTGATAGACCGTCTTTCCAAATTTCATGGTCTAATCTTTAAGACTAAGCTTTAGGCCAATCGTTTTCTAATGTTGCATTTTGCATTTCCAATACTCGGGACGACAGCACCAGTGTCAATGTCATTGGTCGATCGTTCGTGATAGAGATGCCCTCGTTGTACTGGATGATATAAGCGTCTTGAAATTTCAGCTCTTTCATGGTTGCATCTTCTTCGCTCTTTTTGAAAGTGATTTTACCATTGACAGTTTTGTACTGGTTGTTCACCATAGCTTCAATGACCGAAGTATCTTCTGTAGACTCAACCTCTACTTTGATTGTTCCACCATATACTGAAGATGAAGGACGTCCTTTGGAGTCCACATCACGATGTAATGAAAATTTACATTGGATAACATCGTATTCTTTCCCGCCTAGGGATAATCTTGTTTTAAATGACATAATCGTAATTTTTAATGGTTACAAATCTTTGTTAAATCTCCTGGTGCAAAACCTCCTGTGGTTAAGCTTTAGGCCAATCTTGTTCGCTCGTTGCCTCGCCGATACTGATCGATCGCGCAGAGATCACAAACTTGTAGGTCATTGCATGCGATCCTACAATATTGATTCCCTCTTCGTAGCGGATAATGTAACCATCTTCAAATCTGATCTCTTTCATTTTGGCATCTTCGTCCGGTTTTTTGATCAATAGTGTACCAGCGATCGGCTTGTATTGGTTGTTCACCATTGCCTCGATCACCGAAGTGTCTTCTGTAGATTCTACCTCTACATTGATCGTTCCACCATAAACTGAAGATGAAGGACGTCCTTTTGAATCGACGTCACGTGTGAAGGAATAGTCAGCATTCAGTACGTCATACTCGTTACCTGAAAACTGGAGTCTTGCTTTGAAAGCCATAACTTGTGTTTTTAAGTTTAAAAAAATTAGTGAAATCTTTCCATGATTCCTGTTGTTCTAAGTTACATCAAACTGCATTCCAAAGAACAAACTTATCGTTAAAAAAAATGTTAAATCCTACCAAGCCTTGCAAAAAACCGCGCTTACGCTGCAAAAAAAAGCATTCATACGTCAATTATTTTTTGTGCAGAATAAATTGATATGTAACAAAACACATACATTTTTCTATCCGGCCATATATTTATTATTGTTGCACAGGAACATTTTGGGTTCCCGCTTTATCGGTATACAAGATGTACATAACCTCTCCCGACGTCAGATCTTTCAGCAGGATCTCATTTTCCCTTCTGTCCATTTTATATGTTTTTTCGGGTCCCTGACGGTCACTTATTCCTACGTAATAGACTGGTTTAGACATTCCTGAGCCTGTTTGTACGGGATAGTCATAACCTAGTTTGTATTTAAACAGCGTGCTATCGCACATGCAATATGCGGCATCCGACCAGCTTCTTTCAGTACATATTATCCCATTCTCCACTTTGTGGCTCCCTTTGCTCATACGCTCAAGCCTCTTTGTCGGCAACAAAGTTTGCAATAAAGATTTACTGATATCTGGCATTCCATTTTCGTTGGCCCGCCGTAGGACAAAGGTAAAATCATCCCCATTTTTCATCTTGAGGTCAATGACCGAGTCTGCCACCGTGGTCAAGGTCATATCTTGATAGTTAAAATCCTTCATTCCCAATTTAAACGGAAAATAAGATCGTGTACCCTCGTAGCGATAACTCAGAAAAGCTCCCTTTTCGTCTATTGTCAGCACCATAGGCGAACGATCCGGCAATACTGAATCCTTGCCCAATAGGTAGTCCTCTAGACGGCTGTTTATCCATATTTGTTTGTCTTTGCGCTCTTTGTGCGAAAGCAAATCCATTGAATCTTTTGCTATAAAAGCATTCAATGCTACCAGCGAATCAGTTCCACCAATTTTATCCTTGTTGCCTTTGGTATTGCAGGCCCAACAAAAAAGTAATATGCCACCAAAAAAAGTAAATCTTATCATCCGTTCTAGTCTTATTCTATTTCAAAAAAAACAATGGTCGTTGCGTCAAACATCTGTATATCGAATCCACTGACCAATGCAGATCCATTCCAAACTTCGATGTGCGCATATGAATGGCTACGTCGTGGTCGTTCATTTTCAATTTCGATGAAATTCTCAAAATAGAGTATGCCTGTTTTATCCCGTACAATATCATAAACACGCTGCTTTGTTCCATCATACGTTGTTCGTCTTTTCCAAAAGTGTAAGGTGCCGATATGTTTCATTAAGTTGAATGCACCAAGTACATGCTTGTGCCCGCAATAGGTCTGACCACCAGGATTGGAAAGATTCTTTACGTTATCGAGTGCGATTCCAGATTTCATTAAGGCTATACTCATCCGGATAGCACATTGATTAAAATGACCTTCGTTACAAGGCTTGGATGTATATGGCTTTGGATAATTCGCATAAATTTTTGGAAACAAAGGTTCATAATATGTCAGACTGACGCGACCACAGAAAACATTGCTCACATTATAAAAATAGAAATCATCATCATCGGCATAAAAATCAATAAACGATTCGGTCTTATCCTTGATATTATTGGCGACAATAGACAAACTGAAACTCGAACCATAGGTTTGCTTTAGCTTGATCGAAGACTGCGCATCGCTAGGCTTTTTGCCTGGCGGAACAAATTTCAGTTTATCCGATTTCACGGTAATATTACCCCGGTTATCGTTCGCGCCATTATTGCCCTTATCAACTTTAAAATTTAGGATCATATAATTTTCCCTGTAATACAATTGCTCCAAATTTTGCTTCACCTTATCCGAATCCAGATGCGAAGATAGTGTTGTGATTCTCTTCTGTGGATTTTCCACATAGAAGCAATTAATTGGATCACCCCAGTTTCTATTGTGCGACACAATCGGAATAAAGTCATTTTCTACTTTCTCCACCTTTTGTGGGGAATAGCTACCAAATTTTACATTCGCCATATTACCAAAAACCTATCTTTTACAAGGTGCCGCTCACATTTGGTTCACGTAATTTCTATCAAACTACATTCCAAAGTGTAAGCATAGGCATCAAAATCAATGTAATATTAAGTCATTGGTCATTAGGAACAAACTAGCGTTTTAAATCCGCCGGACATCAACTTAAATCCGTTGGATATCAACCTAAATTCGTCCAGCCCCCGCTGATGGGATTGAGGTGCTTATAAAAAAAGCCCAACAAATATGCTGGGCTCACTGTATACCTTAAGAATTAGTTCTACCTTATTCTTTGCTGCTTTTCAATGAAGTCAAGCAGATCGTTTTTATTACCCAGGAAAGTAAAGTTTCCTGTCAATGTGGAATAATTTCTTTTGTCCGAACAATTTCCGTAGGCAGCCTTGGCGACTTTCAGCTTTTCGTCATCCCATTGAAAACGTTTCATGATTTCACTAATCTGTTCAACGCGAAGTGTTGTCTCAGAAAAGATCGGGTTAATTATTTTGAATTTTGCATCGTCAAAAGGTTCCCTGTTCATAAGACTGAATAAACGATCCAATTCTGCCCTGCTGATCGGTGTAATGGAATTTATTGGTGGAATCCCCATATCCGGATTATCCCCCAGATGAATAGGTCTGCCCGGCGCACCGTAAGCATAAGCCACGCCATTGCCATTGTCTACCAATGACATGTCTATTGGAATTTGAGCAAATAGATTAATAAGCTGGCCACGGCTCCGTGTATTACGCTGGCTTCCGACTTTAAAGATCATCTCCACAAAATCACCATTTTCATTACGTACGGTAATCTGTCTCCGTTCCATTTCCCGCTGTCCTCTTCCACTTATCAGGGTGCTAATCGCATACAATTGATCCGAAAGTCCATCTATGGTCACTTGCAATTCCGGCCGATCGTTATAGGCGACCCCATTCAAGGAAAGGATAAAGGGCTGACTGTCGGAGACAACTGTAATTCTTCCCATATTGGAAGGACGATATTGGGCTTGTAGATTAATTCCGATCAACTGAACCAGAAAAAAAACGAGGGTATATTTCAACATAAAATACAGATTATTTAAGACTATGACTCTTTCGCTCGTATAAAGATTAATTCACCCCACAATTTTTTAATAAATTTATTTAATCAATCATACCGCTGCATCGTGTAGCCCACTAGCAGCACTATTTAAAGCCGTTATTCTTACTTTTTACTATATTTTTTTATAACGTTAGTGAGTACGGTTTCTGTCAGTTCGTGGTCTTCCAAGGTCGGAAATCCTTCCCAACGGACAATACCATCAGGATCTAGCAAAATGCAATGTGGTATCCCCTGTACTTCAAGTTCTTTTTTCAGCTTGCCTTTAGTATCTACAGCACTGTAATAATCAATTTTAATTTCCTTGGCATTTTGAACTACAGAAGCCGCTTCGTCCGAAACACCGATTATCGCGAGCTTGTCCCCATACTTTTTATGCCACTCATTCAATTCCGGAATGACCCTGCGGCAAGGTCCGCACCATGTGGCCCAGAAATCAATGAGCACAAATTTGCCCTTTGTGTCCGGCGCATCAGACAGCCACTGCTCTACCTCCAGCTTTGGTGCCTTCTTATTCAAAATTGATTTTGCCCATAATTTTTTATTATTGTTGCTCTCCTGTGCATGACCAATGGTACATAACAGACAAAGGGACATCAGCGCAATAGCTTTTATTTGTGTTTTTACATTCATAAAATTGATCCTATATTTTCTACGCTAAATATAGGATTAATATCTCCTATTATTAAACCAAAAAAGTACTTAACGATACCTGTGTTGAATCCTCTACGTCGATATCGTTAAGTACTGATGTCAGTGTTTTTTTAATAAATAAGTGCTTTTTACTTTTTCAACAGGCAAAATCCAGCGACGGTAAAAGTATCACCATCGTTTCAACTCATTTTCTTGTTTGCATTACTGCTGATAAACATTTCATTTTTCTCTTCTGAAATAATTTCTAAAAAGCGTTCATAATGTTTGAGTACATCGCTGATCAACTCGTTTTTAGTAAAGTATTGTACGTCATACCCCTCACGTGCATCGCCAAAATAAGATTTCGGAAAATAGGTCTTCTTATCTTGAAGATCCGGAAGGTTTTCCTCCTCCATAACATAGTCAGAAACCACTTTAACTTGGTTTTTGACACCATATATAAAGTTGTTGACCAGATCGTAGCGGATTTCGATTTCCACTCTTTTGGGATTATCCAATAGTTTTATCTTGGCTTCAATATCGTTCTGTTTAAATTCTGCCTGCAGCTCTTCGAAGGCGGCCCCTACCGTAGTTTCGATAAATTGATCGACAGATTCGCGGCTTTTGAACGAAACAATTTGTTTTAGTCGATCCTTCCAAAACTCTCCAGACCAAGGCACTGTGCTGGCCGAAAAATCCCGTTCATAATAGCTACTGTCGATCACCAAGGCTTTCACCAAGCTGACACAGAAAAGCAGCATAATAATGGAGAATGGCAAAGCCGTAATCAGCGTCATGGTCTGCAAGGCCTGCAATCCGCCTGTATTCAACAACATTAACGCTAGAATGGCCAACAAGGCTCCCCAAAAGACCATCTGCCATTTTGGAGACTTCATGGCATTCTTGGTGGCGATACTGTTCATCACAAATATTCCAGAATCTGCTGATGTCACAAAAAATATGATAATGATCAGGATGACCAAGTAGTTGACCAAGCCTGATAAGGGCATATAATCCAAAAATTTAAACATCAGCGCATCCGGATTATCCGCTAAAGCACTCAGTGCTCCTTTGGCGATATTGATGTCAAACCAGATGGCGCTATTTCCAAAAACAGACATCCATATAAAATTGAACAATGTTGGAATAATTAGCACGGCGGCAATAAATTCGCGTATCGTCCGTCCTTTTGAAATTTTTGCAATAAACAATCCCACGTAAGGAGACCAGGAGATCCACCAGGCCCAGTACAGAATTGTCCAGCTGTAGAACCAAGGTAAAGTAGCTTCATCATAGACGTGGGTATCAAATGTCAGGCTAAAAAAATTATTGATATAGTTGCCGATTCCCTCCGTAAAACTACCGATCAGATAAACCGTTGGGCCGAGCAGGAGGACAAACAATAACAGCACGACCACCGTAATGATATTGATCTTACTCAATAGCTTCACGCCCTTATCCACCCCTGAGGTTGCCGATATAATGGAAAGCAAGGTCAAAACGCCGACAATAATGATCTGATAAGTAAAACTACTTTCAGAGACAACACCCAGTGTCTGAAGACCTGCATTGACCTGAACTACACCAAAGCCCAAGGTTGTCGTAATACCAAAGAATGTACTACACAGTGCAAATACATCAATGGCATTCCCCCATTTTCCATTGATTCTGTTTTTCAATAGCGGATAAAAACAACTGCGTAAGGAAAGCGGGAGCCTGTAGCGGTAGGCAAAATAAGATAGCGCCAATCCCACCACCCCGTAGATGGCCCAAGCATGGATACCCCAGTGGAAGAAGGTATAGAGCTGCGCATTCTTTGCACGATTGATATAATGATTTGTAGCAAATACTTCAGTCGAATAATGTTGCATGGGCTCAGCCACACTAAAATACATCAATCCAATACCCATCCCAGCGGCAAACAACATGGAGATCCAGGAAAAGAAAGAATATTCAGGTTTACTATCATTGCTACCCAGTTTGATATTCCCAAACTTACTGAACATCAGGTAGACCAGAAAGATCACAAACAAGGTCACCCCCCATACGTAGACCCAGTTGAGGTTAATAAAGATAAATTCCTTGACAGTATCTAAGATATGTACTGTCAATGTTGGGAGAAATACCGATAACAAGCAGATCCCGATAATAAAGATCAGACTGGGGATAACAATTCCTTTTTTAAAAGTCGATTTGGATAAGAACACTAAATTTTATTTATATAATGGAAATAAACGGAGATTAAATCATAATCTCCGCTTGTGATTTTTAACGATTATGCGTTGCTTCTGATGTGAATATCGCGTTGCGGAAAGGGAATTTCAATTCCGGCCTTATCCAAGGCCTCCTTACTATCGATAATCAGTTGTTCCTGCATGGTCCAAAAGTTTGCGTTTGAAGTGGAGACCCTCACGGAGAGATTGATCGCGCTGTCACCGAGCTCAGTCACCACCACCTGTGGAGCGGGTTCCTTAAAAGCGAATTCATTTTTCTGGGCAACATCAAGTAAAATTTCCTTGGCTTGTTTTAGGTCAGAATTATAGGCAACGCCGATATCAAACCAAGTACGTCTCGTACCGAGCTGGGTAAAATTGGTAATGCTACTGTTTGATAAAACTCCATTTGGAACAACCACTTGTTGATTTTGCGGCGTGGTCAATTTGGTATTGAAAATATCTATTTCATTAACGGTTCCAGATACATTCGCACTCGATGAAATATAATCACCTACACGAAAAGGCTTTAGCAACAAAATAAGAATCCCACCAGCAAAATTGGACAATGACCCCTGTAGCGCCAGACCGATGGCCAATCCGGCAGCACCGATAATCGCGACAAAAGCTGAAGTTTGTACCCCTAACTGGGTGACGACAACGATAAATAATAATATATTTAAGATCCAACTGATCAGATTGCTTAAAAATCGTCGCAGAGAAATATCCATCTGGCGCTTTTCAAAGCCTTTATCAATCATCCGCTTGATCAAACGGATGATCCACGAACCTATCAAATAAATGAGTAAAGCGGAAATTACGGCAGTGATAACACGAGGAGCCCAAGCAATCGCTGAGGAAATAAAGTTATCCCAATGTTGCTGGACATCGTTCAATTCTAAATTGTTCATAGCACTAAAAGTTATTAAAAATGTAAAGTAAGGGGCTCAATATAATCAAAGATTAATTATTCTTCAAACAACAGCTATTTTATTTACATTTTCAACAATCAAAGCGCATAATTGTTCACAACAATTATGAAATTAATAAGACTCCATTACCGTTAAACCAAGAGTATAGAGACAATAGATACATAAAAACGATCTTATCAATATAATCTATGTATTATTTAGAAAGCGACAGAAACCCACGATAGATCCGTTATTTGACAACAGCAAATTTAAGTTTCCGAGTACGGAGTTCTGGTCTAAAAAAACAAGATTGAAGCATATGCGGTAATGGCAAGCTACAGGCCCTTACCTTTAAATAAAATCATAAACACCATTCTTCCAGCCCAATATTTTGGAAGAATCTGCACCTAGCCAGTTTTTCAATAGCGTGGCATACACTTTTCTGAAATCCTCCGAATAAACCAGATCTCCTGCAAAGTTGAGTTGACCACGCAGCTGATCCTCCGAATGAACCATGGCTGTCAGAAAATTAAGGTTGATCTCAATATTCCGTTGTCGGTTTCGCTGCTGTATTTGTTTTTTCGCTACAGCATCCAATGTTGAAAGTGCGGCATAATCAGCGTCCCTGTCCGTACTGTTGAAACTTATTGGTTCGAAGTCGCGTGCCCTCGCATAGCTTTGCCAAACCTCGGCGGTCGACTGCCGTTCGAAAGTCGCGATCTTTTCAAGGCTAATTCCAAATCCGGCACGATTCGCCAAATGTTTATTTTTGATAAATTCAGAAACCATTTTATTCCCGTTTATTGCTAATTAACAACTTAAATTACAAATGTTTTTGAAGCCAGGCAGACATTTAACAAACCTTAAGGTAAATTAACAATACCCACCAGTTTGCGCTAAATTTCGACATTCTGGATCAGCCACAAGTTAGGACACCTAACTAAGTTTGTATTGACAATAAGGTCATCACTTAATGATTCAATTATCATGAAAAAATCAATTTTTTATCACGCCGGCTGTCCGGTTTGTGTCAGCGCAGAACAAGACATTATTGGCCTTATCGGCGAAGCGAATGTAGAAGTTGTCAATATTGGCGAAGACCGGGCACGTATCGGCGAAGCGGAAACAGCAGGGATCCAGTCAGTACCGGCGCTGGTCACACCCAATGGAAATGTTTTACATATCAACTTCGGCGCCTCCCTGGCAGATGTAAAGGGCTAGCTGCAAAGGCTGCAAGAGCACCACTACCTTGCAGCCTTTTTTCTTGTTTTCAATCTTAAAAAATTAAAAAAATGAAAGTAACAGTTTGGGATACCTATGTAAAAAAACAAAATGGCGATACGATGCATTTTGATATTATTGCTCCGGAGTACATCCGTGAGGAGGCCATTATCCATCAAATGGGGAAAGAATACCTGGCCACAAAACAACATGCAGGTTTGCTGTTAACAGCCAAGGAATGCCGCTTATGCCATCAGGAAATTGCCAGTGCGGAGATGCTGGAGAGCCTGCATACAAAAGGTTATTTTATTATCGAAATGGAAGGTTGTGATTAGCTCCTCCAAAACAGCAGTCAGCACTCCGACAACGATCGACCGTAAGATCGCATCTGCCCTGGAGAAAGTATCGCAGGTGCTGCGCACGCTTGCCTGGAAGAAGGCGACCGAACAGTCCATCAACCCGATACAGCTACAGATCCTTATTTTCCTGCTCCAGCGTCCGGAGCAGCAGGTTAGCGTAAGTCTACTTTCCGGCACGTTTAATATCTCCAAAGCCAGCATCAGCGACACCATTAAACTACTGGAACGTAAAATGCTGATTGAAAAAGTATACAATCCTTCGGACTCCAGAAAGTTTACGATCCAGCTACTTGCGAAAGGCCGTACGAGCGCATTGGAGGCCGCTCTTTTTGACAGGGCGCTGCTGTCGGGCATCGGAGAAATGGCTGATACAGATAAAGAAAATCTCTTTTCCACCCTTTCGCAGCTCCTGCACAAGCTATACTGTATCAATGTCATCAGTCATCAGCGAATGTGTCAGACCTGCCAGCATTACCGAAAGAAAGAAAACCTTCACTACTGTAATCTGCTGCAACAGTATATGGCTGTCGCAGCATTACAGATTGATTGTCCCGAACATCTGGCCCTAAATAGTAGACAAAGGCTTGAAACATAAAAAGCCCCTCCAAAAATAGAGGGGCCATGCAGCCTGTTAAAAGCACACCCTACTGTAACAGATACCACGCCTATTCTTTTGCTGGAATCTTCACCCCCAGCTTCAGGATATAATCCCTATTCTAAGCGATCACCATAGTCGCTCATACCCCTGTGCTCAAGCGATACCGCATCCAGGGGATTTACTCCACCGTAAACCAACGGTAGCTCTCAGCCGGTATGGTGATAGTCATTGTTGTTTTAGCCAGATGATCTAAAGACGCCGTTTTTACCGTCTTGTCATCAAAAGTTATTTTCGCACTTCCCTTTAATCCCGTGTAGTAAAGAGGGATCTCAATGGTCCTTGTGATGGCAGTTTTCAACGGATTAAACAGCATCCCCAATCCCTTGCTCCCTTTCTCAGCTGCATTCACATGCAAAAAGCCATCCCAATCGCGGCCATCTGCACGGCGCAAGTGGATCAGGTCGGCATTGAGGATCGTACGGTATTTTTTATACCATTGGATCACATCAATCACTGTCTGCTTGGTCTGCTCCGTATCATAGAGACGGGGACCGCGGTAGCAGGCCTGCACCCCAGCACCATAGTATTGCATCATCAGCTGCTTATAATCCTCCTGATGCTCATGCAGTGGTTCCAATACCGCCTCTTTTCCTCCTCCCTGATAAGCAGTTAAGGGTACAAATCCCCAGCCCATGGATGGGTTCTGTTCCCAAAGTGCATCAAAGATATTCTGCCTGTTGAGGATACGCTGATTTTCGCGAGGGAGTGAAAAGTTCACTTCCCGATACCCTATTCCCGTCTTGTTGGAACCGTCCAAAAAGTACCAGTCCGGAGAATTGATATATACGCCACGGGCATTCAGCCAATGATAGAGCTGCTTTTGCATATTAAATTGCACCCATTGGCTATCTTCGAGTCCATGATGACCAGGGTGGCTTGTTGAAGCACATTGATCCCCCGGAAAAGGGCCATCATTTTCCCAGATATCAAATCCTGTTTTCTCAAAAAATGTTTTGATCCGTTGGGCATAACCTATCCCCCAGTTTGAGCCAAAACAAGGTGCATTCCCGAAAAACGTTCCACCTGTCTTTCCCGTCTTCGGATTGATAATATCATCCGCTTCACTGATCTTGCGCGAACTAAATAAAGAGTAGGCTCCGATTTTTATGTTTTTGCTATGCGCATAATCTGCCAGCTTTTTCAAGGCCACAAGGTTTCCGGCTGTTGTATCCTCCATATTTACATGGCTACCAAAGCTTAGGATGAGTGCTTCGTACCCTGTGGCGGCGCACTGGTCAATGGCGGTGTAAACCTGCTCATCTTTTTTGCTCACCAGGTGCATAAAGATCGGATTAGCGGTAGTCCATGGCGCGATGGTCCGATACATCTTTCGGATGGCCAGTCCACGACGCTCCCGATCATAACTATCCATCAGCAGCTCCCAGGAGCGGATCGAGCTGAAGTTGTCCTTTGCGGCAAGTTTGATGCCTACACCCACCGTCGGGTACACCTCCATGATCGCGGGAGTTTTTAAGTCGTAGTTCACCTGTGAGGTATAAGTAGAATCCGCTTTCCAATGTAAAGACTGATCGCTCAAATGATACCGCATGGCATTATTGAAAGCAAAATTACTTTCGACGTAAAGGCCATGTTGTTTTTTCATGTCCTCCACCGAACCTACCACCGCACTTTCTTCTTCAACCAGCGCCAGCTTCTCGTTGATCACCTGATTGATCTGCACGGTCTGGTCGCCGCTGTTCTGAATGGTTACCCATTTACTGATCAGCGGGATTCCATCGTAGATGGCATAATGTACTTTCACTTCAATTCCGGGTAATGCGGCGGCGGCCGGAGCAGCATAGGTAAAAGTCAGGACCTTCCCTTTTCCGGCAGCCTTATGTGTAGACCACCACTTGTCCCCCTTCCAGGGCAACAGTGGATCCAGTTCACTGATCTCATATTTGACATAACTAAAATCTTCAGGTTTTGCCGTAAATGTAGGCATCCATTCCGGTCGCAGGTAAGCGCGTTCCTTCTGCCCATCCACCCCACCGACATTATACCACTTGCCGTTGAGCTGCAGCTGAGCTTCAGGCTCTACGGCACGAATCAACTGTTGTCCTGTAGTTAAGTTGGTAAAATCATAGCAGAAGGCATTCGGCTTGATCCAAAAAGAGCGGCGCACGAGCCCGTTGTCCAAGACGATATTCTGGCCATCGACCGCAATGCGGGATTGGTAAGGTGCAGCACCACTGATCAGCCAGTCCTGCGGCTTATTCTCCTTTTTCTGTGCGAATCCATTTTCCGCGGCTATTAACGCTAATGCAACTAAAAGTAACTTCAATCTCATGTTCTGTATAAATTAGGAAAGTAATCGTCGTTTCAATGTTGCCCTGCTGGTGTTGGAGCAGGGCACTCGTATGTTATTGGGTTTATAATCCTGCCAATGGATCAAATATACCATTTCCCCAACCCTTTGTCTGCTGCAATTTTGCATTGCCCTGCATGGTCGCTGTAGATAAGGGTAGAAAATACATATTCTGGTTATAGATCATCGGTGAAAAATCACGTTCGGTCAGGGTATACGTATACCCTCCCGGCGCTCCTGCCTGCTGATGCAATACCAAAGCGAAACGTTTCTGTTGGCCTACCATGATCTGATCCATGGCTTTCCATCTACGGAGATCCCAGAGGCGTTTCTGTTCAAAGGCAAATTCAATATAACGCTCATCCCGTACTGCCTGCCGCATTTCTGTCTGTCCCATAGCAGGGTTCAGTCCATAAAGCTTACCCGCCAGTTCGGGATCCCCGGCCGTCGTTTCGGTGATGCCCGCCCGTTTGCGAATGGTTTTCAGCACATCAAAAGCTTCAGCCAGACGGCCTGTCTCCAGGGCCGCTTCAGCCATATTCATCAGCACTTCGGCATAGCGCATTTCGATAAAATCCGTTCCCGAGATCTGAGAATTGGTGATATCCAAAGATTCATCGATCGCCTTACGCGAATAGTAACCTGTCAGTGAACCATTTTGCTTACCATAAGCGTAGCCATTTTGTGCATTATCATAGAGCGCCATGGTCGTCCCCAGGTAACTGGCACCATTGTACACAATGGTGGTGTAAAAGCGGTCATCCCGATTTTGCCAGCTCAGCGATGCATTACCGTTAAATTGTGGGCTATTCCACTGTACTTTCTTGCCGCTTTTGAGCGGAAAGGCATCCACGAGTTTCTGTATTGGATGGCAGCCGCCCGTTGCATTGGCCGTAAAATCAATGGGGCGAACCGCAGCATCCCGGTTTTGGCTTCGTCCAGGTTGCAAGTAGCGGATGGCAAAGACCACCTCTTTGTTCATCTCGGCCAGGAATAAACTTGTGTTGTCATATTTGTCTACCAAACCATAGCCATTGGCATTTAAAAACGTTAGTGCCTCCTGATTGGCCTTGTAAGCTGTCTCCCAGGTCGATGCTGTATTATTGGGGTTAAACTGTGGGCTGGCGCGAAACAGCAGCACACGACCTTTCATCGCCACTGCCGCAGCCTTGGTAACCCGTCCCAGATCATCTGCGGATGTATATTTTGCAGGAAGCTCATCAGCCGCCAGATTTAGTTCATTGACGATAAAATCAAAACATTCCTTTGTGCTGTTACGCTCCACGAGCAAATCCTCGGTACGCTCCTGTGGTGTTAAGATCAACGGTACACCACCATAACGTTTTACCATCTCAAAATAGGTATATGCCCGGATAAAGCGTACCTGCCCTTTCAGCACCTGACGTGTTTCTGGGGCAATGGTACTCTGAGGCCCATCAATTTCCTTCAGGAAAATATTCATTTTCCGGATATCACTATAGGGCCAATATCCAGGTCCACCATTATCAATAGTCGTTGTTCCGTCGATCCAGCTTGTTTTTCTGGACGCTTCATCCGTAGCGTCTGCAAGACCGACATCCCAACCGGGCAGTGTCATGTATATATTGTTGACAAAGGCAGTCGCCAATTTGGGATCCGACCAGACCACAGGTTCACTGATCGCCGATAGATCGTTCTTGTCCAATACCTTGCTGCACGAACTCATCACGAGTACCCCAGCGGCTAATAAACTATATAATGTGTTAAAATTTTTCATTGCTCAAAAAGATTAATTGATCATTGGGGTTAAAATTTGAAGGATAAACCAGCCGTAACACTCTTCATAATCGGATACTGGTATACGCCATAGTCACCCGCTATTGCCTCCGGATCGGCCACCTTGATGCTGTCAAATGTCAGCAGATTGGTTCCCGACACATACACCCGCAATCCACCAATCCCCAGGCGTTTGATCAATGAGTCACTGAGCGTATAGCCAATCTCCAGATTTTTCAAACGCATGTAGTTGCCGTTCATCAACCAGAATGACGAAGCGTCCCTGCTGGCGCCAAGACTACTGGCACCGATTCCACCTACCCGAGGATATTTTCCATTCGGCGTCTCCGGCGACCAGCTATCCGTGAAAATACGGAGTACAGCTTGTTCGTCCCATAGGTCCGCTCGATTAGGAAACATAATTTCGCGGTTGGCCACGCCTTGGAAAAATGCATTTAAATCAAGTCCTTTCCATTTTCCACCCAAGGTAAATCCGTAGATGATTTCCGGATTGATGCTTTTTTTACTTAAGACCACATTATCCGCACCAGTAATATTACCGTCACCATTTTGATCCTTGAGCATTACATCGCCTAGGCTATAAGCAAATCCATTATAGGTAGGTAGCCCTGCAAGGTCAGCGGCTGTACGAGCGATCCCTTCCGATTGGTAGCCCGTAATGAAATCGATCGGTCTTCCCACACGCTGTTGATAGTCAAATGCTCCGGCCAGGACATCCCATTTTTCCACTTTGTTACGTGCAAAACTGAAGTTTCCACCCACAAAATAACTCAGGTCTTTATTGATCTGCCGATCGTGGCGCAGCGAAAGCTCGATCCCATAGTTGTTCACAATACCATAATTTTCTCTTGGCAACAGGGCGCCAAAGGTATTTGGTGTTGACGCTAGCCGTTGGCCAAGGATATCATACGTGTGTTTTTGAAAATATTCCAGGGCACCACTAAGTCCACCTTTTAAAAAACTAAAGTCAACTCCGGCATTGGTAATACGGGTCTTCTCCCAGGTAATATCGTAATTCGGTAAGGCACCAGGCATAATTCCCGCTGTGGCGCCGCCAAATACAGCACCTGGTGTGATTGAATAACGATTGATATAACCATATTCAGCCACATTGTCGCCACCATCATTCCCCAGAAGTCCATGGGAAATACGGAGTTTGAGATTGTCCACAAAACTCCATCTATCTTTAACAAAAGATTCCTCTGACAACACCCAACCTACTGCAACAGAAGGAAAAAAACCCCAGCGTCCTTCGGGTGCAAATTTTAATGAAGCATCGTACCTGAAATTGGCTTCCAGGAGATAGCGATTGTCATAGCCGTACGTAAAACGGCCTACGTAGCCCAGCCGACCAGTTTCGGTTTCACTACCCGTCGCATCTTTATTTTCTGCGGCGGCATCACCAATAAAGAGCTGTTCGATCGAGGTCGACAGCATTTTATTGCGGAATCCGTAGAGATAAGCGGTATTGCCCTCGCTCTGTTCATACAGGAAAAGTCCGGTCACCGCGTGCTTACCAAAGATGCGGTTATAATCCAACGAGAGATTCAGGGTATAGGAATTATTCTGATTAAAGGATGCATAGGCACTGTTTTCCCAGTCCCCCAGCTGCAAAGTCCGGATCACCTTATCTGTCGTGATGTGATTGTGTCCACCTGTTGTTTCAAATTCAGCCACATTATATTTCTTCCGGACGGTCTTATTATAATCATAGTATTTCCGGTAGTTCATCGTCGCATTGGCTTTCAGTCCTTCAATACCCGGTATTTTATAATCCAGACGCAAAAGCCCATTGAAGGTATTGCGGTTCCATTTGCTAAAACCTGCATTATCAATCAATGCAATTGGATTCCATTGCTGGTAGGCCCGCACATAGTTATCCCCGATTTTCCAGGGCATCATCGGCGGTTTGTTGAGTAGGCCACGATAGAGGTCAAACATTCGGTCATCATCACCACCATCGTAAGGCCAATAAGGTCTTGAGCGCCCTTGCAGGGAGGCATCCAGGTTGAGCGAAACACTCAGCCTTTCGGAGATCTTTGCATCGACATTCGACCTCAGGTTATAGCGGTTATAGTCCAGGTTGTTGAACGCCCCGTCCTGATAATAATAGCCAATGGATGAGAAATAACGAATATTTTCGCTCCCGCCATTCACCGTCAGGTCATGCTTGGTATAAACGGGATCATGCCAGGCACCTTTAAACCAGTCGTAATTGGTCTGATTGTCCTTAAAATATTGGATTTCATCATCCGTATAATAACTTGGATCCGTCAGAGGGAGATTATTGAATTTGGCTACCCTATTTCTATAGATCGAATGTTCATAGGCGTTCATTCTTTCGGGCACACGGGTATAGGTATCTTTTCCCACAAAAGAGGAATAGGTGATGACGGGCGCCTGCGTACTGCCGCGTTTGGTGGTGACCAAGACGACACCATTTGCCGCCCGGGCCCCATATACGGCTGCCGATGTGGCGTCCTTCAGAATGGAAATCGTTTCGATCTCTTCCGTGCTCAGCGCCTGAAAATCATTGAGCGTACGCGGGATACCGTCGATGACATACAGCGGAGCGGTACCATTGGTCGTGCTTTTACCGCGGATGACAATGTCCGAACCCGAACCGGGGCCGCCACTGCGCTGGCTGGCAAATACCCCATTCACACGCCCAGCAAGGGCATTGGTGATATTGGATGTTGGGAAGGTATTCAAATCCTTGCCTGACACGCTGGAAATGGAGCCTGTGATATTTCGCTTCTTTTGATTGCCATAACCGACGACAACCACCTCATCCAGACCGACGTTAGAAGATGATAATACGATTTTTAGTTCACCTAGATTTTCTAGAATAAGTTCCTGCCGGTCGTAGCCCACCGAGCTAAAGACCAAGCGGTCACCAATTGCAGCTTTTTCTAATGTGAAACTACCATCTTCGGCCGTCTTGGTGCTAGTTGCCTTGCCCAATACAGCGACGCTGACACCGCTGATCGCTTCCCCTTTGTCGTTTCTTACGGTCCCCTTGATCCCCTGCTGTTGTGCAGTGATGTTATTTGTGGCAGATTCCATCGCATTTAAATTTGTCGTACGACGTTCGCGGGGCGCAATGGAGTACAGCTCATTATTTAGTTTGGTGACTGTGGCATCCGGCATCAGTTCTTGCAAAAATTGGATCAGCTCCCCTTTTGACTTTGGCGCTTCAGATCCATTGGCCGAAATCTCTTTAAGCAAATCCGGGCTGTAGCTAAATTTTACGTTGAATTTTCGCTCAATTTTGTTCAGCAACTGGATGATAGATTTTGACGTTTCCACACGTTGCATGGCGACTCCTTCACGCCAGGTACTCCCCCAGGCCAGGGCAGCAGGAGACATTGCCAGTGCCGTAAGGACAAATGTCGGCCCAGCAATTCCTTTCAGAATTTTACTCATAATAATTAGTTTAATTGGTTGGGTTCAATAATATATTTGCCGTCGATGAGCTCCACGGTACAATTCAATGATTTACTTAAGGTATTCAACGCCAGGTTCAGGTCATTCCGCGGTATATAGCCCGTAAATGTCATCCGCGATAAATTGGTATCTGCGATTTCAATGGAGCAGGAATATTGACGTCCTATTTTCCGCACCACGTCTTTCAGCAGATCGTTATCAAAGGCCAGCAAGTTATTTTTCCAGGCATTATAGAAGACCGTATCGACCGATTTTTTTTCCATGCGCTGCTCCAAAGTACTGAAAAGAGCCCTCTCCCCTGGTTGCAGCCGCAGCTGCTGATCCGCAGCATTCACTTCGACACTACCTTTATTGAGCACCACATATGCTTTATCTTTCCAGGCGCTCACATTAAATTCGGTACCCAATACCTTGACATTCATGCCAGCAAGGGTATGCACGATAAAAGGCTTTTTCTTGTCATGGGCGACACTGAAGTAGCCATCCCCTTTGATCCAGACCTCCCGGATGGAATCTATGCCGAAATGGTTGGATACCTCAAGCTCGGAACCCTTGTCCAGCGTAACTGCTGTCCCATCCGGAAGCTGATAGATTTTCTTTTCATCTGCTGCACGATAGACCGTTTTAATACTTTTGGGGATCTGCTGTACCGTAAAGAGATAATATATTCCTGATAGCATCAGCAATGAGGCAGCCACCGCCCACCACCTTCCGGGCCTGAAACGTGGATCTGCAACTGGCTGAGCTGGAATTTCCGTCGCGACAATCGCTGCAAAAATACGGCCCGAAGCATCCGCTGTCAGTACATCTTTTTTGGAAATAAATGGGGCAATCTGGTCATATTCAGGAAAGGCATCCCTATACTGTTCCTCTTTAAGGACTGATAGCAATACATCTATTTCAGCCTGGGTACACTGCCCATGGATAAACTTGATATAAAGCGCGGTTACTTCTTGGTTGGTCATCATATTTACTCGGTTATCTAGAGCTAATACAACCAAGTCAGCTAGAGGGACGATCCTCTTTTTTTATTTTTTTTGAATATAATGATAAAACACTAACAATAAGCTTGTTAAATTTGCATTTACCTCCAGGTAATGGCGAATAAACTTAAGTGATTTCACCATTTGGTCCTTGACGGTATTTTTGGAGATATGCAGTTGTTCCGCAATTTCCTCATGGCTCAAATTCTCTTCGCGGCTCAGTCTAAAGATGCGCTGACGCTGGCTAGGCAGCTTCTCTACCGCCTGATCGTAGATCCCTTTCAGTTCTTTATAATGGACGAGTTCTTCGACCGCATTGCTTTCGATGGAATAGTTGTAGAAAACATCGTTCAAATAAGTCTGCTGAACCACAAAAGACTTCAATTTGTTGTAAATGGTATGTTTGGCAATGGTGAAGATATAAGACTTGATATTTTTATCGCTATCGATTGACTCCCAGTTGAGCCAAAGTTTCATAAAAACATCCTGCACCAATTCTTCGGATAGTTCCCGCGACCTAAAAAAACGTAAGGCATAACCAAACACATCATCTTTGTATTGGTCAAAAAGAGCCTTAAAAGCATGTTCTTTACTTAGGTGATCGGTACTACCCATTGTTTATAAAACAGTTCTGTCGGCGAAATATAGGAGATTTAATCAAATTGCAAAAAATTAAAAGCCATGCAATCGATTGTTTAAAATTTTATCAGACATGGGGTATACAGCACATCTGTAGAAGGTAATGCACATCTTTCACAACATTTGCATTGCAATCGGCAAGGTTTAATATTTTCGGAACTCGAAATTTTTATTAAATTTAAACTATTATTAGCTATTTTTTTAATGACTCGTCGCCCCCTTGATTTTTACCCCCGTATTTTTTTGAAATTAAAGTGAAGAAAATAATGAAAGTTTTAATAATGGTCGTAATTGCTTTTGTTTTTATACAATGCACAAACAGACAAAATGAAAAATCGGAAAATTTTGATTGGCTATTGGGAAAATGGCAACGTACCAATGAAGCGGCCGGTAAAAGAACGTTTGAGAATTGGGAGAAAATTAACGATTCAACGTATGCTGGTTTTGCTTTTACCCTGCAAAAAGACGACACCATCAATCAAGAAAAAATGAATATCATAAAGACCGACGATAACTGGAAATTACGTGTAAAAACACCAGATGAAAAGGATTTTATTTTATTTGAAATGAGTACTATAAACCTTGGTCAATTTGAATGCAAAAATGACTCTCTACCATTTCCGAATAGGATAAAATATTGGCGAGATGGCGAGCAATTAAAAGCAACGGTATCAGGAGATAGCCTGCAAATTCCATTCGAATTTAAGAAGCTTTAAACAATTTCGATGAAAAATATATTCCTGATCATTACCTTACTGGTCATCAACGTTCAGCTCAAAGCACAATCGACGCTGCAACTAAAAAAACAATTACAAGAAATTATAGCTCAGAAAAATGCGACAGTCGGAATTTCAATAAAAGGCATAGCAGATAAAGATACCTTAAGCATCAATGGGAGTTTGAAAATGCCGATGATGAGTGTCTTCAAATTTCATATTGCACTTGCTGCACTTCATCAAGTGGACAAGGGCAAATTAAGGCTCAACCAAAAATTTTTTATCAAAAAAGATGAACTGCTTGAAGATACATGGAGCCCCATGCGGGATGATTATCCCAATGGAAATATTTACCTGACCCTGGATCAACTCTTACGCTATACGGTATCCCACAGTGATAATAACGGCTGCGACATCTTATTAAATCTGCTTGGCGGTCCAGAAAAAGTGCAGGATTTCATCCGCCAACAAGGCTTTAAAGATATCACCATCAAGGTCAATGAACAGCAAATGAGGACCTGGGATAATCTGTACCTCAATACCACCACACCAATAGCGACCACACTGCTTCTGGAAAAATTCTATCACGGTAAAATACTAAAAAAGGAAACCAGCAGCTATCTCTATCAGATCATGGTCGAAACATCCAGAGGAACAACCTGGATGAAAGCCGGCCTTCCGCAAGGGACAGAACTCGCACACAGAACTGGAATATCGAATACAAACGAGCAAAATCTCAGAGCTGCCATGAATGATATCGGTATTGTGAAATTGCCCAATGGTCATCATTTTACGCTTTCGATATACCTAATGAATATTACAGAAAAGAGAGAAGACAGTGAAAAATTAATTGCCGACATCACTGAAGCGACCTGGAAATACTTTACAGGTAATTAGCCGCTGTCTTATTATGCCTCTAAATGAGCTAGCACTGCCCCTTACTACCCAATAACGGTATTGAATGGTCTTTGATTCAGTGGAAAAACGATCATACAATTTTTGTTTACTCGCGTTTCCCCGAAATATAAGCATACATCGCGGTGGCATGGCCATGACCTAATTCGAAATCCTCTTTTAGCCAATTAACGATTTGGGTTGCTTTAATTCCTTTTTTTAATTTTCCCTCCTCAGTAAACCCTTTTTCAATCGCTAACTTTTCAAAATCAGCGCGGGACTTTCCCGTCTTTTCTTCAATGTTTTTAATATAGGTTTGAAATGACATAAGATTTTATTTTTTATTAATTTATATTTTAAGTTCCATATTTTTCGAAATTTCTTTCAACTACTTCATGAATTCGTTCAATCTGTTTATGATCAGATCCCAGTCATTATCATGAAGTTCATGTCCCGTACCGTTTAATTTCAAAAGTTCTGAATTTTTAATCTCCGCTAATAGTTTGTCCGTATGGCCAAAATGCCATATTTTATCTTCAGAACCATGAATTATCAATGTTGGTGATTTGATCTCATTTAACCGGTCATAGTAGACCTCCCCTCCTTGTAGCAAGGCATGGTTAAACATACTCCGGTAATTTATGGATCGATGAAAATCTGCCCGAATTCTTTCTTCTTCTTTCGCATAGTTTACTGGTTTTTGGCCCGCCATCAGATGCGCACTTTCTAGCATATACTTTACTGTGGCATTTTCATCGTCCCAATTTACATCTGTTGCTTTGACCTGAAAGTCAATAATCTGCTTATCCATTTCAGGAACTTTAGGATCAGGTGTACCCCATGGTCCAGTAGACATTAAAACGAGTGAACCAACCCTTTCAGGATACTTGATCGCTACAATTTGGCCGATCAAACCACCTAAAGAAATTCCCATAATATTCGCTTGTCCTATATGATATCCATCCAAAATATGAATGGCATCATCAGCAAGATCTTCCATACTGTAGGAGATAGAACCAGGCTTTCCTGTCGTCGATTTTCCGACGTCTCTGTTGTCGTATCGAATGACAAAAAAACCTTTTTGGGATAATTTTTCGCAGAACTCCTGGTCCCAATATAATAACGAAACAGTGGCCCCGGCTATTAATAAAATCGCTGGATTTTCCGGTTGTCCAAAATGTTCTGTGTAAATGGAAATTCCATTCTTGATAATTATTTTTTCAGCATGTGATTTCATACAACTATTTATTAAAATGAAAATGGGTAAAAAATTCCGATTCTTTTCATTCCCAAAAGTACCATCAGTCTAAAAACTAAAATTGTATAAATTCGACATCTATTCTTTTACAAATAATGACAGGTCCTCAGAAAAATAGGCTACTGGCTTTTTACCGGTAAACGCTCTAAATTCTCTAATCATATGTGACTGGTCGAAATACCCTGCCTGCAATGCGACTTCGGTCAATGATAAATCCTGATTAATGGCATTCTCAATACTTTTTTCAAAACGGACAATTCTTGAAAAATTTTTAGGAGAAAAGCCTGTCAATAGCTTAAAGTTACGTTCAAATTGCCGCTGAGATAGAAATTGCTGCTGGAGAACTTCTGTCATTTTCGTACTACCCTTATGAAAAACAATATGCTGTATTGCAGGAATGATATCAGCTAGCCTGGGTGAAAATTTATTTATCCTTTGTTCTAGGTATTTGGTCACCACAGCAACTCTTTCTTGTGTATTTACACAGTTCAAAACCTTTTCCTCTAAAAAAACGCCCTCCTTCCCCAATAATTCAGCTATTTCAATATTTTGATTCGTGATTTCAGATGTAGGAAGGTCAAAGAGAAATGGTATAGCATAAGGTTGAAAATAGATTCCAAAGACACCTACTTTTTGCTCGGCAGACAGCTGGCAAAAGGTATCTGTTTGCGACTGAAAACCACTATTGAACAAATTGATTGCTTCATGATTTTTGGAAATTTTCATTCCCGGAATATATTGAAAGGCTAATTTCGGATATATCGATGCTACAGATGAATGCTGGTACGAAGATGTTGCATCAACATCGGCTTCAAAATTCCAGAAAAAACAAACCAAGTGCTTGATACTTTCCTTGGGATATACTTTCTCGTAGTTCATCTTATCGTATTTAGAATTGAGAATTTACAAAAATTAATTACTGAAAACAAAAGGAATAGCGCAAAAGGTAGCTTTCTCCTCAACATGTGAGAGATCAGCGCCATTATTCTAATTTAGGCTATAGCTTATTTGGACTAGCGCTGGAACGGGCGGTGAAAACAGACTACGGCCGCTACATAAAATCAGCGATTTTGAATTCAATAGTTTTGATGAATATATTTCTAATTTGGTATTGCCCGCATTTGCCGAAAGTCCATTACCGGACTTGCAACAATATGCCGGAACCTATCCACTGGGGGGTGGCAAAGCATCATTCCGAATATACCAAAAGGAGGGCAAATTATATACGATTTATCTAACAGACATCTTTGCGGATACCGCCTTAAAGTTCTCAGAAAATACCGCTCTGATCCTGGAAGATCAGACCGGTATTTCCGTCCGCTTCGAATTTATGCGCGATAGGAAAAGAAAAGTGTCCCTGTTAAATTTAAATCAATTGATGTGGAAAAAAGATTGATTTGCAGATACCCTTAACCAATAGGTTCGGCATGCACCCAATATTGAAAAATATCGTCAAATTCACGCTTCTGGTACAACAAGGCAATATTGGATTTCTTTGTTTTCCAGATTTTCAGCACTTTATCTTTGGCTACGGATGATTTAAAGAGTTGCTTAAACTGTTGGTTTAAAACCGCTTCGTCACCTTCAAAAGCTGCTTTGCCATACAACTGCGTGATATAGGCTGAAAGCGCCGCCTGTTCTTTATCAGCCAGCCCAGGATTCGGTTTCATATAGTCTGTGGAATCAAAACTGACTCTTAGACCCGAGAATAGTACATCATCCTTTTTCTCAGTCAGAATATGAAATTCATAGCCCAAGGTGCCATTGCTTGTATAGCCAGTATTTTGACCTAAATTTTTAACCTGGTCCCAACTGACATTCAAAAAATCAGCTGAGGCTGAAATATTGACATTCATCGAATCCCTTACCAGCCTATTATTGTCCTTATACCCCGATAAAAAGATTTTATAGGTACCCGGAAGGTAGAAATGATGTCCCCATTCCGTAGTGAAAGAATAACCACCTGCCTGTTGACGCAAAAGATTAAACTTTTGGGAGCTCCCCTCCACTTGCCAGATCAGCGAATCCAAGTTGCTATATATCAGGGGTACCACCATCGATTCATTGGGTCCTTTATACGTGCTGTCCTTTAAGGTGAAGAGCACCATATCATAAATGCCCGCCTTTTTAGTATCAGCAATAAGATGCAATGGCAGTGGTTTTACGGTCTCTTCTTTGGGTTCTTTATCCTTATCATCTTGATCCAATTGTTCGTATTTATCTGAACAACTAAAGACAAGTAAAGTCGAAAAAGCAAAAACACTTAAATATTTTAACATAGAAATATAAATTATACAGCAATTAACTGGACCATAAGATCAGCAAACCTACAAAATATTTCATTAATTAAACAACACTACAACTTACTTTTAACATCTTAAAACAACTTCGATTTTTTAATAAATAAATAAAACTTAATTAGATCAATCTGCTAAAGCTGTAGTGAAAACGGATTTTCATGTTTTTTTTGGAAGAGGATATATTTTACACTTATTCTCAAGGATATATCAAATAAAAATAAATGCCAATAAAAATATCTGATTTTTCTTAGTAGATAAAGAAATAATAGTTACTTTTGAATTTAACTTATTAATAATTTATGAATAGAAAAATATTTGCTAAAGCGTCATGTCTAACTCTTTCTTTGTTAGCAACAATTACTTCCTGTCAAAAGAATAATGACATGTCTGTCGACACGGGAATTCTAAATGGAAATATTAAAACAAAATCTTCAAATCAAACATTAAATTCATCCACAGGATGTAACGCTTTTGCTCCAAATTTTAGTACAGGTTCATGTGGATGGCCTTCGAATTGGTTTAATAACTATGTAATCAAAAAAAAGTTACCCACAGTTACATTGGACACAGTATATTATCGAAGATCTATTATAAGACCTGAGGCCAAAATAAATTTCCCAATCGGCATTACTAGCCCTAACAATAGATACACGCTAATTGGACAACCAGATGGGAATCTTTATATCCATGATAACTCAACAAATAAAGTTTTATGGGACGCGGGTTCATATAAGTATGGAAATCAGTATCCTTATCAAATGAGATTCCAAGAGGATGGAAATTTAGTGATATATGCAAATAAAACTGGTTTATTTGATCATGCGGTCTGGGCTACAGACAATCTTTATGTCCCAAGCACAGATTACTTCTACAGTACAATAAGGTATAATTCCATGTACATTTTACAAGACGACGGGAATTTAGTACTATATAGAGATATTAACGGAGGCGGACTTGTTCCTGAAACTGTAATACGTCTACAACCAGTTGCGCATACAGGAACATGGGATGGAAGAAAATCCGCTCATTGGAGAGAGATCAAGTAGTTATACTGCCACCTAATTATTGATAAAAGCCTAGACCAAAATCCAGGCTTTTATTAATTTGGTTTTCCGATAGATCCCGAGACATCTAATTTAGTCAAGTTCGTCAAATAAATATTTCGACTTCTCTAATTGCTGGGATAACCCGTTTTACTTTCTTTAGATTATGATTTGATCATCGCCAACGCAAACTGAAATTGCGATAAATAATATACATTAAGTTAATAGATTTTTTCGATATACCAAGAAAAGTTTGTGTGATTCAAAAAGGACTATCGCTTACGCGCTCTCTGTTGCCGATAAAAACGCTGCATTAAATCCTCTGATTGCAATAAGATTCAGAATAGCGGCCTCATCACGTTTTAAGGTGCGCACCGTAATTGTACATAGTTTATCCTGTAAATCTGCCGAAATATATTTTAGATCAGCAATATGCCGACTGAGATAGGTGATTAGATCTGCACGTTTGGCCAGCACCTGGGCCGAAACAGCGAAGGTTAGTAAGTAGTATTTCATTTTTCCCTGTATTTTTTGTCCATGACGAAATCCTTAGCGACAAGCCGATTGTCCCGATCAGCTTAAGCTATCTCCCGTTATATAGCGTAACAAATATAAAAATTTTTGACCATTAAACAACAATAGTCAAAAGTAAAGAATAAAAAAAATAAGAGCCCTACAGTGCTACAACAGACCAAATGAATATTAATAATTTATTAATATTCGTAAAACGCAGAGGTATAATTGCCTATCTATATTTGGTCTTTGCTTAATTATCATGGCTAATTATGAATTTACAGCGCTTACAGATCAGGAACTGCTCGATTTGGTCCAATCGCAAGACAACAAAGCTGCTTTTTCTGAACTCTATAACCGCTATTGGGAGACCTTGATCAATCTCGCCGGGAAAAGGACGCTCTCCCTTGCTATGGCAGAGGAAATCGTTCAGGATGTTTTCGTCAATTTTTATTTACGGCGGAAGGAAATCCAAGTCAGCCATTCCCTTTCGGCTTACTTAAAAACAGCGATTAAATTTCAGGTCTTTAAAACCTATCGGGCACAAAAGATCCAGGATAAATATATCGAAACAGTAGCTTACAGTGGCTATACGGCTCCTATTCAACCTGACAATATCCTAGAGGCGAAACAAATCCATGCCGAGATTTTTCAGATCACCGAAAAAATGCCGGCCACCTGCAAAGAGGTTTTTCTATTGAGTCGTTTCGAAAAACGTTCCAATCAGGATATTGCCGACCAATTGAATATTTCCGTGGCCATGGTCCGTAAGCACATCACCAAATCCATGAATATCATGCGCAACGAAATCAAAGAACATCAAATGGATATTTTCTATCTGGTACTGCTACTATACACGCATAAAAATTAAGTAAAATCATTTTTTTTGAAATTCCTGTTCCCGCTTTTAAATACTTAGGGTACTAGTTAGTATAAAGCAAAGGAAATGGACGATCAAAATCAACAGATACTCGATATACTCGCTAAATATGAAGCAGGAACCATCACCGAAGATGAGTTGCAGCAGCTTGAAGATTGGTATGCTTCCTTTGAAGCCAATCCAGATCTTATCGAAAGTTTAAGCCCCGAAGAACGCCTAGTCAGAAAAAAACAACTTCAGGAAAAGATCTTCGATCAGCTTGGGCCCGAGACATCCTCAGTAGCAGAATTGTCCAAAAAGCGATTTTTCCTAAATCCGGGCAATAGGCTATGGCAAGCCGCCGCATCCTTAGTTCTCATCTGTGCAGTCTCATTTTATATCTTCCAGAAGCAGGCCGACAAGCCCAGCAGCGCAGAAGAACTAAGCAGCAACATCAATCCCGCGACGGATCAAGCCACCTTAACACTCGGTAATGGTGAAAAGATCCTATTGGATAACTCCAAAAATGGAGAACTCAGCGCCGAAGGCAACATTCACATCAACAAACTGAAACCTGGCAATCTGGTTTACACAGCCAGCAAAAAAGTCAGCAAGGTGCATATCAATACACTTTCTACCCCACGGGGTGGCAGATACCAGTTGACCTTAGCCGATGGCACCCAAGTCTGGTTGAATGCACAATCCTCGATCACCTACCCTTCCGCCTTCCAGGGGACTTCACGGGAAGTGACGATCACAGGCGAAGTGTACTTTGAGGTGGCGCACAACGCTGCCATGCCTTTCCGCGTGAAGTCTGAAAATCAACTGATCGAAGTGCTAGGCACACACTTTAACGTCAATACCTACAACGCCAAATCTAGTGCTAAAACAACCCTCTTAAGCGGTTCCATCGCCTTGACCAATAGCCATCAGCGCATTATCCTCAAGCCTGGTGAACAAGGTATTGTAGCCGCACATTCGATGTCCGTAAAAAATGTGGACCCAGTAGAAGCAATCGCATGGAAAGAGGGCTATTTTGACTTTACGGATGCCGATATCGGCAGCGTTATCGACGAACTGGGCCGTTGGTATAATGTGGACATCCGCTATAATGGTACCGCAACAAAGGAAACCTTTACGGGAAGAATACCGCGGTCCTGGCCTTTTGAAAAAGTATTAAATCTATTAAAAACGTTTAAAAGCATTCAGGTAGAGATGCAAGGAAGGAGGCTTATTGTAGAAAAAAAATAACACACAACCTGATGCCCAATTCCAAAAAAAGCCAATAGTGGTCCTAACACTACTGGCCTATAGCCGGAATAGGCAAATGAATTTCTCGATCCGATTTAACACATATTTCAGCTTAACAAATGTATAAAAAAAATACAAAAATACGATTGAAAATGAAGCTAACCACCTTCATGACACTTTTTGGCATGCTACAGATCAGCTTTGGGGCGATAGGACAAAACATCAGTCTCTCCGAGAAGAACAGCTCCCTGGCCAAAGTATTCAAAAAAATAAGTACGCAGACAGGTTATGGTTTTTTAGTCGAAGGCAGCCTTCTTAAAATGTCCAGACCGGTCACAATAGAAACGCGCAACACCGATATAAATCGTGTACTGACAGAAATTTTCAGAAACCAACCGCTGACCTTTGTGCTGAAGGATCAATCCGTGATCGTTTCGGCAAAAAAAACAGCAGTTATCCCCCTTTCACTATCCCACAGCGCAGACAAAATCGGGACCCAACAACAGGGAAATATCAGCGGAAGGATTACAAACGAAAATGGTGAAGCACTCGCAGATGCAAGTATCACTGTGCTCCAAACCAGCCAGTCTTTAAAAAGTAAAGCCGATGGAAGCTATACGTTGAATATTCTGGCCGGAACCTATACCATTGAAGTCAGTTACATTTCCCATCAGACAAAAAGGATCACTGACATCGTTGTCCATGCCGGGAAGCAGACCAACCTAAGCATCGTTTTAAAAGATGTGATCAAAAGCTTGGAGCAGGTCGTTGTCACAGGAAGTTATAAACAGGAAAGTATTGCTTCTCTATATACCAAGCAAAAAAATGCAGCGACGATCTCCAACGGTATCAGTCGCGAGCAGATAGCTGTTTTACCGGACAAAAACGTTGGTGAGACTTTAAAACGTATCGCTGGTGTCAGTACCAATGACAACCGCCGTGTTGTGATCCGGGGTATTGCCGAACGGTATAACCTGGCCATGATGGATGGCGCCACCCTCCCGAGTACCGACGTGCAGGTACGGGACTTCGAATTTGATATTGTACCGAGCAACCTGATCGACAATGTCGTTATCCACAAGACTTCATCGCCAGATCTGAGCTTTGGTTTTGGTGGTGGACTGGTCCAGATCAATACCCTGGCCATTCCAGTCAAAAACTTCACCTCCTTTTCACTGGGAAGCAAATATATCAATGGGTCAACGGGAAAAGATTTCCTGGGCTACGGCCGTGGCGGCTGGGACTACCTGGCATTTGACGATGGCACACGGGGCAATTTCCCAAGGGATTTAACCGTGTTCAACGGTATCAATTATGATCCCGCCAACCCTTATAAACCCGTGCCTGAAGGCGTGACACCTTTTACACCGGAAATGATCGCTGCACAGAACAAACGTATCGGCGGATTAGAACGTTTGGGTACACGAAAATATACGGCGCTACCCGGACAAAACTATCAGTTCAGCCTGGGACGGAGTTACAATACGATGAAGGGCATCTTTGGATTTGTCGGTTCGATCAGCTATCGAAATGAACAGTCTATTGATAATATCTCCAATTTTGAACGCGGCAATTGGCAGAAAGTCGAGGGGACAACCTACGATATCAGCACTGGAAAAGAAATCCATCCGACGACCTCGATGCAGTACAACTTTAATTCGAGCTTAAGCGGATTGATCAACCTGGGCTGGAACAGCAAAAACCACAAAATAACCTCCCGCAACTTTTATTCCCGCATGTTCAACAATCAATTTTCCGTGATCCAGGGCTGGGGAAATGATATCGGCTACGATTCGAGACCTGCCATTCGAGAATATGACCGCCCCAAATTTATCAATATGCTCCAGAATAGGTTGGACGGGGAGCATCGCTTCGGCGATTTTAAGCTGGAATGGAATGTCGCCCGCAATCGCCTGAACAACCTCGAGAAAGATGCCACCGAAGCCTGGCTCGCCCCGATCGGCCTCCTAAATGATACCATTTACAATATTACTCCTTCGCACTATGCCAATGCCGGGGACGGGACATTTACACGCTCCGAATACCATTATACGGAGACCAATAAAATTGCGGAGGGTGCAGTGAGCTATCAGACCAACTGGTTGGGGCAAAAGCAGATCCTGAAAGCCGGCTATCAGTTTATGGATCGACATGGCCTTTTTGAATGGGTCTCGCTGCCGATCGTTTCGGTCGGTGCCAACACCCTCTCCCCTGTAAATACCTGGTCGAAATACCTGGAGCTTAAAGATCCTTTGCATGGGATGTTCTATTATCCCGCGGCGTTCTCCATCAGCGCCTATGAAGGGAAAAATAGCAACCAAGCGGTCTATGGCATGCTAGACAATCGGTTCAATTCCTGGATTCGACTGACATGGGGCTTACGTGCCGAATACTTCAAATATAAAAGTTTGCAAAACGGCGATAATGACCTGCAAATGGATGCACGCACCATTGCCATGCAGAAACAACGCTTTGTGGATCCAGCGACCGGAAAATTGGTGGGCATGACGGCAGATCCCGAAACCGAAGAAAAAACCTGGCGCTACCTCCCATCGGCGAGCCTGACATTGACGCCATTACAGGATTTCAATATCCGGATGGCCTATTCGCAGTCGGTTGTCCGTCCCGCATTGATTGAAAACTCCAGGATGGTGCGTCAGGATCCGGCACTGGGCGGCGCTTACCGTCGGAATGAAGGCGTCCTGTCTACCGTAATTAACCACTATGATATGCGTTTGGAATGGTATCCTTCGATTGCGGAAGTCATTTCAATCGGATTTTTCTATAAATATTTCCAGAACCCGATCGAGTTGTACCAGCAGATGATGGATTCCTCACACCGCATCTATGTAACGACCAATAACTCGGAATGGGCCAAAATAAAGGGACTGGAATTTGATATCCGCAAAAACTTAGGATTTATACTTCCGGGCTCCCTGCTGGAGAATTTTAATTTCAGCGGAAACGTCACACTTCAACGCTCAGAAGTACAATCAGCCGAATTCAGGACCAAGGGCATCGGCACCGATAAATATGGAAATACCTTTGAATACCGCGAAAAACAATTCCTAAAAAGTAAACGTCCCCTCTATGGACAGATCCCTGTCGTCTATAATGCGGCATTACAGTACGCCGGAGACCGCTTAGGTGCCAACGTGGCCTTCAACCATATGGGGTATAAAACCTTTATGACCGCCATGAGCGAAGAGCTGATCGAATACGAACGCCCCCGCAATCAGCTCGATGCACAGCTGAGCTACAAATTACTGAAAAACAAGAATCTGGATCTCAAACTCAACCTGAGCAATCTGCTGAACAGTCCATTCCGTTTTTATGTAAACAGAACCGAAACGTTCAAAGTGCAAGATCGATGGAAAGGCTTGTCAAACTCCGAGTGGCCGACACAAGAGTGGGATGAGATCTACGAATGGAAGTTTGGCTTTTCCCAAAAATATGAGGAAGGTTACTACGAGACCTCTGCAGATGGAACCAAAAAGACACGTGTAGGCGACAAAGAAACCTTCAACCGGAAAGTAGGCAGTTCCTTTAGCCTATCCATTGGATATACATTTTAAATCACTATTATGACACCAAAAATAATCTTAACAGCCACGGCGATCTCCTTTTTTCTGTTCTTCAGCCTATTGTCATGCAATAAAGGCGGGGACGACCTTTTGTATCATTCCAATATACATCTGATCAATTTAAGTGGTTATAATAACAGCAATGAGGAACTTATTCTTCAATTGGATACCTTTCCCCCTACAGTGACGCCAGCGTTTAGCAAAATCGCTTTTGGAGCCAAGTATAATTTCAATGATCCAAACAAACAGCACTTAAAATTTATCATGAAATCCAAAGTGACCGATAAAATTCTGCTGGAACGGGAAATCAAAGCTACCGATACAGCTGCTGAGACAAATCTCAATCTGATCTATATGAACGGAAAGGTAGGCGATTTTCCGGTGATTCCGGCGCCGGTAGAGGGCAAGGTTCAATTAATCTATATGTTCCAGTCCAATATGTTAAATTACCGCGAACCGGTGGATATCGTATTTAAGAAATACTATTTTATTCCCAAAGTGTTTGAAGAGGTCATCCGCATCAAAAATTTAAAACCCAATGAGTTCTCACAGCCCATCTCTTTTGCCCCCTTTCCCTTAGGCGTACAGGAATATAATGGGCAGAAAACGCCCGTATTGTTTCGGGCCCATATTTATAAAGCCGGGACAGATATACCGTATACAGCGGGGACCTCCTTTCAATTCGACCCGCTTATCTCTGTTGCGCCGGTCCCCTCACCCACAAAGGCCGCTTCCAAGTTATTCATCATCAACGAAGCTCCGGTCAATAATATGATACAGTTTAATAAGGTTTTAGAATTATAATTTATACAGATGAAAAATTTGTTGACAAAGACATTTTTCCCATGCATTGCGCTGCTGCTGATCGGCATTCCATTTTTTTTCAGCGCCTGCAACAAGGATGCTCCTGAGGTCGAACGCGCGATGCATATTCTGATCAATGGCTATAATGGCGGAGAGCATCCTTTGGTCGTAGCGATTGATACCACCGTATTTGATCATAAGGATGGTAAATTTATCATCCAGCCTCAGAGCAATATTCATTTTACAACTGCTTATAGCTACAAAACAGCAAAGAAAAGACTGGTGACGTTAACTGACACCGTGACAAAGAAAGTGGTCTACAGTGCCGAATTGCCTGAAAACACCATCAGAGTAAATTTCAACTACCTCTATTTTGATGGAAAGGTACAGGCGGTGGTTCCACCCGCTGCTGACCCCAATGTCAATAAATTGGGCTTTTACATTTATGATAAAAGCGTTGACTTCCCGATTGATATTTCTTTACAGAAGATCAATGCAACTTCGGGCGATGTCCGTAAGGAGTACATTGCAAAAAATGTGCTTCCCGGAACATGGGTCTATATCGATTATCTGCCACTCAAGGATTTTGACAAAACCGCCGATCTGAGGAGTGCTACGGTTCATTTCACAAAGGCCAATACAGAGGAATGGGCTTTTGAAGGTGATGAAACAAAAAGTAAGCTCGGTGCTGAGGGATTCTTTTTCCCAAAATTGAACGATAAGGGAAAAATTCAGCCCTATTTTATTGCACCCAAGGTGCCTAATCAAATATTCAGCCGGCTTTTCTTCTATTTGGATTAACCGGATTCAGAGCTAATCATTGGCGATCAGATAAACCTCCAGATTTATCTGATCGTCATTGTTAGCAGTAATCGTCAAACGCGACTTTCTCGTCCCTCCTTTTCCAGCAGTGGCTCGGTACCGTCATCGCCCTTTGCACCACAACCAAACTACTATTATATACTACCTTAAAAATGGTATACACCAGGCTGCAATTCAAAGACCAAGTAATTCTCCTCTGTCGCTAACCGACGGATCCTTTTTTCATCTGGCAGCAGCTGTATAAGATCTTCCTTTGGAACCTTTAGGGTGGCTATCGTATTGGGCGGCACCGCAGTCTCCAGCTGCAGCCTGCCCGCCTCCCTTTGCCAGTGGATCTTGATCAAACCACTCGGCGCCCTAAAGGCTGTCTTCACCCAGCTGATAGGCACATCCTGGCTTCTCGGCACCTGTATGACAAAGGAGCGGTACCCGGGGCTCAAGGATTTTATCCCCGCAAGCCCATCGATATACCATGCGCCAGGATATAAAAATGAACTATGGAGGAGCGAGTGTCCCGGAAGATCTTTTTCCCACATCTCCCAAATCGTTGTGGCTCCGTTGGCCTTCATATAGCCCCAGCTGGGATAAGTTTCCTGCTTCAACATGCTATACAGCAGATCATGACGACCGACAGACCGCAAGTACTTGAAAAGTAATGCTCCGCCCGTGATCCCCGCATGGATATGCCCCTGATGCTTGACCAGGATATCCTCTGTCAACTGTTCAAGAATCTTTGCCCTGTCCTCCACTTTAGCAACTTCGGACAACAGCGCTAGCGCCTGATTGGCCATGGAGCCATCAGCATACAGCTGCGTTTTCGAATTGTAAAATAAGCTGTTAATGGCATCCGTTGCCAAATCCGCCTGTTTTTCCCATTCGTCTGCCTGCTCCTTTTCGCCGATCGCCAAAGCAATCCGAACAGCTGTCCGCAGGTTGTATACCCTGTACAGATTATTGAAACAAATGTTTTCGGCTTTGTTGTTATTCATCCCCTCTGAAGTGGCATTCGGCCACAGCCAATCTCCCAAAAAGTCCCAGGTACCACCATAAGGTTGAAGGATATGATCATGAACATGGGTATTGATGTACGCGATCCAGGTCTTGATCAGATTGAAATTGTTTTTTAATATGTTCAGATCACCATAGTGCTGATAATGGCTCCAGGGGAGCATAACGACAATTCCGCCCCAGGCCGGACCACCACCACCCCAATACGTCGGGGCAGTATGCGGCAGTATACCATTATTGAATATACGGCCACTTGTTTCATTCTTTCGGGCCCAGGATGGATCGTTCATATCGCCCACCATAGACTCTGTGCCCTGCACATCACGCCAGTCCTGCATCCATTTTTCATAGAATGCCGCCATATTGAAGTTGGCCATCCCTGTTTCTGAGGTGGCATGCGCATCGCCACCATAGCCCATACGCTCCCGTTGTGGACAATCGACGATCATTCCCCCCAGGGAAAGATTGCTGTAAGTCCATAAGATACGGTCGTAGATCCAATTCTGTAAACTATCTGAACAGCTAAATTCCGTCACTGGCGCAAATCCCGTACGAATAGCCCAGCCTTTTATCGCGCTCAGTTCCGGCTTTTCCTTTGCCCCCCGGATTGTAATCCATCGGCCAGAACTGTAGTTGAATCTGTTTCTGAATGTACCCTGCCCTGTCGGTCCGATGATATAGGCACTCCGATTTTTAAAGGTCATCTCCTCCTGTGCCCGTTCGGAATAGTGGAAATCAATCCGCTTACCTGGACTGCCTTTTACGTCAATCTCGGTCCAGCCCGCAAAATTGACGCCCATATCAACCCGATAATCACCATTTGGCAGGGATGCTATACCTATTGGGTGGATTTCTTGAAAGAGGACATTGTCTTCGACAGCCTGGGCGGATAACGCAAGCTTAGGCTGAAATTCCTTTGCATGCTGCCACGATTTATCCGAAAAATCCGGCAAATTCCAATGGGGAATATCTTTATTCGCGTCGAACAATTCACCGCCAAAATTATTCGGCGACCAATTGCCCAGGAGCTTATTAGGGCTGGGATGCGTTTTCCAGCTTTTGTCCGTTGTGATCAGGGCGAGCTGTTTTCCACGGGTATCGTACAGTGCGCCCTGTGCGCGAAGCAGCGGGCTTCGGGGTTTGTCCGCTGTTGCATAAGGCGCATAGATGGACCAGCCGGTACCAAGCCAAAATGCGATTGTATTCTGTCCCCGGTGCAGATAAGCAGCGATGTCATAGCTGACATAACGGGCCCGCTTGCTATGATCGGTCACTGCGGGCGTTAAAATCGGGTTCCCGATTTTTTTCCCATTGACATAGAGTTCGTGAAATCCGATCGAGGCAACATAGATCCTAGCATCAGCCACGGTCTCCTTCAATGTGATCGTTTTCCTGAACCAGGGATCATCCAGATTACAGTCTTTCATCTTCGGGTCATAGGTATCCCCCGTTCCTATCCAGCTGGATGTCCAGTCCTTTTCGTCGAATAGCGCGCTGGTCCATTTTGCAATCGGACTATACGCTGATATTCTCCCCTGTTCATCCTGAACAGCGACACACCAAAAATAGACCCGGTCCGAAGTCAGTGGCTTACCTTGATACAGGATATGTTGCGTCTCGGATGATTGAATCCAACCGGAATCCCAGCACTCCCCTTTTTTGCGAACTAATGCCGCAGAATCTGTAGCGACGAGAATTCGGTAAGCGCGCTGTCGTTGGCCATAAGCACCGCAATTGGTCGCCTGCGGCAGCCAACCTAACCGAGGTTGCCTTTGATCTACGCCTAAAGGGTTTGTCCGGTATTCGCAGGTCAGCTGAGCGGGAACAATGGATGCGCCGGATTTTTCAGCAGCCCGCATTACCTGACCATAGAAAAAACATAAAAAAATGCTATAAAATACTTTCTGTATGTGCATGTTCATTCTCTTGTTCTTTTCAATGACTGATTTAACTGATTACTAAGCCAATGATCCCTCCATGACTACAGGATCCCCTGGAGATACATTTTTCCCGAAATTTTTCATACAGCACTGATTGGACTTTGTTAAATTTACGCAACTAATTGATTTAAAAAAAAACCGATGATCCTAAAAGTCTATCAGCCTGAGAGCCCAGTATTGAAGCGCTACATCGAATGCTTCTATATCCTGGAGAAGACCGCAGCCGAGAAGCCCCTTACCTATTTTACTTTTCCCAGTATCTACAGCATCGTCACCATCAGCGCAGAGACCAGCACCTTCGTCAGCCCTGACAAAATCATCACAACATATTGTCCCACTGCCCCCATAGAAACCAACCTGGTCTGCGACTTTAATCAACCCGTCCTGATCAGCTACGACGGAAAAATAAATGAAATCACCACCTACTTCAAACCGCTGGGGCTAAGTGCTTTTATCGTGCACGACCTGCAGCATTACAACAGTGGAACGTTTCCCGATTTTAATCCCCACGCCGATTATAAAGGGGCCATGACTGCCATTCTCGCTATCGCAGATCATCAGGAGCGAATCAGGGCCCTGGAAGCCTATTGGATCTCAAAACTCCGCCCTTTTGAAGATCCGTTGCTGGAAAATGTGCTCCGCGAAATGCTCCACACCAACAACCTCAATCAGTCCATGACGACATTGTCGCGTAAAATCGGGCGATCAAGGACAACGATCAATAAGCATTTTGATCAGCATATTTGTAAAAGCCCATCCCAATTCAAAAAAATAGTCCGCTTCCGGGCAGCTATTCAAAACCAGCTGGATGACAAAAACAACATAGGCCGATCCTATCATGTTGATTATTTTGATCAGTCGCATATGATCCGGGATTTTAAAAAATTAACAGGCTTTACACCCAAAGTGTTCTTTTCCAAAATAGCAGCCCTGGAGCGGAATGAAATCAAGTGGATTTTTATTTAAGAGGTTTACAAAAATACAATGACCGCGTTTGTTTTTATGGTAACATTGCTGCATAATTAATCGATGCAACAGTCCATGAAGTTTATTCTATTCATTATCCTCTGTCCGGCGCTGGTTTTTGGACAGCAGAGCACATCGGCAAAACTCGCCCGTTATATGCAGGCACAGGTTGCTATACATCAATTTAGCGGAACCGTCCTTGTGCAAAAAAAAGGTACTGTTTTACTCAAAAAGGCCTATGGTCAGGCCGATTATGAGTGGCATATTCCCAATACGGTAGACACTAAATTTCAGCTGGCATCGGTCACCAAACAATTTACCGCGACTGCGATCCTGCAATTGGTCGATCGCGGCCAATTATCCCTTGATGATAAACTCAGCCGTTTTTTTCCAGATTATCCAAAGGCCGACAGTGTCAGCATCCATCAGCTACTGTCCCATTCCTCTGGGCTGGCCATGGGTTTCAAAGAAATCGCGCTATCAAGTATCAGCAGTGATTCGGCCTATGCAGCCATCAAAAAGATTCCTTATGAATTTTCACCCGGCAGCCAAAGTGCATACAGCAACATCGGTTATTACCTGCTGGCAAAGATCATTGAAAAAGTTTCAGGTGAACCTTATGCCGTTTTTTTAAAGAAAAATATACTTGAAAAAGCAGGCATGAACAATACGGGTGTTAGCAATAATGATTCGATTGTGTCCAAAAAGGCCAAGGTCTATTACCGCGATGCGCATGGCTTTATTCATAATCCTTATATCAACTGGCAGATCAATGTGGGCCATGACGGTGTTTACTCGACCGTCGAAGATTTAGCGCGATGGGACAGCCTGCTTTATGGAACCACTATTTTATCGGCCGAGATGAAGAAAAAAATGTTCACACCCCACAACGCTGAAAACTGGGGCTATGGCTTTATCATCAACCCCTTTTATAACCATGGACATCAACTGATTGCGCACGACGGTGGTTTTTTCGGTACCATGAGTTCTTTTAACCGATTTACCGATGACAAACTTTTTGTCACGGTGCTTTCCAACAATGAATCACTCGCTCATATGATCGCTTATGGGCTTTCGGCTATTGTATTTGGAAAAGAAGTCGAACTCCCGTACCGGCATCATCGTGCTCCGGTGGACTCCACCTTGTATAAGCACTATGTGGGCCAGTACGGTCAGGTTCAGATCATCCATAGGGATGGCAAACTTTATTACAATAATACCGAAACAGAACTTATCCCCGAGTCTGACACAAAATTTTTCAGATCCGACGATAACGACAGGACCATTGAATTTATCCGAGACAAAACAGGTGTCTTCAATTCGATTATTTTAACAAAAGCCGGTGTGAAGGAAATTCTGAGAAAATAGGTTGTTCTGTACAAGATACCCAGTCCCATTTTTCAGCACAGCTAATTTTCCGATTTCTGTAGTTTACCCTATTGTATCGGACGCGACAGTACGGAGACGGCCCTATCTACTCCTTTCCTTCCAGCAGCGCATTGACGCACCACATATAGGCCGCCTGGCCGTGGTAATCGCCGCTGTGGCGGGGACGATCATAATAATACTGTTTATCATTCTTTTTGTTAGTGCCCACGCAGATCTCCGACACCGCGCCCTGATCGTCCACATAGTTAGCCAGCGCCAGCCAGGCACGACGGGCCACAGGACCATACTGTTTTGCACCGAGCCAACCCTGTTTTACTCCCGAAATGATTGCATAGGCAAACATAGCCGACCCCGATGTTTCGGCCCAGCAGTCAGCCTCATCGATCAGCTGATTCCACATCCCACTTTTGCGCTGCTGCTGTTTCAGACTCTTCATCATCCTACGGTAGCCCTTCAATATACGGGGCCGGTCCGCATGATCCTCTGGGAGCATATGCAGCAACTCGGTCATGCCTGCTGCCATCCATCCGTTACCACGGCCCCAGTAATAAGGCACATCTGGCGCATGATAAAACAACCCATTGGGGCGCTGTAATTTATCCAGATAAAGCACCATTTCTTTGGCTGCGCGATCGAGATATTTCGATTCGCCGGTCGCTTTAAACGCGGCAGTTTGTACGATGGTAATCATATACATATCGTCAATCCAGAGTCGGGTCTGCCAGGAGTACCCTTTTTGTGCCCAGTCCTTCTCGGCCTGACTGACATTGTCCGGCAATTCCCATTGCGTATCGGCATAGGGCAAGCCAAGGTCCAGGTAGCTTTTATCTTTGGTCAGCTGATAAAGCCGCAAAGGAAGACTCCCGAACATATTTAAGTCGACGTGATTTTTAATGGGCAGCAGCTGCGGCTCGCTTGCCGTTAATTTGGAGAAGCGGCCTTTCATGGCCTGCATCAACTCCACATCACCGGTTAAGTGTGCATAGTTAATGGCACCCGTCCAATAAAACGTCTCCGGATAACTGATCCATTTCCCTGCGTGCAACATATGCTTGCCTGCAATGAAACGACGTGCAATGCGGTATCCCACTTCCTTGGGGTCCGCAGCAGCCGGAAAATTTACCAGATCGGCCTGTGCCATTAGAAAGTGAACAGGAAGCACCCATAAAAACAGAAAGATTTTCTTTATCATACCAAATCATTTTACGTTTTAAATTACTGTGTTAAAAAAAATCCTGAACCGATCTTCAAGAGAGCGGATCGGTTCAGGAGCATCGACAGGTCTAGTCTGCTGTTGCTTCATCCGCAACGGCATCCTCCCATTTATCCCATACCGGAGTAGCGGGGTTATAACCGTCGTAGCCATAATTTTGCTTTAACTGGCCTTTAATGTTGGAGGTAATCGCCACATTTGGAATCGGCCAGTACATATTCTTTTTGTCCATGGTATACTTGATATCACTTAGACCAGTTGCATTGACATGAATGATGCCTTTGTTATATAAGCTATAATGCACGATACGCTGGTACCAGTAGCTTCCACCGATCGCATCGGTACCACTCTGTTTGTCGAAATTGTCCAGATTGTATACATTTCCCCATTCATCAGGTTTACCACTGCGTGCCAGGCAGAGCGATACCCTTTTGAGCTCCACATTGCGCCATTCCTCCCAGTAGAGTTCGCGGGCCCTTTCGTTCATGATATCCCCAATGTTCACGGTCCCCTGATACAGTTCGGTACATTTTGCGCGCTGGCGCACGGCGTTTAGGTCGTCTTTGATCGTTCCATCGGTCGGGTTGATATAATATTTGGCTTCGGCGCGCAAGAGGTAAGCCTCGGCCAGGCGATACAGGTACCAGTCGGCAACACTGCCATTGGTAGCCCCCCGTGAACCGTCCGAACCGCTGATATTGGCCTCACTAACGGGATCATCCAGGAAAAATTTATAGTGTGGCACATCGTACCAGCGGCGGATGGAGTCGCTACAAAGGAGCTTACCCGTTTCGGGATCTTTCAGCGTGACAGGTTTTCCAAAATCCTTTGAAGCTTTATTGTTTACCTTGTAATCTTCCATGCGCACCCAGTTTCCCACTTTGGCGCTATGGCGCAGATCGCCTTCATCTTGCTTACCGTTTACAGCCCATACCCCCTTCGATTGGAAAGATGTTGGCCGGAAAGTCGCGATACCGCGACCAAAAGCGCGCATATAGTCATATTTTGCATTATAATCCCCACTGTTGCGTTTGATGTTCAACAAGGCCTGTTTACCATCCGTTGTCTGTATACGGGTGTCAAACACAAAGGGATATAAGATCCGCATGGTCAGCATTTTCACAAAAGACTCCGCATCGGCACCCCGGTTGGGCATCCCCATGATCACCTCGCGGTTGGCCGGAATCAATTTGTTTTCAGGACGGTGCATATCCCAGATGACGTTACGCGTGATGGGCCAGGTCTGCGCCTCACCCCCATCATTGAAGGTTCCGAAACTTTCGGTCATCAACGCATAACCCGATTGATCGATCAGCATATCGGTCTGTTCCTTGGCTTTCTGATACGCTCCCAGGGCCAGGTAACATTTGGCCAGCAACATCCGGCAGGCACCTTTGTTGATCATGCCGATCAGGTTCATATTTTTCTGGTCGGGCACCCATTGTACGGCAAATTCCAGGTCTTTGGTAATCATCTGCAGAATGGCGTCACGTTTGGTGCTCCGGTAATTTTGTTTGGGTACATCGATAATGGTCGTGACCAAAGGGACATCGCCGTATTCAAAGACCAAGGCCATATACCGGAATGCACGGTGAAAATATGCCCGTCCCTTATAGGCATTTTTATCCTGTTCGCTCAAGGTCTGCACCTGATCCACATATTTGATAATGGTATTGGCATAACTGATGCCTTTATAAGTTTCCTCCCACAGGTACCACATACTATTGGAGCGGTCGAGGTTCTGTAGGCTGGAGTTGTCGCTTGTCGGGGTGAGCATATTGGCCACATCCGCCATCATGCTGCGTTTGTCGGTATTGCTGGCCACCATCAGTTCGGAGAAGATATACTCCGTACCGAGGGTCAACATCTCATTATGATCTGTGGCCCAATAGCCCTTGAGGTGGCGGTCACAGATAGCCATGGCCGACAGCAAGCCAGACTCGGTATTAAAGGTTTCATTGGGCAAATAGATAGACAGCGGGTCAGGCTGCAGAAATTCCTTCGAACAGCTACTTATGGTCAGCGCAGCAGCAAGTAGGATGACGATCCCCCTGTTACGGGATCTGGATTTATGTATTGTCAAGTTCATAGCGATCAAATTAATCAGGTTATAAAGATAAATTCACACCGAAGGTAAAGACCCGCGAAGCCCATCCGTTCGGGTTATTACTGGGATGGAACGTCTCCGGATCACCATACTCCCATTCTTTGGTCCAGGTGGCCACATTGCGGACAGTGCCATACAGCTTCACCCGGTTCAAGTGATATTTGGATGTAAATGCCGTTGGCAGCGTATAGCCTACGGAAATATTGTCGAGGCGGATGAATGAACGGTCATAAAGCCGCTGTGCTCCCTCGGCCCCGATGGGTCCTTTGGCCTCAATACGGCCATAGCGATCTGTGGGATTATCAGGGGTCCAGTATTCTTTCGCTGGCAGGTTGGCCAGTCCATAAGCCATCCGTCCGCCATCATCATCGTTGTTCAGGTAATTGCCCGACAGGCTTTTGTGCCCCATATACGAATAGATATTAAACGAAAAGCTAAGGTCTTTCCATAAAGTCAGCTCATTACGCATCGACCAGCGGAAACGCGGATCGGTCTGTCCCAAAAAGACCTTGTCGTTATTGTTGTACACCGGTTTTGTACCGTTGGCATTGACCGCATCATCTGCCATATACACATTGGCTACTTTGGGGTCGCCGGGTGCTTGCCCATATTTGGCTGCGTCGGCAGCTTCATTGGCCTGCCATATGCCCGTCACACGATAGTCCCATATCGTGCCGATGGGCTGACCGATAAACCAGCCATTCGAAATCTCGTCCATTTCCTTGCTGCCGACCACGTTTCCATTGGCATCCAGCACGTCTTCGTAGTTCTTATACAGATGCACAATCTGGTTCTTATTGTACGAGAAACTGAAGGTGCTGGACCATTGCAGCTGCTCCTTTTGGAGGTTTACCGTATTTAAGGTCAGTTCAATCCCCTTGTTGTCCACTTGCCCCAAGTTGGTGGTGATGCGGCTAAATCCTGTAAAATTGGGCAGCTTCTGTTCCATGATCATATCGTGGGTCTGCATCAGGTAGTACTCCAGCGTACCCGAAATCCGGTTCTTCAAGAAGCCGAAGTCGAGGCCAAAATTCCATGCGGTGGTCTTTTCCCATTGCAGATTGGGATTGGCCAGGCGGTCTACCATCAGGTACCGATACTGGAGGAGTTCACCGGCCGAGTTGAGGTAACCATGCATTTTGCCGTTGCCTGAATACAGGTTGGCAAGTGCCAGGTTGGGATCAGCAAGCTGTCGATTACCATTTTTACCGTAGGAAACACGCAATTTTCCATAATCCATCACATCGGTCCATTTGAAGAATTTCTCTTTGGTAAAGTTCCAGGCCAGGGCCAAGGAAGGAAAGGTCGCATACGGATTGGAGGTCCCAAAGGCCGAGTAGCCATCCCGCCGGATGGAAGCCGTAAGCATATAGCGGTCGTCGTAAGAATAGAATAAACGGGCCAGTAAGGCATCTGCTGTCTGGTGCGTGTCGTAGCTATTGAAGCTGCTGTTTTCCTTCGAGCCATTTTCGGTATTGTGAAAGCCCAGTGCATCCGAAGGTAAGATATTACGGGCCTCAATGCGGTCTTTCCAGGATTGCTGCTCCTCCGCTTCCTGCACCAAAGTCAGCATCAGGCGATGCTTGTCCGCAAAGGTCTGCTCCCAGCTGATGGTATTGTTGAGCGACCAGTCAAAGCGTTTGGTCTGCTCGCGGTTTGCCCCACGATCGGCGGGGTTAGATCCGGGCAGCTCGGCCGACATAAAATAGCGGTCGTGGAAATACTGCAGCCGCGGCGACGCGTTGAAGGAATAGGTTATGTTAAAAGGCAGTTTAATTTTCGCATTGAAAATGGAATTAAATACCGTATATCCTTTGTCCAGCTCGAGATATTTCTTCTGAAAATCATAGTTATAACCGCGCTGGCTGAACTGCTCGCTGAGTGGATATTGCAGGGGATTGCCGTTGGCATCGGCATAATCGGCGTAAGGGCTGTTGCGCAGTGTCTGATCCATATCGATATCGATGTTTCCATCGGAGCGATCCTGAAAATTCACATTGGCGCCCAATTCCAGCCAGTTGGTTACATGCGCGTTGATTTTCATGTTGGCGCGGACAGCCTTGTATGTATCGCTGACGACCGTACCCTCATTTTTGAGGTACCCCATGGATAGGTAATAGTTGACTCTATCGCTGGCACCACTGACGCTGGCATTATAATCCTGGTTGAACCCCGTACGAAAAGTATGGTCAGCCCAATCTACCGTTTTTCCGTCCAGAAAGTTCTGCAGTGCATTTCCCTGCAGGCCCAATCGGCGGCCCCAGATACTCTGGTCAGATTCACCAGTCTGATTGGTCGACTGCGCGCGCCAGGCATCGAGCGTTAAAGATGCGGGCAATTGGCCGGGATTAAGGTAAAAGCCATAGGGCACGGTGAGGTTTCCGTTGTCGTCACGCGTTTGATAGGCCCCAAAGATCCCCGTCGTCGGATCGATGCCGTAGGTATTCTTGGTATACCAGTCTTCCCGATGCTGCATATACGCTTCCGGACTGAATCTTTTGCGGTATTCGCTCAGTTGGGTAGCACCCGCATTCATGGTCATATTGATGGTCGGCTTCCCCTGTTTGCCCTTTTTGGTGCTGATGATAATGACACCACTAGCAGCCTTGGACCCGTAGATGGCCGCCGCAGAGGCATCTTTTAAGATGTCGATCTGCTCGATATCATCCGGGTTGATTTCAGAAAGCTCACCATAGAAAATCATCCCGTCAAGTACCAGCAGCGGATTATTGTGCCCGCTGTTACTATCGTAAACCGAACGCTTACCACGCACCTCAATGGAGCCACCGCCTTTTGCGGAGGCATCATAACCGATATTCATCCCTGCCGAACCACGGAGGATATCCTGTACGGTTTTGGGGTTTTCATTGGCAATGCGATCCGGATGGATCTGCAATACCGAGCCCGTCAGGTCCTTTTTGCGCATGGTACCATAGCCCACTACGACCACTTCGTCCAGCTCACCGGTAGCGGAAGTCAACTGCACATTGTAGACTTTGGACGGCGTCAGGTCAATTTCCTGGCTCTTGTAGCCCAGCAGCTTGAATACCAGTTTTTTTGTATCCAGGGGTACCGAAATGGCATAGGTACCATCAGCTTTTGACGCGGCACTAATGTTGCTGCCGGGTACATTGACCGTCACTCCGGCCAGCGGCTGGCCATTGCTATCCGATATCTTACCCGTAATTTCGCGGTTTTGTACCTCCAGGCTGACGATGGAGTCCGAGGGCACATTGGCTTTTAAGGCCGTTGCAGGAGCAGCCAGTGAGACTAGACAGAGCAAGCAGGAACAGGGTATCCATTTGCCAGCTCCAAAGCGATAAAAGCGATTTTGTTTTAGCTTACAATTGTTTCTCATAAAGAAATATTCACTTTAAGTGATTTAGAAATTTTATAATTGGCTCCCTCGTATTAAGGGATTTTAACTGTAAAAGTGAAGATTAGCCCTTAGAAAAATAGGACGCAATCGTATCAAAAAAGTGCTATTTTGTCTCAATAACACGATTTTCAATATAAAAAATCAATATGAGTAGGTGGATGGGTACGGAATTGTACCAGAAACTTTCAAAAAGCAGCGCAGACAAAATTTAACTACAACGTTTTCGTAATTTAACTATAACGTTTTCGTAATTTAACTATAACGTTTTCGTATTTTTATTATTACAGAAATATAAAGCGCTAAAGGAGTAATATTTGGGATCAAATAAGACGCTCTTGAAGCAGGCCTTTGGTCAATTGCAACATGTTGAGCCTATCTTTCAGATAAACATTGCTCATCACATTGGAATTAGGGGATAATATACTTGCTTAATGAATTAAAGCAGGATGTACCTTAGTATTCCATGCGTATAGCTACACAATAAACTTTCTGATGCTCATCATATAACCTAGATGCAGCCCTTCATGAAAATTATTCCATTCGAAGGCATCGTATATTGAAGTGAGATGAAACCCCGTGCCGGTTGTCCGTTCCTGATAGGTCACAAACTTTTTGTTGTTAAAATCACGGATGGTCGGTTCAATCTGCTCAAGGAGCAATCTTTTCAGCAAGTCAGCTTCCTGTTGCGATACCGCTGCTGAAGGCCTTGTTCCGGACTGGTAGTTCAAAAAGACTTCCTCGGGAATATGTCCTTCTACCTCAGATCCGATATAAATTAATTTATGTTGTGTGGCAATGACGTGCCCGATATTCCAGATCAGGTTGTTGCTGAAGCCATCAGGAATGCGATTGAGCTGTCCCAATGAATAGTTTTCAAAGAATTTGAGGTAAGCCATTCGGCTCGTTTTCCATGCGCGAAAGAGTGATTCCATGAGATATAAATAGGGTTAACAAGCGTGATCCTTATAGCTTTCCGCTTACCACATTCAGTTGGCAATAGTCATTGCCAGTGATTTTCCATTTTAGCCCCCAGTGGTGTAGGTCAAGGATAATCTTCAGCAGTTCTTTACCTTTTGCTGTTGGGCTATAACGAATCTGAGGAGGTATGGTGTTTTCGATATCTTCGGTAACGACAAGCGCTTCTTCTTTCAGCTCCTTTAAACGTTTGCTCAGTACCTGATCTGAAAGTGTTGGAAACATTCTTTTTAATGTGCTGAATTGCGATACATCTTCTGCAATACAATATAAAATCTGCATTTTCCAACGCAATGATATTTGCAGCAATACTTCGTTCACATCGCATGCCTGTGCCAACGTCTGCAGATTCTCCGTGTTGGTCGATTGTTCTTTTCGGGGTGTTGCCATTCTAAATATCAATTTATAGCTACTCACTTCAGGATGAGTTATTGTGCGGACAAAAGCTTGCCTATACCTTTGTCAGGTATTAAAAAACAGTATAAAATTATAAAAAAATGAAACAACTGAGAACTTTATTTCTGCTTCTCCTGCTATTAGGAAGTATGTTATCCGGTTACGCTCAAAACCAAGATCGTCGTCCGACCTATGTGCTGGTGCATGGCGCTTGGCATGGCGGCTGGTGCTGGCAGGCCGTCGGACAGAGGCTAACTGATGCGCATTACAAAGTCTACGCCCCTACGCTAACCGGACTTGGCGAGCGTAAACATCTGATCGATCCATCGATAGATATCGACACCCATATCCAGGACATTGTCAACCTGATCGAGATGGAAGATTTGCATGATGTGTATCTGGTGGGGCACAGCTATGCCGGTGCCGTGATTGCCGGAGTTGCCGATCGCATTCCGTCACGATTGTACAAATTGATTTTTCTGGACGCTATGATTATTGAAGATGGTCAGAGTCCCATTTCTTTGCAACCCAAGGCTGTGCAAGAAGTTCAGCTCAAAAACATTCAGCGGAAAGAAAATTTTGCTCCTTTTGATGTTACTTTGTTTGGTGTTACAGCACCCAGCATGGTCGCCTGGGTCAAGGATAGGCTCAGTCCACAACCCTTTGGCACATTCGCCCAGCGGCTGCACTTAAAAAATCCATATGGTAATGGATTACTCTTGGTCTATATCGCATGCACGGATCCCCAACTGCCCATCATGAAGGAGATGAGTGAAAAAGTACGCGCCGACCACAAGCTCAACTGGCAGTATCGGGAGATCGCTACGGGGCACGATGCCATGCTCACAGAGCCGAAAAAATTAGCGGATATGTTTATGGAGCTCGTGGATTGAATTTTGGTTGATTGCCGAGAAAATAGACTTGGCAATCAACCAAACTAAGCAACCGCTGCTAAAGCCTTTTGGACTTCAATATAAAAGTTTGGATGCTCCATCATCATCGTTAAGCATAAGAATCAGTGCCGATAACGTTCAAAGAATTCATAAGTGCGCAACAGCTGATCGAGGCGTTGGCCTACATCTCCGGAGCGTGTGATCTCATGATCGGCGTGCGGGTGTCTGACATATTCTGTATCACGTCCCAAATATTTGAGCTGCTTGTATAAAAAATCACTCTGCACAGGGCCTGTACGATTGTCCTGCTCCCCATGGAAAATAAGTAAAGGTGTTTTTATCTTCTCGGCATAAGTTGTAGGCGATTGCGCCAAAAGGATATCCCGCATCCCCTTTTCCCACGGAAAACCATCAAAATAGCGTTTCAACATGGGCCACACATTGGCGCTACCAAAAAATACATAGAGATCATACACCCCACGCTGACTTGATGCAGCGCGGAACCTACGCTCATGCGCCAATATCCAGGTGGTTAGATACGCACCATAAGATCCGCCAGTGATAAACAGCTGCGAGCTGTCGACAATCCCGGTCGCAAGCGACAGATCCACGGCCTTAAGGACATCACGTGATGGTCCAGGTCCCCAGTCTTTAAAATTAGCTTTTAAAAAACTTTCCCCATAGCCACTCGAACCGCGTGGATTCGAAAACAATACCGCATAGCCGCGCGCGCGAAAATACTGGTACTCGTGCCACATACTGGCATCCGCAGGACCGAACATGGAAGCTGGTCCACCATGAATCTCTACCAGAAGCGGATAACGTTTGTCCGTCTGGTAATTTGCAGGCTCCAAGAGCCAATAGTCGACCTCCAGCCCCTTTTCATTTCGAAAACTGCTTTTTTGTGCAATACCAATATTTTTTTTCGATAGCCATCCTGAATTGATCTCACTAATGACAGCACTATTTTTAAAATTGGCGTCCGCACGGTACAGCTCTGATGGATTTGCGAAAGTAGTTTTTGTGTAGAAAGCTTTCTGACCATTTACCCAATAGTCACCGATCCCCTCTTCCATCGAACTCAAGGTGCGTATATTGCCGGTTTTTATATCCGCGCGATTTATGGTACGTCCGCCTCTATCCGACGCAATAAAGTAGACTGATTTTTCATCTGCTGAAAACTGTATATTACTTAGGCTACGGTCTACAGCCAAGCTATTACCTTTCCACTTTTGGGTATTATAGATAAACAATTCACCGACTGTCAATGAATTCTGCCGACCTCGATTCACGGCAACCCATTTTCCTGATGCCGATACCGCAGCCACCTGAAAGCGATGTATGCTATCCCCCAGAATTACCTGTCTTTTTTTACTAGGCAGGTCAAATAAGATCAGATCCGTCGATGCTACGCGGTCCGGATGAAGGCCATTTTCGGTCTCTACGCTTAAAAGCACCTTGTTGTTCCCTAAAAATTCCGCTCCTGTATAGCTTCGAAAGCCTTGGGTTAAAGGAACAGGCTGTGTGTTGGCTGCGAGATCCAAGATGTACCAATGTGTAAAGCGGATTTCGCCCGTCGTTGAATTTTCTGTCTGAAACTGCAATTTGTTGGTCACTTTGGCGATACCCTGCTGTTCATCATGTTTGAGATAGGCAATTATTTCTGCTAGGCCGCCGTCACGATCTTCTTGCGCAGGTTCAGCTAATAAGGATGCATTATGGCTATCCGCCGGTTTTTCCGTCGACCATGGTGGCACATAGCCAGCAGGATTGAAATCTTTACTTTTTACCAGCTCGCCAAGCGTAAAGCTAGTTGATAAAAGTACCTTTGAACCGTCCGGACTGAATCGTACAGTACCCAGCCCCTGCTCGAGCTTGGTTAGCTGTTGAGGCTCTTGACCGTCTGATGGAAATAAAAAAAGCTGCGAACGTTTGTTGCTTCCCTTGCCAACAGCCCATCTGCGTCCATCCGGGCCGTACAAGATTTGTGTAAATTGCTGGCCCACCTTTAGCGGATCAGCCTTTGCTGTCGATACCGTTCTGTTTACATACCAGAGCGTTTCATAACGAAAACCGCCATGCTTGGTCGTATCGGCAACAATCCCGCGCACGGCATAAGCCAGTTCACTTCCGTCCGGTTTCACCTGCAGGTCAACGATATTTTTTATTCGAACCAGATCACTCGCCACGATCAAACTATCCGTCGCCGGTGCCCCGGCAAAAGCTGGAGAAATACTCCCCAGCAGCAGACAAATTAGGTAGCACTTCCAACCTTTGTATTCACTAGCTTTCATTGAGTTTTTCGATTAATTTTTGTGCAGAAATACGGGCTTTGCGCTGTATAAAATCAGCGTCGGTATTGTCGCCAATTTCATAGACCAATGCTTCGGTATTATACGTTTTATACAAATAGCTATAAGCCGTAAAGGTCGAGCCACCCAAATACAGGGGCTTCACCAGTGGTTCATACCCTGGAATAGCTTCCTTGACCGCGGTTATCCAGGTGGGAATAAAGCCAGGAAACCGACTTGGCAAGGCAGGATCCACCGTGTAGTAAATATCGCTTCCCGTAGAATGAAAATCGATGGCAAAATAAAGCTCGCGGCCCTGCTGCTCGATTTCTCGTTTAAAATAATCGCGCAGCGCCACAGTCTCAGGCTGGTTAAATTCGGCCCAGTCACGGTTGAGGTCAACGCCATTGGCATTGGCACGCCAATGCCCTAGATCCACTCCGTCGGGATTAACGATGGGGATCAGGTAAATACGATATTTCTCACGAAACCGCTTTGCATCGTCGCTATTACCCAAGAGGTATTCGACAAAGCTGGCATATGCATAATGTCCTGTAATTTCGGGTGGATGCTGTCTCCCGAGGACCGCAATAGCCTTTTTACTTTGCGGATTGCCCGCCACATATACATTAATTGGTTTGCCAAGGGCCGTTTTACCCACTTCCTGTTTTTGTATTTGAACAGCAGGATTTACCTGTTCAATCCAGCTATATACTGCTTTCGACGGAATATTTGCCTGTGCCGAGATCCATGTTCTCTTACTGGAGATCGGCAGGTCAAAAGAAGCACCGTTGATCTTATTCCAGTTCGTTCCGTCTATACTCACTTTCGGGTCGTAACGATGACGCACGCCGGAAGGATAGTCAAGCTGGATTTTTATCGTCGTATCGCGGTTGGACCAGACCTGAAAACCATACCAGGGACTAGGATTGATCGGCGTGCGTTCCGGCGCGACCTGCAGGTGGTATACGCCTTCACTGGATTTTGTGAGTCCATTCAGTCGGGCACCATCGTAATCATTGCTAAAAAAGACCCGTTGATCCACTGTGAAAGTGCCGCGTTCCTGTTTGACGATAGCTTGGGATTTGGTCGATTCATAGCTAATCGGATTCTGCCCTTTAAAATCTTTTTTCAGTCCGCCAATCTCGGTTTTCCCTTGATTAAACAAACTGTCCAAAACCTTTCCCAGTTCTTCGCCACGGACATTCTTGGCAATGATTGTCCCCTTATCATCCACCAAAAAATTGGCGGGAATTGCCCGAACAGCATAAGTAGTGGCAATTTCGCTGTTCCAGTATTTTAATTCGGAGACATGCTGCCAGGTCAGGTGATCGTCGGCAATACCTTTGAGCCAAGCTTCTTTCTTCTTGTCCAGTGAAATAGCATAAATTTCAAAGCCCTGGGATTTATATTTTTGATAATTAGCCACAATATTGGGATTTTCCTTCCTGCAGGGAGGACACCATGAAGCCCAAAAATCAATCAATGTATATTTCCCCAAATGATCGTAGAGCGCCTGCGGGTTGCCATCAGGGTCATTGGCGACAATGGCCGGGGCTTTCTTGCCTACGGCTACCTGCCGCGTCACGGCGATGATTTTGCGAAGATCCTGTATATAACGCGATTGCTGCTGAGGCCCGGAGAGCAGGGCGATATGCGCTTCCAGTTCTTCCGGAGACAAGCGATAGGACCATTCCCTGTAGAGAAGGTAGCTTGAAACGATATTATCCGGATATTTTTGGATGAAGGATCGTATATCGGGTTTGCGCTGCGCCCGATATTCTTCAAAGAGTTCCTGGCTTTTCGACCCAGATAATGATACCGACTGTCTGTTGTCATCTTTTGCATCGATCGTCACTTTATTATCCCCTACATCGAGAAAAACATAGCTCGGAACCACATCCCGCTCTGTAGAAATGCCATACAGGTCAGGCAACGGAAGTTGCTTTCGGAAAGCAAAGGAGCCCTTTTTCACCTGAGCAGAATCAATCACTGTAAATATTTTATTTTCAAAACGTTGCAGATACACCACAGTAGCATCGCTATTCTTGACCGTTCCTTTGAGTGACAGGGTCTGTTGTTGTGCGTGTAAGGATCCTGCACTGACCAGCAGTAAAGGAATAAGGAATTTACTTGTCTTATTCATGTTTGACTAGTTTAGTTAAAAAGTTTATTGGTCGCCAATTCGGTATTAGGCGCTGGAAAAATATAGTTCTGGGCTGTTGTAGGTACCAAAGGTGTCTGTATATTCGCATCACCTTTTGCAGGTAGCTCTTTCAATTGACGGAGCAAATCGTATCCCCGCAAGCCCTCACCGAGCAATTCTATTCGTCGTTCTTTGGCAATGGCTTCCAAGATGGCCGTTTTGCTTGCCAGAGCGGGCCCAGGAAATTCAAAACTCGCATCAGATCGTTGGTGTACAGCCTTTAAGAGTGAGCCTGCGATCGTTAGCTGTTCAGCCTGCGCAGCAGCTTCTGCATAATTTAACAAGACCTCAGCATAGCGAATAACCGGAATATAGTCTACGTAAGGCGAAGCCTTAGCATACTTTTTCAGGTACTGTTTGTCACCATTTGCCTGAAGGAGGCTACGCCGTTTGTCCGCCTGACGCCACTGCGTGTCGTTTAGAATACCATTTGGATTAAGATAATATTCTTTATTGACCAGATAGACATAGCCTATCGCAGACTGCCCCGAAAGTGCATCCGTTGTGCTCGCCGGCATACTTAAAATAGATTCCGGCGTGGTATAATTGCCCCCAAAAATCGTCGTAATATCTGTCTGTAGCTCATTCGCAACGCCTTGCTGCGCCTTAAATGGTGCAATTTGCTGCGGGACGATCTTTTTTGCTTCCTCCAGTACCTTTGCATAATTATTGATCGTCAGGTAAACCCTGGTTTTGAATGCCCGGGCTGTATTTTTATGCGCCCGCGTCGTATTGAGCAGCGCGGTTGAATAGTTTTCTGGCAAATCCTTTTCAGCCTCATCGAGATCGCTCAAGATCTGTTTGTACACCTGTGCAACCGTACTGCGGGCCAGATCATTGTTGTTTCCGTCCACCTCGGCCTGCAGGCGTAAAGGTAGTCCCGGCGAGGCCCCCTGATCTTTGTTGTAGGGTTGCGCAAATACCGTCACCAAGCTAAAATAAGATACTGCACGCAGGAACTTTGCTTCTGCAATATAAGCTTTGGAAAGTTCAGTGCCGATGACTTCAGTCCCGGGACTGAGGGCAGCAATCAGGATATTCGCGCCGTTAATCGTAGTATAGGCCGCAGACCAGAGGTTGTTGATATCATTGGATCCCGAACTGTAGGAATTGTTCCAGCTTTCATAGGCTGTATAGCTATTGGCCGTCACATTGATAAAATCCTCGCCGCGGACATCCTGGTAAAGGAGATAACGTCCGCCATACAAACTGGCCGATTTTAAGCTTTTATAAATGCCATTGACGACCCCCTCGATCCGAGCAGGCGTATCAAAGACGTTTTTATCCGATATAGAGGTAGTCGGCACAGGAAACAATCCGTCATCCCTTTTGCAGGAGTTCAGGGTAGATACCAGTAATAATGCGCTGACTAAGTACAGATTTCTTTTCGTATTAATTTTCATGTTTTCAGATTTTTAGAATGAGACATTTAAACCAGCTGTCCAGGTACGCCCCTGTCCGATCGAGTTCTTTTCCACGCCGATGGAGGTATTAGAATTTCCGTTGGAAGAAGACTCAGGATCTGTACCCGAATACCCCGTGATCAAGAAAAGATTCGACGCCTGACCATAGATCCGGATACTGGAAAGACCGATCTTATTAAACAGATTACCACGGAATGTATAGCCCAGCGTTAACTGTTGCAAACGTAGGAAATCAGCTTTCTCGGCATTTTGATCGATGGAAAATCCAGCGGAACCGTTTGAAATCACATCGTTATAGACCAGTCGAGGTATGTCAGTCTGCTGCCCTGCTGTAGTCCATCGATTGAGCACTTCGACCGAATTGTTGTAAAAACGCTGATCCAATAGCGTACCTCTTGTACCGTTCATGACTTTATTACCACCTGCAAAGGTGAAATTGACCGCAGCATCAAAAGCTTTATAGCGGAATGAATTATTAAAGCCGCCGTAATAAGTTGGCAGTGCCGTCCCCAAGACCTGATAGTCGGCTACCGTGATCGGATTAGCAACGCGGCCGTCCAAATAGGTCCAATTGCTCTGGCCTGAAGCTACCGCAGCACTATATTGCACACGCTCGCCATTTTTATTTATAAATATCCGCTGCCCATTTTCAGGATTTACACCATCGGTGACGGCACCGTACAGGCTACCCACCGCGTACCCCACACGTGTAATGTTGTTGGCTTCAGTGGTGGTGTGCGTATAGCCAATGATATCGGCATTGCCGGCAGACAGCGATGTGACTTTATTCTTTACATGCGTAAAATTAAGCGATGAGTTCCAGGTAAAATCCCTTTTTTTGACGATATCGCCACTGATAGCAAATTCGATCCCGCGGTTATACATGCTGCCGACATTTTTAAGAATACTGTTACCTGGAATACCTTTTGATGGTGACTGCGGTACATCCAGAATAAGTCCATTCACATTGTTTCTAAAGTAATCGACATCCACATGCAGGCGCTTTTGGGCTAAGTCCAAGCTCAGCCCCAAATTAGTCTGTTCGGAAGTCTCCCAGCCCAGATCCGGATCACCCGCCTGCGACATGCTCCAGGTAGGCACTGTTCCATAGAGCGATGAGCTATAGAGATTGAGTGATTCATAAGCCGAAAGATTTCCATTGCCGACCTTACCCCAGCTCCCCCGGAAACGCAAGTCGCCCAGTAGGTTTGCCAAGCTGCTATTCTTATAGAAATCTTCTTCAAAAACAGACCAGCCCAGCGACACGCCACCAAAATCACCATACTTGCTGTTTGCTCCCAAAGCCGAATTACCATCCCTTCTAAAATTGGCCGTCAGGAAATAACGCTTATTGTAGTTGTAGGTAGCACGGACAAAGGTGGAGCGATAGAAACGCTCCGTAACACTCCCGCCAGCCCCGGATAGTGTCGTCCAATTGCCCTGAAAGTTTTCAAAAAACGGATCAGAGGCGTTGTTTTGCGATGCATTCCAGCTATCGTTGTCATATTTCTGGATATCGTAGCCCACTAACAGCGTCAGGGCATGCTTTTCGGCAAACACCTGATCATAGCTTAGGCTGTTGGTAAAATTCCAGTTGTTGCGCAGGCTGCTCACATTGGTGACCGATCCACCATTGGTATAGCCCGATGAGCCTAAATTGGGACTCAAATACGTTTTGGTAGTCGATAGGTTACGGTCTACCGCATAGGTCGTGGTGAATTTTAAGTTTTTCAACAAATTGAGCGAGGCATGCAGGTTTCCCAAGATATGATCGTTGCCAGTCGTGTATTTGCTGTAGGCAAATAATGCTTCAGGATTGTAAAGTGTGTTCGTAAACAAGTTGGCTCCGGGACCTAATAAACCCGTGCTACTTAAATTGTAGCTGCCGTCATCTTTATATGCTGAAACATTTGGCGGCAATACCAGCGCCAATCGAGCGCCACCGATCAACAGCAGCTGGCTGCTGGGCAAGGAACCCGAATTTTTGGCGTCGTTGAAGGTATTGTTGTAAGTCAGGTTGCTACCAAGCGAAAACCAATCGTTAACTTTATGCTCTATATTAAACCGCAGGCCTTTGCGGTCGAAGCTGTTTTTTGCAAAAAAGCCTTCCTGGTCCGAGTAATTTCCCGAAAAATAATACTGTGTATTTGCGTTGGCTCCGCTTACGGCGAGGCTATGGTTGTGGCTATAGCCGGTGTTATAGACATGATCGTACCAATTCGTTTCAACCAGCTTACCATCGGCATCATACTGCGGGAAGAAAAGCGCACTCGCCACCTTATCGTTACTGGCGTTTCCTGACAAGATCTTGTTGTTCAATACAGCTTCATTTTTGATATCGATATACTGACTGGCATTCAGCAGCTTAGGCAAACGTGTCGCGGATACGGCAGAACCCCAGACGTCGTAGGTAACTTTTGCGCGGCCTTGTTTGCCTTTTTTGGTTGTTACGATCAATACACCCCCTGCTGCCCTCGAACCATAGATTGAAGTAGAAGCCGCATCTTTCAAGACATCTATCGATTCGATATCCGAGGGATTGATATCTGCGAGCGGATTATTGGCCACATTAGATGTGCCAATATTACCCGTATTGACGGGAATACCATCGATGACGATCAAAGGATACGAACTGAGGGATATCGAATTCAGGCCCCGCACCCGTATAACAGGTGGATTATTGAGCAATCCATTCGGCAAAGATATACTTACGCCCGAGGCCTTACCCGCCAGGGCCTGGTCAAAACTTTGTACGGGGATATCTTTGATTGCTTCTGCTGAGATCGTTGATGCTGCACCCGTAAAGTCTTTTCGTTTTTGGGTTCCATAGCCCACAACGACGACTTCTTCCAGCGTACGGTCCTCGCGAACCAAGCGTACAGTATCCCCCGGCTCTTCAATAAGGGCGATTTGCTCTTTATAGCCGACGGATGAGACGACGACTCGTGCAGGTAGCTTTTGTCCAGTGACAAAAGCAAAATTGCCCTTTCGGTCTGTGGTCACAGCATGCGTAACACCATAAAGCTTGACCGTAGCACCTTCAATAGGCTGGCCATTTTCGGCATCAATCACCTGCCCCCGGAAGGATGCATTTATAATCGTTTTTGGAGTTTCCTGTGCGTAAGTTACCAATGGCTGTTCTGCCAGGCCTGCCAATAACAGGTACGCCGAATAGTGTAGTATTCTTCTCTTATTCATAGGTAGAATCGTTTAGTTTAAAAAATAGATGTCCTGGCCATAAACATGTTTATAGCAAAAGGATAGTGAGCAATACTAGAATTATTGCCCTTATTATCAAGAGTTGGAGAATTTTACTAGCTACACATTCGAGGCGCAGAGAACGCCCTATAAGCTTTTGGAAAAGATAGATTACTTACTTTGAAAAGGTGGTTTAGATAATGCTGTTTCATTTTTACTTTGTTTAGATAGTGATTAAATCGTCGCCAACGCCAATTGAAACTACGATAAAACAAATGTAAGCATTAAAATAAAATAATGTATACTAAAATAGTAGATTTTTTTATCGATCATTGTGTTCGTTCTAATAAAGGGGACCAAAAGTCGTCGATTCGTTTTTTATTGAACTTTTTGATAAGCGTATTGTTTATTTTAAAAGGAATATGGTTCAATTTTTAAAGAAGAACGTATGAAAGCACAAATCGGACTGATTATCACGGCAATTGCTGGAGCAGCATTGCTTGTATACAGAAGCTGGAAACAAGGTTCTGTACAAGAATCAACAGAAAAAACAGATCGCAAAGAGACGGGCAATTTAGCGAACCCACCTTCATGGTACCGCCCGCTTAAAATGCCCGACATCGACAGCATCGATATTGTGTCATTGCAATATGCACCCGTCATGGTATCGCCCGAAAGAAATGATGCGGCGCAAGGGATCAACAAACACATTTCGTATTACCATAAAGGCAATAGACATCAATAAGGCAGTGATACGGAAATATTTGCAGTTTAAGCGATTTCTACAGCTTAAAAAGTGCCCAAGGTCAGTATACAGCGCTGAACCGCGACAATAAATGCGCGCAGTTCTGCGTTCCAGTTACATCGGTTCAGTCAGATCAAAAATAGGTGTCCTGCTATCATTTGCACTGATTATATTTTCTTATATTTTCGGCAGGGATTTATACGGGTTTTGAATTTAGACATGCCAAAATCCGCTTCAATTTCAAAATTATCGACTAAATTGGGACACCTTAATTAATATGGGAGTTTAAAATATATGAAAAAAAATGCTTCCGGCATAAACAATTCAAAGCAACGTATTGAAAACAAGAACAATGATCTAGATCTTTATCTAAAAGCATTGAATTCTGCCTATTCGGGTATTATAATTACAGACAATCTGCAGTATGATAATCCCATCATTTATTGCAATAAAGCTTTCGAAACCATCAGTGGGTATGCCCACGACGAAATTATTGGCCACAACTGCCGATTTTTACAGGCTCAGGACCGTTCGCAAGCCGAACGTAAGATTATCAAAGAAGCTATTGAGCGTGGCGAAGAATGTAAGATTGAAATCCGAAATTATCGTAAGGATGGAACGCTTTTTTGGAACGAACTTTTTATTTCACCAGTGAAGAATGATGAAGGTCAGGTAACTCATTTTATTGGTGTTCAAAATGACATCAGTGATCGAAAAAAAGCGGAGCATGATCTTCGGGAAGAGAAGTCCCATGTGGAGCTCAAAATACAGCAAAGAACCAAAGAACTGCAAGATAAAGAAAGCTTTCTGTCCAGTATTATTGAAACCGTACGAGAAAGTCTCTTGGTTCTCGATGCCAATTATATCGTCCTGAGCGCCAATAGGCATTTTTTAAACTCGTTTAAAGTCACCACAGAGGAAACAGTAGGAAAACTATTATTTGAGCTCGGTAATCAGCAGTGGGATATTTCTTCCTTAAAAGAGATGCTCACTCGGATACTGCCCACCAATAACCCGGTTATCGATTATGAGGTAGACCATATCTTTCCTCATATTGGTCGAAAAGTCATGCTGCTTAATGCTTATCGTATTGAATTCGAGGGCCAGTACAAAGACCGGATCCTAATCGCCATCGAAGATATTACAGAAAAGAAGGAGCAGGATCGGCGTAAAGATGATTTCCTGTCGATCGCCAGCCACGAACTGAAGACTCCGCTCACAACAATTAAAGGTCTCTTCCAGATCTTGCAGCGATTGAGTGCCGAAAATACCGATCCGAAGTATGTCTCAACTTTAGATAAAATCACAGCTTATATCGATCGCTTGAACTTACTGATAGCAAAACTCTTAGATACGTCTAAAATTCAATCTGGAAATCTTGAGCTGCACATGGAGCCTTTTGAGATCGATAAGACCATCCAAGATGCCGTTGAAAGCATGCGATTGGCGGTACCTGATTCTGACATCCACCTTACAGGAAATACGGGTAGTATCGTCGAGGGCGACGAGCTACAGATTATCCAAGTGCTGAACAATCTACTATCGAATGCAATTAAATATTCACCCGAGTCGAAAAAAGTTGAAGTCAGTATCCACAGGGTAGCCAACTTTGTTAAAATCTCCGTACGTGATTATGGTATGGGCATAAACTATCAGGATAGACTAAAAATTTTCGAACGATTTTTTCGCGTCAGCCATATACAGAAAAAGTTTCCGGGTTTAGGCATCGGGCTCTATGTTTCGCATGAGATTATCTTACACCACAAAGGAACACTGTGGGTCGAAAGCGAGCCAGGAGAAGGATCCACATTTAATTTTACATTACCCATTCTAATCAACAAATAAAAAAATATGCAGCCTAAAAAGATAATGATCTGTGATGACGACCGAGGGATACTCGAAATGCTGGAGCTATTTTTAGAACTAGAAGGATATAATGTCATATGCGAAATAAATAGTACACACCTGACAAAGCAATTAATTTCGCATAAGCCAGACCTCTTGCTGCTGGACCTGTGGATGCCCATAATTTCTGGTGACCAGCTGATTAAAATTATCCGCAGTACACCCGAAATCAAAGAAACTCCTATCATTGTGCTATCAGCAAGCGTCGATGGACCTGAAATAGCAGAAAACTTAGGCGCAAATGGCTTTATCGCCAAACCCTTTGATTTAACCGATATCACAGATAAAATTAATAGCATACTGAAAAACTAGTCGGCAAGTACACGCTGACCAGGCACACATAAAAGCTTTTTAAAGAAAAAGTGCTTTTATGCAGCTGATGTGATCATCCTAAGACGAACGCTTACGATTCGCTCAATTTATCCACGAGAAGTAATAGATCGTCCAGTTCAAATGGTTTGCAGCTGGCGCTCAATAATTATTGGCGGGGAATTCCGGGTACCATCATGTTGCCTGGTACCAACCGTGCGGCAGACCGATTTGTGCGTGCCTCCTTTTATATTGATGCAATTCCACAGACCGATGACGTGAGGAAATCCGTTGCAAGTGTGTTTAGCGTAATTCGCAACTGTTCTGTTCCTTATGGAATTTCCTCCAAGGAAGAACCCAATATCTCGACGACACGTTGGCGTTCAGTAGCAGATCATAAAGATTTGGTTTACTATTTTGAAACAGTAACCACACCGGGTACCTTTTGGATCAATCTAAAAGATCTGGATCTGAGCGAAAAAGGTCAGGTCCTTAAACTTGATGTGGAACAAAACAAAACCTATACTGGATTGAGTAATGAACATCTAAAAAAAGTACAACCTTTTAAATTTATGGGGTTGTGATCGATATGATATACGCAATTGCTGTTTCATTGATGTTGTCGTAATACTATCTCAATGAAACAGCACATTTGCGAACAGCTACATGGACGTATCCAACATTTTAGTGCTCCAATTCTTTCAGGTATTCGATCATGGCATCGAGGCTTTGTAAGAGCTTTTCACCTTCAAACCCCACCTTTCGAAAACGAATGTTTCCTTTTTTGTCCAGGATTAAGGTTGTCGGAATTGACGTGATATCCAGCTTGCTACTGAGCTTTTTATCTTGGTTGTAATAAAATGGAAAGTCAAATTGGGGATTGGCCTGTGCCCATTTGTAGGCGTCCTCCCAGCTATTTCCACTGCCCGAATTGAGTACAACGAATTTCACTTGCGGATCGTCCGCATATTTTTTGTACACCTGATGCAAATAAGGAAAAGAGGCAATGCAGGGCTTGCACCAGGTGGCCCAAAAATCAATGATCACGATCTTGTCCATGAGTTCTGCCTTAAGCAATGGTTTCTTGTCCATATCAACTAGGCTGATATCTTCTGGAAATGGCGTATTGCCGATGATTTTCTCAAACTCCTGGTAATACCCCTGTTTCCATTGCTTGTCAAGTTTGCTAAAATAAGCTTGCCGTTCGGCAGCATTGCCCATCCCTGTTTTAACGAGCGCGCCGTCGAGAAGCTGCCGGATCTGTAGGTCAAAAGGAGCATGCCGATAGGCTGCCCCCAGCAGGGGAATAGCACTGTCTGGATCATTCCACTGCTGATACTGCAGGGCAACGGCCCGCAGTAGCGCAGCCGATTGAAGTGTAGGGATGCTTTTGGCAAACCATTCTCGGGCAGCTTCGGGCTGATTTAACTGCGCGGTGATCAGTCCCTGATTGGCCATAATTTCAGCTTTTATCGCCCTGAGCTTATCGGCCTTGGCCGGATCATGGGACACCAGATAACCCGTTTCCGGGAAATAACGTATTAGACTCACGGGATAGGCCGCAACACTATCAAGAAGATATAAATTGAGTTTGGACGCCTCCTGCAGCATCAGCTTATGATCCAATAGCAGCTGCACATATTCATTGTATGTGCGCCATTTATAGGGATCTTGTTCCCAACGGGTAATCAACGGCAGATATTTCCGGGCCTGTACACTGTCGCCATGCCGCACATAGTAGGTAAAAAGATATTCGTAAGCGCTGCCATAGGCCGCCTCGTTATCGGCCGTTTTGAGCGAAAGAAGCTCCCCTATCTTTGCGACCACGGCGCTGGAGTCCTGCTCGCGGAACAACTTATTGAGCCGATAAGACAGCCCGATCTTCTTGTTGGGAAACTCGTTGATCACGACCTGACGGATCGAATCCACTTTTTGGTTTTGGCCAAGTATCAGATAGCCCATGGTCACCTTGTTGAGGTTACCTTCAAAGAGTGGATTGCTTCTGAATCTCTGTTCCACCACGGCCAAACCCTTGTTCAACAGCCGCGCCTGCTGGGCCGGACTACCGGTTTTCATCTGTAGCGCAATCAGACGGAGCTGTGCCTCATAGTTGTCGGGATATAGACCCAACTCTTTTTTGAGGTAATATTCCTGTGTAGCAACGATACGATCCGAGGTTTTATCCTGGACCGGTACGCTGTAGGATTTTCCCAGGTAATTACCCGCGATCAGTTTCCCCTGCTGATAGACGTAGATCTCATATTGACTGCTATCGCTTGCCTGCTGTACAAATTTCTTGTCTTTGTCGGCGATCGTAAAGCAGGAAAAGTTGGCATAGGCGGGCAATTTAAACCGTACACGCCACAGTCCACCTTCTTGCTGCATGGGCAGCCGGCTCGGAAATTCATAAAAATTTGAATAGTTGAAATCCACGAAAAATGGCCCCGCACTCTGGGCCGCAGCAGATTTACCCGGATCAAAGCTGATGGTCACGGTATCACCGGCCGCTGCTTTTTCCGGCGTTATGCTGACTTGTGCCTGCAACAGCAGGCTTGCCTGGAGCAAGCAAAGCAGCAATGCGTATCTGAATAGCTTAATCATTCTGTTGGAGGTTAGCATTGGTGATTAAAATAGCACTGGCGATCGGTATTTTGATGTCGCTTTCAATAAAGTCTATTTTGACCTTTGAAAGTACAGGCAGGGCCCTGTTTGTGCGGACCAGGTCAAACCAACGGTGGCCCCATTCACCGAGCAGTTCCAGCTGGCGTTCTTTTTCAAGCGCTAGGGCGATGCCCGCCTTGTCCATCGTTTGTGGTAGCGCGACAAGGCCTGCACGCTCACGGATCAGATTGATATCCTGTAGTGCCGCCTGCAACTTATTTTGGTTCAACCGCGCTTCGGCACGGATCAGATACTGCTCGGCAAGTCGTAGCACGGTATTGTATTCGGTAACAGGTGCACCTGTACGCAACTTGTACTTATAGGGCATATAAAGCGTCTTATTATTTACAACATAAGGTTTTAACCACATGGCTTTACGCAAGTCATTCTCTTCATAGGCCGCTACCGTGGTATCATACACCTGATAGTAACTCCGTGCTGTAGCTACGGCCGGAACGATGCTGAAACCCTCCCAGGTGTTGACCCCGGCAGTAGAAAGATTAACTGTCTGCAGCTGCCAGATCGCCTCTTTGCTCGTTTTCAAAAAAACGGTATTTAGATCACGCGACAGCTCATACCGATTATCAGCGATGACTTTGTCAGCCATCTCTTCGGCATTGGCCCAGTCTGCATGATACAGATATACCCGGGCCAATAGCGCGTCAACCGCTTTTCTATTGGGGCGGGTACGCTCATTGCCCTGATAGGCGTCGGAAATATCGGCAGCAGCCTTCTTCAGATCATCTACCATGAACGCATAGAGCTCCTCCCGGGAGGCCGGACCTTTTCGGTTGTTGGCCTCCAAATCTTTGGTATCCGTGATCAAGGGTACTTTGTTGAAGAGGTTGCTCAGGTAAAAGTAATTGAACACCCGCGTAAAACGGGCTTCAGCCGATAGCTGTGCCTTTACCGTGCTGCTGAGCGCCGAAGCTTCCACTCCTTCGATAATCTTATTGCTGTGATTGATATAGCTATAAGGTTGCGACCAGAGCCGATCGAGATAAGAGGTCGCCGGACTTAGTTTATTGTACTTGTACTCATCGTAGCTTGTAAAGGCTGAGTTGTAATCGTCGGCCAGACTGGACAGCACAATGGTCATCAGCCCGCTAGCGAACTGGTTATTGTAATTGTTCATACTGGTATAGAGTCCGCCCACGGTTGCTGTGGCCGTCTTTTCGTCACTGAAGGCCGATTCTGCCGCCACTTCTGTCTTGGGCGGGTCCACTGCCAGAAATTTATTGCAGGATATGTTCATCAGTGCTGTCGCAAAAAGGCTGTAGATGATATATTTATTCATGGGATAAGTCTTTAGTCGTTTTATGATCATTAAAAAGTGAGCTGAACCGCAAAAGTATAGGTACGCATCGATGGCGTGGCGCTGTTCCGTACCGAACCAAAGACATTGACATCCGAGAGATAGCTGCGGTCAAAACCCGGCATCTCGGGATCCATACCCCTGAAGCTTGTCCAGGTAAAGAGGTTCTGTGCATTAAATTGTACCAGCGCCCTGCTGATATTGATCTTCTGGGTCCATTTGGAAATATCATAACTGAGCGATACATTTTTTAAGCGGATAAAAGAAGCGTCGTCCCATACGGCCGATGAATACCGGTAGTAATTGCGGTAAGCCAGGTTCGCTTCGTTGGCGCTATTGGCCGTAGCGCGTGGCACATCCGTTACATCTCCGGGCTGCTGCCAACGGTCCAAGACATATTCATCCAGATTGCCCAATGCGCCAATGGTCGTTGCCTGCGGGCCATACCCAATGGATGGTCCCTCCTGTTTAACAAATTGAAATAGGAATCCAAGGCTCACACTGCCATAACTTAGATTATTGCCGATACCACCATAATACTTGGGTAGCAGTGAACCCAAGGTCACATAGTCATTGAAATCACTGATCTTTCCATCGCCATCCACATCCCGGAATTGAGCGACCCCAGTTTGCGGATCTACTCCGGTAAACTGAAATCCACGGACGATACGTGTGGACTCGCCAATGACGTATCGCCTCGCATCACTAGTATTTTCAAGCCCAGGATATTCCAACAGGGTATTTGATGGAAAAGTTATATTGAAATTGGTTTTCCAGCTGAACTTCTCTTTTTGGATATTAACACTGCTCAGCTCAATCTCCCAGCCCTTATTTTCGATCAGTGCCGGGGTATTCCCAAAATAGGAATTATAGCCCGTCTGCGGCGCGAGCACGATATTGATCAACTGATTATCCGATCTATTGTTGTAATAATTGGCTGTGAGGAAAATACGGTCCCTGAAAAAGCCAAGGTCGAGGCCCAGTTCTTTCTTTTTAATTTCTTCCCATCCAAAATTGGGATTAAACACCCGCGTCGGATACAGCCCGGTGATGCCCTGGTAGGCAAAGCCCGTTCCCCAGGTATCCAGGTACTGGTAATCTCCGATCTGGTCATTGCCCGTCACCCCCCAGCTGGCACGTAATTTTCCGAAGCTCAAGATAGACTGATCTTTTAAAAATTCTTCGCTACTGAATACCCAGGCTGCACCAATCGACCCAAAATTACCGTACTTATTGTTGGGTCCAAAGCGGGACGAACCATCCCTTCGGTAGCTGACATTCACAAGGTACCTATCCGCATAGGCATAATTGATACGTGCAAATGCAGACTGGTAGCGGTAATCCGCATACTGATTGTTGCGGATTGCAATGACACCTGCGGCAGCCATGTTGGCTAACTGGGAATCACTTGGATAGCTGCTGCCATCCAAGTATTTACCTTCGCTGACCCGCTGCTGCCAGGTACCGCCCAAAAGGAACTTAAATTCATGTTTCCCAAAGTTTTTACTGTAATTCAATTGCGGCTCAACGATATAGGACTGATAGTCCGAGTTCCCGTAAGAGGCGGTTGAACCTGTACTGGTCAATGGATTAAATCCGGCATTGGGCAGCAGGCGTGTTTGGTCCATGCTTTTGAGGTTATACCCTACATTGACTTTAGCAACCAATTCGGGCAAGATCGCGTACTCGGCTGAAAAGTTGGCCAGCAGGGATTTTGATTTTGATATACTCGACCGCTCCATATAGGCGGCTGGATTCTGTAAGCTCTGCTGAAACCAATAATAGTCTCCCTTTTCATCGTATAAGGGATAATTGGGTGCCTGGTTGTAAAACTGTGCAATATCCGTCGGTACCGTATTGTTACGGTCCAGGTTGAGGTTGAAACTGCTATTGAGTTTAAATCGCTGATCTTTGGACTGTGTAGACAGATTCAACAGCGCCCCCCAACGCTGATAATTTTGATTACCGGGCAATGGATCCCCCTGGCGATTGAAATTGGCACTGGCCAGGTATTGTGTATATTCGTTTCCACCCGAAAACGACAGCTGATACGTTGAGAAAGGAGCAGATGCACCGTAAAACTCTTTTTGCCAGTCACTGTAAGCGGACTGATCCCAGGTCAGTAGATCCGGCGCATTATCTGCCGTCGCCGTCCAATTATCGTTTTTAAATCCCTCCTTACGGATTTCCAAATATTGCTCCGTATTGAGCATCTTGAGATTTCGGATGGCTTTACCGGAGCCAATATTGGCATTAAAATCTATTTTAAGTCCGCTTTTATTTCCCTTTTTCGTTGTGATCAGGATTACTCCATTCCCCCCCCGGGAGCCATAAATGGCTGTTGCATCGGCATCCTTAAGCACATCGATCCGTTCAATATCCTTTGGATTGATCAGGCTTAGCGGGCTTTGATTCCCATTGGCCGAGGTAAACTGATTCATGCTCTCGTCCGAAAATGGAATACCGTCGATAATGTAAAGGGGGCTACTGCCATTGCTCAGCGAATTGACACCACGCAGTTGCACCTGAAAAGAGCTGCCCGGTAACCCCGAATTGGAGGCTATATTGAGTCCGGCCACGCGGCCCTGCAATGCTGCCAAAGGATCCAGCACCGGTTGTGTCTCTATTTCCTTGCCGGTCACACTGGATACCGAACCCGTATTTTTGCGTCTCGAAGATGTGCCGTAACCGATCACCACCACCTCATCCAGGTTGCCAGGATCGATCTCGAGACTTATTTCAATGATGCCGTTGCCCGCGATCTTAACTTCCTTGCTGCGGTAGCCAACATAACTCAAGAGCAGTATATCATCCTGCTGCAGTCCATTTAAACTAAAACGACCGCTGGCATCGGTAACCGTACTGACGACCTTGTTTTTAACACGGACACTGACCCCTTCAAGCGTTACACCCGAAGCATTGCTGACCCGACCACTGATCGTAGCCTGCTGGGCTTTGCCAGCTGCTTTCCCCTGAAGCACGATGGTGTTTTTGACAATTTGATAGCGGATGCCTTTTGCCGAGAATGCCTGTTTAAGTAGTTCAGGGATATTGGCATTGCTCAAATTGACATCAACATTGAGATCGGGGCTAATTTCATTGGGATCATAAACAAAGCGATAATCGCTACGCTGTTCGATTGCTTTGACGAGCTGTTTAAATTGAACATGGTTGGATGGTTTGTCTCCCTGCTGGCTAAAGGCATAGCCATTGACATGCATCAGCATAAATAGCAGTGTTTTTACGGACTGTTTCATAGGGTATTTAGATTGAAAATTCGTTTGTTTGGTCTTTGGTTAGGGAACAAGTAAGAGTCTGTCCTTGTCGATTGTATAATTTATGCCGGCGAACCGCAATATCTTCAGCACTTCGGCAAAGGACTCTTTTTTGCTGATTTTTCCGCTAAGCACTTTATTTTTATAGACGGGAGACAGGCTATAGGTAAAATTGTACCAACGGGCCAGATCAGCCAAAATCTCAGGTAGCGGTGTCTGGTCAAATTCAAAGTAACCGTCTTTCCAGTTGGCCGCATCCTGCTGTTTGTTTTCTTGCTGAAGCTGGAAGTCCCCATTCATTACATTCAGCTGGATGATCTGTCCGGGGAGCAGAATCTCCTGCAGGCCGGCATTGCTGACCCGTATTTTTCCTTCGTCAAGCTGTGTGGTTAAGAGCTGACTATCATTGGGGTATAACTTGACATTGAAAGCAGTCCCCAGGGCTTCAATGCTCGTCTTGCCTACATGCACAATAAAGGGCTTCGCTTTATTTTTTGCCACTTTAAAATAAGCTTCCCCCTCCAAGAATACAGCCCGTTCCTCTACATTGTATCCCGGTCCGATTTCCAGCTTACTGGCTGCATTTAACCACACCGTCGTACCATCGGGAAGTTCCATCTTGAATTCTTGCCCCTTTTTGGTCTTGATTGCCACTTGATCCCCCTTGCGTTGTTCCATCCATGCCGGGCTGAACGGCTTCTTTTCGTCCAGGCTGACCACCTCATTTCCGATCAGCAGATCGGCCTGGAATTGACCGACACTAAAAGGCAGCGGCTGTGGGGATCGCTGGCGTCCGGAAAAGAAGTACATCGCTGCGCCCGCCATCAAAAAGAATACAATACTGGCTGCGACCTTCAGATAGGCTCTCCTATGGCGATTGGCCCGCAATTCGGGCCCAAAAATATGTTGTTGGAAATACCGGTCTTCGGCAGCCAGATCAAGTTCCGGAATATCTTTTGCGTTATTTGTCTTGCTAAGCTGATTGTACCAACTTTCGACATACGCCATTTCCTCGGCGCTGCACATCCCCTGCTGATACTTCTGCAGTAATTGTTTCGATAATCGTTGCTTCATAGGTTCTTTCCTGTTTACAGTTTAGAAGACAGGATAGCGCCCACTTAGTGGTAGAAAAAAATAAAAATAGTTCGTATTTTTTTTCTTAAAACCGTCAACGCATTGTATATCTGCTTTTTGACAGTCTGCTCAGAGATATCAAGTTCCTCGGCGATCTCCCGATAACTCCGTTGTTCGAAACGACTTTTTTTGAAGATCAAAGCCATTTTGCGCGGCAGATTTTCAATCGCTTGATCAATCTGTTCCGCTAATTCTTTCTCCCGCAGCAGCTCGTCGGGCATAATTTCAAGGGCTGGGGCTGCATGTTCAAGGTAATGCTCATATTTACGTCCCACATCTTGGCTTGCAATGCGGTTGATCACCAGATTACGGGCCGAACGAAAGAGATAAGCCTGATACGAATGCTCGATTTCCAGCCGCTCCATACGGTCCCAGAGATTTGCAAATATTTCCTGTACAATATCACGGGCCTCGTCCCGATCATTTAACATCCGGAAAACATGTACATACAACTTCACCCAATTTTCTTCGTAAAGCTGGGTAAACAATTGTCTGACATGTGCTACATTCATCCCGATGGTTTAGTTATTGTTGATCACTCAAAATTAGGCTTTATTTTTAGGAAAGTCAATTTATGATGGATTTCTAATAAAACCAGTAGAATAATGCAACCAAAGACCACCTTTTGTTACATTTAATTTATTTGCAATCTGAATCACGATGGATAGACCGATCGCCGAACCTTTACAATTTAGGCCCGGAACTCCTAAAGAAGGTACATTTTCGTTCAATTGTAAGGATGTTGATAAGGCCATCAACTAAACGAAACAAAGCCTATTTCCTATTTTTTTCGTATCTTATCTCACTATGAAAATAGTAGACATCACAAAAGACACTTTAATCAGTGCTCAGAAAGAAGGATTTACAGTTTTAATCACGAAATTTAATTCAGATCCGTTAAACCCAACCTGGATTGTTGATAAGGTTGAAAACAGCAAAATAGAATCTAGCAAAAAAATGCTGAGCGAAAATTACCAGCTATGCTATTCCATTAAAGAAGCTATTACGACGATCGATAGCCGCCCCTTTATCGGAAAATTACAGCTGAGCCATTAATATCGTTTGATCAATTTATAATTCAATACGCAATCGGAAGAATGTGTTGTTTCACTAACCCCTTAGACGGATGCATCACAACGGGATGATTACGGTAAAATACAAGCACGAGAAAAGGCAGCCAGAGGAGGCTGCCTTTTCCAGTTTCTGGGAACCATTGAAAGAGGCCGGTCACGCTATACCGCAAGTTTAACCCTTGGCTTATTGCGTTAAACAAAGCGGGGGCTAGATTAGCCCCCGCAATTGTTATTTATAGTCGCTTGCCCGATTTCTCGAGCTCTCTGACAAAATCCCGCCCCCAATAATGGATATCGTAGTGCTCAATATGCTCATACAGCCTACGCGCTCTGACCTGGGCCTCTCCGGTTTCCATGACCAATGCTTTCAACAGCGCATCTTTCATGCTCTTGCGGTCATAGGGATTGGTCAATATAGCATAAGGCAACTCAACCGAAGCACCCGCAAATTCCGAAAGCACAAGGACCCCAGCAGTTTCCAGTAGTCCATGAGTTGCAATGTATTCCTTGGCGACCAGATTCAGCCCGTCACGCAAAGGCGTAATCCAGGCAATATCGCTCAACGCATAGTGCTTGACCACTTCCTCAAAGGGCAGTGCCCGGTAAAAATATTGGATCGGGGTCCAGTTCATCGTCGCATATTTACCATTGATCTCACCCACGGCCTGATTCACCTGGTCGCGGATTTCATCATAGATCGTCATCCCTTGCGATGGCGGTGTACAGACATTGACCAGTTCAATCTTGCCCCTAAATTCCGGATACTCGGCAAGAAATTCGCCAAAAGCCTGAATTTTTTCCAAAGGTCCTTTGACATAATCCAGGCGCTCGATGGATATGATACGCGTTATTCCCGATTCAGCTTTGCGCTCTTTGAGCGTATGGATCTCCGCTTTCACGTTATCATCCGTCAGAATCTGTTCGATATGATCCCTGTTGACACCCACCGGCTGTGCCCCCAGCCTGATCTGCCTCCCGTCCACCTCAATGATCTTGGTCATCTGATCGACACCCAGCGCACAGCTATAGGTCAGGAACTGATTGGCGACGTCTACTTTTTTGACCACTTTAAACGGCGTATGACTGCGGATCACATCCACAAAATTCTCCACATAACGTGGGATATGAAAACTGACAAAATCACAGAGCAGCAGGCTGCCGATAATCTCCTTGCGCCAGGGAATAATATTAAAAATATCTGCTGCCGGAAATGCCGTATGGTGAAAAAAGCCAATTTTCAGATCGGGACGCATGGTCTTTAAAAAAGAAGGTACCATCCACAGATTATACTCATGGATCCAGACCAGCGCCTCCTCGTCGGCCTCGCGAGCGATCCGCTCGGCAAAGCGCTTGTTGATCATCAGGTAATGGTCCCAGTCCTCGTGGTTGAACTTTGCCCGGTCCACAAAGGAAAAGATCGTCGGCCAGAACGCCTCCTTGGAGAATACACGATAGAACTTATCGATATCCTCTTTTGACAGCGATATGGTGGAAGCGACCAGATTAGGGTACCGGCTTTCATCCACCAGCTGATTTGGAACCGGCTGCCCGTCCTGCTGGATGACTTCCTCCCCGATCCAGAGACCAGACCGTCCTTTTTCAAATAAGCCCAGCAGCGAGGGAATAATGCCATTTGGACTTTTGGGTGCTACCCGCACCGTCTTACCATTGACCGATTCCTTTTCAAAAGGCAGCCGATGGTAGACCATCACCAGCTGATCGGATTTTTTGGACTTTCTTTTTTGAGGCACTAATTTTTGTTCTCCACGAATCAACTGCTGAAACGGGCGGTATTTGCCCATATATTCCAATATACCGCCCGCCCCGGCAGCTTCTGCGCTGTACGCTGTATCCAATTGATCAATGGCCTGCAGCAAGCCCGGTTCGGACTTTCCGACCGCAACACCCCGAAAACCGATCTGAAATAAGGCCAGGTCATTAAGGGTATCACCGGCCACCATCACATCATCCGGATCGACAGCCAAAAATTCAACCAGTTTCTTTAATGTTGTCCCCTTATTGACACCTCTGGGGAGCAAGTCCAGGTATTTATCGGCCGAAGTAATAATATCACAGTCATACCTGTCAGCCACCTGCTGCACCAGACGATGGTCAACCCCTGCTTCATAATAAAATGAACTGCGGCGCTGCTGCGGTACATGTTGGTAATTCAACTGCGGTATTTCCTCCAGCGCTGCCCGGATTGCATAAGTCTGCGGCCATTTTTCCTCAATCTCACTTTGCAGCGGTTCAATTGCTTCCAGGCTATGGCCGTTAACGACCGTGGCGCCCACATCCGCAATAATGAAGTCCGGCACCGGAATGAGCGGATCGCTCAGTAGCGGCAATACCGACTCCAGTCCTCGTCCGGTTACAAAAACCAGCTGCATATTCGGGCTGGCCTTGATCAGTCTATATAATCTGAGGCGGTCTTCCATCTTTCCGCCTAAAAAAGTTCCGTCTAAATCTGTTGCTAATAGCATATTATCTTATATTCCTTTCTAAAAGTTTAAATTCATCAATTGCAGCCATATGGTTGTATAGCACACGGTAGGCTGTCTGTAACAAGGGTAAATTGAGTCCAAGGCTCGTGACCGTCGCCATCAGCCCCTTGGTTGCAAAATATCCTTCGGCGACCATGCCCATGAGCTGACGGGCTTCGAAAACCGAATACCCCTGGCCAAGGTATTTACCAAAAGTCCGGTTGCGGCTATGTGCGGAGTAACCCGTCACCAATAAGTCGCCCAAATAAGTAGAGCCACCCAGCCGGACATGGGGTGCACCGACGGCACGCAGTAGCAGTCCCAGTTCGTCAATGGCATTGGCAACCAGCACCGCCATAAAATTGTCGCCATAATGCAGTCCTTCGGCCATGCCACAGACAATACCAACCACATTTTTGTAAATGGCTGCGTACTCCACACCCAGGGTGTCGGGACTATAATTCACCTGCATATAGCTTGAAGCAAACCCACTGGAAATCTTACTGATAAAGGTTTCATTCGGACCGCACAGCGTCATATAGGTTTTCTTGTTCCGCGCGATTTCTTCGGCATGGCAAGGCCCTGCAATGATCGCCTGCTGAAAATCTTTCAGTTCAAAATACCGGGCGAGGTAAGCACTTGGGAGCAGATTTTCGGGGCCGACGGTCCCTTTAATGGCGGTGATGACAAATTTTTCAGCAAGGTCCTCTTTGGGGATTTCGGCGCAAACACTGTCCAGATGCGCACTGGGCACGACGAAAAGAATTACTTTCGATCGGGCCACGATCTCCTCCAGCTGATCGGACGCATAAATTTTTGTATTGTCAAGTTTTAAAAACGATAGGTAGTCAGGGTTAATAGCATCCTGGTTTATCGCGCGCACCTGCTCGGAACGCCGCATGTACCAGTTGGTATAAATGCTATTTTCTGTCAAAATTTTAACCAGGGCCGTGGCCCAACTCCCACCACCTATCACACTAATCTCATTCAAATCGTTGGGGGTTTTTAAGACGCGAAACAGAAAATTTTCGCTATCGGGTTATCTATTAATTTACAAATATACGTAAAAATTAATCAATAAGCAAACTTTAAGCGTAAAAATAGGTATAAAAGGGTATTTTACACCTCAAAACCCGTTTTTATATTTCTCCGTAAATTTGTCTGTTCATATGAAAAATTTAGACATGCTTAACTTCAGTGAACAACCAACAAGTTCAATTTATCAGTACATTTTCAATCTCTTTGCCAAATTAGGTTTACCCGATCAGCAGGCGCATATTGTTACGGCCGCTGGATTACTTTTCGCTTTCGCAGTGCTGCTCTATGCCCTCGATTATATCATGCGCAAGGTCTTTTATTCCGCATTGAACAGGATTGCCCGGCGGACCTCAACCAAATGGGACGATTTTCTGTTGGAAAACAAGGTGCATGTACGCGTGAGCCGCACTATACTCGTGCTGCTCACACGGCAGCTACTTCCGATGATCTTCCTTGGTTTTCCGGTGCTGACCGCTGCCCTTGTCAAGTTGCTGGATATCGTGGTATTGCTGACCATCTATCATCTGGTCAATAGCCTGTTAAAAACCTGCCGCGATATTTTTCGCAGCTCCAATGCGTTCAAAGACAAGCCCATCGACAGCTACCTGCAGGTGGTACAGATCTTTTTGATTTTTGTAATCGGCACGCTGGCCGTTTCCCTCCTGACGGGCAATTCGCCATGGTCTTTTCTGGTATCGCTGGGGGCGGCGTCCGCCATCCTCATGCTGGTATTTAAGGATACTATTCTGGGCTTTGTGGCCAGTATTCAGGTCTCGGCCAATGACTCGGTCCGCGTGGGAGACTGGATAGAAATGCCCAAATATGGTGTGGACGGCGACGTGTTGCAGATCAACCTCAACAATGTGAAGATACAGAACTGGGACAAGACTATTGTCACCATACCGACCTATACCTTGCTAAGCGATTCATTCAAAAACTATCGTGGGATGCAAGAGACGGGCGGCCGTCGGATAAAGCGGGCATTGAACATTAAAATGTCTTCGGTGCGCTACCTCAGTGAGGAGGAAATCAGGGCATTAAAAAAGATCCGCTTGCTGGCTCCCTATATCGAAAAACGTGAACGCGAGATTGCTGATTACAATAAAACCTGGAATACTGACAGCTCCTCGCCCGTCAATGGCCGCAAGATGACCAATATCGGTCTATTCAGGGCCTATGTACTCGCCTATGCCAAGCATAACCCCAATATCCATCAGGAATTAACCCTGTTAGTGCGCCAGCTAGCTCCTAGTGAATACGGCATTCCGCTGGAACTCTACATGTTTACCAAGGGTACACAATGGGCTTATTTTGAAGATACAATGGCCGATATTTTTGACCACCTATTGGCTGCCATTAAACACTTTCACCTGCAGGTATTTGAACTACCGGCATCCGACGATCTCCGGCTGCTCGGCGCGCAACAGGCCAGCACGGCCTAGCTGGCGACAGTTTTTGCATAGCGGTATCGGAGACCTCCCACCGCGGCATCCTTATCACTTTCCGTGTGTGGATAAATCAGCAGATAGCTATTTTAGAGCCGGTTTTAATTGAAGTATTAGGATAATGTTATCCAGGCATCTTATCACTAATAAAGCAAATTTGCAAATAATTTTCAAATGCTCAAAACCAATGCAGGTGTTTGCTTCGTATATCTTAAAAACAAGAATGGAGAAATGCGATGAAACAGGTATTTTTATTATTAGTGCTAGGCTTAGGCTTATTTATGCTCAGCAAATTCGGATTTTCACAGAAAACCAATCGTTCCAACACAATTAAAAAACAATCTATGGATCAGACAGATAAACAGAATCAGGTTATTTATTTCGCAGGCGGATGTTTTTGGGGTACTGAACATTTTTTCAAGCAGGTGCGCGGCGTTACCGCAACAGAGGTCGGTTATGCCAATGGCAATTTACCGGATCCGAGCTATGAGCAGGTATCCACCGGAAAAACAGGCTTTGCCGAGACCGTCAAAGTTACTTACGATCCAAAGATCGTTGACCTGAAGCTGCTCCTGGATTTATTTCTAAAAACAATCGATCCCACATCACTCAACAAACAAGGGAATGATATAGGGACACAATATCGCACTGGTATTTACTACACAAATGGCTCAGCCGTGCCCGTGATCAAGGAAAGTTTGGCCGAACTTGCCAAAAAATATCCTTCGAAAATTGTGGTTGAACTCCAGCCCTTGCAGAATTACTACAATGCAGAAGCCTATCATCAAAAATATCTCGACAAAAATCCCGGTGGTTACTGCCACATTGGTCCTGAATTATTTGATATGGCCCGCAAAGCCAATCCTGCTCCCAAAGATACAACTGCGACACAAGCTTATAAAAGAAAGGACCGAAGCACACTTAAGAAAGAACTTACCCCATTGCAATATGACGTGACGCAGAATCAGGCAACCGAACGTGCTTTTGACAATGCCTATAATGCTGAGTTTAGAGATGGTATTTATGTAGATATTACGACAGGAGAACCATTATTTATTTCGACAGACAAGTTTGAGTCGGGCTGCGGATGGCCCAGCTTTTCGAAACCGATCAATACCAATTTAATCGAAGAATTATCCGATAACTCCCACGGCATTCGCCGTACAGAAGTACGAAGTAAAACCGGTGACGCTCATTTGGGCCATGTCTTTGAAGATGGCCCTGCAGACAAAGGCGGGCTACGCTATTGTATCAACAGCGCATCACTCAAATTTGTGCCCAAGGAAGAAATGAAGGCCAAAGGTTATGAAAAATATCTGCCCTTACTGACCAAGAAGTAAGTACAGTCAATTGAAGTAAATTTTAATGAGCAAAAAGCTGATGTGGGTTTGCATCAGCTTTTTTGTGCTCTGCTTACCAGAACAATAGGGTGCTGACCTATTCTGTTACCATCAGGCTATCTTTATTTACGTTAATTGAAAACCCGCCAAAAAAAATAAAAATAAAATAAAGTTTTGCAATCCAAGCTTTCCAAAAAGTCGTAAATGATTATAAGTACAGAAAAATTATAAACTAAAAGACTTTTGTTATGGAAAAGATAACAACTTCCCAAAATCAAGATTCACTATTGACTTCCAATGGTGAACATGAAAAAAAAGACCTCCGAAGGAGAGACTTTTTGAAATTTGCAGGTGCAAGTGCAGCCTCACTCGCCATACTTGGTATATCTAGCTGTAAGAAAGACCGCGATGACGGTATGGACAACGGCGGGAAAGGCTTGTATTTCGGTAGCGGTGACATAGCCATCCTAAATTATGCTTATGCACTCGAGCAACTTGAGGCCGCATTTTATATTCAGTTGGTCAATAATCCTTATTCAGGTATGACGGATATGGAAAAAGCTTTTTTTACAGATATCCGTGATCACGAAATCGCACACCGCGAGTTTTTCAAAATTGCCTTGGGCGGAAAAGCGATTTCCAGTCTCGAATTTAATCTTTCGGGTGTAAATTTCAGCAGCCGAGCCAATGTACTGGCTACGGCCAAAACCTTTGAAGACCTGGGCGTGTCGGCTTACAATGGTGCCGGATGGCTCATTAAAGATCCCAATTATTTGTTATTGGCTGGAAAGATCGTTTCGGTAGAAGCGCGGCATGCCGCCTGGATAAGGGATATGATAGACAACGGCAGTTTTGCCAATCAGGAAGTCGTTGATTCCAATGGACTCGATGTTGCCAAAAGTCCCAGTGTCGTTTTGAGCGCCGCTGCACCGTTTATCAAATCCAAAATCGATGTATCGGATCTACCCACTTATTAATTCACCTAAATTTTGATTATCATGAATCTCTTAAATGTTTTTGAACAAATAAATACTGTAGATCCTGAGTTCAGCGATCGTATCAGTCCACGTCGTGAAGCTATCAAAAATTTAGCTTCGGTGAGTAAAAAGATAACGATGGCCGCATTGCCATTCTTTGTCAGTGAACTCTTTAAAAAAGCATACGGCGCCACCGCGCCCACAGACGTCAATGGTGTACTTAACTATGCACTGACGTTGGAATATCTCGAAGCAGAATATTATACTATGGGTGTTGCCAAAGCGGGGCTAATCCCTTCGGGCAAGCCGCTTGGTGCGATTACCACCATTCGTGACCACGAGGTAGCACATGTCAACTTTTTAAAACAGGTATTGGGCAATAAGGCCGTATCAAAGCCAACATTTGATTTTACAGCAGGGGGCACATTTGGAAATGTCTTTAGCAATTATGATACATTTTTAGCGGTTGCACAGGCATTTGAAGATACCGGTGTGAGGGCATATAAGGGGCAGGCAGGTATCTTGCTTGGCAACCGCGTTGTGCTGACAGCAGCATTACAGATCCATTCGGTGGAGGCAAGACATGCCTCGCATATCCGTCAGATGCGTCGTGCCCGTGGCGGCGCTGCTGCAGATCAAAAACCTTGGATTACTGGGGCAAATGATACTGGCATCGGTGCTGTTGTAAATCCCATCTATGCTGGAGAAGACAATGTAAAACAGGCTGGAGTTGATATTACGTCACTAAGTGGTTCGATGGGAAAAATCTCAGCTAGTGCAGCCACACAATCTTTTGATGAGCCATTATCTGCAGAAGCTGTACTTAATATTGCAGGTTTATTTATCAAAGCTTAACAAAAGTCTTACTCTACCTGTGAAAATGGCCCTGGTTTGATCTTCAAGCCGGGGTTTTTTCATGGTTATTACACGATGTCGCCAGAAAAAGTTGTATAAGTAAAAAAACGGCTAAATACTGCCCATGACGCAGAGCTCAGTGAGTGTAGGGGCATCTTTCCCCCCTTCATCTTCCAATGTAATGGCAAATGCCTGTGCTTTGGCAACATCCAGCATTTTACTGGCCATTTGAGTCTTGGCATCCAACGGGAACACACCAGCACTGACAGGCTGACCATCCACCATTGCCCAGAGCTGATACTGCTTGCCTTTTGGGGCGGCAGGCATATGCTCAAGACTCAAGAATACAGCTTTGGATTGCTGATCCCAATAGACAAGCGCATGCAGATCAGGTTTAGTCTCGATACCTTTTAAGGAAATCGTCTTAATTGCTGGATTTTCGACCAAGTCCCATTTATCCTGCAGCGTTGCAAGCATTGCTTTTTTGCTATGTAGCTCATTATTTGCTGCTGCTAGCATCTCGCTGGACTCCTTTTGCTGTTGATAAAAGAACAGATTCGCACCAGCACTCAGGACAAATAATATACTTGCCGCTATGGCCCAGTTATAGGATCTAATAGGGACGGCCTGCTTAGGTTCCTCCTCAGCGGATGAGGTTTGTTGTTGAATACTATCGTCTTTGGATAACGTCTGCGTCGTCGGCAGAAGTTCTGGCTGATTATCATTAGCAACCAGATTCTCATCTTGTAGTCTATTCCAGATCTTCTCTTTTAAGGCCATAGGCATCCCCACCGCCTGGATCTCAGCTAAGTCCTCGAGCATTTTTTCAGCCTCGGCAATTGCCTGATCCACTGCGGAATTATTTTTACGAATACAGTTCAGGATACTGACTTCCTCTTCAGAAGCGACTCCCAAAACGTACGATTCAATAATCCCTGACGATATGTAAGCTTCGATATCCAAAATTAACGATAATCCTTTAACAATGTTTTTAACTGCAAAAACGCCGCTTTTGTCCGTGTTTTTATTGTACCCAAAGGAATGTCAAGTTGTTGGGCTATCTCCTGTTGGGTATATCCTTCATAGTAGGCCATTTCGATCAAGACACGACATTCGGGCTTCAATTTATCTAAAATATTTTTAAATCCAATAAAATCTGCCTGTGCATTTCGTTCGTTCTGGCTCCGATCTTGTTCCTCTTCTCTATTTACGATATTTGAGAGCGGTTGGTTTTTCAATTCATTCTGCACCCCCTTAGATTTTCGGTAGTCGAGTGCTGCATTTCGGGCAATATTGATCATCCAAGTATATAACCTTCCTTTTTCTACATCAAAAAGATCGACGTGCTTCCAGATCTTAACAAATACATCCTGGATCACTTCCTCCGCGTGCTCTGCCGAAGTTACAATCCGGCAGACTACTCCATAAAGGGAGTCCGCATAGTTATCATATAGATAACTAAAGGCCTGCTGGTTCTTTTTTTTGAGCAAAAGAATTAATGTTTCTTCAGAAAGGTTGTGTAATGGACTCAAATTTTGCGTTTATAACGCCTAAAGATCTTTATTAAAATTGAAAAAACAAAGTTCGCAACACAATTCAGGTAAAAAATACTTAAATATTAAGAAAAGCGTATAAATACTTGTCGATATAAATGCATCACTTTTTCATATAAATCATAAACCACTTTATCACGATTTAACGATTTAATTTATAAATAGCTGTTTATTTCAAATGCATTTAACAAACATTGAGCTAAATTTACGGCTACTCCACCGGATACAGCCTTGAAATTGAACTTATTTTTTTCTTTTTCCCTAATCTTTCGCTGTTGCGGATGATTGCTTGATTTATATCCTTCACTTTCTTCATGTCGAACTTTTCCACCTGCCGATCATAGGTCACCAACCCGTTGATTTCATGCTCCACATCTGACGTTTGTGTAAAGATCGCACAGCTTAAACCGCTGTACAACATACGCTGTTCGATCTCATTGAGCAGGTAAACGTAGGTATCCGAGAGTATATCCCTATTGATGAGGATCTCGTAAGCGTTATTTTCCACAGGCCACATATGGTCGCGCACAAAAAGCCCCTTCCCTCCGAATTCGCCCAACGATGCGGCCCGATTTTCGTCTGGCTGCGGAAAGGCTTTATCTTCCATCTTTCTATAGTGGTGCCTGTCCACAAAGTCGCCATTCCCGGGGTCACCCTGCGCAGGCCGATATCCAGGTGCGTAATTATACCCCGAATTGCCGTTTACTAAGCGCGTAGGATCATATGCTTTTGTCCATTTGGTAATATCTGCCACTTCAAATGCCCCCCAGTTTTCATTGAAAGGTACCCATGTGACGATCGAAGGAACACTAACCAGCTGATCCATCATCTGCTTCAGTTCGGTCCTAAACTGTTGACGTACCGCTACTGAATCTGTATCGTCCGGATACCACAAGTTGGGCATATCCTGCCAGACCATTAAGCCAAGCCGGTCACAGTGATAGTACCAGCGCATGGGCTCCACTTTGATATGTTTACGGATGACGTTAAATCCAGCCTTTTTCGCCAGTTCAATATCGTACAGCAAAGCCGCTTCGGTCGGTGCCGTAAAAATACCATCAGGCCAATAGCCTTGATCAAGCACACCGATCTGAAATTGAAATTTGCCATTTAGCAAGGTTCTATTGATGCCGTCGACCTTACCAATACTGATTGAGCGCATCGCGAAGTAAGAGTCCACCTGATCCACTGTACGCCCCTTTTTATCTTTAAGTTCCACTTTCAGCTGATAGAGAAATGGATCTTCGGGGCTCCATAAATGTGGCTTGCTGATATCGAGGTAAAATGCGTTGTGATCCGTTCCTGTCGCTGTCGCCACCTGCTTGTTATCCGCATACGCGGTGGCAACCACTGTGAGGTCTTTGCCTTGGGTGAGCGCCGTTAGCTGCAAGCGGTTATTTTTCAGTTCAGGGATCAGTTTCAGCTGGCTGATGTATTTTTGCTGTACAGGTTCCATCCAGACTGTTTGCCAGATGCCCGAGCTAAATGTATAATCACCTTTATCGCCATTCTTTCCAGATGCTGTTTTACCATCATTCGCGTCGTAAGCACCCACGACAAGGGTATTGTCGCCCGTCTTTAGAAAATCCGAAATATCCAGGCTAAAAGCATGGTATCCACCTGTATGATCACCTACCTTTTTACCGTTAACAAAGATCACCGCATATTGGTCTACCGCACCGAAATGCAATAAAATACGTTTACCCTTCCATGCGGATGGAATGGTAAGAGCGCGTCTGTACCAGAGAAATTTCTCCCCGCTCCGGGCAATTCCCGATAGTTCGGACTCGGGCGCAAAAGGCACGCGGATTGATTCGGTTTTTGCGGGAAATGTCGGTGGAGCGCCAGCTTGACGCGGATCTTGCAGCGAACTGCCGCCCATGTAATCCCATCGTCCGTTGAGATTCTGCCATTCGCTACGTTGCATTTGCGGGCGAGGATATTCCGGCAGCGGTATCTCGGCTTTCAATGCCTCGGCCGTCCAAGGGCTGGGCAGTGTAAAATCATCTAGGGATTGCGCTTTTGCCACTTCGAGTGCTAAGTACGCCATGATCAGGATTATCAGTCGACATTTCATTCCGTTCATCATTTCAATTCAGTTATAAGCGAAGGTTAGTTTATCACTCAAATATAAGAAAACAAGCAACTAAATCGAATTATTACTCAATAAACAGCGTAATTGGCGGAGATCCACAACCAGGGCCAGGAAACAATACTACGGCAATAAAAAAGGTCGAGACCTTTAATCTCGACCTTTCAATTAAAACTAATCCAGCTCTCCCATACTACTTAAAGTTTCTTATTCCCAGCCTTTTTATTCCAGCGTCCCAGGAGCCTGCTTGTCGCAAAGCTCACGATGGTACCCAACGCAGCGGTCAATACCGTCTGCAGCAAATCGCCCAGCGAGATACTTGCCCAGATCGAGCAGATGGTACCGCCAATCGCAGAGATACGCATATCATTGATTTTCATCGGCCTCACTCCTTTCCCCCATAGCACTATCGCCTGGATCAGCATTGCCATCCGGCTGATCTATCCCTCCGGGCGGTGGCTTATCCTCTTCTAAGACTTTCTCAACAATACCAAGCCCCAATGCCAAATACTTAATTATATTCGCTGCCTTACCCGGCAGTTTGAGCGGCGCTGCGAGGACCACCTGTAGCACCTGCCCGATTTTGTTTAAGATTTTTTTCATACATATTAGTTTTTAAAGAGACTGGATGAACGGTCAAAGCCTAATATTCGAACTGACCGCCATCCAATCATCCCCCTCTTTATTCAAACAATATGAGAGGACAAAGAATTCAAAGCATAGCATTTCGACTGCCTATCGCTGACGCAATATGACGGTAGCATAAATCACTGTCTGAACGCAGTGAGTTTGATTTATGCCGTCAGATTGCGAAGAAGATGGTACAAAGGAATGCAGCGCCAAATTCATGTCCTCGAATCCATACTACATTAGAAAGCCATGATCTATTCCGGCCCTTCATTTATCGAATATTCAAATACACCTCATCCCCCATATCCCACAGACTATACACCAATGCTTTAAGTTTTGCTAAAGCCTTACCACTGTAATCACCAGTACCTTCACCTGTTAAGGTCGTTACCGGTGCGATACAGCCATGCAATTCCTTCATCGCATTGTTCGCTGCATGGATCAGTATTGCTTCACGGCCCAGCACATTGGGGATACCGATCTGTTCACCATGTTTGGGGTAACGCCGCTTTTCCAGCCTGTACCGACCGACAGGAATACAGCTGATCCTGGGGAGGTTGCTAAGATCTGGCAATTCAATCGTATGGCAGATAGGCTCCCCCTGATAGCTGACGGTCCCATTGGTTCCCTGTGCTCCATACTTTCGTTGGAGCAGCAGGGTGTGTTGGACAGCCATGTTAGCTAATGGTCAGTTCGCCCAGGTGGAAACTCGGTGAAGTCTTGACACCATCCCGATGGCCTGTAAAGACCCAGCCTTCGAGTACATCACCCGCGTAGCTTGCCGGCAATGTGAAACTCAGATTTGCTGCCGCCCGGGTCGAAGACTCCAGAATACTGAAGAAATTCTTGTTCTTGTTGTACATCAACAGGATGACCGAATCATCAGCAAAGGAATTGTATTTGTTGAGCTCCGGTGCCCATGTCAGGGCGATCTCCTGCGGAAAAGGTTCTGACCATTCGGGCGCCATCAGATTGGACAATGAGCCCTTGGCAATAACGATCTTTGAATAATCGATTTCCAGCGTTGGGTAAGTACCCGTCACACCACCATTGTTCATCAGATATTGCAGCGCCTTGTTATAGCCCGTTGCTTTTCCCTGCAACTTGTCCGAATAGCCCAGGTTGAGCAGATCCATGATCGGCGACAGAAAGGCTACCGCCATTGCAAATTTAGCCCGTTGGGCAATCTGTCCTTCACTTGCTTTTTTGTTTGAGATCTTGGAGAGTGAGCGTACATAATCCACTCCTCGCCAACTGCTTCCTATTACACTTCCCACTTTCCCAGAGTAGGCCCCGTGTATACCTTTTAAGAATCTTGCCATGATTATACATGTTTGATTTATAAATAATTACGACTGTCATGAGCAGTCTTTGTTTTGCTAGCAAGAGCTAAATTAGGAGGACTTTTGCCCTTAAACGAAGAAGTACAGGGATTGATTTTAAATGATTGCTAGCACTGTTATTGCCTGTCAGATTACAGCAATAGATTGAGAGTTTGATAAGAGATTGGCGCAGCCATTCGGTGAATGTAGCATTGGGAAAGGCCTAGAATTTACCATCCCACGAGGTCTGTGGCCCGGCTACTATTGGGGTAATTATTGGCTGTCCTTCGGGCCATGCTCGACTCGGGGTGCGGACAGGTTCGGCTCCGCCTCGGCTGCTGTTCGGATACTGTTCGACTGGAAGTCGAAGCCGGGCCGAAGAGCTCTCGAAGCCCACCCGAAGGAGACCCGAGCATGGGCCGAAGCTGTTCTGGAGCGGAGCCAAACGAGAGCCGAACATCAGTAGGAATGTGCTGATAAATCCAGCACATAACCCGGCGATTAAAAAAAATAAAAATATATTTTATAAACCAACATTGGCAAAAATGCCCAATACTAAAAAGGGAGCCGAATGGCTCCCCCTAGAAAACAAGTTAAATCCGCCCCTTCCGCCTACTCTCTTCAAGCTGCTGTTGCAGATCTGATGGGTAGTAATAATGCCGTTTGCCAAGCTTCCTCGGCCTGAGCTTTCCCTCGCGGACCAGCCGATAATACTTTGATTCAGAAATACCCAATTTATCGAGTACATGAGCGATATCAAGCATATGTTCCAGTTCGGCAGATATTTCCACTGTTCCCGCAGGAACTTTATTCATTTCCTCTGTTATATACTTCAAGATTGCTTGCAGCAAAGAAGATATGACCTCCAAAAGGTCACATATGCGATTCATTAAATTTAACATAACCATGCAATTAGACATGCTGGTCGCCGAAACGAGCCGCTTCGCACAATGGGCATTGTGCAGGGGCCCCATCACCACAGCGTTAAACAATACATCCATTTTAAGCCAGATTAAACTCTTCCTCCAATTTTGTTTCATCCAGCGATTTTAATATTCCCCAAAAATCTTTTAAGTTTTTGCTGAGGTCACGGGAGGGCGTGATCAACCTTTTGAGTTTGTCCTCCGGCAACCACCGTTCTAGTTTCTCCTTTATCTCAGCATTGAGTTCCAACTTATTAGGCAGGTTTACAGGCACCCGAAAGTACAACATATTGACATACACCCGTGCCCGTATTTTGACCAGCCAGGGATTTTCCTGCAGCTCTTTGGTGGTCACATCTATCCGGCAGAATTTACCATCATGCATATACACATCCGCCGTACGCTGTTCTTTATAGATGATCACAGCGTGCAGGCATTTTATCGTATTACTATCTATCAGCCCTTCACCCTCCCATTTGCGCAATAGGTATACCATCAGTGCCAGGCGATCCCGATCGCGCTCCCATAGACTGAGCAGCGTAGCCTGGGATTCTGCTTTTGTCAAAGACGAGAGATCCATCTCTGTCGTCTGGACATTATCCCAGGAGAGCTGCCTTGGGCTCTTTTCCAACTGGTCAGTCGCATGCTCACGGACATCTTGATTTTCACAAGTTCCGGTTCCAATCTCTAGTAAAAGTGGCGCTGGATGTCGATCGAGCTGAGGTTTCGACTCCGGTAGATGAATCGTCACCCGACCAAAGGATTGCCAGTCCAGCAATACCCATTTTGGAAACCTATGCACAAACAGTATATACGCGGCCACGATCGGAAAGAAAAACCAAAAATCAGTCGTCAGATACCATCGCGAAAGCAAGATTAATCCCGGCCTATCAGGTAGCAATACTTCCAGTACAACTCCGTGAATAGCTAGGATAACACAGGATGAGTAGAGCAGATAAATTATAAAATTCAGCTTGGCATTCCTACTGAACCGCTGCCGAGCCACCAAGGCTGTATGCATATAGCTGATCAGCATAGCGTAGACCAACAGAAGCAAAACCGTACCGATCCATACCGCCATAAAGCGCTTGTTTTGGACACGGTCCACCACCTTGCTACCAGCGGAACCCAGATTTATGATCAACGCAATGATAAAGAAAAGGAAAATATAAAGCGGATAAAAGAATATTCGGCCCCATCGGCGAGATGGAATTTTTAATAAATACGAAAACAACCTTCTACTTTTATTTAATTTACCGAATCGCATAATGATTACAAATTGGTTAGGTAATTGGCTTTAAAACAAATAAACTGACATTTTTAGGTTGGTTATTAGAATCCAATTTCAGCATCAACTATTCATCAGCATCAGGCCCTAAAAAATACTTATCTCAAATTTACAAAATTTCTTTAAAATAACACTTATTTCGCTATGAAACATTCCGTCAAAATATACGGAATCCTGTCATTTCTGATCGAAACACTTGTTTTCCGTGGTTTTAGCCGATTTATTTGTGGTTTTACTTAACAGCAAAAATATGAAAAGAACATTTGACCAAGCAGGTGTAAACGACCTGCAAGAAGAAGTATTGACCGCCACTTATGCTGACCGTCTTGCTATGATCAACTTTGTCATGAGTGACCTCGTCGGCTTTATGCTTGCCTATTTTGATCTCCGCCTCAGCCAGATCCAATATCTGAATACAATGTCGCTCGCGCTCAAAACCGAACTTAGCATCGGGATTGCCGATAGCTGGAATAACAATCTAGCGGTCGATTTCCAAAAAGAAAGCAGCTCAGTCGATGAGGAGGAAGATACACCCAAGGATATCATCCTATCACGATACAATTCATCCAGTACCCCACCTGTCACCAATAGCTTATTGCCGACCGGTTATTTTTCTATCCGCATTGTTTATCGGAATACAGCATACCGCTAGTCCGTGTTTCTCCGAAACAAACATGGAAATTCCCCAAAATCAACAGCTATATGCCATCCGAGTCATTCAAGTTGATAGAAGCAGAAATGGATTTTGTGAGCAAGAGTACGCTCACAAAATCCTTTATTCAGCGGCTACCAGGTAGCCGAACAAGACTGCTCAGCAATAACCAGATCAGTATTTATGAAGAATATTTAAAAACAGGCAATCTCGAGAGTTACAGTTACGTCATCGAGGCCAGCGCCTCTACCCAGATCAGTTTTGAGATCCTAAGCCCACAGACCCACCTACTTTATCACTTGGAGGGGCGGCAGCCCGTGCATTATCATCAGCCCCAGGTTCAGGAAGAGTTTCACCTCCGTCCTTTTCATGGTGCATTTTTCTATGCCCCCATTACGATTATTACGTTACATTTTGAGCCAGGCAAGTATCATATCCAAGGATTTACATTACCCTTGGAGCTACTCGATTTGAATGAATTGTCAGGCTTTGATTATCTGGATGAAGTTGTGGCAGCCCATAGGCAGCAGCATGTGCAATATCGGGTGAGCCTCGATTTTGAGGCCATGGAGCATACCCGACGTATCCTGGGCGAGCTAAGCACAGAACTGCTTAAAAAGCCCCTGATCCCGAAATTATGTATCCTGAAAAAAATTCAGGAGCTGCTTTACTTGATCAAGGACAAAATGCTCAGAGCAAAGGGCTTATTGCGCCACCCCGATCTCATCGTACGTCTAGCACGGGAGCTGATCAGCACCCGGATTGCCGAAACTGACGGACCGGTATTGATCATCCACATTGCCGAAAGCTTATTCGTCGAATCCCAATATCTAAATTATCTTCACAAGGAGCGCTATGGCGTACCGATAACGCATTACAGTAATCAGGAGCGATTGAAAAAAGCCAAACATTGTCTCGAGCAGCGTCTATCGATCAAAATAACCACCAGCCGATGTGGCTTTAGTGACCAGTCCAGCTTCTGTCATTTCTTTAAGCGGCATACCGGCCTGACACCGAGCGAATACATCAGCTCCCTATTGCCGCCCAAAGCTGAAGATTAACTATGGGTTTGACCAAAGCAAAGTCTGTATTCAATCAAAAAACAGGACATTTTTGCCTCTATCTTAGGATTAATGAAATATATACCCCTAGGACTGGGTGAATTTATAAACAGAAAAGTATGACAGGGCAAGAGCATATACAGCGTACAGAACGAGTCAGGATGCATTCTTTAGACGAGAAACCATTCGCCGTGGATTTGAGAACCCCATATCGGCAGTGGCCATCACAATTGTTGCACTTGAAGTATTCTGGTCCTTCAAAGATGAACCTCCTGCGGTCAATGACCTGCTGCTGTGCCGGCCCTGTACGTGACCGGCATGGACGCAGGTTTACGACATTCCCGTGTGTCGGTACGATACAGCATTTACTCAAAAAGGACTGACCTAGTGAGGTGTTTCGGTCAGCGCCAGCAGAATCTGTGAAACCGGATAAATCTCAGATGTATCTGAATAATTAACACGATTTGACTATTAAAATTTTGCAACATGGCAACATTTCAACAACCCAAACGCTCCCGGCAATCCAGCAAGCTACTCATTGGGTACGCCGTCTTGTTCAGGAAATAATTCAATCTGTACAATTGAAGCACCCAATTCAGGAGGTGTCCCTACGATCTCGTCTGCATTAAAGGACGAAATGCTACAGGCTTTGAATACCAGAACCAGCACGACTAACGTCAAATTAAAAGCATAGACCCGCCCGACTGGGTCTATAAAGAGAGGGCTACCAGCGCGGTAGCCCTTTTTGATTATCTAATCACTAAACAAGGAATATTTCTCTCCTGCTGAACCAATATAAAGCCTTTTTTCTTTAATTCAGTTTGCACATCTTTAAATCCCGAGGCTCCGTTAAAGTTGTAAGCCCGGGTGTCAGTAGATTCATTAATAACTGGCGGAATATCTCCATTGAGGTCGAGCATAAAAGCAAAGTCAGCGATCGTCTGCCCATCCTCTATCTGCTGTGCCTTTTTGCCATCGGGATCATCCATGATCACCCAGCATACGACAGATCGAGGTTCCAGCGCTGTTTTGACCCCCATTTTAATCTCCATATCTGCGATCATCGCTCTGGCTTTATCTTTGGGATCAGCCTTGATCTCAAAATTAGCTTCATAGCTCATCCCGTATTTACGCCTCCAACTCTCGCGGTATTTAGATTCAATTTTATCAAAGACAAAACGCTGCTTATCTGAGCGTTCCACCACGATACGACTATCTTTTATAAATGGGAGCGATTGTAGTTTTCCATAGCAGTATAAATAAGCTGCTATAATCTCGCCATTAACAATATATTCACGAACTGTACCATTTACACTATCCACTTGGTGCCCGAAGTTGCTATTGGCCCCTTCGATAAATCCTGTCAGAAAAGAATACCTCCCTGCTTGGCTTCCTATCAGCGGACGTGTAAAGTCAAAAGTCAGGAAATCATCTTTGATCGGCAAATTAATTTTACCATTCCTGATCACCTGATCCACCATTTCCTGGCTTACATATTCACTATGGGTGATGGCGATTACGTTACCCTTGTAGATCCACACCATATGCGAGACCGTCTGGTGTGGAAAATATTTGGACCATATGGAGTCTTCCACAATAAAATCAAGTTTATTTGAGCGAAAGAGTTCATTATTTTTTCTAAAAGCTTTTACCCGATCTGTTTTCTCGTAGGATATCGAGATGATCTTAAGCTTATTATTGTTTGCTTGTTGCAATTGCCCTAAACGTGGCAGTGCAGCAATACAGCTTGTACAGGCTGTATTCATAAAATCCAGGATGACCAGATCTTGCGGTAAGTCACCAATGGGCGGTATGACCTTACCGTCGAAAGTCTTACCAAGCAATTCTTTGGGTGCATCCATGCCTATTGCTATACCTGCGGGTACCTTCAGGTTTTTATTGCTTTGACCAAAAAGCAACACCGGGAATAAAAGAATAAATATTTTAAATAGCTGTTTCATTATCGTATTGTTTGTGTTAAAGATGAATTATTGATTACTTCACGTGGGATCAGCATCGTGTAAAAGCTAGCGCCCGGCTGCAGCTGATACTCCTTGCCCGCTATCGTCCGTTTCAGCGAGACTGCCGTGGCCGGATCCAGATTCAGCCGTTTCAGATCCGCCCAGCGCCGTTGCCGCATCACCAATTCTTTCCTCCGCTCCTGCAAAATAATTTCAAGCAGTAACGCAGCATCGTTTGTGACAACAGGCTGATACGCAGCTTTTTTATAGCGCTTTATCCCCAAGAGATTAATTGTCTCCTTCGCCTTGTCTAACTGATTCAAACGAACCAGGCATTCAGCTTTGTTCAGTATAAGTTCGTCGACAGCAAGGCCACTGAAGGGCGATTGATTTAATTCGCCATCATAGTTTCCCTTAAAGGAAAATGTATCATCCCCATTGTCCATGTAGTAGAGCTGCTTTCGGAGATCATGATCCGCATAACTGTTGTAAAGCTGGGGCGAGGCTTTCCATATGGTATAGTAAAACGTAAAGCTCCCGGAAGAAATAGCCTGAAAAATCACTTCCGGATTGAATTGTTTAAACGGACTTTCCTCATACATGGGTAAAGTGTTATAATCCATCAGGGTATTTTGCTGATCAAGAGCGGTGTTGGCGTAGGCCAAGGCCTTTTCATAATCCTGCAAATACAGATAGATCCGCGATAAGAGCGCTGCCGCAGCCGTGCTGTTCGGCCGCGATGGAAGCCCAGCCGAGCGGGAAAGTAATTCCCTAGCGTTATCCAGATCCGTCAACAGCAGAGCAAAATACTCCCCCAGGGGTACTCGCTCCACCTTTTCCTCGATATTTGGAGAGGTACGGTACGGCAGCGCCATTACCCCCGCATTGCCACCATCTTTTAAGGGAATCGGAGCAAATAACTCTGCCAGTGCAAACAATGCATATGCACGGTAAAAGTAAGCGGCTCCCTCCATCTGCTGACGACGTACCCCCTCGGGCAAGGTCTTCAAAATCGCAAGCACCTGATTAGCGATATAAACCGTCTGGTAAGGTCCGGCCCATTGCGACTGTGGTGGGGTAACCTGATCATCCCAGATATAGAGCATGCGGTCTTCATACACTTCTAGACCAGCCCAATATTCCGAGGTCAGCGAGAAATCGTTGGTACAGAGTTCGCCAACATACGGATAGCTCATGTTTACCGTACCATACCCATCCAATAAGGCCTGACAATCTTCGAAGCTATCGGGAATAGCCAATTTGGTATCCGGTTTGGTTTCCAAAAATTTGTTGCAGCCCTGCAGGCAGAGCAACGCGATGCCTAGCAGTAAATAGTAATGTATTTTTTTCATGATTTTATCAGTTAAAAAGTAGCTTTCATCCCTAGCGTATACATTCTTGGTGTCGGAATCAGAAAATTGAAATCAGGATCATTATTATAATCCGACTTGCGCCAGAGGATAAAATTCAGATTATCCGCATTGACATAGACCGTTAACGATTTTACCCCTTTAAGCTGCGTATTCATAGTATATTGCAGATTGATATCTTTCAGGCGGATATGATCAGCAGGTTCAATCAAGATATCCGAGTTCTGATAAAATAGGTCGCGTTGACTATTCATGGGATAGATCATTGCCGGTACATTGGTATGCAATTCATCCCCCGGCTGCTTCCAGCGCCTATCAAAGTCATCATTCATCCACCAGAACTGTGCTAGTCCATTGTAATTGATACTCTGTCTCCGGTAAAAGTATTTGAATTTGTACTGTAGGTTTGCCCGAAGCGACCATGATTTCCAGGAGAAGGTATTCGCCAGGAAACCACTATACAGCGGTACACTTGATCCTAGGTAAGCCACATCGTCAATGCCCACCGACATGATCTTCGCATAATCTTTGGACACTTCACCCTCGTAATACCCCTGCGGTGCACCCGTATCATGATCCAGTCCGGCAAACTTAAAGGCATATAACCCATATAGGTCCCTGCCGACAACAGGGTTTGGTGCAGTCGTTGCCCACATATAACTCTCCACATTCGCGTGTCTGTAATTATATTTTGTAACCACGCTTTTGCTATAGGTAAATAACAGATTTGAATTCCACTTAAAATCGCCGGCATTTATATTAAGACTCTGTAGATTGATTTCCAACCCTTTATTTCTGAAATCGGCAATATTGACCGCCTGGGTATAGAAGCCTTTTGTCGGATCGATATTGCTGAGTGCTACCAGATCTTTTGCATCTTTTACAAAAAAATCTATCGTACCATTCAGTCGTTTACCTGCCATAGCCCAATCAGCGCCGACATTGACGATGCGTACCCTTTCGGCCCGGTAGTTCGGATTTGGCGGGTTGACCATATAAGCATTGGTATACCCTGTATATGGAAATACGCCATCATAAGCAATCGTAGGGTAAGCGGATATCTGCGTGGTCACATTGCCATTTACCCCATACGTAGCCCGGAGTTTTAAGTACGAAAACAGCTCCTTCGGAAAGAAATCTTCTTTACTCAGTTCCCATGCCGCCCCTATCGACCAGAGCGGCTGCCACTTGTTATTGGTAGCAACCCCAAAGAGGTTGGCCGCATCCCGGCGCAAACTGCCGGACAATACATACCTGTTTTTCAAGGTATAGGAACCATTAACGAACATGGAAAAAAAGCGCTGCCTGTATTCCTCCAGCTTATTACCGTTGATAATCTGATCCCGTCCCTGCAATCCATTGAGCAGCGGAAAGGAAGATTTAAAGTCTACAGGCGTGAACTCGATCCGGTCGGTATTGTACCCATACAACTTATAACCTTCAATACGGTTATCCATACTTTTCACTTCCATCCCCGCCAGCATATTTAGCGTACCGGGCCCTACTTGCTGATCAAATGTGGCTGTACCTCTGAGGTAATGCGAAAAAAGATCTCCAACCCGTCTTGAATAAATATCCCCTACGGGCACATTGTACGTCAATGTACTGGGTGTAAACTCGGTAAACAGGTTGATATAATGCTGCGCGAAATACGAATCGATAGACTCATTGTTCGTTACCTTGCTCAGTGAACGCTGAAACTGATATGAAGTATTCAAACGTAATGCATCACTCAAGCTATAATTTGCACCTATACTCATGGTTACATCAGTGACACGTGCTAGGTTTTCGCTGGCGTACAATTCATTCAGCATATTGTAATGCGCAAGGAGCATCCGTCCATTTGCCAAGGTATCAATATACGATTTACGTAAGGTCGTTGTCTCAAGATCTATCCCCTTTCCATCCTCATCCACAAGGCGTACATAGGGATAAAAAGCCTTACCCGCTCCTGAATAGAGCGATCCGTAATCAACCTTAGAATCATTGCCCTGCGTTTTGCGTCCGTTGTCCGAGAAGCCGATATTCAGGTCTACAGAAAAACGATCAGTAGGTCGTATAGAAGTTGTAAACTTGGTACTTATTCGGTCAGTACTATTGTTTCTGACATTCTCGGCGCTCCGATCATAGCCCACGCTCCCCCTAAAATCCAGCTTTTTGCTTCCATAGGCCAGACTCGTATAATACTGCTGAGTTAAGCTATTGCGGTATACATATTTCATATAGTCATCCCGCACATCATACCGCTGAAATTCATTTTTCTGTTTTTCATAGGTATTTTCGTCGATTTTCCCATTCCGCAATTCCCCCAGTAATTTCACAATCGGAGAAACGGTATAGTCGGGATAATTCAGCATCCAATCGTAGTATTTATGCTGAAATAAGATCTCCTCAGCTTCAATAAAGCTTTTGCTCGACATATAAGGAAGCTTATAGATATCTGGCTTCTGCCCTATCTGAATATTGGAGCTCGCCTCTAGTTGCATACGATCCAGCTTGGCGCCCGATTTTGTTGTCAATACAATAACGCCATTTCCCGACCGGGTACCCCATATGGATGCCGCAGCTGCATCTTTAAGGATCGTTATATTTTCAATGTCATTTGGATTGATATTGCTGAGGTCACCCTCATACGGAAAATTGTCCAAAATGATCAGAGGGCTCCAGGCACCGAGCAAAGTTGAATTGCCCCGTTGATAGATCTGCTCCTCGGGCTTTAGATTAGGTACACGCTTTTCAAAACGCAGCGATGGCGAGAGCCCCTCCAGCCTATTAATAAAATGCGAGGATTTACTGACATTGATCTGTTCATTTGTCAGCAGCTCAAAACTCCCCGTCGCCCGCTCCTTTGGAATTTTTTGGTAGCCAGTAGAGACTACCTCCACCTCATCCAATTGATTCTCCAATGGTATCAATTTTACTTGTAGTGATACCCCTGCGACATAAGATAGTTGTAAGCGCTTGAATCCCATGTGGGAGAACGAAACTGTACCTTTGGTACTCGAGACTGGCAATGAAAAGGAACCATTCTTATTTGTAGATGCCCTCCCCTTTTCCCCTTCGACACGAATGGAAACTCCTTGGATCGGCTTTCCGTCGACAGACGATACCACAGTACCGCTGATGGATAACAACCCTTCCGCCCCGCTGTCCTTGCTGGGCGTCTGAGCCGATAAACTAAACATAGAAATTAATATAAACATGATTACAAGAATTGTAATCTGTATACATGGAATATTAACCACCTTATCCGATAAGGCAGTTAACGATTTTGATTGTTTCGTCATGTGCTTATTGTTAAGGTTAGTCTACAATCCGTCCAAAGAATTCGTGAATACGCTTGGTGATCTCCAGCTCATCCAGACTAAAACCTGTTGTTTCAGCGTCCGAAAAATCTAATTTGCTCATGTCCACATAGTCTTTATGCACGTGGAAATAAGCAATCAGTACCGCTAATAGATCGAAACCGAATACCTGCTTATGGCAGAGCTCCAATATATTTTCATTAGGCCAGCGGTCTGCTGACTTTTTAAGAAGTAAAGAAATGGTATTCTGGATGGTACGGATATCATACTTTTTCCAAAAATCAGCGATTTTATCTGCGGGATCGTAATCCCTATCGTGTACTTGGTATATGGCTAGCTCTAGGGCGAGCACATTTGAATATTTTTGATTCATTTTTAAGGTTCATAAAGATGACTTGAGCCCTGCCCGATCAAATGCAACGGGCATAGCTTCCCCATTAGCGATTTTTCCGCTTTAAAAATGGTTGCCATTAGCAGCATTTGTTTAACACTGCCATTCAACAAATAAAAAATTAACAAATCCGAAAAGCGCCCAAAAATTGGTTACAAGTCATTTATAGGGGGCGTTATGGCGCTTCCTCTCGGAAAGAAATAAAAGCCCGATCTAATTTATATAGAATAACAATACAAAATTATAGTTTTTAATTTTGTTGTTTAAAAATAAAACGCTACTTTTAAGATGTCTTACGGCTCGAAAGAGCTTTTATTTAACTTACACAAAATTAAAGGGTAGTGTATTGAATACAGATCGGGAAAACCTAGTCTAAGGGCCTTTCTAGTGAATACCTATTCGGCACAAACTATTATGCGGATGCCGCTGCCCCTATTTTGGTTTTATATTTTTAACCGATTATTCTGGCCCTGGAATAATCTTACTTATTAGAATTGAATAGGAAAACCGAATGCTAACCTCCTTGAGATAAGCGCGGCGTTTTTGGCGGTCTTTGAATCGTTTTATCATAATCATTTTTGGTTATAAAACGATGAAACTCAACAGCTATAGGACGGTCGAATTGGTTGAATAACCAATAGAGCGAACTTCAACGCTTTGAACGTGGCGCCGCCAAGCAACCTACTTAAGTCGAAACTTAAGCTCCACAAAGTCTTACAAGAAGTTCGCTCTACTGAATTATGTACGAATATACAAAAACTCAATAGAATACGAACTCCGTGTCAACTCATGTGGAATTTTTGGCGGCTTTCGTTCACGAGTGACAATCGTTTTTTGAAATGCGAGCATTTCAAAATTGTCGTAATTATTTAACTGATTCAAATATACAAAGTTTGACGTTAAACGCCAAACTTTTCAAAAAAATAATGACAATATGGGATTAAATAGATTAAAAGAAGTTTTCAAAAAATATAAAGTCCAAAATAGAATCATCGCCAAGTATTTCGGCAAATCAGAAGAAACTATTTCAAAGTGGGTAAATAATAAGAGACAACCTTCTGTTGAGGAATTGAACTCTATAGCGAAGTTATTAAGAATTGATGTCCGGTTATTATTAACTGAAACAACTTGGGCAAATGAAACCTCAGAGACTTATGATGAGGTTAAGGAAAGGTTTAAAGAAGACGCTGACAAAACAAATATATAGTCTTCTTCTAAATGAACGAATTAGACTACATGAAGAATGGAGAGCGACCAATTAAGTAGAAACTCTACCATTGAACAGATTGTATAAATGATGAAATACGTTATTATAACTGAAAACGACGTTTCTCAATGGAAGGATAGTACAGGAAGAGAATACCACTTTCCTAAACGCTATTTAAAATATTTGACAAAAGGGACAAGCGTTATTTATTATAAAGGACTAATGAAAGATCGGTCATTTGCATCCAAGCGTATGACCGCATCTGCGCATTACTTTGGAATTGCACAAATCGGGGACGTCAAACAGGACAATGATTCCGACAAAAACGACTACTATGCAGAGATAGTCAATTTTAGACCTTTTTCTTCCCCAGTTTTAGCAAAACAAGATGGGCAATTCTTAGAATCAATTCCCACATCAAAAATCAAAAACTATTGGCGCGACGGCGTTCGTGAAATCAATGAGGAATGCTTTAAAAAGATTTTCTCCTTATCAGATCTTAATGATTTCGATGCAACAAATGATAGTGACCAAGGAGATCTTGAATCTTATAGTCGGTCAGAAGGAAAAAGCAAGCTCGTTTATTCGACGAAATACGAACGTGATAATACACTAAGGGATAAAGCTATAGAATATCACGGTCTGACTTGTATGGGTTGTGGCTTTAATTTCGAAAAAGTATATGGTGAATGGGGAGCTGGATTTATCCATGTGCACCACACTAAACCATTATCTAATGGTGAAGGTGAGCGCGAGGTAAATCCTCGAACCGACATGGTGGTTCTTTGCCCTAATTGTCATTCAATGATACATCGACGCAAAAATCGAACATTAAATTTAGATGAGTTGATCATATTGCTAAAAACTAAAACTCCCAATTAATCCCTTATGGCCATTATTAAAGTTGTTTGCGGTATTATATTCAAAGATGATCTAGTCCTCATCTGCCGACGAAAAACAGAGAAGTCGCTAGGCGGTTATTGGGAGTTTCCAGGCGGAAAAGTCGAAGGCTCGGAATCTTACGAAGAATCTTTGCTCCGTGAACTGATTGAAGAACTCAACTTAAAGGTCGAAATCAAACGGCACTTTTTCGATACTGTACATCATTACGATAAAGGCGCTATTGAATTGATTTCTTTCATCTGTTCAACTAGTGCTACTGTGGTTGAGTCTACAGATCACGATCTAGTAGAATGGGTTAAGGTCAGTGATCTATTAAATTGGAATCTCGCTCCTGCTGATATTTCAATTGTGCAAGCAATAATTGAAGAATATGCATTTGAATAAATGCATTATAAAAACTAATAGAATTGTTCCTTGTCCAATAAATCTATCAAAAAGAAAAAAGTGTAATCAGTTAAATACTTATATTAGTATAGTATTCTTAACATCCTAAATTTTATGGCCATTACTGAAAAAGAAATTCAATTATATATATGGGGTCTAAAAGATCAATGGGTCAATTTGATTCAACCGGTAAAGTTTCCCGAACCGAATTATTTTAATGAAGAAGAATACGATATATATTCTTTAAATCCTAGACAAGCGTTTTTAAATTCTGCGTACAACAGATTAACCGAATTAGATCAATATGTACGCAGTTCAGATTTAATTGGTTGTGAAGTTCATTTAAAAAAAGATTTTGATTCAACTATAAGAGCAGACCTTTTGTGCTGCTCTGAAGGAACTGGTGGATTTGGTATTATTGAAATTAAAAAGAGTGCACAAACAGAGAGACAGGCATATACAGAATTACTAGGATATGGTAATCATATACATGGTTTATTTCCAGGTATGTCAACGGAGGATCTGGTATATATACTAATATCTCCAATGCAAGAAAGAATTGTTCGAGAAGCGACATTATTGAGTTTACTTAAAGATGAAAAACCTGTCTATTGCCTAATTCCTAAATGGCAAAACAATGATATTAATACACTTATATTAGAACCTTGGATACCTGAAGAGAATGATATATCACAATTATCAAATGCAATGTTCCACCCTTCAAATATTGATATATTTAAATATTCATGGGATTATGTTGAAGGCTGGAATTATAAAGCTCCAGATAAAAACCCAAGACAATTCATGCTTGATACCGTTAATAAGCTTTCTATTTATGCTGCACAATTAATGGAATCAAAACACATTTCTGGTTTTGTTTATGTGTCACAACCCTGGGAAGAATTACCTCTACTTCCAAATTCTTTGGTCATTGCCGGAATAAACCCTTATAAGGTGAGTAAACTTCTTAAACTTATTAAGAATAAAGGGATTGACATTTACAGATCAGAAAACATTGACACTTCAGGTATCAAACTGAAAGATATCTTGCCAGAAATAGATAATGTTCATAACAAGTCCACTGAAGACTACTTAGAGGATTTTTCAACTTCATGGATTAATACATTACAAGGTATTTCAATAGAAACATTTAAAACTATGACTATAAATTCAGAAAATATTACCTATGAAACTGATCATGGATCAATGACTTGGGATCAATATCAAAAATTAGCACTTGAAGATGTATTTGTACATAATTATGATGTGAGGCCGACTGGATTATTAAGAGTATTATTTCAAGCGTATCAAGAAATTGATTATAAATATTTAACAAAATTTGGCTATGAAAATCATTCTACCCATAGTCATGGTGATATTTCAAATTATGGAATAGACAATTGGTATAATATTTCATTTTTTAGAGATTTTTTGGATAGACTATATGATGAATTACATAATTTTAGATTCGATATAAATGATGCCTAAACAAATGCAAAGACACTGTAACGTGAACTGTGTCAAAGGAATAATTCAATAAGATTATTTTTATATTCAATTATTCAAACGACACGGTCATGAAAGAAAAGACCCGATTCTACTTTGAACGCTTCAAAGCAGAAGCTATCCAAGGTCTCTGCGAAGGTAAAAGTTTGTCTCCCATTGATGGTGTCCTAGTGCCATTGGCGAAGCATCGATTGGAATCGATGACGGATGGCGAACTGGCCAACCACCCTAACGAAGAGAAAACTCCAGGTAATAACAACCGGCGAAATGGCAAGACCAAAAAGACTGTCCGAGGAGGTTCTATCCGCACTTTACTTGGTGATATAATAGCATTTAGACTACTGTTGTGTTATTTTGAATAAACAAAAAAGGAGAGTTTATAATATATTTCATGATCAACTATCTAATAATTTGAAAAAAAAAAAGACTTTATTTTTAATTATTTACAAAAATGTACATATTAGTGAAATAAAGCTATATTTAGAATCTAATTATTATATCTAATGTCTGTTAAAAATACAACTGTATTTCAAGATGCTATAAGATTGTTATTTATCCTGGTAAATGGTGGTGAAAAATTAAGGAAAAGTACCGAAAATTTTGTCTCCATATTTGAGGGTAAAGCGAAACTACACGCTATGGACTTTTGGGTTAGATATCCAGATTTTCTTGCCTATGAACTTTTAAATAAGTATGAAGAAACTCAGGAAAAGCGATTCCTAGAAATCGCAAAAACCATTTTTAAAGAACAAGAACCTGATCTGAGGAATATCCCGATGATTAGATTTCGTTTCGGGGCATATGATGATTTAAACGAAAGTTTATCCATTCTTTTGTCAAAAGGTCTTATCGTTCAAAAAGGGGCAAAGACAAAGGAAAAAATTGTTAATTACAATTACTATATCACTGAAAGTGCTGAAGAACTTATAAAAAAAATACTTAAGGAATTTAAAATTTTAACTTGGTATGATGAGAGATCAAAAATTGTAAAAGATATTTCGAGCAATTTAGGTGGTGGGGCCCTAAAGGAAAAGCAATACAAGCATGTTGCATATGCAAATACTTTGCTAGGTACAAATATTCCGACTATAAAGAATGAGGTTGAAGCCAGACTTAAAAATTTCATCAATGAATAATATCACAAACGACGTAACTAATAAACAGTGGTTAGACGTTATTGCAGAAAAAACGTTATATAGTAAAAAAGATATCCAAAAATTTCTAACCAAGTATAATGTTACCCAATCTCCTTCTATAGGAAATCCAAGAAGGATTCAGCTATTGGATATTGAATTTTCTGGAACTAAAAAAGGGAATTTAGAAAACGATTTCAAGTTTGTTTTTAATGATTTAGGCCCTGGACTATATGGACTATTCACGGACAAAAACTTAAGAGGTAAATCAACTGCAATAGAGGTTATTAAATGGCTTATTAAAGGAAAGCCTTCAGAAAATTTTCAACCAGGCGTTAAGAGTTGGATAAAAGAGGCCTCATTAAAACTGAAGGTTGATAATGATTATTTTATTATTAAAGTTAATCAAGATGAAGATTTCGTCTCTGGACAAATTGAGAGATCTTTTGATGGTAAAATTTATAGCGCATATAAGGAGTTTTCAGGTGAAGAAGATATGGCCAATAAGATTTCTGATTTTATGATGAATATACTTGATTTAGAAAAAGTATCATCATTTCGGCAGAATTCAGATGAATTAGAAGTTGGTTCCGAAATTTCGCATGGGTGGCCAGCACTTGCATCAGCTATGTTTATTGGGACCACATACAATGCAATTTTTGGTGATTTAACATTATCGGGACTTCCAAATAGAATTTTGAACATGTATTTAGGGCTACCATGGATACCCACGCATGCCGCATTAAAAGCCGTACAAATTCAATTTAAAAACCAAGGAACTGTCGACGAACGAAAAGTTGACACAATTTCTAAAAGTCGAGCAATTCGCCTGAAGCAAATTCAGCAAGAGTTAAAAGGAAAACAAAGAGAATTAAGAACATTAAAAGCACCTACAACGAATAGTAATCGCCTTCAAGAATTATTAGATGAATTCAATGACCTATATAGTAGGCAGAAAGAATATGAAAGAAGACTTTTAGATTTTACCTTAGATTTTGATAACACTCAGAATCTCTATATAAAAGATAAACAGGCTCTCAATTACTTTAAAGAAAATAAAGCTGCAACAAAAATTTTTAAACAATTAAACCCCACTTGTTGTCCGCACTGTGAGCAAAAAATAACATCAGAACAAATAGAAAAGGAAAAAAAAGAAAATAAATGTTCTGTTTGTGATAAAACAATGTTAGAAAGTGAGGATTTAGAGGACTACTTCCAAGAATTAAGGAAAGCAGCTGAGGCTTCGGAAACTGCATTTAAGCAAGGAAAAAAGGAGCAAAAAGTCAGGGAGAAAGCATTAAATGATGTTTCAAAATTTTTAGCTAATAAAAAATCAGAACTGGATAACTACAAACAAAAAATAGTTGACGAAAAAATTTCCTCAAATAACTATGTTTCACTCAAAAACGAAATTGAAAGACTGGAAATACTGGAAAAAGAATATGAATCATCAGAAAACATTCTAACAACAGATTTGGAAGAAAATAAATCAATAGGAGGTTCCTCTGATATTGATGAAGAAAAAATTTTAAAAGAAGCAATTAAAGAAACAGAACTTAGGTTTAGAAATTTACAGGAGGAACTCTTAATTGACGTCAACAAAAAAATACTTGAGTATTGTCCAAAAGTTGGACTGAGTCAATATAAAAATATTGTTTTAAATAGTCAGCCATCACTTAAAATTTTTAAAGATGGAGGAGACACAACGTTCTCTAAGGTATCAAAAGGTGAACAATTAAGACTTAAGGTGCTAGCGACTGTAGCTCTTATATCAATTGCAGAAAAGAGAAAATTAGGAAGACATCCTGGGTTTATATTAATTGATTCCCCTGCTGCTCAAGAAGTAAATAAGGAAGATTTAAATAATTTGATAATTGGCATAAAAGAAATGTGTAGTGACATTCCTCATTTGCAGGTTATAGTTGCCTCAACTGCAAATGATACTATTCTTACCCATATTCCAGAGAATAGAAGGAAATATGCAAAAGGTGATGACTATCTTTGGTAAATAACTACTATGACTAGCATTGAAATAAATGTTATGGATGCGCTTGAAAAAGGGGAATCTATTTCTTTAAATGGTATTGGAGGTATAAATACTCTTTTAGAACAAGATGATAATTTTTTCAAATCGAAAATATTAGATGAAATATTACAAGTTGTTATAAATGAGATAAATGAAGCATCCCCTAAAGTTGTTAAAGACATTACTAGTTTCATAAATAAGTGCCTTAACTTATGTGACGACGAATTTGTTTTAAAAGAGATATCCCTAGCCATCTGTACGTACGCTAATCGATTAGAGGGATGTTTTAAAGAACTAATTTCCCTTCTTTTAAATTCCAACAAAAAGGGATTTTTTCGATCACAATATTTAATATCAGCATTCTCAATTTCACTGACTAGTGCTACAAAAAAACATTCGCTCATTGCCTACCTGCTTGAAGAGGAAAATTATCTTGAAGATCTCTTTCAAGATTGCTATTATAAAATACTTGGTTTATCATATTCCCATTTCAATGTTGAAGAATTACTTCAAAAACTTGAAGAATTACTAACTGACGAATTAAACAATGATGAACTTCTTTATGAAATAGGAATGGCCTACCTTAATAAAGGACTAAATGCTGATTCTAGAAACCTAGTAATAGATAACTTTAAAATAGCAAAGGATCATTTTCGTGGAGTAGACAGTAATGTTTACCCTAATGCAATTTGTTTTGAAAAGGTCTTGCAAATATTTTTAGATTTTTTTGAGTCAAACTATAAAGGTATAAATCTTGAAATCTTAACTGAATTAGAAAACGACCTTCAATTTGCAAATTTATGGCAGCACTATAATAATTCATTTACTTGGCAATCGTTAAGAGAATCAGAAATGATCAATTGGAAGACACTCGTTTCAAAACTTAAATTTACCGCCGATTATCTATCCGAAACATCATGGTTCGAGCCAAAGGTTGTCATTGAGAATTTTCTACTGCAGCTATATAAATGTAATAGAACAATTTTTTATAAAAAGGAATCAAATGGAGTGGATCTATTAATTGAACCTTATATATCCGGTAAACTAATTGAAAATGACACATATTCTTTTTTATTAGATCAATGGTTAATAAGAAACCAAGAAGATCCATTATGGGAAATTGGAAATTCATTTTATACAACAATTAATGAATACAAGAAGTTGGGAAATGAATTCGGGGTTACTTTAACTAAAGATAAAGTAACCCCAACTGAATCAGATATTAAAAAATTTGAAACCAAGTTTGATACTTTTAGTAAGGAATATAGAAAAAATCAACTTGGAGGAACTTCCCTCATTTTAAAATCAGAATTTGAACGTTTGTCACATTCATTAATTGAGCACGACATTTTCCATAATGATGAAGTAAAATTTAACTTTCAATGGCTACTCTACAATTCATTATTATTCTTAGAGAGCCGAATAGATTCGACAAAAAAGAATAATCCTTCCGTATCCTATCTTTTCACGAAATCTCCTTTACCAAAGGAAGAAGCATTGCAAAAAGATTATAGCCTTTACATGGGAGCTGTACCTTCAAATGGAACTACAGAAATAGAAGTAATGGATATTGCAGGTGGTAGAGCAGATGTAGCCTTTAAATTTATTGATCATAGATTTATTGTGGAGGTAAAACGTGAAATAAATAAAACCGGATTTGATGATCTAATTTCAAAATACTCTGGTCAAAGTTTTGAATATCAAAACACAAATGTTAAAGCTGGTATATTACTCGTTTTAGATCTAAATAAGGCCAATCTTAATGGTATTAAATCATTTGAACAACAAGTCAAACTGCATATTATTAGTGATAAGGATGGTACTCTTCGATCATTGATTATTATTAAAGTACCAGGAAGAAGGAACACTCCCAGCCAAATAAAAAATAACTAATAATTTATTACGGGAGCTATTGAAATAATAGCGCAATAAACTATTCTTGTCCTTGATGTCAAGAGAACAAAACCAAAATAGATGAAGATATTCGAAAATGAGAGCGCTATGCAGCGATGGATTAGTGAACAATTCGCGAAGGGAAAATCATTGGCTGATTTTGTTACAAATTTTGATGATTTTGAGCACTCACTTTCAAATAATCAGAGCTTCAGTCTTCGCAAAGTTATTGATACCTTCAGGTTTTGCCTTTCCTCATTTGACAATAATGAAGTAATTGTAGAGAACAGGGATATATCATTAAGTGATCAGGATATTCTAAAGCCAGATTTTCTTGTTTACGCACCGACTACACAGAGTGTAATTATTATTGAGCTTAAAAACCTAAAAGGTCCAACCAGAGAGGTTGGGACTGAAATTGGTGCCTATGCAGCAGAAGTAAAAACTCATTTGCCTTTTCTTGCTGATGGAGATGTAATTAATGTGGTTATTGCATCGCATTGGCCGACTTTACTTCGTCATTATTTGTTTAATGATATCGTTTGGATGGACAGAAAACTGATCTGCCTTCAGCCGATTAATACACAGGCAGGAATCCAACTTGAAATTATTTCACCATCTTTAATTGCTGATACTTCTCCAGAGATAAAGTTCAACGCACAGGAGCTTGGAGGATACCATTTGTGCTTATATGATGAAATGCTATATGGAGGTGCGGATTACTTCAGAATGGAGGATAATGAGAATCAAATGAGATGTGCCCTAGCCGTAATGGCAGCGAAAGGTAATTCATTAAAAACTCACGGATTTGCCTTTTTATGGCGTCATGCCTTTGAAGTTGGATTGGCGCCGTATGTAATTACTATGGTTAACCTTTCATCGTTTCAGGCCTTACCACGTCTTTTAAAAAATTCGAAGATTGCACTTAATGAAATAACAAAAAGACTGCTTAGAATTTTGATGGATCACGATCCGAATGGTCATGGCCATTTGCTTGATTCCATTTGTGATGAAGGGATACGTTTTTTAGAAGGATTCAGTAAACCTGTCCCCGAAGATTATACTGATTGGAATACTTTAAAAACGAGAATATTTGAAAATACAGATGCATTAGCATTTGTAGGTTGGGGTATATTTGAGGAGCTTTTCTTTGACCGTTTACATCAAGAATATGAAAATGGAGAATTTGACCACAGTCATATAGATCCTCTGGTGGCTATTTCCATGTTAAATGAAATAATTGGAAGTGAAATCCTATATCCGAATTGGGAAATGCTGGGTTTTAACCAAGAGGATGATAATGAAGGATTTTAATGCCTATTAAAAATTCGATTGTATTGAGCACAGTCAACAATTACAATTAGTCTAGGGCAGTTGGTCCGAATACCTCCCTCCGCTAAAAATTCAACTGCCATGAATATCCAAATTCATGGCAGTTTTGGTTGATACACAATATTATGTACATAAAGACTGAAAAATTCAAGACGTTCTAATCCCTCCTTTCCCTGAACATAGTCTGTATTGAACAAGAGTTTATTCAAGAATTTTAAAAGAGCTGCCTCCTTCTAACTAAAAAGGTAATTAAAGGTCTAAAAGCTATAATAAATTTCTATGATATACTGTAATTAAAAGTTTCCGGGATGGCTAATAAGAAATAAAATATTGATTCGATGACAAATATTATCGAACATACTCAATATGTTCTGCTGCACTTGAATGTTCAATAACAGAATATGTATTGATTCCGAAAAGCATGGCATAAGGTTTAAACCTATTCCTATAGCGCTCATTGATTAAGGGCACAGCGGTTTTTTGACTGGAATTGCAATGAATTATATTTATAAAGTTAAACACAGTAGTCTCGTTTGGGTAATTTTCTGGGAAGCAAGGACTAATTTTAGTTTGGCCATGAGTGTATTGGTGTTTTGCTGACAACATCATTGATAAGCTATCAACACTTTTCTTAAGCAAATCCAAAACCCGTTTTTCAATTGAATTTTGATCATCAATGTTTGCTATTGAATAATCTTTTAATTCAAATAACCAACAAATATTTTCTTGCACGTCAAACCATCCGGCATCCATTTCCTTAAAACTAAAACCAGAGAGTTCTTGATAGCCTCGACAATTAGCAAATCTAAAATGATTGTCATCTGGAAAATCTAGGGTTATACTACTTTCTGTAAATTGTGGCATTATTTTATTTTAGAAATTTATACCAAGATCTAGTTTGGTTTCATCATCAGCCATTTTTACAGACTCGTCAGAAATCGGATTTTCTGGAAATGAATTTTTTAAATCAGTCCATTTCACAGAAACAGATTTTCCTTTTTCCCGTTCCAAAGAATAACAACTTGTTTCAACACTATCTCTTCGTGCAGATAAATGAAGTTGTTTTAATACAAAATAGTTATGTGTTGCGATGAAAATTTGTATTCCAGATTTCGCCATCAAAATTAGCATTTCTACTAATTCCCGTGTAGCCTCAGGATGCAGGGCGGTTTCCGGTTCATCTAAAAACAATACTGAATGTGCATTTAATTGCCTATTTCTAATTAAAGTTGTTAATATACCAATTTTCTTTACCCCCTCTGCAGTTAATTGCATAGGAAATTCTGTATTCCCTTTTTTGAATACAAAATCGTCTTCGACCTGCTGCTCTATCTGCCCCTCAAATAAATCTTCTAATCTCCTATTAACGCCTTTGAGTTCTTCAGTAATATTCCCTTTTTGAGTTGGTATAACTAAGGCACGGATCAAATCAAGATAAGTATCATCAAATCCAGGCATATGCAAATTATCTCTAGTTGCTCGTATTGCTTTTAATGAAGTTAAAACTTCTTTTGCAGGAATGAATAGGCATCTAAAGTTATCCGATATTGGTTTAATAGCCTCTTGTCCATCAACAATAGTATTATTAGTTGAATCACCAAAAGAGAAATGAAGTCGATCTTCATATCCCAATTTATTGTGCTTATACTCTATATCTACTGATAGTTTTTCCTTTGTAATTTTACTAACAAGTTCTCCCAATCCTCTTTTTCCAGGTTGATAGGTATCTGTTAGTTTTTCAGCTAATAATTTCTTAAAATTAATCTCAGCACCTTGACTTCTTCTACTGTATATATCTAAACATTTTGTAGTCGCATATAATAATTTTAAAAGCCCCGTTTTACCTGTATCATTTTTTCCAATAATTACATTTAAATCCGCAAAATTAGAGGACTTAAAAGAACTATATCCCATAAAATTCTTAACACTTATTGATCTTATCATGGTAATACAAAATTGATAATATTTGCTTATTAATGCACATAAAATAACTTGGCAATTAAAAACAAATATAGGTAATTCACGAGTAGTTTTCAAGGTGAAATTAACAATTATTAGACATCATTAATATTCCCATTGCAATTTTCAATAAACCAAATTCAATGGCGGTTTTTTAATGTTGTATTGCAAATTTCAATTTAAAAAAGTATATTGTTTCTAAAGTTCTGTTACAGGCCTTTAACATTTCCTGAGAAAAGGTGGGTAATTGGCTCTTCATATTTTTTTCTGCATCCTTTACTACCGAATCATTTTCACTTCGTTTCCTTTAATTGTATGAAAGCGTTCTAACATATCCTGAGCATCTAAATAAATGAAAAGCTTATTTTCTACAATTTTCAAAAGCTATTGCCCGAAGATGTCTCGCCTTAGAGAAATAATATCAAAGGGGGCGTTATTTGAACGTCCTAAGAGATTTACTGAAGACAAAACCCAAATGATCAGCTAACCCGATAAGTTTAATTTTATTTGTACAGGTAAACACAGCTCTATTTAAATGTTCTACACCAAAATCAATAGCTTCTATTTTATCCTTTGTGTTGTAGATACCTTGGTCAAAAAATGCGACTATTGAAAACTCGATTTTATTTAATTTTTCATCAAATGATAATGAAAGGTTTTGAATAAAATAGAAGAAAATCTGAAATTCCCAGTTGTTGGGCCTATCAGAAAACTCAGGGTGATACAGATTTACCAGATGCTTCTTGCCCATTTCGTAAAGCATTTTTCTTCGTACCTAAAGCAAATAAAAGGCATGTTGTATTTTATCAGAAGGGTTTGTCAAGGATTCTAGTAAGCCAGTTTTGTCAATATTATTTATGATCAGCGAAATAATAAGAATTTTCGCTATTTTGGTTAGCAGACGTGTTTTTTACTTCATCTGCAAATAAGAAACTTTTAATATTGTCAAGTTAATCCATAATTAAACGTTGTTTTTAGGTATTATACTTATTCAACAAGAGATTTACGAAACGGGCCGATCAGATGTGTTATCTTATCCAATAGAATGATTCCTTGTTCGTCGCTAAGCCTGACAATTTTTATTTGATTTTCATTTTGAAGTCTATACTCAAAAAACGGAATCTTACCGTCGTCAAGATTGTAAACGATGATCCAGCCATTTATAAAGAACATAACAACCGGCTGCTGTTCCAGCATCACTCTCACAGGCATAATATTGGATCAACATCCTGGTGGACATCTATGTTATAATTTGGCGGACACAGCAATTTCAAATTGGCAGTTACACCAATTTCAGCCAACCTTCCACGAATTAAATCTGCAAAATATTGCTCATACGGTGAAAATGTGTTGTCACATTCAATACAATATAGTGCGTTATCGAAAAAAGCGTCCTGCACCTTATTTGGCGTTTCCAGGTCGGCAACATTCACGTAATGTACTTTGCCATACTCACGAAAAATTGATTTGAATAAGGCTTTGGAAATGACATGTGCCCGCATAAACTTTTTCTTTTCTTTGCACAAGGCACAAATTCCAATTTTTTCCATATGAATTATATTAAATAATTAGGCTACGGCTTTGCCTCAAATACATATCTACCGAGCTTTTCTTCAAGATATTCCTTTACAAAATGGGATATCCTAACAGAATCCTTTACAGACGGTCCCGCTATGCCTGGAACCTCGTATTTACCCAACTCGGTATTGTAATTGGGTAAAATATCCAAGAAATGACGAATACCTTCTGTTTTTTTCAAAAGGCGGTTTGGATTTACCATAACGATGTTAAATCCGTCATCCAAGGTCCAGCTGGCTGCAACATTTTTTTCTAAGACTTTATTGTGTTTAAAATACTGGTTTGTAAAAACAACAAGATCAACGTTCTGATAACATCTCCTATCCGCAAAAGAATCTTTGGTGAATAATCCTTCATGAGCATACAAATAATTAACCCAATTTTGAATATCATAAACGTCATCACAACCTACCAATAATATGTTAATTTCTGTTTCAGATGGATTTGGATTAAATTTTTCATGTGCTAATTCCAGAAATTCTTTCAGGTTATTGTCCATATTCTTTGATACCAGAAATGGTTTTATTTCTTCACCTTTTTTAGTAAGACTTTCTATTAGTGCGTCGGTAATGGTGTTAATAACTTTCTGCCCTTTGTCCGGCAATCTTCCTTCGGTGACAAACTTAAAGGCATCTTGCGAATCAATTTTCTCTTTTGACTTGAAATCTGAACATTTTACTTCAACATTATACACAAAGCCATTATCTATAAATTGGCAATCAACATCTTTATAATTCTCAGGATTTACCTTTGCCTCCACTCTAAACCCTTCAGGAAATTTGGTACCAAAGTATTTGGCAACTGTTGTTTCCACAGCGTATTGAATGAATTTCTTTTCCGCAAAGGGCTTTTGTTTTAGTAACATCTTTTCTGTACACCAATACTCGAACTCCTTTTCGGTTAGTATGGATTGTATAGATTCAGCAGTTGACATAAAACCTTCAAAATAAGGATGGGAGGAGCCCGAAGCTCTTACAAGGTAATGGTTGGGAATATTAGCCAAAAGTGCTAACTTGTCATTTATAACTTTCATATTTTATCTTAAATTTAGGAATTAAAGATAATGTTTATTCCTAAATCCAAATTTGCTTTTACCCTATTTTATATCCTACACACCATTTAGCAAAAAAACATTGCCTTGCTTTAAATCCATACAATAGCGAAATTAATCCCGTCCCAAGAAACCTATTGTACAAAAACCTAAATGAACAATCAAGGAGTAGCAGGCAGCAGCAGAAAAACAACCGATGGTGCTATCAGAAATAAGGAGCGTACCATGCAAAAGATCATTTCGCCTGTTGGTGAAGTTTTAAAGGTCCAAGGATATGCTTTTACATATAGTGCTTTTAATTTTAAATTTTCAGATAAATTTTAAAATATTATGTATTTTTGATAATCATCGTCGGATGATGACTCATTGAACGAGATAAAAATCCATATTCGTGGCATTTATAAAAAAGTACTCAAAAAGTGCGTTTAAATGGTCTGGGCCAATTGGTTCGGTTCCCTCCCTATCTGCTCCATCCAATCATCTTGATGAACACTCGCTAAAATTAATAGAGGAGTATCCATCAAGTAGTAAGTGCCAAATAATGGCGGCTCTACTGATTAAGATTCCGATAAATACACGATATAAAATTCAAAAATCGAGATTTCTTTTTTACATCTGCCTTGGCTGTATTCACTACCAAATGTTCAGGTTTGATACACATAAAAATTAGAGATAATTGTGAATATCTTCTTGAATTAGAATTAAAAAAATCATTGATAATAAAATGAGCAGCATTCCACAATGCAGCTAAAATTATTAAAAAAGCTACACACATTTTGAGGAACTCCAGATACTCCTTTACATTATTAAAAGAGACAACAATCGTAAAACAGATTGCAACAATACTTAAAAAGATACTCCATGAAGCATAATCCTTCTTTTGGGAACAAGAGAGTTCGTAAAAATCTTTTTGTGCCTTAGTAACTTCTTCAAATGTCATTTCTAATTCTATTACCATTGCTAGTATTTCATCTTTTTTCTTCTCAAATAGAGAATCATAATCTCCTTTGATCATTAGCTCTGCTCGTTTGAAAAATACGAAGAGGAGATAACTTACAATTAAGAAGAGAATCATAATACCATATTGAATACAACCTAAAATGGGAGAATACCATAAATAGAGTATGGCAATTAAAGAAATTATCCAAATGAGTCCCAGGACTATTCTAGTGACCCTCTCTTTTAAGGGCGATTGACCATTAAAGAACATTCCCATAATTGAATACCTTTTCATTATTCTCAAAAAATCATAGTGATAGATTTGGATTTTACTTTTCATATTTATTAATTAGAATTTTGTATGTGTTGACTAAGAATATATCCCATAATGATATCATTATTATTTCCTTCTTTAAAATATAAAAACAATTTGTGTTATTCGATCCATTTCCGGATCGTTTAGAAGTTTAATTTAGAAGTTTAATAAAGCGAGTAAGTACAAAGTCTTGGGCATGACCTTAGAATACGCTGTTATAAATATTAAACATTTGTAGTTTATTTTTTAATCTTTAACCCCAAAAACAAAAAAACCTCCCTCCTAACCGGCAGAGGGAAGCAATTTGGCTAATCTGTTGGTCGAACTAACCGTAAACCGACGTGTGGTTCTTCAATACCTAAAGATATGTATGTTACCTTAAATAACTATTGATCATTTCCGAGAAAATGTTGATTAAATCCTAACTATCATAAAAGGTCTGTCTCCTATCCCACTATCCTACCCGATTAATTTACCCTAAACACCTACATTGTTGGAGATTTTCATACGATCTTGTACTACGCCATTCTGTATCGTAATTTTATTGCCAATGGCATCCTCAAAATCATTATCCGCTATAATATACTTGGGATTTCGAGCGGGCAAATTAGACTCAACGATTACTGAATTAGTCATCAGCTTAGGGCTCTTATTATCCCTAGTGGTACAGCCTATTATTTTAACCGCATCGGTCGCATTATTAAAATAGAAAGCCGATACACCTGGGTTTGTAATCTTCAAACCGCTAATAAGTACATCTTTGCAATCTGTAAAGCCTGCTCCATAATTACCGATATTGGAGATATAACCGCACTGTATTGCTGTGCCCGTAAACCCGAACCAATCGCCGCTGACACGGATACCTACACTATTACATTCATTCATCTTGGCGTTGTCGATGTTACAGTTCTTTGTGCCCCGTATCCGGATGCAACCTACTAGGAATACCCAACATGCTAATAATAGAGATGCCTGCTTATAGAATAGGCGTCCGGACAGTATAATAACTATAATTTTTGAAGGAGCAATCTATTTCTTTTGCCATTGCTTAAAATAGCTAATTATATTTTGATCATTTGAAGATAAATCATGGCTAACTTTACAAAAAATTTCGACCTTGCTCTGCTCATTTTTATATTTTGATAGAATTTCCAACGACATACATGTCCCTTTGAATTTAAGATCTAAATCTTCGCTTATTGGATGAATATTTATCTTATTAAACATCAACTGATCCAACGTAATACGGTACTCGGTTTCTACACCATCCTTATTCTTTAGAAGTCTAAGTAATTTTCTAGTCTGTCCTTCCACTACTGTGTCACCAGAAACCTTAAAATCGGCTATCAAAGGTGCAATAGGACTTATGTTTCTTTCAAATAGAAAGCCGTTCTTTTTGTCTGATCTAGGAATTTCTTTAATAAAATTGTGCTTTGCGTCAAAAGTGTAAGCTTTATTGGTATTCACCGAAGATACAAAGTAGCCGGCAAGTGAATCTGATGAAAACGAATTTTCTGTATCGACCTCTTTTTTCTGATCATGATAAACATTCATCTTAATATGATTTTGCTTGATCAAATATGGTTCTATAATAATAGTATCAAATCCCCAAAGATATGTATTAAATGGAGATAGATTATTTATCCGCATAGTTACAGTCAATTTATAGTCAACAACTTGTCCCGGAGCCCCCTTGATCTGAGAACTTTGGCATGCAAGAGTAAAACTCATTGTCAATATTAGGCAAATGAAAAAGTTATTAATGAAATACATGTTTAATACTCTTTAGCCGTTATCACACAATAATTTCCAGTAGTCCATGACCACCCCATTGAGACACTTCCTAATACTCTAACAATACAATTGCGAGTTTCGTAAGTTAAATTATCCGCAGTTGGATAAATATCGACGAGATTTTCACTCCAAGAAACAGGCAGAGGAATAAACCCTGTTCCTTTGATATATGATCCCAAATGTGCAATTGCATGAATATATGTTTTGCTCCATGTACCATATTTTTTTAGAGTTATCGTTTCTTCTGAAAAAACATTCCAGAGACCTGCCCTATTGGTTAGAACTGTCCATTTCACGTTAGCATCGTAGCTGGGTGTTGTAGAGGAAAGACCATCCAACATCGCGGAAGCGTCATAGGTATAGAAATTTTTCCAATCTTCAGCACTAGGTTCTGCTTTTTTGCTTGAGAATGCCTTTTTTTGGATACTGTTATTAGGAAGATAAGCATTTATAGTATCCTGCTTTTTATCTAATCCAAAAGAATAATACAATATTTTGGAGCCTGTTTCTTTATTTTTCTGCTCAAAAAATTTTTGTATAGCCAAATTATCATCATTTATTCCAGCTGCTCTTTTGAACGTTTCGTATTCATTTAGCTGCTTCTCTTTTATAGAGGTTACATCGCTCTTGTTACAACCCAAAACAAGAGTTGTTAACACCAGAATCATTAGTTTTTTCATATAATTTATTGTTTTTTGGAATTGATTTGATATTTAATTATTTAGTAAAATTTATCTACTGATAAAATTAGACTGCCCAAATACAGCCATGTTTGTACCCGTTCGGACTCCTTTTATCTTTTTAAGTAGAATAAGTACGTAAATACTACCGACGAATGGCAAATATATTATAGCTAACACATACAAGAGGAAATTGAATGGTCGTAGTCTACGCCTATTCGAAATCAATAGAAACAGCGAAATTAATTTCAGTAAAAACTCTAACAAAAATAGAAGTTGCCATAAAGTTAGTCCTAATAACATTATTTTAGTTTAAAAATGTAATTGATAATTGTTTTATATTAAGGTAAACGGCTATAGCACCAAGTTGTCCCTAAAATTATTAAGTTATTTTTCTGCATTCGAAAAATGCGCTATCCTTCAAACACAAATTCAATAAGAAAAACAAAAGAAAAAAGACGTATCTTTCTGTAGAGGCAATACAAGCTAGCGCTCTCCTATTCCATTCACGAATGGGAGCCCAGGATTGAACTGCCGGGAAATTTTTAGAATAATAAGACGCCATGAGATCCTTTTTATTAATTGTAATCGCCATCATTGCCAATTTTACACATAGTTATGCTCAGAAAGATCCGGAGCTTAAAAATGCACTCGGAAAAATGACTGCGGCAGTAACTTCAAACAGCGCAAGCTACTGTAAATTTGACGTCACCAAGGCTAATTAAACCGATGGGCGGAAGAGAGCGTGCTTGACAAGCGCTACTAAACAACAAATTATAGATGATTTGTCTGCAAGTCTTCACAACATTCCCCAACGTTAATGAAAGGTCAACTATAAATGCGGATTATGAAATGGGATATAAAGGAAAAAAATGTAAATATTCGATGCTGACTAATATCCTTATAGTTGTACACCATCATAGGCGCCGTTCTATAGTGCATCGATTTCAGTGGGAAATAATGTTTTCGATACAGGAAAATGAAAAAAAGCCTAGACTAAAAATCTAGGCTTTTACTATTTTTACCTGTAAAAAAATTATTTGATTGCCCCTATATGGTTTGATATGTTTCCATTAGCCGTTCCTGTCTCTGCTACTGGATGTAGGCGTAAATTAGTATCCATTATATTTCCTGATGCTGGACCTAATGATCTATAAAGTACGAAGTTCCCATCATTTTGTAACAGATAAAATGAATTCCTTGCTACATAAGCAAAAGAGTCTGTAGCTGGAACTGATAAATTGTCAGTTGCCCAAACTACTGTGTCATAATTTCCATTTCCGTAAGGACTTGCATAAATAACCAGGTTACCATCTCCATGAAAGGATAACCTATATGGATATCTAGTTCCATATTTTGCATTAGAACCAGCAGCCCAAAGAATTCTCCCGTTCGAGTTATCTTTAAGTACTAAATTACCATCAGTTTGTCCAATCAAAGTAAATCTTCCATTTTTGCTCGAAATACCAAATGGGAAATTTATACTAAAATCGGGTCCGAAACTTCCTGGACTAAGATTGGCTATATCTATTATCGTACCCTGTTGCTGCTTTGGTATTATAAAATTATTATACCATTTGGTGGGCCAGCCACAAAAATTAGGTGTATAATTTGGAGCGAAAACATCACAGCCTGATCCTCCTGATGGCCAGCCTTGGCCTTTTTTTCTAATTGAAGTGCTGTCAATTCCTGAAACATCTTTCTTTGAAGATTCGTTTTCTTTTGAAATTTCGTTTTCTTTTGAAATTTCGTTATTCTTTTCACAAGATGTAAATGAAATTAAAAGACAGCTCACTAATAGTGAAATTTTAGTAAAAAATACTTTTCTGTTCATAAATGTAAATTAATTAAACCCTAATATATGAAATGTTATTTAATCTATTGAGTAAAAAAATACAAAAAGTGCCCGAATACTTTAATCGGATAGCTTCTCCTTGGCGTTTGGTGATTTTCATAGAATAGGATATATCTGTAATTACGTAGCCAAAACACCGGCATTCCTTAAATTTGTTTTTAGATTCCGAAGTTCTGTTAGCAAACTTTGTACTTCTTCTTGAACATACGTGGCTCCCGGTGCAGTTGCTGAATCTGTACTAGCCAGTGCCTGCTTTACTAAGCCCGCTACCGAAGTATTCGCTAGAACTGGTATCTTCGCGATTGTATGCCATTTGTTCTCTTTAAATATAACTTCCAATAACTGCCCTTCAGCACTCAACGTCACAGCAGCACCTCCATCTATCGTATGCTCTGCGGCTGGACTTATAACCACTGTATTCGATGAACTGTCAATCTTTTTAATCAGAATGGAACGGCCATCCTTACTTGTCGTCGGTAAAGTAATGGTTCTATTTCCTAATGTAGCATCAAATAAAACCACATCCAGGTTGTCTGTAAAAGTTGGAATATTTGCGCTGACTACGGCAATATTTCTTCTGATATTGGTCGTGAACAACGCATTAGACCATGATGCATCATTTGTTTGGTACCAAACACCGTTATAGCATAAAAACTCCAATTCCATTAGGCTCCCTGCTGTATTGGCCGAAAGAGCAGTGATGGTATTTTGAGATAGTTTATAAGATGTTTCCGAAAATGCGATGGTTTTATAGTTAGGGCCTCCGGCTGTCAACAACACAATTCTCATTTTGGTATTATTGATATTGTTGACAGGCGCATTGATTACTGTCGGAGAATCAACAATCCGAAGAAAGACAGCTTCATTATCTCCTTTACTATTATCCGGTATTATATTCCCTCCACTAATATAATTTAGGGGCATAGCTCTCTTATATTTATCAGCCAGACCTCCGCCCGTACAAGCCACCCTTCCGTTGCCGATAGACGCAATAAATTGTGCGTCGAAAGCTTTCGGGGAATTATTTAAAATAGCGGGATTCACTATTGTACAAGCGGGTGGTGTTGCAGATGGTTCATAATATCGAAATGCTGCTCCAGATTTATTATTAACGACAGTATTTATAAATTGTACATTATTCACATCGGTAGCATAATGCGCGGATAAACTATTGCAGTAAACAATTTCGAAAGTATCGTTAATAGAGGTAAAACTTGGTGTATGGCCCGCATAGGTACTCGATGTACTATATTGCAGTATATTGCCTTTATTATTTATCGAATAAGAATTTTCTACTCCAGTGAATCTCGCCCAACCGGTAGTTCCAAAGTCGCAGTCTTTCACTGTGATTCGCTTGAGAGGTCTTCTATTTGAAGCTGCTGGGGCTTCAGCTACCAAATCCATACCTTTACCACTGATCCACCGACATCCATGTATAAGAATATCTTCCATTTTATCAAAGCTATCTTTTATCGGATCGTCTTTTTTTTCCTGAAGGGAATATTTGACTTCCAAATTGTACGAATCGGGATCAATAGCAGTGTCAAAAGTTATATTTCTAAAGATACCCTTCGAACTATTGATTAAATAAACGTCGTGAGTATCTCCATTTACTAAATAACCATTGTCTTTAAAAAGGATATTATCAAGCTCAAAATTATTAACAAAGCCGCTCACTCCTGTTAAAATATTATTATGTATTGTTCCATTCGTTACCTTTAATCCGGTGCAATAATAAATTCTCAGTCCTGATGTCATCTTTGATAAATTGAATTCATCTATAGTAATATCTGTGCAGCTATCAAATCGTAAAGAAGAAGAAATATCTGAATAACCAATCGAACCGTTGCTAGTTAACGATCCCTCCGCTATTAGTCCTTTAATCCTAATGTTTGCCGAATTGGTTGATGCAAATATCGCGTCCTTATCGGTTTGAACAGTTTTTTGTACGATAGACTTATTAAAGTATAAAGTTGTGTTGGACGGTAGATTGATAACTGCCTTTGTGATGTACGTGGTCTTCTCAGAAAATAGCAATGGTATTTTTCTAGTAGCTGAATAATTCACTGCCTTTTGGATACCTTCAGTAGCGTCCGATAAACCTTGGCCAGTCGCGCCAAAATACGATACATGTAAATGATCCATAAAATGGTGGACAAGTTTAATTCCGCCAGTTTCAATGAGGCTTCCACTATTATCCAACCCCGGATCAGGCGTCGTTGGAGCGAGATAATAAATAATAGGTGCTGGGGTATCCCCTTTTTGATAATAGCCCAATAACTGAACTCCCTCATAAGTTCCGTTTTGTAAAGCTGTGACTTCATTGGCAGATAAACCTCGCATAGCTGCCATCGTTTCCTTAACTAAAAATTGATTTGCCATATTCTTTTGTTTTTATGTGTAGAGCAAAAGTATGGCTGTGTGCGGGGCTATTTGAGGAAAAGAAGGTTTATGTAAGCGGTATCGGGGAGATACCGAAAAGTGTGCTTCATTTAAGATCCCAGAGCTACGAAGAAAACTAAACAAAATTGCCCCCCTTTAATCGCAAAGGGAGGCAATTTGGCTATTCTATTGATTTCACTAGTTATGGAATATTTATTGCCCATTTCCGAGAAATCGTTGATCAAATCCTGACACGGAATAGCCTAATTAAATTTAATAACACCATTTTTAGAAACTGGTACCGTAAGAGACGAATCCAATATAGGAGAAGAATTGGTTGAATTGTGAGATAATCCATTGACTATATATTTCGCTCCAGAATTAAAGGACATGACGGGGGCATCCATCACTAACATATCATAGATATTCGCAAACGATACATTCGCATTATTTGTATTTCCACATATGATAAAAGTTTTAGGTGCCAACGTGGACCGTGTAGTTCGTATCACATTTGTAAAACATGAACTTTTAATATAGTCTTGCACACCAATCCTTAAAGAGGATGTTCCGTCATAAAGCAGATTATCCACAGTTACGTTTTCTCCCATGATATCCAAATGGCTGACGTTTGTCGCTACATTATCCGATACTTTGAGCCTTAGATTGTCAATAGCATATCCTTTACCTCGAGTAAGTAAAAAACTCCTATTTGAGGTTAAGAAAGCTGCATTTACATTGAGAATGTTAATATTGGTATTTACGATTGAAACATTTGCATAGTTGTTTACTGAGGATGACAAACCAGTCGACAAAATACTGCCACCTGCAGTGCTGTTTCCGATATAATTGGTATTATCCAATGTTATATCCAGACCGTTAATAGAGATATCTGTCCCGGAAAGCGCAATATTCGCGCCGTCAATTCTACAATCTTTGAAACTCACTCCACAGGTGAGATCTACACTGCTTCCCAATCTAACAGCATATTTATCGACAAGATCCTTTGCTGGTAGTGCAACACAATCTTTAAAACTAATTCGCTTTTGTGAAGCTACCACCGTTCCACCTTGTGTTATAAAATAGTTGGAATAACTATCAATTGTGATATTTTCGAACTTCAGATCTCTTATGTTCTCCGTATTCACTGGAGCAATCTGAATAGCCCCATCAACGTAATTGGCGTACACATTTCTAACCTGTAAGTTATAATTGCCCTGCATTTGTAAAAATATCGTACATCTATCACTTAACGTTGAAGCATAAAATTTTAAACCGTCCACAATGGTATCAGCGTCAAGTTTTATAGCTGAAACCATCGGATATTGCATTGCTGTTGCATACACTGTCAGATTATACATTTTTATACCACGACACAATCCTACCCCAGACAATTTTACGGCTCTTTTAGAGATATTTCTGAATATACAATCTGAAATCGTGATATCGAAATAATTGACACCGCCAGCAACGCTATAGAACCGGATACCATCCGCATCTAAATACCCTGAATATGTATTAAAGTCTAGACCATCATCGAGTATATTGACAATATTTTCAAAAGTACACCCTTTGATGATACCACTGCTACTATTGCTTGTAGGTGTGGTTGGTTCTGAACCGTTATATAAAAATATTCCGCCCGTAAATCCTTGCCCTACCATTGGGGTACCACTTACAGCTGTATTATTATATTTACGGATATCTTTGAATACACAATTGTGGATGGAAAAATTCCGAACACCATAAGGGGACAGCATTAGGCCATACGCATTATTACTCGGGTTGCCTCCACTCACAGTAGCAGTCAGATTTTTAAACTCAGTCTTGCTAATTACTACATTCTCACTGTTATCGGCAACGAACACCAAGGAGAAACTTGGTTGCTTGTTATTTCCATCCAAGACAATATCAGTTACTTCAACATTACTATTGTTTACTGTTAAGATTCTATCGCCAATTCCGCCATTAAATTTTAATGTACCGTTTTTGATTTTTGAACCATCTACAACAGTTTGAATATTCTTACACAACACTTCCCTTGTACCCAGATCTACCTGTCCAAATTTCTTTAAGATAATATTCAAGGCAGGACTAAAATCTGTATTTGACTGGTGTCCATAATAACTAATATCTACAAATCCCTTAAATTTATGTACAAGCTTAATGCTGCCAGTTACAATGACACTTCCGTCGTCATTTGGTCCCGGATCAGGATCGTTTAATGGGTCTACATAGTAGTAGATAATCGGCTCTGGGGTGTCCCCTTTTTGATAATAGCCCAATAACTGAACTCCTGCATAGATTGGATTGTTCCCTTTCAATCCATCGATTTCACTTGCCAGCAGATTTTTCATCTGCATCATTGTTTCTTTAATTAAAAATTGATTTGCCATATTCTTTTGTTTTTATGTGTATAGCAAAAGTATGGCTGTAAACTAGGCTATCTAAGGAAAACAAGGCATATTTGAGCGGTATCGGAGAGATACCGAAAAGTCTTTGAATCCATGCATTTCAATCTACATACCATGAACAAAGAAATGCGGTATCTTTGAGAATATCGCATTTCTTTCACCTAGCTATTTAAGAATTAAATTCCAATCACAGACTTTTAGTCTGCTAATATTTTTGCAGCCTTTAATTTCGTCTTTAAATCCCGAAGTTCATTCAATACACTTTGGGCTTCTGATTGTGCATAAGTAACACTTGGCACCAATGCTGAATCTGCTGATGGAATAGCCTGTAACATACCGATAACCCCAAAAGGAATCCAATTGCTGCCAATATATTTCCAACCAAGGGGCTGTCCAATAATATTTGTACTATTATAAACTTCATCTCCTTGTTCTCCACTGATACTAGGGATTGTGGCGGAATATCTTGTTAAATTCTTGTTCTTAAAACCACTTAAAAATCCATTGGTAGTTATCGTTCCGAACTGCTCAACAATTTCCCATTTGTTTCGACCGACACTTCTCACCCTAATTCTATCTCTATTCGTTCTAAGAACCAAGGATGTTGCGGCATTATTCACACTGTTACCTATACTATCGCCTGATTTTACGCGTATTTGGGAGACGATAGCATTTGGATTTTCGAATTCATACTCCAGGCCTACGCTATTATTTGCCAATGGAAGGGTAAACACATTGTCAACAGTCGATGACAAAACAATTCCGTTGAAAGATCCCGATACGATGTCCAAGTCTGAAGAAAAACTTCGGTATTTCTTTACCGCATATTCATTCTTAAATCCATTGGTCTTACTTATGATAATCTCACCATTGCTAACCGATTTCTGCCCATAGGTATTAATATTTTTTATGTAGAAATTATCAATACTCTGGCTGGTACCACAATATAACCATATCGGTACGAGCATCCATTTGGTAGTTCTGTTATCAACAATGGTAATGTTTTCGATGCTAACTTCGCCATGCCCCAATTGTAACGATTGAGCCGGGTCTATGTAGGCAACTACAGCACATTGGCTCTCATTCGTACTAACAATATGATCTTGATTACAATTCTCAATATAGATATCTCTCAGAACAACTTTCGGAGATCCCTCAAACCAACGTGCAAAATCTATGGATCGTTCCTTTGAATTTAATATCGTCACTCCTTGAATAAATATTGCGCCATAAATTTTTTCAGATGGTCTCATTCCATTCGCTTCCAATGGCGGGTTTGCAAAGCGAATCGCACCACTTGTACCATCATCTACTGAGGTATAATTTGTTATCTTAACATTATAAGATGGATTTATGTATTTCGCATCGGTAAGAAATCCGGGGACCAACTGCAAACCTCCTTTTTTATTATTTCTGGTCGTTACATTTGTTAAAGTAACATTGATAATATCGGTACCTTTTGCATTTGGTTCGATATCAATACCGTAGCCTGGCGCTTTGAACAACGTTTCTCCTGTATTGATATATGCGCCTCCGTTGACTACACCTTCTTCCCAGCTAACGATGCTCAACCCCTGTCGACGATTATCGTCTGCGATACAATTAAATAATCCTCCTCCTTTTGTCCCTTTACTATCAGAACCTACATAGTAACCATCCCCCCAACATTTGGAGATATAGCCTTCATATACATTGATATTTTCACAATCCACGATATAAATACCATAACCATCCTCCCCTAGAATGTTAAGGTGTTCCCCCACATCTCCGATTATCTTTGGAGCATAAATAGAAACATTGGAGACATTGACACAGCTTATAAAAGTATATGCGTCGGCTGCTGTTGGCTCCATTTTTAGGGTAGCTTGATTAATAAAGCTCAATGTACTGTTGGTTCGCAATTTAATTCCACCACCGAATTTAGAAGCTGGATAATTGCTATCTACTGGATTTATTAGACAATCTTTGGAGATGACGACAGATTTATAGTTGTCGATCACCTTTTGAATAATTTGGGTTACATTACCTGCTTTGTATGCGCCAAAATAACCTACATCTACTTTTTCCGGAAACTTGTGTATTAATTTTATTCCGCTTACGGCAATGACGCTACCTCCGTCATCAGGCCCGGGATCAGGAGTAAGTGGAGCTAGATAATAAATAATCGGGGCTGGGGTATCACCTTTTTCATAGTAGCCCAATAACTGAACTCCCTCATAAGTTCCGATCTCTAGTGCATTGATTTCAGCGGTAGATAATGTTGTCATTGCCGCCATGGTCTCTTTAATTAAAAATTGATTTGCCATATTCTTTTGTTTTTATGTGTATAGCAAAAGTATGGCTGCTACGGAGGCTATCTGAGGAAAACAAGGTTTATGTAAGCGGTATGGGATAGATACCGAAAAGTACACTCGTTTGCAAGAGGCTAAATAAAAAAAGCCTCCCTCTGCCGATTAGAGGGAAGCTTTTTGGTTTATCAAAAGATAGATTAAGCTTGTTGGCCACTGGCTCTATCGGCAACCAATTTTGCATTCAACGATCCACGGACCTCGCTGGTCAAATTACGGAGATCATTGTATTTATCAATCAGGGTGTTCAAATTAGCAACTACCTCGGGCAACGTATTCGCTACCGAATCTGCCACTGTATCTGGCAAAGGACTTGCTGAACCTGCCACAGCTGCGGACTTCTTCACCAAGCCTATTTCAGAATTGTTCGCCTCCAAAGTAATATTTTGATCCAATACCTTTACAGATGCCCCCGATTCATTGGAGATCCTCTGCACAAACTGTCCAATCAGAATATTATTTTTAATATAGGTTTCGGAAAGCGACAGAGAGGCTCTAATACCTACAGATAAAGCATTTGCTGATTGTAATATTGTATTATCTTCTATTACAATGTTTGTACTGGCAGCAACTCCTGTGATATAAATACAGGGACCATTTGCCCGACCGGAGCTGTTGAAATTATTAATGACATTGCCTTTCACAATGCAATTGGACAACATCCCACTATTGGAGAAAAAGCCCATACTTAGGTTTGAACTGTTATTGTTGTAAATGAACAAATCGCTACAATTGCTATAATTATAGGCCATGACAGAGGCACCTATCTGCTTATTAATCGTGTTGGAATAAACCTTAATTCTGGAACTATTGCCTGCAGACACCATTGCATGCATTAATGTGTCAACAGTATTCGCATGAACGGTTAATCCCTGAACTTCGGTTTGACATAACACAAAATGGAATGATCGCCAGGAGAAATTAGAAGCAATGACAACATCGAAGACCGTGTCAAGTTTAATCGAAGTGATGTCGAGGCTAGTTGCAAATGTATTGCCACTTATATCAATAGCCTTTGCGGATCCATAGCAATAGATAAATGTTGTTATTTTATGCGTTCCTTTAGTTTCAAAGGATAGATGATTATTTTTAACAGTGATATTTTTCACCACCATATCCTCCTTAAATCTTTCAGCATTAACCTTAATCAAAGCGCTTACTGTTGAAGCTTTTTCCTCAGTAGCTTGGATCGTGTTATTGTAAAAATTCACGTTCTTGATCTCAGTATTTGGTCGCATGCAATTGGCTTCGAAATCATGGCCAACATTATTCATAAAAGTATTGTCATAAATATTTACATTGGACACGCGATTATTTTCATTCGGTTCGATGTCAATTCCATCCATTGGCAATTTCCCCTTAACTGTCCCTGTATTACTGATTGTAGAATTAGAAATACTGATATTATTTCCTTTAGTGACGGTGATACCCTGACGTCCATTTTTGTCTACTATAATATGATTGACGGAAATATTACTGCTGGCATTGGATAAGGTATGAAGACCACCTATCCATATGCCATCTCCCCAGCATTGCTCAATCGTAATGTCTTGGACGCTGATGTCCTTACAGCCATCGGAAATACTGATACCGTTCCCCCATTCTCCCGAAGTCCCAGTATGTGCTTCGATATCGCCCACGATCCGACCTCTACCAAAAACACCACTATCGGTAACGTTTGAGAATAGAATAATTGCATACCGCGGATAATCATTAGCGCGAATAGCAATTGTGGCATTCAGTTCCAGATAAACATGCGACTTCATAATTATACCAAAAGCATCGTAGCTAACAGGCAGACTCAAAAGAACATTTTGACTGATTTCTACAATTTTCACATTGCTACTTTCTGCGTATACTATAGCGCGATTGATTCTTTCGAGACAATCGGCAACGCCACCAATTGCACCAAAATAGCTGACATCCACTCGATCACAAAATTCGTGAAAGAGGTTGATTTCACTCACTGTGATCACACTTCCCCCATCATCTGCACCGGGATTAGGAGTCGTCGACGCCAGGTAATAAATAATCGGTGTTGGGGTATCCCCTTTTTTATAATAGCCTAATAATTGTACACCGTCGTAGGTTCCGTTTTGTAAAGCCGAAATTTCAGCAGCAGATAAGCCTCGTATAGCTGCCATCGTTTCTTTAACTAAAAATTGATTTGCCATATTCTTTTGTTTTTATGTGTGTAGCAAAAGTATGGCTGCTACGGAGGCTATCCGAGGAATACAAGCGGTATGTAAGCGGTATGTGGTAGATACCGAAAATACAGATTAAGGGACCTAACGATTTATTATATTCCATCTATAGGAACGCAATAAATACATCCGAAAATAAATTTTGAACCGTCAAGATTTTACGTAATTTAGGCAAGTTCAAATTGATGGAATACGCCATATAATGATCAACTAAATAGACGCTCAGATGAGCTAAATATTGCAATGCATTTTTTAAAAACAACAATTACTTCCTCATTGTTTGTCATTGGTGGGATGATCCTTTTGTATAAAAGCAATAGAGAACGGTCTGATTATATCAAGAATCCAGGAACAATAACTTATCTATCAAAAGAGTATAAAGAACTTCCTAAGAGATTCCATGGCAAATACAGATATCTTAAAATAGACAGCTATCCTTATGTTTTTGAGCTTTATATGCCCAATAGTGTTTTAACCGAGCAAGATATAGATGATCTACATGTAGGTGATAAAATTGAAATATACTACAGCGAAAATTCGGGTATAAAAGAGACTGGCATTAATGATGATGTGGAATTTATAGATTATCAAAAAACACCATTTTTCATTAACATTCGATTTGAAGATATATTCAGATATATATTTATATGGTTCGGAGTTGTGCTTTTCATGATAGGTTTGTTTCACAAATTAAATAAGAGTCGCCCATGGAGGGGGTATCATTAATTGGAGGGTGCTCCCGTCGCATATTAACGGTGCTGACGAATGAGATAAGCATGGTCATGGCAGCTTATCAATCAAAATTAGTAGTAAAGCCCTAAATAACTGATGTCATGCAGGTCTTTAAAAATGAAATTTAATACAATTAATTTTCTTGGACTGTTGGATATGTAGTATCCACTTGCTGACTTTCGTAATACACGCTCTGTGCAAAAAGATTCTTAGCTCAGGGAAGCACTTTCTATCATGACAAAAGCATAGCTAAAACCGTCAATCATCTAATGGAACTTATCGATGAATCGATCAAAAAAAGTAATTAGCTTTAAGTCATTTGATCTTCAGGGCGCCAAACATAAGCATTACCAAACTGCGACCCAATAAATTATATTTTTCTCCAATTTATTGACAGCGACACCGTAAGTAATCCCATGTTTCCAATGAAATGGCATTGATGCATTTTCACCAAGAATTTCATTTTTAAACTGCCTTTCCTTATTGTCAGTATGGATAATATAAAATTCATAATTAGGATCAGCGGGTATCCCATTTTTATAACTGATAAAATTTGGAACAGGAACATCGCCTTGTAAATTAGCACTGTCAATCTTCGGAAATTCACTAAAGCCATCTATGATCTTTTCATTTCTATTGATGATTAAAAGATTTTTATCGCTCCCTCTATAATACTTAGTATCTTTCAACCTATTAAGTAATTTACTGATTTTTTTTTCACTTACGTTGCGTTCAACCAGGTATAGATTGAGATTATTATTTTCGATGCCTTCATTATAAATGATATCCACCTCACTTCCCAATTGCTGAGGGAAATGATCTGTAGACTCCTTCGGAAAATTCATCCTATGCTCAGCCAAAATCTGAGTACTCTTGAAATCAATATGATTCCTTCCATCGCAAGAACAGAAGAATAAAAATACTATAAGGCAGTTCAATATTTTCAATATACTTAATAATGATTTGACGACTTTGCTATGCATCGTATTTTGTGTTTTTGTGTCTCATTGTAGCTTTAAAAGCTTTTGTTTAACCGTTTCATCGATGGTCTTCCCCTAATTGAAAACTAGATAATCGTCCAGTGCTTCATTTTCTTCATTTAGGATCAATGCATAATAACCGACATTCGATTCTTTCGACAACAGATTCAACCTGACTTCGAGGACATAGTTCTCACTACGCATATCGTTATATAGAAATTTTATCGAATTCCTTTCAAGTTGGATATCACTAGCGGATATAGCTATTTCATTAAATAGGCAAGAATTCTCCTCTAGTTCGATACAGCTGACATAGGAATCGATCGCCCTTTTAAAACAATTCTCCAATATTTGATTATGTAAATCCGTTATCATAACAACTTATATTTTAAAGAAATTAGAGATCTTCTCTATAATTGATGTCTTTTAGTAGTTCATTATCTCCTATTACATATTGCAAAGTTCCATTTGTATAATAATAGACAAAATGTCTTAAAGCACTTTTGAAATCATCGGAAAGTTTGTATTTAGTTTTATTTATCCCAGATTTCATAGAATTCCTCTTTTCTAATTTCGCCGTTGGAAAACTCTTCACGATCTAAAGGTTGGTCGGTTAGAAAACCATATTCATTTTCAAAATTTTGCAGGTCATATTTTAATGTTCTGTCGTTTTGGAAGAGCTGCAACTGTTTGGTCACATTTAGATTTAAATCGGTTTCAAAATAATAGGTTGAGTTTCCCCAAGAATCTGTCAATTCGTCTCCAGTACTCTCATTCCAAAATTTCTTAAAATATCTTGAGTTCATTTGCGTAAGGGCTTTTCATAATCTTGCATACACGGAAAAAGCAGGGGCGAAATTTAGGCTTTCGAAGAACAAGATGTTTAATAATGACCAAACCTTGCAAATGCTTTTTCTAGTATACTAACTTACAAAAATTTGCAGATTTGAAAGCATTTTACCAAAGGAAAAAGACGAAGAATTAATAGAAATATTTATCCCGAACAACCAATCGAAATTTAAATGATCCCCTTCTAGGGAGAACATCTACCCCACAGCTGTTTAGGGGATCTAAAACCTGAAACAGGTTAAATAGCATATGCTGAAATTTTAAGAAAGTCTATATCGCAAGTTATAGTCCGGGTAGGTGATTATTATACAAGAAAAGGAAAAAGAATCAGGGAAGAAATCTGGACCCTTTCCTATAACCAAAAAAAGGAATCATGGCAGCTTGCAGAAAGTTTAAATTAAGACAATTTGGGTCACCATTATTCAGAAGTTTGATGAATGAATTGAGCTCAATGATAATTCCATTATTTTCTTGTTTAAAAAGCCATAATTTTAGCCTCAGAAAGATTATAAAGCCTCCATTACCCTTTAAATAATCATGCCCCTTCCTGCTTCTACTTTAATCAGAATTATCCTTATATAAAAAATAGCAGATAAAAAGACAGCTATTCACCAAGACTGCAAATGCATTCGAGAGAATAATGGGCAATTCATTTTTTAAAACTCCATACCATACCCATAATGAAAGACCACAAATAAGAACTAAAATCATGACCCATGACAAATCACCGACATTCTTTTCCTTTATTACTTTGATCAGTTGAGGGAGCATGGCTACAGAAGTCAATATTCCGGCCGCTATTCCTAATAAATTTTCATTCATTGTTAAAATCAAAACATTTTTAAAAGTTAAGCCTCATCCTTAGTGTTCTTTACAAGGCCAATGCCTGCGAAAAAGAAGATTAGGCCGAGAACTCCTACTACACCTAAGGTAGTATAAGCCTGGCTTTTCCCAATTAGTTCGTAACCTGTGTAAATTAATCCTATGATTCCAAGGACGGTAAGAACTGTTCCAAAAATTCGTTTAATATTCATAGCTGTTTTATTTAAGAATGCAAATATTAAGGCGCTCATTATTCCTTTTGTTATATCACAAAGCTCAATATGAAATGGTTTTCTCAGAGTTTACCATAAGCAGGAAAATTGATAGGTCAAATAACGACCTTATTCAATAAAGTTATTGTTCAACATTGCGTTGATTCTAAAAACATTCATTTTTTTTCAAAGCGCTTTTTTTTGTAATTTGTTAAAAAATAAGCCATATGGAAGGGACCAATAAAACTTTTGAGTTTCATTATGAAATAGATGAAAAACCTTATACAGTTAAGGGTAGTATATCCTCGTTTGAATGTGAGGATGATATAACAATTGAAAATATTGATTTGGAAAAAGACAAGGAATTTATTTTCAATGTATCTCTTATCAGTAATCCAAAAATAAATCTTAAGATTTTTGACAACACTTCTGCTCTCATTTATATCATCGGATATAAAGGGAAAGAAGGTCAGTTAGGATATATCGAAAATAACATTTTTATCCCGGAAAATGATCAGAATGAATTAGTAAGACAGATTTCTGTTAGCATCCTTGAAATTCTGCTTATAAATGGTTCAGGTCATTTTACCGATCAGTAAACCTATTTAGTTGAACTCCATCTAAAGCAATATTTAGCAGAAGTTCATTCAGAATATACATTTCTAAAATTTTGTTGAAATAGAGCCCCAGGTTTCACTTCTTTGCCCGCGCTACAGCTTTCTTTTTTTGCGGTTTTGGAGGTGTTTTAATTTTTTTCTGAACCGTTTCCAGCCGTTTTCTCCATGTTAGGATCTGCGGATCTTCATAAACTGGAAGACCTTTGTCGTTGAGAAGCCCCATTGATTTAGCCAGGCTGAGACTGAGCCGTGCAGATTTACGGTTTGCCTTCTTCCAGGTTTGTTGATCGTCCTTAATATCTTTTTCATATGCGCCGATGGCCTGCTTAATAACTGCCAATTCTTTTTTGTAATCTTTTAGCTTTCGATAAAGGATCATTAAGCGATTGTATGCCCCGGCCTGTAGTGGGTATTTGCTTATAATTTTGCTGTAGCTTTTTATGGCATCTTGCATTTTACCCTCGAGTTCCTGCAATCGTGACTCCTTTAGCAGCTCATTTTTGGATTTCCTACTAGCAGCCATAATTATTTTTTATCTTTCAATATAATCCAGACCGGCGCATGGTCACTGGCTTTTTCCCAGCCCCGCACCTGTCGGTCGATCCCACCTTCCAATAGCAACGGAGCAACGATTGGGCTTAAAAGAACATGATCCAGCCGGAGCCCGGCATTTCGACCGTATGCATTCCTAAAGTAATCCCAAAAGGTATAAACCTGTTGATCTTTAAAAAGCGTCCGTATCGAATCGAGCCACCCTTGGCCGATAAGCTGTTTAAACGCTTTTCGGACTTCAATGCTAAAAAGGGCATCTTCTATATATTTTTCCGGCTTGTAGACATCCTGTTCCGTAGGGATAATATTGAAATCACCAATAAGGATAGCAGGCACTTCCATTTTTATAAGCGCTTTTGACCGTTTCATTAATCGCTTTATCCAGGCCATTTTATATTCAAATTTAGGTCCCGGATAAGGATTACCGTTGGGCAGATAAAGACAGCAAATTAGAATCTGGTTGATGATAACCTCCAGGTAGCGGCTATGGCTGTCCTCTTTATCACCAGGTAACTGCCTTGTCACTTCGGCAATTTCAAATTTAGAAAGGACAGCTACACCATTCCAGCTTTTCTGCCCATGCCACACCGCGTTATAACCTGCGTCATTAATGGCCTTTAAAGGAAAGCGATCCTGTGGTGCTTTTAGTTCCTGTAAACAAACGATATCCGGCGACTCCTCCTTTAACCAGCGAAGCAATACGTTTAGCCGCCCATTAATACCATTGACGTTGTAGGTTGCTATTTTCATTTATCGTTATTTCAATTGTCATCCTTGTTACGGTCAACCTCTAATAAAAAAAGCAATTTGCTGATGGCAGGTTTATGCCACTGCTCCGGCAGATCACCTTTGATATAAGCCAGGTCTTCATCTAAAATCAGCTGGCAGCCGTCCATCGTAATGCGAGCATACTTGCCGCTCTCTCCCTCCTTGCCAACTTCGAAATCAAAATATTTTTCAACTCCTTCGCTATTGGTTACCGGGATTCCTGTAAATGTGGTTCTATCTGTCATATCATTTCTTATTATTTTTTAGATGTTTAGTGATTTCTTCCTGCTATTACTGATCTTCTCAATTGCCGCTTCGACTTCCTAAAGAGATACGCCAAGTTCTTTTGTGATGTAATCTACTTCATACGATTCGCCTCCTGCAATTTGATTGCGGTCCCTTGGGTCCTTTTGATTTTTATTGTCTGCCATACAAAACAGTTTTTTGAATAGAACAAGCGCCAACACATACAGTTTGCCCGTTTTGACATATTAACAAAACAGGTAATATTCAACAACTAAGGGCATGTGGTTATATTTACCAGAAAAGTCGTATTATGAAAAATATGACAGCCCATATAATCCCGATGCATTGTACCCAAAGATCCGTTGGACAGTGAAGGGTATCTCTATGAAGTGAAATGGGATGGTTACTGGATCGTTTCATTTGTAGAGAAAGGAAAGGTACACATGGACTCCCGTAGCAGGTATAATTGCACGGTTAAGTATCCTCCGGTAGAAAAGGCGCTAAAGAGTAAAACTAAGTCAACTCTATTTTAGATATTTTATAAAAAACCAGTCCGTTGTCGAAATGATTTTATCCTTATTTCTTGCCTGTATCTTATATCGATGAACTTGTGCTCCAGCAACTATCAGCGCTATTTGATACGTTTAAAAACTCGTTGGACTTTTTGAGCATCTTGAGATCCGATTCGGTTTCCCATTTCGTCCCAAAGGACTTTTTAGGTGTCAGTACATTTACCTTGATGTAATCGAAAACCAAATTTGCGATCTATCCGTCAACTCTTGGTCGCTTGAATAAAATGGAGGTTCTCGACATCCCCTGGGCAATTATTGATACTTCTTGCGACCGGTTTTTAAAAAAAGCAAACGATGGATGCTCCTCTTGTGTTCACCTTAAAAAACAATTATGACCTTCATGTCCAATACAAAAAATACACAGTTAATTGCCCGCAGGATGTCTGCAGTATTATATCTGATGCCCTTGGCCCTACTCATACTTTTGTGCAGCTGCCATAAGGACGATAGCCCCCCACCTGAGCAGGCGCACCTAAAAGTGAAGGTAAAAAGTGACGGTGATCAGTATGAGGCAGTATATCTCGATATCCAACAGCTCTGGACCCGCACGTCCACAGGTGGAGGAAAAATCGAGGCGAATAAAAGATTAAACATACTGGAGGTACAAAAGGATAGCATCATTGCAGGTGGCCATGTCCCGCATGGCACCCTACAGGAAGTTATGCTAAAAGTATCCCCAACGGGCAATCAGATAGTCAGGAATGGTTCTTCCTATCCTATAGGGACGCCACAGGGACAATATATTGCCATCAATATCCCTGGCGACAAGCTGCTCATACCGAATGAATCGCATGCCCTGATGCTTGATATCGATCTATCAGATTTTATCGAAGAGACGGCTAGTGGAAAATTTGTGCTTAATCCCAGCATAACTGGGGTACTGGATTAGTGCAATAATGAAATTGTTACGATTTACTTTCGCCGATCAGGCGAAATGTAAGGTTGATACGTGCTGTCATCTTTTGAGCGGATTTTGCAATACGATGTTCCCAGGTTTCCTGCAGATTGCCTTTCATCAACAACAATGAACCGTGCTTGAGCAGCAATGAATACTTCCTGCTATGATCATCCACTTTCCGGAAATCAAAATAGCGCGCTTGCCCCAGACTCACAGATCCGATCACGGGCCTGTTGCCCAGTTCGCTTTCTCGATCGCGGTGCCAGGCGACCGAATCATTGTTATCACGATATAGATTTAACAGTACTGAATTAAATGTACAGTGGAACTGTTGTTCAATCCGCTCCTTCAACGCTTTTAAGGGCATGAGCCATTGGTTTGCGGGGATGGTCTTTCCGGCCAGCTCATAACTCGTATCCTCATCACCATACCAAGCCGTCAACCGCGGTGTCAATACCGATCGGTCGTACATTTTTCTAAATGTCTGCTGCCAGGGCACCGCATTGAGCAAGAGATCAAACAGCTGATCTGCTTCCTGTGTTGTAAGAAAACTAGGCTCAAAATCCAAGAGCTCCTCGGGGAAATGATAACCTTCATTTTCAAATAAGCTAAGCTGATCCATGTTGCTATTATTTAAAATTTATAACAATGTGCCAATTCTCTCAAATGACCGTCCGACAAAGAAAGAACAATTTTTCCGGCAGAGCGTTTACCATTTTATTCAAAAATGCGTATTACTAACTCCGCGGATCGGGCTTTAGCTGTAGATCCATGCCCGCAATACAAGCTCCTAATCCAGATATCGACCTCCTCTACCTGTAAGTACCCAATTTTCCGACAGCTGGGATTGAACTTTCCTAAATTACGGTACGAATTGATTTATTTGTTTTTTGTGTCCCATACTTCCGTATAATTCTCTCACCTTCTTTGAGCACTGCTGCTTTCCATAAACATTTTTTATCTGAAACAGCATGGGCTTGGATATTGTTATCTCTTAAAGATTTACAAAATGTGGAAAGTTTGACATTCGAAGCTAATCAATAGCACGAATTTCAAATACTAAAAAAATATTACTATGTCATTATTTTCAAACGATTTGAGCAAAGAGCCTGTATTTGATGGCATTGGCTACGAACCTTCTTTTTTTTCAAGAAAGGCGATGGTTACGACCAAGACAAATTACAGCAAAAAAAAGTACAGTGATGTCAACAAGGACACCCGAAAAAAGATCCTCGTGCTTTGCACAGAAGAGCGCTATATGACCATGAAAAATGGAAAGAAATTTTCGACGGGTAATCATCCGGTCGAAACACTGGTTCCCATTCTTCATTTCGAACAGGCTGGATTTGAGGTTGACTTCTACACCCCCACCGGTGATCCTGTAAAATTTGAGATGTGGGCTATGCCCTATGAAGATGAAAACATCGGTAAAATCCTCGACAAGTATAATACGCAATTTTCAAACCCGCACAACCTAAGGGATTTTATAGCCGACACGAATAAAGGATATGTTGACTACGTGGCCGTTTTTATCCCAGGCGGGCATGGCGCAATGCTCGGATTACCTGAAAATAATGATGTAAAAGAACTTATCAAATGGGCAGTAGCTGAAGATAAATATCTATTGGCAATCTGCCATGGTCCAGCAGCGCTCTTAAGCGCAGCAGATTGTGGAAACGCTGAGTTTCCCTTCAAGGGGTATAAGATCAATTCGTTTCCCGATGAAATGGATAAGACTTTACCAGAAAGTGGATATCAGCCGGGCGAGATGCCTTGGTTTTATGGCGAAAAACTCAAACAACTTGGAGTTGAAATTTTGAATAAAAAAATTGCCGGCGATTGTCACGTTGACAGAAAATTGATCACTGCTGATAGCCCATTAGCAGCTGATAAATTCGGTAAACTCTGCGCAGATGAACTTCTCGCCTATGAAAAATCAAGAGTGGAAAATGGATAGGCTATTTCTTTCAACTAAAAGGCTCCCTTATCGGTTAATAAGGGAGCCTTTTGGCTAGGTGTCCGCTTGAGCCAAATGTTAAACCGGCTTTGAGCATAGATCTAATTTAAAGTTAGGTATAGTGTTGGATTTCAGTGTATTTTTTCGTTAATAAAAGGGCTATATCCTGTTTTGCAAGCACATGGCCTTTATTGAATTCTAAGACCGAGCCCCAAATAGTTGAGCCTTTCAACAAAGTAATCTGGGCTTTCTAACAAACCTTTAAAGACAGCAGCGAAGTAATTTTGTGTCAGTAACAACGATGCTCTTGAGCTAAGTTTAAAAGACAGCAAAATGAAAATAATCAACCAGCATTACGTCGATGGTCAATTTCGGCCTTCGACAGGTACCGAGCAGATGGATATCATTAATCCTTCGGACGAAAGCCTCATCGGCCATCTCGTATTGGGCACTGAGCAGGATATGGAGGCTGCAATAGTTGCTGCATCAGCAGCTTTACCTTCTTTTGCACAAACATGCAGAGAACAGCGCATGCATTACCTACAGCAATTACACAATGCGCTGATGGAGCGGCTCGACGATCTGCAGGAAGTAACCACTACAGAGTATGGTGCAACGGAACAACGGTCTCGCTGGTCAAACCAGTATGCCGCAGAGACCTTCCTTTGTTTCAAGGAAATCCTTAAAGATTTTTCTTTCGAACGCCGCATAGGTCAGTCGGCAGTCACTATGGTGCCTATTGGCGTAACTGGGATCATGACGGCCTGGAATGCCAATTCAGGTTCTATATGTGTAAAACTCGCGGCGGCAATTGCTGCTGGCTGTACCGTAGTAATCAAACCCAGTGAAATGAGTGCGATTCAATCGCAGGTTCTGGCAGAATGCTTCGACCAGGCAGGACTTCCAGCCGGCGTAATCAATATGGTGCATGGACGTGGAGATATTTTGGGAACGGTATTGTCTACCCACCCTGCTGTGGCCAAAATTTTGTTCACAGGTTCTACAGTGGTCGGCAAGATCATTGCCCGTAATGCAGTAGATACCATGAAGCGCGTCACGCTGGAGCTAAGCGGAAAATCACCCAATATCATTCTTGATGATGCAGATCTCAAAACTGCAATACCAATGGCGGTAAATGCGGCCTTTATGAATAGTGGTCAGGCCTGTATTGCTGGAACACGACTGCTGGTGCCGGAAGCTGCCCTGCCAGAGATTAAAGCTATCTTGCTGAAAACGATGGCTACACAAAAAGTTGGCGATCCAAGAGATGAGCAGACGGTCATTGGGCCGATGGCCAGTCAGAAACAATTTGACCGGATTCAGCATTACATCAGGCGGGGGATCGACGAGGGTGCAGAACTTTTAATTGGTGGTCTGGGCAAACCGGATGGATTAAAGAACGGATTTTACGTCAAACCCACTATATTTACAGGTGTAAGTAATGAAATGACGATTGCGCAGGAAGAAATTTTCGGTCCTGTATTATCCGTTATTACCTACAAAACAGAGCAAGAAGCTATTGCCATTGCCAACGATACCATATATGGACTGCATGCTTATGTAAGCAGTTCAGACATGGCGCGGGCGCAGCAAGTGGCTGCACAGATTAATGCAGGCAGGGTAGCCATCAATACGATCTATCACGATGCGCTGGCACCATTCGGCGGATTTAAACAATCTGGCTTGGGTAGAGAAGGCGGCCGATATGGCCTCGAGGAACAATTAGAACCAAAAGTAATCATAAGCTAATCGCTATGGAATGCAAAAATGATATTTCCGAAAAAGCAAAAGATGCGGCCACAGGCCCCAGAATAGTGCTAAATACGTATTCCGGCAATACGATCGAAGGCGAAGCTTTTGTAGCAGACCATATCTTCAGTTATATTCTCCAGGGAAAACAGGATGTATGGCTTGCTGACCACAAGCATTCCTATCGGGAAGGTGACTTCCGTTTTTTTCGACGTAATCAGCTAACCAAATACGTAAAAAGTACCACCGATGGAAGTTTCAGGTCTATAGCGGTGCATATCGATCAGTGCACCTTAAAGGAAATGAGCGAGCAATATGGACTGAAAGCCGATAGCATAATTAATCCCCACACCGCACTTCTTATCCAGCCAGGTGCATTGATAAAAGGCTTTGTAGATTCCTTGGTTCCTTATCTACAACAACAAATGGATGACCGCATTGTAGCGATAAAAGCCAGAGAGCTTGTTTTACTACTTATTCAGCTTAATCCGGCATTTAAAAATGTGCTGTTTGATTTTAATGAACCGGGCAAGATCGACCTCGAAGCTTTTATGAACAGCCATTACCGCTACAATGTACCATTGGAACGTTTCGCTTTTCTTACGGGCCGCAGCCTTTCCGGTTTTAAGCGCGATTTTGAAAAGCAGTTTCATACCAGCCCGGGCAGATGGCTGTTGCAGAAGCGCCTGGATACAGCCCGCTTCTTGATCGAACAGCAAAAAGGGAAACCATCCGATGTATACCTGGATCTGGGTTTTGAGGATCTCTCCCATTTTTCCTTTGCCTACAAAAAGGAATTTGGTTATGCGCCAAATAAAAAACATTCATAACATAAAAATCAAGTAAAATGGACATACAATTAAAGGGCAAACGTGCCCTGGTAACCGGATCTAGTTCCGGATTGGGCGAAGCCATTGCTAAAATGCTCGCAAGTGAGGGTGCCATGGTAATAATACATGGACGTAACCTTAAACGGGCCGAAGATGTAGCTGCGGAGATTAACGCTTCTGGTGGTTCTGCGGCAATAGCGATCGGAGATCTTGCGACAGATGAAGGCGCAGATGCAGTAGCTGCAGCGGCACTCTCAGCCGGACCGGTGGATATACTTGTTAATAATGCCGGAGTTACTTCCCACAAATCATGGGACGAAGCAGATACGGAAGACTGGTTAGCGTTGTACAATACCAATGTGGTTTCATATGTACGTATGATACAGCGCATCGTTCCACAGATGAAGGAGCTCGGTTGGGGTAGGTTAATACATATTGGTGGAGGATTGGCCATACAGCCCATAAAGGAACAGCCACATTATAATGCTACCCTTGCCGCGCGACATAATATGTCTGTATCGCTCGCAAGGCAGCTTAAAGAGACGGGTATCACTTCTAATATCGTATCTCCAGGAGCCATCATCAATCCAATGGTAGAACAATGGCTTGAGCAGGCAGCACCTAAATTCGGATGGGGAACGGATATGGAAGAGATTAAGTACAAAGCAGTTCAGGAGCTTATCCCAAATGATGTCGGTAGGTTTGGTGCACCTGAAGAAATTGCGGGTGCCGTTGTCTACCTATGTAGTCGTTTTGCTGACTATATTAGCGGTTCTGTCCTACGGGTCGACGGGGGGACGATCCGTTGTTTATAAAATCTGACCGACAAAGTGAAACAGCGGTTTATCTACTGCTGTTTTCTATTTTTGAAATTTTTGCATTCATAATAAAGCTTTTGCTCTGGAGACCAATATGATATATCCGCCAACTTTCAATGGAGGATAAGCTAATCAATAAAGTTATAGCTCATCCTATTATTATTTATATTATTCAGAACATGATCTACGATAACGTCATCTTGTTCGCGGATTAAAATAACCAACTCGACGGCTATTATGTCCACTTGAACCGATTGTTTCTTTCTAAAGCCTTTGGGCTGGTCTACATTTGTTTCAACAAAAAGAAATCAGAACAAAAATTTAAAACAAGAAACAATGAAAACAAAACTTACAACTGCTCTTTTAGCTGCAGCATTCTCTCTAAATGTACCTACCATTGCCAGTGCTCAAAACAACAAAACAACCAGTACGGTTTCAAAAACAGACACCAGCATCCGGCCATTTAAGATCAACATTCCACAGTCAAAGCTTGACGAGCTCAAACGACGTATCGCGGAAACTCGCTTTCCCGATAAAGAAACTGTGAATGATGCATCTCAAGGCATTCAATTAGCACAGTTGAAGGAACTGCTAATGTATTGGGGAAAAGGATATGACTGGCGAAAACTTGAAAAAAAATTAAATGCTCTTCCACAATACATAACAAAAATTGATGGTTTGGATATCCAGTTCATTCATGTCCGCTCAAAAGAATCCAATGCACTTCCGATAGTCCTTACCCACGGTTGGCCAGGGTCACCGCTAGAATTCATAGATGCCATTGGCCCGCTGACGGACCCTGTAAAATATGGTGGAAAAGCAGAAGATGCGTTCGACGTGATTATCCCCGCAATTCCAGGATATGGCTTTTCGGAAATCCCCAAAGAAACCGGCTGGAATCCGGACCGTGTAGCCAAAGCTTGGGATGTATTGGTAAAACGCCTTGGCTACACAAAATATGTTTCGGAAGGGGGCGATCATGGGTCAGTGATCTCCGATGCGCTGGCACGACAGGCTCCAGCCGGGCTTCTTGGAATACACCTTACGATGCCCGCAACAATTCCAACTGAATTGGTAAAACCCATTAACGCTGGTGACCCTATCCCTGCTGGACTTTCGGAAGATGAAACTAGAGCATATAATTCTTTAAGTACATTCTTTGGAAGAAATGCAGCTTATGGTGGAATGATGGTTACAAGACCACAAACAACAGGTTATCTTCTGTCTGATTCTCCGAGTGCACTTGCAGCATTCTTGTACGAAAAAATTGCAGAATGGACAGAAAGTGACCTACAACCAGAAAAAGTAATCCATAGAGATGCAATCCTGGATGACATTACGCTTTATTGGTTGACGAATACCGGTGCTTCCTCTTCACGATTCTATTGGGAAAATAATAACAATAATTTCAGTTCAGACCATCAAAAAACAAAGACTATAAAAGTTCCTGTGGCTATTTCCGTATTCCCACATGAAATCTACCAGGCACCTGAAAGCTGGTCAAAAGCCGCTTATCCCACGTTGTATTATTATCATAAAGCGAAAAAAGGAGGACACTTTGCAGCATGGGAGCAACCTCAGATTTTTACGGAAGAGCTTAGAGCTGCGTTCAAATCCCTTAGATAATATGGTTTAATGGTTTCAACAAATTGGAAAAGGGCGGTCATTTCGCTGTTTGGGAGCAACCCGAACGCTTTACAAAAGAAATGAAAAATGCTTTCAGATCATTAAGATCAAATCTGCATAACAAAACGACTTTTTTAACAAAAAAGAATAAGAAAAATGAACAAGCTAGCAATTTTAATGATCGCAGTGCTAATGATATTCTGCGGTTATTCCAACGGCCAGACTTCCCATAGTCAGGTAACTTGGGAATGTATATTCAAAAGAAAATCCCCAGATGAAGGGGAAATTTCCATGAAAGCAAAAATACCCCTAGGGTGGCATATGTATGCACTGGGTAATAGCTCCAAAAGCCCCATAAAAATGAACTTTAAATTCCTGCCTGATAAATCTTATGAACTGGTCGGGAAAGTGAGCCAACCCACGCCAATCCGAAAGTTCGAAAAAGTATTGGGTATTCCTGTAACCTATTTCGAGAACGATGTTGAGTTTAGACAAAGAATCAAAATAAAAGGAAAGAACGGCACGATCAGGGGGACAATTCAGTTTATGCAATGCAGCGATGAAATCTGCATTCCACCTCAAGACTTCGGTTTTGCCCTCAAAATCTTTAGTTTATAGTTGACAAACCAACATCCTTAATTCATCTTTTCATCAATAAAATAAAAATCAACAGCATGAAATCGATAAAAGAGATATTATACGTCTTAAGTCTTCCTTTGATCATCACACTGATTATGGCTTTCAAAGGATTTGCAGATGACCAGAAATTGGAGAACATCAAAGCAAAAAACTCGGGTAAAAGCTTCGCCGTCGTCGAACTGTTTACTTCCGAAGGTTGCTGGAGCTGTCCTCCCGCAGACGAACTGATCGCTAAGCTCGAAAAGGATAACGAAAACAAGAAACTTTTTATTCTGGCATACCATGTAGATTATTGGGATCATCAGGGATGGAAAGACCGTTTTAGCAAAGCCAAGTTCACAGAAAGACAAAAAGAATATGCAACGTGGATGAACATAGGGACCTTATACACGCCTCAGATGGTAATCAATGGTAAGACAGAAACAGTGGGCTCCGAATCCACCAAAGTATTGCGCAGCATTCAGTCGGCAATGCTGGAGTCCCATGCGGAAAACCTGATTGTAAAAATAGAAAAATCCGAAGGTAAATCTATTCAGATCGGCTACACATCAAAATCAGCATTGAAAAACTCCACAATCTTCATGGCACTTGTTCAAAAGAAAGCCTCTTCGCAGGTGTCCGCAGGTGAAAACGCCGGAAAAGCGCTATCACATGTACAAATTGTAAGGGACCTGCAAAGCCGAACACTTCAAGCCAATGGCAGCTTCTCATTCAAACTTCCGGATACTAAAGAAGATTGGGAAATTATCGCTTTTGAACAGAACCAAAATACTGGAGAAATCATTGATGCGGCCAGCGTAAGTTTATAGGGAAATCCTGTCCGGTTCAACACCTAAAATTCTTTATTCAACTTTCAATATGTCCGGTTCAACGCCTTTGATCTTTTCGACTGGCATTGTTTACTCTAATTTTATCAAAACAAAAGAGAAAGTATCATGAAGCACGCAAAACAAATAAGATTATTACCCATTGTATTACTCTGTACCTTAGCAGCTTTTATAGCCTTACAGTTTTTCAATGCACCGATCGAACAAAGGCCGGTGACCGGGCCTATGAAAGATGTACCTCAAGAGGTTACTCAGATCTTAGAACGTTCCTGCTATGACTGTCATTCAAATGCGCAGCATCTCACTTTTTTAGATAAACTCGCTCCGATTTCTTGGATCGTCAATAAAGACATCAGGAGAGCCCGCGAAGTAATGAATTTTTCGGAATGGGACAAAATATCCGAAGCTGAGCAAAAGGGGAAATTCTACGCAATATTCAATATGGTTCGTGCCGAGAAGATGCCTCTTCCCTCCTATGCTATGACGCACTCGGGAGCTAAACTCTCACAAAATGAGATTGAGATCATTAAGCAGTTTGCTTTGTCTCTTTCAAAAAAAGACAGTTTTATTCCTGCACATACGAGCCCTGCGGACGCAGGTCCTAAAGTACAACTTTTGACCACTGCCATACAAGCTGAAGTCCCCGTTTCTCCCAATGGGATCAGCTATAATGCCGACTTCAAAAATTGGAAAGTGATCGGCATGAGCACACTCATTGACAACAGCATACGCGTAATCTACGGAAATGACATCGCTGTAAAAGCGATTCAGGAAGAAAATTTTCATCCTTGGCCAGATGGAAGCGCAGTGGCAAAGGCAGTTTTCAAACAGACAAAAAAAGCGAATGGTGAAATTGTACCGGGTGAATTTGTGAACATGCAATACATGGTCAAAAACGGGAAAGAATATACGGAAACTGAAGGCTGGGGATTTGCAAAATTCAATGGACAGGAATTAAAACCAACAGGAAAAACAGCATTGTTCGCACAGCAGTCATGTATCAGTTGCCACAGGCAGCTAGCGGAATCGACAGGTTATCTTTTCAATGTACCACCAAAAGTAAATTCAAGGAAATTAATTGAACAATACTTAAAAACAGCTCAAAATGAAAAAACTCTTATACATACTGCTATTCAGTAGTTTAATTTTTGGCTCATGTGCCAAAAATCCTGAAAAAGAAGCTGGAAAAATCCGCTTTATGTTTGATCCGGGAAGCCTGAAGTTTATTTCATCTTCTTTTAATCCAAACCTACAGACCATGTCTGCGCTTTATGGCAACCAAAAGGGAATTTCAGCACTGGAAACAAAACAAGGAATTATTGGAGTAGAGCTTAAGCTCGTGACCTATAGGATGCAGGATGATCCAAATTATTTTGGAAGTAAGGTCAATGGTGAGTTGTTAAGCGTCGAAACCGTTAAAACCGGTCAAATGGGAAATCTCGACTACGGAATTGAATTCGGAAAGGTTTCTTCGGATGAATCCAGCGAGCAGCGCATCAGTTCGATCCTTGATTACCAGCCCCTAAAATTACCGCAGTAATTCTCCAACGCTTAAAAATTTAAATCCACTTAAATATTGACACCATGAATATGCAACTAAATACAATAATAAAGATGCTCACATTTTCCATCATCATGATGATGGGAGCAAGAGTTTCCAAACTGAATGCACAAACCTCGGTTAATGAAAAAAAGAGCGAAACAGAAGATATGATAAATTTCCAGCAGACTAAAACTGTCCAAGCAGGACTTCTAAACGTAGGATATGCTGAAATAGGCCCAAGAAACGGTAAGCCGGTTATCCTTCTTCATGGATGGCCATACGATATCCACAGCTTTGAACAGTCCTCCGCTATCCTTGCCAAAAAGGGATACCGTGTACTGGTACCTTACCTGCGGGGGTACGGAACCACAACATTTCTTTCTCCCAAAACTATGCGAAATGGGCAACAGTCTGCGGTCGCACTTGATATCATCAAATTTATGGATGCCCTGAAAATTGAAAAGGCGATTATCGGTGGGTTCGACTGGGGGGCCAGAACCGCGGATATTATCGCAGCATTGTGGCCTGAACGTTGTTCGGCGTTGGTCGCTGTAAGTGGGTATCTTATCGGTAGCCCCAAAGCGAACGAAACCCCGCTTCCACCAAATGCCGAATTTTTATGGTGGTATCAATATTATTTCTCCACTGAAAGGGGCTATAAAGGCTATAAAGCAAATACACAGGAATTCAATAAACTGATCTGGAAAACAGCTTCACCAAAATGGAATTTTGGTGACCAGACCTATAAACGTTCCTCAAAGTCATTCGATAACCCTGACCATACGGATATTGTCATCCATAATTACCGTTGGCGGCTGGGATTGGCCAAAGGCGAAAAACAATACGACGAACTTGAAGACAAGCTCGCAAAATCTCCAGATATTATTGTTCCCACAGTGACCCTTGAAGGCGACGCAAATGGGGCTGCCTTTCCGCCGCCTGCAACCTATGCATCAAAATATAAAGGTAAGTATAAGCATCATACTTTAAACGGTGGCATCGGCCATAACCTACCACAAGAAGCACCGGAGGCTTTCGCCGATGCAATCATTGAAGCCGACACAATGACACAGTAAACAACGATTATTCATCAAAACATTATAAACAATTTTTATAACAGGTTCAAAAGGCAAAAAAAATTGATCATGCAACATTCAACTTACACAAAAATTTATCTTAGCGGGCGCATCTTTATGTCATTATGGTTTGGCGCTAGCGGTTTCTTTGAGCTGACCAGAAATCCGGTAGTCTGGGATATTACACTAAAACTTGGATATCCGGCACATTTCATTTATATACTAGGTATATTTAAAATTGTAGGAAGTATCATTTTCCTTATTCCAAATCGTTTCAATAGGATTAAGGAATGGATTTTTGCAGGGATGTTTTTTGACATCACTTTCGCTTTCCTCTCAAAGATTGTAGTGCTTGGCTTGCCTTCGGCAATCGATGCGCTAATCGCCTTTATAGTCCTGGCCGTGACGTACTACGCGTTTAACAAAATCCACTGTATTGATTACACTGGGAATTTGTCTCAAGATTAAAAAATGCTTTTTTATGAGTTTTGATTTAAATAACCCATAAAAAACATAACTTCAAACAGAAAACAACCTTCATTAAAATGTTTAAACCCAAAAAGCAAATACCTTTTGAAATTTCAGATCGCCTGATATGGATTAGTTCGATTTCATTGGGAATATTAACCTCAATCCCTAAAATTGTAGACCATCACTTTGTTGTGGCCGAAGGTATAGCCGATTTCGCTGTAACATCCGGTTTTGCCTTATTGATCTGGTATTATAATATCTATTCGATACCTGCTTATACAAAGAAAACAGGCAGTAAAAAAGTACTGTCAGGTCAGCTGTTTAGGGGATTGGGAGTGGGTTTAATATTGATGTTTTTCCTTTCTTCTATTCAATACTACATTCTATCTCACCTAAATTTCGGCCCCCAAATATTGATGTATGAGGTTAGAGGGATATTGATCAACCTAACGTTTTATATGTTTATCCATATATTATACCAGACTTATCTTAATCAACAATTCGTACGCGAACTGGAACGTTCGATGGCTGCAAATCTTGAAGCACAATATGAACTTTTAAAACAACAGGTAAATCCGCATTTTCTTTTTAATAGTCTCAACACCCTAAAATACATGGTAGAGAGCCATGATGGGCAATCGTCGGAATTTATCTTAAAACTTGCTGACTTCTACAGATTTACGCTTGGAAGTTTAAAGCTTAAAGTCCTCACATTAAAAGAAGAACTGGCCATTATGGAATCGTACGTATATCTATTGAAAGCCCGTTTTGAAGAAGGCTTTTTTGTGACACAAAATATTGGAAGTGATAGCTATGACACTTACATTCCTCCTTTTACACTGCAGCTATTAGTAGAAAACTGCATCAAACATAATATTGTTTCGTTGGAGAAACCACTTTACATTGCGATCTATCAGGAAGAAGATTATTTGGTCATTGAGAATAACTTGCAGGAAAGGAAAATTCCCGAACCTTCCACGGGAATGGGACTCAAAAATATCAATCAACGGTACCTCCATCTCACCCAGAAAAATATTATCATTACGGCAACAGACGAAAAATTCACCATAAAACTTCCCATATTATATGAACATCCTAATAATTGAAGACGAAATTAAAGCTGCGCGTTCACTTGAAAATCTGATATTACATTTGCAGCCAGGTTCTCGGATTCTGGCAAAGATCCAAAGTGTCGAAGGCGCTATAGACTATTTGTCCAATAACCCATCGCCAGAACTTATTTTTATGGACATCCAGCTTTCCGATGGTATTAGCTTTGACATCTTTAAAGCTGTCAAAATCGTATGTCCAGTAATTTTTTGCACAGCTTTCGGTGAATATGCTATGGAAGCTATCAAAGAAAACGGGATTGATTATCTGCTCAAACCATTCTCGGAAGATGATCTAAAAAATGCCTTTGAGAAAGTGCATAATTTTAAAAATATTTTCCAGAAAACCTCTGCCAATGATCTTGTAGATATAATCAGTCGGATCAACGATCAAGAAACCAAGAAAACGAGTTTCCTGGTTTTTAAAAATAATAAATACCTTACAGTCAAAACGGATGATATCGCCTATATTTATATCAACTATACCTCCCCTTCCCTTGTAACCTTTAAAGGCGAACAATATGATGTTAACCAATCTTTGGATCATTTGGGAAGCATCCTTTCCGATAAACAGTTTTTTAGACTTAACAGACAGTATCTCATCAATTTTTCTGCCGTAAAGGAAGTTGAGCATTATTTTGGAAGAAAACTCTTTGTAAAACTGACCGTTCCAACAGAAGAAAAACTTTTGATCGGCAAAGATAAAACCGCCATGTTCCTGAATTGGCTGGAAGAACGTTAGGGAAGTGCTAATATTATGTAGCATCAATGAACGATTACCACTTTACATACGCTCAATTAGGTGTAGGACGCCAGATATGAGTATTCTGGACGCGTCAACAAACAGCCCTTGATATCTTGTTGAAATAGAAAGCTTTTAAACCTAGCAGGTTCCATGGCGCCTGTTGGATTTAAAAGCTTTATCGTCACGATAATTTGTCCCTACAATACATTCAAACCCCATCAAACCGTTTCTGGGTAGCCTGTGATGTATTTCTTCTATAGGCGAGATTATCTGTCTACCTTCCAGGAATTGACAAAGAAATCGGCGAACAGCTTATTGCACTTGCACATCAGACCTGTCCATATTTCAAAGCAAAGGAAGGAAACATTATTGTGCTAAAAATGCGAGTGCTTTTGTTAAGAATGCTTCATGATTCTGATAGAAAGCCGCATGTCCAGAATCTGAAAACTCAACGAGTACAGCGTCCTCTAAATTTTGTTTCATATTATATGCATTTTGAACAGAAATTGGAAGATCCTTATCGCCATGAACGATTAGAACAGGTTTTTTAATGGTTTTAATTTCCTCAAGTGCATTTGCATCAGGTTGCGCCCATGCAAGTACCGCAGTAAATTGAGCGGTTGAGGTAGCATCACTTAGTGCCGGATCTCGATCAACAGTACGTAGATGTACACGGGCAAACGATGCTTTTCCTGCCGCAATGCTTGCTTGTGAATCAGTAAATCCAAATTTTAAGTAGGATTCTTCTGCGGTAAGTCCAGCAGTTCCTGCAACAATATTTGGAAGATTTGCGAGACCGATTGCTCCTTTAGGCCCACTATCAGCCAAAATAATCTTATTAACTATTGCTGGATCTGTTAACACAATTCTTTGGGCGACAAATCCTCCCATTGAGAATCCCATGATATTTACGGTTTCAAGGTTCATTGCTTTGATAAAATCAATAGCGTCATTAGCCATTGCTTGAACCGAATTAGGAGTTGTCCCTTTGGATGAAGCTACTCCCTTGTTATCAAAAATGATGATTTTATATTGTTTTGCGAGTCCATTGGTCACCGCGGGATCCCAATCGTCCATAGAACCACCAGTTCCTGGCAATAACACTAGAGGTGTACCTCCTTCCTTACCCCAGCTGCGATAAGCAAACTCTACTCCTTTCACGCTGATAAAGTTAGTTTTTGCATTGTTATGATTTGCCGGCGACGACTCCTGTTCTGTCGGAAATTCGTTATCATCACTACATGATATTGTTACAGCGGAAAAAAGGGATACACATAATGCTCCTGCGATTGTAAATTTTCTAATTGTTTTCATTATTATCTTTTTAAGAATGATTATAAAGCAAACTTAGATCAATCATACAGGCTAAAGAAGGATAGTATAGTTAAACCGGACCAATTAGCACTTGGATCGGACATTCCAGATGTTAAAGAAATACTGGAGCCCCTAACACTATATTTATAAGCAGAATCATGGCAGTTAGTTTAAAGTAACTGAAAATGTAGCATTATGCTAATTTCAAAAGTATGGTTCGAGATTAAACGGAGATCACACTTCCAGACAAATAGTACGCGTTAACGTTGGCCAGTACATAATCATTATCAATAAATTAGAACGAGCTGTACATCCCAGCCTACATCGCTTTCCAGCTAATATTGTGTGGATCGGTAAAAAGCGTGCAAGATGATTGGATCCTGCTGTTAAAGCAGAAAATGGGAAATAAAAAAGCTCCCTTATTAATCGATAAGGGAGCCTTTTTAGCTAAATGTCCACTATAGTTAAATGATATTAAATTCCAGCTTCTTTATCGGTAAAAATCTGGACTCCTGCTTTGTCTTCAATTAACTGTAGCGGATATAGTTCAGGATTATATACACCATTAAGAACTTCATTCAAAGCGTTTTTCTTGGATTTACCAAATGTAACAATCAGAATATTTTCAGCTTTATTGATAATAGGTTCAGTCAAAGTAATTCTGAACATTGCCTGTGGCTTTAGATAGTAGGCATCAACCCATTTTTCTTTTTCTTGTAAAATCTTTTCACCTGGAAACAGAGAAGCTGTGTGGCCATCATCTCCCATTCCTAAAAGGATGAAATCAAAAATACCGTCATCTCCCAAAACATTTCTGATCTGAGCTTCGTATTCTTTAGCGTAATTTTCAGGCTCAATTCCCGCTTTATACATGGGAAAAATCTGATTTTTATTGACTGGAACCTTATTCAAAAGCACTTCCAAAGTCATCTTAAAATTACTTTTATCATCTTCAAGAGGAACCCATCTTTCATCTACCCAAAAAAAATGGATTTTGTTCCAAATTATTTTATCTGCGTACTCGGGCGTAGCTAATAAACTAAAAATGGCTTTCGGTGAAGAGCCACCACTCAACGCAACCACAAACTTATCATGCTTCTGGATTGCTTTTGTCGAAAGCTCAACAAATGTATCTGCTGCTTTTTTATATAAAGCATCCAGGTTATCAAATATCGTAATATTCATTCTCTTTTAATTAGATTTTAAACCCACTGATGTCCCTGCCGCTCCACCAGTGCATCACTGTCATCAGGTCCCCAGTTTCCCGAAGCATAATTTGGGAAAGAAGGGTCTTTGGTTTTTTCCCAGGTTTCCTGAATCGTTTTTATCACATCCCAAGCTTCTTCTACCTGATCAGAGCGCATAAACAGTGTAAGGTCGCCCACAAGTGCTTCCAATAAAAGCGTTTCATAAGCTTCGGGCGTATCCGTCTGACAGGCAAAATTATCGAAAATCATTTCTACAGGTTTAAGCTGTAAAGACAAGCCTGGTTTTTTAGACATAAACTGTAATCTGATGTCCATTTGTGGCTGGATATTAATAATCAATCGGTTTGCCGACAGCAGCGAGCTGCTTTCTGAAAATGTAGAATTTGGAAGTGGCTTAAACTGAATTGTTATATAAGAATGCTTTTCTTTCATCTTCTTCCCGGTACGAACATAAAAAGGAACATCCTCCCATCTTTCATTATCCAGGTAAAACTTAATAGCGACAAATGTTTCGGTATTGGAGTCATGAGCAATTCCCTCTTCCTGGCGATAGCCATTTACTTTTAGCCCATTTACTTTGCCTCGTCCGTACTGTCCCCTTACCGCATAATGATCTACTTTGTCGGGAGAAATCCTACGGATGGATTTTAAAACATCAACTTTACGATCCCTGATCTCTCCTGATTCAAGTGAAGCCGGAGCTTCCATAGCAACCATACAAAGAATTTGCAAAAGATGGTTCTGAATCATATCGCGCAAAGCTCCTGTCTGCTCATAAAAACTGGCTCTTGTCTCCACGCCTACTTCTTCGGCAACGGTAATCTGCACCGATTCGATATGTCTGTGATTCCAAAGAGGTTCAAAAATTGAATTTCCGAACCTGAACGCCAAAATATTCTGAACGGTTTCTTTACCTAAATAATGATCGATACGATAAATCTGTTCTTCCTGAAAAGTTTGTGAAAGTAGATTATTGAGCTCAATGGCAGATGCTTTATTGTGACCAAAAGGTTTTTCGATAATAATTCGATCTGTTGCAGGATCAGATGCTATTGATGTATTTTTAAGATGATTTGAAATGACCGAGACAAAGTTTGGTGCAATCGACAAATAGAAAAGTCTGTTTCCCCTCATTCCGTACACTTTATCAAAATTTTCCAGTTTCTGATATAAATTCCGATAAGAGCTTTCTTCATCAAGCTGATGCTGAAAATAGCTGATGTGAGCCTGAAAACCTGCCCAGTCTTCCTTGATTACAGCCTTCCTGGAAAAACTCTCCAGATTTTCTTTAATATAAGCCCTGAATTTTTCATCCGTATTTTCGGCCCTTCCTAAAGCTAAAATATTAAAACCTTTTGGCATTCTGCCATCGATATATAAATTGTAGAAGGCAGGAAAAAGCTTTCTTTTTGCTAAATCCCCTGTTGCACCAAAAATAACGATGGTTGTTGGATGCAGGATTGTATTGTCACTCATTGTTAGGATTTAGTTATTTGGGTTTTGCCATGACGTATGAAAGACTCCTGCTCTGTCAGTTCTTTGGTAAGTGTGTGCACCAAAATAATCACGCTGCGCCTGAAGCAGGTTTACAGGTAAAGATGCTGTGGTGTAAGCTTCGAAATACCCAAGGGCCGACTGAATTCCTAAGCTTGGAATTCCGTTTGATACAGTAAAAGCAGCTGTTTTTCTTAATGAAGAAATTTTATCTTTTACAATTCCTGCAATTTCCTGATCCAATAAAATATTAGATAAGTTCTCGTCTTTTGAATAAGCCAGATAAAATTTTTCCAATAAAACCGAACGGATGATACATCCACCCCTCCAGATTTTAACAACATCTTTTAACGGAATTTCAAACTGATATTCTTCAGAAGCTTTTACCAATAGTGCCAAACCTTGCGCATAACTGATTAAAGTAGATAAATACAAAGCTTCCCCCACCTCTTTGATGAACAATTCTGTATTTTCAGGAGTTTTTACTTCTTCCTTAGCATATAATTGAGAAGCTTTCACGCGCTCATCTTTGTAAGCGGATAAAATTCTTGATGTGACTGCAATATCGATTGTTGGAATAGACACCCCAACTTCCATAGCCTCCTGGGAGGTCCATTTTCCGGTTCCTTTTGCTCCTGCTTTATCCAAAATCTTGTCGACAAGATAACCGTCTGTTACATCATCTTTTTGCTGGAAAATATCTCTTGTTATTTCGATAAGGAAAGAATTCATCTCGCCTTCATTCCATCTTTTGAAAACTTCATACAATTGTTCATTGTTAAGATTAGCTCCTTTTCGCAGTAAATCGTATGCTTCACTGATCAATTGCATGATGGCATATTCAATACCGTTGTGAACCATTTTAACATAATTCCCTGCAGCTCCTTTTCCCATATAAGCGGTACAGGGCTCCCCGTTTACTTTTGCTGAAATAACTTCCAGCATAGGCTTCACCAAATTGAAAACTTCCAAATCTCCACCCGGCATAATACTCGGTCCTCTTCTTGCGCCCTGCTCTCCTCCAGAAACTCCCATTCCCATAAAATGCAGGTTTTTAGAAGCTAAATCAGCTATACGTCTCTCGGTATCTTTGAAATAAGAATTTCCCGCATCAACGACAACATCTTTTGGACTCAGAAGTGGTGTTATGCTTTCAAGAACAGCATCAACCGGTTTGCCTGCAGGAACCATCAAAATAACTTTTCGCGGACTGTCTAGACTCAACACAAATTCCTCTAGAGAAACAGTTCCAACAACCTTTGTACCTGAAGCCACTCCTTTACGAAGTTCTATTACCTTTTCTTCATCTAAATCGAATCCTACGACAGAGAAACCATTATCGGCAATATTGTAAAGCAGATTTCTTCCCATTACACCCAGACCAATGACCCCGTAATTATACTTTTCCATTCTTACTTAAAGTTTATGTTATGCATCAAAATTACTGAAATGCATGCCAGTAAAAAAATTATCTAAAATTTTCTTTCAATTGTGACATTTTTATCATCAACTGGACATGTTGAGAAACTCCAGATAGCCAGTCACATTATGATGCGGATGAGATTCGAGCACTCTTTTAAACTTTAAGATGGTAGCTTCAAATACAGGAACTACTTTACTTACCGTGCTATCACTATGTACGGTACCAATAAGGCTGCTAGCGATCCACCAAAACTTTCACTGATTCGCCATTTTGGTCGATAAATGTAGTCTGCGTTTTAAATAATTGATACCACTTTCGGAACGTACCTATAAATACAAGCAGCATCAGGAGCATGGCCAATATCGCCAGTGAAGCTAATAGGAGTTGCCCTTTGGGCAAATAAATATCCACTACCTGCAGATAGCCTGCCCAAAAGGTGATACCGGCCATAAATACGCCTGGTATCGCCGTAAATAAAGCATATTTCTTCCTATTCATCCGAATAAGCATTGTCGTACAGACAATAAGGCCACAGGCAGCCAATAGCTGGTTGCTAATGCCAAACAAGGGCCAGATACTGCTTACATTGCCGGTAAAAACAAGATAGCCCCAGGAAAAGGTGAAAAGAGCACTGCATAGCCAAACGCCGGGTTTCCAATCTTTGTCTTTAAAAGCTGGAAAGACATTGCCCAGCATTTCCTGCAAAAAGAATCGTCCGACCCGCGTCCCGGCATCGATAGCCGTAAGGATAAACACGGCTTCAAACATAATGGCAAAATTGTACCAGTAAGCCATCACATCGTTCATAAAGGGAACTTTATCAAAGATATGGGCCATCCCCACGGCAAGGGAAACAGCTCCGCCTGTACGACCATGGAGGTCTACTCCTATCCGATCTGAAAAATGCTGTAGATCCACGGCTTTTAATTCGGGATGCCGTGCCAGAAAATTTGCATAATCGCTGACTGGTGTGTTGATCGCAAAATAGTCGCCCGGTAACAGGGTGCATGCTGCGATCAAGGCCATTAAGGCCACAAATCCTTCCACCAACATCGCGCCGTAGCCTACAAAAAGTATCTCTTTTTCGGTGCCCAGCATCTTAGGTGTCGTGCCTGTGGCAATAATCGCATGGAAACCCGAAATTGCCCCACAGGCGATCACGATAAAAATAAATGGCAGCACAGGCCCGCCGATCACAGGGCCGCCGCCCTGAATAAAATTGGTCAGCGCAGGCATTTGGATTATCGGATGCACAAAGACAATGCCCACGGCCAGCATCAGAATCGTGCCAATCTTGAGATAGGTGGAAAGGTAATCCCTTGGAACAAGAAGCAGCCAGATGGGTAGCACCGAAGCCAAAAACCCGTAAATAGCAATCGCAATCGAAATGGTCTTGACATCCCAATCAAAAAGGTTGTAAATGACCGGAATCTCCATCAAACGATGGCCTGCAATGATGCCCACGATCAATAATATTCCCCCTAATATACTGGCCAAGGTAACGGATCTGGCTCTATAGCGCATCAATAGTCCCATAAATATGGCAATCGGCATGGTCAGAATAATGGTAAATAAGGACCAAGGTGCCTCATGCATGGCGCTGATACAGGCAAGGGAAAGGCCTGCCAAGGTCAGGATCAGGATGAACAGAACGGCTATACCGGCTATACCGCCCACAACGGGACCGATCTCCTTGGACGCAATGGTAGCCAGGCTCTGCCCTTTGTGCCTTACCGAAGCAAATAGCACAACCATATCGTGCACCCCTCCGCCCAGGACACAACCAATCAAAATCCAGAGTGCACCGGGAAGATAGCCAAACTGGGCCGCAAGTACTGGCCCTACCAATGGCCCTGCAGCAGCTATGGCAGCAAAATGATGTCCAAACAACACCTTGCGGTCTGTCTTGACATAATCATGGCCATCGGCAAACTCGACTGCTGGCGTCGTGATGGCATCGTTGAGCCGGAGTACTTTCTGCGCCATAAAGACCCCGTAAAAACGGTAGGAGATTGCAAAAATTAAAATTGATGCAAAAACCAGTGTAAGGGCATTCATATGATCTAAATCCATCCTATATCCAGTATAATTCTATTTCAATATATTATTTTTTTTCCAATACTTGGCCCGACTCCAGCAGTTGTTTTTTTAACATGCCGTAATCCACGTGCTGCACACCCCCATCATTATCAAGCGCTAATACCGCAGCAGCTCCTGCGCTCTGCCCCAATACCATAAATACGGGCTCCATACGGATAGAACCAAAGGCAATATGCGAACTGGAGAGGCAGACCGGAACGAGTAAATTGCTGCATTCATCGCTTCTTGGGATAATCGATCCATAGGAAATGGCGTAAGGTGCTGGCACATGGACACCAATATCGCCCTCATTCTGGACAAATCCTTCTTTGGTCACATAGCGTTGGGTATTGTGCGAATCCAAGGTATATGAGCCCATGCCAATCGGATCTTCTACTTTGCGCTTGCCCAAAATATTGTGTTCGGTCGTCACATAGTGTCCTAGCATCCGCCTGGCTTCTCGTATATATAATTGCCAAGGCCAATTGTCATTATCTTCAAATTCATCTTTTGCCAGCCCCCATTCGGCCATCTTTGTCCTGATTGCTGTTGGGACGGAAGGATCATTGGCCATAAAATAATATAGGCCCTGTTGATACCGGCGATGGGCTTCGATAATGGACTTGCGTTCGGCATAGCTTGCTTCGGGATAATTATAATTCATCCCAATAAAATCTGTGCTGAACGGACCATGGTTATTGGCATCGGTCTTATGGTTGGGCACCAGATCAAATTTTTGAAAGGCTTCGTCCCAGCCCGCGCGGAATAAACGCTGCAGCAAGACATAATACTGCGGATCGTAGGCAATAGGTTTGGCAAAGGGCTTCCGATTGCGGGCATCATTGGTCAGGCACATGCGGAAGCAATAGGCCTGCAGCTTCTGATCTGCCTCGCCATATTGCCCAGGATCTTGTGCTGAAACGCCGTATACCAGGCCGCTGCTCGGATCTCCCTCGCGCTTGTAGGGGCTGATCTGAGCGATAAAGTGGTGCCTGTGCTGAAAGACTCCGGTCTGAACACCATTCCACTGCTCCTCATAGGTGTGGTTGGCCTCCCGCCCGATCGTGTAACTGACTTTGGCCAGCGCCATCAGATCACCTTCATAAGTGGCATCAATAAATATCTTCGCTTCATAGATCTTTCCGTCTACCGTTTTAATGGTCTTGATGGTTGTGCCTTCTTTAACGATAGCACTTTCCTGCCGATCTAAATATGCCCCACGAACAACATCAATCTGATGATCCCGCACCCAAGAATCAAAAATGTCCTCGGCTACATGGGGTTCAAAAATCCACATCGTCCGATGCGCACTATCCATCGCGACGGTGCCCTGTCCACGATTGCCAAAGGAGGCCCGGGATTGCCAATTCCAGCTCGACTCCCTGGAGTAATGGTTATATACATCCTGGTAGAATTTTTTGGCCAGACCACCAATAACTGCTTTATTGCCAGTATCGGTATAACCCAGTCCACCTGAACTCAGACCTCCCAAATGCTGATCTGGTGATAAGAGAAGCACAGATTTGCCGGCCTGTTTTACTTGCAATGCAGCGGTGATGGCTGCCGGTGTACCGCCGTAAACGACCACGTCTACCTTCGTGGTCGAATGCTGGGCCTCAACCTGCAGAAAAGCCAAGACAAACATTAATTTTAACCCTATTTTTATCTTTTGCATATGTACTTAATTTTGGTCTGAGACGGGAACCCACAAGATGGCATTTGCAGCCAATATGCCTTTTGCGTCCGAGGTAATCTCAACATAGGGCTTACTTCTTCCCTTTTCAAAAGCATATTCGCCGAGCGCTACCCAAGTACTTGTGGTCTGTCCGAGAATATTGACTTCCTTAAAATTTATTGTTTTTTCGATCCTTGTCTTCCCTGTATGGATAATGAATGTCCCCCTCTCGGCGCTTTCGGCGGTTCTAGGAAAATAGCTGTACAGCATATATTTTCCACCGGCAAAATCTTTACCGGGAGTAAAACGGGCCATGGCCCCGGGGTTGCTGTCGGCTTCCTGGTAACTCATGCCATAACCTTTTTTTGCGGATTTACGCCAATTTCCTTTCAACATAACCTGATCTTTATCGTCTACATGAATGATATAATCGGCACTACGGCCATCTGCCTTTGGGTTGTCACGCAATATTTTTTGCACGCGTCTTATATCAACATCCTGAACGGCAGTTTTGTTGTCAATTGCCTCGCAGGCTGCCACAGCAGCGGACTGCCCCAGCACCATAAATACAGGCTCCATGCGAATGGAACCAAAGGCGATATGACTTGCCGACAGGCACACCGGGACCAAAAGATTATTGATCTCTTCTTTTTTGGGGACGATCGCTCTGTAGGAAATCGGGAAGGGAGAAAATCCGCCAACCTCAACGTTCCCTTCATTTTTGACCATGCCATTGACGATCACTCGATCACAATTGTGCGAATCCATGGTGTATGCGGCATAGCCTACCCCATCGAACACGACTTTTCGGCCCTGACAGTGGTCTTGGGTCATGACGACATCACCAATCATCCTTCTGGCTTCGCGGATATATAATTGCGGTGACCAATGTCCATTGTCAGGATATTCGTCTTTGGGGTAGCCCCATTTTTTGAATTCGCTTCGGATCGGCTCCGGCACCGAACGATCGTTTGCGACAAAATATAAAAGACCTTTGGTGTAATCTTCATGGGCCTGAATAATCTCTTTCCGTTCGAAAAAATCGGCTTCAGGGTAACGCCAGTTCATGCCAATCATATCTGTTGAAAATCCATTTCTATTATTGATATCAGTCTTTCCATTGGGCATAAGACTCCAGATAAATACGTCTTGGATACTCTTCCAGGGCTGTATCTCCTTTTGCCGCTTTAAGAGTTCATAGTTGGTTGCGTCGTAATTGTGGGGTTTGGTGATTGCTATTCTGTTTTCAGGGACATTGGTCAATGTGATCCGATAATTATAGGCTTGAACCTTGGCGTCTCCCGTTCCATTTTCTTTTAAGGGCCCCGTATTGATCCCCCATAAAACACCGCTCCCGGGATCACCTTTTATCTTATAGGGATCTACACCGTCCGGAAACTGATGACCATCAAGCAATTGCACTCCGTTAATCGTTTCACCATAGGTGCTATTCGACTCCCGCCCCACATGGTAGGACACGCCAGCTTTGGCCATAAGATCGCCCTCATAGCTACAGTCCATAAAGACGTTGGCCGTAACCGTTATATTTTTGCCTTCCCTGCTTCCACTCGGAAGCAAAGTTATGCTTTTGATGGAACGATGCGCAGTCTCTACACCTATCAAACGATGCCCCATCAGTGTTTGTGTGCCAGCATGTGCCAGATAGTCCTTAAAAATAGATTCAGCAACCTTGGGTTCAAAAATCCATTGTTCAAAGCTGCCATAGTGCTTGCCCATTTTGCGGTAAAAATCAAGGGCGAGCCCGGTGACGACATATTTATTCCCGATATCCGTCTGCCCCAATCCACCAGAACTGAGCCCACCTACCCGTGTGCCCGGATCAATCAGTAACACTGATTTTCCTGCCTGTGAAGCTGTGTAGGCGGCTATTACTCCGGCTGAAGTGGCACCATAGATACATAGATCTACCTTTCTGTCGGTCTGCCCTTTGACTACATGCCAAAACATAGTCAAAAGGCCAATGGTCATTAAAAGTGTTTTTCTCATCATCATTGGAATTTAATAGCCTGGATTTTGTTCCAGGTTTTTATTGGTTACAATTTCAATATTCGGGATCGGCCAAAGGTAATTCTTGTTGGGATCGAACTTGCGTAACTCGATAACCCGCATGTCTTTCTGATTAGCAACATTTTTATAATTCACGTAACTATCTTCATCGATCGTCGGCGCATTGGCCAGCAAGCCTTTTGGAATGCGGCCATAGAATGTTGAATTCATGAATTTATCGGCCAGTTTCCAACGCCTCAAATCGACCAGACGAAAGCCCTCATTGGTCAATTCATAAAGTCTTTCTTTGCGTACGATCTCGCGCAGCTCAATTTGCGTTTTACCGCTGGATATTACTGGCATGTCAACGCTAGGACGCTGCCGAATACTGTTGATCGCATCATACACCGTTTGGTCGATCTTATTGCTTTCGATCATCGCCTCGGCATAAATCAACAAAACTTCAGCATATCGGCTCTGAATAATATTTAACTCCGATTCCATGGTAAAATCCTTGTCTTTGATATCGACATATTTTTTCCAGCAATAACCAGAAAAGGTCGCATAGGCATTGATCGCGTCCTGATTTTGGATGCGTACTGCCGTAGAAATATTGTAGCTGTAGTTCCAGCAGGTTATGCTATCCTTATGGGTCTCAAACTGAAAACCAAAAAACGTGCTGCCGGGAAGAGCAATGGTATAACCCAGACGCGGGTCCCGATTGGCAAATGGTTTTTTAGGATCAAATCTGGAAGATTTATCAATGGCAAATCCGTCGGTACAGAGATAACTATCAACAACGGATTGTGACGGAATTTTGTTGGAAGTTCCCTGTGCGTTGCGTGACAGAAATCCGCGCGTAGCACTGTGGGTCTTTGTTTTTTGTAATCGTAGATATTGAAAAGCAAAAATAATCTCCTTGGATGCCTCTCCATCATAGGTGAACAATTGGCCGAAGTCGGGGTGTAAGGCGTATACTTTCAGGTCCATGACTTCTTTGGCAGAACGCGCTGCTTCTTCCCACAGCCCATTATTGAGTGCTGCCCGAGCCCGTATGGCCAAAGCCGCTCCTTTGGTAGCGCGTCCTACGTCTGCCGAGCCATAGCTCACCGGCAAGATAGCTGACGCTTCAGCAAGTTCTTTGAGGATGAATGCTGCAATTTCGGCCTTTGCTGTTTTGGGGACATTGGCCTCCGCCAGGCTCAGGCCGCTCGTCACTAAAGGCACTCCGCCGAAATAATCAATCAAATATTGGTAGACATAGGCCCGGATAAACTGTATCTCTGCTTTATAACGCTTTTGAAGATTGGCATCCATCTTTCCATCCAACTTCTGGATATTGTCGAGTATAAAATTACATTTGCCAATGACCTTATAGGAATTGGTCCAGATATTCCGGATGTAACCATTGTTGCTGTCGTGATCACCTCTTCCCACAGCCTGTAAATCAGAGGTATTACGATCCCACCCAATATCGGTGGCATCATCAAGTGTGAGGTTGATAGGCATGTCGTCCGTGGGATGAAATGCCAGGGCACTGTACAAACCATTGACAACCAATGTCAGCTCATCCTGATTTTTGAAATAATTTTCGTCCGAAGGACCATCCAAGGGAGATCTGTCCAGGTATTTTTCGCATGCCCCCACCAAAAGGAGAACTGCAATCGATAGCGTATATAATACGAATTTATTTAGAGTTTTCATACATGCCAAGTTTATAATGTAATATCCAATCCAAAAGAATACACCTTTACCTGTGGGTAAAAGTTACCATAGCCTACAGGTGCTTCGACGTCATAACCGTCCCAAAACTTGTCTACGCTGAATAGGTTTGAGCCATTGACAAATACCCGGAACCTATTCAGTCCGATAGACTTTAGCAGGTCCGCCTGGAATGAATAGCCGAGCTGCAAATTCTTCAGCCGAAGGTAGGCAGCATTTTTCATCCAAAACTGGGAGGACTGCTGGTTGTTATTCTGTCCGAAAGCCAGGCGCGGATATTTAGCAGCAGTATGGTCAGGCGTCCATCGGTCTTTATTGTCCTCACGGATCGTCCCCCCAATTGCCCCCGTCGTTGTAAAAGGCTGTATACCTGCACCATAGAGGTAACCATCGGCTTTTCCCACACCCTGCAACAGAAAACTGAGGTCGAATCCTTTGAAACTGAAGTTAGAATTGAGCGAATAGGTATATCGTGGAATCGTACTCCCGATAATGACCTTATCGGATTCATTAACTACGCCATCGCCATTTTGATCGCGATATTTGAGGTCTCCCGGAGCCAAGGTACCAAACTGTGTGGCATGCGCTTTCACTTCGTCGGTCGTCTGGAAAAAGCCTTCCGAAACATAACCAAAGATCGAGTTAATGGGGTAGCCTTCCCGATTGACCGTTAGACCAGTCTGATTGATTCCCCGCATATCCAACACTTTGTTTCTGACATCAGAGAGGTTAAACGTAAAATTATATTTAAAGGCTTTGCCCGGATCACTCCGATAGCCCATGGAAAGTTCCCAACCTTTATTTTCGACCACGCCCGCATTTTGATAAGGCTTATTCAAACCAATGATGAGCGGGATGTCCAGCTGTAATAATATATCGCTGGTTTTTCTGTTGTATAGATCTGCGGTAATAGTCCATCGCTTAAATAGGGTAAGATCAATCCCGATATTTTTCTCCTCAGTAGACTCCCATGTAATATCAGGATTGGACATATCATTTAGCGCTGCCGTATTAACGATGCCATTGCCCAATGTATACGAACCTAGGTTTAAAGATGCCACGGCCGGATAGGTCCCGATATTCTGATTTCCCAGTTTACCCCATGATGCCCTGATTTTTCCTTCTGTAAGCCAGCCCTTGGATGCGGTTAGGAACTGCTCCTCAGAAAAACGCCATCCTGCAGATGCCGACGGAAAAAAACCATAACGATTACCTTTGGCAAATCTGGACGAACCATCGTAGCGTGCATTGAGTTCCAAAAGATAACGATCTTTGAAAACGTAATTGATCCGGGAAAATAAAGATTGTAACGCCCACTCGGAAGCACTTCCCGTAGCTGACTGATTCAGTGCCGACCCAGCATTGAGCACTTCATAGTCAGGGAGAACATAGGTGTCCCTAAAACCCTGAGTGTAATCAATCTTGTAGTCTTCGCGCGAACCACCAATCAATGCTTTAAACTGATGTGGACCAAAATCCCTGTTTAGCGTAAGGGTCGCTCGCATATTATTAAAAAGTTCCTGGCTATTGTACTGGGTAAGTGCTGTACGCACAGGGACCGAGAAGCTCGGCGTACCGTCTGGAAAATAGGACTGCACTGCTTTTCGGAAATTCTTATTTACCTGCGTCGCATATTTCGGTGCATAATTGACCTCGGCAGTCAACCATTCCTTGGGTCTGTAGATCAATGATGCGTTGATACTACCAAATGGACTTTTGTTGGTCGCAACACCGCCATCTGCAGCCGCCGAGACGGGATTATTACCATTCCAACCTAGTCCCCAGCTACCATTAGAATTTCTAAAGGATTGATTGGCGGGAATACTGCTCATCCACTGAAAAAGCTCTTCAATACTCGCTGCGGGTGAGGTGACGATCGGATTGACGTATTGAAAGTCAAATTTAACGGCGAGCTTATCTGAGAATTTAACATCCACGTTGTTGCGGATAGTATAGCGCTTAAACGAACTATTCAGTGTCAACCCCTTCTGGTCGAAATAACCGACCGAAGTCAGCATTTTTACTTTATTTGTGCCTGCATTTACTGTCACAAAATGGCTTTGCTGAAATCCATTCCCCTGCAACGATTCCTTTTGCCAATTGGTATTGGGATACTCGTCCGAACTACCATTGCCCTGACTTCGATAGGCGGCAATGATATCCTCTGGATATAATGGACTCGCACCAACATTGGTATACGCTTCATTAGTCAGCAGCATATGATCCAGGGCATTGACGATTTTGGGCATATTAGTCGCCGACTGCCAACCGAAATAATTATTGTAGGCAATAGCGACTTTATCAGAACTTCCCCTTTTGGTCGTGACCAAGATGACACCATTGGCGGCTCTCGAACCGTAGATCGATGCGGAGGCGGCATCTTTTAATATGGAAATATTCTCTATTAAATTGGGGTCGATATTATTGATAGAGCCTTCGATCCCATCAATCAGCACTAAAGGTGCTGCGTTGCCAAGTGTACCGATACCGCGGATACGGATATCCGCACCGTCCGCTCCCGGCTTGCCAGAACGCTGTGTGACGGTGACTCCCGAGGCCATGCCCTGAAGGGCCGAAGAGGTTTGCCCTGCGGGCCTATTGTTCAGATCTTCTCCCGATACGGCGGAAACAGCGCCCGTCAAATTGACCTTTTTCTGAACACCATAGCCGACGACAACAACTTCGTCTATCATTCCGGTATTTGGTTTCAGACGGATAAGCACGGTGTTTTTGCTGGTAGCGGTTGCCACAAAATGCTTAACAGAATCGGTATCGTAGCCGAGATGGTGGGCATAGATCGTATAATTTTCGCCAGCAACAAGCGGGGTTAAAACAAACAATCCGTTGTTATCGGCCACAAAGTGGAGTTTTTTACTGCTCTTCTCGTGGACAAGATCAATAGTTGCACCGGGTAATGTATTACCTTCGTTGTCTACTATTTTACCATTTACTTTCAGGTTTGATTGCGCAAATCCTACAGAAAAGTATGGAAATAGCAATCCCACGAGCATTAATTTGATTAGAATATGCTTCATAATTGTTTACAGTTGGTTACTCTGGTTTATATGTTGGTTTATTTTTCTGCGTCGGGTTGATTCTATCCTACTGTACGTCCTCCTTTCTTCCCGAATTACTGATGTTGACAATACCATTTTTCACTTGGAATGTACAACCGTTCAATTGGCAGAAGCTGGTCAAGAAATTGGCTAGCGATTCTTTGCTATTTAAACTTCCTGTAAATGAACTGTTGAGTAAATCAGGATTATCGCATATAATCGAAACGTCATAAAGGCTTTCGATTACTCTTAGGAGTTGAACGTTTTTGGTTTGATTAAATTTGACGGACTGATTGGTCCATTCTACATTGGCGGTTAGATGTGGAATGAGTTTTCTTAACTCCTTATCCACACGGGCAGGCTGAGATTTTGTCAATTCGGGCTCCGAAAACTTAATCATCTGCTGAAGTTTTAAGTTAACCAATACTTCTTCTTTTGGTTGGAGGTATATTAAATTTCGGCTATCTGCCGTAACTGATCCGACAGATATTTTGCCCTCCATTAGTTTTATTAGTACATGATCGGTATCCTTGGGGTCTACGCTAAATATGGTGCCTAAGGCAGTGGTCAAATATCCTCTGTAATTGACTTGAAAAGGTGCATTTTTGTTTTTGTGCACCTTGTAAATAACCCGACCTTGCACCTGCTGTACATCGCGGTGGCCTTGGCCGCTGTATTCGAATCCGATTTTAGCCTGTGGATAAAGGATAACAGTCGTACTATCAGGAAGCTGAGCATAGATCGTATAAGCATTTTTATTTTCATACCAAGTGACCTGGTCCTTGATTGAGGTAGAGAAATTTTTCAAAAAGAGAACCGACAGTACACAGAGTAGAACGGCGGCACAGGAAGCCCAGACCCACGGGCTTATGCTCCGGATTGGTGTAGGCTTGGGCGGATCTACGGCATAGATATGATCGAGCACTTTTCGATGAACAATGCTTAAATCTGGCAAGTGAATCTGTTGTACTACTTGTCCTTCATCCTGATCCAGCATCTCAGCGATCCATAATTCCAGAATTGCAGCATCCATCTCGGCCATTTCGTCAAAAAATGACTCATAATACTGCGCCTCCAAGCGGTTGTGGATATACGCCAACAATTGATCTTTAAAGGATTGCTCTTTCAAAATTTTCTATAATTAGTTCAATACATTGCTGTATTTGTTACTCTATACGTTTGGCAAAGAGAATCACACTATTGCTTTTTTATTTTTTTTATAGCTTAAATAAAAAGGCCGCAAAAAGACTGATTATATACTCATCTCGGTAATTTTCCTGAATATATTTTTTGATATCCTTGAGTGCGCTCACCAATTGATTGCTCACTGTAGATACTGAGATACCCAGTAAATCGGCTATTTCTTTGTAACTTTTTTCCTCAAATTTATTGAGCATCAGAATCTCCTTTCGTTTGGGGCTCAGGGAGTCGATTGCATTGTTCAGCATCTGCTGTTTATCTTTGAAAAACAGTTTTTCTTCGGTATGATAATACAGTTCTATGGCTGAAGCCCATATTTCCAATTGAAGTGCCTTGTCTCTTTGCACTTTTCGAAAAAAATCCATGGCCAAATTATCCGAAATATGATTGAGAAATGAGACAAATCCCTTATTAGGGTCAATCTTTTCACGTTGGAGCCATATTTTGGTAAATACTTCCTGTAAGATTTCTTCCGCAACAGTTTGATCTTTGACCAGTTTGATCAATCTAATATAGATCTTTGGAGAATAATGGAAATAGATTTCATTAAACGAATTGAGGTCTCCATTTTTAAGTTTTTCCAGTATAGCAGCTTCTTTAGGAGATTTCATTTGGCAAATTCATATAATTGGTACGAACGTCGATGAATATAATGATAAATTTACTAAATCAAAATCATTGGTACCATAAATAAAATTTTATATTTCCTATTGATTGGCTTGCTCTCTTTTAAAACATTGTTTTCGACTGCAGAAAGATTCCTCATGTCCTACTTCGCGTCTTTAATTAAAAATTGATTTGTCATATTCTTTTGTTTTTATGTGTATAGCAAAAATATGGCTGCTACGGAAGCTATCCGAGGAAAACAAGCTGTATGTAAGCGGTACCGGAGAGATACCGAAAAGGTCCTTTTATTCTTTAGGGCCTGAGCAGATACTCCAAATAAAAAAGCTTCCCTCTTTTAATTTGAGGGAAGCTAACCAATCTATCTAACAGGTATTTAGACTGCAAGTAATCCTGCACTTCGCAGTTTAGTTTTTAGATCTCTTAATTCAGCCAAAATAGCTTGAACTTCCGACGGTGTATACGTGTTACTGGGATCTGCTGCTGTGTCCGGCGAAGCGGCAGATTGCTTCCCATCGACCCAAATAGAACCATTCCACCATACGGGTCGATTCAATGTGGTGTCAAAATATTCCTGCCCCACAAGCGATGTAGTAGGCCGTTGTAATGTAGTTCCTCTAGCATTATAAGAGTCTGTTTGGTTGAATACATTATAAACCCTTGTGTTAGGCTGGCTACCCAGAAGTTCTACACTAAAAGGTGTCGCATTGCCCACAATTTCTGAAATGGTATTACCGCTGCTGCCTGAGCCCAAACTTACAACTGGATATGAACCTATCCCCCTAGAAAACACGTTACATATTTTACTATTGATAATCCGATTGGTTCTGACAACTGGATTATCTAAAGCGGTTTGTGTTAGATTAAAAACATCTGATATAAATAATCCGGTCTTCGCGGTATTACCTTCAAGTGTATTAACAAACATGCCCGACTCAGAGTCTAGTTTGATGTCTGTTATATGTAAAAAGCTACCTTCGAAAATAATAGCTGCTCTTAATGGAGCAGGCAGATGAGCAGCGTATTTATAAGTTACGTTTTGGACCTTTAATCTATCCCGATTAAAATTGACGAGCTCTTTTCTGTCATTTATACTTAAATCTGAGCCAACAATAGCAGCATCAAAGTAGCTCGCCGAAATACCTTGAATATCAATCGTAATATTTGTTGCCACCGGTGTCCTAGTAATCGATGCACTACTGGTAAAAATTGGGACACTGTCTCTATGTGATGAATTATCGCCCAAATCCAATATATGGTTAAATTTCCTCCAAGCCACATTTGCGGAATTGCCCAGCGGATTGGTAGAACCCAAAAAATTGGGATTATCAATTGTGATATGCAAACCATCGATATTAAACATTCCGCCATCAACTCTGACATCACAATTTTTGGTTCGGAAGTTCTTTATAAATACTTCATTTTCTTGCCAACCAAAGGCTGCGTTAAGTGCTTGTACGGAATTTCGGGTTGGATCCGCTTCCATATAAATATTTTCCAACACTATATTCCTAGCGATCTTGGCATAACCATTGTTTGACAAAATTCCTCTTCTAAATAGATTTTTAACAACGATATCTTTTATTAAGATATTGCGGATTTCGCTATCCGCTGACTGGAAAGAAGGATTAATCTCATAAAAAACTTCACATCCATCCACGATGACATCTTCCAATACGATATCTCCACCATCATCACTCTGAAAAGCTATTTGTACGCTGGAACCATTTCCATAATACCGGACTCCTTTCACGCTCGTACCTTTGTTAATTTTAATAAGGGAAATCATTTGGTACTGGAGACCGTCAGCTTCAACGGATATATTATTCACTTTCACATTCCCCATATAACTTATCTTAATAGCCCTTTTTCCGACATTCTTAAAATAGCAATTATCTATATTTACATCGCAGTTTTGAGCTTTACCTCCCCCATAAAACCTGATTCCATCGGCATCGTTGTAAGAAGTGTATGCACTTTGGGATAACCCATCATCTAACTTGGTCATGATGTCGGAAAATCTAGAATTTGAAATATTTCCGGTGACAAAATCAGTTTGCACTTTAGCATTGGGATGAGCCGCATCAACTCTAGGATCGCTAATGTAGATACCGCCACAAAATCCTTTTAAACTTCCTGCTTGAGTGCCTGTATTATCATTTTTAATATTGGAGAATAGGCACTGATCAATAAGAAAGTTACTAACCCCATAAGGACTAATCATTACTCCATATTGCTGATCATTACTCGTACCCGCTTTTATACCCAAAGCATTTTTGAAAATACAGTCAGTGATACTTGGATTTTTAATGTTGTCTGTTAAATGAATAAAGCAATCTTTCAATTGTTTATCCATCGCGTCAAATGTTGCGCCATGGACACTAAAGTTGTCAGCTTCTACGCTTATAAATTTAGAATCAAAGTCTCCAATAAATTCAAATACCAGATCATCTCCAATAATTTTTGTCCCTAATTTTAATACGTTGAGTGTGGAAGAAACCTTATATCGGCCACTGAATTTAAAAGTTGTATTTTCCGGTTGCGTTATTAAAAGGCTTTTAATTTTATTTGTGTAATCGTCGGTCTTGTTTCCTATAATTCCAAAATAAGAAACATGAATAAATTTCTTGAAATCATGAAATAACTTAATACCTCCCGTTTCAATTACACTCCCGTCATCTTTTGGTCCTGGATCAGGGTCTGTTAATGGATTAACATAGTAATAAATAATCGGTGCTGGGGTGTCCCCTTTTTGATCGTAGCCCAATAACTGGACCCCATCATAAGTTCCGTTTTGTAATGCTGTAATTTCGGCAGCAGATAAACCCTGCATAGCCGTCATCGTCTTCTTAATTAAAAATTGATTTGCCATATTCTTTTGTCTTTATGTGTATAGCAAAAGTATGGTTGACGAGGGTGCTATCTGAGGAAAATAAGGTATATGTAAGCGGTATGTGGGAGATACCGAAAAGTCTATTTTATTCTTTTAAAGCCTGAGCAGATACTCAAAATAAAAAAGCTTTCCTCTTTTAATTTGAGAGAAGCAGTCTTAAGCATTTATACTAATGACATATTGTATGAGTACTTCAATATGCTTAGCGAATGCGTATTTCATTAAACTTTTTAAGATTCTTATCAGTCCTAGGGATTAATGTTATCATGTACAGATCTTCTAGGTCACCTACAAACTTCATAGGAGAAACAGAAATCAGCATAATATTACTTTCATCAACTAGAACTTCCCTGGGATTATTTTGAACAAATCGATCATCAATCTTAAATATTACTCGTTCAGATTTTACATTTGTATATTTTTTTACAATATCTGACAAACTCATTAAAACAGGTTTGTATTCAGGCGTCAATTCAATTATCACTACCCCTCTTTCTTTGTTAATATCTACTGACTTAACTCCTTCAGATTTTAAGGACCACATGGCATCGCCTAAGTAATTTTCACCTCGCATCTCTATCTTAGGCAAAGGTCTTTCATTAAGGTCTTTGTAAACAACTCTAGGCAAAGTATCAGTTTTGCTATATAAAGGTTTCAATTGCTGTCCATACGTTAAACTTAAGCCGAAAAATGACAGAAGAGAGAATAAAAGCGTTTTTTTCATTTTTAATTATTTTTATATTTATTACGATATATCACTGACTATAAGGCTATTTATTAAGCATTTATGGAAATAATAGTTATACATTGATCTTAATCAATTCCCAAAATAGTTTATACAACTTATCATAAACTTCGGTATCCTCTTGTTGACATCAGACCTTATGATAAAGTCACTTGAATTTCCCTATCAAGTTGTATAATATGCGCAAAATTTCCGAAATCCAGATAATTTTCCCATAACGGATTTATATCTATTTTTTCGTTAGCGAAGTCTCTATTTATCCCCTCCTGATTTTCAATCACTTTTCTTCAAGAACTAATTCTCATTGAAGTGAAAGTCGCTTCCCTCCGCCAATTAGAGAGAAGTTTTTTGGTTTATCAAAAGATAAATTAAGCTTTTTGGCCACTCGCTCTATCGGCAACCAATTTTGTATTCAACGATCCTCGGATCTCACTGGTCAATGAGAAAATAACATTAGAACATATAATATTCATTTTTGGCATAGATCTAGCACTGAAAGATAAACAACTAATCGCATAATGAATAAGCTATATATTATCTTCTTTCTTCTCGTTTTCCAGGGATGTACGATGCCTAAAAGCACGATGACACCTATACAAAAAGATAAACCCAAAATCTATGAAAATAAGTCACTCCAGGGAGACTATGTTTCTATTCTAAAAACAATTTTGTCTGATGATTCCGCTGATATCAGGCTGCAGCGCGAGGGAAATGAAACGGTGTTCATCCATAATAAGTTTCAAAGGGATTCTATCTCCTCATTGCAGGACAAGAATTATGTTTTCTACAATGTCGATCCACAGAAGCTGATGAAAATGCTAGGTAACCAGCTCAAAGACTCGCTGGATATGCTTATTCAGATGAACGAAAGGAAGGCAATCATCCCAATTCCAGCCGCTATCAAAGCAGCGTATGCTGTAGATGATGCCGATAAATATAGGATGAACCGTAATAAAAGCATTTATTACTTTCATCTTCCTATTATCGGGTATAACCGAAAAAGAGCGTATGTACCGGTTGACTATGTTTGCGGCTCTTTATGTGGAAACGGTAATGCATTTCTGCTTGAAAAAGTAAATGGTAAATGGGTTATCATACGACGATTCTTTAACCTCTGGATCTCTTAAAAATACAATAGAACTCTTTATTAACAATATCACTCTTGAGGTAAAGGAAACACTGATTGCTATGATCAAGTTTTCCCTAATAACATCGATAGATTTTATAACCGTTTGCTCCAAGCCAACGGTCTATCTTTAGTAATAAGTGCGGAACAAAAAAGCGCAACGCCATGAAATAATCCATACGTTGCGCCAAATTGAACACCACTACCTACAAAATTGTTAATTCATGGGCAAATTATTAAGATCTATATTGGGAGCAGTACCATTAGCAGGTCTTGTAAAAACAGTATTTTCTGCCACGAAATCATTAAAAAATCCACCGTTTTGCAAAAAGAACTTCCCGTTCTCAACTCCACCTCTATAATCGCCACGTTGATTATTATCACCTGCGCCGTCCACACTAAATTTACAAGAAGTTGATTCGATCCATGTACCCGTTGTTGACCTAACCCAAAAATTTGAATAATATCCCTTTCGGCCCAAGTAGCCCATCGTATTATTGAAATTTTCAAGAAAAGAGTACGCACCTTTTATGTAGGTCGAAATAGCCGGTCTCTTAAAGGTGGCAATATATTTCCATGTTCCTAACTCTGGAGCATAAAACCAGGATGAATACAGTGTATTTCCTAACCCGTCCGGTCTTATTCTTGTCAGGAACTTATATGTCGTCCCGGTTGACCAGTCGTATGTCCAATTACTTTTTCCGCCTGTCCCCTCTCCACCGAAACCACTGACCACCACATCTGTACCACTACTCACTGCAGTAGTTTTACCGTCAGCCTCATTGCTTGGATCCCATACAGAAAATATAATTTTTCGTTGTGTAGCTGAATTGACCTGAAAGCCAAAATACCCTTGTCCAAATCCATTTGCCATGTAATAACTACCCACAGGATCCTGTCCAGCGGGAACAGTCACTTCATTATACATCCATTCATAGGAATTTCCAGTAGGAAGACTTGGTGTTAAATGTACCGAAGGGCCACGACGTGAAAAATAATAGCTTGCAGGTATGTTCGCATACGTAAGACCGGAGGAAGCTGCCGTACCACCGATAAGAATATCGGTCATATTACCGATATAAGTCGAAGTTTTGCTTATTCCCTGCAGATCTACTTTTACATAACCAGGTGCTGCTATCTGCACTGCACCTGCATAATAATCTTTTGCGGGTGCTCCACCGGTCATGGTCACATCGAAGCTCTGTCCATTGACGGTCAAACGGACCACACTCGTGCCCGTGGTAACGTAGCCTCTTATCCCCAAATGTAAGGTACCCGATTGTGTTACCTTAAAATAGGTACTTACCAGAGCCGAAAGACTAGTCCAATTACGCAACCCGTAATTTGAATTATCAAAAATCTCTGCTCCACTAGATCCATTGGTCACAAATGCATTCCCGCCCATCGGAATCGCAAGCGTCAGATCATTGCTATCTCCCTGGATCAGACTCGAACCCTTTTTGTTAACTATTTCGGACGGAGTATGCTCTACGGCATGATCTCTTTCACATGAGAGAAGCAAAAAACCTGCAAAACTCAAAACCGTGAAAAATAGATATAGATATTTGATCTTTACTATTTCAGTTGTTGTCATGATAGCAGTTTCTTATTGTTTAACCAACCTGAATTTCTGCGCGTTGCCTGTATGCGCTGAATAGATTTGTATCTGCGTATCGTTGGCGGTACTTGATCCATTTACATCAAGGTTTTTGCCTACGGCAGATGCTGGCTCAAGGTTATAATTGCCGCTTCCAACATAAGTAATCTTCCACCGTTGTGCCGAAGTATTTGCAAATGTGGCCACCTGAACAGGAGTGCTGTTTGCAGATCCACCTCCCCTGACTTCCAATACTTTAGTCGTATCAGCCACATTCTTCAAGGCATAATATCCACTTCCTACACTTCTCAATTTCCAGACCTGATTGGGCGTTGTCGGATAATTATAAGTCCATAATGTCACATCTTCACCATTAACCGGAGGATTACCGTTAGCATCAACCAGCTTGCTCGGCTCTTTCGTTAATGCAGATACGATTTTGTAATTGGCACCATCTGTCAAAATACCTTGTGGCGAGTAAAATGTAATCAATAATATATCAAGATGTGAATACCCTGCTAGTTTGCTTGCGAGGTCTGCTTCTCCGTAATAACGTGATAATGCCCATGCATACATCTTCACACGTTCTGTGCCAACGGTTTTGGTCGGAAAGTAAGATTTCATCGCATTATCGACAGATGCATCGTAACTAATTCCATCCACTCCATAGGTAGTCAACTTGCTGTACATAGCGTCCATGACAACCTGTTGCTGCGCCGCTGTCTTGCCGCTCAAATCTGACCAATTACAATAATAGCTTACCTTCCAACCAAGCTGCTTAAAGCCTGTCAGATGCTCTGGATACATACTTTCTATCAACACTCTATTTTTAATGGAATAAAGGCTATCCATTTTCTTCAAGGTCTTTAAAAATAATTGTTCATTTGTGGCACTATTCAAGTCTTTACAATCCAACCAAAGCGAAGTATAGCCCGGAAGCTTCTGATTTAGGTTGGCAAAATACTCTTCCAATGTCTGTCCTGTTGCTGTTCCGGCTTCATGGCCGATCAGGCAGGTTGGTTGGCCGCCTTTATTGGCAACATAGATATCCACCTCAAGGCTATTAATCCCTTCGTTGATAATCTCATCAACCTTAATCAGATCATTGGCCCGATGCGCACTTACAAAGGTCGGACCAGCCAATGTCGTATTGACTTTGCCCATTTTTTTTGGCGCGTTTTCCTGAATTTGGGAAATATCTTTCTGACAGCCCACAAATAGATAAGTCATACAGGCAAACATGCAGACTGCTTTGCCAAACGTTAATGTTGTTTTTCTCATAATTTTTATATTTTAATATTAAGTTTCTTCGTTTAAAAATCAATTTTTCTGGTTGTCATCCGCCCTTCTCCATGAATATCCAGCTGATGATCATTGAGTTCCAAAATACCATAAGCATTCCGGTCGGCGGTTTCGATCATCCCCTCCAGTGTAATCATCGGAATACCTTTATAGGTTGCAAAATTACCGGGATGATGATGGCCTGAGATCACCACCTTTACAACCGGATATTTTTCGATAAGGGTCAATATCTCTCGGTTATTCAGTGCTTCAAGGCCATTCTCGGGGTACAGGGGATGATGTGTGAAAACGATCACCTTTTTGGATGCTGACTGGGCTTTGTGAAGTTGCCTTTCCATCCATTTCAGCTGTTTTTCGCTTATGCCTCCATTCCAGGGCTGATCATTGTTTCTTTTTGCAGTCTTCAGTATATCATTGATTTTCTTCCAAGCCTCACGTTGCCCTGATCCCGCCTTAGTGGCATAGTCGGCAAGTTCATTGGTATTGAGCAGTATAAACAGCCATTCACCCTTTTCTACGGTATAATAAGGATTCGGCATTTTATATAACTTATATAAATGGCCCCCGTCATCAACATCCACATAATCGTGGTTTCCCAAGATATTATAGACCGGGCTTTTGAGCTTGTTGAGTCGCTGAAGCGCCGGCTGCAGATCTTTTGGCCCTACATCGACCAAATCGCCAAGCATGACCGTAAAATCCACTCCTTCCCTGTTGATCGCTGTGACGGCCGAATCCAATTTGTCAAGTGAGTTTCGGTAAAAACGGCTCCCCCGGGTATCCTTATCTGCGTACTGTGGATCGGCGATAAGACCGATCCTAATAACAGATTGAGCCTTGCCCATGCTATAAAATAGGATGAACAGCAATGGCAAAAATACTTTTATTCCCATCCTGGATTTTGTTTTAAGTTATTGTTCAATGTGATTTCATTTAGCGGTATACATTCCAGATAATCGCGGTTTTCCTTAAATCCATAGCCATTCGGTAGCTGCGTTACAAAAGGATCGAGCAAACCGTCCGCATCAATTTTATAGTTGATTTTTGTGCCCGTCCAGTCCGAAGCCGCAAAGGGATAACCTTTGGGGCGTTTCCCTTTCAGTAGTTTATGGGCGGCCCATCGTCGGATATCGTCATAGCGAAATCCCTCGGCTCCAAGTTCGACAGTACGCTCGCGGCGGATTTCTTTTAACTGGTCTGATATATTATAACCATAGTCGGCATATCTGTCCTTATTTGGATCGTCGGTAATAGCAAAATCCGGCATACCTGATCTTTTGCGGAGCAGATTGATTGATTTGGTATAATCGACTGTTTCGCCAAGTTCAGCCTTCGCTTCAGCATAATTCAATAAGGCTTCGGCATAACGAAAGATGATGGCACCAGTTTCATCACTTGAGCTCCAGGAAACACCACCACCCGCTAGAGCCGATTTTGGATCATTTCCCTTCCGGATCTGAAAACCGGTATTATTCAAGGCCTCGCCGGATTTGTCCAGAAATGGCTTTTTAAAGGTGGCTTTACCAAAGGTATTATCCCACATCAAGGCACCTGGTGTCCAGATCGTCTGGGAAAGCCGTGGATCACAATCGGCCCGTATTTTTTCTAAAAAAGCATTACCTTTCACAGTCTTACCAAGGCTAAAATAATCGTATGGCTGACCATTCCGGCCCAGGTAATGCTGTACCTGTTCAAATGTCATCGATATCCCCGCTGTGCGATCGGACACGTAGATCTGAAAAGAGTGTGACAGATCACGGTTGACCGAATAAGCTTTCCAAAGGATCACCTCTTTATTGGCAAGCTGATCTTTCAGGGAAAATAGTTTACAGTAATCGTTTTCGGGGTCGTTGTTGCTATACAGCGACATGCCATATTTTGCATCCATCAACGTTTCGGCAGCCGCAGCAGCTTGCCGGAAGTACTTAGAGGGATCAGCGCCAGCTGTACCAAATGCTGTACCTTTGTGGTATTTCTGCCAGCTGCCTTCAAATAGGGCGACCCTGGATTTGAAAAGCAGGGCAGCCTGTTTAGAAAGCCGATTGTTTTTACCTTTTACTGTAGCCACAGGTTCCAGATATTCAATCGCTTTATCCAGGTGTGCCAAAATTGAGTCCACTACCGTTGTCCGTGGATCACGTGCTTTGAATAATTCTTCAGAGTCCATCTCCAATGGATCCGTATACCAAGGGACATCACCGTAGAGCCTTACTTTTTCGAAATAAAACCAAGCTTTAAAGAAATGGGCTTCTCCTAAAAACTGCTTATATTTTTCAAAAGGATCTTTGCATTTCGTATAATTCTTGAAAAAGATATTGACACTGCGGATATTACCCCAGCCCCAGTTTCCGCCGGATGAAACCGGCGATTCGGTACCGTTCCAGACTGTACTCGGCGAACTGGAAATCTGCACGTCAGATCCTCGGCTGCCATCCCAGCCAATCACACCGAGAAAACTGCCGACTGTATTAAAAGCGGGGAATACTGTATAGAATTGAACCGTATAATTCTCTAGGTCTTTGGCTGTTTTCCAATAGCTTTCGTTTTCAATCTGTGTCAATGGCGGCCTGTCCAAAAAATCTTCGGAGCAGGAACCGACCAACAGTAAAATGACTGTCGTATATAGTAAGATTATTATTTTTTTCATTGGTTATTAATTGCTAGATATAATTTTCCTTCGCTACCTAAGTAGTTACCTTTACATTCAAATCAAATGATATTAAAGCGAAATATTTATCCCGAATGCCCAAATTGCCTGTGAAAACATGCCTTTGCCATTCCCAAATTCTCCCAGTATTGCTGTTTCAGGATCAAATGCGCTAGGGAGTTTGGATAAGGTATAGATATTCTCGCCGGAAAAATAAATACGTGCCCGTTTCAATCCGATTTTCTGGAGCATCAATGGAGGAATGGTATAGCCTATCTGTAGATTTTTAAGACGTGCATAGGCTCCATTCTGCAGGTAACGTGTCTGCATTTGCTTATTCTTGCTATCTTGGGTGGTATTACTGTAAGGCCGCGGAAAATAAGCTTCAGTATTTATACCAAGTCCGGAATAGCGATCACCTTCGGTATCCCGATAGTAATCCATGTGGTGCGGGAAAAGGGAGGATTGATTCCAGGCCCTAAAACCCCAGAATACATTGCCATCCAACCATAGATCACGCTTTCCAGTACCTTGGATAAACACAGCGATATCAACATTTTTATAATTGGCGGTTAAATTAAGTCCAAACTGATAACGGCGTGTCGAATTACCAATGATTTTAAGGTCACCATGGTCATTTATGGTGTTTTTGCCCTTATTGATTACCCCATCTCCATTGAGATCGCGGTATTCAACATCCCCTGTCTGCCAGAGCTGTCCATTGATAAATTTTTGGTAACCAGATGCATTGATCTCGTCCGCGCGTTCCTTGGTTTTAATCAGGCCAACAGTTTCATAGCCCCAAATTTCACCAGCATCTTTGCCTACGTAATCCGTTGTCAGGATACCCGTTGGATTGGTGTACTTTGTAATTATATTTTTGTAATCAAAAACATTAGCCGCTACGGAATAATTAAAATCCGAGCCTATTTTTCCATTCCAACGCAAGCTAAAATCCCAACCCTTGGTTTTGAGTTCCGAGTTATTTTCTCTGGGAATATTCGCTCCCAATACCGCGGGAAGTGCCTGCGCTGGTCCAAGACGGTCATAGGTCAGCCGTTGATAGTATTCAAATTCAGCCTGCAAGCGGTTTTGAAAAAATCCCAGTTCGACCGCCGTATTCATTGAACGTGAGGACTCCCAGGTAAGAAAGCGGTTTACCAAGTTTGGTGCCGTGGTGTATGCCGGCCGCATGCCATCAATAAGCCAGCCTAGGTTACTTTGTACCCCCAATAATGCCAAATCCTGATAGGAGGCAACATTCTGATTACCCAGCTTCCCCCATGATGCTCTCAGTTTCATAAATGGTATATAATCCTGTAGAGGCTGCCAAAACAATTCTTTAGAAACCACCCATCCCGCGGATACGGAAGGAAATGCCCCCCAGCGTCTGCCACGGGCAAATTTGGATGTACCATCATAACGGACATTTGCCTCGATCAGATATTTGTCTGCATAATTATAATTTAATCGTGCAAAATAGCCTAAAGTAGACCAATGTGTGAGACCATCGCCCACCTGCATTTCACCTGTTGCTGTTGTAAAAGATGGGATATCAGGAACGATGAGTTCCCTTCTCAAGCCATTCATCGAATCCAGTTTACTGATTTCATTCTGAAAACCGGCAAGTACCGTAAAATGGTGATCCTTTCCTAGATCTAAATTATAAGTTGTATAAATATTAAGTGCTTTGTAGGTGGTATTGGATTTTTTCTTTTCGATATACGGAGGGACGGTAAGTGCTATTGGCACGAGCGTACCATCTACTTCATCTTCATAAGCCACTTGATTAACACCGGCATAATCAAAAATCTGATAATCTATCGAGTAGTCGGCATTTATTTTCCAGTTTTGGAGCGGACTGATTTCTGTGGCCAAGCGTTGTACCAGCGTATTATTTGTCAACTTCTGATAACCGGCTTGCATCTGCGGCACACGTGAAAGTTGCGAATAATATCCATTTGGTGATTTAAGAAAAACCTCAGGGTGCGTTCTCAAAATCTGATGGATAATCATGCCATATTCACCCTCACCGTTATATATAGGCCTGTCACGTACGGCATTTGTGAGCCTTGTATTGGAGCTGATCTTCCACCAGTCTGTGATATTGGCATCGAGTTTAGCTTGAAAATTGTAGCGTTTATACTTATCATCGACCATTCTCAGCACCCCTTTTTCGGATGCATGTCCGAGAGACAAGAAATAGGCCATGTCCTTGGATCCGCCCTTAACAGATAGATTTTCCTGCATGCGGCGACCATTGCCATAATGGATATCTATCCAGTCATTATTACCATTTGAAAATTGATAGGTGGACCACTTACGTGGGTTGTTGGCATCAGGGACAGTTTCAGGAAGCGTAGGGTCATCAATATATGCAATAATCCGATCGATGGTGGATTCAGAAAACAACCTAGCAACCCCTTGGTTGTCATGCATTTCATTCATTGCACGGGCAAACGTGTAGGAATCAACCATCTTTGGTTTATTGATAATGGTTGTAGGTCCTCCATTCATGGAAAAATCAACTTGTGGTTTCTGATTAGCTTTTCCTGATTTGGTCGTAATCAGTAAGACCCCATAGGGTGCGCGGGCACCATAGATTGCCGAAGCGGCGGCATCTTTTAAGATAGAAACACTTTCTACCGTATTCGGATCGATGGTATTAATATCTCCGGCGGTGCCATCGATCAGGACATAAGGTTTACCTTGGCCCCTGATCTGTACCGACGGTGCAGCGCCAGGTTCAAAACCATTGTTACCATATGCGATGGTCAGACCGCTGACTGTCCCGTAAAGTGATTGTGAAACGTTGTTTACCGGTCTATCCTGTAAACGTTTTCCATCAACAACAGCAACAGATCCCGTAAGGTTAACTTTCTTTTGGACGCCATACCCCACCACCACGACTTCATCAAGTTCGCGTGCCTGGTCAGCGGCCAGCCGAATCACAAAATCTCCGGTGAGATCACTGTTAATTAAAGTATCTATCGGTTTAAATCCCATAAAATGCACGGATAAGGTATCCGAAGGAAAGATCGAATTTAGCAGAAACATCCCTTTGTCATCGGTTTTGGATTTTGTGTTGGCGCGCTTTAAATTTAAGGTAGCACCCGAAACCGGTGTACCAGAAGGATCGACCACTTTTCCGGAAATAGGTGTTACCTGGCGTTGTACCTGTCGCGCCAAAACAAAGCCACTATCTGTCTTTTTTACCTGAATACCGTAAGGTGTCAATAACCTCCGTAAGACTTGTTCCAAAGATTCATTTTTTGTGTCAAATTTGGCTATGTTAATATTTTTTAGCCCCAGGCTCTCCGTAAAAGAAATATCTGAGCCAGACCTCTTCTGTAGATCCAGGATAACATCCCGCAGCGTTGTTTTTTGGTAGTTCTGGTTATAGATCTTGGCATTCTCCTGTGCAAATGTACTGTTCCAAGGAAAAGTACCGGATAATAGCAGTAGCGCTCCACCAAGACCTAAAGAAAGGTATTTGTTGCTTCTTTTTTCTTTTATTATTAGTTTTTTGTTAATCATTTGTTAATTTTGTATTGATTAAAGGTTTTACATCCATGAAACCGATTATGGAATCGGGTCAGATAGATTCCATAATTTTCTGTAAAGGGTCTTACACTATGTGAGCCCTTTTATTTTTAGTATAGAATGATCTCTTTTCCCTCCTGCTTATTTTTGATACTGATTTTTTTTCCGGTCAATAACTGAATCTCTTCCAGTGCGGCTGTCATTGTTTTAGATTTTCGGAAATTAATATTATAACGATCCTTTAACAATTTCTCATCGGCTGTATGGAGTGAGAATCCGTAGAAATTCTTAAAATTTTGGTTTAATTCTTCAAAACTTGCCTGATCCAGCTTAACATGGTCCGATAGCCAAGAGGTCTCTAAAGAATATTCAGCATTAGTCAATTTAAAATTGCTTGATTTGCGGTCGTAAGATATATTTTCATCAGGCAGCAATGTGCGCAAATTTTTCTCGTTGTTGTCAACCTGAACTTTACCTGTACGCACCGATACGGATGTATTACTGATATCGCGATAGGCCTTAACATTAAAACTGGTACCCAACACCTTGATATTTAATCCACCGCCATGTACCGTAAAGGGTCTGGACGGATCTCTCTTGACATCAAAGAAGGCTTCGCCATTGAGTTTCACATCGCGCACGTGGTCGTAATTGCTGACCGTTATGCCTGAGTTGGCATTCAGGATCACTTTCGTACCATCGTTCAGGATGACGGTGGTCCGTTCGGCAGTACCAGTGGATATCGTTCCTCTATCTAGATATACTATTTTGATTGGCTTGATCAGACGGTCAATCTGCGAGGGTGAAAAATACTGATGATATAAAACGGTTGAAAGCATAAACAGCATGACGCTCGCAACAGCGACATATATAAAACGTCGTCGGTCAATGGATCGCTTATCTACGTATTCAGAAGCAGCCCAAACAATCCGCTGCTTGAGATTTTTGCGGTCTGGAAGAAAATCTATTTCTGAATCTTCGGTTTTTTGCTGTCCCAAGGATTCATACCAATATTCCACAACAAATTTTTCCGCAGCACTCGCTGTACCTTCCTGGTACTTCTTGATTAGTTTTTTTAACTGGTTTTGATCCACTGGTAATCCTTTCTAGATGTGTTCTTTCTAGTAAGACAGCTGGTGACAATCAAAAGTATGTAAGGAATTAAAAAAATTATTTGACCAGCAAAAAAGAAAGCATTACTGTCAGGGAACGGGCGAATTCGGGATGACGCTCTATTAACATGGCTTTAATACGGCGATGCATTTCTGCACTGTATCCTTTGACGGTCTGTTCGGCCAATCCTAAAGCGACAGCAATCTCCTTGAGGGTAAAATCTTCATTTCGTAGTTTAAAAATCTTTTGCATGTGATCCGGTAATTCGCTCAAAATTTCCGAAAACAAAGTGTTTAGATCTTTTTCGATCAAAAGATTGACCAAGGAAAGATCTACGACTTCAAGGCTCACCGCAAGCTTATTCTTCACATCCTGGCGAAGCTTGGCCTTAGCAAAATAATTCATAATTTTATTACGCAGGGACACATAGAGGTAATTGTAGACCGGACCATGTACAACAATGGACTCTCTTTTGATCCAGAGATTGATAAAGAGATCCTGTACAAGATCTTCCGCATCCTGCAGGTTTCCAATTTTTAAGAAAGCAGTCTGTGTCAGCTTGTCGGTATGCGTATTCACCAACATTTCAAAATCTGAAATATCTTTGATCAACAATTTTGATTTCATAATTTAATTGCTGGTTTAATTGCTTATAATATTGCTGTTCGTAATCAAACATACTGGATTTTTTTTGCATTAAAAGTCAAGCCTTTAAAACAAACGTTTGCGTAAATTTTCATTTTATCTCTTTCTGGATAGGGATGATCTAGAGGAACAAGCGAATTGTTTTCAGTCAATGCAAAGTCTAAAACCCATCTACCTAACAATTTATTGCTTGGCGTGAACAATGCATAAGCGAATAGCAGAAAAACTAAAAAGGCAAATATGGTCTTCATGTAAATTAAAATGGTATCAATATACAATATATTTACCTTTACTTTAGTATAAATGCATCATGCAGTATTCTACCTGAATACTGCATGATTATTTTTACCTCAATTAGTCGAAACTCGATTGCCCAGACACCCGTATTTCTCAACTTTGTTTTTAGATCCGTTATTCTTGCGAATATTCCTTATCGCTAGTGGTTCAATATCGTTAACTTGCTTGTTGACCACTCGCTCGATCTGACTGTAACTTCGTATTTACCTGAGCCTTCAACTCGTTGATCAAGTCTACAGCCTGATTGTATTTGGATTTCAGGTCATTCACCAGGGCTACGGAAGTAGCTAAATCTGCAGCATCATTAAGAACTGATTTTGCACTGTTACTCGCGACTACATTGGCTACTACCGCAGACTGTGAGACAATGCCTTTAACCGTGGTGGTTGCGAGATTATTGTCGTGAATAAGCCTACGTAAGGGCGACCAATCCGTTATCGCTCCAGTACCAAAAAGCTTTTTGGTAAAATATAGTTCATCCAGGGTGTTTGATTTAGAATATATCCGAAAGGAACTTATGGAATTAGTATCATTGAAATTCCCTGTTCTATCAACTCCTAGTGCTACACCTAGGGTTGGCCAAAATGGCGCCGCCTCCTTGACGATAATTGGAGAAAATCCTCCTATGGGATTAATGCTGTTAATTGGCGTAAGGATATCATTTTTTTCCTTTACCTTATATGAATCGCTAGCTACTGTCCCATCGATCTCTATGTTTTGTTTTATAAATTTTTCTGAGTCAAAATCCTCTACATTAACAAAGGATGTGCGCTCCCCTAAATCAACAATTCCTTTTGCTCCATTTTTAAATCGGTTGTAGACGGAATTCTTGATTTCAATATATCGTGCTCCATCCTGTATTTCAATCCGTCCGATCATCGCTCCAACAACAGAAATCTGCTTGGCTGTGCTGCCTATACGCAGGATATTCCCGAAATAGCAATTGGTATAGGTACTATAACTCGAACTATCGGAAACATCGACAGGATTGGCCTCCAATCCGACACCGATAAAGGTATTTACTTTACAATCCTTACCAACAACGATACCATATACACTATTGGCTTCTGCGCTACCGCCGATGAAGGTATTTTCGTCAGCTTGGGACATCAATACACCAATGCCCAAACCTTCAAAATAGTTTTGATAAAATGTGTTGTTAGTGCTGTTACCAGCAGTGATACTACCACGCTGTCCCAAGCCGATAAATATACCTGCATATGGGACGCTCGTCATCGGGGTGAGATACTTGCTACACCCACAGCCCAAAAATTGTGTCAGCTGTACGGAAGCGAGGTACCAACCATATCCATCACTGCTATTCTTGCCATCGCCTACCCACACATTGGAGAACTTACTCCGTGCAATGCCCCTAAGGTATAAGGTAATGGTAGTGTTGGCATTTCCGGAGAAGACGATATCGCTGATGGTGATATTGTTGATAAACTGGGTCGTTTCGGTACCGCCTTTAAATGCATCAATCTCAAAAGCTTTGTCTGCAGATCCAGTAAACTTTAATATGGTGCCTTTTCCCTGTCCTCTGAGTTTGGCACCTTCGAAAACAAAGTTTAGCGTCTGACTATAGGCGATCGTTCCGATGGGTAAAATGCCTTCTAGCGCTTTGTTTTCCTTTAGATAGTCAAAAAACACAGCCAATCTAGCTGCATTATCAGTTAGTGAGACACTGACACCGAAATAAAGTGCATTGACATGTTCGATAAATTGATGTTCCAGTTTAATACCTCCCGTTTCGACAATACTCCCGCCGTTGTCTGCCAGTAAAGTTGTACTCAGTGAGTAAATAATGGGTGTTGGGGTATCTCCTTTCTCATAATACCCCAATAGTTCCACTCCTGCACAGCATCCGCTCTGTAATGCCAGGATTTCACAAGCAGATAAGCCGCGCATATCCACCATCGTGTCTTTAATTAAAAATTGATTTGCCATATTCTTTTGTTTTTATGTGTATAGCAAAAGTATGGCTGTGTGCTTGACTTGTTGAGTAAAACTAGGTGTATGTAAGCGGTATAGGAGAGATACCGAAAAGTCGAGATTTGAAATACCAAATCTCACAGATATAATATATTCTTATTAAATTGTGGAGGAAATTGCTAAAAACTATGAAATCAGTTTTCACCTTAAAATACATATTACATAATGGAGGCTGGGCCGCTCTTGAAATTGGCAATATTGAAAAGACTGTCACACTCAATATTTCCTTTTTTCACGATTCGTTGAAGGAATTGGCACAATCTGCAATTGAATTAAGAACTAAAGGTGAAAAATCAGTTGTTTTTATGGATGAACCTGGCGAGCATAAACTTATATTGAAAAAAAGTGGCGCTAGCATTTCCTATGAACTCCGATGGTATAAAGATTGGGCTAGTTGGCACCTCATAAGTGAAGACAATTTTGAAATTATACTTTCGGGAGCTACTACCCTACCGAAATACATTAATTTGGTACGGGAGAATCTGATAAGAATATGGAATGAGAATGGATCAGAAGGCTATAAGAAAAAATGGTCTAAACATGATTTTCCCCTCAGTGAATATGAACTTCTGAAGGGATATCAGTAACCTCTATTTAAACGCGGTACTATTTTTAAGAACTTATTATTCTTCCGACTCCGATGCCCCTGTTTGACTTACCATTTATACTCTTTTAAGTTTATAAGTCCACTCGTATTAAATTGGGTAATCGCACTTGGCCTAAAGATTGGTGGTTCAAAATAGAGTCTTTCCAATGCTGCAAGCCCCGTCACATTGATCTTTTGCAGTGGGTTACCATTCAGATCTGCATCTTTAAGCTTGGAAAAAGGCCTCAGATCAATTTCGGTTATTTGATTATTCGAAAGGTCCAGCTCTTTAAGTTCAAGAGATCCCTCAGCGTTGAATGTCGTCAACTGATTTCTGAAAAGGTTTACACGCTCCAATTTAGTTTTTTTGCTCAGATCAATTGATGTCAGCTTATTTACATTGATCCGTATATCCCTTAACGCTGCGAGCCCAGAAAGGTCCAAAACAGATAATTCATTTTGGTCCATAAAAATCACTTCCAGGTTTGTACAGCCTTTCAATAGGAGTCGTTTAATCCTATTGTTGTTTCCATAAACATATTTAAGATGTTGCATCCCTTCAAGATCAACAGTGGTTAAATGGTTATTCAGAAATGCAAGCTCTTCAAGACTAATAAAATTTTTAATACCCTCTAATGAGGAGATATCTGCATTATTTACATGAAGCTTTTTAATTTGCGTAAGTTCTGATTTTTGGATTTTTCCATCCCCGTTGGCATCAATCCCCTGGGCAATTAGAGCTGCTTTGAATTGCTCATCCGGAAAGTTGATGCTCTGGGCTTTCGATTCAACAACACCCAAGTAAAGGGACAGGTTTATGAGAAATATGGCAATTGATTTCATCTGTTTAGTTTTTTAATTAATTCCATAAAGAGTGATAGGCGTTGAGATTACCCGCTTTATTTCGCGATATTGATTACATTGGGCTTATGATCAGCAGCTACCTCAATGTAGTCACCAACTTCTTCCTCATAGGCGCTTGATTCATAGCGCATTTCTGCGGGTACATAACCTCCCCCCATCTGTATTCCGAGCATATTATAGTTGGCTATGACTGGCCCAGATTGAACTTTGTTACCACGCACTTTTTCCCATATCACTAGACTCACCACATAGTATTTTCCTGGTTTCAGGTTGGTAAACACAAAATTTCCCTTGTCATCAATTGTCTTTGTTTCAATACGGGCCATGGCCGCTTCTTTTGTCATCGCTGCTTGCTTTTTCTTACTGTTGTATTTCTTTTTCAGTTCAATAAATTCGGTAAGATGAGCTGTTACAGGATATAATAAAACTTTGGACTGATAGCTTGGATAGTTGACATATCCCCTTTTTTTAAATGAGATAGTACCTGTTATGGTATTGCTTCCTTCGTCAAGCATTGTATAAGCTTCCGTTGAATTAAAGGCTGCCTTAGGAAGTACATAGTCCACTTTTTGCTGTGCCGTTGCCGTAGACAAGGAGCACAAAATAAGAACTATTTTAAAACAGACGGATAGCTTCTGTCTGTTTTGAAAATCGGGTATCAACTTAAACCTTTTCATATCCTTTTTTTTCAAAATTAGGATATTAGCGATCTTTTAAAGTGGTCATTTTGAGCAAAAAATGGTCATGTACACCCCTTTTTCGCAGGTACTCGACATAGTTCTTCAGCAAATGGTAACACAAGGTTATCGAGGATTCGACACAGTCGATGGAGAAAAAATTATATGGAGAAATTCAGTTGGAATACTAGCTTTTTAAAGGGGCCGATTTTCCCTGTCAATGAAAATCAAACCAGCATTGCGCAACTTCAAAGCAGAGAAACTTATCCTATAAAAAGAAAAAGGCCGCTTGGACAGTATCCAAGCGGCCGCAAAACCTTACATCGTTATATGCTTTATTTTCCTTTAGCTATCTCCGTCTGGACCTCATTTACAAATTCTACAGTGACGTTCGATAATTCGGCAATCTCCGAATTCGAAAACTTATTCGAAGACAAAAGGTTTTTTATTACCTCCGCTTTTGCCTTAGTTTCTCCTTCAGCTTTTCCCTTGGCTTCTCCCTCTGCTCTTCCTTCGGCCATTGCTTTTTCGCGTGCTCGTTTCAATTGCTCTTCCTGACTACTTCGGATACTCTCGGCATCCCATTTATTTCTTAAACTTGCATTGTACATCTCTCGTTCCTCCGGTTTTAGTTTGCTATACTCTGCTAACTGAAATAACTTTTCAAATATCGGCTTACGCAGATATTTTGAAAGTCCCTTTAGCGAGGACATGTTTTTGAGTATATAAAGCCAACGATCCAAATCATTATCTAACTCTGCCTCAGCTGTAACAAAGTTAACCAATTCCACATATATAAAGCCCAGATCCTCGTAAAATATTTTACCGTGATCCCGATAACATAGACAAATATCGTGTAAAAAATACATCTCATCACCCGCATCAGGCATCGTAAAACCATCCATCAATACAATAATATAGACTTCACTAATTGCATAATTCCAAGCCCTTCGGTTGCCTTTGGGTGCCTGATCCGCTATCAATTTACTACTGTAGTAAAACATGCGCTTTTTCAAATTATCCTGCGCCGTGCGCTGCACTTCAATAATAAACCGTTCGCCCTTATCTGCCGACAGGTCAGGTCAAAAATAACAGTACCGACATCCTCTGTATCTCCGACATGCTCATTTTTGTTATAATATAAATCAGCAATGACCTTGCGCCCTCTAAAAAGCTCGTTTAAGAAAGCGATCAGAAGATCTTTATTGGTATCTGATCCGAAAACTTTTTTAAAGCCATAATCCGTCGTGATATCGATATATTTAGACTGCTTCAATTCACTCATAATATGTTGTTTTTAAATTGGTTAACAACACAAATATAAGTAAACAAATACATCCGCACTAATATTTTTAGCAAAAATAATATTATTTTATATTTCTTTTAAAACAATGTCTACGATGAATACGATCATATAGTCTTTTATCCATTTGTATGTTATTTGAGAATATAGCAAATGCTTATTCAACTAAACTTGCTTCATCTTTCAGATCTTCGCTATAGTTGTTGTCTTTTAGCAGTATATGGAGGTAAAATAGTTTAAAGATAGACCGCTCAGGAAAAAACTTTTGGTGACTTGTTCAAAGGGATTGTACAGCATAGGGCTAACTTAGGATTTAATCAGTAAACTCTTTCCTGTTCTTTCGGATGTAGTCAACCTGAATTTTTTGTAAGTCTTTGGTTTCATTAAGTTTGTAGAATTCCTCGTCAAATTTGTTCAACGGATTGTTTTCGTAGGATTTACTAAAACCTTCTACCGTGCCATCCTGATCTTTAGTTATTTTTGATTTCTCTTTTTCAAACGTGCTATTTGCTCGCTCGGTCAGGTCAGCAAATTTAGTAGCGCCGACCAATTTCAACGCTTCTGGCAGTGCGGCAGCAAATTGACCGCTTGAATTGAAATAAAATTGATTATACCCCCCATTATTTACTTCTGTTTGTAATTGGCTGATCATATATATTGCTTGCCTAGATTTGTTCCAAGACAAGACAATTTCATATTCTTTATCATGTGTTGCCGATAACTTACGATAGAGATTATCATAAACGACGTCTAATAACAAATCATCTGAAGTCGTATCAATAATTTGCTCGGTTAGTGGATTCTGGATTGATGGTTTATTATTGTTTGGTTTAGTACGTTCAGAACAGCCAAACAAATTTAAAATCATTATTATAATTCCAATGGTAATAATTTGTGCTCTCATTGATTTTATCATCTTTAAACCTTTTTAGTACTCAAATATATACATTGCTTTGCCATATTTTTATGTTTTTATGTATGTGGCAAAAGTATGGTTGCCACGGTGGTTATCCGAGGAAAACAAGGTGTATGTAAGCGGGAGATACTGAAAAGCCTGTAACAGTAGAAGGCAGGAAAGAAAACTATTTTATCTCTGCTTTATTAATCAATAACTTTTGAAATTCCTTTCCGATAACAGGATTAATAATATGTTGAAAGTTTTTTTGTAACGTAAAAACGGTAACTGTAGCATCAGATTCCGGAGAATAAATAACATCAGTCCCCCACCAACCGCCATGGTAGTAAGCATTGAATCCCATATCAAAGTGATAAAGTCCCAGACAGTATTTGGATTGATCTGAAGGCAAAACGTAGGTATGCATAGCTTTCAGGATCTGTTTGTCCTGAATGATTTTTCCATCAAATAGATATTGGAAAAATAGGGCTGATTCTTTGGCCGTCGCGGCAATTCCACCACCACCATACAAATCCCAGGAAGGATTAATAGCGTACGAATCCCATTTATACTCACTTGCATATTGATGAGCAAGTGCTAGGGTGTTGGCGGGATAATTTTCCAAATCAATAAACCAGGTTTTGGTTAGATTGAGTTCTTTGTATTTCAATAAATCCCGAATAGCTGCATAAAATGGCTGATGTGTTTTTTGCTCAATAATTTCGGTTAGGAGTAAGTAATTTATATCTCCGTAACTAAATTTTTCACCTACAGGCTCAGGATCTCCAATTTCAATCGATCTCTCGATTTGCTCCTCTTTTTTCCATTTGTATGTCGGATGCTGATTTACGAATTTAAAATAATCTTCGTCCACATAATCCTGAATTCCAGATGTATGAGACAATAAATGCTTTATCGTAATTGCGTCCAGAAGATACCCATCTTTTTCAAATAATTGACGCGTTCGCTCCGATAATAAATTTTTGATCGGCTGATCGATGGATAAGCTGCCTTTTTCGACCAATCTGAGTATTGCTGCAGCGACGTAAGGCTTTGTATTACTGGCTATGAGAACAGGTTGTTGACTATTTAGCGGTTTATTTGTTTTGCTATCTGCGATTCCAGTTGCATAGCTCCAAGAAATATTTTGCTTGGGTGCTTCGACATGAACAATAATTCCGATGGCATCCTTATTTCTTTCGTAAATCGAGTCTACTTTATTTTTAAAAACTGCCTGTAATTGGGCTGACCCGATCAATGGAATCCACAGTGTATTTAATAATAATACTTTTTTCATATGTTCTTTTGGATGATACCCGTAAAGCTATAATTAATATAATGTCTGGATTTTGTACACTCAGACTGCTATTTACTGCTTAAACAGGTCTGCATTGAGAGTTCAAATAGATTACATGGCGATAGGTTAATATACCATTTAGTTTGAACCTGTCTTCACAACCAAATATAGACCTTTTATTTATCTTTTAAAATAAAAATTATTACTCCTATTTGACCGCTAATCGAAACAGATGACCTCCCCTGACTCACATTCTGGGAATTTATTGACTTGCCCTATTCTCTTGTTTTTATGTATAAAGCAAAAGTATGGCTATGGCCGTGATTATCTGAGAAAAACAAGCTATATGTAAGGGGTATGCGGGAGATACCGAAAAGTATGGTACGCCGCAGTTAGGAACCTTATTTTTAATAAAAAAAGCATTCTGCTTTCTTTATATTTGTTATAAATCAGTAATATGACTAAGGAATTATTTGAATTTGAAATTTTAAAAGCTAGCAGAACTAGGCTATTACAATTAATAGAAACAGTTGATAACAAAATATTATTTAAAATTCCAGAAAACTTTAACAATAATATAATTTGGCAAATTGGTCACTGTATCACATCTCAACAGAGGCATATGTATATGCGTAGTGGATTGCCCATGTACATATCACAGGAGTTTATGGAAGCGTTCAAAATTGGAACTTCCCCACATACTTGGAAAAATATTCCAGACGTTGATGAAATAAAACATTTATTACTTTATACCGTAAATCAACTTAGTAAAGATCTAGAATCAGGCATATTTGTTAAATACCAACCCTTTAGCTTACCGATTGGTATCTTTATAAATAATCACATTCAAGCACTTCAAGCTGCTAACTTTCACGAAGCCGAGCACAGTGGAATAATATTAAACTACTTAAAACTTCTTATTAAATAAGATATATTTATGCCATATCTATTAGCATTTAGTATAAAAAAGCCGTAGGATCCTACAGCTTTTCTGTTTTTAGCAAGTTGCACTATTTCAGCACGCGAACTGTTTTCGCAGTGGATTGCTTATTGAAAATATCTGTAATGGTCAGACGAACATTGTAGTTACCTGTGGCTAAGGTATTATTCAACGTATCGGCACGTTTCTCTGGCCTAATCAATTCTTTATTTGCAAGTACCACCCCATTAGGATCGAGTAGTTCAATTTTATAACTTAACTGTGGCGAACCGGTATCACTAACCGCCCAGGATACAATGACTTTATTACTTTGATATTTTGCGGATTCATTACTGCTGTTAAGTGCCGTTAGCGTTGGAGCGGTCCCCTGATTAGCTTGCTCCGGCAAATCTAAAGTACGCCCTGTCCCAAAAGCGGCATCTGGTGTTACGGAACCACCATGCTCCATAAAATGTGCATTTTCTGTCGCATCATATCCGGCATTAAAGGCGCGATCGAAATAACCATTACGACCTGCGTCATTGTCATTCGCTGAAAAATACCGACTCGTAGATTTCTCCCAAACGTTGTCTACACCTAAGTTCCAACAATCTTTAAAGAATGCTTTGCGATGAAATCTACCATCCCATGAAGGATTATCTCCTACCCAATTTTCAAGAAATGCGCCATTGCCAACACCCAAGAATCCGGATTCAGCTTGTCGTCCAATCGTGGAGGTATGAAACCACTTCCCTGTCGCTTCATTACGGATAAAGTTGGCAATGTAAATTTTTCCATTCTCCTTCCATGATCGTAGAACCACGTTATACCAGGTGTTTAATTCCCATCCGTAAGGGTTGACGGTTTTCTGTCCATCTCCTTCTCCGCCAAAGCGACTTGCCACTGTTGTCGGTGCCTTGTAAGAATAAAAAGCATAGTTCGCAGCACTGGTATTGAGATCCCACAAAGATGCAATCAAGGTATAAGGTGTGGGTGTATTCTGATCGGGTGTATCTTGCAATCCAGCATAGCCCCCCTGATAATTGTGTACGGAAAAGTATTCGGTCTTGGCGGTATTGGTAATTTTAATCTTATGCATCTTCAAGACAGCGTCATTCTTAAACCTATACACTAGGTGTTGCGAGGGTGCAGCATTACTTCCCGACAGGTTCAAATTGGGCAAGTCTTTGTCGCTTTGTGTTTGGCTGTTGTATTGCTTCAGTTTTAAATCGGGTCTGGTACTTTTAGAACAAGAACTGCTTAATAGAACACTCAATAAGATCGCACATTGTGAGGCTTTTATCATAATTACAAGTTTTATTAAAATTAGTTAACAAGTCTGACTGCTGTTAAAAAAGCGTCATTACAATAAATTATTTATAAAATCTGAGATTATAAAACTTCACCTAAACGAAATCGATTGCATAATCTTATGTGTAACAGAATGAATCTTTAAATCGGGTTCGGATTGCATCACGGAATGTTTATCCAGCGTAACGTGTCCAAAGATCCGATCAAGGATAAAATTACAGCAAGTTAGTTTAATAAATTTCCCTACCACATCAACCGCTCGCAAAATGCGATAAGTAAATAAAATTATATCTTTTAATCGCCAGTGATAGAATTGAAATGATTAATTTTAGTCAACGGGATATGATGAATTGTAAACCACTAAAAATAGCGTATGAAAAAAATATTTTTTGCTGCTGTCATGGCGTTATCTATTCTCTCCTGTAGAGAAAATAAAGCTGATAATTCCCCTGCAGACAACGTAGTAGATAATGCAGGCTCTTTAGTTTCCGGTTCCCTAAAAAGTTATCGGGGCGACGAAGTAACTGTAAACAGTATCTATTTTAAATTGATTAAAAATGATAAAAATCTGACGGCGCTCAATACCAAAATAGCAGACACCTTCGAGGAAACCGAAAAAACTTTGGCCGTCTATAGAAATATACTTAACACCTCTACCTCATATTATCAGGATGCTCATCTCCAGATAAAATCTATCACAGATTCATTAGTCAGGCAACAGGTAGAAAAGGAAATTACCGCCAGTTCTGACCAGTACGATCTTAAAGTAAAAAATATCAAGGAACGGATGGATCTGATCAACAAAAATAGTGAGACCTTGACAAGCCTCTATACCGCTTTTAAAATCAGAAAAACGCTCCCTGAAATTGAAAAATACCAACATGCACATCCTTTACAAAAAGATAGTCTGGATCATTTCATTAATAAACAGAATAAACTTCTGGAAGAATTAAAAAATTTAAAATAATACATTCATGACTTATACAACGAAATGGCTGACGGATAAAACACGTGTTGAAGAACTTGTAGATTTTTTTATCGCCCACAAAACAGACTCTTACATCTCACACAGTGAAATCATGTATGGCAGAGCCATCGATTCTAAGCATTGGAACCCTGATCTCAGAGCTGTATTTACAGAACAGCTTATGAACGATTATGATTATAGCGGGACTTCACAACTTAAGATTCTGATTGTAGAAAACGAGCTTAGAAAAATTGTGGGCATGCTTGTTCTTACTGTGATCAGCAGCCCTTTTAAAAAATATGCGGTGTTAGAGGACATGCTTTTGGATGGATCTGTCAGAGGCCAGTCTCTTGGAAGCAAACTGTTGGAAGGCGTTATACAGGAATCCAAAAACTGGAATGTTAGTTTTATCATGCTGGAAAGTGGCGTCAATAATCATGGTGCGCATCATTTTTTCAGTAAGTATGGTTTTGAAAAAGTATCCGAAAGTTATATGTTAACATTATAAAAATTGATTGAAAACTAAGTAATCGTCCAATTCCTGATTTTCTTCATTTAGGATCAATGCATAATAGCCGACATTTGACTCTTTTGACAACAGATTCAACCGGATTTCGATGACATAGTTCTCACTACGCATATCGTTATATAAAAATTTTATCGAATCCCTTTCAAGTTGGACATCACTAGCAGATTTAGCTATTTCATTAAATAAGCAAGAATTCTCTTCTAGTTCGATACAGCTGTGATAGGAATCGATCGCCCTTTTAAAATAATTCTCCAATATTTGATTATGTATATTTTTTATCAAAGCAACTTGTATTTTAAAGGCATTACATCTTCAATCCCCACGGTTAAAGTTACAATATTGCCCAGTATTCCGTTCGATAATAACAGGGGAAATACCGAAAAGTAGGATAATACTCCCATTTTGTGGGAAGAGGTCAATTCTTTACTGTTATTGAATTATTTAGTGATAAAAGCTGAAATATCCTCTATCAATGACGGAAACAATGCCTCTGGTATAGCGTGTCCCATTCCATTTTTTAGGATCAACTCGCAGTTAGGTATATTATTTTTTAAATCAACCGCATGTTCTGTACTAAATAGCGCATCTTGATCGCCGTGTATCACCAATGTCGGCACATGGAGACTATGTAGGACATCTGGGTCGTATTTATAGCTTACAAGGGCAATGATCTGACGAAAAGGTTTTATCAGAGATGACTTTCGGCATTCGTCCTCGATAATTAGCGCACACTCCTTTTCTTCATTAAAACTAAATTGGTTTCCATAGATAGCTTTCATAAAGTCGATTTTTTCCTTTATGAAAGTTGGTTTATTATCTTTAAAACTTGTGGTTGAGCTTGTCATTTTTCTTATCAAAGCATCATCTGCCTTCGGGAGAGCAGGATTAAAGGATGAGGACATTAATAAAATCAACGTCTTGGTCAATGCGGGGTATTTATATGCAAATAGCTGTGCTATGATTCCCCCCATTGATCGCCCGACAATATGTGCACGTTGAATGCCCAGTGAATGTAGTAGATCTCCGATGTCATCGGCCATATCCATTAAGGAATAAGGAGCAGTATGTTTTTCGGGATGCTGTAAAAAATCATTCAGAGAAAAGCTATGGATATCGTTACTTCTATCGGTAGTAAAAGTACTTTTTCCACAGTCTCTGTTATCAAAGCAAATCACACGAAATCCTTCTTCTACAAGTTGATTACAAAATGAAAGTTCCCAACGTGTCATTTGGGTATTTAATCCACTGACCAGCACGATAGTTTCTCTTTTTTTTTCGCCATATATTTCATAATAGATGGCGGCATTTTTCAGCTCAATATATCCCATAAATAATTTACAGTAATGCAATTTCCAAAGGTAAAAGTCTTGAATCCAAGATAGCGGCGGAACGATGTCCTGCAATTTGCATATAACCCGGATTTTGCTCAAATGCGAAAAAGTCCGATACGCTTTTTTGCCTGATCAGCATGCATATATGCCATTGCTCGTCCTGAGGACCAATCAAAAAGCGGTCTCCTTTCCCGATGAAAAGTATTTCCCCGCCCCCCTGTTCTACAAATGGTTTGGCCAGTTGTATATATTGCATAAAAGCATCATATCCCGAAATTTTGCTGACAGGTGCAATCTTAGGAAAATCGGAATAATCTGCAATTTCCTTCAAACGTATCAGATTTAAATTTACAATTGATCCCTGAATATTTTTTAGCGCAAGATCCCGACCGGCTTCATAAGTGGGATGTAAATATTTTTTGTCGATATTCATAATTAATGTTTAGATATCACCCCCCAATGACTTCAGCTGGTTTGAGAAAATTTCCAGATCTTCTGCCGCCATTCCATCTAACAGTTTTTTGGAAATGTAATCTGCCGTAACGCTCGCTTCCTTATAAACTTTATCTCCGGCTGTACTGAGCTTAACATAGCTTACACGGGCATCCCTTTCATTACTGTCCTTTTCAACAAGCCCAATTTTTTCCAACGGTAAAATAATGCGCGTAATTCCCGATGCAGTTAAACCAGTATTTTCTGCTAGATCTATTCTTTTTAAACGATTGCCGGGGGCTTTGCTTAAAATATGCAAGATCATAAAGTCTGTAAGACTTATTCCATGCAGGCTCAAACCGTCAAACTTCTTGGTAAGGACAGATTGAATTTTTATGATGTTTAGAATTGTATTTATTTCCATGACTATGATATTTGCAATATACTTGACCATTCAAGTATATTGCAAATATATGTATTTTTTTTATCGCCACGAAATGATGCTTTTTCTATTATTTGATCTTGCCAAAACAAGCTTTAGGTATCGTCATTTTAATGGCTTTATTCCAACGAGACTGTCTAAATAATAATAGCAAATTGAACAGGTATACGAATATATAATTGGGTTGTATTGCTGATGTGATTATGCCCCTTTTACCTTACTTTAAATGTTGTCACGACAAAACCATGATCAGAAGGGTATAAAATTTCTTTGCCATTCAGTTTTATGGTGTCATTAAAAAACACTTGGTAAGACTCAGATTTTATGGCTTTTAACTTCGGACTCTTGTAAAATATATAATCGATCCTATGGTCATCATTTTCTCCTTTGGTATGCCATGTTATACCCGGATGTGTGACGGGATTTGGGTTCAATGTTCGATACGTATCAAGCAATCCGATATCTGCCAATACTTTTGTTGAATACCAGGGAACCACCAGATTATTGTGAATTTTCTTGGTATTCTTGTCCCAATCCAAATGAGAAGGGGTATTTAGGTCTCCACCAAGAATCATGGGTACTGAGTCTGCCTGTGCAGCATACTTTTTTAGATAGGGTAATACTTTCTGTATCATTTCGTATTTAGCACCTGATCTTTCCCAAACAAGAAGCTCTTCGGCTGTTTTACCCAACTTTTCGGGCTCGTTTTCCCATGGTAAATAGTGAAACCAGTTCGAGAAAAACCGGATCTTTTGGTTTTGGATGATAACTTCTCTTCCGCCCAGAAAAAAAGGAAATTCAGTATCAATTCGTTCTCCAAAAGGATATCTTGATATAATTGACAAATTAACTTTTTTATCATTTAAAGCTGTTCCCTCGGGAGCAACTAAATGAAAATTGTAACCTAAGGAATCGGCTATCTCTTTACCGGAGCCGTAAGTTTCCACCATCAATATGACATCCGGATTTATTTCTCTTATAATCTGAACCGCATGGGCTTTGCCGTCTTTGCTATCATTGGCTCCGTGCAGTATATTCCATGCCATCACCTTAAAGGTTTCGGGATTCTTTTGAGCTACGCAGTTAAAACAAATAAATGCGAATGTTAAAAAGAGAATAGTAAACTTCATTGTCTGTCTTTATTAATTTAAAAATTTTAGAAGATTCATAAATGTATTGCAGGGTCAAGATTAATCAAAAAATAAATATGTACAAACATATAAAATTCGAAAAAAGCACCATTTTATAACCAAAGTTGATATTAGCAGAAATAGAAATGGGAAACGGCTCACTATGTACAAACATAATTATTTAATAATGATCTGCAAATATCTTGTATGTCAATTCCATCTGTGGGCTTTATACATTTTCAAAGATGCGTCGAATTGCGGTTTTAGACTGTTTTTGTCAGCTTTTGATAAAAAAAATGACAAACGGAATTAGACTTTACACATTTATAATCAGTATATTACAAAAAAATTCAATAATTAATAGCAACAGCTATCTTTGGTTTTTCCTGAACAGTGACTTTGCAATAATTCCATTACCCTAGCTATAAAACGTTGGACAGTTTAATAATCAGTAAAAACTACTCAGTGACTTTAGCAAAGGGAATTTCTTGACCAATGTCAATCTTTTTTATCGGAAAATAGAAGAACTTAGACAATACATTAAATAGAAAAAATATAAACAGAATTAAAAGGAATGTTATGAAAAAGATTGCTATTAATGGATTTGGCCGCATCGGACGCGCCGCTTTAAAAATAATAACAGAAACTGCCGACCTTGAGGTTGTCGGAATCAATGATCTGATGAGTATCGAAAACGCTGCCTACCTCCTCAAATATGACAGTAATTATGGTAAATATGAAAAAGATGTACGTATCGAGGGAGATACACTTGTAGTCGATGGAAAAGCTGTTAAATATACGAGCATAAGGGAAATTGAAAAATTACCCTGGAAAGATATTCAAGCTGACATCATCATCGAAAGTACAGGTATTTTCACGAACAAAGCCGATGCTGAAAAACATCTGACGTCCGGAGCAAAATTTGTAGTGATCTCGGGCCCGACCAAAGATACGCCCACTGTTGTCCATGGTGTAAATACCGAAGATGGAAAGGTTTCTGTTTTTTCATGTGCAAGCTGCACGACCAACAATATCAGTCCAATCATCGAAATTTTAGGAAGAAGAATTGGAATCAAAAAAGCAATTCTGAATACCACACACGGTTATACTGCTTCGCAGGCACTTGTAGATGCTCCTTCAAAAAAAGAACCGCGTATGGGAAGGGCTGCAGGAATTAACCTCGCTCCTGCCGCTACCGGTGCTGCAATAGCAACTACAAAAGCACTTCCGCAATACGCTGGAAAGTTTGACGGCATAGCAGTTCGGGTGCCTGTTCCGGTGGGATCCATATCTGATATTACGTTTATTGCTGAAAGGCCCACAACAATCGAAGAGATAAACCAGGTTTTGATCGATGAATCCAAAACTGATCGCTATAAAAAGGTGCTAACCGTAACAGACGAACCACTGGTATCTACCGATATCATCAAAAGTCCGTTTGCAGCGACAGTTGATCTGGAAATGACAAGAGTTGTCGATGGTGATCTTGTAAAAGTAATGGCCTGGTATGATAACGAATGGGGATTTACCAATCAAATGATTAGACAAATTCAAGCTATTTAGAGCAATAGCAATGAGAAACTGAACATTCAAGACCTTTCAATAATTTGGAAGGTCTTATCTTTTATAATTAATATCTTTGAGGTATGAATATCGAAAACATCGGACAACCTTTCCTTAAAAAATTTCCCGGAGATTTTTCCAATAATCCAACGCAGAGAAACACACCAAAAGTTTTATTTGCTACGATTAAACCTGCCGGGTTTGACCATCCCCAACTAATTGCTTTTAACGAGACTCTATCTGAAGAAATAGGGCTGGGAAAATTTGAAGAAAAGGATCTTAATTTTCTGGTGGGATCCCAGCTTCCCGACAATATTCAGAGCTATGCCACTGCTTATGCCGGACATCAATTTGGCAACTGGGCAGGACAGCTGGGAGACGGAAGAGCGATTCTCGCTGGGGAAATTACCAATGCTACGGGTAAGAAAACAGAGATCCAGTGGAAAGGAGCCGGTGCAACTCCCTATTCAAGACGTGCAGACGGAAGGGCTGTATTGCGGTCTTCTGTACGCGAATACCTGATGAGTGAAGCGATGTATCACTTAAGCGTACCCACTACCAGAGCTTTGAGCCTGGCCTTTACTGGAGAAGATGTTATTCGGGATATCATGTATAACGGAAATCCACGATACGAAAAAGGGGCCGTAGTCATAAGAACTGCTGAAAGCTTCCTCCGTTTCGGGCATTTTGAATTGATGTTTGCTCAGGGCGAGCACAAGCTGTTACAGGACCTGCTTGATTTTACGATTGAAAATTACTTTCCCGAAATTGTTTCATCCGATCATCAGAAATATAAAGATTTTTTCGAAAATGTATGTATCCGGACAGCTGACTTAATGGTAGAATGGTTCAGAGTAGGTTTTGTTCATGGTGTAATGAACACAGACAATATGTCGATCTTAGGGTTAACAATTGATTATGGCCCCTATTCTATGATGGATGAATATAATTTAAATTTCACGCCAAATACTACGGATCTTCCGGGAAGAAGATATGCCTTTGGAAAGCAGGGACAGATATCACACTGGAATCTCTGGAAACTTGCAAATGCCCTTCAGCCAATAATCAATGATGAAAAATTTTTGGAAAGCACGCTAAATAATTTTGGAGTTTATTTTTGGGAAGCCCATGACAAAATGCTTTGTAAAAAATTCGGATTTGATGGGCTCAGAAAAGAGGATGAAGACTTTCTCACCAATTGGCAGGGTATCATGCAGGAGTTGGAATTGGATCATACTTTGTTCTTCAATCAATTAGAAAAAATAACTCCAGATACGGATTTAAAGGAATATTTCAGCCCTGCAGCTTATACTGTTTTAAATGAAGAAAAGCTCAGAAAACTTGAAGACTTTATTGATCAGTACCAATCCCGTCTGCAATCAAATACGATTTCAAGGGAAGAATCCCTGGAATTAATGAAAACGACAAATCCTAAATTCATACTGAGAAACTACCTGCTTTACCAGTGTATCGAAGAAATTAGTAACGGGAAAACAGAAATGCTAACTAAACTAACGCAGGCTTTAGAAAATCCATACCAAGAACTATTTCCAGAATTTTCTGTGAAGCGCCCTTCCAACTATGATGACACCGCAGGATGCTCTACGCTTTCATGTAGCTCATAACAAAAGTTAATCAATTGTAGTCTTTTTATAAATACGAGAGTCGCTCAGGACCTGTCCGTACGGTTATTTTTTTAATAAAATAAAGAAATAGCTAACTGTGGGGATTCACACAATTGATTTCATTCTATGATTAATGACTTTTTGGCCAATTATCGGTCTTGTTGTAACTTTATTTTTCCTCTACTTGATTTATAGAGCTATAGTTTGACTGATCAGGAAGTGTGTAAGAGAAGAGCTGGCTAAAACAGAAAAAATGCCCAAAACTTTTGATGTGAGCAAGTTGAAATAGTGTCATTCGCAAAGGTTTTTCAATAGCATTTTATTTTAATTGACCGCATTAAAATAAAATTTGGTACAAACCCAAACTAGGAGCAAAAAAGTACTGTTTGCCTTTTAAGGTTACGGTTTTGGGCACTGTCATATCATCGCACTTAAAGCGTTGCTTTTTCAGTTCGTAATAAGCCAAATAATCCAGACTGGGCAGTTTGCCATTGCGCCAACCAATCAAAACATCGTCATCGAATTTAGGAATTTCAGTTTTTGTTATATCAAGTTCGCTTTTAAAAAGATCTGTTTGTCTAACGACCAAAGTCTGGTTGATCACTCGAAATACATCACAGCGCTCGGTATTCACGATCGTGTAGGGACAAGGTTTGAGTCCATATGGTTTCAACATTTCTACTTCGTATTTTTTTAAAGCGTCCATCTGCAAGCTATCATTCAGATCTTTCAATTCTTCCGATTTTTTATGCAAACTATCGGCGATAACCATCATTTTGAAATCTTCTTGTTTTCCATAATCTGGATAGAAAAACTTTTTGCCGTTGAAATATAAGTTCCCCTGTTTATCGATGTAAAATGGCTGTTCCCAGTTGTAAATCTTTTCAAAGATTATGTTTTTATTTACATCAATAATCTTTAGGGGCGAATTGCTGTTGTCGGGTTTTAAAAGTATTCTGTCGTCGTTTAAAAAAACTAGACCACTTAGTCCAGTCATATCTGTCACTTTTCTGAACTTGCTTTCATCTTTTAGCAATTCGATCAGTTGGGGCACATCTGGGTGTTTATCTTTTTTGGGGATAGGATTACAGCCTACAAACACGAGCAGTACAAAGAAAAGAAGGTATCTCATAAGCTATTCTTTTGTATAATTTGATTTTCCGTTTATATCAACTGGCTCACCTAGATACCTTGGTTTTCTGCCCCTTATAATATCCAAAACGGCTTTTGTGACGGATAGCTTTTCCCGAAATGCATAGTATTTATAACCTGGATAAACGCCCCTATCTGCGCTATAACCCAATGATTTTATACCCAATTTATCACCTAGGTAAATACATCTATTCAGGTGGTATTTCTGAGATACCAAAATTGCGGTATCAACATGAAAAATATGTTTCGCACGGTACATGGTCGAGTAGCTATCAAACCCAGCATAATCGATGTAAATTTTTGTGGTATCGACACCATTTTTCTGACAATATAACTTCATTACCGTAAGCTCATCGTATTCATCTCTTCCATTATCTCCCGACAGCAATATTTTATCCACTTTGTTATTTTTGTACAGTGAAATCCCCGCATCCAGCCGATCTTTTAGATACCTACTTGGTTGATCGCCGTTTATACCAGCGCCAAAAATGATGACTACCTTCGTTTTTGGCACATCTTTAAGTTCGGTGAGAATCAGCTTTTCGGTTTCGGCTGTTACGTTGCTGTTGGTTACCAAAACGACAGCTAGCGTTATTAGGCCTAGGATGATAACTGGTAAAAGGAACTTTTTAATCTTTTTCATGTGCTTGATTTTACAAGGATCTATAAAAATCGGGTTCTTTTATGTCTTCGACAAAAGGAACAGATATTTTTTTATAAAATACTGTTATTAATTCCCAATATTTTTAATAATATACACGCCCTGCTTCTTGTTTTCGTGAAAATTGGTGCTATAATCGTAGGTCAAAAAACGCACATTACTTTTAGCAGCATATTTAGCTGGCAATTCGAATACATGCAGATAAGTTTCTATGTTGCCTCCAAAAGATGCTCTATTAGCCACGGTTTTAAAATTCAAAACCGTGTTTTCAATTGCTAAGTCATAATATGCTGTTCCATAAAATTCGTTGGGAATACCTGGATTCAAATACCCCTCAGTCGTGTAAGTTTCTTTTGCAAAAGCCTGTGTTTTTACCTTCCCTTTGTTGGTATAGTCCAATTTTTGGTCAGGGAAAAACGTATTGTCCGAATTAAAAGGTGTGATGTAAGCATCCGTATACCTGAGCTCGTTTGAGTAGGTTGCGTTTTGCACATCTTTCAGAAAGTGTTCATCCTGCCATTTCGGCAAAATTTGTTCCTTATTTATTTTACATTGTATTTTTGAACCTTCTGCATAAATAAATGATGAAGATTTAGGTGTATAAAGTTTTATCCATTTGCCATTCTGACGAAAATATACCGCCTCTCTACTGATCAGTTCGGTATGATAGCTGTACAATACAGCATCCGATGTGTTGTAAAATTTACCAAAAAAATCTTCAACCCAAACTTTGTCTGAAATAGTACTGTCTGTATTTAAGATCTCAGCAAAATGTTCTATATGGGGTTTTTCTGCCGAAAAGTCGTAAATACCATCTTCTGTAGTTACATAGCAATTTATGGCGTCTAAAAACTTTAATCCTGGACTGTTTTCTAGTTCAAACACCTTATTTCCAGCACGATCTATTTTTATAAAATAAGGAGAGCTCGCTATTAAGAAAAAATTCTGTTCGGGGAAATATCGAATGCTACCATTCCTATTTTGAGTTACCCTATACATCAAAAAATTATCCCATTGCAATTTTTCCTGCAGTTCGGCAAACTTTTTATACTTGGCTCTATTCCACAATAAACTTGGTGATAAATTGATAACAGAACCGCTCTGTATGGCTGCATAGGCTACTAGAATTATTACGATAGAAATTACCATTTTTTTCATCATTTTATTTTTTGAAAAGCAAGTTCTTTTGTTCATCAATCCTGCGATTAAATTTTATCCTATAATTTCCATTTAGAAGCTTGCTATTTCTCTTTAAATAAGCTAACAGCCATTGTAGTCATTAAAGATGTGAACTTTATTTTACGCTTAAATTTAGCTGTAAAAACTCTAGGAAATTGGACGAATTATAATTCGTTGGAGATAAATTATCATTCGTAGGCATTTGCAAAAAAACTACTCACTCCTCGGATCGGGTTTTAAAGGCATCTTCGCACAGCGGAGCACTTCAATGGATGGGCATCCGTATTCGACGATGACCTTGCCCTCGATCAGATAGATCCCCGCTCCTCTTAGGGGATATTTTACGAGTGTTTGTGGAAAATGTACGGTATCAAAGAAATGCCCTTCAGCGTCCAGGAAGGTTCCGAATTTCATCTGGTCTCTGTGCTTGGTTTTGACAAACTTCTCACAGATAAAATCGCCGACAACGCGTACAGTTTTACCCTCGTGAAGATGAAGTTCCTTAGATGGCATATCACCACGGTAATCGCTTTTGGCAAGATCAAAGAGCGTCCCTGTCACACAAAAACCGATCAGCTCCATCTCATCGTAATAGTCCTCCAAGATATCTTCTTCCAAAGGGGGAAGAATCGGCTTGCGGCTCTCAGTCTCAAACAGGACCATACCTACCACAGCGGGTTTATGTCTGCTCATCAACAGGTGGGCCTCCCACAGCAATTCCTTCTTCCCTAGGCCCGTAAACCGCAAAGCACCGACACGGATCAGGATAATGACCTGCTCAAGGCCCGCTTGCGTCCTTTTGACAAAGTCCCCCATGCTCTGATAAGCTCCGTAGCGCTCACGCTCGGAGATAATTCGACGGGCTAATTTCCCTTCGAGATTCTGCAGACAATCGAAACCGAGATAGATATCCTTACCCTGGATCGAGGTGTTGAAAATCGACTGGTTGACACAGGGAAGGCAGATCGTTCCACCGGATATACGCGCCTCATTAACATAGACCTTACGATTGTAAAAACCGCCATAATTGTTGAGCACCGCAACCATAAATTCCAAGGGATAATAGGTCTTGAGAAAGAGGCTCTGGTAGCTCTCCACGGCATAGGATGCCGAGTGTGCCTTATTAAACGAGTATCCGGCAAAGCTTTCCATCTGCCGCCAGATCTCCCGGCTGATTTTTTCGTCATAGCCTTTGGTTTTGCAGTTGGAAAAGAACTTGTCCTCGATCTCAATCAGATGATCCTTGCTGCGATATTTGCCCGACATCATACGTCGTAGCACATCAGCGTCGGCCATATCGAGTCCACCGTAGGCATTGGCGATTTTCATCACATCCTCCTGATACACCATCACCCCATAGGTCTCTTCGAGCTGCTCCTTAAATACGGGATGTGGATAAGCTACTGTGCTGGGATCGTGATGGCGACGGATATATTCACCCATCATGCCTGAACTGGCTACACCCGGCCGGATAATAGATGAGGCCGCCACCAAGGTTAAGTAATCATCACAGTGAAGTTTGGTCAGGAGCTGTCGCATGGCCGGGCTTTCGATGTAGAAGCAGCCGATGGTATTGGCGGATCTAAGTTGTGCGGCAATATTGTCATCCTCGAAAAAGCGCTTTGGATTATCGGTGTCAATGACAACACCCAGGTTCTCCCGAACGATGGTACGGCAATCTTTGATATGGCCGATGCCGCGCTGAGAAAGGATATCAAATTTTTCAAAACCGATATCCTCGGCAACATACATGTCAAACTGCATGGTGGGTAGTCCTTTGGGTGGATTGTCCATGGCGGAATAACATGTCAGCGGCTCCTCGGAAATCAGTACTCCACTGGCATGAATGGTTCGTTGATTGGGAAAATCGGCCATGCGATTATACACGCTCAAAATGGTGTTGGTCACTTCATTTTTATTGAGCATATGCTCCGGCTCGTGCACCAGTCGGTCGATCTCTGCTTTGGGAAGACCATATACCTTACCGAGTTCACGCAGGATACTACGCGACCGAAATGTACTCATGGCACCCATTAATGCGGTATGGCCAGTCTGATAACGGTTAAAAATATATGTATACATTTCGTCCCGCTCATTCCAGCTAAAGTCGACATCAAAATCGGGTGGACTTTTCCGCTTCGGATTGAGGAAACGCTCAAAAGGAAGGTCGAGGGCTATTGGATCAACATCCGTAATCCCGAGGCAATAGGCCACAGCAGAATTGGCTCCTGACCCACGGCCTACATAATAAAAACTGCGGCTACGCGCATGCCGACAGATATCATCGGTAATAAGGAAATAACTCGAGAAACGCAGGTTTTCAATGATTTCAAGTTCGCGCTGTATTCGATCGGCAGCGATACCATCATTCTTGCCATAACGTTTGGCAAAGCCCTCCATGCAATACTTGTGCAGCAATTGCTTATCGTTGTACCGATTGTCGGTAAAGGTCGTTTTATTCTTGACACTTGTAAAATCAAAACTGAAGGAACATTGCCCTAATATACGGTTGGTATTGGCAAGCAGTTGTGGTAACTCGGAAAATAGTTGCAACAGCTTGACCTTAGCAACAAAGACTTCGTCTTCAGCAGCGACCTGCTCCCTTTCCAATTGGGATATCAGCAGATTGTTGTCAATAGCTCGCAGTTGCCGATGCAGGGTATAATCAGCTCGGCGGAAACTAACTGGTGCCAGGATGACACAGCGGTCAAGCAGCTTGCGTTCCAACAGTTGCACACGGGTACGCTCACTCGGGCGGATTCCTATGTATTCAAAGTTCCGCAATTGAAATGTATTGATCCGGCTAAAGGGATAGATCACAAAGACCTGTTCAAACTCAGGTGCACGCGCGGGTGTGGTACGGTTTTCCATATTGAGCTTGGTTCGGTATTCGTTGATCTCCCGGAATCCCTGTTCATTCTTGGCGATGGTGACGAAACAAAGCTGATCGCCATCACGGAATTCCATGCCCGCAAGGAGATTGAGTCCAGCTTCACGTCCCATTTTAATAAAATCCAGCGCCCCAGAACTGTTGTTGATATCGGTCAGCACGGCGGTATCATAACCGCCTGCTCGCATCCCCGAAATAAGATCCTGCAGACTCAGTGTACCAAAGCGTAAGCTAAAGTAGCTATGTAGATTTAAGAGCATGCTCCCCTCCTTTCCCCGGTAGTGGTGCACAGATGCCTTTCATCAGAAATTCGGCACCATAACGTTTTCGGATCTTGTCCATCGCCTGCATCAGGTTGACCTCTTCGGCACTATCATCAAAGAGGTCGGTCTGATAGGAACCGTAGATTAGTCCGGAGAACTTGATCCCGATAAGGCGTATCAGCATCCTGCGGCTATAGAGTTTCTTAAAAAGAGAAAGCACAACCTCCGTTAATTTTCGGTCAGAGTTGGTATAACCGACCTGCAGCTGTTGGGTATGGGTATCGAAATTGCTATAGCGGATCTTGAGGGTGACACAACTCGTCAGCTTCTGATCTTTCCGCAGATCGAAGGCCAGTGTATCGACCATGCTGATCAGGGTGCGGCGGAGTACATCCATATCGATGGTATCCTGCTGAAAGGTGTTCTCCTTGGACATGGACTTCTGCTCACGAAAAGGTATGACCAGTGAATCGTCCAGACCATTGGCTTTACGCCAGATGTTAATCCCATTCTCGCCGAGGACTTTCTGCATCGTGAATACTTCCATCTGCTGTAAGGTTCCGATCTTAGAGATCCCCATATTGCGCAGCAGGGTAAAAGATTTTTCACCGACCATGGGGATCTTGCGGATGGACAGTGGAGCTAGAAATCCTTTTTCGCTTCCGCCTTGAACTTGCTTTTCGCCGCAAGGCTTGGCTGTGCCGGTCGCGATCTTAGAAACGGTCTTGTTGACGGATAGTCCAAAGCTGATGGGCAATCCTGTTTGTTTGATAATCCGCTGGCGGAGTTCCTGCGTCCATTTCCAACAGCCAAAAAAGCGGTCCATTCCGGAGACATCAAGGTAGTGCTCATCTATACTTGCTTTTTCAACAATGGGGGTTTCCTCTTCGATAATCTGCGTCACAATACTGGAATACTGACTGTACATATCATGATCACCCCGCACCACAATAGCTTCGGGACACATACGTAGCGCAAGCCGCATCGGCATAGCGGCATGTACGCCAAATTTACGGGCCTCATAGGAACAGGATGCAACTACCCCACGGTCGCTACTCCCCCCTATGAGCACGGGTACTCCGATTAGCTTGCTATTCTGCAAACGCTCAACAGATACAAAGAATGTATCCAGATCACAATGTACTATACTCCTTTCCATGTTTTTCAATTCGCTATCCAGTCGTTCCGCACGACTTTTATTTTCGGTGGTTGTGGTATTCAAAATTACTAATATTATTAGTAAATATTCAATACGGGAGATTGATTTAATTTTTATCACACTCAGGATCAACCACATAAATTTATAGGCTATATTGATTTAAATAAGATTGTACGGTTGGTTTTTACGAAAAAATTATGGATATCGTAATTTAAGATCATCAATCTCTTAAATTCTTACTAAATTGTAAAGGAATGCAGACAACGCCACAGTTTTAACTAAAGACCTCATTTTTAATAGACTAAAACCAACGATCGAGTACAATGAATTTGAAAGAAACGTTATATAAAGTAGTAAATTCCAAAACAGTTCAAGGAATTTTGACAGCCAATATTTTCGCATTCTTAGTCATTGGCATCCAGTCTTCATTGATGCCCAAAGATCCAGGTATACTTGTTTTTTCAGAGTTTGTGATTATTCCAATGTTGATGGGTATTATCACTGCTTGGTTTTGGAAAGACACTAGGATAAGGGGAAAACAAATCACTGGACATTCTGTCGTGAACTGTCTTATTGCGATCTCAATGAGTTTTTTCTTCCTAGGTGAGGGCTTTATCTGTCTCCTAATTGTTTCGCCTCTTATTTTTAGCTTTATTATCGCGGGCGCCTTTATTGGAAGAGCAATGTTTAAAAAGAGAAATCAAAAATTGAATATAAGCATTGTGAGCCTATTACTTGGAATTTTTATTGTTGACTCCCTAAGTGACCATTATCACGAAAATATGGTTTCTGATGAGATCTTGATTCATGCGACTCCAGCAGAGGTGTGGCAGCACGTGGTCGCCTTTGATCCGATCCACCAGAAGGAAAACTATTGGCTCTTTAAAATAGGGATGCCCAGCCCTATGGCGACAACGGTAAGTGAGCATAAACTGGGTGCAAACCGAAAATGCATTTTTAGCAATGGATATATCTTCGATGAGAAGATTGTAAAATTTGATATCAATAAAAACCTGATTTTTGATATCGTTGATCAACCCAAAGACCCTGAAATTATGGGACATATCGATATAAAAAGAGGTGAATTTATATTGAAGGACAATGGAAATGGCACCACCACCCTTGTGGGGAACAGTTGGTATAATCTTCATGTCTTCCCTACTTGGTACTATGATCTCTGGGCGGAAAGTATCACCAGGAATGTTCATTTTAGAGTAATGGAGCATATTAAATTATTAAGCGAGAGATAGTCTATGTTTTCTTTTGTAGTGAAAAGAGCTGGCTTTTTAAAGGATATCCCTTTAGTCGCCATTATATTTGATAGTCTCATGAGATTTTGGATGTTTGTTACCAAACCTGAATTACTGGATTGGATCGATGAACTGGAGGAAGATATGGCGCAGATGCCTGAAACTACGATTGGAATACATAAATATGGTGGGACTCAGTTTAATTATAAAGGAAAAGAGTTTGCACATGTACACAGTAATGGCTTATTGGATATCTTATTAAATAAAGAGCTAAAACAATCGCTGATATTTGAAGGGAAAATTAAGGATCATCATGTATTTAAAAATTCAGGATGGATAAGTTTTCAGCTTCACAATAAACAAGACGTAGGCTATGCTTGTTATCTCTTGAACATGGCTTACGACCGTGCCAAACAACAGTAGAATTTTGTATATCACCTAAAGTAATTGAAATAGGTTATAAAGTAGGGACAACACCCATCCAATCGTAAAAAAAATCCAATATTTTCGTAATGGACTATAACTGTCTTGAGAGGAATATTTAAGCATTATTCCCAAGAAAACTAGGCCAATCGCTGCGATATAACTTAACATAATTTATTATTAATTTGAACAAAACCCAATATTCAAAGGTAATCACATTTCTGGTCTTGAAAACTAGGTAGTCGTCCAATGCTTGATTTTCTTCATTTTGAATCAATGTATGGTAGCCGGCAATCACAAGATAAATATAATCGTTTAAAATCTTCTTTTTAACAAAGAAAGTAGAACACTTTGGTTATATGTATTATAAGTCAATAGAGTCCTTTCCGCGTGAAAAAGAGGCTTCAAGAACGACATAGTCTTGAAATGGGCTATTCCAGAAATGTGAATACATAGGCTTTCGTTTGAATTGTTACAAAGATGACAAATACGTTTTTAAGGATAAATTGCTATCTTAGAAATAGTATAAAAAGCTAATCAAGAACCTATACAAGTAAGCGTCTATAGCGAGCAAAAACAAAACTAGATCAACAAACTTATTATGATTTATGGCTCAAATGAATCTATCAATAGAAATATTAAATTATGGACTCCAACTATCCATGGAATTTGGGAAAAATTGGTTAAAACCTATAAATGAAAGGCTGGAAATTAAATTTCCTAATCTAAATAAGCAACAACAGGAAGAATGCAATCTGATCTGCAAAAGGGTACATCAAATTGCACATAACTACGTGGCCGAGAATCCCATTCGCTCCGATTCAGGAGTTGAATTTGTAGCATTCAACCAATTCAAACAATTTATACTCACAAAATATTGCTGGCTTTCGACTGCAAATTTACAACGTCTTTACAGTCAAAGTTGTTATTACGCCAGTAAATAAAAATTTAATCAATAGCGTTACTTGGTTATACTGGAATCTGAAACAACAATGGGGCAATAATCTCTTGGCTTCACATCGTCAACCTAAGTACCGCTTCGCTATTGAAACGGTACTATTTTATTCTTTATTTTTATTGTTTTTGAGCCTCTAGGCTTCACTTTCTTCCATTGATAGGATTTGAACGAGCGGGGTTGCCATGAGGCAACTTCACATAATAGGATGTATGGTAACCATTACCGGGTCTAAAAAAATCGGTGGATATAATTTGGGCTCCGCTATTAAAAGCCGCATCTGCCCTCGTATAGTCATTGATCTTTGCTTCGTAGGTTTCGATATCTGAACGGCTACGAACAATATAACCTTGTTTTACAAGATTTTGAATTTCATTTTGACGAACTAGCGCATTGTCCAACAGGATAAAAGATGCAAAACTATCATTGGGTTCCGACTGTACAAACATGATACGTTTTTCAAGATTGGGTCTGTCTTTAACATAAGCAGATTCAAGGTTCATTCCAGCAGTGGCCGGAAGTAACAAGAAAACAAATTTTCCACGGGATGTTTTAATGGTCGGCCAGTTGCCCGAACGCACCGCCTCACGTAAGGTGCTATGCTTTCCACGTACATCATCTGGGGTAATAAGCTTATCTTTTCCCAATATTTCGACAACTTCGGCATCCAGCTGATCGAATGCCTTTTCATCAAAAGGGAGAACCTCAGCGCTATTTGGAAAGATTGGTATGCTTTTGTCCTTTGCTTCGACCATAATAAAGATCGGAAGATGTCCGGGATGTCTGTCGGACCAATTTCTTAACGCTTTCAAGCCGCCTCGGAAAGTAGCATAATGCGATCGAAAATCAAAATCTGCAATATGGAGCATCTTGAAACCTGGCTTTTCCAAATCTTCCTTTTGATAGGGCGCCAGATCCGAAACAGCCATGCTACTTAATACTTCGTACCCAGCGGGCTTATTGAAACGATGTCCTGTAGGGTCATAATAGACATCCATTTCTAAACTCCGAATACCACTGTCGAGCTGTACATCAAAAGATGGGTGATCATATTTCAAGCCTTCGCTCATCGTCATCGGATTTGGATGAAACTCCTTAAATGACGCAAGCTTGTCCGCGGGGATTAATGTGGTCATCTTTTCCATCATTTTTGCAAAAATAGGGTCAGCATAGGCGGCAAGACGTGGATCTACAGGCCTAGCATAACTATTATGCGTACCAAGCACCTGAATCTGATTGATCTTTAATGCATTAAGCTGTGGGAGCTCGGATTGCTGAGCATGAATAACTCCAGTACCTAGTACCAGGGTGGACAACGTTGTTAGGATAATCTGTTTGAATTCCATATTTGTTATATTTTAAAAAAGTTTTGCACTGATCCCCACTTGACCACGGACAGAATACCATTCGGCTTGTTCGGCACGATCGTATACACCATGATAGTAGCGCACCGGGGCTCCAGTAATATTATTTAACTCGGCGAATAATCTGAATTTCGAGTTGATACTATAGGAAGAAGAAAAGTCTACCGAAAAATTGCTTGAATACCAACGGTAATGCTCAGGTCCTGCGACCTGACGAATGGCATCAAGATATTTACCTTTATAATTGCCGGCAATACGTGCCATAAACTTGCTATTCTCATAGATGAAGGAGACATTGAACAAGTGTTTTGCCTGCTTAGGAATCACGCTTTCATCTTCTATCAATTTTCCTTTGTCAAAGCGCGGAACTTTCGCTTTTGAGTCTGTATAGGTATAGTTGGCATCTACTCCAAATCCTTTCCATATTCCTGGCAGCTCTGTAAATCGCTTGGATATACCGGCTTCAAAACCTAACAGCCAGGCATTTTGAAGATTCTTGGGCTCATTTACATTGAATAAAACACCATCAATATCTTGTGTAGATTGATTGGAATAGATCAGGTTGGAAAGTTTTTTGTAAAATGCGCCTGCCGAAAACATACCTATGCCGCCAAAGTAATGTTCGGCCATGAGATCAAAATTGCTAGCGAAAGTGGGTTTCAAGTTTGGATTACCACGGGTGATGACACGGTTGATATCGTCCTGTGTCGTACCGGGATTAAGGCTACCAAAATCGGGACGGGTGAAACTTCGCGTAAATGCCAGCCGAATAATGTCATTCTTCGTCGCATTGATCTTTACATGCAACATTGGCAGAAAAGCATTATAGCTATTGTCCTGATTGATTGCTTCTACTTTAGTCGATTTGTCTGCGAGCGTTGATACTTTGTTGCCTGAAAAAGTAACTTTGTTGTACTCGTTTCGTATTCCTCCTATAATGGTGAGCTGCTCTGTCAATTTAAATTCAGCAGAACCATAAATTGCATATACATTTTCCTTTCCACTGTAGTAGTTGGCGGCACCTGATGCGTTGCTAGCTGAATCGACGCGGAATGGGTACAACTTGTTTTCGGCAATACCCTCCGGTGATGCAAGTTGCCTCACTGATGCCATAGCTACCTGATCAATAAGCACATTGTTGTAGGGCGATCCTATTTCGGTCAAAAAACCACCCCGATAGGGATAGGGTTCCGTACCTAGGCTGGCTAATGTTGGAGCAGCTCCAGAGATACCGGCTACATAAATACTATAGGGGTTTTCTACCTGCTTATCCTTGTGGATAAACTTTCCACCAAATTTAACGATCAACGAATTGCTAGGTGTATATTTCAAGTTTACTCCAACACGCTTGTTGCGTTCTTGATTTTTGCTCCTGATATTGACAACCTGTGTTAATTTCATGGCTTCTGCGCTAATCGCTGTAGTGGAAGCAAGATGAGGTAGGATATGGTCAATATAGTCCCCTGTTCCATCTGGCGAATCCATCGCGAGGTATTTCTTTCCATCTGGAGCCAAGCCATCATAATCAACCTTTTGGGAAAAGGTTGCCATTGGATAGTAATCGGGGTCCATAAATTTAAAAGCGGACTTATCCATGCTCAGTGCCCAATCCAATCCAAATCGTTCTGAAAAACTCGACTGCCCGCTAAGCTCCCCAGAGTAAAGGCTTGTATGGTAATCTGCGGCTCTGGTTGTTATGGTCGCTGTTTTAGTATTAAAATAGAAATAATTCTCACGGACACGCTGAGCGTCCATATATTCGCTATAGAGTCCCTTAGCCATGATTTTGTGCCTTTCATTAAATGCATATTCAAGTCCACCATTAAATCCCAATGTACGCCGGCGTGCAATATAATCCCGCAATTGTAGATCTGTGATGGAAAAAGCCTGCATAGCATTACTGTTCGAAAAATCATAGTTTAGGTTATATCGGTCCTGAGCAGCTGTTCGGTCCCAGATTACTGCCGAAAGGATATAACCCAATTTTCCCTGCGCAACACGGTCGCCAAAGAGGATTGAACTGTTGTATGATCCGCGCTGAGATTGTCCGTTATAGCCGCCAGCCGCATTGATATGGAGTGTACGTTTTAAGGGAGCTGCTTTGGTAATAAAATTGATAGATCCTCCGATCGCATCTCCTTCCATATCCGGAGTGATTGCTTTTGATAGCTGCACATATTGAATCATCTCTGAGGGGAAAATATCCATCTGAATCCGTCGATCTGCATAGTCAAGACTAGCGGAAGGAAGCCGGTTCCCATTTAACAAAGACGCACTCCACTGTATGGGTGTGCCACGTACGGAAACATATCGCCCCTCCCCTTGATCTCGTTCAATGGAAACCCCTTGAATGCGTTGTACCGCTTCGGCAGCATTGCGATCGGGTAATTTACCAATAGCATCCGCCGCCAATACTTCCATAATAGCATTTGCCGTTTTTTTGATGTTTAATGCCTTGAGCTGAGAACCAGCTGAAGAACCGACAACTACAACCTCGCCCAGGCTATTATTGGATGGCTGCAATTTGATTATTCCCAAATGAACTCCCTCGCCTGAAACAAGTGTATCTAACGCGAATGCTTGATAACCGGTGTATAAAATAGCAAGTCGAGCAGGTCCCTTTTCCTTTAAAATCAGTGTAAACTTGCCATCGAGATTGGTTTGTGCAGTCAACTTCCCCACTTGTATTGTAGCGCCAGGCAATACCTCGTCGGTCATTGAAGTGACAGTCCCTGTAATTTGTTGTGCCTGTAAAAAGAAGGGCATCAACGAAATCAAAAAGAGTAATGTTCTTTTCATATCATGTAATCAATTTTTGTTATTTGCTACGAAATTGATATTTCATGAGATGCCTGTCGTCTTTCTCGATAAAGAAGTACGATCAATTAGCATCAAACACCACAAAACACTCATTTAATGACATTTACAAACATTAACTTTGCATTAAGATTAGGTTACCGATAAATTGATACGCTGATCGCGACGTGGAAACACCGCTTTTAGGATTAATTAATACCCGCTTTTCCAGCCCGATGGACAAGCATATTCACTTAGGTATTCACTAGGTTATAATGTGGTTTTGCTTTGAGATAGGCCGAAGGCGTGCAGCCCTGAACCTTTTTGAAATATTGATTAAACGAGGATTTGGAATGGAATCCAGCCTGAAATGCCATCGCAAGTATATTGATGGTCTCTCCTTTGCTTTTGTGCAGATCCATTAATGTAATAACCTCCTTAATTCGATACTCATTGACATACTGATAAAAGGACTTTTCCTGGTACTGATTTAACGTTTCGGAAAGATGGTGACGTGATACATCGGCCTTTGTAGCAAGAATATCTAATGTGAGACTTGGATCTAAGAAGACTTTATGCTGGGACATCAGATTTTCTACCTTCGCCAAAATACCTACATAGTCTATACCGGCATTCCTTTCATTTTCCTCAGCAGATGGGCATCGGGATTTCCCCATCGAGCTGTCCAACCGATCTTCATGCTGATGGTCAAGAATACGCGGCTTTACTTGCTCCTGCTGATATAAATGAACGTATAGGAAGGAGCTTACTTTGACATAAATAATAGATATGCAGATAACCGCCAATATAGAATAAATAATCAGACGGAGCCACAGATGGATAAGATTAAAATAGACGGATATATCAGATAGTCGAGTCCAGATGCTGATGATTAAAAATGCGAGTCCAACAAACAGGAACAGGGAAGCGGCCAGTCTAACCATACGTTTTTCAAGTTTCCAAAATGTCGGTATCGTATGTGTCTTAGCCAAAATTTTTAACGGGTACACGATATATAATATCGTATATGCATAACCAGATATTGAATTGTACAGTTTGATGAATGGTGGTAATTCGCCAGAATGGTTGATCACATAGGCAGCAATCCAAAAGTAACCAATAGATGCACCTATCGATGGAAACATCGCCAAAAGAATATCGATGGACTTTCCCTTATGTTCGAGAAAACGTATATAACACCATAACAAACCGGGATATGCCAATGCGATAAATGTATTGAATTGCTGATGGATTTTTGAATTGGGCCAAAAGACGTTCAATGCAAAACTGATTGCCAGGTGCAAAAAAATGGAGGCTAATAAATAAGAAAGGATATTATCATGCTGTCCATTATTTTTTTTGTCCTTCAATAAAATTCCCAAAGCCATTAAGGCTTGGGTTGCCCCTACGATAATAATATAATTCACGTTCTTAATCTAATTAAGCTGTCCTGCAAAGTTAATAATCAGGTATTATCAAATTGTTAAATGTACTTTCAGCAAGTTCTCTTTGCCATTTCCTATTATGTGATTCCTTTTCAGCTTCTTATTTATCAGAATTAAGCTGTAACTTAAACGCCTATAACGTTTACAAAAGCTCAAATTCAACATGACATTTCTCCGTAGATATCTTTCTTTCATCGCCTGCATAACTACCCTACTATTTTCCGTGAATGGATTTGCGCAAGAGAGGACTAAAACAGACAGCACGGTAATAGCACTTAAATTCGTTGACACATTACTTCCTGAGGGTAACTATATTGTAGAGGTGTTGGGATCCCCTCCTTTGAATGCCGCTGAGTCGGAAATTCTCAAAAAAATGAAACTTGCCATTCAACAGAACCAAGATTGGTTTCTAAAAACAATGAGCGGATTAAAACCTGGGGAACTTATGCCATATCACAAAAATCTAGGCATTAGCGAACAGGAGTACGCGGTATTTATACAAGTTTCACAATCGGCAAAAATAGACAAAATAGGGATCGTAAAGCTTAAGATCATTCACAAAGACAACAGCATTTATTTCGAGCCCGAAGACTTTCCTCATTATTTAAAGGAGCTCACAATTCACCTTAAGGACTATACGATCGTGATCGACAGTATACCCTTGAAATACAAAAGTCAACGCATCATGGACAGCAAAAAGACAACACTAGTTGCGGGACCATGGAAGGGATACTCCTGGGATTTTGAAGAAATTAGGAAAGACGGACAACTAATTGCAGACCCCGATAAGATGGATCCATCGGAAATTAACACGCTCGATATCAAATCGGTAAAACTGACTATTGGTAAACTCGACCATAATGACCAATGTTTTCTTTATCTAAGAAGTAATATTGTCAATAAAGGTCATGTGCTCGCAAAACAGGATATAGCACTCTTATTAAAAAAAGAATAAGGTAAATCTCGCTTGCTAGCTTATTCATTAAGCGGAAGAAATTCGTCTTGATCAATAAATGGAACAAATGACCAACGGCAGGCTCATTCCCTGATTTGATAGCTAGCTTCTTTTAAAATAAAGCATTTAAATAAAAGGCCACTTAGCGTTTTTCTAAGTGGCCTTTTAGTAACTCCTATAAGCAACTGACCATTGATTAGTTTTGCAAGTTTGGGTTATTATTCAGTTCGTTTAGAGGTATTGGAAATAAAAAATATTTGCTATTTGGAGATAAGTTAGATCCATCTGGAAACTTGAGAATATAATGTCCCATTACTGCTACTGTCTTTCCAGCATCATCCACAAAGGTCTCATTAGCCTCGCGACGTACAGGCGCCGTCTGCGTCCGCAGGATATCGTAAAGACGGAAACCCTCACCCCATAATTCTTTACGGCGCTCCAATAAAACTTCCTGTACCGCCTTTGCCTTATCAAAATTTGCGACATCGAGATCTTGCAAAGTCCGTTTACGTCTTAATTCGTTCAGGAGGTCTATAGCCCCTTTTACATCGTCCAGGCGAGCTCTACTCTCGGCTTCGATAAGCAGCTGTTCCGATGATCGCATTAAAACGATATGTCCATCACGGTTAGGGTGCTTATTTCTAAACTTACGGTAACGATAAGAACGATAGATCGCCTCAGCAGGTTGCTTGGCAATCTCAAAAAGCGATTTACGCACATCAGCAGCTGTAAATAAGCTGATAAAATTGGGGTCAGGAATAATGCTATTATAACCAAAATATAGATTTACACCTTTGGCATCTGTTGCGTAAGGAGTTGTCTCAATATAGGCTAAGAAAGAAGCTCCACCCAAATTTTGGGTCGCGGTCTGTGGGTGTCCCCAGATCCACTCCGGATTGCTGACATCGTTAAATCCTTCCTTGTACTGCTCTGCCGTCATAATTGGATAACCGACACGTGCTCTTGCTGCATAATCACGTGCTTGCGCCCAATTTTCCTGTGTCAAATATGTTCTAGCCAGTAGACCATAAATGACATTGAGGTCGAGTCTGTTCTTCACTTTCCGCTTGAAACCCACGAGTAATTTTTCGGCTTCTTTTAAATCGGAAATAACCTGCTCATAAACCTCCTTTACTGTAGCCAGTGGTTTGGGAACCGTCGTTGGTGTCGTCGGTTCGGTATAAATCGGTATTGCCTTGACATTTGGGTCTTTCACATAGGTAAACTGGTACTGACGTACGAGATTGAGATAATTCAATCCCCTCAAGGCATAGGCTTGCCCCTTGAGGTGTTTTAAGCTTTCTTTGCTGTTATCGTCAATTTTCACATTGGCTATCAGATTATTGGCATGGTCAATAGATTTATATTGCAAGGTCCAAAAGAAAAGCGCCCGGCGAGTGGTGTTGTCAAAAGGATCTTTATAGGGATATGAGTCCCGAAAACCATAACGGCCGTCACGTGCAATAGCGTCCTCTCCCATCACTTCATGTGTGAGGAATATGGTCGGGAGCCCAGGATTGTCCTGAGAGGTGCTATTTTCCATCAAAAAGCGGATCGATCCGTTGATAAAGGCATCAATATTATTCTCAGAAGAAAATACCTCGGGAGTCGTAATCTGGGTTGCAGGAGCAGTCTCGAAGAAACTGTCACGGCAGGATGAGAGTACCAATAAAGGAAAAATGATCGTGATATATTTTAATTTCATAATAAATCAAATATGCGTGTTAAAAGGAAACATTGAGGACCAGAGCGTATGACTTCTGTGCCGGGTAGCGATAGTAGGTAACTCCACCTACCGTTTGCTCTGGGTCCAGGCCCTGAGTTCCATAGAACGTCAATAGATTTTCACCTACAAAACGTATCCGAACATCGGAAAGAGACCATTTTGACACTAGATTACGCGGAATAGTATAGCTTAAGCTCAAATTCTTTAGGCGTCCATAGCTTGCACTCCGTAGAAAACGTGTGGAGGGAATACTATTCCAAGAATCAGTCACGTAAGACAATCGGGGGAAATCGGTATCTCTATTTTCGGATGTCCATCTATTGAGGGCCTCCTTGGACCAGCTTCGCCCCGGTGCTGAACCCACATGCATAATCATGGGTTGATCACCATCAAAGATTTTTCCTCCTAGACTATAGGAAAACAAGAAAGACAAATCTATTCCTTTGTAACTAAAGTTGTTACTAACACCGCCATAAAGATCCGGCAATGAACTTCCTTCAAAATAAAATGATGCTTCATTTTGATTCGTTGTCGTCGTGCGCCCAGTTATATTTCCTGTTGCATCTTTTACATCCTTATACCAGGTCGCCTTGCCGGTCTCCGGATCTACTCCGGCCCATTCCTTGATATAAAAATCATAGATGGAACCACCTTCAACCATTTTTTTCGTGTTACCATACTGCCCAATGGATCCAGTGAGAATTTCTTTTTGTGGTAGTTTGGTGATTTTATTTTTGTAGTGTCCCACATTTGCCGTAATAGACCATCTGAAATCTTTGTTTCGAATAGGCACACCGGTAATCTGCCCATCAATTCCACGGTTGCTCAATGAGCCGATATTGGCATCGATCCCGCTATAACCTGTAGACGGTGAAAGTGGCTTTTGGAAAAGCAGGTCTTTTGACTTCCGATCATAGACATCAATCTGTGCTACCAACCGATTGTTAAATAAAGCGATATCAGCGCCGATGTTGAGATTAAGATTTGTTTCCCATTTTAAGTCTGGTGTAGGTAAATCGGAGGGTAAAAGCCCCAGATTGTCCAAACTGTTATAAATGGAATAGAATCCACCATAAGCATAGTTACCGACTTTATCATTTCCCTGAGCTCCATAACTCGCCCGTAGATTCAGGTTGTTAATCGTACTGATTTCTTTCAGGAAGGATTCTTTTTTCACGTTCCAGGCCGCACCGATAGACCAGAAGTTACCCCAACGTGATTGTTTACTGAAGCGGGATGAACCGTCTCTACGGTAGCTTGTAGAAAAATGATAGCGGTCCAGATAATCATAATTTACCTGCCCCAACCAGCTTGCGAGCTTATAATCGGAAGAAGTCCCGTTAAAAACACCGCTCAGTGTCCCTGCGGATGGCTCCGTTTTACCAAGCACCTGGAAGCCCGTGCGGTTACCTGATAGTGAAGAAGCTCCCTCTACATAGATTTCGGGACCAACCAGCGCACTAACACTATGTTTATTACCAAATGTAGTCGCATAGTTCAGAAAGCTATTGACCGTATAGTTGAGTGTACGGCTCGAACTTCGGCTTGCGGATCCCGCTCCATCTGTAAGGACACCAGTACTATAGTACGAATGCGAATAGGTATGTGAACTCGTGTTTCGGTAGTCGATATTGGCCGAGGTCTTCAGGAATAAATTGTCCGCAAATGATATTTTGATATTGGTCCCCAACAAAACTGACTCATTGTTGGTACCGGAAATTGCATTTTCAGCGCTACCTAAAATATTTGAACCACTCGCAGCTGTGGTTGGGCGCCATAACCCATAGTCCCAGATCTTATTGCCCTGTTCATCCAGCACATAGCTCCCATCAGGATTGCGCTGATAGACGGGATACAGATCGGACACTAAACGCTGAAAGTTGGCGAAGTTGCCGGTATTGCTATCGCTCTGCGTAGGCGCACGTTGAAAGCCTGATGACAAGGCAACATTCCCGCCAACTTCAAACCAGTTGTTCACCTTAGATTGTATATTTGTTCGGAAATTATACCGCTTGAAATCAGCCATGCGAATCCAGCCTTGTTCATTGAGGTAACCGGCAGAAAGATAATAACGAGTACTTGCGCCGCCACCACTCAGACTAAGGTCATATTGCTGGCGTATCCCCCTTCGGGCAATTGCTTCTCCCCAGTTATCGTTCCAGAGCGATGTTGCTCCTGCAACCAGCTTTCCATCGAGCCCTACGGGTTTTGGATAGTTAGTCCCAAAGATGTTTACTTTAAGCGCACCATCGACCAAATAATCTGTGGCGTACTGGGCAGCATCGCCGGCGGATTTCCCTTGATCGAGCTGCGTATTGCGGATTGCTTCCCATTGCAATTCATAATATTCTTGCTGGGATAGGTATTCATAATCTTTCACTGCCCTCCCTGTATAACCGTAATTCGCCGAAAAGTTAACGGCAGTCTTACTGTTCAGTTCACCGGATTTTGTTGTGATCACGATGACGCCATTTGCACCACGTGAACCGTATAGTGCACTTGCTGTCGCATCTTTTAAGACCGAAATAGAAAGGATATCTTTTGGATTGAGACTATTGGGATTGGCCCCGGGGGTACCATCTACGACATAAAGCGGTGCTGTTGACGCGTTTACAGAGCCTACACCCCTGACAAATAATTCAGCATCACTCCCAGGCTGACCTGCTGCGGCAATGGACTGTAGCCCAGGCACCGTCCCTTGCAATGCTTTCCCAATTGTCGTAATCTGTAGATTATCTAATTCTTTGCCACTTACGGTAGCTACGGATCCTGTATAACTTGATTTTTTAGCCGTAGTATAACCTACTACGACGGTCTCCTCAAGTGTATGATCCACAGGCTCAAGTTCAATAACCACTGGAGAATGATCTATGACCAAGGTCTGACTTGTATACCCCACAAAGGAAATTGTCACTGTAAAGGGCAATTTCTGTCCGGTTACAAATTGAAACCTCCCAAATTTATCGGTACTTACATGATGAGTTACATCCTTTAGACTTAAGGTTGCACCAGCAAGAGGCTTTCCAGTGGCAGCGTCCTGCACAACACCACTGAGTACAGCATTTATAATAGATTTTGTTTGCTCCTGTGCGAAGGAAGGTGCCACGGCCCCACTGCCAGCTAATGAAAGAAGCAAATAAAACAAGCTTGATTTTCTCATTGTTTTTCTGTTTGATGTTTTTGTTTGTTCTTTACTCGCCGTAGATTTCCTTTAATTTCTGCAATAGCGCATCGCCTTTAATGTTACGGGCCACGATAATACCATGCTCGTCGATAAGTAGGTTGCTCGGGATAAAACGGACACCATACAGAGCTGCAGCTTCTGTATCCCAGAACGAAAGATCAGAAACCTGAGTCCAATCCAATCCATCGTCCTTAATGGCTTTTAGCCAATCTGCTTTTTTCTTATCCAGTGATACGCCAAATACGCTAAATCCATGGTTTTTATATTTCTGGAAAGCCGCAACAATATTGGGATTCTCCCGACGGCAAGGACCACACCAGGCTGCCCAAAAATCAAGCAATACGTATCCTTTACCAAGATGCTCACTGAATCTTACTTTATTTCCATCGGGACCAGTAGACACAAAATCCAAGGCTTTATTCCCCGGCAATACGGCACGCTGTTTTAAGATTAAATCTTTCAAGATGCGCACATATTGTGTTTGTTGCAATGAGGCATCCAGCAATTTTGTATGCTCTTCGAGCTCATCCGGCGACAGATTATAGGAATAGTTACGGAACAATGCATACGCAGCGACAATAGATTTGGGATCCGCTTCAATAAACTGCTTAGCAGTATACTTACGTTGCTCTTTATTTGCGCGCTCAAAATAATCTTGAGCTTTTGACCCTCTCACAGTAGCATGATCGCCATTTTCTCCAGACTGGATGAGCACTTCAATTGGAGCATCCTCCAAGAAAAGTTGGACGGGATAACCTTCTTCTTTCAACTTCAGACCATAGAGTTCGGGTAACTGCACTTGAGTCCCGAAACTAAATCGACCGTTGTGGACTGAGGCTGAATCAATCGTCTTAAATACTTTATTATCGTATTGTTGAAGATATATTTTACCTTCTTTCAATCCTTCTATTTTTCCAGTTAAACGTAGGGCTGCAACTTTTTGGGCCGATGCCTGTGTGGCAAGAAACAGCATCGAAACAGTAAATAATGTCAGTTTATTTTTCATCTATTTAAATTATTTAGGAGTGTTTATTTTCACTGGTATAAATGAAATCACTATGCCCAGTTTGCTTTTTCCAATAAAACTGCCTGATATATTCATTTTCCAGTAGGAGTATTCATGGATATTTTGCTTTTCAGCTATATTTATGAACTCCTCACTCTCCATTGAATAAATCATAGTTTTATCCTATTTTATTGGTTGTTAGTTTGTAATTGTTTATCTTCTTATCCCAGATTGAAGAACCTGTCCGAGCAAGACCGCATTAAAAAAGCTGCGTGCATTGCCAAAGGAAATACCTCGGAATAAGGGATCGTCAACAAAATATACAATACGTCCATTCCCACTATTTTCTACGATAATGCTGGCTGTACCTGTGATGTTCTTTTGGTTTTCGGCCGATGCGTATCCATTTAATAAGGGAGACTTGCTATAAATTGCAACATTATTATAGGCCTGGTCACCTAGTTCAACAAAAAGAGTGTGATTGCGGTAAACAGGTTTTGTTTTCTGGGTGTAACCATAACCGATGGGATGGGTTCTGTCAATTTCAGTGTTAAAATAGGTTCCACCAATACGTTTTGTTCCTTCCCGACCTTGGGCGGAAGCATAATCAAAACGTTCCTTTGTTTTCGTTGGTTTTTCCTCTTTCGGCACTACACTATCGCTCCTTCCGTCAAGAAATTGAAAAGAAGCAATCTTTTGTCCTGCAAGCCATTGTCCAGTACGTCCAAAAGCAATTAATGTTCCCCCATTTTTTACCCAAGCACGGATACGCTCAATAGCCGCCGAACTCAATCCGGTGTACTCGCCGCTAGCCAATACAAGTACTTGATATTCCTCAAGGTTTACACGACTGAATTGATCAAGATTTAACCGTAAGATCGGCTGTTCCAATTGGCGCTCAAATGTATACCACACTTCTCCGGCCTCATAAGCACTAATCCCATTTCCGGTTAAAAGCAATGCATTTTGAGGTGCGAGGCTTTTAAATCCACTACTTCCGAGATCTATTCCCTTTCCGCTGTATCCCGTGGAAGCGGATGTAATCGTTATATTTCCTCTTTTATTCAATTTCTGTAAGAGATCAAATAATTCATCTGCTGAGATGGGCTGACCTTGTATGGGAATCAGCAGACTTCCATAATCAAACCCTATTGTCCTGCCCTGATCAGATAGTTCAAAGGGACTGCTAGCGGACTTCACAAGGATGCCGCGCTGTAGCAATTGGGATAACAACCAAGCTGCTCCCTCCTGCCGCCAGTCTACGAGATAAGCATAATTGCTCCTTGTCAGGGCAATAGCTTGCGGATTGATAGCAGAACTTTGATCGCTCTCTCCGTTGTCCACCCCTTGTTTTAGACTAGCATAAGAGAAGCCATAGAGGTAAGCAATGGAATTGCCCGAGCCATCATAAAAAACGCTGTCCACATATGTTTTGGTCTCGTCAAAGATGACTTTGACCAGCCGATAGTTTGCCTGCGCCGTCGGAATAATGATGGAAGTTCCTTTCTCAAAATCTTTACCATCTACCTTACGGTCACGATTGTTCGTTAGGTAACGGATTTGATGCCTGGCAAGAAGGTCCTTGAAATGTGCTGCTGTGTTATTATTGTACTTTAGATCTACCAAGTAACCTTTAACTGGATCTTTTTGAGCTAATTCGAACGCCGACTGGAAGAATCTCAGTTGATTTTCCAAAAGTGTCGTACGATGATCAATAGATGCTGTAATGCTCGCCAAGGCTATTCTGAAGTGGTTTCGAATAGCAAAGGGGTAAGTTAGATCACCATTGCTTGTTTTTTGAAAGAGGCCTCGTGGACTTGCTTGCTCAAAGAGGATTCCTAGGCTTCCGACATGATCAGGATAAGTAGATCCATAGGTTGGATTAATATTATCAAATTGTTCTTTGGTGAAATAAAAAGATCCTATTTCATCCAATGCCTTCGCATAATAAGTAGCAAATTTCTGATTTAGCTGATATGTACTTTTAGGGACTAAGGGAGATTCTTGAGCATCGGTCTTTGTGGGTTCGAAGAAGAAGGAAGATGCTGCTCCCATCTCATGGAAGTCGCCTTGAAAATGGGGCAGCCAATGTTGAAAGTAGCTGACACGCGCCTTACTTTCGGGATTTACCTGATTGATCCAATCGCGGTTTAAGTCAAACCAATAGTGATTTGTTCGGCCTCCGGGCCAAACTTCGTTGTGCTCTCTATCCAGAGGGCTTCCGTTTGGTGGAAATGCTGCATTAGCATTGACCCAATTGACATAACGATCATAACCATCTGGATTACGAACTGGGTCTATAAAAAATATTCCCTTTGCTAGTGAGGTCTTAACAGCTGGGTCTTCGGCAGCTGCTAGGTAATAAGCGGTTAAAATAGATGCTTCGGCAGCTGAGGTTTCGTTACCGTGCACACTAAAACCCAAAAATACCAATGCGGGCTGTGCTTCATTAGATACGATCCGGTTCTCTTTTGCTTTGTTAATCGTTTCGATATGCTGTTGACGAATTTGTTCACTATTGCGTATGTTGTCGGGTGAAGAAGCTTTCAGCACGATCAGCGGTCTCCCTTCCCAGGTACGACCAATCGTATCTATCTTTATCCGGCCGGAATGTTGCTCAAGTATCTTAAAATAATCAACAATCTGGTCATAACGGGTATGACTATGACCGATTTGATGATTGAAAAATTGACTTGGCGTGGGGATGTTTGTCACAAAACGGCTTCCTGCCGGAAAATAATAATCTTTCTCCAAGTTTTGCCCAGCGGATTCATTTTGAAACACTTTGGGCACTGAGCCCTCCTGGGCAGGAGCAAAAAGAATACTGCTCCACAGTAAAAAAAGCAATAGCGAGCACTGGAAAAATACTTCGTATTTTTTCATAGGGATGAATTAGTTTAATAAGTGAATACTGACAAGTAGGATGATGCTACTTGTGGCATGATTGATAATAAGAGAAATACTATCCTTTACTATCCATTAAAAAAGTCTAGAAGAAAAAATTTAAGCGCAATAGCGCATTCGAAATGGAGTAAGATTAAATCGAATGTTTTTCATGTTGTGAATGACGGAAAAGGTTGATCTTTGTGGTTTCATTTGAACTTTGTTTTTGTTAGGTTGTATCGCTGCCAACGCCAATTGATAAACGATTTGATCACAAATATAAAACATCTTACTGATAAATACTACTAAACAAGTAGTCTTTTTTTACTTTTATCAGGAATCACGATTTTGTGACAAGGATATCATTGCCCAATACACCTAAGACGCCGGACCAAGGATAGCTATAAACTTTTCGGGGTATTTAATTTATCCAAAGCAATGGTAATCATTTCCTTTAGATTATTATTCGTGTTTTTAGGATTTCGACAGAGGTGAGTTTATCTTCATTGTGAAAGTGCTCCAAGTGTGAGGTACGTTGCCCAGATACTGGCTGCTAGAGCGAACAAGAGACTGTACCAGAGAATATCTATTGGCCTTCTGATCTTTATCAAAAAAACTATGACAAACATCAATGGGCAAACTGTGATAAAAATAAAGATAATTGTCGCTAAAGTCTCGAAAATATCTTGACTATAATTCATAAGCAATAACATGATCCCGACATAAAACAGCCAGACGAGGAGCGGTGAAATAAAGCACAACAGCAATCTCCACAGTAATTTGAGCTTAAAATGATCCGGGATGGCCCTGCGATAATTTCTATATAATAAATAACATATCCCCGCCAGACTTAGGACCAGAATTACCAACTGCAAATAGATATTAAAAATGGTGTCAGCACGGGTATTGATATTTGAAGAGGATTGGAGTTTATCATGGCTATAGTGTTTGATATTGATTGTTTCTCCATTAACAAATCTCTTTATGACCTTATCGGCACTGATCGCGTCCCTGATTATCCAGGTGGAGTCTTCCAATCCCATCTTATAAAATCCTTCAATAATAGTCTTACCTCCTTTTGTCCTGATGAACCGTCCATCAAGTCGCCCACCATTAAATCTTAAAGAATCACTCCCCTCTTCAGTATTGACTGTGAGCAAAGTTATTTTTCCGGGCGAAACCAGGCTAGCACTATCTGCTAAACGATGTAAAATGGCAAGATCAAGAGTTTTGATTGATTGATTCTTATTGTAATCATCGTTCCGCTCAGGCCTACTGGTAGATAGATAATTTATTTTGACAACAAGTAAGGAATCGCTTTTATGAAATTCCAATTCATCATCAAAATTAAGGTGCTGGATTGTCGGATCTTTTAACAGTACATACTGCGGCTGATCAAAAGATTGGATATATCTTTGCTGGCTGGTAGCACAGAAAGAGAAAATTGCGACAGCTGCGCTAAAATATGTGCTCAATCGCGTCATTAAGACTGGATTGACGGACTGTTGTGCCCTCCTTTTTGTGTAGAACCATGCCAACAATATCATGGGTAATGCGATCAGATCCGAAAGATCCACGGTTCTACCAATACCAAAGTAGGGCTTCATAAATTGTATGATAACCGAGGAATATTCACTTTTCCAAAAGACAAATAAGACTGCTGTGGATATAAAAACCGTTAATTTTTGTTTAGGGAAGATAACGGACCAGAAAATAGGAAAAATAAAAAGTCCACTGAAATCAGATAGTTTTCCGGTAAACGTATTATGGAATACCGCTTTGAGAAAAAAATCATTGATAATTAATAGAACAAGAAAAAAAATAAAAAGCGGCGAAACAAGATGCTTTAGGCGTTCATACATACTTTAGCGTTTACGTTTTCTATTGATACTTATTATGCAATTTGGTAACCCAAAGACTACAGCAGTTGCGAAGACCATTTTCACAATAGTTATGGGGATATTGTTTAAGATTGCGAAAGTGTGATTTTCGGAAAATAACGGCAAAAATAGAATGGTTCATTCGACCATTAACATCCCATCGGGGTTTTAATAATAATTAATTTGGTTACTTTTTGTCCATTGTCTTTCCGCTTACCTACGATTCGTAAGAAATATCGACTTAAACTTATGGCACAAGGATATTCACGTGGAGAATTTGTTTTTTCCAAAAGTTTAAACCAATCCTCTCCACACTGCTCTTTTACTTTTTGCTTCAACTCATCCATCGAGACTTCGGGAAAAGTATTATAATCCTCTTCGGTGTATTTATCACCTACAAATTGCCCATTTGAATTTTGTTTTAACGACTTCCAGTTGGAATTAAAATGCTTCCAATCAATAAGATCACAGTGAGGCCCTTCATTCATAATGGTTACACTCGTTTCATAGCGTTGCTCAATGTTCAAACCGATAAGTTGCTCGCTCGAAATGGATATGGTACGCCCTTCAATGGTTTCTCCAACTTCAGCTTCGATCTCAGCAGTATCTTTTTGAATCCGTTCCATTTTTTCTGCATCAAAAATAGCCATGCCATTAATGACTACTACAAGTTCATTGAATTTTATTTTTGTAATTGTGTTAGATTCATTCGTATTGTGTACAGCGGATAGGTCCACGCTATCGCTACCTCCTAGCTGCATATTCTTATTTTCAGTCAGTAGAACTCCTGCAGTATCTTTCTTTTCATCCCCAGTGATAACTGCATGTTGTGGATCAGTTCGGTTTTTTTGTTTTCTTTCGTTTCTACAGCTTAAAGCCATTAGCGCGAGTATAGTAAGCGTAATATTTTTCCACATGATAAAGTCGTTTTAAAATCCAGAACGTCCACAATGAATGGTACTTTACTTGATATTTATCTTATTGTTTAACTCAGCAGTGTAATAAGTAAACTGCTTACTTCTCTCATTGCCGACCTTTTTAAGTGTATAAGCTTTTACAATTATGGTATTCTGATCGATCCATCTAATATTTTCGACTGCCCAGTTTTCGGTTTGAAAACTACTGTTTTCGGAAAGACGAATCCGAAATGGAGTTCCTTTTCGCACGTCAAGAATTCCTATAAAACAGCTATTAGGTGCGTACACCTCATTGTAATAATATGCCAGAAACCGTCCGTCAGGGGATGGAATAGGAATTTCAACAGCACCATCACCTACCGAAGCAATCCTATGTTGGCAACCCTCAATGCTATCCAACAAAACCAAATCGCTAAAGCCCAAACTTTCGGCAACAGAATGGCTTATCAAAATATACATTTTCAGCTGTGGAAAATAGCCGTTATACTCCCAACCCCGGAATCCATCTCCTTGGCCTGCTGAGGAATTATACTTTTTAAATTTTAACTTACCTTTTCCTGTTGGAATCACAAAATTTTTCTTTTCAACTTCAGGCCTGATATCGACGACGGTATTGGCGCTGAATGCCTTTTCATAGTTTTCTGCTGCCGCGGTCTTGAAATTTATCTTAGGCAAGCTGTCGTACCGATCTCCATAGCCGACAGTCAGATTTTTATCGGACTGCCCGTAAACAAGGCTTATGGAAAAAAGAATAATAAAAATCAATTTCATATTTATTTCTCGATTATGCGTAGCAAGAAAAGTTTTCCTGATACTATTTGACAAGCAGATTTATAACTTCCTAAAAGAATTAAAAACCAACTCGATATAAAGGTAACTTACATAACAACAAAAGTTAAAGGCTATTTAATATTTGTTTATAGCTGTTTATGATTCGTAGCTTCATAAGCTTTTTTTGCTTCGCGGTGGCATGAGTCATTGTATCAGCAAATTTGACGGCAATCTAGTATATATTAGGCTTCTATCTACCCGTTTAACAGATACCGAAAAAATAGTCCTACATGTGCTGTGCATTGCTTTGTACAGCCAGAAAATTCAAGGGAGAAGAAATTGGAGCTCTTTTTGCCATTAAAATTTAACGAATTTATCCTATCTTTAATATTCAAATATTTAAATTTTATGAAGGCACATACGTACGAAACACAATCGACAATTACTCCTGAAAAAGCATTAGACTTCTTAAAAGAAGGCAATCAACGCTTTGTCAATAATCTAAAAGCAAACCGGGATCTACTCGAACAGGTGAATGCTACTCGTGAGGGTCAATGGCCATTTGCTGTGGTATTAAGCTGTATCGATAGCCGCACTTCTGCTGAACTTATATTTGACCAGGGTTTGGGTGATATTTTCAGTATCAGAATTGCAGGAAATTTTGTCAATCAAGATATTCTAGGCTCTATGGAATTTGGCTGTAATGTTGCTGGATCTAAACTGGTTGTCGTTTTAGGCCATACCAAATGTGGTGCTTTGAAAGGTGGATTGGATGCTGCACAAATCGAAAAAATGGGAATGGACAACTTGAACCATTTAGTTAATCATTTTGATCCTATTATCAATGAAGTGATTGATGAGAATGAAGAGCGTTCATCAAAAAATAGTGTATTGCTGGAGAAACTTAACCAACAGAATATTAAACATGCAATTAAAGATATTCGCAGACAAAGTTCAACACTTCGTAAACTTGAAGAAGAAGGTAAGATTAAGATTGTTGGTGCCAATTATGATGTTGAAACAGGAAGTGTAAATTGGTTATAAGCTTATTAAACAATGTGATTACTCTTTTGAGGATCAAAATTTGAGGACTTATTCAAAGAACTGTACTGCATAACACGAAGACATGTGTTATGCTATAAATATAAAAAGGCCGTTTGGAAAGTATCCAAATGGCCTTAAATTACCTTGTATTCCTACTATTTATTTCAGATAATTTTCAATATCAACAAGCTGGTATTTAGGACTTCTCTGCATGAATTCATCCAAAAAAGCGCTATGGGTAGCTCCCATTATTATAAAAATTCGATCATCGTTATTGACTGGTATTTGGTTTAAATTGGAGAATATCCGCAGATTTCGTCTATAAAATTTGCTCGCTTCATCTGCCCCTTCGAAATTGCCTTTAGTACTGTTGTGAGTTAATATATCAGCATTTAGATTTATAAATTTTTGGAAAGTCGCTTTGCGATTAAATAGCTTCAATTTTTCTAGCACAGAAAGGTTTTCTGCGGCCATAAATTCTTTAAGAATACTGGCGTTGTATTTTTTTGAGGTTATACTGTCTACCTGATTTTCCAGTTCATTCCCTATATTATAGTTATAAGCTGCGGTCTGCTGCTCGTCGATACCATATATTTTGTTTACGCCAGTCATTTTACCAATTTCGTAAGCAATTAAGGCGATCTCCCCTCCATATTTTGGGGTATAATCTTTAATTTCCTTAAAACTCCTGTAGTCTGCATTCAATTCCTCATTTTTGGTAGGAAGTACTTCCACACAAATTATTGTCGGTTTGAATTCCGCCAGCATCTTTGCTATTTTATAAGCCTCATTCTTATTTTTATCATCCTTTTCATTAAATTTTACTTTATGTGCATCAGGTGTATATGTCATGTGAAAAGTCGCAAAATTTAGGACTTCAATTTTTTGCGCATAAACTTTTCCCAAAAAAATTCCAAAAAGCAATATGAGGATGATTTTTAAATTGATCCCTTTTGCTCTGTTAGATAATTGAATCAACTGTGCTGTGTTTTTCAGGCTTTTCATGTGTTAGTTTGTTCTTATTGATTCAAAAATATCACAGTTTGCTCGAATACAGGCTACACTTGGGTGTAGTTTTATAGGTGGGCCTAGGCGGAATCGCTTAGCTCATTCTTTATGGCTAATGAAAGCTTCCAGAACAGCTTTAATATGCAAAAAGACAAATTATGAAAAAATTAATACCTTTGAGCACTATGCTGCAAGTAACCTGTGCGATTATACAACACGCTAATAAAATTCTGATTTGCCAACGCTCTGCGTCGATGAAGCTACCATTGAAATGGGAATTTCCGGGTGGGAAGATTGAAGCCGAAGAGTCTAAAGAAGACTGCCTACGCAGGGAGATCAAAGAGGAACTCAATATTGATATTACTATACATAAAGCACTCACGGTGATAGAGCACCATTACGCCGAATTCTCGCTACAGCTCTATCCATTTGTATGCAGTCTGCATTCGGGTGAAGTGGATACACTGGAACATGCGCAAGCGATATGGGTAGATGCCGCTGAGCTAAAGAATTACGACTGGGCAGAAGCGGATCTGCCTATAGTGGATGAGTATTTAAACGGACAACAAGATAATAACAAACATATGGTACATTCTTTTCTGATGGTTGGCCAATCTAATATGGCTGGAAGAGGATTTTTAAATCAAGCTCCCCTACTTTTTGATGAAAGAATAAAAATGCTCCGCAACGGATGTTGGCAAACGATGTGGGAACCTATTAATTGTGACCGTCCAACGTCTGGAATCAGTCTTGCATCAAGCTTCGCCGCTGCCTGGCTGGAGAAGAATCCAGATCGTGAGATCGGACTTATTCCATGTGCTGATGGCGGAAGTAGTCTGGATGACTGGCGCACCGATGGTCCACTCTTCAAAAATGCTATTTTTCAGGCCAAACTAGCCATGGAAAACAGTTCCTTGGATGGCATACTCTGGCATCAGGGTGAAAATGACAGTTTAATGGGACGTTCAAAGCAATATGCTGAAAAATTGAAAAATATAGTCGATGCATTCCGGAATGCCTTGGAAGCGGCCGACATTCCTTTTATTTCGGGTGGCCTTGGCGACTTTTTACCATTGGGGCGCTACGGACAATACTTTCCTGAATCCCGCGAGGTGAATGAAGCTTTATTAGGTTTTACCGAAAATAGTGACAATTGTTATTTTGTGAGTGCTAGCAAGCTAAATTCCAATCCCGATGGATTGCATTTTGATGCGCCATCCCTGCGAAAATTTGGGCTGAGATATTTTCAGGCATTTCATCGGCAGACTAATATACTTGGTGTGCTGGACAATGAGGAAGAAACAGTCCAAAGATTAGAACAGCGACCATTGACAGCAGCAGAAAAGAAAACGGTGCTGGAAATTAGGTATGCCTCAGGGCTGCTCTCGCAATATGAATATGAGAAACAATCGCAACATTTAGAACGGTGATTTTGAGCAGAGGTTAGCCTATCTCAGGGCTCCATCCTCACAGTAATCTTCAATCGCTGGAGAAACATGGACTAATTATAGTTGCAGCATCTATTGTATTCCATGATTTCCTTCCAATTAGCGTATCTTAGTATTGCTGCAATTTTATTGTTCTTTCCCAGAGGCTCAAAAATAACACTTTGCCCCCGTCGATTCCTTATCTTAGGTTATATATTCCCACAGAATATGGTTCTCTGTTTTCAATTCAAGGCCCTTCATTCTGGTTGGTTCGCCCTTATTAAAATCGAACGCATTGATATAACCGACCTCTGGTTTTACATTTAGCTTTTTAGTCCAGATTTGATCAAGACCTTCTGTCGTCATAAACGTTTGATACACCTTAGAAATCGTACCTTTCGACCAGCTAGTCTTTAAACCTAGGAGTTTATTTTTTTAATCTAGAACTATAGCTGAATCAAAGAAAATTGAATAATTTTAGATGGTAAACAAAAGACCTAGGGACGATAAAAAATTATGGAAATAGAACAATATATCAGTACACTTTCGCAAACCGAGCAACAAGCGATTAGTCAATTCCGAAAAGTAATATTAGAAAATGACAAAGCTGTTTCTGAAAGTTTTGGAAAATTCATGTCTAATCCCAATGCGATCAGTTATAATGAACAGGGTGTTTTCAAATATGGACTTACAGTTGCTAAAAACTATATCTCATTCCACTCGTTGGTGATGTATTCCAACCCCCAACTCATAGATGAGCTAAAATCAAAATTGCCCAAAGCCAAATTCCAAAAGGGTTGTATTAATTTTAAATCGTTGGATGAATTTCCGGAATCGGTTTTGATAGACCATATGCAGATATCTTCCAAAATAGACTTCAGTCCAGTAATAAACCGGTACCTGAAAAAGAAGTAAAACCCATGCGAATTTATAGATTGACCAAAACTGGGGGATGTGCTCAATTTGTCCTTTTATTTGGTATATGATCTGAATTGGCAAAGAGGCGTATTATCCATCCCTATTTGCAAACAAAATGCATCAAATTTATATTGGAGTAAACTATGATAAGGTCGACAGGCAATGTAAAGAAGATTATCAGCAATATCCTAACACAGCCCATTCTTTGTAGGATCATCGGTGTACTAATGGTCCTATTTAACAGTTTAATTACTTTTAGTGATATTCATACCCTCTATCAATATCATTTTTGTAAGAGTTGTTACTGGTACGAGATGGAGCTGGAGTCTATTCTTTATTTCAGAATAACTATTGGAACCATCAATATATTACTAGGAATGGCATTAATAACACTAAAAATTAGGTCCTGGTTGTTGGTTTTGATTATCTACATATTAATATTCAACATTAGCTTCGAATTAGAAAAGATAATCCATAGGGTAGAAATCGGTGATCCTCAGGAGTCTTCGTGTGCAGGAGATAATACTCAACTTGTATCAGATTATGCTATAGTATTTTGGAGGAAGATCTTTTCCTATATTGCCGCACGGAATCCGTATAAGAATGGAACCCAGCAATATATTAAATATATATAGGAAAAGTCATCGAAATATAAAGTATGCAGCCAGCAGCCGAGAGAAATCAGGGACTAAATATTCTGCAAATTTCACTATCAATGGATTTATATTCGTTTGGAAAAACAGTCAAGGCTTATCTTTATTCCCTGCTATATATCCTACAATGGATAAACACATAAAACAAAAAAGCTTCCCTCGAACTGACAGAGGGAAACTTTTATCCGATTGTTATAGATTGTTTCTCAGATATCCTTGAAAGTTATCTTGAAACTGCAGGCCATTGCCTAACCTATATTTACTTAATTTGTTATTTAGCGCTAGCCCCCAAAGTACAAATTCGGTCAGGAAGTAGCGATCCTCTGCCTTGGTCTCTGGCTGATATTGTTGTATCAGCGTTTGGATAGGTGTCATTTGATCTAATAAGCTCTCATAATCCGCATCAGTAAGTTCATCGGAAAGCTCAATACCTTCCGATTCCGAAAACCAACGAACGATATCATCATAGGGATAACGCTCGTTTTCCTTTTCAAGCTTCTCAATTTTGGGAAACAAGATCGGAAAGATACTTTTTACTGCATTTTCGATCAACTGCAACGCCACAGTAGCAGCCCCCTCCTGTTCCCCTTCGTAAACCAGCTCCACCTTACCGGTTATAGCCGGTACGATACCCATAAAATCGCTCAAGCGCACCGCAGTCGCTTTTGTTTTATTTCTAAGCATACGCAATTCGGCTGTACTTAACAGATTTTGAAATGCTGTAATGCTCATCCGTGCGCTGACACCACTTTTTTCATCAACATATTCGCTATTTCGGGCTTCAAAACTGATCTGCTCAATTAATTCACGAGCCAGCTCGGGAACGTATATTCGCTCCTTCTGCGCAGCTTCCAAATTGGTCTCTTGGGCAGTAATTGTCTTTGCCACCTCAACAGATGCGGGGTAGTGTGTTAGTATCTGGGATCCTATCCGATCCTTCAACGGTGTCACAATACTTCCCCTATTGGTATAATCCTCTGGGTTTGCAGTGAACACAAACTGTACATCTAATGGTAGACGTAACTTAAATCCACGAATCTGAATATCCCCCTCCTGCAAGATATTAAAAAGGGCCACCTGAATCCTGGCTTGAAGATCGGGCAGCTCATTAATCACAAATATGGAACGGTTTGCCCGTGGAATCATGCCAAAATGAATCACACGATCGTCCGCATAACTCAACCGCAGATTAGCGGCTTTGATAGGATCTACATCACCGATTAAATCTGCTACGGTCACATCAGGAGTGGCAAGTTTCTCAGCAAAACGGTCGCTTCGATGAAGCCAACTTATCGGGGTGTCATCCCCGTTTTCCTTCAATAATTCCTGCCCGTAGCGCGATATAGGATTAAACGGGTCATCATTGATCTCCGAACCTTGTAGCACAGGTATATATTCATCCAGCAGATTAACCATAAGCCTAGCCAGGCGTGTCTTTGCCTGACCACGAAGACCTAGAAAATTAATATTATGCTTTGAGAGAATGGCTCTTTCAAGTTCGGGAATAACTGTGTCCTCGTAACCATGTACACCAGTAAAAACGTTTTCGCCTTTGCTTATTTTTGTAATCAGATTCTGGCGCAATTCTTCTTTTATCGTCTTAGGTTTGTAACCTGATGTTTTCAATGCGCCAAATGTTGTAATCTTCGTATAATCCATATATTCCTAATGATGAAGCGCAAACGTTGCGCAAGATGATGTCCTATTATCGATAAACGATGTGTTTATCGTATTCTTTTTTTGCGATTTTCTTCGTAATCTTCAAAAATCATTCCGCCCAAATCTCCAAGTCCTGTGTAGTATGCTTTGCCCTGGTTTGAAGCTGTAAATTCATTGACAAATTGCTGCAGATAAGGATCTGAAGTGATCATAAAGGTGGTAATGGGTATCCCCAGCTTTCGGGCTTGTGCTGCCATGCTATAGCACTTGCTGGTAATAAAAGGATCCAAACCCATTGGATTCTTATAGTAAGTGCCATCCGGCATATTTAAACAACTCGGCTTTCCGTCAGTAATCATAAAGATCTGCTTATTGGCATGCCGTTTTCGTCTGAGTATATCCATTGCCAACTGAAGGCCAGCGACAGTATTGGTATGAAAAGGTCCTACTTGCAGATAAGGCAGATCTTTGATCGCTATCGGCCAGGCGTCGTTACCGAAGACAATGATGTCAAGGGAGTCTTTGGGATAACGTGTGATGATGAGCTCCGATAAGGCCATAGCCACTTTCTTCGCGGGTGTGATCCGGTCTTCCCCGTATAGAATCATACTATGGCTGATGTCAATCATCAACACCGTACTCATTTGCGATTTAAACTGCGTATCCTCCACAACCAGATCATTTTCTGATAAGCTAAACTCTCCTATCCCGTGATTGATCTGTGCATTTTTCAAGCTCTCGGTCAATACGATTTTCTCTAGGCTGTCTCCAAACTGAAAGCTTCTAAAATCGCCCATATTTTCGTCGCTCCGCCCCTGATGATTGGTTTTATGGTTACCTGACGTTCCTTTTCGCATCTTTCCGAAAATCTGATCTAACGCATTCTGTCGCAAAGCTTTTTCCAGCTTGGAGGTAAGATCTACACCGCCATCACCGCCAAAGCCCAATTTTTCTCGGATATATCCTTTGTTCTTGAGATCCGCAATGAAATCATCGATCGTATATTCTGGAGTGGTCAATTTGAACTCTCTGTCCAATTGTCGCAGCCAATCAATAGCCTCATCAAAATCACCAGCAGTATGTGTAATCAGTTCTTTGAAAATAGTAAATAACTTATCAAAAGGCGTCTGAAACGGCTCGGTATATTGTGTGAAGAGAAAGCCCCTATTTCGTTTCGTACTGTTCATGTATTTGTTGTATTAAGGATGAAGAAGCTAATTATCTATAGACATCGGAATCGCTTCATAGAATAAATTTACGAAATAATAATTCTTATAAAGAGCCGTATATTCAAAATTTCGTCCCGATTATGCCAATCACAACAACGGGTTAATGCCTATCTTTTTCACTAATTCATTGACTTGTTCCTGATGTTTTTCCCGCACATTGTCAATTGCCAAGGTGCCCCCTAGTATTAGCATTTCCTTGTGCTGAAAGCGTTTCCCTAACCTGTCCTCAAGCATAACTTTCTCCATGCTTTGGGCAATGCCGATTTCCTCCAAAAAGTTATTGGGATGACCTGCAGTACAGATGACTATTCCATATTTGACTATTTTCATTTTAGGCAAGTCTGGCTTTTGTCCATAGGCATAGCCAACCGAATATACCCGGTCAAACCAACCTTTCATCATTGCCGGACAATCGCTCCACCAGACCGGATAGAGAAAGATAATACAGTCCGCATTTTCAATTTTTTGCTGCTCTTCAATCACATCCCTAGGAACTGGCAGCGCTGTATCCGCATTCCCTTCTCTTTGGTATTCCGTTGCGGTCATAATACCCTGAAAATTATTTGCATATAAATCAGAAACTTCAACATTCCATTTTTGGGCTGCCAATATATTCTTCAGATGGGTGAATATCTCAAAAGTATAGGATTTCTCGCTCGGATGACTGTAAACAATTAAAATATTCATAATGATACGATTAGAATTACATTTTCTTTTGCGAATCTTGTCGAAACTTCGAATCGCTTTGTTTAATCAAAACGAGATTGGCAACGGAACACTCATAACAACCTACTATTCAAAGCAAAGGTCAAGGCCTCATTCATATTGCTTACGCCCAATTTTTCAAATAATTTTCGCCGATGAAATTTCACCGTATCTATTGAAATGAAGATCTTCTCGGAAGTTTCGTGGATAGTAAGTCCGCGATGATAATAACGTAATATTTCGATTTCACGTTCTGTGAGATTAATTTTTCTACGGGCGATCCATTTACCGGTCAATAGGTCAAGCTCCCACAATAAATCAGAATGAAGTTTTTCTATGGTTACATTTCCTGAAGATACATTTGAAGATAGAGATACGATACACATGGCCTTCCATATCTTTCCCTTCTCGGTTAGAAAAAACGGTGTTAACTTGTGATTGATCAAAATATATTTCTTATTTGCATCTTGTATTTGAAAATCATAGGATATAACGTGAAGCTTCCGCTCCTCCAATGGAATATTTTCATAGAAATTAAAGCCAGCATTGTTGATCTGAATGAGCATCTGAAAATCCGTCGCGGGGACATATTTTTGATAAAATCCGTATCCCATCTCAACAACCTGTTTTGAACTTAAACCTGCCAGAAACAACGGATTATCTGAAACAAATTCAAATGCTTTCAATTGATAATCTATCACATAGATACTTTGGTAAGTAATACGTGCGAAAGCTTTAACTATTTCTATATAATCTTTGGTCTGTTCTAAATCTTTTGCTGAAAGACTATCCACCGTATTTTTGGGTGAAAATAAATCGTTAACATCCATGTTCAAACTCTATACTTCAAAAATAAATAAAACTACACTCAGGTGTAGCTTTTATTATGATAATCTGTAATATTTTTGAGCAAAATAGAAATCAATAGGCAGCCAAAAATCTATTGACTACGTGGACAACAATTATCCCTAATCGGAGAGCTTTGGCGAACAACAAACCGAAACATATCATTACAGCCTTAATTACCTTAAAAATGACAAATTGCAAAAACTGTGAAACTAATATCATCTCCAATTTTTGTCCAAATTGCGGCCAGCCTGCGGTCCTAAAAAGGATAGATGCGCACTATATCGCCCATGAGATCGAACACGTCCTTCACTTCGAACGTGGCATTTTATATACCATTCGAGAACTAGTCACCACTCCGGGAAAAAATATACGGAATTACATTTCCGAAAATCGAAGTCGCTTGGTCAAACCTATTATTTTTATTATTGTCACATCACTGATCTACTCGATTGTAAGCCATTATTTTCATATCGAAGACAAATATATTAGTTACTATAATTCCCGACACTCCACTACAGGCACTATATTTATCTGGATCCAAACTCATTATGGTTATGCTAATATTATGATAGGGATATTTATTGCATTTTGGGCTAAACTATTTTTTAGAAAATATGGTTTCAATCTCTTTGAAATTATCATCCTGTTGTGTTTTACTTTGGGAATGACTATGTTAATATATTGTGTTTTTGCAATAATAGAAGGTATTACCCATATACATCTCATGATGTATGCTAGTAAAATTGCATTCATATACTGTGCTTGGGCAATGGGACAGTTTTTCGATCCCCCTAAAATAGCTAGCTATTTAAAAGCATTAGTCGCCCATATTTTAGGATTTATAATGTTTATAATAACGGCTTTTATTATTGGTTCGACGATAGATCTTATCTTTCATTGACAATAATAGTTTTCGGATCTATTTATAAAAGGGATAAATCACCTCCGTCTTATAACTTAATTTTTATCAACTGAATTAATAAATGTTACAAAACAATTATTAAAATCCATTTATCAATCGATTGACTAAACAATATTGGATAAAAAATATAATTTTTTTTCTAGATAATAAGCTCAATGGTTTATATTCATTATTATACAATATAAACCATTATGAGAAAACTTTTAAATTTATTGATTGCCACCTTGGCTCTGGGTGTAGCGTCGTGTAATAAGACGCTCATCCCAACGGATGAAAACAGTGAAAATCTAAAACTAAAAGCATCCAGCGCGACGATTACGAATGAATGGCGCCAAAATCCGTACAAACTCAATGTCATTTACTTCGTGCCTAATGATGTCGATTCAATCCCTAACTTTAGAAAACGAATCAGTAGAATCCTTCTTGATGCACAGGAAATGTTTGCCTCGAATATGAACCGCGAGGGTTTTGGGCGCAAATCCTTCGGATTGGATCTGACAAATGACACCCTGATCAATATCCATTACATTGCCGGAAAATTTGGTAAGTCAACTTACCCCTATTCAGGTGGTAGCGGTGCTGTAAAGTCCGAAGTAGATGCCTATTTTGCACAGAACCCCACGTTCAAAAAAAGTGAGCATAACCTGATTATTATTCCTACTTATAATACCGATCCGGCCAATCCAGGGGGCCCGCCATTCTATGGTACTGGCACGACCTGTTATGCATTGGATTACATTAATCTGGATGCCAAAAACCTCGGGATAGGTGGAGATATTGGCTGGAAAGCGACAGTCTGGATAGGTGGAATGATTCATGAACTTGGCCATGGCTTAAATGCTAGCCATAACCGGATGAACAAGACATTGGCTCCGACTTTAGGTACTGCATTGATGGGGTCTGGCAATTCAACTTATGGAATCTCCACCACTTCATTGACAGCTACCACAGCAGCAACCTTTAATAACAGTCAAGTGTTTAGCACTGTGACAAGAAATGACTGGTATGGTGCGGCATCTGCGGAGATCACTTCATTATCCTCAAGCTACAGCAATGACAAAATCATTATTTCCGGAAAATTTACCACAACCAAACCTGTAAATGATATCGTCGTTTGGCATGACAGGGAACCTTTTGGTGGCAATAATGATTATGATGCAGTACAATGGGCGACAAAAATCATTGGCCAAGATAGTTTCAGATTCGAGTGCCCGCTGGCAGATTTTTATGATTTAAATGGAAATTATGAAATGCGTATCGGCTTTATGCATGTCAACGGAAGCCGCTCAACATTAGGTTATGCTTACAACTTTGTCAATAATGTTCCTGATCTCAGCAAAGTTGTCACTCATAAACTATTACCAACAACAGGCTGGTCAATCTTAGGCAGTGACAGCAACGAATCTGGTGCTCCCGCAAGCAATGTGTTAGATATGAACAGAAGTACAATCTGGCATACACCATGGTCTTCAGCCCAAACACCACAACCTCACTTCTTCTCTGTGAATATGGGTGCTCTACGGTCGGTAAAAGGACTTGCATTTCGAAACCGCGATAATCTGAATGGAGCGATGAAAGATATTAATATTTATACCAGCACCAATGGTACAAGTTGGACCTTAATTAAATCTGCTCAGCTGAGCAAAGTTTCTGGTTCCTGGATCAATGTTAATCTTGATTCAACAATTAGCACGCGCTATCTTAAAATAGAGTCTGTGAATTCCTGGGGTGATTTCTTCTATTCACACCTTGCGGACTTTGGAGTCTTCTCTAATTAGCCTTCAATTCGCTTAAACCTATAGAGGGGTGTCCACGAAGGTCGGACACTCCTATTTTTTTTATTTCGCAACCATCTACACTATCTTTTTCAAATATTCAATTCCTGGAGCACATTTTTGATTTTTGAACTGCTCCTTTTATTTATTCTAATATATTTGGTATCGACCGCTAATATAGATCTATGTAATTTAAAAATTAAGGGCAAACAGATCATTAATACGAGAGCAAAAAAACAGGACAATATCCCTTATAATAAAACGGCTAAAATTCCATTGGAAAGTGATAAAAACAGGGATAACGGACTATAGATATAGGTATCCCGCGATGCAAATACCGACTGTCTATACTTTTTAAATATACCAACATATTTCAGATCACCTATAAATCGCAAAAAGAAAATACCGCTAATCACATACATACCATAAAGAACATAGTGATTCTCGAAAGGAACCTTTACCACCCCAATGGCAGAGAGGTTTATCAATGCAAAAAATAATAATCCAATGGCGACAAGTAAAGTCCCCTGCCAACCAGGATTAAATAACCTTCTTCCATTCAAGTCCGTAGGTATGGTAGCACTAATCCCCCACTGACCTCCGATTACCCAAAAGAGATGAAGTAATGCCAGCAAAATAAAGATATTGGCAATTACTATTGATAATATAAATTCCATTCGATAAATATTAAAATATTCTTTAGAATAGCTCCGTCTTTAAATACATACTGACCAAACATATAACAATGGTATCAGCCAGCCCCCTGTCCTATTATTGCATGAATTGATATGATGTATTGATAATGAGTGCCATTTTCCCATAGGATAATTTAAGTTCTTCCAATAGGCGGCTGTTATCTTTAGATAAGTATCCGCTTTGTAGATGTTGTATGACCAGTCCCCGTTCGTTATCTATTAATGTGTATGTTGTTCCATTTTGCTCAACATTGAGCTGAATGAGAAGATCATCGTCAGAGTTGATAGGCTTGCTAAAACTAGATAAGGTAGTTGATCCCGGAATATCAAATTTTAACGCTGTTGCACCTGACTTAACACCCCTGATCACCTTGGATTTAAAAAGCGGGGCTTTGCCCAGCATAAGTTCACCCTTGTTTCTGTATATTGAAACAAAAACATCAACGGGCTCCTTCGAATTTAAGTTCCAATTAAGATATGGACTACTAAAAGAAAGGAAGTCAATACCAATAGAATCAATTTGTCTTTTATTGACAATCTCAACAAGCTTTGAGACAGAGTCTAAAGGGTTAGCTATATCTCTATATGCTACACTAGCATAAGTATATTGTATAAGTTTATATTTCCCTAACTCATAAAGTTCTAATTGCAGGTCTTCCATGTTAGAGGTTTTGACTAATTTGTTATCCTTGGTATCAATTACTTTCCACGATAAAACGACATCCTTGGTCAAGTCGCGACCTTTGCCCCATGTCCAGTGCGCATTGTTTTTGAAGGTTGCCCCAGCATAGGCACTAAGCGAATTGTCGATATTCATAATAGATCCAGACACGGGTAAAATGATCAATGAGTCGCCAAACTCTTTACCCTGTGGATTCAGGTAAGAAAAGCCAGCCTTTAGCATATTCTGATCCTTACCACCCAAATTATTTTCGTCTTTTTTACAGCTAAAAGCAAAAACCGACAAGATAACAATGAAAATAAAACGCATATTATTGTAATTATTTTTTCTGTAAATATAAATTTTATAATTTATATTTACAGAAAAAATAATAAAAATTTAAAACACGGTATTTCTTTTAAAATATACATCATGCCTTGAAAGTATTTTTTCACACCATCATAAACCGTAGCTATAACGACAATTCAATATGCTTTGAAACTATTTAAATAGCTAATTTATGATCTCTTTTGCAAGCGCCTAGAGAAAAAGTAATGGGTAAAGATTGGATAGCATTACAAATGTGCCTTCTCAATAGGGCCTAATGTTAAATTAGCTACATCTTGAAGACATTAAACTTATGACCATCAGGGTCAGCAAAGACAAATCCATAATAGTTATTACCGAAACTGGTCGGTTTGGATACAATCGTTCCCCCAGCACTTTCAACTTCATTAGCCCATTGATCTGCTTGTTCTTTGCTTTCTGCGGAAAGTGTGAATATGATCTCATTGCTTATCTGAGAATCGCCAAAATTGACATCTTTTACATTCGATTCCAGTATATTTTTCAGAAAAAAATGAATTATAAAATCATTTTCCCCAAAAAAGAAGCTGACCAGGTCATTAGAAGTATGGGGATTATTGGGTTTAAATCCCAGTACTTCATAAAATTTCTGTGTGCGTTCCAGATTAGCAACCGCCAAATTGGCCCATATCATTTTAGGTTTCATATTATCTCATTTTTGTACAGCATAAAGTTAATGGTTTTCAACAGATTAAAGATTGTCATGGGACAAGTTTTTCCTATTCCTCTTGCTTTGTCAAACAAGCACGCCTTTATATTTTCGCAAAAAAATTAAAGGTATGTTGAGCGATGAGCGCTGGATTGATAATTGATGTGTCATTAAGTCGATCTTCATACAATTCGATTTGTATCAATTTAACATCATTCGGTATTTTATACGTTTCATCTTTTGTATAATTATAACCGCGTACATCTGCATTTTCCTTGCCAGGAATTTTCTTGATTTCAACAAAGTAGCGCAGTGTAATGGTATTACCATATTGTTCGCCTTTTTCGAAACGAATTTTTCTGACCCGACTCATCGTATGTCCACTGGAATTAATATTTCCTTGTAGACGAAATTTTAGCGTTTCAACAGTTTTGGAAAGCATAAAAATCTGGGATGCGAGCCGCTCTGTTATTTCATTACGGCTTGTAAAAGTATATGTTGTACCAGTTTCGGAATTCTCTTTTGCCACTCGTTTTGGTACGGTTTGAATAGCAGAAATCTGCAATTTCTGTGTATTGATTTTACAGCCAGCAAATGCTACAAAGGAAATTAAAACCAGGATCTGTTTCATCGCACTATTTTAATCATATTAGATATCAAAAGTAACTAAAGGCATCAAACTAAAATATCCCTGAAAATGATGGTTTTTTTAGGTCTAAAGTTGATTTTTAGACTTGGATTAAGCCAGAGCCAACCCATGACATGCAACTGCTGCTGAGATCCTTACGGTCCACCTGGATTTGAGCTTGCACCGATAAGAGTGAATACAGTATGCATAGGAACATTCAGAACAAATCCCTAAGGTATCTAACTGAACTGGAAAAGAGGAAAATCCGCGCAGGATTCAAAACTGGTGAAATAATTGTAGCCGATGTTGGAAGTTTCTTGGGATAAATACAAAACTTTTTTTGTTACAATTTTAGAGCAAACAAGATAAAAACAACAGCCGAATCATCCCACTAAAGCAAAAAAACAACGCTTAAAAATGTTCATTTCAATTATTTATTGGCAAAAACAGCTCTGGTATCGCTTTGTATGAATTAAGCACATTGTTCCCAATATTTTTGTATAATAGCTATATTTTTAAAAAATAGCTAGGTAATGTTATCCATCGAATATTATTTTAAAACATATTTTCTACAGCTCTGTACGTTTGCCTTTCCATGGGTCAACTCGGAGGAAATAGCCAAGGATATTGTACAAGATGCTTTTATTGTCCTAATGGATAGACCAGAGCTATTGGAGAAAGGAGAACGGGTTATCAAAAGTTTTCTCTACACCTCCGTAAAAAATATGGCAATGAACACCAAACGACGGGATATGGTATTTGATAAGATACGCAATTCCATCACTGTAGAAGAATCCGACAATCATAATATCCTGGACGATCTTATCAATTCCGAACTGATTGGCGCATTACACCGCGAACTTGACCAATTACCTGAAGGCTGTCAGCGAATCTGCCGTTTAATCTACTTGGATGGCATGAAATATGACGAGGTAGCACAGGAATTGGATGTGTCCGTCAACACCGTAAAAACCCAACGCATGCGTGCAATAAACCTTTTGAAAACCAAATTCCTAAATTTAATTTTAAACTTCCTTTTGTTTTAAAGATTATTCTTTTTTTTTATCCCGAGTCACCCTTTTTGATTCCTCAAGTTATTTAGTTATTGAATTATGATAGAAACCGATAAAATAGTATTGGCTGAATTGGCTTCATTACTCCTGAAAGATGGACAATTATCTACTGCACAGGAAAATGAGCTAAAACGTTTGTTGGAAAAATATCCCCAGGCAAAGGATAGTTTACGCCACCGTCTTGCGAATACGGATATCCAAGTTCCATTTGATTTACGCAGCACCGATCTAGAGCAGGAGTGGGAAATTTTAAAAACCAAATATAATGAAAGAAAAATTGCTCCAAATTATCGTAGGTGGAATGGAAAATGGAAAACTACTATCGGAGTAGCTGCTGCACTATTATTACTCTTTACTTTTGTTTGGATCTGGAAATCCTATCTAAAACCTATCAATTATCTTATCCCAGATAAGGTCTATGGACAGAAAAATGATGTCCTTCCAGGGGAAAACGGTGCTATCCTGAAGATTAAAGGAAAAGAAGACATTAACTTAATGAATAAACAAGTCGATCAAAGCCTCTCTCAAGGTATCGAATTAAAAGATGGAAAATTACTATACTCACAGCTCAAAACCGAAGAGTCTAACCCGATACACACCTTAATTGTGCCCAAGAGATCTACTATAGCGATAACGCTAAGTGATGGTACACGTGTATGGGTGAATTCGGAATCAGAACTGATTTATAAAGCAAATTTCACTGAAAATGAACGGAAGGTAACATTAAAAGGTGAAGCTTATTTTGAAGTTGCCAAGGACACAAAACGACCATTCATCATAGAGGCTAATGACCTTAGTATTCAAGCTATAGGAACAGCTTTTGATATCAATTCCTATAAGCCCAACGCCAAAGTACTATTAACAGAAGGACGCCTAAAAGTCAATGGACAAGAAAAAGAGATTTTTATAGATGCTGGAAATGGAGTAAAAATGGTTAACAGTCAATTGGTAGCCTTTCCTATACCAGATATGGAAGAAGCAACGGCATGGAAAGACGGCTATTTCTATTTCGATAATAAAAATATGCAGCAGATTCTCGATGAATTAAGCAGATGGTATGGTATCAACATTGAATCCAACGTTTCATTAGACAAAAGGCGTTACAAAGGAGGTATAAAAAGAGATGTGACCCTTGCAGAGGTCTGTAATCTACTGAAAGACCTGACCGGCTATCAGTTAACAATCGACAAAGAAAAATTAATCGTTAACAAACTGACTGACAAAAATAAATAAACTATCTAACTAAGAAAAGGAGGACTTATAATATGTAAGAAGATAAATACCTAAATATTGTATGAAAAAGAATGCAGAAGTACTCCAATACTCCTGCATCTAACTGAATTAACAACTGATCATAAACTATTAATTCTCTACCAAATTATGAATAATTTATTTTATTCAAAAGGAATTCTTTGTCCTATAGACAAAGGAAAAATTTTGAACAATCTAATCAAAATGAAACTGACAGGAATATTATTAGCAACATCCATGATGGGTGCCTATGCTTCAAGCTCTGCTCAGATTACACTGCACGCCAAAAATGCAAAGATTGAAACGGTCCTCAAAAACATCACCAAGCAGACAGGAGTACGTTTCATCTTTATGGAGGGCTTACTGAATAATGAAAAAGCAAATCTTGAAATAACAGATGCAACCCTGAATAAAACACTTGATCAGCTCTTTAAAAATAGCGTATTCTATTACATGGTACATCGTGGTACTGTCGTCATAAAACGGAAACAGGAAAATGTACCTGATGATCAATCAAGTAGCGAAATGCTGTATCAGCAACGAACTATTAAAGGGAAAATACATGACACAAAAGGAAATCTATTAAATGCAGTCAGCATTTTGCTCAAAGGGACAAACATTGGAACCTCAACAAATGCTAGAGGTGAATTTCAACTTTCTCTACCAAATGGAAATAGAGGTACGTTGATCTTCAGCGCGGTGGGGTTTAAGCAACTTGAACTTCCCATCAACAACAAAACTGAGCTCAATATCGTCATGGACAACGACGAAATTGGGCTTGAAGAGGTGGTGGTCGTTGGATTTTCAGAGGTCGATAAAAAGCACCTCGCCTCCTCCGTATCCCAAATGGATATGGAAAAAGTAAAAAACCGTCCAATCTATAAAATGCAGGATGCCTTTTCGGGAACAATTGCTGGTGTTACAATGATGCGAGGGAATAGCCTTCCTGGCAGTGTACCTGGCACCATTTCTATTCGCGGTATCAGTACACTACAAAATGCCGATCCTCTGGTCATCGTAGATGGAATGGAACAGAGTATCCACGATATCGATCCTAACCAAGTGAAAAGTATTACGGTACTTAAAGATGCGGCTTCAGCGTCTATGTATGGCTCCCGCGGTGCCAATGGCGTTATCATCATCGAAACGGAGCGCGGACAAACTGGCCAATTCAAGGTTTTTACAAATAACTGGTATGCAATAAACAAACCGATAGATCTTCCAGAATTTGTTGGCGCAGTTGATTTTATGAAATTGCGAAATGAAACACTGATCCAACAAGGGCAACCAGCGATCTATTCTGATGAAACAATTGAACAATATGCGAGTGGAAAAATAAAAGGAGTTAACTGGCTGGATGAAATAATGGAACGCACCTCTACAGCAATCAACAACAACGCTAGTATTTCTGGTGGTGGAGGTGTAGGTACTTTTAACCTGATGTTGGGTCATATTAAGGAAAATGGCCTTAACAATATTGAAGGGACGCAAAAATTCTCGGCCAGATTCAACACAAATATCAATATTGCAGATAAATTTGTTTTGATGGCCGATTTTTACGCGCATCGTTTACAAGTCAATAGGCTGATGGCAAATGATGATGGTCACGGGCTCTATCAACAAGCCTGGCGCCTAAACCCAACACAACAGATCTACTATGATGTAGACAGGCCTGAACCATTCATTCTGCATAACAACATTAATCCGATAGCTTCGATTAAACATGGTGGTACCAAAAACTATATGCATGACCGTAGTACGATCAATCTCCGACCTAAATACAATATTAACAGTAACCTAAATATCGAAGGAAATGTATCATACATGATCAATAAATCTGCCGACAAACAAAAGCGATTAACCTATAAATTCTTTGATGAAAAAGGGGCGCCAATCAGCATATGGGGTAACGATGTGAATGCCTCACAGGGAGTAAGTGAGAGCCAGCTGACTGCGCGAGCATTGGTAAATTACAATAAAGAACTACGTCAGGACAAAGACAAAATCTATCTCACCGCAGGTTCTGAGATCATGAGCTATACCTTCACCGATTTTAGAGAAATTAGCAAGGCTTCTTTTTTTGGTAAATTAAACTATTCATTTGATAACCGTTATATATTTGAATTAACAGGTCGTTCGGATGGAAGCAGTAAATTTGCACCGGGTCATCGCTGGGGATTCTTTCCATCAGGGGCCTTTGCATGGAACCTGCATAATGAACGCTTTTTCAAACCTATTCTCGAATCCGAGGCGATCAACAATATTAAAATCCGTGCCTCATACGGTTTAATTGGTAATGAAAATGTAGCCCCGTATCTGTGGCAGGAATCTGTCAATACTTGGGGATGGACAATGCGCGTTCCTAATTCTAATTTTTCATGGGAGAAACAAAAACAATGGAATCTTGGTCTCGATATGAATGCCTTCAAAAATAGACTTTCTTTAACAGCCGAGGTATACCATAAGAATTCGTATGATTTAATCTATGATCAATTTGCTGTTCCGCCCCTAACAGGCTCATACACCTTAGTCTCAGCAGTAAATATTGGTGCGGTAGAGAATAATGGCTGGGAAGTTTCGATAAACTGGTCTGACAAGAAAGATGATTTCTCCTATAAGGTCGGTGCGATGCTATTCAATAATCGCAATCGCATACTCAAGGCTGGCTATAATGAAAATGACCGCTTGATTTTCAAAGGCAATAATGATCAGATATGGTATAAAGGGATCCCAATCAATAATTATTATGGCTTTCAATCAAATGGCTACTTTCAGAATCAACAAGAAATTGATGAAACAGCAGCAAAAATGCCCAATTCTAGACCTGGTGATATCCGCTATGTCGATCAAAACCAGGATGGTCTCATTAACGACAATGACCGTGTTTATCTGGCGGATCCACTTCCCTATTACAATTACGCTATCAATATTGACCTGCATTATAAACGCTGGGATTTTTCTGCGTTAGGTCAAGGTGTAGGTAAGAGAACTGGTAGGCTAGCTGGTCAGGAAGCCTATCCAGTTTATGTAGATGGAAACAGCAATGATCTAGGGGCGCCACGTGTTGAATATGTTGCCGACCATTGGAGTCCGGAAAATCCAAATAGCCGTTTCCCACGTTTATGGACAGGCTCTACGCCGAACACACTTTTGAGTAATGTATGGCTCAGCAATGCGGCCTATTTCCGTGTTAAATCACTTCAACTTGGATACACTTTTCCATCCATTGGTAAAAGTGTCAAAAACCTACGGATTTATGTAAACGCCCAGGATGTATTCACCTTGACAAAGTGGGAAGGACTAGACCCTGAGCGGATCGGTAGCGGTAATGGAAATTACCCACGGATGGCAACATACAGTTTTGGATTAAGTGCGAGCATTTTTTAATATCATAACAATGAAAAAGAAAATTATTACCCTGATAATAGCATTGGCGACACTTAGTAGCTGCGAAAAATTTCTTGATAAACGAGATCCAACAGCAACTTCCTTTGATGAGTTTTTTAACACAGAGGAGGATTTACGTCGTGTGGTCTATAGCAGCTATTTGGATGCTTTTATGGGTCCTGGTGAACGTCGTCTCCTTTTTTATATGACCGAAGGTCGTTCGGACAATGCTTATGCCCGCATTGAGACAGACCACCATATGATCATTGCCAACGGCAATATGACCAGCAACTCTGCTTTAGCTGTTTATTACTGGAATTTACACAATCAGCATATAGGACGCATTAACACCTATTTGGCAAATGTTGATGTACCCTATGTCGAAAATGAATCTACGCGGCAAAGGTATAAAGCAATTCTTGAAGGTTTGCGCATCTGGCATTACTTCAGGATCACAGAATTTTGGGGTAATGTCCCTTTTGTGCTTACTCCTGTTAAACTGGAAGAGGCAACACCAGCTGTGACCCCTAAAGCCGAAATCCTCGACAAGCTCTTTGAAATGAGTGAAGATGTCGCCAATAGACTTCCGGAAAATGAAGGTACTACAAATGCATATATGTTCAATAAGTATTCCTTTAAAACATTGGTTATGCGCTATGCGCTCTATAATGGAAGGTACGAACTGGCGGCGAGGCTTGCTAAGGAAATAATGGATAGTGGAAAATATCAACTGCACCCTCAATACGCCAATCTATTTAATTATCAAGCAGATAAAACCAACAAGGAATTTATCATCAAGTTCGATATGGAGAGTCATAACAACTCAGCAACGGCGTCATTTCAACATCTGGCACCACAATATCGAACCGGAAATGGACAATCTTATGTCGTTCCTCTAAAAGCACTCGTGGATAGTTATTGGACTTTACAGGGGCGACCAATTGACAACTGTCCATTACACAGCAAGCAAGCCTATGAGCTTAATCCAAAATTAAACCGCGATCCACGGTATGAAGCCAGTGTATTTGGTCATGGCGATCTCTTCAATAATGAAAAAATAGACATCTATGATTCCAAAAGCGCTTTTTACTACCAAAACCTACGCAGTAGTAGATCGGGATACTGGTTTAAGAAATTTGTGGACCAAGCCGATGCGTTCCGTACTGGTGGAAATATGCATTTTTCTTTAGCCCGCTATGCCGAAGTACTTTTAACCTATGCCGAAGCTAAGATTATGTTGAATGAAATAGATGAACTGGCTAAGAGTTGTATCAACCAAATTCGCAAAAGAGCCGGACTTGATATGAGCATTGCGGATGTCAATTTGGTTGCAAAATCACAGCAGGAATGGATTGCGCTCATCCGCAACGAAAGAAGAATCGAATTTGCTGGCGAAGGATTACGCTATAGCGATATCTTGCGCTGGAAAACGGCAGAAACGGTACTTAATCAAGCAGCTCTCGGTCACATGCGTTTGAATGGTGCTGGACAGTCTGAGGTACTTAAAATTGAGGATCGAAAGTTCTTAAATCACCAATACCTATGGCCATTTCACGAAAGTAGTTTTCAGGTAGAACCTAACTTGGTGCAAAATCCGGGCTACTAATCCAATACAACAATATTCTTTTATCCGATATTGCAAAAGCGGCATGCCCTATGGAATGTCGCTTTTGCATTTTTATTTTTCTTTTGTTCAACACAACTTTTAATAGGAATAGCCTACCTAAGCGAAAAGAGAGACCTTTCCGAGCAATGCCAAGAAGTAGCTTACCTTATATGCGCAAAATAGCAACAACTTTTTCAAAACGACCATGATTGCTTACTGAAGCTGCAAATAGTTCTGTCCCCCCCTCTACAGCAACATATGGAATGCCAAAATGGTCTTTGACAATTTCATTTTTTTCGATTTCAATAACGTAGTCTAGAAGACTAAGAACGCTAACGGCTATGGAATGTACAAAATCAGGCGCAAGAATTGTTTCTGTATAGTAAATATTCCCTTCACAAACAACCCGGCCATAAGCTTTAGTGATCGACTGCCGGAATATTGTACAAATCAGTTTTTTAGGCATGTATTTCCTGACCTTGGTTTCTCTATTCCATATCTTATAAGCTGCCTCTTTCATACTCCATAAGAGCCATAGCGTAGTCTCGGGATCTGGACTACTTGCTATTAACAATTGCTCATTAGCACCAAATAATTTCGGAATAAATCCCCTACGTCGCCAATTACTGTCTTTGCGGGATTGCGCCAGATCGATGACGTCATTACCAATCATTTCATTTGAAGTTTGCTTGCTATAATATCAATAGCTGCCTTTACATTGAGCATGCGTTCCATATCGAAATTATCAATAATAATATCGAATTTTTCCTCAATATCCAATACTATATCAACCAGATTGGCAGAATTGATTTGGAGGTCGTGAATGAAATCAGTATTCTCGCTAAGGTTCCCAAAAGCGTCATCATTTGTAGTATATGGTGCTATGATAGGCCTTAATGCGTCAATTAGTTCTTCTCTGTTCATAGACTTAGTTATTAAATTTTTTAAATATTAGACAGGCATTTACATCACCAAAGCCAAAACTGGCTTTGGCTACAATATTAGGTCTCAAGTAGGTTGTTCTCAGCGGTACTTTCAGCGGATCTATAAGAGCAGCGATGTCGGGATGTAGGTCATTACAGTTGCTATTACCGAACAAGAACCCTTCGTACAGTTGCAATACTGTAGCGACACATTCAATACTACCTGCCGCGCTGAGGCAATGTCCGATCAAGCCTTTGAGCGAATTGATGTAAGGGAAGTTTTTCCCGTTACGTTCAAGCGCCTTAGTCCAATTTTCTATCTCGAGCGCGTCCTTGGCTGTTGCAGTAAGATGCCCATTGATGGCATCAATATCCATAGCAGAAATGCCAGCATTTTTAAGTGCATCAATGATGCATCGTTGCACAGCATCGCTATTAGGAGCTGTCATGCTCCCCATTCCACGCTGACCTCCCGAATTGACCTGGCCCCCAAGCAATTCTGCATATATCTTTACACCACGCGACAAGGCGCTTTCTAAATCTTCTAATAGTAAAGCACCTGCTCCACTACCGGGGACAAACCCTCCGGCCGTTGCACTCATTGGCCGGGCCCCTTGTTGTGGATGTTCATTATATTGAGAGCTACAGACCCGCAGGGCATCGAAGCCTGCCCAGATGTAAGGGCCACTATCTCCTGTACTTCCTGCTACCATCCGTTTTGCTCTTCCCGAACGAATGCGGTCATAAGCCATCAGAATGGCTTCCGTACCCGTAGCACAGGCTGATGAATTGGTTGTCACTTGATTTCCAAGCCCGAGTTTTCCCCCTAGGTATGCACTGACTCCACTGTTCATCGTCTGTGCCACTACTGTACTTCCTAGCCTCCGTGTTTGCAGATCGTCTACTTTATAAATGCTTTCACGAAATTTATCTATGCCGGAGGTACCTGAACCAAAAACAGTTCCACTATCCCAATCCGGTTCAGAAGAAACATCTATTGGTAGCTCTGCATCTGCCCATGCTTGCATACCAGCAATGACGCCGTACAATATTCCGGTGCTATTAAATCCTCTCAGTTCTAAGTCGGTAAAATACTGTCTTTTGAGATCTTCAGATATCGCTGGCGTTCCAGCTATCTGGCAAGAGAATTGTAGCCTTTCCAGTAGAGGATCATGCGTTATCCCCGAAAGTCCATTTTTTATGGCCCTTGAAAAGGCGGTTACTCCTACTCCGTTTGGGGCAACCACCCCTAGTCCAGTTATTACAACTCTATTCATAGCTCCCTCTTCATCATACCTGACAGGGTTCCTTTACAAACCTCATATCCAGCTTCGTTTTTCAATGTGACAGCGCACTTGAGCTTCCCGAACCTAAAATATATCTTATCCGAAAAAACGGTAACCTTTTCCTTAGGATACACCGGTTTTAAGAATTGTATTTCACTTGAGGTCAATGCCATCGCAATACCATTGTTTAAATCACTACCGAGCAAATAAATTCCAAAGCAGGCCAGCCCTATCTGAGCCATTACTTCGGTCAAAATAACGCCGGGAGTAATTGGATTACCGCAAAAATGCCCTTTGTAAAAATCCAGATTTTCATTGAAAGTATAGTTTCCTATAATACCTTCTTCATCTACATGCACCAATTCATCCACAAATAAAAATGGCTCCCCATAAGGCAATTGCGCAATAATATCATTCAAATCCATCGACTTGTTTTTTAAGGTTACCATTGTAATAAAACTCGCTGTGCTGAGAAACCGGGGCCAAAACTCAACATTAACCCTAGTTCTCCGGCCTGAGGCTCGCGTGCCATGATACGCTCGAGAACATAAAGAACTGTAGCACTTGACATATTGCCATACTGGGCCAGAACGGCCTTGGTATCTGTAATATCTTTGCCAAACTCGGCAAAAATCTGCTCCATTGTTGCGACAATCTTTTTACCTCCAGGATGAAAAATCATATACTTTATGTCTTCAATTTCTAAACTATTCTCCTGTAAAAATGGATGTATGACTGCATCAAAATGCGATGCGATCACATTGGGAACCTCAACATCCAATATCATCTGCATACCGCCATTTGTTAGCTTGAAACCCATAATATCTTCAGTATCATAAAAATGGTACATCTGTTGGTCAAGTATCACAGGTCCTCGATCTGCTTCATGAGATGAAAGTAAACAACAGGCGGCGCCATCTCCAAATATCGCAGCGCTAACTATATTGGACATTGAAAAGTCTGACAGCTGAAAGGTTGCTGTTGGTGCTTCGACGGCAATTACAGCAGCACGTTTTCCAGGATTGGCCTGCAAGAAATTTTTGGCGTAAATAATACCGGAAACTCCAGCAACACAACCCATTTCAGTAACTGGCAGCCTGACAATATCCTGCCGGAGCTTCATCTTATTGATAAGATATGCGTCCAATGAAGGTATCATAATCCCTGTACAGCTGACGGTGATGATATAATCCAGAGATTGGGGTGTCCATCCTACCTTTTCGAGAGCCTTACGAAGTGCTTCCTCACCTAATACTATGGCTTCCCGCATGTAAATATTATTTTTCTCCTCGAATGATGTTGCAGTAAAAACCTCATTCGGATCCATAATAGCATACCTTCTGTCGACAGCCGAGCCCTCAAAAAGTTTCTTTACTTTTTTTATAAACCGGTGCTCCTGGCCCTTAAGCCATATATCCAATAGCGGAAGTATTTCAGCAGTTGTGCTGGAGTATTTGGGCAGTTGCTTGGCAACACTTATTATTTTAACATTCATATATTGGAAATTATCCATTGGTAACGAAATGCCCATTTCCACTGGACCATATAGTTTTTTAAATGTAATTGTTTGCAGAACTCCTCAAGCTCATTTTTCTTAAAGCCACGTAATATTGAAATAAGTCCATCCTTCTTGGTCATATTGTTTAACTTAAAAACAACACAAATGGTTTGAAAAAGTCGATAGGCAATTTTGCTTCGCTGCAAATCGTTGATTACTATCCCTAGGTTTGAAATTTTGACAAGGATATTTATTAGTTCTATAATCTGATCAGTATCAAAATGATGTAATGTAAGAGTACATAGTGCAATGTCAAACTTTGCCATTTCAAAATTCTTATCGAATACATCGCCGCACAGGTATGAAATATTGGGATAATCTTTTGATAAAACTTGAGCATAGTTAACAGTGAATGGATTGGCATCTATTCCCACTATTTTAAGATCTATATTATTACTATAACCATAGTCGCTCAACATACGTAACATCTCACCATTACCGCAGCCGATATCGACAATGGTTAGTGTTTTGGTTGTATCGGCTTTTAACAACAATGTCCGGACGCCATCTAAAGTAATCTTGTTGCCCCCCAAAAAATGATTTATTTTCGATATTTCGTCCAAAGTAATGCGGAGTTCATCACCTTCAAGTGAAAAATCGTCCATAATTTCGTTTTTCTTAGTTCTAAACTTTGTATTTATTCCCATTTTATTTGCTTCATATTTCCGTGAGTTTGTTTGATTATCCATGTCAACCCTGGGGGAAAAATTGTGGCAAGCCACATTAAGACCCTAATACCAACTTCGTATCGTAGCACTGTTGCTAAAATCCTTCCGAAAAATAGGCGTCTCGCAAAGTTTTTTCGCCATTGGTTGATGTAACGTTTTTCCAGTCCTTCACGTGAGATTATTTTGCCAGCATAATAGTCCACAATAAGTTCGGAAGCTATTTTTGCACTGTGTATCGCCATCGCCATCCCATTACCGCAAAAGGGGTGGATCAGGCTCGCCGCATCGCCGACCATCAGGATATGATCTTCTATCACTGTTTTTTTTTCAAATGAAATCTGGCTAATGGTAAGTGGTTTATCAAAAAGTACCGTATTGCGTTCAAAAAAACATTTTAGATGACTATTCGTAAACAAGATATGCTTCTGATGATCGACGACATTTTTATATTTTCTAAACGTCTCTACATCTGTTAAATAACATAAATTTATCGCATTATGCTCGATTTTTGAAATGCCGCAGTATCCTCCCGGAAAATTATGCAACGCAATTAGGCCGTCCGGAAAATCACCTGAATAATGTGCTTTAACCGCCATCCATTTCGATGTCTTTTTCATGAAATCACGAGCTAAAATCTGATCGATATTGGCACGTTTTCCAAAAGCACCAAGCACAATCTTTGCTCTCAAAATCTGATCTTGAACCGAAACCTCAAATATATCGTCACTAAAAGATATTCCAGAAACGCTGGCTATCACAATCGTACATCCATTTGCTTTTGCTTTGTGGTATAAGAAATCGTCCAAACAATACCGGCTTACGCCGATACCGCCCAAGGGCAATTTGACCTGAGCCGATTTTCCATTTTGCGTCGTGAATTTAAGATGTTGAATATAGGTTGGATGCAATTCATTTATATTGGCGTTAAGCCAGCACAAATAGGGTACAATCTCATTGGAAAGATATTCTCCACACACTTTATGGTGAGGATAGTTGTGCTTTTCGACTAATGTTACTTTTAATCCTTGTTTGGACAGATGAAGTGCACTCGTGAGCCCGGCAAGACCGCCACCTATAATTATCACATCAGGATTCACTGCCATAAGTCACAATTCGCTTTACATTGGTAATCTTTAACATATCATCTTCATAAGTCATTACAGTCTCCAATTGGTCAATCCCGTTTGATTCAAACAAAATAACGCTAAAAAATAAGCACACTCAGCAATGTAACTCACAAGCCTTATGATTAATCTGGTTTATGAAAAGTTTCTTTGATAACAGCGATGACCATAAATAGTTTTGATCTTGCGGCAAATAGAAAACCAAGAGCTTCCCCTCACCCTTGTATTTTTCATCGATCAGAGCTTTAACTGGATTGGCTATGGACTTTTTAGAAATCTTTGCTCCTTTTCGACAAATAAACCGTCAAGAAAAAGATACCTTTCTCTGAATTGCTCGGGAGATGCCTTTGCTTCAATAGCTATGTTAAGTATATTCATAAATTTATCTGTTGCTGTGGTTTTTGGCCACACAGCAAGGTCTCTTCCATTGGGATTACCGGTCTTAATAAAATTGATGAAGTAGCGCTGTCCCAGTAGTGAAGTTTTATAGTCATCCTTCGTCCAGTCAAAAACATCGTTGCTGTTCAGGTTGCCCAATAGATATTCAATATCACTGGCATGGGATGCTCCTGGGAGGGCTGGTGGCAGATTCTCTTTGTCCGTATTGTCAGATTTTTTATTTATCCCACCAGCGAGCCCTGTCTCCACGTCGCTATAAGCTGCTTTCATCGATGGCCGCGCTTTGCTAAATATGTAAACATAAACAGGTTGACCACTGTTTTTTCGTTGCAAATCGAGCCACTTCCAAGTACTGTAAACAATAAAATTATCACTGGCTAGTCCAGTCGCCGATTTGAGGACTTCACTTTCTGTTTTTCCGGGATACAATTTGAGCACTTCATCAGCTCCAGTGCCAAACTGTTCGCGTACTAACCTTTCGTAGTTGTTCGGTGATGGATAAGACTTGCCTGTGAAGGCGAGATAAGGAGCCTCTGTAGACGTCCAGCCCGCAAGTAGAGGAACTTTGGACTGCTCCCCTGCTTCAAATATTTCCAACGGTGATTTGGGGAGAAAATAACCATCTATGATCAGACGTGTCATAAAGGCGCCGGGCTCACTGGCCCAGTCAAGTAGTTCTGCGGCAGGAATTTTACGCAATTGGCTGAGATTGCCTGCGTTGACTTTGGCCGCAAATGTAACACCTCGTTGTTCTTGCTCCCCAAGGGAAATAGTGCCATATCTTAAATTAAAAACACTTCCGCTCTGACCGATAGCACGCTTAAATAGCCCTTTAGAAAGCGGACTGCTCATCTGAGCGGAAACAGACATGCTTCCTGCAGATTCGCCACCTATGGTAACCTCATCAGGATTACCTCCAAAGGCAGCTATATTCTTTTTGACCCATTTTAATGCCGCATATTGATCCAGGAGACCATAGTTCCCTGATGCATTTTTTTGTGATTCTTGGGTTAGTTCCGGATGCGCAAAGAAACCAAAGATGCCCAAACGATAATTGACCGTAACGACAATAATGCCTGCTTTGGCAAAACTCTCTCCATCGTAACGATTTTCTGATCCATCACCGGCATTAAAGCCGCCACCATAAAAATAAACTAAAACAGGAAGTTTACCAGATCCCCCCGCCTTTGGTCGCCATATATTCAGGTAGAGGCAATCTTCACTTATACCCGGAGAACGAAATCTCATATCCCCATAGATCGGTTTCTGCATTGGTGAATTTCCAAAGCGATCTACCTTTCGAACCCCTGTCCAATGATCGGCAGGTTGTGGTTCTTTCCATCGCAAATTGCCAACCGGCGGTTTTGCAAAAGGGATTCCACGGAATGCCTGCACTCCGCTGGATAACGTAATTCCCTCCATTATCCCCTCCTCAACCTTTACTTGAGGCTGTTGGGCAAAAACAAATGATATAATCAGGAACGCGGTGACAGTAAAAAAAATCTTTATCATAATAATGTTCGCTTAGTTTATGCTTTAGTATTCGCTCAGTTAAAATACTAAAATAAAATTAAACGAACAGGTTTTCAATATCTTACACAGGACTGCACCATTTAGATAAACTCTCGCTTGTAGGCATTTGTCAAATTACAAAATCCAATGCCTTTACCTTATCTCGCACCGTCATTCCATAATTTTTCAACAATTTCGTTTTGATTATATTCAAAATAATTGCCCTGTTTATCTTTTTGTCTTTGAAAAAGACAGCGGTCAAAAGTTGTAAAATTTAAGGTTAGAAAATCAATGAAATAATCATCAAGATGATAATGAAACTGCCCTTTCAAACTTTTATCATCCTCGTCCTGCATAACAAAAGTCTTTTGACGTCGCACAATTTCTACCAGTTCATCCTTTGTGATATGTTCAATAATTTTCGGAGCGGGAAGTGATATTCTGAATGCCAAAACTTCAGCGCCTTCTTCCTCCCACCATTCCCAAAGATTAAACTGAGACATATCTTTACCGGTCATTTCATGAAGCGTATTTTCAAGCTTTTGATATTCGGTATTATCTTCATCCCCGTTCTCTTCACAATAGTCAGAATATGCTAGAATGAGTTTTAGAACTTCCGGATAGCGTTTTTCCAATGTTTGAAAATCAGGTTCAATTTCTTTTCTTAATTCCATTATCCAAATGTAACATCAAAAGTAACTTCATCTTGTTGAACGGCCTCCGCACATCCTTAGCTTTATACCAAACAAGTAGGTTCTAATCTTTTGCTCAAAAAGACGAGGGCAACAAACAAAAATAGAATAATAATTTATACCGATTATATTTTACCATATTATCGGCAGTTAAAAAATTAGTAAATTCACGATATAATAACGCTTGATCAACACATAAATATAATAAGATGCACCTTACACTAGTGTCTTGACAATGAGTAAGCAAGTAAATGTCGTACATCTGTTATTTATCGGAAAACAATTATGGAACTATCATCGACAGCAGAAAATATTATCACGCAAATTAGCGACAAGAAGACCAAACTTGGTGACTTGCGTAAAATTGCTAACGTTATAAAAAAAGACCACGAACTAGCCATGGAACTGTGGTCTACAGCACACTACCTTGCCCGACAATTGGCGATCTTACTGATGGACAAGAAATTACTTTCTAAAGAAATTATTGACAGGTTGGTCAGTGATATTGAACAACATCGGGAAGACGAAAGACTGCAGCTGATTGATTGGCTTATGGCGAATCAACTTGCCAAAGACAAACGCACAATCGCATTAATGGAAAGTTGGGAAAATAGTACATCTCCCCTTCAAAGACGTACTTTTTGGTACCATCAAGCCCGATTGCGATGGGTGGGACAAACGCCGCCGCCCAATAGCGAGGAGTTGCTTTCGAAGATTGAAACCCGAATTGAAAATGAAGTATCTGAAGTCCAGTGGGCGATGAATTTTACTGCCGCTCAAATCGGTATTTTTCAGGAGATTTTCAGAAAAAGATGTATCAATATCGGTGAGCAAACAGGGCTTTATAAAGACGAAATGGTGGCTAAAAATTGTACACCAAACTATTTACCAAAGTTCATCGCCATTCAGGTTGCAAAACTCAATAAATAAAATCACCGGATTTCTTGTAAAGTTGTCCGGTGATATATCCCGGTGTCAAAAAATTGAGATCACACAGCGGAAAATCTCAATTTGAGATATTAGCGGTAAAATGTCCGATTATTATTTTCCACGGCAGCAGTGATAACGCCGTCTACTATGGTTCCTCTACGAAACTTTCCAAACTGTTAAAAAGCTCAGATCGTTTCATCACATTAAACAATGAAGGGCATAATGACTTCTCGAAAAACAAAGTTTATCTGAAATGGATTAGCACGATATTAAGATCAAACCAACATGCGAAATAAATGACGATAATACCATTATTGGCTATAAATATTGACAGTCGCGAAAGGAATATGACAATTGACACCGAATTACCAATTACTCTTCCTACCTTTGTTTCCAAATAAAACACATATGCCAAAAGAAACAAAAGCGGGACTTTATCAGGGAACCATAGAAAAAGATGCCAATGGAAATTACTTTTGTGGCCCTTATCTATTGGATTATCAAATCGTAGAAGCTTATTTTAAATTGGGTGATCGGGTCAGCTTAAAAAGTATCATCAAAAATACCAGCCGTATGAGTATGGAAACTTATCCACAAAAATCAATTAAGTTTTCATATGCTACTGAAAATCATGACAATGATTAAGATGAACTAAATCGTTCAATACTGAATACACTTCACCTGTTTTCATACCCCTTTTAAAACGGGACGTATGAAAACAGATGGATAATAAAGTGGTCAGCATCAGCGAATTTGAAGCAGCAACCTATTGCAACAGCTCGTTAATAAATCCTCAGAATATGAATCATGACCGTCATTTCGAATTATAGGATCTCCACATTAATTTTCGGCTAAAATGATCCATCTCATTTACGTTTGAGATATGGATCACGATGATCCTTAATCATTCTGCTTAACTTAGTCTATATTCAAAAAAGGAGATAATATGACGAATACAATGAAAGCCGCACGTTGGTATGCTGCAAAAGATATCAGAGTAGAATCAACTGAAATTCCTGAACCGAAGTCTGGTCAAGTTAAAATAGCTGTTCATTTCGCAGGAATCTGTGGATCTGATCTACATGAATATGTACATGGTCCCCAATTAATCCCGGTAGATCAACCTTATCCACTAAATGGGCATCAAGGAACCACTACATTAGGGCATGAGTTTTCAGGAGTAATAGATGCGATTGGTGAAGGCGTCCATCATTTAAAAGTAGGTGACCGTGTGGTCGTAGAACCGATTTTTAAAAACTTCGATAGTCCTTTTATCGCAAATGGTGCATATAATTTATCTGAACCTTTGGGATTTGTAGGCCTATCCAGCAATGGTGGATTTGCGCCGTATGTCGTCGTCGAAGACTATATGGTACACAAAATACCTGATAGCATGTCGTTCGAAAAGGGGGCATTAGTGGAACCTGCCGCTGTAGCAGTTTATGCAGTACTCCAAAGTGGACTTAAAATCGGAGAAACGGTATTGGTCTCTGGAGCTGGCCCAATAGGTTTACTGTGCGTTCAGGCAGCACTTGCCGCAGGTGCAACAACAGTTATTGTGACTGATATCGCTGACAAGCGTTTGGAGAAGGCTAAAGCCATCGGTGCTACCCATATCATCAATGCAAAAGAAGAAGGTATACCACAAAAGATTAAGTCCATCACGGAGCTTGGAGTGGATGTATTTCTAGATTGCGCTGGTGTACAAGCCTCCTATACAACTGGAATTGATAGTTTAAAAAATGGTGGAACGGCTGTTTTAGTTGCACTTTTTGGCAAACCTGTAACTACCGATGCACTGGATCAAGTCTTGCGGGAAATCACCATTAAAGGTATTATCGCTTATCGCAATATCTTTCCACAAGTTATCGCGCTTATCGATAGTGGACGTATGCCCGTAGAAAAACTTGTGACACGCAAAATAAGCTTAGACAATATCGTTTCAGAAGGATTTGAAGCTCTGGTTAATGATCCCACTGAAGTCAAAATCTTAATTGATATACAGAAAAATTAACGCCGTCAGGATACCGAAAATAATAAGCGATATATCGAAAAAATAATGTGATCGCTATAAATATGGCCGCTTGGGATACCCAAGCGGCCATATTTATTCGGTTTGCGAAATCTTTTGTAAATGATTTACATTTTATTTGGTATTATTGGTCAATGGGAAGATAGCACTCTCCACATGCGCTTTCTCAATCAAGCGTTGCAATTCCTGTACTTTTTTCGGATTGCTATTCGCAACATTGTTCTGTTCTTTTGGATCTTGTTTGAGATTGTACAGCTCTTTAATCGGAGTACCAGTAGTTACTTTCTGCAAAATGAGTTTCCAGTCACCTTTTCGTAAGGCCTGACGTCCACCATCTTCATGGAATTCCCAATAAAGATAATCATGTTGCTTTTGTTGTTTATTCTGTCCCAATAAAGTAGGAACAAAAGAAACCCCATCTGTATATCTGGGTTTATCCGCCTTAGCAAGTTCGACCATCGTTGGCATAATATCCCAAAAAGCACCCAAATAGTTTGATGTCTTTCCTTCGGCTATTTTTCCCGGCCAATAGGCAATGAACGGGGTCCTGATACCTCCTTCATACAAATCGCGCTTATTTCCACGCAAACCTCCAGAACTATTGAAAAAATTAGGATCTGCTCCCCCTTCTTTATGCGAACCGTTGTCACTTGTAAATATGATTATGGTATTGTCAAGCAAGTTGTTTTGACGTAGTTTTTCTACGATCTGACCAACATAAGCATCCATACGACTTACCATGCTTGCATACATAGCATGCGGTTTCTCTACACCAGCATAACCCGGAACTGTTGCCTTTGGTCCGTAATCATTTCCTTTATGTGGTTTTTCATCAAATGAATTGGCATATTGCTGGTAATATTCATCTTCTGGACCAGAAAGTTCGGCATGGGGAAGCACAGTAGGTACAAAGAGAAAGAAAGGTTTGTCTTTATTCGCATCAATAAAGGCAAGAGTTTTCTCTTGGATCAATGCTGGTGCATATTGACCTTTGGCCAATAATCCATTACCATCAAGCTCAATCCGCTCTTTATTATGCCAAAGGTGAGTAGGGTAATAACGGTGGGATTGACGTTGACAATTGTAACCATAAAACTCGTCAAATCCTTTCTGATCTGGCGCTCCGGTAGTATTGACCATCCCTAGCCCCCATTTTCCGAAAGCTCCTGTCGCATAACCCGCCTTCTGCAACAACATAGCGATTGTCTGTACCGAATCTGCTAACGGTTGTTGTCCCTCTGGTTCGATTTCTTTATTTCCTCTTACATAGGTATGCCCAGTATGCTGTCCTGTCATTAGGGAAGAACGCGAAGGAGCACAGACAGAGGTACCAGCATAAAAGTTCTCAAACTTCATTCCCTTATTGGCTAGTGAATCAATATGCTTGGTTTCAATTTTTGTCTGACCATATACACCAAGATCCCCATAACCGAGGTCATCCGCCATAATAAAAACAATATTGGGTCTTGTCGCCCTATTTTGAGCAAATGTGGCTCCTGAGATAGCCAGTAAGAAAACAGCTACAGCTACCTTCTTATTATTAATAGATTTTAGTAGGTTCATGTATATCCAAAGTTAAGTAATTACCAACCTTCATTTTGTTTTAAATTTTTATTTTGTACAAGTTCCGAAGAAGGAAACGGGTATAAATAATAATACTCCGGAAATGGTGACGGCGCCTTACCTTCGTAAGAGATATACCCTTTTGTCGATCCATTTTCAATTGGGATAGGTGTATTGGCCGGAACGTCCACACCTTTAGTAATATATCGGCCCAATTTTGTCGCTACTGCATAATCCATTTTTCTCCATCTTCTGAGATCGTCGAATCGAAAACCTTCTCCCATCAATTCCACTGCCCGTTCCCTACGTATTTCCCAAAGGATGGCATTCACCGATTGATCGCGTGTAGGATCTTGTGGGATTGCAGTTAACTGCAATGGCGCCACCCCACCCCGTGCTCTCAATTTATTTATCGTTTGATCAATAATCTGCTGGCTGATTTCGTCTAATTCGTATTTTGCCTCTGCATAGCTGACCAAAATTTCACCAAGTCTAAATATTGGTGCATCATTGATATCAACATTTTGGATTCGATTGATTTTATTGCTGAATTTATAGAAACGATAGCCCGTATAACTTACACTATAGGGCTGTCCATTTGTAAAATCTACATAATGGGGTTCTTCTTTCAATATCAGACCTTCCCAGTTCATCCATGGTAACGTTTTATGCTTATCGTCAGATAATGTAGACATTAAATCTATATATTCCCGATCATTTGGATTATCCGTATATTCCCATAGTAAATTTGTTTTCCCCATTTTTACTCTGTAAGGAGGTGGAATGGTATAGTATAAACGGGTATCCCGATTCCGAAATTCGTCGTAAGCACTTTGATCCCCATCAAATGCAGTACTTGTCCAACGGGTTTGCCCATCTTTCATCAGGTACATATCGACGGCTTTCTTGGTGAGATCCCAACGACCAGCTGAATTACGGGCTCTAGAGGCCAGACCATGTGTAATCTGATTCAATTCATACTGTTTGTAAAGAAATACTTCGTTGACATTAGCCAATGACTCGCTGTTAAAAAGCAAATCATAATTGTTTATCAACGGAATATTATTGACCAAAATCTTCTCCGCAGCTAAAGCTGATAGACGCAGGTATTTTTCAGCATCTTTAAGTTGTCGATATTTACGCCAAGTACCTTCACGCAAACCGAAGCGTGCGGTCAAGGCCAATACAACTTTACGGTTTATCGTATTAGGTCCATCACCGTTTTCTTTGATATTTTCTCCCGCATAGCTTAGCATTTCCAGAATATGAGCAGCGATTTCATCGCGGTCGCTCGGGGTACCATATAAGATTTCCTTATCGCCATCATCGATGGTATGTTCTACCCAGATCGCGCTGCCGAATTTGTTCAACAGGTCCATGTATTGGTAAGCTTTGAAAAAGTACCCGATACTGCGAATATGTTTTTTCTCAGACTCAGACAATTGGCTGGCTTGATCAATATTATCCAAAAGAATATTAATGGAACGAATCTGTATAAATGGATCCTTATAATCTGCGCTCGTTGAAGGAACAACCATACGCTGCCAGATCCAGTCCGAAGTACTATTGGCTTGAGCAGTTGCAAATAAATCGCTGTTCACCTCTGAGTCTGGAATTGAAACGTTGTATCCTGGGAAGGTACCATAAAACTGCCAGGCATACGAAATAAAATTATTGTAGTTAGTGAATGTGCTCTGTTCGGTTAAAGTCCCCTCGGGATCCAGATCCAGTAAATTGCTACAGCTGGATAAGGATGTGCTCAAACCAAGGAAAATGATATATTGGATAAATCTCTTTTTCATAATATTTTACGTTTTTCTAATGATTAAAAAGTAACATTGACACCAAAACTGTATTTTTTCAGGAATGGATAAATCCCTCCCGAACCGATGTCCTCTCCATCGGCTTCCATCCCTCTGGGCATATGGTCGGCTTTAAATAGATTTTCACCCGACACAAAGAATTTGATGTTGTTGACCACTTTACTGCGTAAAATTTTATTGTCCACTGTATATCCTACCGTAATATTCCGTACACGCAGATAAGATGCATCTGAAAGATATTTCGTCTGCCGACGCCTATTGGCACTGGTATTTAATCCAGCATTTGCATATATTCTTGCATAGGTCGCATCCGTATTCTCCGGAGTCCAATAATCAAGATTGCCCTTATAGAGCGTTCCAAACTGATTATTATAGGGCCACATCAGGAAATTATCTAACCAAATATCCCGCTTACCCACCCCCTGGATGAAAACGCTCAGATCAATATTTTTATAAGAAAAATTACTATTTAATCCAAATTGAAAACGTCTATTGCTGTTACCGATGATCTTCATATCGCCCGGATCGGATACCGTATTGGTGCCATTGAAAATAATACCATCTTGGTTCAGATCCGCGTATTTCATGTCACCGGGGTTCTGCGCCACTCCCTTGAAAAAAGGTATACCTTCTTTAAGTTTGCCATTCATCAGATTAGCATCCAATGTATTAGGCTGAAAGTCGTCATTTGTATAATATCCATTACTTACATAGCCCCATATCTCACCAATTTCTTTCCCTTTGTAATAACCATCTATCAATCCCGCGCTATTATTGATCTTGGTAATGAATGCCCTATTGTCGGAAAGATTAAAGGTAAACGAATATTTAAAGTCTTTGATTTTGTCCTTCCAGGAAAGTTCGAGTTCCCAGCCTTTCGATTCAAGGTCAGTCACATTTTGAAATGGTGGTGCAGATCCCAAAACTGCCGGTAAATCTGCTCCCTGATAAAGCATGCCAATTGTCTGACGTCTGAACCAATCAAAACTTCCATTCAGTTTACTGTTGAACAATGCAATATCAACACCTAGGTTTAAGGTGCGAACCTTTTCCCAGGAAAAAGTCGAACTGATTAAATTGGGCGGATTGATCGTCAGATAACGGACACCCGTATTAGGGTCTATCCAGTTGGCATTACCCGTATTCATTTGTGGAATTGTTGGGAAATAGACCTGATTTTTATCGGAACTCAATACTACTTGGTTGCCTATCTCTCCATAAGAAGCCCTAAATTTCAGCATTGGAATGCTGTTTTTAAGATGCTCCATGAAACCTTCCTCTGCGACGTTCCATCCCGCGGACACAGAAGGAAAAAATCCAAACCTACTATCTTTAAGAAAGCGGGAAGAACCATCCAAGCGACCATTTAGCTCCAAAAGATAACGGTTTTTGTAATCATAGTTAATTCTTCCGAAATAACCCAACACAGCGTATTGACCGAAACTATCGGATGTATTTTGTGTCCCCGTACTTGTCCCCAATGAAGGCGAATTTGGGCTCAATATGCCGTACCTTGTGGCTGAAAAGGATTCGATATAACTTTTCTCATAATTTGTTCCTACCAGTACTTTCAGATTATGATCTGTTATCGCACGACTATAGCTCGTATAAAAATTTAAGGCATTATAATCTGTCTGCGAATTTGACCGGGTATAAAAATCCTGATTAAATAGATATTCCGTATTGAAATTGTTCGGATTCATATACCTATTTCTATTCTGGGCATTTTTATTGTTTAGATTATTTTTGCTAAAGGTGTACTCTGCGGTTATATTCCAGCCGGGTAAAGGATTATATTCCAATTTTCCAAAAAGCCTAAGATTTTCCTCATATCTACGTGCGGCATCCTCGTACCTAAGGTAATTGTTTGGAGTTCCATAGGGAATAGTTTTTCCATCGTTATCAACGGTTTCACCCGGATTGAGATAGGATCCGAATGTGAGAGCTCTGTAAAACATTTCGCCCATATTTGCTGGAGTCAGGCGATTATCCTTTTTATAAAATACATTGACACTTGCATTAAAATTCTTAAACAGTTCAGCATTCACAAAAGCATTAAAATTATACCTGCTGTAGCTGTCTTTTTTGGTAATCATAATGCCATCTTCATTGCTATACATACCGGATAGCCTATATGCTATCTTTTCGGAACCGCCCCGGATAGACAGATTGTGTAAATGCTCAAATCCTGTCTGGAACACTTCATTATAGAGATCGTATTCTTTCAAAGGATATTTTGTATTGTTTATCTCGGCTATACCATCGGCATATTTAGAGGGATTGGTCTGATATTCCTTTAACAGTTCAAGCCAGGTATCCACATTTTGACCTGCCCAATTTGAACTGTTTCCGAAGTCTTTTAATGCCTGAACGAACTCCAAAGGAGTTGCCTTTTCCGGCAAAGTTGACGGCCGGCTCCAAGTTAGATTACTGGAGTAATTGATGCTGGTTGGTTGATTTCGAGTCCCCTTCTTGGTTGTGATGAGTATAACACCAAAAGCAGCTCTAGCACCATAAATTGAAGCCGCAGCCGCATCTTTCAATACAGTGACATTTAGAATATCTTTTGGGTTGACATCATCCATATTCATAGGTACATTATCCACCAAAACCAAAGGAGATCCACCATTAATTGAAGGTAAACCACGAATATTCAATTCGGTTGAAGTTCCCGGACGCCCCCCACCAAATGTCACTTGAAGCCCCGGTAATGCACCTTGTAAGGCTTGGGAACTACTCGTTACCGGCCTATCGCCCAATACCTTTTCCATATCAACGGAAGCCACAGATCCAGTAAGATTTGCCCTCTTCTGTGTACCATAACCAACGACAACAACCTCTTCTAAAGAGGTTAAATCTTCTTGTAAGGTAATCGCCATAAAAGATTGGCTAACTGAAACTTCCTGACTTATAAAGCCGACATTACTAACGAGCAGTACTGCATTGGGGCCACTTACTCTGAGCGTAAATTCCCCTTTGTCGTTGGTACTTGTACCGCGATCCTTGTCCTTTTCAACCAAGGTTACACCAGATAGCGGGAAGCCCTGACGATCCACAACTTTTCCTTTGATATCGAGACCTTGTAGTGATTTAGCATTAACGGTTATCACATAAGTATTCTCGCTCGTGTTTTCCATTCGAAGCTGAAATCTATTCAGCAATGGCGCCAAAGCATTGTTCCAATTTTGATTTTCGACAGAGATTAAAGGTAGGTTTTTATCATCTACAACATTGTCAAAATAGATGAATTTAACTTTGGTTTGCTTTTCAATCGTTTTTAACACAGTTTTAAGATCAGTATTCCTGATTTTTAAAGATACCTTCTCTTGAGCTTTGGTGCTTATTCCGAAAACCTTTACGGTAAATGCAAAAGTGAGCGCTAGCGTTAATTTTGTCATTAATGCATATTTAATGGTACTTGATTTTCGTGCAAAAAATACCTGACCATGTAAATTATTTTTCATAGTTTTAATTTGATTATGGAACCATAGAGTACATTATCTTTCTCAGGGACCTTGTACTCTTTATTTCATGAACTTAGAGGATACATCAACCGGTGTATCCTTTTTTTGATGGGTTATGTGTAGTCTTTATTCATCGTTTATTTAGGGTTAATATAGAATAATTGTGTCATTTTCATGTTTAACACGTATAGCTGGATTAGCCAGTGTAATAGTCTTTAAAGCCATGTCAAGATTATAACCTTCCATAGTTCCTGTGAACGTCGTATTTTCAAGCTCAGTATTGTTAATTATAATATTTCGATTATACCATTTGCTAATTTTAGAAGCGACGATAGACATCGGATCGCCTTCAAACGAGAGCTTATTTTCAAGCCACAAAGTCTCTGATGGCATTTTTTCCCCTTCTTGAATTTGGAGTTCTGTACGTTGTACCAATGGAATGCGAGTTTTTCGCAAGGCCTGCTGAACTAATTTTTCCGCAATAGTTATTTTTTCACCCGGTATCATACGGTAGGTTTCGCCATTCGTTCTATCTGTCATTTCGATCGCACCTTCTACGAGTGAGGTCTGTATTTTATGCTCGTCAGGATATGCTCTGATATTGAACTTGGTGCCAAGAACCTTCACTTCAGCGTCTTTGTATGACACAATAAAAGGATGCCTTTTGTCTTTCGCTACCGAGAAGAAACCCTCGCCAATTAATTTGACATGACGATCCTTTTTGTTGAAACCTTTGGCCAAATAAAGTTTACTATCTCCATTCAGCCAGACCGTACTGCCATCTGGAAGATTAAGAATTCTCTTCTCTCCTTTAGCACTACTATAATGCATTCCATACTCAATGGATCTTGCTTGATGTTTATACCACCAAATGCCGGTGGAAAGGATAACTAGTACAGAGGCAGCGGCTAAATAAAAAGGATAGCCCACTTGCTTAACTTTTAATTTCAGCGTCTCAAATAAAGATAAGCGTAACGACGGAGTCGCGACCTCCTCGGATTTCACTGTGTTGATTTCTGACTCAGTGCTTTCTATCTGTTGCCATATTTGATCAAATGCGGATTCAGTATTTGGGATACTCGATTGCGAAGATTGAACTTTACTTACAATAAAATTATAAAGAACTTTATTTCGACTATCTTCATTGATCAATTTCTCCAAAAGCCGCTTTTCTTCAGGATTTAGTGTTCCCTCAAGCTGTCTATTTAATAAATCTAGAAATTGATCTTGGTTCATAGTTCCTTTTGATTCTTTAAAATAAGAGCCAAAAGAGGATGAATGTCACCAATTGAAAATGAAATAAAACTTCAAACAACTGTATACTAGCTATTTATTTTTTTTAAAGAAATTGATTCTCTTAGGCGACGCAGGGCAAGCTGTATATGCCGATCCACCGTATTTTTGGAAATTTCCATAATAGCGGCCGTTTCGTGGTACGTACAGCCAAGGTCTTTTACGAGGGTAAAAGCCATTTTGCATTTTGAGGGCAGTTCCTCAATAGTTTGTTGTATAATTTTCAGATTCTCATTTGATATATATTCCTGTTCAACACTTGGAGATTGATAATTGAAATCAATAATCTCAGAAATATCAACATGAGAGGGTTGTCTTTCAAGATATTTTATGGCATTGTTTCTAACAGACCTAAAGAGATAAGTTTTAATATTTTCTATTTCCATTAACTTATCTTCCAATAGCCACAATTTCATAAATATCTCTGAGATAATATCTTCTACCGGTTCCGACGACTTAATTATAGCGACACCAAACTCATATAGATCGGGGTGAAAACTTTTGAATAAGGTTTTAAATGCAACCTGACTTCGATCGAACGCTATTGCATATCGCAATTCATTCCATAGGAAGGGGGCTTGATTAAAATCCTGCATTTATTTATGAAAAATGGTCTATATAAAATAAAGATATTAATTTTTACACATATACAAGAATACAAAAACCATACTTTTTTAGCCAAATACTATTTTTGGTTTGCTAATTGTTTCAGTGAATAGATTGCATATAACTGTTCAGTTGGTACATACCCTCCTTATATAAAATGTATAAATTCTTTATTGAATTTATACATTTTATCCTATTCATTAGACAAGGCAACCTTTATAGCAAAGCCTCTGAAACCGCATAACTGTCTTCCAAGAGCGTATATTCGATAATTTTATGGTTGTGTATCTTCAAGTGAATAAAGAATACAGAACTGACCAGCTTTCCTGTTTTCAACATCTTGGAGGTAAAATTCCCTTTTATAATAGCCTGATCTTCGTTGGTCAATACGGTCTGTATAGCTGCGCCTACAGGTTCAACAGCTGACCATAGTAACTTAAAAAGTTGTTCCACCTCCGGTTTCGACCTTCTCGATCCCAGCCATTTTATCTTTGCTGTATTGCCCGGAATTTCCAGGTAAAACTCTTCAGCAAAAAGATCAACCAGGTTTTTCAGTTCTCGCCGCTGCAAGCTAGCTAGGAAGGTATCCACAAAAGCATTGATATTTTCCATCTCAAATAGTGTTTAGATTTCTGTTTTGCAAATAAGCCATCATTCCAACCCATACGGCAACAGCTAGGATCATAACAGAACCTATCATACTGATTGTATAAAATAAGGAGATGACAGCAATAACGCTGGCAATAACCCAAATAACATCTAACGTAATGATAAATTTGGTCCAGCTTTTCGAGATAATTTTCTTCATAGCCGTTGCCAGTACAAATACAGAAAACACGATCAGAAAACCTCCAACCAAGGTAAATGGACTACTGTGTGGTGTTTTAAATAGTTGTGTAAATAAAGAAGGCATGGTCGCTAATAAGAGCCCGGTCATTCCTGAGCTGATCGCATTGGTCAGCAATACATTTTTTAGTGTCATAATTTCTATCTTTTTGTTACTCAAAAGTACTGCTGTACGGACGGCTTTTTATTATCTATAAGCGACAGGGTATTGACATTATGCGACAATCAGATACAAACTGTAAAACATATCATTAGATTTACAGTATGAATTATAGACAGACCATGTTGCAAGCCTTGATTGCCTTTTGTGGTGAGCGTGGGCTAGATAATGCTAAAATTACTGCATTATCAGGATTTTCGATTGCCCAGTTAATGAACAGCGCCAGGTTTGATATCTCTAACCAACAGGTGGAAAATCTGTGGAAGAACATTGTTCAGTTTTCCAACGATGAGCTGATAGGCTTGCATTTTGGAGCTACAATGCAGTTAGCGGCACTGAATATTGTCGGACAGATTATCCAAACGAGCAGCACCGTGAAAGACGCTCTTCTACAGGTACGATCGATGATGCACGTAGTCACGGATCTTTATACAATGGAAATAGAACTGGGACCTAAAACATGTGTCATCCAATACCTTAAAAATGCAGGTTTTGACCATTTCCAGATGACCCAAAGACAATTCGGGGACTTCCTGATAGCGTTTACAATTTATGAATTGAAAGGGCTTTTACTTAAAAATCTGAAACCCACGAAGGTTGGTCTACCAAGCTTTCAGAAAGATCGCTACATGGACTACGAGATAATTTTGAAATGTCCAATAGTTAAGGCAGAATATTATACGGTAGAATTTCCCAAAGAATACCTGGACTTTCCAATCATTACAGCCAACTATGAGGTGCAAACTTTGCTCATTAACCAAATGAACAAATTGCAAAATCCAAACGAGTTAACAGGTGCTCTTTCCAAGAGGATATTCAACTACCTTCTAGCGAACTCTTACCTTTATTCACTCTCGATCGAAGCGGTAGCCGGAAATTTCAATATCAGTGTAAGGACTTTACAACGTAAACTCAAGGATGAGGGAGCTTCTTATGTACAAATTGTTGAGGAGGTGCGTAAGTCACTGGCTGTCCATTACATGCAAAACAGTAGTTCTTCGGTAAAAGAAATTTCAACCATTTTGGGCTATGCTGAGCCAAGTGCCTTCGTTCGGGCATTTAAAAAATGGACAGGGAAAACTCCTACAGCATATCGAATAGCTGGTCTCTAGATTAGTATGGTGTTTATGAGTTTTCCAAGAACTATTATTGTCGCGATTTTAGGTTTTATAAGCCTCCGTTATATTAATCAACAGCAGTATGGAACTTCGTTTATAGCTGATTTCTTTTGGATATTCATTCTAATATGTGATATCCTATTAACCATTTTTGTAATTTTCAAGGATGTCCAAGGATACAAAACGAGTAAAAAGTTAAGTTCCTTTTTACTAACACTTGTGTGCATATGTATCACGATCACTGCCTTTTTAATAAATCATAGTGTAAAAAAGGAACTCAATAGGCCTGTTTTAATGGAATTATATTTTAATGGTGATATAAATGGTATTTGTATTGGGCTACGGAGTGATGGTACTTACATATATGAAAGTGTATTTTTGGTTGGCTCGGATATTTCATATGGAAGATACAAGACCACTGACAGTACCATAACGTTAGATCCTCCCTTCAAAGGCTCAAAAATTGATTATCATAGCTTTAAGCTTATGCCAACAGCGAATGGAATACAGGCAAGTCCCTTAGATAAGAACAATAATATTCTTAGCCCCTACTACAATTTTAATATTATTGACCATAGGAAGTGATTTCTGATCCAAACAAACGAACTATTTCTAGCCTTTCATACAAATAAACATGGTCGTGCAACAAAAGAAAAAAATGAGTATTTACTAGAATATATCAGCCCCATTTTTGGGTGAAGCTGATATATCTATATATAGCGTATAATAATACAGTCCCAACATATATTTTGAAGTGACACGCAAACCTATTAGAATGAAACCTTACCCCATTTTATTTATCACAAATCATCAAAGATTTCTTGAATGACTCTCCAAAAGGATTGATAGATAGACAGGTTACATTGAAAATAAAGGCTCTCCTACGAGCACAGATTTATCCATTAAAGAGATAACATACCGTCTCAATTTTGAAGACAGTTCGTATTTGACACGTTATTTTAAGAAACAAACAGGTATGACCTTAACGCAATACAGAAAATAATTTACGGGAACGCTTGATCATTCCCATACCTCCCATTCCCCACGCTGGAAATCATACTTTGCGTATTCCCCACTGTCAGTAAATTCTGAAGCGACCATTCCTACTTCAAAAATTGAGTTTTCATTCCAGCTTGCTGTAAAGTAGAGGGCATTTCCTGTTAATAAGGCAGTGCCAAAATCACCATCGGAATGGCTAAAATGTAGACCATGATCATCCTCTCCTGTGATCTTGTAGTTGTAGCTTAAAAGTCGCTCTTTAAGCTCTTGAAACTGTTGTCCAGTAAAAGGAACAAGGTTTTCCTCTTTTTCGAAAAAATCCGCATCATGAGCATTTTCCTCCCTTACCTTTGTTTCAGTCCTGTATAGTGAAATATCGTAACTCATCTGTTTTGAAATGTTTTTATTATTCTTTTTCAATTGGCATATTTTGACAAATGCTGACCGAGTCTTGTGGTACGCTATAAGATCCCTTGTAACGCCTTAAACCCCAAAATACCATTATTCAATTTTACTCATAGCCTTTCCAGCAACCGAAATATGCACTTTTAATTAGCTTTATAAATATAGTAAGTAATGATCCTGAATACCAGATAGATTTATGATTTGGGTATTAGGACTTAATATCCGTCCAAAATAATTGATTATTTGCAGCATCATTAATTTCAAATTAAGCTTCTTGAATAGACCACACATATCGATTGTAGAGATCTATCGCAACTTGAGGCGAACTTCAATCAATCGATGAGGTTGCGCCTCGAAGTAGGACAAACATCAGCGGTAGAGTTCTTCCCGTAATTCCACCAAAAGTTTTGTCAGCATAGCCTGATCCGGTGCGGCTGGAAGCATGCTCGATAAAGAAAGATCCTGTATCTCTTTAAAAAGCTGTTGGGAGCGCAGAAAAAGTTCCTCATAACTGTATGTTCCACTTTTAATGAGCAGGAGCTCTTCCCTATTTGGTCGATGTACATGCAATTCACCATTGTACAAGATCTCTTTTGCCTGTTCCAACAAGCGGATCGTGTGCATCATGTTTTTTGCATCATACCCCTGACCATGGCGCACTGTGCCCTGAAAACGAACCTCATTGCGTTTGGCCACCCAAGTAAAGTACTCATTGTAAGTCTTACAATAGGAAGAATAGGCTTCATGATTAACAAAAAGATATGCACTGGACGTTTGCTCCTTTGCAATCGAGCTACAGGAGACCTCATTGCTTTCTGTGGATGAGATAATACCTTTGTATCCGAACTTTCCTGTCAAATCATAAAACAATGTATACATAGCTTTGGTATGGTCTATCTTTGCCAATCCACAATTTTCCTGTTTCCATTCGCGATTGACCAGCCATTGTTTCAACTGTTGACTACCATTTCCTTCGATTACAAAACAGAAATCAAGCAAGCTTTTACGTTCATTGTCCATGGGGTTGTTAATTTTCTTGTTCAATCCTTTCGCCTTATGTACCTGAACCATTGCGTATTGGGCAAAAGTAGTCACAGCCTCGCGAGTCATAAATTCCTGAATATTAAACCGTTCAAAGATCGGATCTTTGTATAAGAGACATTCATCGGCACTAGCCAGAAGTTCCAATATATTGGGATTACTTTTGGAAAGGAGTTCCACAAAACGCCCCAATTCATAATAAACCTCATCATTACTCGAATTGGCAACTTGAGCAATATATTTATTTCCAAAAAAATAATCGCGCGGTAAATAAAAAACGCCCTTGATATCTGTATCCGAAGTAGCGGTCGCCAGTCCATAAGCCCGACTTCCGACCACTGCCTCAAACAGGATCAGTCCATTATCCCGAAGTTCATGTATAGTCATTTCAGTATAGTTTTAAAATAATCTTCTAGCCCCTCCTTATAGGACTTGACCATTGGAAGATCATGCACTTCATGTTCCAAATGATTAAATCTTTCTTCCAGATAATCTTTTATTATTGCGGGACAGCTAAAGTTGAAACCTTCGTCTACCTCACTCTTCAATTGTACTAATTTCGCGACTTCGGTTCGTATACCCTCAGGCATTAATCCAGATAAATCGGCTAAGGCCATTGGTGCATAAGAACGGTGGGTGATGCACCACTCTGCCGCCAGCAAAGATCTCAAGATATAAAATAGGGTCTTGAGTCGTATAGTCCCACCGCAGAAATCGCCGATCTTACTGCGAACTATTCCCAGATAATGATGCGCTTGTCTGCGCGCACTAAAATAGTCTTCGATCAATGGCAGAAAACCTTCTTTAAATCCGGAAGTTTCGTGATATACAATTGGCGACTGTATCCATTCGAATGGGCTAACATTGCTTTTGTACAACAACGCCAGTACTTTAATTAGATCCCAACCGGATATATCCAGTTCTCCAGTTATCGGATAGCGCAATTCTGTTTCTAACGGAAAAACGCTGGAATAATCTGAAGGTTTCCTTATGTAGAAAAACCGGACATCATAATCACTATCTGTTGAAGGGAATCCCCAGCCACGGCTCCCCGATTCACAGCCAAACAGTATGCTTATGCCTTCTATTTCCGCTATTTCATTTAGCCTATTTTTTATCTTTGTTTCCATGTTTGATATTTTTATGTGTTTTTCCTTTTTCGTTGTCACAAATATCAAACTGGGATACTGTAGCCTTTTTGCGTATTCAAAAAAACAGATAAAAATTCTTATATCTAACTTATTTACAGTAAGATATTTTTACATAAAAAAAAATGCTACATAAGCTATTCCTTAAATACGCAGATAGAATACGTAGTTTTTCCATCGCATGATATCCCTTAATACAATACGTATCTTATTGTTTGACTTGATTATTTTTTGAAAACCCATTTTTTTGATCAGAAACAACGCCTTTTATATAACTCATTTTCAGCTAAATTACATGGTAGTACCTACACAAATCAGGGGTTCACCTAACGTAAATCTGCAAATAAAATAAAAACTATTTTGTACAGATCGATAGCTGTCATTACACGATGGTATCTGCCCCGATTGAGTAAATTTATGTAAGATGCTATTTCCCGAAATCACGATGACAGACAGCTTACTAAGCTTATCTGAGGACCCAAGATCTCGAAATGCGTAGCCCCTCATTATGAATTTGGTATGCATTTCCAGCATATATTCCGAAAACAATGAGCGAGTTTCCTTTTATTTAACTTGTATAGGGATATCTTAAATAATTTTGGTAAATTAAGCAAAAGAAGGCTCAGTCAAGAAAATGTCTACATTGAAATTTATAAATCACTGGGCATCGTAACCAATTGCTGCTGTCCACAAAGAACAATACAAAAACAAACTCAATAATTGAGAAACGGAGGGAAATTAATGAATATAAAAATTATTGGGTCAGGTAGCTATCTTCCGGACAATAAAATCAATAACGCAAATTTTGAAGATCGTATTTTTTTGGATGAGGCTGGTGAGCCTATCAAATACCCTGAATCCATTATAGGTAAGTTTAAAGATATTACTGGCATTGAGGAACGTCGTTATGCAAATAATGATCAGGTGGCTTCTGATCTAGCGTCTATTGCCGCAGAGCGGGCAATCGCCAACGCTGACATCGATCAAGAGACACTTGATTATATTATTGTCGCACATAACTATGGCGACGTACCCTATGGAAAAGTTCAATCGGATACTGTTCCCAGTCTGGCAACACGAGTCAAGAAAAAATTAGGTATACGAAATCCACATTGTATCGCCTATGATCTTTTATTCGGCTGTCCGGGCTGGAATGAAGGCGTTATACAAGCTAATGCGTTTATCAAATCAGGCATGGCTAAACGCTGTATGGTTATCGGTACCGAGACTCTTTCCCGTGTCGTAGATCCATACGATCGTGATTCAATGATCTATGCTGATGGTGCTGGCGCAGTTATCGTAGAAGCGACAACAGAGGAAGCAGGATTACTATCCTTTGAAAGTGCAACTTATGCATTTGATGAGGCCGACTATCTTTATTTTGGAGGCTCCTTTAATAGCCAACATGAAGAAGGCACCCGCTACATTAAGATGAAGGGACGAAAGATATATGAATTCGCGCTGAGTAAGGTTCCTTTAGCTATGCAAGTCTGCATAGAGAAAGCTAATCTTGACATTAATGCCATAAAAAAGATATTAATTCATCAGGCCAATGAGAAAATGGATGAGGCCATTATTTCGCGATTCTATGGATTATATCATATGCAGCCGCCAGAGGATATCATGCCGATGTCCATTCATAAATTTGGGAACAGCAGTGTTGCAACTATTCCAACACTCTATGATTTAATTAGGCAAGGAAAAATTGAAGGACATTCATTCAATAAAAATGATATCATCTTATTTGCCTCTGTAGGTGCAGGAATGAATATCAATGCATTCACCTATAGACTTTAGCAATTCGTCAACATGTCTAGTCAACTTACTTTCAATGAGCGGAAACAAAACAAGCTCAATCTTATGATAGAAGGCTTATTTAATAGCTAAGAGCGTTTAAAATTTTATATCAAAAGAGCGAGCAAAAGCCTGGTCTAATACTCCACTCTTTATACTCGCTCCAAATTAATAATCTACCATTATTAAATTAAGCTAACTTCTACAATTGCTTATTTCTTTTTTTTACGAAAGACATTATCTGTTAGATCCTTTGAAATCGAGTCCTTTTCTTTTTGATATGACGACTGTGTTTTCTCTTTCGTACTTTTTTCCTTTTTTTGATCTTTACTCATGACTTATATTGTTTACATTGTGAGGGTGTGTCCCATAACCATGGGTACATGAATTGTGGGGATTAAACTTGAGTGTGGTTGGTTCTAAACAGAAAATTTCACGATGATATAATTGGAGAAATTTAAAGATAAAACGAGAAGCTTTTATCATGTTTGGTTTGTCGAATGGGTTATATGAATAACAAACCTTATTCCTAAAGATACAAATAATAACTGATATCCCATCAATCCCAAAGGTTTATTAACAATAGCATAGCTTTATCAGCTCATCTCCTATCCAGAAAATAGCAAGGTATCCGATTTTTGTGTGGTTTATCGCTTGCGGAACTTGTCTTTGATCATTTTGTTACCTTCCTATGAACAGTAATAATGGTATTTATTTCAGTAATTCATATAACTTTATATACTAGCGTATTTCGCAATTTTGAAAAAGATATAATTTCAATAAGATCCTAAAGAAAAAAATGCGTTAAACTTTAGGTAATATCCTGAAGAAGAAGCATTCACTCGGAAGAAACGGATTTATTGTGTCGATCGTGTTAGTATATTGGTAACGCATTCACAGGGGGCGGCCCGGGATGGTCTACGGCAATTAAAAACAGCCGACTTAAAGCCGTTGTCGCCTTTGAACCATATAGCAGCTTCATGTTTCCGAAAGGCGAACTGCCACAACCAATCCAATCCACAGGACTTTTTGGTGAGCTCAAAGGTGTTGAAATTCCATTAGCAGATTTCGAAAAACTCACCAAAATTCCCATCGTGATTTACTACGGAGATAATATTGCCAAACAACCCACCAAAGTCTGGAATATGGATCACTGACGTTCAGGACTAGAAATGGCCAGAATATGGGCGGCAACAATCAATAAACATGAGGGTGACGCCACTGTCGTCCATCTTCCCGAGGTTGGTATTCATGGAATTACACACTTTCCCTTTTCTGACCTCAATAATATTGAAGTCGCCAACCACCTATCAAAATGGCTGAAAGAAAAAAGGTTGAGCTCAACTGATTAAATTTAAGATTCGACCAACGGCATAGGTTAGCAAAACTATAGGATAATTTTTCTGAGAGTCAAAATACTTGCCCTAGGACAAGTATTTCAAAGAGAATTTCTTGTAGTTTTATATCGTAAATCTGCATTTCTATGCCTGTAGTTTTTTCCGTTTCCACTTTAGCATGCCTCATTTTATTTGGACTCGCTTCCCCCAATAAAATGGTGGTCATTCCTATTGCAATATGGGCATTTGCACTCTCAGCGGTGTCATCCCTTAATATTTTTCTGATTTTCCCACCTACTTTTGTACTTGTCTTGGTGAGCGCGCTCTTACTGAGTATCAGTTACTATAGATTATCAAAAAATTTAAGCTTGAACGCTTATTATCTGCTTGGTATCCATATCATCAGACTCCCTATTGAATTCATTATTTTTCAACTTTTTAAGCATAAAATGCTGCCTATAGAAATGACATTTTTGGGTTGGAACTATGATCTATTTTTCGGCATTACTGCTGTTCTATTTTTAATCTTTAGTAGCTTCAATCCAAAAATACTAACATCTGCATTTTTCAAAGCATGGAATATTTTGGGTATCTGTTCACTACTAGCTGTTGTGGTCATTGGTATATTATCATCACCATTACCTTTACAGTCAATAGCATTTGATCAACCTAATATTGCTGTATTACAGTTTCCTTATGTCTTACTTCCAACAATCATAGTACCTATAGTAATGTTATCACACTTTCACCTGCTGGGAAACAGCGCTATTGCTAAACACCAAGAATAAACTGATGCTAACAACATAGCCCGAAATCAGCATTTTATCGCTTTTGCTGCAAATTGAACACGGTACCAGCGGGGTCGGTAATCCAATGCATATTTTCCGGAAGTTCCTCAATTTCGTCACAGGTTTCCACCCCACTTGACAATAGATAATCGGTCGCTTCAGCAACATTCGGAACAGTAAGCTGCAACCAAGTTTCGGAATGAGTGTAGTTATCCACACAATCAAGCCAAATAATATTGTGCCCAAACTTCACCTCATGTGTCCTGGAGACCGTTGGGTTATCGATCGGCTTCTCCTCGACATCCAATTTCAGAATATCCCTGTAAAAAGCTACCGTCTTTTCATATTTATTTTTGGGAATTTTTATGGCAATATTAATCCCAGCTTCAAATTTTGTATTCATATTTGTTATTTTTAACGAAAATACAAGATAAATAAATTAATTAGTCAGGACGCTTGCCCTATGGCAAGATTTGGTTCAGACAAACATACTTTTATATGATCCCACAATTATACAGTTTCTTAAAAATCATCTTTATATTTCTTCTCTTTGATATTTTAATATATTTAAGGCTATGCAGACTGGCCGTATGGAAATCACAACCATTAACCGCAAATGTAATCTGGTGGTTATTGAATATTTTCTCTTATGCCTGCATGTTCCTGGATTTATTTTTCGAATGGAACAATTTTATCGCTGCTTGTTTCATGTTCTTCCCCATTTCATTGCTACTTGCAAAGACAATCCTTCTTTTCTCCATCGGCGTGGATATACTTTCGATATTTTTTAGAAATATAGGCAGACGACTAACAAACAATAATACAATACCGGATGTAAATAATAAGACCATAGGAAGATCTGATTTCATCATCAAAAGTGGTCTTTTGTTGAGCAGTATCCCTTTAGTCGCCTTAACCCGTGGTTTTATATCCAATATCTATAATTACCAGATCAAACAGGTCAATTTGATTTTACCCGATCTCCCAAAATCGTTCGAAGGTAAGACCATCGCTCAGATTTCTGACATACACGCGGGCAGTCTTTATAATTTAAATGCTGTAAAAAATGGGATAAGCCTATTGCTTTCACAAAAGCCAGATATTATTTTCTTCACAGGAGATCTGGTGAATGACTTTGCCGATGAGATGGATGACTACCTCTCCATATTTGGTAAACTAACGGCTCCCTTGGGTGTCTTTTCTATTTTGGGAAATCACGACTATGGGGACTATCATTTTAATAGGTTCCATTTCAACAATGAGCGTAAGTTGACCAAACAACAGAACCTGAACAATGTAAAAGATATCCATCGCAAACTTGGCTGGCAGCTGCTATTAAACGAATCGAAGGAGATTGTCTTAAATAATGAAAAAATCACGCTTGTAGGTGTAGAGAACTGGGGGGTAAACAACCCGCACAATTATGGCGATCTCGATCTGGCCATGTCCAAGGTTGATCCTTCTTCACCTATCAACTTCCTCCTTTCACATGACCCGTCACATTGGAGGGCTGAGGTATTACCAAAATATCCGATGATCGATGTCACCTTTAGTGGACACACACATGGTGGTCAATTCGGCTTTAGCAATCCAGATTATCAGTGGAGCCCAATTAAATATGCTTATCGTGAATGGGCCGGTCTGTATCAGGAAAAACATCAATCACTTTATGTGAATGTAGGTTTCGGCTACCTAGATTACCCCAGTCGAGTGGGAATATTACCTGAGATCACGATATTCCATTTAAAAAGTAAGGTTTAATACGATGTCATGAACGACAGTATTAAACCTTACAGAAATAAACAGACGTTTTTTCAAAAAACGACTTAAAACCTTGAAAGTAGGGAATCAATTCCTTACAAACGATATTTAGACAAAAAAGCTATGGTCGCAGATGGTATGCTTTGGGCTGAACAAAAGCGCGGATTCCCTGCGCAGATAGGGTTGATCCCAGCCCTGAGTTTTTTCGTCCAGACCAAGGGACGTTGGGACTTACCCGATCACAGCAATTCCAATACACTGTTCCCGTGTTCATTTTTTCCAGTATTGCCATGGCCCTATCCTGATCAGCTGAAAATACGGCTGCAGTCAGGCCATACGTGGTATCCTGCATTAGATGGATCGCCTCATCATCTGAAGCCACCTTTTGGATGCCAATCAACGGGCCGAAACTCTCCTCCTTCATCAATTCCATGTCGTGATTGCAATACTCAAAAACTGTAGGTGCATAGTAATAACCTGTATCTTCCAGTGTATGCCCCCCCAGGCGCAAGGTTGCTCCCTTTGCAAGCGCATCTTTTACTTGGGCATCAAGCACAGTCAGCTGAGCGGCTCTGGTTAGTGGCCCGATAAATACATCTTGCTTCATCGGATCTCCAATGGTATAAGAGGCTACTTCCTCGACAAAGGCTTCAACAAACTGATCGTATATTTTGTCCGATACATAAATACGCTCCACAGCACAACAGCTTTGTCCATTGTTGTAAAATGCACCTTCTGCTGCTGAAATGGCGGCTTTCTTAATATCTAAGATATCATCAGCAACATACAGCGGATCCTTCCCGCCTAGTTCCAATTGGACGGGAACTAATTTATGCGCTACTGTGGTCGCAATATGGAGACCAGTCTTATATGACCCTGTAAAAAAATAGCCATCCAGAGGTAGCTCCAATAATTGCTGGCCAATCTCGGCATCTCCGACAACACATTTGAATACATCTTGGGGAATACCCGCTTGATACAGATATTTCTCAAACTGTATACCTGTACCAGTAGCAAACTCTGATGGCTTATAAAGCACGGCATTGCCAGCTACAAGTGCATATAGAAATACATTAAACCCAACATTATAAGGGAAATTCCATGCGGAAATATTGGCGATCAGCCCCAGTGGTTCATACACAATCTTTTCGCGGGTGGCCCCAGTTGTTGTAATGAGTTCCTCAGAAAGCCATTTGCTCGCATTTGTCCGAAGATGTTCGATACGGTTTTGCGCTCCTACAATTTCGTTTAGCGACTGGGTAATCGGTTTTCCCGTTTCCTTCGTAAGGATTTCGGCAAGTTCTTGTTTATTGGCCAGAATTAACTGTCCAAACGCAATTATGCAATCTAAACGTTGTTGTAATGGCACTTTTGCCCAAGAAAGTTGTCCTTTTTTTAAAAGAGCGACCGCTGTATCTAATTCGGATGCTGTGATAACAGGGATCACAGCATCTACCTCCCCCGTAGCGGGGTTTCTAATTTCTATGTTGTTTTGCATGTTCTAGAAAAACATTAAAAATCAATTCTTCATCCAACAGTTTTCCGGCTTGGGTAACAGAAAACTCCGGATGCCATTGTACACCCATCACTTTTCCTGGAGCTGCTTTGGTATATCCAAATGCCTCGATAAAACCATCATCCGAATGAGCGTATACTTCCAAATCTTGTCCAAGCTGTTTGACCGCCTGATGATGTACGGTGTTTACCTTAGGATTAGAGATATGCCCATACAAATCCCCAAGCAAGGTTCCAGACACAAAGTTTATGGGATGATTAATCGTATCGTATAATTCTGCCGACCGATGGGCTCCTGCTCCAGGTATCTGTGAAGGAATATCCTGATAAAGTGAACCCCCAAAATAGACATTCATCAATTGAAATCCCCGGCAGATCCCCAATATGGGCTTCTCCTTCCTGATCGCATAATCCAATATCTTTAGTTCATACTGATCCCTGTAAGCGTCTCCTCTCCATATCCCTATGGGATCCTCACCGTATTGCGCTGGAGCAATATCGCTCCCCCCTTGGAGGATGATACCATCCATCTGATCAATAATATCCGTCAACAGCTCCCCCTCTAAATCGGGAAGCAGCACCGGAAGTACGCCTTTTTTCCCTATCCAACGGGCCATATCATTTTCCATATAGCTCAGTGATTTAGGACCAAAGACTGTACGTTCCTTGTCAGGATAAAAGAAGCAGGCGCTTATACCAATTTTGATCATACTATTTTTATTAGAATGCTGTTTCATAAATAGCAAGAAAGTCTTCTGTTGTCACCGGCTTCGGATTTGAAGGATGACAGAAATCCGCGTATGCAAGTTCCGACAATGGTGCAAGATGTTGCTTTTGCACACCGATGGATGATAAATGGGTAGGTAAATCCAGGCGTGTATTCAGTTCAAATAAATAGTCCACGACTTTATCGCCAGCGTTATTGCCAATACCGAGCGCTACTGCCATTTTATCAAAACGATCTTCGAATCCCGCATAATTAAATTGCATACCGTAAGGTAGATTAATGGCATTCGCAAGTCCATGATGAGTGTCTAACAACGAGGAAAGAGGATGTGCCAGACTATGGACAATACCCAGCCCCTTTTGAAAGGCCACTGCCCCCATGAGTGAGGCCAAAAGCATCTTCGAACGAGACTGTAAATCAGATTCCTTGGTTGCCTTTTCAATAGCTGTTGCCACCATCGCCATTCCCTCTAACGCTATACCATCACACATCGGATGATATCCTTTTGCTAAATAAGCTTCCATATTGTGTGTGAGGGCATCTATTCCTGTAGCCGCTGTGACGAATGCCGGAAGATCCATCGTGAGGAGCGGATCCGCAAAGACTATTTTCGCCATCAACCTAGGGCTGAACAAAATACGTTTCTTTTTGGTTTCGTCTTCGGAAATAATAGCACTACGACCAACCTCACTTCCAGTACCTGCTGTAGTGGGCACAGTGATCAGATGTGGAATCTCATTGGTTACATAAATATCTCCACCGATAAGATCGTCGTAGTCAAAGAGATCACGATGATGATGTGAACGCAGTGCTATTGCCCGCGCAACATCAAGTGCAGCTCCACCTCCAACACCGATGATGGAATCCCTATTGTTCCCCCGATAGACATCACCACCTTGCAGCACATCGGATTTAACCGGGTTTTTGTGCAAATCATGAAACACAATCACGTCTATCCCTCTGCCCGTCAATTTACGCTGGATTTCCTTAAAAAAAGGAAGTTCGGCAATAGTTGGATCCGTTACCAATAAAGGGCGGTTAAGACCATTGCGCAATAGGTAATCCGGTAATTCATTGATCGCTCCTGCACCGAAACGAATCGGTGTCGGAAAATTAAAACCATAAATTTTATCTGTATCCATCTTGCAGTTAAATAATTTCAAAATATCTTTTTGTTTCCCAATCTGTTACTTGTTCTGAAAACTGCCGCCATTCCCATAACCTGGATTTACAGAAGTGGTCAACAAATTTTTCACCGAATAATTCTGATGCTATTTCAGACTGCGCCATCCGGTTCGTAGCCTCATAGAGATTTCTTGGTAAAACGCCATGTTGCAAATCTTTATAACCATTACCCACAGTATACGGATTGTCCAAGGATAGTTTATGCTTGATACCGTAAAGTCCACTCGCTAGACAAGCCGCTATGGCGAGGTATGGATTAACATCCGAACCAACCACCCGATGTTCAATACGTGTAGCCTTTGGTCCACCATCGATGACCCGCAGGGCCGTAGTCCTATTGTCTATCCCCCAGGTTAAAGTCGTGGGAGCCCAAGCGCCCTCCGTGAGCCTTTTATAGCTGTTAACAGTTGGTGCAAATAAGGGTAAAATATCCCGCAGACAATACAGTTGTCCAGCAAGAAATTGCTTCATCAGTTCACTCATGCCTAACTGATCGTCGGCATCATAAAATAGATTTTTTTCTTTTTTTAGGTCCCAGAGGCTCTGATGTACATGACCGCTACAGCCCGGCAGTTCTTTCGTCTGCTTGGCCATAAAGCTAGCGACAATACCATGTTTTTTACCGATCTCCTTTACTGCTGACTTAAAGAGTGTAGCCCGATCTGCAGCTTCAAGCGCATTACTGCATTGAATCGCCGCCTCCATTACGCCAGGTCCTGTTTCAGTATGCAAACCTTCCAAGGGAATACCAAACTGTTCGAGCATCGCAAGAAGATCACGAAAGAACCCATAATTATCAGACATCCGCAAGATGGAATAACCGAACATTCCGGAGGTAATCGGTGTCATTTCTTTAAAGCTGTTCTGTGATGCATTGATATCACCTTTAATAAAATTGAACCATTCAAATTCCTGTGCAAAAATGGGTTTGTAGCCAGCCTGTTCAGACTGTGCTATGATATTTTTTAACAGCGCCCTCGGGCACACATTTTGGTCTGTAGCATGTGACGATTCAAAGTCAGCCAGAAAAAATGGAACATCCTCCTGCCAGGGTATCTTCCGGAAGGTATTTCCATCTATACGAGCAGGAAAATCTCCATAACCGGTATGCCAGCCTGTAATTTCCACATTGTCATAAACTTGGTCATTGACATCCCATCCAAACACGACGGAACAAAAGCCGAATTCATCGTCCAATGAAGAGATAAACTTATCACGGTGCATAAATTTGCCTCGCAATACGCCATCAATATCTGCTACGGCGACTTTGACGTGTGTACTCGTACTTGCCTTTAATTTGGAAATAATTTCTTTTTTGTCGATCATGATTTGATGGTTTTATCCTTGTCAAGGAAGATTAAGAAATAGAGATATGATAAGATGACAAGCCCAAAGAATAGTAAGGCTGTCAATGGGTTGTAGTAAATCATAGCAACCAGGCAGATCAGGGCGATGATCAGCGCAAGCATAGGAAATAAAGGATACAGAGGAACTTTAAATGGGCGCTCCAATGCGGGTTCTTTCTTGCGTAAGGCGAAAAAAGACCACATGGATATAATATAGAGACTGATTGCACCAAAACAGGCAATGGTAATGATCCCAGCCGTTTTCCCCGTCAGTAGCGCGACTATACCAACAGCCATATTGACCAATAGCGCATTAGCTGGTGTTTTAAAGCGTGAATGAACTTTTCCTAAGATAGATGGTGCATATCCTACTCGCCCAAATTCAAAAGTGGCACGTCCCCCGGCCAAAATAATACCATGGAACGACGCAATAAGACCCAACAACCCTACCCCAATTAGTAATTTGTATAGAATATGGGAGCTATCAATGACGTTGGCAATAGCAAGAGGTAAAGGAGAATCCGAGGCCTCGGTACTTCCCGGTGGATAGACAACTGCTTCCCAACCAGCGACACCAACCGCTGATAAAAATGTAATGATACACAACACGACCAAAGTAACGATAGCTGACCCAAAACCGATCAATACATTTTTCTGCGGATTGATGGTTTCCTCAGCCACATTGGCGACCCCTTCAATGGCTAGAAAAAACCAGATGGCAAATGGAATGGATGCAAAAATGCCTGAATACCCATTGGGAAGTGCATTTTGTTGAAGATTAGAAAATTCAAATGCTGGCAGCGTCACACCGGCGAATATCAATAATTCAATAACCGCAAGGACTGTCACAACCAATTCAAACGAAGCAGCGAGTTTCACACCTAAAATATTCATTGCTGTAAAAATCAGATAGGCTCCGATCGCAAAAGCAAGATAGCCTACCCCAGGATGAAGCAAATGAAGGTAAGCACCTATCGCCGCTGCAATGGCCGGCGGTGCAAAAACGAATTCTATATTTTGAGCAATCCCTGCAACAAACCCCAATTGTTTTCCCAGTCCCCTATTGGCATATTCAAAAGCCCCTCCAGCTTTCGGTATGGCACAAGCCATTTCTGTATAACTGAAGGTAAAGGTTAGGTACATAATTATGACGAATATAGTCGCAATGGCTAACCCTAAGGTCCCTCCTTCTGCCAGACCAAGGTTCCATCCAAAATACATTCCTGAAATTACATACCCTACCCCCAATCCCCACAACATGACGGGGCCAAGGACTTTCTTTAATTGGGGATCACTCATAATTCTTTTTCTAGGTTGGTAATTGATATTAAGTAATATGAATTTACTACTTTAAATTAAATTATAGTGTTAAATACCTGCAATTAAACTTATTTTAGTAAAATTATATTGAAATATTATTATTTTTAGAATTGCTATTCCAACGACAGGCTTATACCCCTTTGTTTTTAGATTTAAATTACTACAACAATGAAATTAGATGAAAAAGATCTTATGATCTTGGACCTTTTGCAACAGGATGCCAACATGAGTAACAAGGAAATTTCCGATCGGGTCAACTTATCCATGACTCCTGTATACGAACGGATTAAGAAGTTGACGGCTACAGCTGTGCTCAAACAAAAGGTATATTTGCTGGATCGAAGAAAACTGGACCTGAACCTGATGGTTCTTGTATCGATCAGTATGGAAAAGCATTCGAACGAAAGTGCTTTGCTATTTATGGAAGAAATACAGAAATTTCCGGAAGTGGTCGAATGCTTCCATGTGACAGGAGCTTTTGATTATCAGCTCAAGGTTATGGTCAGAGATGTCGACCATTATCATGAATTTAACTTCAATAAGCTTGCAACGATTAAAGGAATCAGACATATGGAAAGCTATTTTGTCATGAAAGAAATTGTCAACGCGACACGACTTCCACTTTTCCTTTAACGATCTTCATCTGGCAAACTAAAATGTGATTGCAAATTTTCAGACGGAGATCTGCGTTTATTTTAAGCATGCACTAGCCCCTGCTGCTTTAGTTTTCCACTCCTTGTACTTTTCCCGCATACAATGACCACATGGTCTATATCCATGGCTGACGGCATCAGCCTCATCCCGAAAGAAAACACGATGTTCGACTTTCATCCGTTTACCCGTGGCACAGTTTAGACGACCGTAAATCTTAGCCTTTTTATATCCGCCCAAGGTAATTTCACCCTTTCGAATGAAGGAACTTAAGGACTTGGTTCTTTCAGCCGCTGTCCCTCCCAAATCCATATGTCTGATCATATTTCGTTTTTAATTTTTGTTCTATTGTATACATACCTATAATTCAAATGGGTTATTTTTTACCTGCAAGAATCTCCTATCCTAGCTAAGACCATCATGGAATATAATCCCAAGGCTATGCCGGTGACCCTTGTGCAATGGACTAACACCATGCTTCATATGGACCCGATAATAGCCTTTGGAGCCTTTCGCTGCGCGAAAATTAGTCGTAAAGATGATCATATCGCCGCGCTTGGGTTTTAAGACATTAACCTTAGACTGCGCCCTTGGTATCTGTTCCGTGATAACAAACTCACCACCGGTATAATCCTGATCCACCTGATCCAACAGCAATACGATTTGTATGGGAAAGTAAATTTCACCGTATAGATCCTGGTGTAGCGTATTAAATCCGCCTGTATTATATTTTAAAATAAGGACGGTAGGTTCCATCTGTCCATGCTGCTGACAAAGTTCACGCATCGCAGCATGCGAAGCCGGAAATCTTCGGTCCATATTAAGCTCCTCCATCCATTGATTGGCGACTGGTGCAATCAATGCGTATACTTTTTCCCTTATTGTCGTAATCAGCTCGGGCAAGGGATATTGAAAGTATTTATATTCCCCCAAACCAAAGCGATAACGCTCCATTACAATAGTTTTTCGATACCTATTGTCAACACCGTAAGCTGCAACCAGCTCATCGCATTCGACTTGATTTAATAGATCAGGTACAATCACAAAGCCCTTATCATGCAATTCCCTGGTGATGACTGTCCAATCCCTGGCCAGCAATCTAGATACTATATTTTCCATGACGATAATTTTCAACAGCTCAAAATTAGACCTATCAATCAAGGTAAAAAATCCGAAACCTGCTGTTTTTCCTTTTTTGGAGATATATCATCAATCTTGACACAATGCGCAACAAATTATCATTTTTATCCAGCACCATTTTTTGCTAAAACGATCGAAAAGAGCCGTTTAAACAAAACAACGAGCAGCTTCAGTATAAAAACTAAAAAAGGTTTTAAAGATACGAGCCAGAAAATCAGAAATAAATACAGATCGACAGAATAGCAGATTTTCGACCGCAGACAAACAGGCTAGAGAAAGCTTTTTGAGAAAAAGCGATTAAAAAAATAAAAGTGAATCCTTTTAGAAATGAATATTTAGAAAGAGACTTTAAGGAGACAAAAACAAAATTAAAGAATAAAACATAGGTTAAATGGAAAGAGCCCGGTGGAATACCGAGCTCTAGTACAAAAAACTTAATTTTGTTAATCCGTCTAGCTTTTGAGGTTCACTTCAATAGTGGACGACTCCTATTTTTTTTATGTTGTTGACACTATTTATTTAATGAAGCCATATCAATAACAAACCGGTATTTTACATCACTGTCCAATACACGTTGGTAAGCCTCGTTCACATAATCAATGTCAATCAATTCGGTTTCTGGAAGGATATTATGTTCAGCACAAAAATCAAGCATATCCTGTGTTTCCTGTATACCACCAATGCTTGAAGCCGTCAAAATTTTATTTCCTCCCATAATCGAGCGTCCGTTAATTTCCATTGGCGCTGCTGGGATACCAACACAGATGTATACACCCTTGGTTTTTAGTAATGCCAAATAGAGATTATAATCATGAGGCGCCGATACGGTGTCTATGATAAAATCAAAATAGGCTGAAAACTCCTTTAACTCCGAAGATTCATGCGTATTTAAAAACTTCTGGGCACCTAACAGCGCCGCATCTGCTTTTTTACGGGGCGAATGGCTTATCATCGTAACTTCAGCTCCCATGGCGACAGCGATCTTCACTGCCATGTGGCCTAAACCACCTAACCCTAGCACGCCAACTTTATGCCCCTTGCTGATATTCCATCGTTTCAAGGGCGAGTAAGTGGTGATCCCCGCACAAAGTAAAGGAGCCACCTTTTTGATATCAAGCGATTCCGGCACATGCAAGACGAAGTCTGCATCAGCCACAATATTATCGCTATACCCACCATAGGTGCAAGAGTGATCGTGCATCACATCCGTACTATTATAAGTCCACACCGTTTTCTTCTCCGAACAAAACTGTTGCTGATCCGATTTACAATTATCGCACTCACCACAGGATGCCACCATACAACCAACACCGGCTAGATCACCTTTTTTAAACTTGGTCACCGCACTGCCTACCGCACTGATGCGGCCAACGATCTCATGCCCCGGAACAATTGGATATTGTGTCCCACCCCACTCATCATGCACCTGGTGAATATCTGAATGGCAAATACCACTATACAAGATATCGATTAGCACATCATTTGAACCAAGTTCTCTTCTTTCAAATTCCCAATATTCAAGCGGGGAATTGCCATCCTTCGCCGCGTAACCTTTCGATTTAATCATTCTTTTGTTTTTTATAAAATACCAATTGGATCCAAATTATCAATAAATAAGATCCATTTACCACGTTGTGCGAAGTTAATGGGGATTTGCCCGAAAAAAAGAATCTTTCAGACATTATTGACATTGAACAAACAATGAAAATCGCAAAATGTTCTTGGTCAACCGCTCTGAACAGTCAATTTGATCCTTTTCAAATTTTAATCCCTTTCAAAATCAATCTCATAACCCTGATCATCTTCATGAGCTTTCTTTAGAAGCACCAATCTAGCATTCTCTACATATTGGACAGGTAATATGCCTCTTGCATTTAATTGATTATTTCTCCATTACCCTTCGCCAAACGTTCACGGAACCGCTGAAGCTCTTCGGGGCTCGGTCTGACCCAGTCACTTACTTCACCGATGATTTTCAATGCCATTGTGGAACGATAAGAACGCGTCGGGTTACCTGGGAATTTTTTATCTGTTAGATTTGGATCATTTTCATAGCTTCCCATTGGTTCAATAATATAAACACGTTCGCGACCATCGCCCCTTGCCAAAGCCGCCGCGAGTCCGGCTCCGTTAACTAATGCGGTGAAATAAATATGGTTCATGGTAAGTTCAGATTGATAGTTGGAATTACCTCCCGCTGTCAATAGCGCACCCACTGGTAAATCAGCTCTTGTACCATGATAAAATGGACCTGTATCTGATGGTTTTTCCCCCAAGACTGCAGCCAGATCAGCATATCCATGCGACTTATCACTATCCCCCAGCGCTTCATAGCATTTAGCCAGGTTCAAATAAAGATTTGGCAAAGCACTCTTAACCGTATCATCATTTAGTTTTAATGCATGGCTCAAGGCCGCCTCCAACCATGTCAATCTGTCGGAAATAGCCTCTTGATTCCTAGCGATATAATAAGCCGCAAGAAAGTGTTCGTGATCGTCTGTGGCTTCGTTCCAAGCTTGCGTAAATAAGTTAAGGGCTTCTTCAGTATGCTTGGCCTCTTCCATGCTCATACCCTGAAGACAAAGTTTAACAACGTTGTTGAAAGGTGAAAATTCCATATGCGTATCTTTTTTTACATCGCCGAATGTACCGTTGGCACAGGGAGATTTAAAATCCACATGCACCGGTATCTGCAGGATTAAAGTTCTATATATTTTTATACATTTCCGTATGTTGTTCGTAAATCGTATTGCATCGACCTTCGTACAATTCGTAATTATTCCTAAAAACAACAGATTGACCTAAAGGTTTTACCCCCTTATATTGTCGCAATTGCACCTCATCCGTGCTTCTAAACTTCGCTAAATTTGAATTGATAATCAAACACTTGAAACAATGAGAAAGATCAGAATTTTCGAACACATCTCCCTTGATGGCATCATCGAACACGATGGAGATTACGCCTATGGCGCATGGACAACTGCCTATAGAAGTCCCGCAGGAGCGGAAATGCTCTTTCAGGCATATGGCTCAGACTTCGACCTTCTTTTAGGTCGTCAGACTTATGATATCTTTAGTGGCTTCTGGCCCAATGCGGGAGATTTCCCTATGGCCAATGCCATAAATGCTGCAACAAAATATGTCGCAACACACCGTCCTGACAGTCTAACCTGGGGGCCAGTAAAAAATTTGGAAGAAGACATTCTCGCCGCGATTCATGCCCTCAAGTCAATGGATGGTCCCGATCTGATTGTTGTAGGTAGCTCTACACTGACCTCGCTATTACTTGAGCAGGGTCTCGTCGACGAAGTGGTACTCATTACCTACCCAGTTTTGCTGGGACATGGCAAGCGCCTACTCTCAGATAAGGTTTACGCCCAGGAACTTGTCTTCCTCGACTCAAAGATAACCCCGACTGGCATATTCATCAATAGCTATAAATATATTGGACCGCTTAAAAGATAATATTCCTACAATGGATAAGCTCCCCTCCTAGCCAACTTTATACGGGTTAGGAGCTAATATTTCCTAATTTTACAAAATAAATCATGTCATAAAAATCTACCCATTTTTTTCAGGAATGGTTACAATCATTGATTTAAAACTATCGTTTATATAATCATTACCTTACTCATTTGAATATGCCTACTTTCTTGTATATTTGATTTTAAACAAATCATCTCTATGAAAAGAACCTTATTATTCATTGCTATTATTTGCAGTACTTCCTTTGCTTTTGCGCAAAAAACAACCTATAAAGTCAGTACACAATCATCAATAATCAAATGGGATGCGAAGAAAGTCGTCGGTGGTCATGTTGGTACCATTGCCTTGAAAGACGGAACGATCCAAACAGATAAAGGTAAAATTACCGGTGGTGGATTTACCATTGATATGAATTCGATGGCATGTACTGATGCGCCAAAACTAACTGGCCATCTTAAAAATGAAGATTTCTTTGATGTACCGAAGTATCCAACAGCAAAATTCATTATCAGCAAAGTGGATAACAGCAAGGCTACTCCAGTAATCACAGGGAATCTTACCATTAAAAACAAAACGAAAACGATATCTTTTCCCGCAAAGGTAACCAGCACCACTGACGGACTTTCGGCCGAAGCATTAGGTGTAAAGGTAAATCGATTGGATTTTGATATCCAATATCGTTCGGCCAGCTTTTTCTCTGACCTCGGGAATCGGGCGATTGACGACGAATTTACATTGGACATTCAGATCAAAGCCGCAAAATAGCTATGATAACAAACAATGATGTAGCAAAAAAACTGCGACATCATTGTTTGTCTAAAGCAGCTCGATCCCCTGAGCGATATATTTACGCATCTGAGGGCTCGTTGATTCATGTTCTGTCACAATGATATCAAGCTTTTTGGTTTTATCGATGATAAAGCTTGACTCCGTATCAAATTTATCGGAAGTACACAATCCAACGATGCGAACACTCTGTTTCATCATTGCACGTTTCGTTTCAGCATCTTCCTGATAATTACAGGACAAATTTTCAGGAGTAATTGAACAAACGCCCAAAAAGTATAAATCAGCTTTAAAATTGGCAATGCTTTCCAACGTAGTATTGCCAAAAGTGGTAAAGGCGGACTTATAAAGTCGGCCTCCCAAAAATATGATATCGATCAAAGGATGGTCTTCGATCACACTCGCGACAGGAAAACTATTCGTAATGATAGTGACTTTAAGATCCTTTGGTAAAATTTTAGTCAACTCCAGGATAGATGTCCCCCCATCAAAAAAAAGTACCTGATCATCTTTTATTAATGATAAAGCTTTTTGTGCAATAATCTTTTTCTGTTCCAACCCTGCTTTCTCGCGATCACGATAATGATATTTTTTTTGCACAATGCTGTGAGCTCCCCCCCGTACTGCGCGAAGAAGATCCCGATCATTCAATTCCTTGATATCTCTCCGTATGGTATCTTCAGATACCGAAAGCTTTTTGCTCAAGGTTTGAAATGAAACCGAGCCCTCCCTATTGGTGATATCTAAAATGGTTTGCAGACGATCGTACTTTAGCATAGGAACAAATATATAGATTTACCAGAATAAAATGAATTGCAAAAATTTGCTATAATTGCAATATTTTGCAATTAAATAATTACATTTGTGCAATAATAAAGATAAAACTTATGATAAAAAAGACAATTTCCATTGATATGGACGGTGTACTTGCAGACATCCAACGGCACTATCTTTCACATTATTTTGAAGAAACGGGTATACGGATAAATGAAAACGACATCGTAGGGCTGAAGGAAGCGGATTGTTTACCTGATCAGACGGCAGTCTTACGCTATTTGCATAGACCAGGTTTTTTCCGCAGTATTCCTGTTGCACAAGATGCACAAGACGTGGTGAAGGAATTACAAAACTATTATGAGATTTTTGTTGTATCTGCCGCAATGGAATTTCCCAATAGTCTTTTAGAGAAACGGGAATGGCTACAGGAATATTTTCCATTTATCTCGTGGAAGAACATCGTATTCTGTGGGAATAAAGGTATTATCGACACAGATTTTCTTATTGACGATCATCTAAAGAATCTAGACAGTTTTTCTGGAAAAGGGCTTATGTTTAATACATTTCACAATGTCAATGAGCACCGATTTGAACGGTTGAAGAACTGGACTGATGCACATCGTTTTTTTGTTGCTGACCTGCAAAATAAAACGTTCAACTGAGTATTTATAGCTGGCCAATCACAAGAGGTAATTGCCCAGCTATAGTTTGCAAGAATTTATTTTCTAGCCTGGAATTTCCAATAAATCCAATAAGACACGGCAAGTGAAAGCATAAGAAAAGCAACGACGATAAGCGAGACTGAAATTCCATAAAATTGGGCAACTCCACCCAACAAGGCGGGGCCCAACAACTGTCCCGAGTGCCCCAATGTTGACATAACCGGAATACTTGCTGATGCCCCAACCCCTTTTAAATTTCCGGCATGACTAAATAAAATCGGAACAATATTAGCGGCACCAAAGCCCAATAGGATAAATCCGGCTAATGCACCCCAATAAGAAGGTGATAAAACAGCTACCAGCAAACCGAATACCGCTAAGAGTCCCCCTCCGACCACAACAACCCGATGATCTAACCGGACAACAAGTACATCGCCAAAAAGTCGCATTGTTGCCATGGCGATGGAAAAGGCAGCATACCCTATCCCCGCAATTTCAAGCGGTGCATTTTTTTCCTCATGCAAAAATACCGCACTCCAATCCAACATTGAACCTTCGGAGAGATAAGCACAGAAACAGAGCATGCCCAGAAATAAAACATGCAAATTGAACCAACCAGCCCATTTGGACTGACCTGCAGCCATTTTCTTGTCATCATGATGACTATTAATGCGTATTTCATCATCATGCGCATACAACCTACGATACATGACGAACATAATTACAACGATCAGTAAGGAGATCAATAACATGGCATAGGTAGCCTGAAACCCTAACTTTATCAACAGTCCTAATCCGAGCGACCCCGTTAATCCTCCCACACTAAAGATACCGTGCAGACCGGATAAGATAGGCCGATCAAAGAGTTTCTGGATAAGGATTGAGTGCGCATTTGCGGAAACTTCTATTCCTCCCATACACATACCAAAAAAGAATAGTGTAATCCCCATTGTTATGATGGAATTAGCAATTAACAACATCGGCAGTATCAATGCGAGCGTGATCCCCGAAAGAAAGATAATTTTTCTTGTTCCAAATTTATTCAGAAGGATGGTCGAAAATGGCATAATAAAAAGAGCTCCGCCGCCGATAAGAAGCATCAAAAGTCCCAATACACCATCATCTATTCCAAGCCGTTGCTTAACATAAGGAACGACAGGTGCCCAACTGGCGAGTCCCAACCCACACACAAAAAAGATAAACCTGACAGCATTTCTCGCTGTATCCGGACGAATGGGTAATGATTTAATTTCCATATAATTTGAGATAAACTAAAATAGTATAGCAATAGACTTGTCTAGGCTTAGTCGTACAAAACTATCAATAATAAATCAAAATAGAAGCATATTATTGCATAATATTGCAAAAAATGCAAATTAAAGCAATAAAACAACCAACCCCATTAAATAATACTGTCATTAGTAATCGTTTACAATTTTTATTTCAAGGACTACTATCTCCATACATTTTTTGGCGCATTAATCTTCACCCTCTATTTTTGCTATAATTGTGATTTATACCTAAATTGCTATTAGAAAGTGAATTCTTTCCAACAAAAAGGCTTGCGTCATCCGGTATGGGCAAAACGTTTATTTTACCACATGAACTATAAAACGATAGGCTATTTTCTTTTATCAACACTAATTATAGGGTCACTCTATACAAATGGTTGGTTTAATATATCTTATACATTCCGACAGCTTATAGGGATTATATTCATCATAGCTTACTTTGCAGGAACGGTCTTCTTCATTCGCGCACCTATTTTGAGAGATAAACAATTAAAAAGACATCTCTTAATAAGATTGGGTATCTTAATACTAATTGGCCTTATTATCATTATTTCTCAATGGTATATGCATAAAGAAAATGATCGTTTGGGTGCTGGCTATTTATTTTATTTCGAAATGCTCGGTTTTGGAATTCCGCTCCTCATTTATACAGTAATAGAATCAATTTGGTTATTAGCGAAGAAGAAATATGCAGCGCTGTGCATCAATCTACTGTTGGCGATGGGAATCTATTGTATTGTTATCTTTAGCGGACTCTTCGGTTTTTAAATTGGCTGTCATTTGCCGCGAGGCAGATCCAAATATTTTAAGATCACTAGAAAATAAACCTATTGCTGCAATAAAAATTCATATAACCATTTTACCTGGACTGATTCCCATTGTACGAATACAGTTGCATATCACGCCGCCCAAAAACAGTATACTGACTAACTAAGCAATTCCACTATTGGGTTCAATATCTCCTTCTCATATGCAAAAACAGCTTTTTCCGAAGCCTTCCCTGACCCAAAATCAGGGCTGATTTTATAACTTTTCAAAAACTGTTTTTCCTTGATCCCTAAACAATAATGCCAGTCACAAGATTCTGAGCTCGTGATGATGACCGCCTCTTCAAATCGCATTAATTTTCGTCGGCCAAATGGTAAATTCTCCCGATAAATTACCTGATTATTGCCATCAAATATATAGCGGACATTCAATTTAAAAATGAGATCATATAGTCCATGAATAAAAAGATATACCATGATAGCACAACAAAGTATTCGTCCTCCCTCTCCTATTCTTGCATTGAACAGCCCCAAAATTATCGCCGTCACAGCTATACCCGCAACAAACCCATAGAGACTGGACATTATTCCCCGATATGGGCTAAATGCAATGCAATTATTCCCGATTTCGAGTCGCAGTTTATCCTTCAAATCCATCTATTTTCATTTAATTATTTTGAGCTAGCGTTCGATAATCTCATGAATTTCATTTAGTATACTTTGAATAGGTTTGGTATAAAAATGTTGAGCAAGCTTCAGCTCCTTGTCTTTACCATTTTTACTATAATTAGCCAATAGGGTAACGTTTGTCGTAATAAACCCCATCTGTTTCAATTTATGAATTGTAAACCCTTCAAGATCCGAAAGTGGCATCACCTTTACACCGCTAAACAAACTCACTCTAGTTCGAAATTCCTCTTGGTCCATATCTATTGTCAGGAAACCTACATAGAAGGATAGCGTTAATAGCGTCGTAATTCCCAGCATCCACCATTTGAATGTAGATTCAGGTATTTTAACAAACCCTAGAATAGTTAATAAAAGAAAGAAACCAATTAATGGAACAAACAACCCATATTGTTTGTTCAGGGTATATACATTACCCTCCTTTGTGAAATTTTTCATATTTTTTTTAAAATCAGTTTAAGGCATATTGAGCATTTTATATTCAACACCATGTTTGTCGGCATATGGAATAATCAGATCATGAACCGCATTAAACTTTTCATCTATGATCCCGCCTTTATTTGAATCGAGCTCTGCAATAGCGGCATCGATCTCAACATCAGGCCTCCCTTCATCAATCATTTTAGCAATGCGGGGAAAATCAACTTTATAGATTTGATCGACATAGGTAAACATATCGAGCGCAAGTGTCAAAATTTGAGCTGTTTCTGCTTTAGATTCCAATTCCTTTAAGGACTTAATATCGGCATCAAACATCCGCACATAATGATTTTCGACATAGGCTACAGCGCCAACCTTTTTGACCTCATTCTTTTGGGTTACAATAGTTAAACTCCCCGCCTTAAGTTGTGCCCTAATCTCATTAAAATGCCGCTTAAAACCATTTGGAATCTTGTTCCCATTCAATGCCACGCGTTCAAAGACCTGCTCTGGGTAACTTTTTTCACCTATACCACAAGAACCTAAAACAAGAAAGAATAAACCAGTCAAGAAGAAGATAAAGTTCCTTTTCCAGATTATTTGCCTATTATGACCAACCTGACACATTAAATCATGAGTCCTCGTTATTTCATTCAATTCCATTTCTATTTTCATTAAAACCTTATTTTTAATAAGAGATCGTTATCTATTTTTATTATACAGGATCAAGCCCGGAACCAACAAAGCCAAGGCTAATATAATCAATGGCCAATTTCCATATTCAAACATCCAGGCTGTTTCTTTTGATATGCCGATTTTTAGAATAACCACCAATGCAAATCCAATAAGAATAAGCATAATACCAAGTGCTTTTTTCATTTTCTCTTTATTTTAAATCTTTTAATTATTTAGTTTAATACTATTTTTCTGAAACAAATATGCTATACTTGATCCCGGGTGATTAATTTTCCCAGCTCATTGGACAATACCTGCATTGGCCCCCTCCCAAACGATTGACTGACCACATGACGACTGGTTTTTCCTTCAAAATTAAATCTTGCATAGAGCGTGCTATTTATTGGAATACGCAGCCAATAAATGGTGTCCATTTCAAAACTGCTGAAATCTGAAAAGGAATACGAATCCGGTGTTTTTTCTAGCTTGGCTCTGTCCACCTGAATCCGTTGATCTTGCGGACAAACCCTGAATTTAGATGGTCTTAGGATCATTAGAACCAATATCAACAGTGTAAAAGAGACGATACCAATACCTGTTTTTATATACTCACCATAGGCAAACATAAAAAGCCCAATAAAAAACCAAATAATCAGTATAATATGCTGTAGGGCAATAAAGGTCCTAATCTTGTAAGCATTCCCCTCCATAATCAGATATTTATAATATTTCATAACCATCCCGCTTTTACTCCTATCCGATAAAGGCAAATTTATGTTCAAACAATTTGCCGATCAGTGGCAAGGGTTTGCTTACTTCATTTGCAGCGTTTATCATACCGAAAATCATCAGCGCTAAAAAAGCAAAACTACTATAGTACAATATCCCTAATGCCGGAACAATCGTCACAACGATTGCGATGATCATGTTGCCAATGAACCAAGTGATGACTAATCCCAAAGATTGGCGCAAGTGATACTTCAACAAGCCGTCAGCTTCTTTATTAGGAGAAAAATAGGCTATCAACCAGCCAATCAAAGTGATGTACGATACAATAGAGCGTGTTTTGTTGTCCATAATTTTATGATTTGTTGTTCATCCCAAAATTCATCTTTCATCATTTTAAAACCAAAGGATAGGATCCTACAAAAGGTCTACTGTCAGTAAATGCAACATCTACAAAACGTCTACACGCATACACAACAAACTAAAAAACAACAATTTACAACAACAAAACAAAGACAACAAAAAGAAAAAAGGCTCGTATTAGGTCTACAGCTTTTGTACATTTGTAGCATGAACAAGATAATTGCTTTTGTACTATTTTGGGCGGGTCTCTTACCAATGGGCTTCGCAAATAACAGCTATGTCGATAGTCTACAAAACCTTTTAAAGACGAATTTGACGGCGACAGAACAAGTATCGCTCCAACAGCAATTAGCGGACTGGTATCGCGCTAATGAACAGTATCCACAGGCCATACAAATGGCCCAAAACAGCCTCAAGTCCGCTCGCAGAATTTCTAAAAACAACCTTGAGATGACCAAATCATATTGGATTCTGTCAAATATATATACCAATACACAAGATTTTGAAAAGTCGCAGAAGTTTATCGATAGCGCTTATCATTCCGCTCAGAACCAAAAAAATTCCCTTGCAGCAGCCTATGCAAACTATGCATCAGCGGTATTACACACAACACTCTTTGACAGTGAAAAAACAGTGCAACTGTTACATCAGGCGCTTTCGCAGATTGGTGACAAGGAGCGGGAACCTCTTCTGACAGCGCGAATTTATTACCTTCTTTATGGCGTTTATACGGAATGGAATGACGAAGCCCAAGCATTGAATTATATCCATAAATCGTTGGAATTCGCCCAAAAATCAAAAAACATCAATATGCTGGCCAATTGTTATACAGCCATATCGGTTGTGTTTTCCTTTAAATATGAAACCACTCATCAAAAACAGCATTTGGATAGCACCATGCTGTATCTCGATCATGCGATCCTATTACAGAAGCAATATCCTGATCAGGTACCAGCCAACACCTATGCCAATAGTTATAACAACAAGGCAAGCTACTATTTAAAATATTACAATATAGGCGATCCAGAAATCAAGCGAAAAATACGGCAACATATCAATGAAGCCCTGCGTGTGGCTCCCGCCACAAATGAAGAAGCAATGGCAAGTAGTTATGGTATGCTCAGTGAATTGAGCATGGAGGAAGGTGATCTTCATGCTGCAGAAATGTACCTCAATAAAGCCTACATCATGCTCGCGCAAAAAAAGAAGCCTTATTATCACACCTTAATCAATGTACTGAACTCGATGGTTAGCCTATACACGAAAAAATCAGATTTCAAGAAAGCACTGGATTTTCAGCAAAAGGTAGCTGAGTACAGTAACCTGCTTTTTAACGAAGAGATGGCCTCAACCACCAAGCGCTTTGAAGCACAATATGAACTAACAAAAAAAGAACAGGAGATTAAAAGTCTACAAGAAAAAGCAACAAACCAGCAAACACAAAAATATTTTATTTTAGGACTTTTTGCCCTCGCTGTCATTGGATCATTCTTTATGTTCCGCTCTTACCATTTTAACCTCAAGTATGCATTGGCGAGGGAAAAACAACTTACTTCCGAAAAAAACGAAAGCTCCCTGCAAATAAAATATGAAAAAGAAGAACGAGCCCGCATGCAACTAGAACAGGAGTTATTGGAATTGCAGCAACAAAAACTACAAAATGAAGTTATGACAAGTCAGCTGCAATTACAGCATAAAAGTAAGGTCCTACAACAAGTCAAGGAAAAACTAACAGGAGCCGAAACCGCCAATATACAGCAGATCCTTAGAGAAGAGTCTCTAACAGATACTGAATTCGAAAAAGCAAAGTTTAGAATAACAGAACTGCACCCCAATTTCTTTAAAAATATCAATGAGCATTCGAAACAGAAATTGACCGCTTTAGATCAAAAATACTGTGCCTATTTCTATCTTGATATGGATACCAAACAGATTGCCAACTTACTTCACGTAGAACCCAAAAGTGTACGGATGACCAAATACCGAATCAAACAGAAGTTCGGTCTGGATAGTCAATCCAATCTTACAAATTACCTAAAAATGATTGTATAGCTTTCATCGACTATGCTTTAAATTAATAAAAGCTTAATAGGATGACACCCATCTTCTGCATGCTGATTAATAAATGCTCTTGTCCGGTAAACAAAAATTTTTCGTATATTTTTAATGTTAGTCGTTCCGACACCTTTGCGAAGCCAACGGCCGTAAGTCGTGCTTCTTTAGAAATGAACGGGATTATTCTCCATAAATAAACTAAAAATATGCAAACTCGAGCAGAAAAATTACAGCAGATTATGGATTGGGCACAAAACAATACGGATATTCAGGCAGTTCTCCTAACCAGCTCCTTGGTAAATCCACTGGCACCAGTTGATGAGTTAAGTGATTTAGACATCGAACTTGTATTTGATGACAATACCACGTATGTCGCCGATAAGAATTGGCTAAATAACTTTGGCTCTCCTATCGCCATGATTGAAGAGGATGAAAGCTACTTTGATAGCAAACATGCCATGAAAATGGTTTTATATACAGATCACATAAAAGTTGATTTTAAGTTATATAGTAAGCCTAATTTTTTGGAAGAGGTACGCCAAAGCCCGTTATGCGAAGATTGGGATATTGGTTATCAAGTACTCCTTGACAAAGAGGGGATAACGGAAGCGATCCAAAAACCCTCCTATCGGGTGTCAATCATAAAAAAACCTACCGAGCAAAAATTCAGACAGCTACTCAATGATTTTTGGTGGGACTGTACTTATGTCGCCAAATGTCTTGTCAGAAAGGATATTTTTTATGCAAAATTTATGTCCGAAAACAATATACGTACCGATTATCTGGTACCGCTGATTGAGTGGTATATCGCTAGCCAGCATGATTGGAATATCACAACCAATAAACATGGACGCCTATTTAAAAAATACCTGACCGAGCAAACCTGGGGAAAAGTAATGCGGACTTTTTCAGCTGGCGATATCAATGAAAATTGGACGGCGCTATTCGCAATGGCCGATCTTGTCGCAGAAATTGGCAGGGAACTAGCAAATAAATTGGGCTATACATACCCTATAAAACTCGAACAGGATATCAGGATATATCTCAATGCCATAAAGACGAAATGAATTTGATTAATTTTTTAATATCTTTAATTATTGTATTTTCCAGAACTTAAAATTGATCACTATGATGATAAAAACACTAACATTGAATATGTTCTTCCTGCTATTGACCATGAGCGTTTTCTCGCAAAACCATGCAGGAATAAAATCGCTCCTAAACAAGGATTCAGAATTTATTTTCCCACAGACAGTGCAAAAGATCGAAGCAGCTTTAAATGCGAAAACGGTCTACTATGAAGATGCCAATGAAGAAAAATATGCCAAATGGTTGACCAATTCCGGTCTGGAACTCTATACCAGTCTTGGAAAAGGTAATACCATCAATGAAATCTTTTTTGATATCCCAGAAGATCAAGCACTTGTTGTCGAGGGCTTGCCTTTTAATCTTGTGATGAACAAAACCACGCTTAAGGAAAGTGCAGCTAAATTCAGTAAATATGCAGCCAAAACGCAAAAAATGGAGGAAGGAAGTACCTTTCCAGGTGGTTCAAAACTTACCTTTAAAAAGGGAAAACATTATGCTACTTTAATTTTTGACAACAAAAATCTACTGAGATTTTTAGGCCTCACCACTGAACTTATTGGACCTGGCGTAAATTAAATAAGTAACTGGGAGGCTTTGATTCTTATCAAAGTCTATACCGGAGAGAGATGGCCCGCCAGATATGATTTGCAAGATCCTGATCCAATTCATGCTGTTGAAAAGACCATCTCTCTTTGTTCTTAACCAAAGTTTGCAATAGACCATCTAACAGAATATCCAATTCTGTTTCTTCTTTTGTCGGACACTTTTTCAACAATTGAATCTGAAAATCTCTTTCCTGATATGTAATGCGGAAAATCTGTCCTTTATATGCTGTATTTAACTGTCCAATCGTATCTTCCATGGCATCTAACTCAAATTTAGTCTAATCTCTCAAACCGTATGGTCAGCCTATCTATAGCTCTTAACCACATTGGAGCATCCATACACCTCTCCTAAATATCCAAAATAGGCTTACGAATAAGTGTTCACATGCTAAATAAGTATGTAAATATAAAAATAAAAAACAGTATTATACTAATTATTTTAGCATAAAATAATCTAATTTTTTAATCCCGATTATTCGATATCTTCGCTTCTATATATCCATTACGGTGTCCAATCCGCGCTTCAAGCCCTCAAAGGTCGACAACTTACTTACAGCCATCAAAATCCCTTTTATGTACGGTTCTGCGCCATTGCCTGCATCGTGACGAAGGATTAACGTTTCGTCCTTTTCACCAAATATCGCCTCGACACCAAGAATATGTCCCGGTAAACGCACAGAATGCACCTGTATACCATTTATGCTTGCCCCACGCGCATCCTTTCGTCCGACAGTATCGTCAATTGCTACCGCTAATTCCGGTGTCTGAATTTTGGAAAGGCGATATGCAAGTTCAGCTACGGTGCCACTTGGGGCATCAGGCTTATCCCCGGAAGCATAATCAATAATTTCAAAATGTGGGATAAACTTAGCCGCAATTTCCGCAAACTTCTGTAGAAGCACTGCCGTGATTGCAAAATTACCGGCAGCTAAAATTGCCGTATGATGCTCATCTGCCACCGCTGCGATTTCTTTAAAATCAGCATCTGTTAGCCCCGAAGTTCCCAACACAACCCGCTTCCCTCTTTTTAACGCTGCAATAACATTGCTCTTGGCAATTTCTGGTTTGGTAAAATCAATCATCACATCAAAATCCACTAAATCAAGCGCATCTGTTATATTATCAAATAATGGAATCGGCCCGTTTCCCAGATTTAAAATTGGTGCTAAATCAGCACCACCTTTGGAGCGGGACAGACCACCCACCAATTGTAAGTCCTTTTCCTGCGTTATCCTTTTGCTTAGCTCAGTTCCCACCCATCCTGTTGCACCCGCTATAAATACCTTTATCATAATTCCTTTTTTTGATCGTCCAACGCTCAGATGTTACTTCTTTATGGCCACTATAGCATAGACCATTGGAATTTTGTCCTCAAGTAGTTCAATCCGATATTTATTCTTTTCAAATTCAATCGTCCCGTTAAAACAATTATAGGGGGAATAATCAAATTCATCAAGTTGCGCGATTTGCAGTCCATTTTTTATCAGACTATTGACCACTTCACTTATACCGTGATTCCACATGACATACTCCTCTGTTATAGCCGCATTTCTATCCGCATAAGTTCCGTTTGCAGTTTCTATAATAGCTCCTGAATTAAAATATCGATAACCTATTTTTTCAAAATTATCATCAAACATCCAAACAACAGGATGGAACTCAACAAAGACAAATTTCCCATTGGGCTTCAAAAATCTGGAAATAACCTTTGCCCATTTATCTAAATCAGGCAACCAGCCGATTGTACCATAACTCGTAAAAACATAGTCAAATTGCTGATCCAAATGATTCGGCAGATCGTATAGATCACAACAGATAAAACGAACATCGGCATTTGTCTGTTCAGCAATTTTTCGTGCACTTTCAATAGCCTTATCGGACAAGTCGACCCCAGTTACTTCAGCACCGAGCCGGCTCAGTGAAATTGTGTCTTGACCAAAATGACATTGCAAATGTAATATTGTTTTCCCCTGAATATCATCGAGCAGATCTAGCTCAATCTCATTCAAAGAACTTCTCCCCTGAAGAAAACCCGGGAGATCATAAAATTCCGACTTGAGATGTGAATCCGTTCTACTATTCCAGGACGCTCTGTTTATATCCAAATAATGCTGTTCTTTATTCATAGCTTAAATCTACCTTTTTTATCCGTATTATTTATATCATTAACCCATGCTTAAAGAAGAATTAATGTTCTTAACAGCTGTAATACTTCATTGTTTTAAGAAGGTCAGATTAATATTAGAATGCAGATAACGTCCTAACCTATTATTTTCTGTTAATTTGAGTCTGTTGTCCGCAAGCACAAATGTCAGTCCTGTAAAATCGTAATAACTCCAATAAGCTCTTGTAAAAAAGTGGAATGAACGAAAAGGAATATGATCAAAGTCAAAATAATAACTGTGCGCTGTATTCATGCTGTCTATGATTAAAAGCTTATTGCTTTTAGGTTTTTCAATAATTAAATATTGGTACAATGGAATCTGGTCGTTTTCCGTTTTTATCCAACCAAAGTCTCCATCTGTTACACAGGCTTTCACCGCCAATTTTTCAACTCTTCCTTTCGCTAATTCAAATGCCCGATAATATTGTGGTTCAGCAATATTGTCAACATATATTTTCACGCTATTGCTATCAAGTTCCTCATTGGTTTGATATAAGGGGAGAAATTCCGTACTCGTAGACCAATCTGTTTTAACATCGATCTGCGATGGCATCTGAGAGAAAAAAGTCAGGGTATCATTTTTAATTACAAAGGACCCTCTAGATTGATTCTCATAGCCCACATCCTCCCCCGCTTTCAGGGGAAGGTTTGTTTCCTTATAAAAATAACTATGATCCCTGAAGTTCAGCACCAATTCATTGGTAGAATCGCTTTTATATGTTATGATTTCAGCATCATGATCAGCCAGATGAGATGTGTCGCCGCCTGTTTTCTGGCCATTATTCCCACAAGATTGCGATGCAAATAGTACAAGCAGCAGTATTTTATAATTTTCCAGTGCTAACATGACGTTCAAATTTTAAAATATAACATGATTCATTTATGATCCTTTTGCCTCAAAAACCCATGAAAATCAACTATTTCGCCTTTTCAATTTTTATATCAGATGGCCCATCTCCATAGTATGTAGGTTTCTGTTCGACCATCTTTGGATTGCCATTTTCGTCTTTTTCCAATTTTTTAATACCCGTTCTTGGTGGACGTTTGGTATCCAGATCCATCTCGAAAGAAATGGTAATTTTATCATTTATCCCAAGACTGTTTCCTTCATTATCAAAAACCTGCAAATCATCCGCTGTAAACTTATCAGGAATATACATTCCGTTTTTATTGTCCTTGTAGCCCAAATCTATACTACCGATATAATCTCCTTTTCCCTTTGGTTCAGAAAACAACGAAACAGCAATTTCCATATCGCTTCGGACTGTTACGTCACTGTTAAGGTAAGGGTACCCTGTCAAGCTAAAGCGCTTGCCGGCATTATCCTTGTTTTGATCTAGTTTTTCAAACTGATCCGCATTAATTGGAGTTGACGGTTGATCCTTTCCACCACCACAACTTGATATCGCAAAAGTTGCAGCCGTTAGCAGAGTCATCACTGTCATTTTCATTGTTTTCATATTATTATCATTAAAAGTAATACCTTAATTAAACCATTCTGTTGTTGTAGCAGTATCCTGAGATAACAAACCCAACAATCAAATATAGAATAAGCAGGCACCACTTTTAGACCGGTCTAATATTCGCCTGAACCCAATGAATATCCGTCTATCAATTACAAGGTTCCGGAGCTAGAATCGCACAGGAATTGATCTAATTTAAGCGTTTTCACCCCTTACAATTTGTTCATTACTACTTTTATCCGTTTTTATGAAATCCTTATTTTATCAATACTGCAAATAATAATACAGTTGCGTACCTAATGAATAAGCTAATCCTAGCAATATCATGACTGGTAAAACATATAATAAGGAATAATATTTGGCAATAAAATCAAAAGATCCCTTACTGCTCCTTACCCCCTCTTTTTCAAAATAGTTTTCCAGATCTTGCTTTGCCGAAACTGGAAGATAGTGAATATACTGCTGGCCTGTTTTTAAGGTTATTCGCAAGACAAAGTACAACCTTAACGAATCAAATATGCGAAAGAATTCAATATCTTGAATAGCGATGTTTTTCCCGTTCAAAATGATTTGGTTATCCTCAAAAATTATAGCATCTGCGCTCGATTTTATTTTCGACACAAATAATGAATACGGGAAACCTATGACTAAGACTGCATTCCATAAGGGATGAATATTGCGAATTAATAGTGTGCTAGCGAACATGAGCGCGAAAGAAATCAAAGCGGCATATAAGCTATACAAAAGTATTCGATCAAAGTTAAAGGCTTCAGCTTGGAGTGGCTGCTTCATATACAATTATCTTTTCTGGATTAACAGCAGGCTATTTTTCAAATTGACCCTTATCAAAAGCCGAACAGGTCTTATTTTATCTGACTGCTGGGATAAAGCTAGCGCTCTACCGCCACAATAATATATTTATTTACAATTCGCTATCGTCCTTTTACAATATGTCTGTTTTCATGATTTTAAGGGTTCAGTATCAGCCTACAATCTGCTCTCTCAAATTTTCAACCAAATGGTTGTTTTCAATACCCCATTTATCAATGATTGCTATAACTGGCAATAAGCTAATCCCCAAGTCAGTCAGGCTATACTCGACTTTCAGCGGAAATCCTTGATAAATTTTCTTCACGATAATACCAGCTTGTTCCAATTCATAAAGCTGCATATTGATTACTCTTGGGCTTGCATCATGAATAGCACGATGCAATTCACTGGGACGTTTTATACCTTTGTTGATACCATCCAATATACAGGCTTTCCATTTTCCACCAAGTATTTTCATTGTGACGACTATGCCACAGTCAAGATCTTCGGGAATCTTTCTACTATACATAATTTCATAATTTTCATTAAAACTAGTGAATTTTGCAATTCCATAGGGAATAATTTTTCCCTGGGTGAATCCTTTTTCCCTTATTGCCAGCGTACCGGCTTGTCCTCATATTTGTTGTATAAAAATAAATGAGGAAACACATGGAAACATTGAAAAATCAAATCAGCATTATCGGCCTAGGTCCAATGGGTATAAAAATAGCGCAGCTCTATCTACAAAAAGGTTTTCAGGTCACTGTATTCAATCGAACCACAGCTAAAGCAGATCAACTGGTAAAAGAAGGTGCTCGATTAGCGAAAAACATTAGCGAGGCCATTGAGGCGAGTCCAACGAGTATTGTTATCGTTCATAACTATGCGGTAGCGAATAATCTTTTTTCATCAATCAAAACGGGGAATGCATTAGCCGGCAAACTCATTGTGCAATTGACTACAGGTACATCGCAGGAAGCACGTTTAAGCGAAACCTGGTTTAACGGTAAAACAGCCGGTTACCTTGATGGAGCGATACAGGTGGCGCCAGAACAGATGGCACAGCCCGATACAACAATATTGTTTTCGGGCAATAGCGGAAAATATCTGGAAATCGAAGATACATTGAAAATTCTGGGTGGAAATCTAAAATATCTAGGCGAAAATATTGGGGCTGCGGCAGCCATGGATACAGCTACACTCTCCTATATCTATGGTGCAGCAGCAGGTTTTCTACATGGTGCTTTAATTGCCGAATCTGAAAATTTTGACGTCAGGGAATATGGCAATATCATCGCAGAAATTGCTCCGGGAATGGGCGAATTTTTAAAGCATGAGGGTGCAGTGATCAGTAGTGGAGATTTTAAGCTTTCCCAAAGCCCACTTGCTATCTCTGTAGAGGCAACAGAAAGAATCCTTGCAACAGCAAAATTAAGTGGAATAAATAGTGAATTTCCCCAATTTGCAGCAAATTGGCTCAAAAGAGCAAAAGATGCGGGCTATGAACAGGAAGAATTTGCTGCTGTGATTAAGACATTGCGGACACCGCGATAAACAGAAGCCCGACCACCTAAAAGTGGCTCAACACAAAAACGTTATGATCGGATAGCTTGATGAAACCAAATCTGGAGATAAAGCTATCTGATTACAACTAAAATTTACGACCAACCGCTTAAAGAATATAATAGAATTCCTCGGCAGGTGCCGTTGGCTTCGGAGTAGGTTCGCCAATAGCCTCCAACAGATTCATCTCAATGGTCTGGCAGATCGTTGTCATCGGCGTGTCCATTGGTTTATTTTCAAAAGGATCTTGCATTAAGATGGCAGTACGTTCGATAATAATAAAAATAATGGGAATTCCGATCGTCAGCATCATTTTGACCAAGATAACATCATCATTCAGACTAAAGGGTAATAAGAGCGCAAATAGATAAATCAGAAAATGGATCAGCTTACCATAGGACACCGGAAAAACCGTATTTTTTATCCGCTCACATCGACCCATTGAATCCGAAAACCGCGTTAGAATCTCATCTGCAGCAACCTGCCGAAATTCAGTAATCAACTCCTCCTGGGCCAATAAACGCAAATGCTTTCCATGCGCATTTAAAATTCCGTAAACAGCATTGGTGTCCTTGATTTGATAATTTTCCAAATAGTCGCTTACCCGTTTTGAATACGGCTCCTTGCGCAGCGATTCGCTCAAGGCATAATTCCATATAATCTGTCTTTCAACAAACATTTTTAGATGTATATCCTGATCTTTACTGATAAAAGTCTGCAAAAGACGAATTAAGCTGCGTGAATCATTGACAATTCCGCCCCAAACGATACGGGCTTCCCACCATCTATCGTAAGATTGGGCAGTTCGAAAAGCCAACAAAAGCGATATGGCTGTACCAACGATGGCTATTAACGATAAAGGAATTTCCAATGTAAGAAAGTCTTTGTGTTTTGCCAGTAGGCCCACCAGACAGCCAAAAAATACAATTCGAACCAGATCAGTCTGAATGGTTTTTAAGAAGTATGAGACAGAGATCCTCCTATTAAGTAACATATAACAATCATTCTTTAGTTGAAATAATACATCATATAAATCCGAAAGTTGTTTTTTTGTTTTAAAAGACCAAAAACAAAATGTTAAAAACCTACAATAAAGCGAATTATTTTTTATCATCTCTATTGAGATTATTACGAATCTTATGGACAGATTTTCAGGTAAAAAACAAAAATAATGCCGTATTACACAAGATTTCCTTAAATTGTGTCCGCTTGATTTAACAGGTATATAATACGATGGATATATTGGATTTGGATAAAGAATATTGGGACAATCGCTATAAAAACAGGGAGACCGGATGGGATATCGGTTATGCCTCACCGGCATTAATCGAATATGCGGAAACGGTGATTCCCAAAGAGGCTTCTATTTTGATCCCTGGCTGTGGAAATGCATACGAAGCGAAAGCGCTACTTGACAAAGGGTTTAAAAATATCACTTTACTTGATATCGCACCAACTTTAGTCAATCAGGTTAAAAAAGAGTTTGGCGAAACTACACCGATCCGGATTATCTGCGAAGATTTTTTTGAACATGGCGAAAAATACGATTATATTCTCGAGCAGACTTTTTTCTGTGCATTAGATCCGATTTTACGTAAAAAATACAGTAACAAAATGGCCGATCTACTTCATCCACATGGTATCCTTGCAGGTTTAATGTTTAACAGAACATTTGAATCAGCAGGCCCACCTTTTGGCGGAAACAAAACGGAATATCAACGACTGTTTCAGGTAGCCTTTGATATTTTAAAAATGGAAGACTGTTTTAACAGCATACCTCAACGACAAGGTAGTGAGCTTTTCATTGCATTAAGGAAGAAATAGCTTATTTACCAGGCATCACCTGATAAGTCGGATCCTCCATAATATTAACGATAGCGATTCCCTCGGCATTTTTGAGTAAAGAGCGACAATCCTCACTGAGGTGCCAAAGCTCTATCTTCTTCTGTTGTGCGGCATAACGCTCCGTGATTTTATTTAACGCATCCACAGCAGACATGTCCACCACCCTACTTTCCTTAAAATCCAAAATGACGCGATCGGGATCCTCAGAGATATCAAATTTATCCAAAAAATTGGCGGTAGATCCGAAAAAAAGGGGACCATATATTTCATAATGCTTTATGCCATCTTGGTCGAGGTATTTTCTGGCCCGTATCCGTTTTGCATTATCCCAGGCAAAAACCAATGCAGACACGACGACTCCAACAAGTACAGCTAAGGCCAAATTGTGCAATAACACTGTTATTCCAGCAACAAGAATACCAACGAAAATATCTGATTTCGGAAATTTATTGATGATCCGGAAACTTACCCATTGAAAAGTTCCGATCGCAACCATCATCATCACTCCGACAAGAGCCGCCATTGGGATCTGCTCAATAAAGGGAGCACCGACCAGGATAATCACTAGGATTGTTATGGCACCGATAAAAGCAGATAGTCGGGTCCGTGCACCGGCATTCAGATTCACCAACGTCTGGGCCACCATGGCACATCCTCCCATTCCACCAAAAAATCCGTTAACCGTATTTGCTATCCCCTGCGCCATGGACTCACGATTTGCGTCCCCCTTGCTAGCTGTAATTTCATCGACCATATTAAGGGTTAAAAGAGACTCAACAAGTCCCACAGCAGCCATCACCAGGGAATATGGAAAGATCAATTGCAATGTCTCCCAATTCCAGGGAACATTGGGCAGATGAAAATGTGGTAGTGATCCGCTGACTGAAGCGATGTCCACGACCTTCTTGGTTTCGATACCCAGCAGGGAAACAAGACCAAAAACGACTAAAATAGCGATTAACGAAGCAGGAATTGCTTTTGTCAGCCGGGGAAAACCGATCACAATCAACATCGTTAACAACGTAAGTCCCCCCATAATATATAGTGTCGCCCCCGACATCCATGCTGTACCTGTTCCACTGCTCACTTTAAATTGGACAACTTGTGCCATGAAAATAATAATGGCCAATCCGTTCAAGAAACCATACATAACGGGCTGCGGAATCAGCCGAACAAATTTACCCCATTTAAAAAGACCGACCAAAAATTGCAATAGACCTGCCAGGACCACAGCGGCGAAAAGATAATCGATACCATGACTTGCTGCAAGCGCCATCAGAACAACAATAGTCGCACCGGCGCCACCAGATACCATCCCTGGTCTTCCTCCCAAAACAGCTGTCACAAGCCCCATTAAAAAGGCCGCATACAGCCCCGTCAGAGGAGGCAAGCCCGCTAATATTGCAAATGAAAGTGATTCCGGTATCATGGTCATGGCAACCGTCAAACCAGCAAATAGCTCGTTCTTAAAATTGATGGATCGCACATTAAAAAATTCAAAGGTATTGTTCATATCAAAATCAGTTGAACAGTTATAAAGCCCTGCAAAGGTAACAATCCGTACCGCAAATCAGCAAGCTATGCGCTGCTAAAACACAAAGAAATCACAATCCTAAAAACACTTTTAACAACTATTTGTTATTCATTACAAGTTTTATTGCAAAACAGTATATTAGCCCTTATGAAACAGCATTCAGGTACATATCGTTCTATTTTATTTTTATTTATAAATCTATTTACTACTCTTTTTGGAACCTTGGTATTTGCTAATTCCACAGCTAGCGGATCCACTTATACAAGTCAGTTTGTCGTACCATTTTCAATCTTAAATCCCTCATTGCTAACAGATAGTACGCAGCTAAAATCATCAACAGACAGCATAATTCCTATCGGCCCCTCGAAAAAAATGACGGATAGCATCACCGTATCCATGCAACAGACGAAATGGATTTCCGATCGGATCAATGCCAAATTACCCGATAGTATCGTAAATTATCAAAAGAAAAACTTTCTACGGGCTGGAATCGAATGGTTTTCTATTCAGGCCATACCTGCTTCAGTCAATTATTTCATACGGAAAGATCCTGTCTCCCATATTTCCTTCAAAAATTTCTTCAGTCATTTGAAGTTTTCCGCTTGGACCTGGGATGACAATCTCTTTGCTACAAATCAGATCGCCCACCCTTACCATGGTCAGTTCTATTTCAATTCATTTCGATCAAACAATTTTAGTTTCCTACAGTCTACGCTCGCGACAGTTGCCGGAAGTTACATCTGGGAGACAGCAGGTGAGACAGAGCCACCTTCGATCAACGATATTATCAATACCAGTTTTGGTGGAACAATTCTCGGTGAGATGACTCATCGTCTTTCACACCATGTGCTCGCCAGACCAAGTCTTACAAAAGGACAACGTAATAAAAAGGAAATTTTGGCGATGTTGATCAATCCGATGAATGGTTTAAATCGGCTGCTCGATGGCCGTTGGGGAAATACAACCAAAGGTGCCGTGATTGACAGTTCTTTGGTTCATACCGAAGTGGAGCTGGGGATCCGCAGATTTGATGCCAAGGAGCATAACGTCCTGAGCCGGGGGAAGAATGACATCTACGCGCGCATTAAACTGATTTACAACAACGATGATGTCGATAAAAAGAAACCATTTGACGACTTCTTTCTAAATCTTGAGATTGGATCAGATGACAGCTCTATGGTCAATGCAGTTAATGTTTACGCTTCTCTCTATGGGAATCGAATATTATCCAATTTAACAGGCCGACATCGTGGTATCGTTTCCGCTCATTTTGACTTTTTGCGTAATGAAGCGTTCTATTATGGATCACAAAGCATCAATTACAATATTTTTTCCAATTATAACATCAGTAAACGGACCAAGTTGACCACCATTCTGGGTGGTGGCCCAGTCGTACTGGCCGCAGTACCGGATCCCTATCTTCATTTTGGCGAAAGTCGTACCTACGATTATGGCCCCGGAGCAGACGTCCGGGCATCAGCAACACTAAGTACGCTCAATCGCTTCAAATTTGGTATAGATTACCGTGGTGGATATTTCGTCACAATCAGTGGCAACAAATCTCACCACTATCTTCATACCGCATCCACCAGTGCATCTGTGCGGATCTGGAAAAACTTTGGGGTCAACCTTTACTCCGGATATTTTAGACTTGAAGGCCATTACCAAGACCATAACAATGTCAATAAAGATTATCCTTTTATCCGTTTGGCTCTAGCCTACAACTCCGAATACTAAGACAAAGCAAACGATTAGAAAAAAGACCTAACCGTCTTCCGGTTAGGCCTTCTTTTTAATTTGTCCAATATTTTTTCATCGCCTCTTTCAAACGCGGGTCATACCCATAAATATCTGGATAAGAAACCATTTTACCGTCATCGTCAAGCCAGGTGGTATAATAAGTCAAGTATACAGGCATCTGACGTTTCAGTGTTACCCAACGCGACTTGGTGATAGAATCCGTTGTAATCTCTTTCGCAATCTTCTCGGCCTGCTTTTCATTATTGACCAGGTAACCGGCCAGGTCCACAGGCTTTTCAACGCGCACACAACCATGGCTCACAGCGCGGTTAGTCTGTCCAAACATTTGTTTGGCAGGTGTATCATGGAGATAGATCGAATAAGCATTTTCAAACAAAAATTTCACATTACCCAACGAATTGTCTGAACCCGGATTTTGTTTAAAACGGAATTTCTCCACCGAATCGGATTGCCAATTTACGGTACTGGGATCCACCTGCTTTCCTTTATAATATGCCACCATATTACGTGAAGCTAGATAGTTGGGGTTGTTCCGTACACTTGCCAATAATTCTTTTTTCACAATACTACTTGGGATATTCCATACAGGATTGACCTGCATGGCATCCAAGATGCCCTGCATGACCGGAGTTTCATGGTTTTCACCTTTACGGGTATATGCCGGGTTATCCGTTTCGCCAACACACACATTCATCAATTGGCTGGTTTTTCCATCTTCCATGATGTGTAGTCGCTGTTCAGGAATATTGACAATAACATATTTCTCGGGGAAAGACTCCCCCATCCAACGTAATTTTTCCAGCACCATCAATACTTTCGTTCTTTGCGCATTATCCAGGTTACCCTTTTCCAACAAATCCTGAAATTGAATGTAATACTGGTTTTTAGGTTGAATTCCAGCCAGTAATGGCCCAATCTCCACACTATCCAGTAGATGTACAACGCCAGCATAGTTCATACGTTTTTGAGGAACAAAATACCTTCCGTACAAACGTTTTGGATTAATTACACCATATTTTATACTGCTTACATAAGCCACTAAGCCATCTGTCCCTAAAAGATCCAATTTGGCCAAAAGCGGATAAGATTCCGCTACATCCTTAGGCTTCAGTTTACGAAGAGAAAATAAAGTTTCCTTGATCTCTGTTGTATGAAAGTAACTGCTACGAATTCCATGTTCTTCGCTTCGTTCAAAATAATTCAATAGGGTATCAATACTGCCATCGAATAGATGGCCAGCGATTAAAGTCATCCCCTCGGTAGAGTCAGACAACTCCTTCATCCAACTCGGATTATGCAGTTTGGACTTCTGTTTACCATACACCTCATGGAATACCTTCAGATAGGCCGTTGTATCAAATTCTTTATAGGATTTTTGCTCAAAACCCTTTGCGAGCACATCGCCATAAGTCGGAGGATTCTCTTTACAGGAAAAAAATACAATTGAAACGAAGGAAATAAAAACTAAAATACGTAACATACAACAAATAATGAAAAAGAAATGGCTTCGCAATAATGAAGCCATTTTCTGATCACAAAGATAAATAATTCTAATTGGCAAACGAATTTTACCTGTCATTGAATCACTACAGAATGAATTACTGCTGTTTTTCCAGAAAATCTTCGAGGAGTTCGACCATCTCGGAGTTCCCCAGAAAAGCTGCTGTTCGTTGGTGTAATGTCTTTGGTTCAATATCTAAAATACGTTGATATCCATTGGTCGCTTTACCTCCGGCTTGTTCAATAATAAAAGCGATCGGATTACACTCATACATCAATCGTAATTTTCCATTCGGATGGGCAGAGGTGGTTGGATAAAGAAATATCCCTCCTTTCAATAGATTACGATGAATGTCGGCAACCATAGAACCAATATAACGTGACGCATAGGGGCGCTGGGTAGAAGCATCTTCCATTTGGCAGTATTTGATATATTGCTTAACGCCGTTCGGAAATTTAGAATAGTTTCCCTCATTGATCGAATAAATATGGCCAGCTTCAGGAATCTTCATATCGGGATGTGATAGGCAGAATTCACCAATCGAAGGATCCAATGTAAACCCATTCACACCCTTTCCAGTGGTATAGACTAACATCGTTGAACTTCCGTAAATTACATATCCAGCTGCAACCTGCTTAGTTCCATGTTGCAGAATATCATTGCTATTGCACGATACTCCGGTATCCGAAAGCCGACGGTAAATCGAAAAAATGGTACCCACAGAAACATTCACATCAATATTACTCGAACCATCCAGTGGATCTATACAAACAATATATTTTGCATTTTTGGAAACTCCCGACTGCATGTAAACTGGATTTTCATGTTCCTCAGAAGCAACCACACAGCATTCGCCCCCACTTTGCAGCGCTTTAATAAATTGCTCATCGGCGTACACATCCAGCTTTTTCTGCCCTTCCCCCTGAATATTGGTTTGACCTGCATCCCCCAGGATATCAACCAATCCAGCCTTATTGACTTCTCTGTTAACAATTTTTGCTGCAATTCCGATATCACGCAAGAGTCTGGACAGCTCGCCTTTCGCGTATGGAAAATCGGCTTGTTTTTCAATAATAAATTGACCTAGTGTTGTTATACCACTCATAATAGTGTTTTATTGGATATTTGTTGCACAAAGCTAAAAAAGTAAAACATATTTTAGCAAAGTCAACCCCCTGTTCAGCTAAACTTTAGCAGACGAAATGCGCAATCGATTGCGCATTTCCTTGAAAACTTTCATTTGCTAAAACGATTATCAACTACAAAAAGATAACAAAGCTCAGCCAGAAGTAGATATCTTCTAAATATTGCCAAATAAAAAAAAACTAAAAAATGATAAGTATTTGGTAATTTTGGCAAAAAAGATTGATACAATGCAACAACTTATACAGCTCGTTGAAAAGGAAAAACTAGGCAGCCAACTTGTTACGCAACATACGCTGATTATTGACGAAAAGCAGGTCAGCCATGGTGCACTTTTTTTCGTTAAAACAGCGCGTAAAACCTTTAAAATAATGGTTCCAGCACCTTTTCACGAAGCATTGTTAGCAGGCAAACTAACTGTCCAGAGCTTAATGAAGCATCCAGAAGCCATGCTGCTTTCCTAAAAGCCGACTTTTGGCCCCCAATACAGCTGAGCTCACTCCCTATCCTCCCCGTCGCCGCTCCTGTTTCGTTGGGTATTATCACGCTAAACAAATAGCCCACTTTGTTTGTTTATTTTAGGTGTGGTATCGAGATCATCGTTTATCCAACAGGTTGATTTTCTTTCCGAAAGGACGGATATACGCTTTGAAATATTACAAATAAACAGTGTAAAAGTATAACATTACCCAAGCAATAACCCTTAAATTTATTGTACAACAAAATGCTATGCAATACCAATATAAACTTTCAGGCATGTCCTGTGACGGGTGTAGAACAACAATTGAGAATGCTATCAATCAGCTTCCTGAAGTTCGGGCTAAAGTTACGCTAGAGCCACCGCTACTGACAATAGAATCTGCAATAGAAATTCCGACAGAACAACTCCAGGAGACCCTCGCTAAATTAGGTAATTATCATATTGGCGAACTGAATAAACCTGTACAAGAAATCCTAAATACGGAACAACCAAAGCTATCTGCGTCAAGCAAGTACTATTGCCCTATGCACTGCGAAGGTGATAAAACCTACGATCAACCGGGACGCTGTCCAGTTTGTGGGATGTACCTTGTACCGATGCAAAATAATGAAAACAAACATCATCATCCTGATCATAGGCACAGCGCAGACCAAACTCCAACGGTTGTCACACAGACAAAGATAGAACAGCAGCATGAATCCATTATGCAGGAACATAATCATGCTGGACAACAACATCAATCTGAAGCACAGGATCATGACCATCACCAACATGAATCGGTACAACATGGTCACGATTATAACCAGCATAAACAAGCCCATAATGACCATTCTGCCGCTGCAAAACCCAATCAACGGAAAGCGAGTTCAGCGGGAAAATACTACTGTCCCATGCATTGTGAGGGCGACAAGCTCTATGATAAACCGGGCAACTGTCCAGTTTGTGGGATGAACTTGGAGAAAGTCCCCGAATTAACCAAAAGCACACAATACAGCTGTCCGATGCACCCCGAAATTGTTCAGGATCATCCTGGAAGCTGCCCGATCTGTGGTATGGATCTTGTCCCTATCGCTGGAGGAAATGATACCGACGATGATAGGACCTATAGAGATCTCCGGATGAAACTGTGGCTATCCATCCTGTTTACAGTTCCGATATTTATACTATCCATGGGAGAAATGCTTCCCGGTAATCCGATCGGAAAAGTAATTCCAACGGATTGGTCAGGCTGGATACAATTATTTCTATCCCTGCCGGTGGTCTTCTATACCTGTTGGTCCTTTTTCCAACGCGGTTGGATTTCTTTTAAAACCTGGCGTCTGAATATGTTTAGTTTGATTGCCCTTGGCGCTGGCGCGGGGTTTGTATATAGTATTATTGGCCTTTTTTTCCCACAGTTATTTCCAGCCGACCTAAAAAATCATCACGGATATATCGCATTATATTTTGAGTCCGTTACTGTTATCCTAACATTGGTTCTCCTTGGACAGGTGATGGAAGCAAAAGCCCATTCCAAAACCAATTCAGCAATCAAAGAGCTCATTAAACTCAGCCCCTCTGACGCTACCCGGGTCGAAAATGGTATCGACGTAAAAATTGGGGTCGATCAGATTAAGATCGGTGATACGCTGAAAGTAAAACCCGGAGATAAAATCCCTGTCGATGGACAGATTACAAATGGTACGACGAGCATTGATGAATCCATGCTGACAGGCGAACCTCTACCTGTCGAAAAGCAGGAAGGTGACAAGGTCAGTTCCGGAACCATCAACGGTGAACGAAGTTTTCTCATGAAAGCAGAACGTATTGGTTCAGACACCTTATTGGCTCAGATCATTCAGATGGTCAATGATGCCAGCAGAAGTAAAGCTCCAATCCAACGTCTCACAGATAAAGTATCTGAAATATTTGTTCCAATTGTGATCGTTATCGCATTGTTGACATTCTTCGCTTGGTGGATCTGGGGTCCTGCGCCATCATTGGCTTATGGCTTTGCCAATGCATTGGCAGTGCTTATTGTTGCTTGTCCTTGTGCGCTTGGTCTGGCAACTCCGATGTCCGTCATGGTCGGTGTCGGCAAGGGAGCCAAAAATGGTATTTTGATCAAAGATGCTAGTGCATTAGAAAAAATGAACAAGGTTGATGTTGTATTAACAGACAAGACGGGAACAATCACTGAAGGCAAACCCACCGTTGATGACATTCAACCCACTGCTAAGAGCAGTATCAACGAAATATTATCCTTAGCCGCCGCTCTCAACAGCAACAGCACCCATCCACTCGGGCAGGCTATTATTGATCGGGCAAAAAAGGAAGGAAATAAAATAGAACAACAGGTTGAAGATTTCGAAAACGTTGCCGGACAAGGTATCAAGGGGCATATTAACGGCCAATTGGTTGCCCTCGGTAATCAATTGTTGATGGAATCCATGCAGGTGATCATCCCAGACGAAATACGAAAAGCTGTCGAGTCAGCCCAATCCAATGGCAAAACCGTTTCCTATCTCGCGAAAGGAAGTGATTTACTTGGCTACTTTAGCATCTCCGATCAGATCAAGACCTCTTCCAAACAGGCCATCCACTACCTGCTTCAGCATGATGTAGATGTAATTATGCTTACTGGAGACAATGCACACACAGCAAAATCCGTCGCCGGACAGGTCGGGATCAAACATTTCAAAGCAAATGCATTACCGAAGGATAAATTACAGGAAATACATAAGCTTCAGGAACAAGGACATATTGTAGCAATGGCTGGTGATGGTATTAACGATGCTCCTGCCCTTGCGCAAGCCGATATTGGCATCGCTATGGGAACAGGAACAGATGTAGCGATACAAAGTGCGTCTCTGACCCTGCTACAAGGAGACCTATTAGGCATCGCTAAAGCCAAAATATTGAGTAAGAAACTTCTCCGAAACATTAAAGAAAATTTAGGCTTTGCTTTTATCTATAATATTTTGGGCATTCCCTTGGCTGCAGGACTCCTATATCCGAGCTTTGGCATCCTGTTATCACCAATGATAGCTGCTGCTGCAATGAGCTTTAGTTCCGTTTCGGTGATTTTAAACTCACTACGCTTAAACCGTGCAACAATAGAGGTAGATAAGAAGTAAACAAAAAGAAAGGCGCTTGATAGCAACGAAAATAGATAATTAACTATATTCGCTATTCTTAATGACATATATTTATCATTATTAATTATGCGTAATATACTTTTAATACTTCTATCGGTTATCGTAACGCTAGTTTGTGTCAAAAACCCGCAAACAATCAATATTGATCTTTTTGTGGAGAGCAAAGTAGCATTATGGAAACTCCTATTGACATTTTTCGCAATGGGAGTACTCTTTGCCTTTCTCCTAAAAAGCGGTAAAAAGACGAAACAGCAGGAAAACACGGCGGCATTTGATCAATCAGAAGACGACAATCGGGCCCCTAAGTCTACATTATCCGATGAAGATCGCGATTTTTTGTCTTAGTGGTAAAAATAAATAGCTAAAAATGAAGGTTTAAACACATTAAAGGCATTTTTATCACATAAATAGTTGCGAGGAATAGAGATTAACCCTATCTTTGCATCACTTCAAACAAGGAACGATAGTTCAAAAACAAAGAAGTAAGATTCCGTAGCTCAGCTGGTAGAGCAATACACTTTTAATGTATGGGTCCTGGGTTCGAATCCCAGCGGGATCACCAAAAGAAAAGCTAATCGCAAGATTAGCTTTTCTTGTTTAAAGCATATCTTTTCAGCATTTCTGCACTAATATTCAATTCATTTAAAGTCATATTAAATCATATTATCTGGTGTCCATTCGAATGGCTTAATTTTGGACAACACGAAGAGTGATTGACAATGATAATTGGTTAAAGCGTTAACCGTTTTTTAACGTTTAAATATGTAGGAATTGAAAAAGATACGTTCTTCTTCTTGTGGATGCTTTTCAAGGTAATATGCAAGGTGATGGCCGTAGAATCCCTCGAGCCAATGCCCTAGGAGGGCAAATAGCTTTTTGAAGAGGTGCTTTAGAAAGTGATCCCTGTACCAATTTATAGGATTACCAATGTCCAGACCATCCACGTCCAAAGTAAAAACGATCACGCGGGCTGAAATAATTGATGCTCATAAGCGTTTACAGTTGGTTATACCCAAATTTAAGGGATTAACGGTCAATTTTTATCAAGGGAAAAATGGCAAAACACAAGACTTAAAGACTTCTATGCTGTACCTTTTATCCCTTTTTACTGTTATCTTAAAAGTAGTGGCAATACATCCGCGGACCAATCCTTATCGTTCCGATATTTAGGGTAACCTTGAGAGTATCGGAAAATAAACTGAATAACGCATTTTTTTCCAATACATTTCTTCTTTAGTCATCTGCGTTGGCAATATTTATTTACTAGGTAAATTTCCATAATACACCTTGATTTTAATAATTTTTGCTCCTTGAATTTGAAAATATTCCGCATTTTCAAATTGATGATTGTCGTAAGTGATTGCCCGATAGCTTATAAATGCTTCATCATTATTTTCAACGAATTTCAATATTTCATACCGATCCACCTTTTTGTTAAACCCCCAACATTTCTCAAAATATGTTACTTTGTCTAGCTTCTCGTCGTGTGGACTGCTGAATTCAAGTCTATCATCGATAAGATTTTCCAAAGTGTTTCTGTCGCTTTTCTCGTAGCAAGAAAAATATGCCTGTATAATTACGCGTGTTTTCATTTTTTTATATTATTTGTCCTCAACATATCCTCTAATTGGCGAATGTGTCTATGCGTGTGATAAATATTAAACCATATCCATTCGAACCGTGTGAATTCACCATATTCAGGAATTGAAAAATCAACACAAGTTAAAGATAGATCTTTCGTTTGTATGACTTTTTCTATTTGCGCTATCTTTTTTTCTAAACCACTAATTATTTCTACTTTATTTGTTTTTTCATTAGTGGGTACAATAGCTTTTGGGGCGTCCATTTTAATTGAATCATCAGCGAACATTAATTTAACAGGTTCCAATTTTTGATCAATAGGTCGTTCCGTTTTTCTTGTCTCTCCGTTCAATGTTCTAACGAATGCGTAAGATTTCAACAAATGGTCTCCAAACTGACCAGCTGACCAGCCTTCCTCTGGTTGAAAGTTTATTTGTTCTTCCGTTAAAGCGTTTAGAATATTTAATAATCTTAACGCTGTTTTATGAAATTCTTCAAATGTGGTCTCTTGCATATTTTATTTAATTTACTTTGAGAAACAATATCGTATTTGCCCCCCCAAATATGAAGCTATGCCAATGATAATTTGCCATAGCAAAAAAAATAAGAGGCTCCTTTCTCATGCCTATTCCAGGTTGGAACAATATTATACTCGGGAAAGCCATTCATATAAAAATAACCTGAATTAACATACCTAAGGATTTAAGTCATTCAAATTTATATTAATTAACAAAATCACCTATTGCCATATGACAAGAATAGCATCAATGGTTATCGCAATAAAAATAAATCCGAATGCTATCGTTTGTCAGATTAAAAAAAGTCTGATTGTCCCGCGAATCATTCTGGATGACGTAGCACTTTAATAATTGCCGCGTGTTTTTCCTTTCCATATCCTGCATCCACTGCCAGCTGGAACAAATTGGCTGCAAATGTTGGCAGCATAGCACTAATACCAGCCTCTTTTGAATGCTGTACCAACAGGTGCAGGTCAAGTGCCGTGGTGTGGATGGTACTTTCAGGATCGCCAAATTTGCCCTGTTGTATCGCTTCACCCATATGGATCGAATCGGCTGCCAATAGCGACGACATACCTGCAGCAAGGTTCCCAAAGGTATCGGCGCGCATCCCTTCACTTTCCATAATGAGTGCACCGTGAGTGAACCCAATCCAACTACCTGCCAAATAAGCCATTGTAGCGGAGAACATCACGGCTGATGCACCGGATTCCTCACCTACAAATTCTACTGTTCCCCCAAGCGCTTTTAACGCTGCTGCCGACTTTTCAAATACTGATTTGCTCCCCGAAATGGTGATCGTAGCTTCACTGCTGCCTATTTGTGCTGGCCAAGCAAGGATATCACCGTTCAGTGCACTGCCACCGAGTTTCTGTATCCATCCGTCAAAACTCCTTGCTTCTTTAGGCGTTCCGGAGCTTAATTGTATGATGGTTCGGTCTTTCAGTAAAGTTACATCGGCACTGCTGAATATTTTATGGGTTACTTTGTAGTCTGATACACATATTACCAGCAAAGGACTTGCTACAATTGCTTCATTGGGATCTTTTGCCAGTACAGCGCCTCGGGACAATAGCGAAGCAGCTTTTGTCACATCCCTGTTCCAGACGGTTACGGAGTACCCATTAGCAATAAATGCACGCGCAATGCCTGACCCCATTAAGCCTAACCCGAAAACGGTTACTTTTTTTTCATTAGAATCTGTATTACTTATTTTCATCGCTTTTTTATAGCAAATCTATTTGATAATTACATTATTTTTACTATCAATTACCTCAAGGTAAGTAACTGATTTTTTTAATGAAAAAAGAAATTGACTGTACTATAGATAGATCCTGTAAAATGGCAACATTGGAAATGAGAGATGCCATTGAGCTACTTGGCGGCAAGTGGAAACTTTTAATCTTACAAAGTCTTTCTTTTGGTACAAAACGGTTCAAAGATTTGCAGGAAGCGCTTGTTGGTATCTCGTCAAAGGTGCTGTCTAAAGATCTTCAGGAATTAGAACAAAATCTTCTTGTTACAAGAACCGTAAATAACACCAAACCCATCACTGTTTCTTATTCACTTACCGAATATGCATACGAAACAATACCTGTCTTTGAAGCTTTATTTGATTTTGGTGCCAAACACAGAAAGAAAATGAAAAACAAGTGATGTTCTGTACCAAATAGTCCCGATAAGATTTTTATAACCTCTTCTTGTCAAGCCAAAATGTGCAGCAGCCTTAATTCAATAAGGTCATCAAGTCTCATAACAAATTGATATTAGATGTATCAGGTAGTACCTAAATCTATTTATCAAGATTATTTTCCATTTTTTTCAAATTCAGATTCTGCACGGGTCAGGTCTATCGATCGTACATTAGGAGACTCCGTAACCTGGGGAAGATTTTTATAAAGAGGATTTCCACATTCACCATATTTTTCTTTGACGTAGTTTTTCTCGGAGACTCATCGAGTTTATAGAACCTGTTGCAGCCTTTTCCAATTTTTGCTTACATACCACATTACGAAAAAGATAATATCAAAATGTACTGTTAAGTACAAAAAAATGGTAATGATATTGAAAACTGGGGGAAAAATTTTGGCTTGAACATTACATCATCTATAAAATGAAGTTTGAATAGACTGTTTAGAATTTATAAAAATGTTTGACAATAAAATTTGTTTTCAGCCAAATATATAATATATTCAATTATAGCATTTTCAGACAAAATGTATTAGAAAAAGGTGTGTTATTCGGGGAGTCCGATAACAGAAGCCCTTCAAAATATTGTTAATCGCTGGGATTCGGACTAGGTTCGAACCCCAGCGGGATCACCAAAAGAAAAGCTAATCGCAAGATTAGCTTTTCTTGTTTAAACCGTATTAGGATTCAAAAGAAGAGTCGGCGGGGTTCGATCCATTGGAGGCTCAGGAAGGCGCGCGGGAGCTGAGGGACTGAGCCAATCCCAGCGGGATCACCTCTTGGGACAAGTCTAAAAAAGAAAGACTTGTCCTATTTTTTTCACCTTGTAACTTACTGTTATTCTGACAGGTATGAGTTGATACTGAATTTATTTTTCTTTCTTACCCTTTTCATTAGACTGTAATTACACGCTCTGTTTTCTGCATATTCAATTTTATGTTCAGATAGAAGCTGTACAATTATTTCGTTTGTTTCATCTTCGTTAAGTCCTATTTTTTCTCCGAGGTCAATTTCATTGAGTTGACCGTCATTTTCTATTAATGCTTTGTAATATTTTGCTTTATTTTCCATAATTATACTTTTTTTGCACCGCTATCATCATGTGTGGACTAAAGGGTAAAAGATAGCTGTCGTTTTCAGTAACTTGAATAAGTTCCATTAATGTTCTTCGTTTTTTGTCATTCAGCATATTGACAAAGTATTCTTTATCTAACCATGCCATACCCTCAACCGCATAAGTATTTAGATAGGTTAAGTCTTGATTTATAAATTCATCTTTTAGCTGTTCGGGATTATGATAAAATGCTTCAGCTAAAAGCCAAGGGAAATCATGAGGTGGATTATGTATACCCCTTGTTAATTCTTCTTTGCACATTTCAAAAAATGGTTTTTTATGAATTAAGCCGCTTAAAAGACCAACCAATGTTGATGCCGTATAGTTAATGGCAAACCCCAAAATAATTCCATTATTTTTTAAAATACGTTTAGCTTCGCAGATGGCTAAATCTCTATCCTCCTTTTTTTGAAGATGATAAAGAGGGCCATGCAGTATTATTAGGTCTGCATAATTATCTGGAAATTCCAATTTTCGAGCTTCTCCTAAATGTACAGAAAACCTGTTCTTTAATCTATTCGCCCTGTTTTGGGCTATTTGTATATGTTTTGCAACTGGCTCTACCAAATGAACTTGATGTCCTTTTTTAGCAAGCCATTCCGAATACTTTCCCGTACCACCACCAATGTCTATTATTTTTGAAGATGAAGTTGGTATATATTTTTCTACGAGTGATTTAATTCTTTCAAATTCAAATACGCCCATTCCTTTGTCAAGTCGAGTTTCTTCGGATGCTCTATTGTAAAATAGCTCTATATCTCTACTTATTAACTGTTTACTATTCATTTTTATTCATCGTGTCACCACATTTTGAAATGTTGAATACACCGCAAAAGTGATCATGCAATCGATTTGATAATCGTTTGTTTTGTTTAAGATTAAGAAATAAGTCGATAGGATTATCTGTGCATTAAAAACCAAAAGATTTCAATGCATTAATCACTCTGTTTTTAGAGTTGTCTTTCGAGTAAGACCAGATAATATGTTAGATATAGTATAGCAGACCACAAAGATAGAAAATTTGGATTAATTCTCAACGGTGAATTGGCACTAATTCACTCCTGTTGTATCAAATGCTGTAAATCGGGGTCGTTCTTAATCCGTTCCCTCTCGCTTTCTACAATATGCACAACATCCGCCTTGACCTGCCTGTAATTGGCTTCAACGACCTGCTTCATATTGTCGTTGCCGTTTTCATCGGCAAAGGATAATATGTTCGGTATATCCTTATAGGCTTTGGTTTCTCTATATCCAACTTATGCTCATATAGACAGTCTTTTAAATTGGTTCAATGATCATAAATATTCCAAAAAAAGTTCGAGTTTCGTACAAATAGGATCACCAAAAGAAAAGCTAATCTTGCGATTAGCTTTTCTTGTTTAAACCGCATTAGGATTCGAAAGAAGGGTCGGTTGGGTTCGTCATCTAAAAAATAATTATAAGCGATTTTTTTACTTTATACTCCACATGCATTAAAAAGGAATAACCACTGAAGTATAAAGACTACAAATTTTCCACCCCAAAGATTGATATAACAATTTTCCTTGTTCTGTTGCTACCAAGAAATTTCTGTGAACGTTTTTCGATAAAGCAATTTGTTCAAGCTCCTTAATCAAAAAAGTAGCGAGACCTTTTCTTTTATGATTTTCTTCTGTTGAAATTCTATCATAGACAGCCAAATCATCTACAATAACAAGCCGACCTATGGAAGCCAACTCCCCATCTTTAGTCACAATTTTAACAACTGTTGTTGAATTATAGCCATCAAATTCTATCTCGTAACCGTCGGGTAGGCGTTTATTTGGAATATTCATCGGAGAGATACAAGACATCATATATCCCTGTGGTTGAATTACCCATTTTTCAGATAGCTTATTTTTGATTTCTTTAGGAGAAACACAAACTTTCAAAAAAACCCAAGTTTCATTTATAGTCTCTGAAAGTTTAATAAAGTCATTATTAAACTCTCTAAACACATAGCGAGCCTTTTGTTTCTCATAACCAACGTCAACTTTATAGCCAGATTTAAACTTAGTCGGTAGCGGCAATTCTCGTGATAATGACCAAGCATTAAGCCACTTCTCTAAAATATCTGAAGAAACACTATTTGCCATTTTTTTACCTTAATAAATAACATCGAAAGATAACGATTTCCAGCCATGCTCGATGTTTTCAACAACAAAAAATGAACTGGATAGTGTGATTAAATAAAAAAAGACAATTTAGCAACTTTACAGCTAGTCGTGGTTGGAGGAATGCGGATTTTGTTCTTCATACCAAAGTTTTTTTAACTTTGAGTTATCAGCTCTTTTTTTAGATATATGGTAAAAATCCATTCGGATGTCAAGCCCAAAATTGCTATCCGTAATTGCTAAACAGATAACACAACAATAATTAGTATGACAGGAAAACTAAAATATTATCTTAAAAACAATACGGACATCACCGATAAACAAATCGACCAAATAAGTGGATGCTTCAGAACAAAGACTGTAAAAAATAATACCCTATTACTTTCAGAGGGAGAAACTTGTAAAGAGTTATATTTTGTACATAGCGGTTGTATTATTTCGCAAAAAAGCTCGTCTGAATTTGTCGAAACGCTCGAAAATTCTGAACTGTATGCAATAAGTAATAAAGATTTTTATCAGTTGGTGTCAGATATCCCCTTATGGGAAAATTTTTACAGAAAGTTTTTAGAAATGGCTTATTTACATCAAAATAAGAAGATAGAAAATCGCATAACGCTTTCAGCTAAACAACGCTACGACAGGCTAATGCGTGAAGAACCAATGTATATTCAACGACTCTCAAATAAAATCCTTGCGTCCTATCTTGACATTACTCAAGAAACATTGAGCAGACTTAAATCGAGATAATTTTTTGACTTATATCAAAGTATCTAAAGTTTTCATGCTTTAATTTTGCTTGTACACATTTTAGACTAAATTATATGCATTTTGACCCAAATAACCACGTTATTAAACTTTGTACTCAAGGTATGGACATTGAGGGCAGACCAGAAGAGGCAAGTAAACTATTTATGCAGGCTTGGCACGAAGCAACAAAGGATTTTGAAAGATTTATCGCATCTCATTATGTGGCAAGGCATCAAAAAAGTATTGCGGATAAATTGAAATGGGATGAGACAGCGTTAAATTTAGCCTTGAAAATAAATGACGATACGGTTAGCGGAGCTTACCCCTCACTTTATTTGAATATTGGTAAATTTTATGAAGATTTAGGCGATATTGAGCGTGCGAGTAAAAATTATCAATTAGCACTTTCGTTCACTGACAGATTAGCTGACGATGGATACGGAAATATGATTAAAGGTGGTATTTTGAACGGAATTGAAAGATTAAAGTTATTCAATGAGAATAAATAACGAATGTCGACTTTGAAAATAAAGCGAAGTGGAGCAATTCCAGAATAAAACAGCAGTATTTCTTTGCTTATCCTTTGGTTATTTGTTGCTATTTCTTTGCTTATTTATTGGTGATCCTTTGGTTATTTATTGGTGATCCTTTGGTTATTTATTGGTGATCCTTTGGTTATTTATTGCTTATTCTAGGCCGTTTCTAGGCCATTTCTTCGGTCTTTCTAGGGTCCTAGCTTGCTTCTGCTTTGGTATTGCTTTGCTGTTTCTTTGGTATAACGGCAATAAAATAGGCTTCAAACGGCAAAGAAATAGCAAGCTAAGTAGTGTGTTGTCCCAAGCGAAGTGACAAGAATATCCGAATAGACGGTATTAAACATTGAAGAGAAGACTGGAAATAACAGTTCCGGGTTAGTTTTTCTGCCCGCCATTGCCTTTAAAGTTCGTGATAGTCTTTCCGTCATAACGATGCACCGCAGATCCAGATCCAAACCAAATGCTTCCATCGTTAGCCTCCAATATACCCAAAAAATCCATTCTTCCTCCCGACTTAATTTCGGTTACCCTGGGCACTTGATTGTACAGGGATTTTACATCATAACGTGAAAGTGCCCAGACTTTCGGATTTATTTCACCTGTAGTCCAGATATTCCCCTTTTTATCTTCGACTATAGCATATGCCCCCCGTTGTGATACCTTAGTAGAGGTTTTGCCATTGTAACGCCAAAGGCCATCAGCGTCGCCGAACCAAATATTTTCCTTTTTATCTTCAATTATTGACCAAACGTTGTAAAAAGGTTTACCGTCCTTATTTTTGAAAACGGTAAATTTCTTTCCGTCATAATAGCAGGCCTCACCTCTTGTTCCAAACCATAATTTGCCATTTTTGTCTTCCATGATCGCATTAATATCATTATTGGGCAGTCCGTCTTTCGTTGTAAAATTCCGAAAGGACCTCCCATCATAACGACTTGCACCACCTTTGGTTCCAAACCAAATATTACCGGCTTTATCTTCATAAATATGAAGCGCTGAATTACTGCCAAGTCCATCCTTTGTTGTAAAATGCAGATAGGATTTACCATTGTAATAATAAACACCTGAATCCTTAGTGCCAAACCAAAGATTTCCTTTTCGATCTTCCAGAACATCCCAGAAGCTAGCGAATCTAGGCGAAATTATTTCACTTGTTAGATTGGTAAAAGATATTCCATCGTACCGAAAGACACCTAAGTAAGAAGCGATCAAAATATTTCCGTCCCGATCTTTCTTTACATTCCGAACCATACTCATAGGCACCTTGGAGGCAACTGCCTCTCTAAATTGAGACTCAGAGTAGTGTCCTTTACTAATATTATCTTGTCCTGTCTTTGTCTGGTTCTGTCCACAGGAGATGTTAAAAACCAAGAGCAATACATATACGTGTGCCTGTTTCATAATTTATTTATTTGACTTAATAGCGTAATAGCTGCGAAGTTCTTATCACCCTCCATGCAGTTGTCCTTTTCATTGTTCAGCAAACTCTAACATATTTTTATTGTTCACATCCATTTGATGTAGCAAATTTACTTTGGAATCTTTCAGTGGGGGAATTGGGAAGGTAAATAAAAATGTAAACTTTGTAAATATATCGTAACTGGTAGGTATCGCTGTAGTCCTTTCGCTTTCCGTTTAGAGCCTCCTCACCAGCGGCAACGATGTTCGGTTTCGGACAAAACCTGTCCGCAATTGAACATATTTAAAACACAACAACAAACACAACAACCTGAATACAAAATATTTAAATCAATGGCAAGAGGTTTGGATATCGACAACTTAAATTCGTGTAACTCAGTTTAACGACTCAGATCATTATGATAACTAATTATTTAAAAATAGCATTCCGTAGTCTTAGAAAGAACAAAGGTTTTACGACAATCAATATCGTTGGACTGGCCATTGGGATGGCTGGTGCATTGATGATTATGCTATGGTTGCAAAATATGCTGACGATGGATCGATATCATGAAAAAATTGATCGCTTGTATGTTATTAACAATAGAGATGAAAATAAGGGCGATAAATATGCCTGGCCAGCTACACCAAAAATCCTAGGACCATCATTGAAAGAAAGCTTTCCAGATATAGAATCTTATTCGAGATACAGCAATTTCCACTTATTTTTAACCACCTATGGCGACAAAAAATTAAAATCCCAATTAGCATTCGTTGATTCCGGATTATTTGATATGTTTAGTTTTTCTTTTATATCAGGCGATAAAACTGGATTGCTAAAAGATCCCAATTCCATCGTATTAACAGAGAAAAAAGCCAAAGATCTGTTTGGATCTGAAAACCCAATTGGAAAGATAGTCAAAATAGATTCTGTCAATCAAGTCAAAGTTCAGGCTGTGATTAAGGATATTCCAACAAACTCAAGCTTCGACTTTGAGGGGTTGATTTCCTGGGAATATGGTAAAAAAATTGGCTTTTACGACGATAACTGGGGAAATAATTCGATTAGAACGTTTATACTTCTAAAAAAAGGGACATCGCTCGGTAATTTTAACGAAAAAATTAAATCTTTCACCAGAGACCATATTAATGCTGATAGAACATTGACAAAGAACGTTTCTAAAAGTACTGTTGACCTATTCGCGTTCCCTTACAAAGATTCATATTTATACAACAATGGGAAGGGCGGTGTTTACAAATCTGGCCGTATAGATCTGGTTAAACTGTTTGGTTGGATCGGTGGATTTATTCTCTTGGTAGCTTGTATAAATTTCATGAATTTGAGCACTGCGAAATCCGAAAGGAGAGCAAAAGAAGTGGGCGTAAGAAAGGTAATTGGTGCTACCAAGAGGAGTCTTGTATTTCAATTTCTGACAGAGGGCATATTGATCAGCTTTTTCGCAGTCGTTGTCGCTATTATCTTAATTATTATAGCCCTTCCCCATTTTAATGCGTTGGTCTCTAAAAATCTTTCTATTTCATTTTTAACAGTATCGACTTGGTGCTATCTTTTGGTATTTTCATTACTAACTGGCGTTCTAGCCGCTGTATATCCCGCATTTTTCCTTTCCGCTTTCAAGCCTATCAGCACTTTAAAAGGTAGATTTAAAGGTAACAGTAAAGGATTTAACATCCGATCCATTTTAGTAGTCTTTCAATTTACATTGGCCATAATCCTGATTATTGCGACTGTTGTGATATCAAGACAAATTCAGCATACAAAGGATCGTGATCAAGGATATTTAGGGGATGGTTTATTATATACGGAAATAGAAGGGAATATAGCAAAGAATTATACAAGCATAAAAAATGATCTATTGGCAAGTCAAGCAGTTGTTTCGATATCAAAAAACATGTCCCCTATTACAGATTATTACGCTTCGGGCCAGGGAATTATTTCCAATGCATCAAATGAGGAGGATAAGCGCATCAATTACCTCTGGTTTAGTTCGGATGCTGATGCTGTTAAAAATTTAGGCTTCACGCTGGTTGCTGGTCGGGATATAGATATTTACAATTTTCCAACAGATAGTTCGGCGGTATTGATTGATGAGGCGGCAGTCAATAGCCTCAAGTTAAAAAATCCAATTGGAAGTACCATTGAGGGTGTAGACTCAAAATGGACCGTCGTAGGTGTTATCAAAAATTTTATCATGGACTCTCCGTTTGGTAAAAATCAGCCAACAATCATTTTAGGTCCCAAATCCTGGTTTGATGTGATTCATTATCGATTAAATCCAGCACGTTCCACCAGTGATAACTTAAAAACTATTGAAGGAATCTTTAAAAAATATAATCCTGAATACCCTTATTCTTACCATTTTATTGATAAGATGTTTCAAAGTAAATTCAAAGAAACACAGGCAGTTGGTACAATTGCAATGTTCTTTGCCGGGTTAACCATACTAATTGCTTGTCTAGGTCTCTTGGCCCTAATTGCCTATATAGCCGAGACAAAAATGAAAGAAATTGCCGTTCGGAAGGTATTGGGGGCGTCTGTTTCTCAAATCACTTCCCTCCTTTCTTTGGACTTTATTAAATTGATTATTATTTCTCTTCTCATTGCTTCACCAATTGCATGGTGGGTAATGAACAATTGGTTAAAAGATTATGAATACCGGATCAATATTGAATGGTATTATTTTGTGATTGCGGGTTTTACAGCTATACTTATTTCCTTTGCGACCATTAGCTACCAGTCCATAAAAGCAGCATTGGCTAATCCCGTTGATAGTTTAAGGGACGAATAGATTTGCTAAACTATGGAGTAATATATCCTTTTGATTATTACGAAATATTCGTAGATTTATAACTATATTTAGTTAGCGAAATCATGAAGCATATTCAACACTATATATGGAGCGTTATGTTCTTTTTGGCTTATTAGCGCACCGTAAAAGCCTTAAACGGTAGAGAAGTCCTCGAAAGGTCTTATCATGCAATTACGAAGAGATCAGGTAATGGCTAGAATTTCATCATAGCTTATGGACTATTGCCGATCATCGATTTCAATTTTTGCGCGCCTATTATAAACAGTTTAAGCACGGTTCCTTAAAACTTGCGAAAGGAAAACGCTATTCTAATGATTGTTTTTTCGCTTAATAGTATCAGAGATCAATCGTTCTTATTAAACAGATCTAAACCCTTAAAAAATGTAGGGAACTGCGTGTCCATGTGATCGAGATTGGAATAGATATCAAAAACCAGGTTTTCTCGACCTATATTTTTGTAAAGCGTATCAGCAATCGCCTCGAGCCTTAAGCCAGTTGGGTCATCTGTGTTTTCAATTCCCCCATAAGTGATATAAACTTTCTTGGAATGAGCAGACTTTTTTTGGTACTGCTTGGTCAGAGAGAGTAGGTAATAATCGTTATAATGAAGAGAGGGACTGGCAGCAATAAATTTATTGATCTTACTAACCGGAGCGCTCGCCCCTTTTAAAAACGAATATAATGTAAAATAGCCCCCAAGGGAATGTCCGTAGAGTACGACATTTGTACTATCTATTCGATAAGATTTGGAAATCCGTCCATAAAGTTCCTTCTCAATAAAACTCAAAAATTGATCCGCACCGCCGCTTGTACTCATTTCATATTCCGCTTTCGCTATTGGATAAGTGTAGTCGCGCTGCCGCAATGAATCCATTGCAGGAATATCTTTATAGCCGATCCCGACAAGTACGGCCTGGGGAGCTAGGCCTACATTTGCATAATCCCGGAGCGCTTGGGCAAATGTATCAAAGTACAGATTTGCATCTAAAAGGAATATGACAGGATAAATATTGCCCGAAGTACCGTATCCCTCAGGCAAGCTAACCTTGATATTGAAATCATCTTTGACATTAACAGAGGTCATCTTAAAGGAATCTATTAACGATCCTTTCTCGACGGAGTCAGCTTTTGGCGACTGACAACCCATCAATATCAAAAAAAACGAAATAATTAAGTAAGCGAAAGTACCTTTCATATTGTATTTATTTTTGCTTAGCCTAAAAATACCCGATCCGCTGTATATTATCGTATATTTAACATTACTTAACCAAATAATTATCAACAACTTAATAATCATCAAATCTTCAGCTGATTATTAAATAAAAACCTCAACACTGAAAGCATAAAGATTGGTTTTTTCATATTTCGGAAGCGTGTTTCCCCCACCGGATCTGTAAAATCATTGTGTATTTAAACTTACATTTCTTATCAAAGACATCAACGAGATATATTTATTAGGTATTAAGCAAAATAGAAGTATTTCCTTCGTACCGTGTATGAAATACTAAAGTGATACTTAGTCAATACTTGAGCGATACTTAATGTATACTGCAAGCCTGCTTTTCCTGTGCTTCATTACTGGTTAGAAAACCTTGATTTCATACGCCTTTATTAAAGGTTCTAAAATCGATCATTTTTGCTAGTCCGGAGATTTCAAAACACGGGTTTCACAAAGCTTCCTCGGCGCAAGCGCCAAGGAAGACTATTAAAAATAATATTTCACAATGAAGATCCTATCGAAGATTATTTCAGGAATTCCATTTCATATTTATCCAAGAAAAGCTTACCATCCAACAGCCAGGAATCCTGCGGTTTGATATCCATCCAATAAGCGATTTGTGGCACGATATCATATTGGTTCATTATAAAAAATTTGGCATTTTCCTGTTCAGATAGACAATTCCACTTCGCATTCAAATTCCAGATGTAATTACCATTAGGAAACTTGAAGTCTGTATCCAGCGATGTTGCTACCTTGTTCTTAAATGTTCGCTGTCCAATATCATCCATGGACCAAAATCCGGCAGTTTGACTCCAAAAAGAAGTACTTTCATCTACTGTCCCCAAACAGTTATACGACTGAATTTCCTCATCCGATAACGCTTTAGTGACAAAAACCAGATTATTGACCATACCGTTAAAGGTTCCAACCGAAGATACATTACCCGAGCCGACAAAGAAATTTGCTGTTGGCGCCTGAAAACTTCCTCTACCAGTGGTAATATCTCGTTCTTCGCCGGCAACACCATTTACGTAAAACTTCGCGTAGCGCTTACCGTCGTCCTTTTTATATAATTTCACAGCAAGAGTCTCCCATTTTCCGGCCTCCCCTGCTAGCGATCCAACCACTTGTAATTGATTATTAGAAGCATTTTTATCCGCCAAATAAAAACGATACTTACCTGTATTAGCTCCTTCAATCATAAAAGCCCATCCGTTACCACCCGTGTAAGCATGAGTGACTCTCCCCAATATTACAGCGTGATTACCACCTGTAGGTTTTACGTTATTTTTCACTTTACACATAATCGTATATTCTTTATCATCCTTGATGTCATAGATATCCGTATTCGCGGCAGTGATCGTTGGCATATTCGCATCTTTGGTTTTAATTTCCATTGAATTTACCAGTGCTGGTGCCTCCATTTTCTGTCCTACAAAATTAGGGTTATAGAGAATAATAGGGATCTTTCGTTCTTCCAGTGAAGCGCCACCATATCCTTGCCCTAGACCACCATGGTTAGCCGTTACTACAATTAGCCAATCTTCATTTTCAAACGCGGACCTTCCTTCAATTGCAGCTTTTATTTCACCAATATAGCCGTCTATTTTATCAATAGCAGCCTTATATGCAGCATTGCTTAATGAAAATCCACCGCTTTTCCCCGCTTCATTGACGCCTCTGAAATTGATAACCCCAAATGATGTATTGGTGAATGTAGATTTCAGTGTATCTATTGCAGTCTTCTTCACTTCCTCGTCATTTGCTTTCACAATTCTTGTCTCTGCATAATCCAGTGCATTATCATCCAATTCTTGCCAAGAAGTTGCCGAAAAGCTTCTCATACGTTTGCCCTGTTCGAGTATACGTTGAAAAAAAGTTATATAGCCTGTGGCCTGACCAGAGGAATTGTGGCCATGTGGGTCATCTTCATCGATATCTTCTTCGAATGAGTCTCCATATACGCCATGTTTCGCAGACGATTTTCCGGATAATAATGTTGCCCAGGTAGAAGCATCTCCGCTTGAGGCATCGGACAATCCAGCGTAGGTATATTTAGCGTGCTCCAATAATTTTTGGATATGTTGAGGCGTGTATTTTTCCAACGCTATTCCCGATAGACCGTCTACAGCTATAATCAATACTTTCCGGGTTTTCACCTTTGTATTCTCAGGCTCCTTTTCAAAGATTAGTGCCGGATCTACAAATTTTTTGCAGGACATCATTAGCATAATCAGCAAAACTCCCCATCCTACTTTATACCATATTGCGTTTCTTTTCATCTTTTCTTATTTAAAAAGTCCTAACTCATTTAAAGCTGCATTGCCACTGGCATCACCATTGACATCAGATTTATTGATTTTAAATCGGATGTATCTAAAGTTCTTCAATGTTCTAGTCTCCGCATCAAAATAAATCACTTGTTCCTTTCCTACCGCTGTGCTACCATACTCCAAATCAAAAACACCAACCGTTGAAAATGCATCGATACTATTCCCAACTTCAACCGTGATTTTTTTCGCGTGGTTTGTATTGCTATCGTGACGCTGTACCAACGTAAATCCTTTAGCATCTATCGCGTCTTTTGTATCAATCGTGATAACAAAAGTCCGGTCCGGAACTGCAGTGTTAGCGTAATTGGTTGGTGGTGTACAACCGCTGATACAAGGATGCCATGTATTTGTCAAATTATTATCAATCAGATTACTCGGTGGTCGATTTTGTGCCCCTCCGCGAGTATCCCAACTATTTGCATCTGCAGTCCAACCTTTCTTTTCTAGAAAAACTGGAGCAACAGTAGACGCATTCCCTCCGGTATGGGTTACCGGATTAAAATTCCATACATCGCGATCCAATAATGGAAAAGTCTTGTTCTGAGACACATATTGCTTAGAGACAGAACTGACATATAAGCCCCATTTATTAAGGTAAGGTTCCATGTCAGTTTTCGTAAATTCACTCAAAGCCTCATAGAAAAAATCAACCTTTGATTGATCATTGACGGAGGTAAAGCGTGCATCACGACCTCTCTTATAAATATAGGTCATAAAATCATAACCATACCTTTCCAGTATCTGTGCCCACATCATCAATCGGATATCACTTGATTTACTTTTATATTTATTGCCATCTACATCCATGCTTGCCCAATTTATACCACCTGTTTTCGACTTCGGCTCTGCTATATAGGGTACTGCAGCGCTCCAGACTTCAGCAATTTTGTAACTCTGATGACCAAATATGCGCGATACTTTAAAATGGAATAAATTATTGGTTACCTCACCATTACCGGCAAAGCTCCAGGTGGACCCCATTTGCATATTATGGCCCAATTCGTGATAAGTTCCCCAATTGGTATTTTTTACGCCCTCAATATCGGTTGCCTGCCTGAAATAAGATTCGTTATTACGTGCATATACTGGAAATCCCGAATATTGGGCTACGCCATCTTTGAACAGGACATCATGGACAATACGCCATTTATTGAAAGGTGCCCTATGTTTGGGGTCAGTACTTCCTTCAACCAAGCCGGTCCAATCCCAATAACCTTCCTTGATCGCTTTATCCCACGCTTCCATCAATTCATTTGGGTTGCTTACACCATATTTTTGCGCTTTAGCTGTTTCCATCGTAAACACAATACGGTTACCTTCCAATTCAAACCAAGGCACAGCAGATTTTTTGATCTCTTCTGCCCAAGCGATAGGATCTGTTACCCCAAGTTTGAAACTCGGTGCTTTAGCAACTCCGGAAAATGCAAGCTCAACCTGGCGACCTAATGGTGCAGAAGGAAGAATATAGATGAGCCCGCCATACAGATTTCTGAGGTAATTTTTCCCTGGGAACAACACCTGACGGGAATATACCACTAAGTCACGTTGTGGTACAGGAATTCCCTCTGAACCCGTTGTCGTATGAGCCCCAATTTGTGCATAAAGTCCGTAAATTCCCTCAGGCACATCAATCACAACGAGTTCCCCAGCCGGCGCATACATGGATGTACTCTGCCAATTCCCCGGCGCCACAGATATCCTCAAATCTGAACCTTTTACCTGTACATAATTGAGGTCTACTGTAACCTTATAATTTTGCAGCCGGGGTTCTTTATTATCCACCAATCCGGGAAAAATACGTGCTTGCGTATATTTGGATCGATCAATAAACTTCGGATCTCTGTTGACATTTAGTCCCAATGTATCATCGATATTGTTTATCTCGAAACCATTTTCAAAATCATAACCATAATTTTTCGTACAAGCTACTGTGGAGGAAAGCAATGCCAATACACCCACAAATTTTAAAATCCTTTTCATCGTAAGCTTAATTATTTGAATAGTTTGGCGTCCAAACTTTTGAGTCAAGATTAAATTTATCCGTTCCTAATATCCCCAGCCAGTTATAAATCAGAACCGGAGCATCGACCGAACGGATCGTAGACAATTCTAGATTTTGTGGTGCTGTGGGACATAAACTACCCGAGCGCTCCGAAAATGCATTCCAGCTTACTTCGCCAGTAATATTAAAATTTATTTTACTCTTTGATTTATCGACAAGTACATTTCCTGCACCTTCTATCGCTGGCCAATACCCAATCAAATCGTTCCAATAGATGTTATCATCGTAAACCGCTGTCTGGCAATAATTCGAAGCGATGTATTCATCGGGTAAAGCCTTATTATAGATCCGTACGTCAGTAATTGTATGGGAAGCTCCGCTACCATAAGTAGCACCAGAGCCCAACTTCAACGACTGTGATGAACTTCCTTGAACGCCATTAATACTACCCTCAGCTTTGAGTACACCATTTCTGAATACTTTTGCTTTTCTGGTTCCTTTATCGTTATAGATTTTTGCAGTTAAGGTATACCATTCGTTAAGATTGAAAACTTCATTGTCAATAACCTGTGTTCCCTTCACTTTCAATCGCCAACCGATCCCACCATTGTGAATAAAAGACCACCCATCGTCCGAGTTGCCAGTATTACCCATTTTGGAAAAAAACGTAGGATTTAATGAACCTCGATTATGAAACTTTATTTTCATCTGAATTGTGAATTCTTTATCTACGGTATTTCCCAAATTATAAATATCGGCTTTGTCAGCATCAATCACTGCACTTGTCGCGGTACCGGTATATCTGATCGCTGATCCATCATAGGTCGGGTCTGATAGATCCACGCGTTCAATAAATTTATATTGGAATTGATTGTTGTAAAAAAGGACAAAATTGTTTCGGAACGGAACTGAATATAACGAATGATCGTCTTGTATTGGATCCAATTCGTAAGTCCCGCCTCTATTTGAAGCAACAACAATTAACCATCTTTCGGAGTTATAGTTTAATCGTGACTCGATCGTGCCTACAATCTCCTTCAGTTGTTTATCCACTGTATTGAGCGCAGTGAGATAGGCTGCGCTTTTCGGTCCATACCCCTGTGTTTTCCCAACTTTATCCGCTCCGTTTAAAGTGACCAACGTAAAATTTGAATCGTCCCGTTTTAATTCTGTTTTCGCTTCTTGTACAACTTGTTCATCCGAAGCCAATACTTTTTTATTATCAATCGTCGAGTTTTGACTCAATTTGTCTACAATAGCATTTGAGGTAAATACCGCTGTACGGGTTCCCAGATCCTTTTTCAACCGATCGAAAATAAGTGGATACTTATCAAAGGCGGCTCCTGAAATGTCATCAGAGACAACTTTATGTTTATCTTTTTTTACACCAGTCAATAAATCCGCATAAAACGTAATATCCTGTGTAGCATCGGAAGCAATCGAATTCCAGCTAAATAGGCCTTTACTCGTCATTGATGCCAAAAATGGCATCTTATTATAATCCGTTGCTTCTGTGGCCACGACTGAGCCGACGGCTCCTTCTATCACGATATAGGCAACTTTATAGCTTTTTTCGCTATAATCGTCCTTAATATCATCTGTAGAAGCAAAATGTGCCTTATTCTCAATCTCTTTATTACAGGAAACTAACAGCAATAAGGGTAACACGGCATAAAATAGTTTATACACTTTGCTTCTCTTCGTATTATATTTTAAGATATTCATCATCGTTAATCTTGAATAGTTAGTCGAACAATATTTCCCAAATCAGACTTCCCATTAAATGAAAGGATAAGACCAACCAAAGTAATGGTGCGTTGTCCGATCGAGTTCACCCCGATATAAGAATCAGTTACACTGCCCAAAAATCGCCCCGTATTGTTATAGCCTTTGGCTAGGCTACCATCGGAATTTAAAATCATTAAACCTTCTCGAATCACATTATCATATCGTTTGAAAGTTCCCGACACCAACAATAATCCATTATCCAATACCGCTAAGTAGTCTGGAATCCCCCCCGTAAAACTCTTTGCTTTAAAGCTTGGGTCGACCGATCCATCCGCATTGATTAATACAATATTATTTGTCTGCTGCCCTTTATAATTCAAAAAACTTCCAATCAGATAGAACTTGTTCCCGACCGGTACAATTTTATAAATGGTATTATCGGCTCCAACACCAGCATTAAATTCTGTATCCAATTCGCCTGATGTCTTTAAACGGAGAATTCTACTTGCACTGATTTTATTGTTGTATTGCGTAAAGGAGCCCACCATCGTCAATGTGCCTTTGTCATCCATTGTTGCATCGAATACACCTCCGTTAACCCCATAAGATCCACGTTTTGGAAATGAGCTATTGTCAACCAAAAAAGTAGAATCCAATGATCCATCTAAATTGACACGTGCAATGCTGGCAGACTGAAAGTAATCACTTAGGATCTGGTTGTAGGTTGAGCGTGCATAATAATTACTGGTATAGCGTTTAAAGCCCCCTACCACTGTTATTTTATTATCCCTGTAAAACGCTTTAACGATTCCACCATCCAAAACACCTCCATTAAAAACAGGTACGTTCAATGTACCTTTCGTCGGGTCATCTGTAAGGTTTAATATCTCTACAGACTCTTTATTCAATGATCCCGACACATTTAATATGCTCATGCTACGAACAGTTTTATCCGTATCGTATTGCGAAAAATTACCCGCAACAAATAAGCGTCCATCTGGAAGTTCGACGATATTATTTATCGTCCCCCCTTTGGCTCCTTCACCGAACGCCATTCCCGACACAAATTCACCTGTAGCCGTTATCCGTGCAATTCCATTGATTTCACTCAAAGCCTTACTCCCATTATAATCATCAAAATTTCCTCCCAGAAAAAACTGGCCGTTATTCAATCGCTTAATGGTATGCAGTATCCCTGATGCTCCGGTACCCGCATTAAAAATCGGATCTATTGCTACCTTACCAATAATTGGTGTCAATGGTCCGGCGAAGGTCTGCCCATTGATAACCAATCTTGCACTACCGGTACTTACCGTCTCTGGCAGACGCACCGTTATCGTAGAATCTGTGGCAGCAATGATCTCTGAAGGATTATTATTGACAAAAAATGTCATCGCTGTTTTATCGATACCTGATAGCCCCACAAGTTTGTATGTTACCTCTTCTCCCGGACGCGCCTGACTTGGAGAAGGCGCTGCATCCGCAAATTTCAAATCAAATGCATGTTCACTGGTTCCATAGGGATCCGTTCCATAATCAATACTTTTTGTACATGAAATTGCGAAACCGCCTAAACATAAGGAGGCTAAAAGCATATGTATTGTATTCTTTTTCATACCTATTTCTCCTTATATTTTATGCCATATTCTATCGCAAGGTCAGAAAACCGAGCATAGTTATTAAATGAAAATCCAAATTGATGATCGATGTAACGAAGTACATGAAGTCTGCCATTTGTAGGCTCTATATTAGATGTAGCAACATAACCATTTTTCCAAAAACTCTTTGGTCTACTCATATCTGGAATATAAGAGAACAATAGCTGTCGTGGTCCCTGGTATTTGATTGTCACACCATCATTTTTAAGATCATGGAATACAGTACCGATATTCACTATGAGATCATCATCCAAGGTTTGATAAAGTCTACCAGAGAAGGCATTTAACGCCATCGTATCTACCTGAGGGAAGTCTACAATTCCAAGATTCCCCTTGATCATATAACCTTGCAGCATCTTTTTCCATACACGCGGATCAATCTCGTTCAACGCCGTCACCGTATCTTGTCCCGCCTCAAATAACGTTTTATTCAAGATGCGAATAGCGCGGCCGATACTTGGATCTGTTGGCGCAAAAAAGGTAATTTGTTCATTTGCTATGGTATTCTCCAAGCCGGCAAGGTTGATGACCGTCAGCAAAGTATCAAACAGACTACGTTCATCTTTCCCTTTAGATTGAAGATATTGTAGCATATTGCCATCATACTTGGCTTGATGGATACCCGAATCATCGTAGTAATTTTTTGAACAGCTAAATCCGGACAGGATTAATGCAAGTAAAAAAGGTAAAAAATAAGCTTTTTTCATCTGATTATATAATTTTAATCTTATTTATTCCAATAATTAAGTGACATATGTGGATTGTTCTTTAAAGCCTCTCTACTGATTGGCCATGTCCATGCCCCAGCATTAAATGTAGAGAATGTTAAAGGTGCTAGCGTATACTCTCCACTCAAGATCCGCTTGGTACGCACGAGATCAAAGAAATAATATCCTTCCCCCATAAGTTCCTTGCCGCGTTCATAGAAAATAGCTTGTGATAAACTTTCATAGCCATTTGCTGGATACAAAGACGCATTCGCTCTGCCACGTACCCGATTGAGCAAAGTGGTAGCTTTATCAGCATTTCCCAATCCAACACATGCCTCAGCTTGCAATAGTAATGACTCAGCCAGACGAAATACCATAATGGAGTTGGCATAATTTTCAGCGGTATTTGAGCCTGTAAACTCAAAATTCACGAACTTATAAAGGCGGAATTTCCCGTTTCCAGTTTTCCAGTTCGCCTCGTCAAACCATTCCGCGATACGACCATCTGGCTCTCCTTCCGGATATAGTTTTTCGATATATTGGGGAATGTAAGCCATCTCCGAATTCTCACGGTCCTGATTCAGGCGAACGGTGTAACCGTCCAATACGTAAAAAGGAATCATCTTGCGCGAGTTTGCAGGAACAAAACCTTGATAATTCACACTATTTGATATTTCAAATAAACTCTCCCGCGATCTACCCTGAAAAATCTCCTTAATCCGATTTATAGGCAATAACTCATAAGCTTTGTTTTGTTGCTCACCTTGTTGAGTCAGTTCATCACCAAGTTCATCGGCCTGTTGATAATACTTTTGTTCGTTGCCTGTATCAAAGCCTGCAGCCCACATATTGAAATGCATCATCAATGCGACCACTGATCCACGCATTGCACGCACACCCCGATTTGCAGGTTCGTCATATGTCCAAGGCAAATCATTCTTAACCGCTGCTAAGTCCTTTAGACACATTTTGGCAATCTCGATATGTGATGTTCTGGGCAGAGGTTTATCATTGTATGCATTTGTGAAGTAAGGCACATTCCCATATAAACGTATCATAAAGAAATAGGTCAGACAACGCATAAATACTGCTTCGGCCTGATAATGCTTCACTATTGCTGGCGAGATGCTTTTATCATTTTCGGCGAGTCGAAGAACATTCTCATAGAGAATATTACTTGACTGGATCACCTTATAAAAGGGCTGCCAGTTATTCAGAATATCCCACTCGACGATATAGGTCCAAAAAGTATCGGCATTCGTTCCTGGTAGGGGGCGTTGTGTGGTTGCCAAGCTCTCTACATCTCCAATCGCCGCATAATTAATATCGAAACGATTCGGGTAAGACTGTGTTCGTCGAACCATCCCATTGCGCAACTCACCCATGATAAAATAAGGTCCTTTCAATAAAGAAGCTTCTCTAAAAAGTCGATACAATTCCAGTGTAAAGGTCTCCGCATCACCTTGGTCTTTCCAATAATTATTACCCGAAAGGCTGTCAATAGGTTCTACGTTGACAAATTTATTACAGCCCATCAGCGAAAAGATCAGCAGAAATGAACCAACGATTTTATAATAGTATTTTTTCATTTTTTCCTCTATTAAAATTGTGCACTAATACCCAACGTGAAAGAACGTCTATTTGGATAGCCATCCGAACGATCATATCCCATACTGGAAACCCCCTCTGGGTTGACACCTTTATAGCTGGTGAATGTATAAATGTTATTTGCTGTGAGGTAGGTATTCAACCCATGCAATTTGTAACGCTTTATCCACTCCCTTGGAAATGAAAAACGTAGGGTTGCTGAATTGAACTTAAGGTAGCTCCCATCTTCCATAAACAAAGTCTGGTTGGGGCGAAATGGCTTCATACCACCTTGTCGCTGATAATCAAAAGGATTCGGATAGGTCGCGACATCACCTTCACGCAGCCAGAAATCATATCTATCCAATGGCAATAAAGCAGCATTCTGACGACCATTACGATCCTGATCCGTCATAAAGGGATCGAAATAGGAGTTCAACTGTTTGGCCAATACTTCGTTGATAATATCACGCCCTCTGACATAAGAGAACATCATATTCAAAGACCAATTTTTATAACTTAAAAATGAATTGATACCACCTGTTACTCGGGGTTGTGAATTCCCGACATAGACCATATCCTTTTCATCAATAATATAGTCACCATTCACATCTGTCCAATTGGGATCTCCGCCCTGAAAATAATAGACCGTATTGCCATTTATCATTTTCATCCGTTCACCGCTGCTTGGATTGACAGGTACATCTCCGTCGGTACTGAACACACCTCTATAATCATACAAAACATGAGAAAAGGGATTTCTACCCAAAATATAAGCCTGGTGGTAAGTATTGTATACTTCGTCATAAGCAATATGTAGGCGGCGTGAGTTAGGTAGTTCCGTCAATGCTTCTTTATTTATTGCTCCATTGAGCTCAATACGCCAATTCCAATCACTTCCGCGATCAAAGGGACGATAGGCCAACGTAAATTCGTAACCATAGGTGACGTGAGCCAGATCGTTTGATTGTTGTTTCCCAAAAGCATTATGATCAGCCATATCAATCTGCATCAACTCATTTTCAACCTGTTTGTAATAGACCTCCTGAATGGTATTAAATTTATTATCAAAGAAATCCCCTTCCAATGCAAAGCTCATAGACGTCGTTGTTGCAGGTTTTAGATCAGCATTTGGCATATTTTTCCAATCAAAACCAATTGTTGGATTATTGTTAAAATAGCCTGTATAAATATATTTACCGAAGGCATCGAAAACTGTTCCTGTAGGTGTAATATTACGGCCCCAGCTTCCTCGCAGTGCCAGACTGTTTACATAACCGGCATCTTTGAGATTTTTCATAAATCCTTCGCGCTCCATATTCCAACGCACAGCAACTGAGGGGTTTTGGATCCAGGGTTTTTCTGCTCCGGTAGTAGAGGTCTTATCAATACGATAGGTCAGATCCACAACGTATTTCAAATTATAATTATAAGAGAAACTCGCTCCAAAGCCGGCACTACGGTAGTCCGACACCCCCGTTACTCCCCCCTTGGCAGCAGACAATCCGAAAGGTCCCTCCAATTGATCATTCGCAAAGCCATCTTTTAGGTATTCCTTTCTGAGGTTGTCTTTCATGTCCAATTCATTAAACACATAGGTATTAAAAGTGTGCTTACCGATTTCTTTCAGATAAGACAAGAAAAACATATTATTCAACGAGTTGGTCTGCGAGTCATAATTATAAAAGCTCGACCTGTTGTTGTTTGCTATAGCAGGTTTATACGTGTCCGTTCGATCTGTAGAATAGTTATAAGAGAAGGTATTTTTTGCCCTGAAATTCTTGAGGATATCAAACTCGAGCTCCACCATACCGATCAGGTTTGTACTTTTATTATCATTACGACCATTCAATGCAGCGATCAAATCTGAAGTAACAAATCCTTGTGAGGGTGAAGGCAATAAAGAAGAGGCTGTTGCTGCCGAGGCTACTCCACCCTGGCTCACAGAAGTACCACCGCCGAGTTGCTGCTCACCAATCTTACCCGACATGGAGGCAAAAAGACGTAGACGCTCATTGGGGGTATATTGGGTGTTCATATCAAGTGTGTAGCGATTGAAACCTGTATTCTGCACGATACCATTCTCTTTGTAATAATTTCCATTTACCTTATAACTGAATTTATCATCACCACCGGATGCTGAAATATTATGCGACTGATTGTATGTTGGCTTGTAAAATACGCCCTGCCAATTAGTCGAATTATTAAAGTATGGATTTAAGCTATCCGTCAGTACCTGATGTTTATTGATATCATCCCGACCTTGCCAGTAGCTATCCGCATAATTATAGACTTGATTAATACGGCTCAAACGCTCATCCTTCCCACCCAACACGTTACGGAGGTTCGGTGGTATAGAAAGAAACTGATTGGTTGTATATTGGATACGAGGCACTTCCGACCGTCCCCTTTTAGTCCGGATCAAAATCACGCCATAGGAACCTCTGGTACCATACAATGATGTGGAGGCCGCATCTTTCAAAATCTGCACCTCTTCAATATCTTCAGGTGGGATCAAGGAAAGAGGACTTATACCTGTACCCGCTCCCCCATATCCATATTCGAAATTGGTATTATCATCTACGCGCACCCCATCGATAATGTAAAGTGGAGAAGTAGGGATCAAGTAAGTATCCACACCGCTACCGACGGTTCCCAAGTTAGAAAGACCACGTAGCAAGACTGTACCCCGTGTACCAGGAGTACCGTTATTCATCTGTACATTCAGACCAGCGACCTTACCCTGCAATAGTTCAGTTATATTGGCTACTGGGTTATCCTGTAAGTCCTTTCCGCTTATGGAAACTGATGACCCCGTCAAAGTCTGTCTAGAACGTCTAGAAAATCCCTGAACAACAGTCTCCTCGAGCATATTCTGTGCAGTCGACATTTTTACGTTAATCACAAAAGAATTTCGCCCTGTCAAGGAAATACGGGATGCTGTGTAACCCGTAAAAGAAAAAATCAAGTCATCATTACTTGTTGTGCTGACACTGTAGGCTCCTGTTGATCCTGATGCGGAAAGTACCTTGTCAGTTTTCGCCGAACGCACCGAAACACCTACCATTGGCCGATTAGTGACCGCATCCAAAACCATCCCTTTTACAGTCACCTTAGTCTGCCCATGTGACATGACCGAAGTCAGCACACAGCTGATTAATATTATATATCTTTTCATACGTATCTTAGTTAGTCATTGTCAAATAAAGGTGCTTGTGTAGGGAAGTAGACAATAATTTCCCAATCCCCTTTCTGATAAATGGTATACAGCAGTTTATAGGTCGACGAAATACGTGCACCTCCAAAAGCAACACGATTGTACTTAAAAGTAGAAAAAGCTTTTTCCCCTTCATTGAATCGCGTATTTAGTGTAGGTACCAAAGGCATTGGATAAACCACATCGTAGGTGACGGAACTGGAATCGGCGGCAAACTTTGGATTAAAACCATGAACCAGATACTTCCAATCTTCTGCTGTCATCCCATTAAATTTCGAAAGTTTAATCGGTTTCAATTTTGAATCAAGAAACTTGAAAGTAATAGAACTCCCGTCGCCGGTACGGTTCAACCAGAATTGTTGATCCAAAATTGGCTGTCTCGTAGAATCCCCAACAACATTCTCTGACTCATTAAAATATGCGCTGGCAGGTATTTCTTTTTGGGGTTTCAATTTAAAGTCTTTGAAATATCTTTTTCCACCAGAGTTGGAAACCTCTACATCAAATAGATAACAGGAATCTGGCTCGACACGGACAAAATCCGATGAAGCAACATTCCACATCGTAAAGGATCCCGAATGCAAACCGATCTCCCAAAGTGGACGGTTTACAATCTCGCGCTTGGCATTGATTTCTTCCAATGATGTTTCCAAACCCGTATACGGCTTTTTCCATACCTCAACCGGGAAAGGTTTTAACAATTCGGGAGCTTCACTGCCATCGAAAGCCCGCACATTTAAAATCCGGAAATTTAGTGGACGTGTCGACTGATCATCATTAAAAAAGTTCTGATTATAATTTCTCCCCAAAACCGGTCTGAACTCTGTTTGACTAAAAGCCATATCCAAGCTAAAGGCGGCTTTTTCACTCGGTACGAAGTCCTTAACACAGCTTTGCAAACAACACAGTGCTGTCGAAAACAAGAGACTGCTTCGTAAGTATATATTGAATTTTTTCATTTATTTATTCATTCTGGTTAAAAAATCGCCAAATCCAAACTCATGACGTCCCCCTAAAACATGCACCACCCCATTGCCCGTAAAAATATTCACGGCCTGAGAGCTGGCTCTTATCCATTGCGACTGGAAAGAGTTATTTTTAGTATCACTATAATACATGATTTCTGCACCACCATTTACCAAACCTGATGCATTCTCCTTGATTCGTTGTGCGTGCATCGGGTGCCTTATGCCATAGGTTTCGATAAATAGTCCATCGATATAGAGTGTAGAATCCGTAGTTACGATCCCCGCGCCAATATATTTGGTCATGAGGGTATCCAATTGAGCGATATCCAAGTTCTGGATGCTCAAATGTTCTTTCTTTTGATTGTCTCGCACAAGGTTTAAATTGGAAAGTGCAGTTTGAAAGGTGCTATTTGTTGGTGCAAAAACAGTCACCTTTTCGTTTGCTACTGCATCCTTGAGATAAGGTAATCTATCCAACACCAATAACACGGAGTCAAACACCCCCGGTTTGGATTGTAAATAGGCCAGTGAATTCCCGTTAAATACCTTCTCAGTATTTTCATATTCATAATAGCCCTGGTATTTTGTACAAGCCGTTATACACAAGAGCATCCCCAATAAAATACTTACATTATATCTTCTATTTATTTTCATCATTTCCAATATGTATTTTGTTGCAATTCTTTATTATTTGCCAATGCATTCTGACTAATGGGCCAATAAATTCCCTTTTGGGCAATCAACTTCTGGAAAGCAGGATCATTCTTTTTTATTTTATTGTAACGCACGACATCAAACCAGCGCCAGCCTTCCCCCATCAGTTCTTTGCGGCGTTCCTGAAATACGGCATCGATCAGATCAACATTGGGTCCTATCTCAACAAGGCCTCGATTTTTGCGGGACTGGTTCAATATTGCAGTAGCCAATTCTGTACGTCCTAATACTGCATTTGCCTCAGCTCGCAATAAATTGATTTCTTCAAAACGACTGAATACCAAAGTTGAAGTGAAAAATGGGAGTGAACCATCTGTGCCTGATTCCCCATTACGAATGATGTGTATCTTTTTGAAAATTGGTCGGATACCTCCAAAATCAGCAAAATAACTGGTTTGAACAGTTCCAGTAGAATCAATACGAAAACGTTGGTCCCCTGCCTCATTAAAAATATCGACGATACGCTCTACTTTCACATAAATATCGGGATTGGGTTTTGACACCAATGGTTTAGCCAATGTCAGCGACTCGATATGCCCATCTGTTCCGCCTTCATTACTTGAATTTGGAAAGGGAAAACCGATAATATGTTTGATGCGGTTACCAAAGAAAAAACCTACGTTGGTTGTATTCGTTATATCTGCTATATCGGTTGCAGCGATACCGCCACGCGTCGCATTCGCGATCACATAATCCGCAAACACCGATGCTTCAAGATAATTTCCCGATAACGCATTAATATGGGCTAAAATCGTATATGCAGATAGCCTATTAAACAATACACCGGACCATTTCACAGAAGTAGAGCCCAGATAAAGATCTGCAGGTAGCACGGGATCATTAAAAGATCCATAAAAAAATGGCAATTTATCTTTAACAGCATTTATTTCGTTTTCGGCGTAGGTTAGCACCTGATCCACAGAAGAAGCTTTGATCTTTGGGAAAGCCCCTTCATAAGATTTGTCCCAAATGGGAACATCACCCCAGGTTCTTGCTAATAAGTAATAAACAAAACCTTTGACAACACGCATTTGAGCGACGTCGATCTCATGCAAAGCGGCAGTATACTGTTTATCATGTTCGAGAACTTCATATGAGCGTTCAATAAATAAATTTGCGGCATTGATCACGGCATAAAATCTTCGCCAATCCGAACCTTCCTGAATCAACTTAGCCGAAGAATTTAGACGTCCATCCACAATATCCTGTAGATCACGACGGTTCAATGCAGTAAAATCACCATTCCGCAGTTCCCCATATAGCCAATGTGCATTGTTTTCGGCCAAGGCGGTACGCAACAAACCATATACCCCAAGAAGAGAACCCCGGATATCATTGATATCTTTCCACTTATTTTCCTCATTAACAATATGATTGGATTCAACATCCAAAAATTTTTCACAACTACTTGTCCCAAACATTACGGAGATCGCAATCGTCGAACAAAGTAAAAAACGAAGTATTATATTCTTTCTCATCATAGGTTTAAAAGTCTAATTTGACACCGAGGGTATACATTTTTGGATAACGGATTCCTGTACCAGTGTCGTAACCGTAAAAATTGACCAGCTCAGGATCGCGTCCAGAATATTTGGTAATAGTCAATAGATTACTTCCTGTCACATAAACGTATAGTCGATTTAACTTTTTATTGTTCACTACTTTAGTCAAATCATACCCCACCGATAAATTTTTAAGTTTCACAAATGAACCGTCTTCCATAAACAGATCCTGCTCAGCCTGATAGGGAACTACCGAAGACCAAGGATTATAAATTGGATATGCTGTTTCGTCAAAACTTTTCTCCCAGGAAGTGATTTCACGTACACCATACAAATTCTTGGATTCAGCGACGTTAGCGAAATCATATTTTTTCGAGGCTTGCTGGTTTATGATCTCGCGGCCTAGATTAAAATACAAGAGGAAGGAAAGATCAAAGTTTTTATAGGCGAATTGGTTTGTAAATCCGCCAGTCCATTTGGGAATTATATTACCCATTAATAAGCGGTCCTCATTATTAATATCAAAATTACCATCTTGATCTACCCAACGAGGATCGCCGCCTTTCATATCAGTGCCATTGTAGGTCATGCCCCTGTTATCGCCATCACGGACAGGCACTTCCGCATCGGATTGATAGCTTCCTCTATTTTGCAACAGCCAGTACTGATCAATTCGTTCCCCTACTTGCAGCTTATTTTTCCCTACCACGATAGCATCCAATTGATTTGGAAGCTTTTTCAATTCGTTGGTATTGTAAGCAATATTGAACGCACTGTTCCAACAGAAACCGCCAGTACTGCGCGGCATTGTATAATTTAGCGATACATCGACACCCCTATTTTGGACATCCATACCACTTGCATATTCAAACTTATATCCTGATTCAGCCACGGTAGGGACTGGCAGGAGCATATTTTTAGTGGTTTTATTGTAAAAATCCACATGCAAACCAAATTGCTTAGCCATTGAAAGACTGACCCCTATATTATACATATCTGTAAATGACCAGGGCACATCATAGCCAACCCAGCCATAAGAATAAGGGCGTGAGACTGTTCCAACACCATTGTAAGACATGATTCCAGTATTTTTATCCCAGCTCAATTGTGAGGAATATTGTGGGCCTGCTGCCTCTGTATCTGAATTGGGCAAATTACCGATATGGCCGTAGGAGGCCCTGAATTTTAGGATATCTATTTTATCGTTTTCGATTTTGGAACTCAGATCATACTCACCGTTCACAGCATACGAAGTATACCAACGCTCGGATAATTGTTGCCAAGAGGAACCATCCCGGCGTATCAATCCTGAAAGTTTTAGACCATTCCATTCGTAAGTCGTTCTGAAATACGTATTGATCAGATGATGAATGGTCTTGTCGCCATAGATATAAGGAATAAAACCTATGGAAACAAGATAGTTAGTCTTGTTCTTATCGCCCTCTACTTTATTGATCTTGATATAATCATTGGGTCCTCGATAGGCTTGGAGATAATTGTATTTTTGTCGATCTGCCTGTATTTGAAGCCCAGCTTCGAACAATAACTTCCCCGTATTCAGTTCCTTGACATAACTTATATTATTGTCAAAACTCAAACGCTCATTATATCCCAGATAATTAGATGTATAATTGTTTCCTTCCATCAATGTTGAAGGCCAAAATACGTCCCTACGGTTTTCATTATAATCCAATGCTATCCTGGAAGTAACGTCAAGGCCTGGCATGATGTTGATATCTAGTCCCAACGAAGCCAGGACACTGGTATTATAGTTGTTATCCAGTGTTAATTTGTCAAAATTTCGTAGATAGAGATTATACAGACTTTTGTTCGGCGCCAAAGGTGTAGATAAATCCGGCGTATACTTGGTCTCTGTATACCTTTCGGTCAATGATCGATTTCTGTCCCGCGCCAAGCGACCGATCTGGATATTACCACTGACTTTGAACCAAGTCGTAGGCAACATATTGATACTGAATCCACCATAGGTTCTATTAAACTTGGTATCATCTGCCCCAGAGACATTTTGTGTATGATTCGCAAAGAATCGGAAATTCGAACGGTTAGTTCCGCCCATCAGAGCACCATTGATCGAATACAAGGGTGTGAGTTTATAATATTGATCTACCCAGTTTGACGGACCGTAATAATTGGTGTTCGAAGAATCACTCAGATAACTCGGATAGGCCGCAATCTGTTCGGCACGTGCGTATTTATCGTAAAATGTTTGTCTAAAATCCCTTTCGAATTCGGCATTGACTGTAGTGATGTTGTTCGGAACAGCAAATCCAGAATAGCCATTAATGGAGATTTTTTTATCTCCGGCTTGTGCAGTTTTCGTTGTGACATACACAACACCGTTTACAGCTCTTGGTCCATATTTAGCAATCTGCCCGGCATCTTTTAATACTTCGATAGACGCAATATTATCGAGGTCAAAAAGAGATAGCATATTAGTCGCAGCCCCGATAGGTTGTGTTTCCTCGTTTTGTATGTTATAGATAAGACTGGTTTCATCAATGATCTGAATACCGTTAACAACAATTAGTGGACGGTTTTCCTTAAAATTTCTTGCTGTAAAAACGGGTCTTGTAATTCCGTGAACCAACATATTTTGTTGCACTGTGCCTGGTTCTGCCGAAGGTTCCTGCACATACACACCAGAAATATTGCCCTTCAGTATCTGCTCTAAAGTAACGAGGGGGTATTTCGATAATTCCACGACTGAGATTGTATCGGATCCCAACACAGGTATCGTGGAGAACTTACTTGTTGCTGTCAAAGAATCGACATTGGATTTACTCTTCATCCGAGCCCTACCGGCCCTTTCTTTAGCTATTTTTGGACCTGGCGTCAGACCGGGATCACCAGCTTTCACTGCCGAAGACTCAAAAAGTAGCATAAAGAACGCTAAATTGATCATGTAAAACTGTCTCATTTAGAATTGAACTTTATTATTTAGGATTATAGATAGTTTCTTCTCTTGATATTGGTTAGTACTATCACTTTCCAACAATTTTACATAAAAAAATCACCCCAAATTATCGTTCAACAAACACAATCGTTTGCATAATTTACTACAACGTTATCGTGTATTTTATACATTATGTTTTTTCAGTTAACAATCATATTTTCAATAAAAACTACACTATATTTACTTAAAAGAAAATATATTAAACCTTAAAATTGCCGCTTAAAAAATAAACAACAATCTAAATATCAGCTATTTAAGACTAATAAACTTTGTACATCTTGCGATTAGCTAGAAAAAAAATACTGTCATTAGATTTTTCAACAAACTTTAAAAATTGCAGAAGTATGCGTCTAACTAACCATTTAGTTTTAATGATAAATACAGTTTAGAGTTAAACAATGCAAAACAAGTCCTTTGACCGCTCATCGGGTGATGAAAGGACCTCGCATCCACTACAAAAACCCCTGATTTCATGGATATTAAATGGATCAATATTGCTGTATTTTTGATATATTAGAAAAAACACAACTAGATGCGTTCCATTTTCATATTTCTTTTTTCACTGCTAAGTACCTTTACTTATGCGCAGACGAACCCTATAACCAAAAGCTTATCCTACCCCGAATTAATCCCGGTACTGGTGAACGATAGTCTATATGGCTATTGTGATAGTGTTCTTGACATAAAATTGTCACCGGTGTATGAAAAGGCGGAACTATTTGAAGAAGATTTTAATTTCCAGATTTTCCATGTCAACAAACCCGAAATTGTAAAGTATGGATCAGCTGAATACGCGTGGGTTCAACGCCATGGTGAGCGTTATCGTATCGACAAAAATGGTGATCCGGTTTATAAGTATGATGCAGCAGATTTTAAAACTGGAGAAACACTCATTCAGCTCTTTAAAAATTCCACATCACATACGATAAATAAAGTGGACGAAACGACCCTATTCCAACAAATAAAGAACGATCAAACGGGTCAAATTGCATTTCCTGACGATCGATCCATGGCTGACTTTAAAGAAAAAAATAAAACATTTATCGACGAAGGAATCCGATTGATTTATTATCCTAAATTCACAGAAATGCCATATACCTACTTTTCCGATGAACAGACGCTACTCCAGGGAATAAAAAATAAAGAAACAGGTGAAATCATGATCAAAGCACAATATGCCTCTATTGAAGAATACTACAATAATCCCTTACGTGTACATCAGTATCCCTTGATTGTCGCATTTAGTGGGGATTTCAATAAATACATATACGTAGGGCTCAACGGAACGGAATATGTACTTTATTCAGCCAAAATAGAATAAAGACATCAGCTCGTATACCAAAAAAGCTGAATACCAAAAGTAAATTTCAATTCACTAAAAAGTCGCCAAAACAATAGGTTGCTATAATATCTAACCAAGTTGCTATAAAAGAAATTTTTCACAGTTCACTAACCCCTATTTTCGTGAAAAATTCGCAATATGCTCAGATCATTACCCATTTTATTACTTTCTATTTCACTTGGCAGCACTGCCCTTGCACAAAAGCGCTATACATTATCTGGAACAATCACCGACGTATCAACAGGAGAAACACTTATTGGTGCGTCGGTCAAACTACGCGAACTTCCCCAATCTGGAAGTTCCAGTAATTCTTATGGTTTCTATTCCATGGCTGCCCCCGAAGGAAGGTATCTACTCTCCACCTCCTATGTAGGATACAATACCCGTATTGACACAATCGAATTAAACAAAGATCAAGCCCTTAATCTCACGCTGCGATCACAGACCTTACTGGATGAGGTTGTCATCTCATCCAACAGACGTAATAATAAAAATGTTTCCTCGCCACAAATGGGGGTTGAAAAACTCAATATGAACCAGATCAATCAGCTTCCCGTAGTTTTAGGTGAACGCGATATTTTAAAAAGCATCACATTAATGCCGGGCATTAAAACCTCCGGTGAAGGAAATACAGGTTTCTATGTCCGTGGTGGTGGTGCCGATCAAAATTTAATTTTACTGGATGAAGCAACCGTCTATAATGCCACTCACCTACTCGGTTTCTTTTCTACGTTCAATTCAGATGCCATCAAAGATGTCAGTATCTATAAAGGCGGTATGCCTGCTGAATATGGAGGACGGCTGTCATCGGTGCTCGATGTAAAAATGAATGAAGGTAATAATAAGAAAACCACTGTTCAGGGTGGTATTGGATTAATTGCTTCCCGCATTAAAGTAGAGGGTCCACTGGTTAAGGACAAAGGCTCATTTATGTTATCCGCCCGTCGTACTTATATGGATCTCTTTATGAAAGCCTCCTCGGATACAACAATTAATAAAAGTACGCTTTACTTTTATGACATCAATGCGAAGGTCAACTATAGATTCAACGATAAAAATGCGATCTATCTATCCGGATATTTTGGTAAAGATGTATTGGGGCTCCAGGATATTTTCGGCACCAACTGGGGAAATGCAACCGGAACCCTACGGTTCAACCATATCTTTAACAATAAATTATTCTCAAACACTTCAGTTGTCTATAGCAAGTTTAACTATGTCATCGAAGGGTTGGACCGCAACGATGGCTTTAAGGCAACGTCTAAGATTACCGATCTAAATTTTAAGCAGGATTTCCAATATTATGCAAGTTCTGACCATGCGCTAAAATTTGGATTGCAGGTTACCCGACATGATATTGCTCCGGGTGATATTACGACAACAGCCAGTTCCAGTTTCAATGACAAACATGTCGAACATCGCTTTGGTTACGAAATGGCAACCTACGCCAGTGACGACTGGAAGGTAAACGACAAGCTGAATATGGCCTATGGCCTGCGTTTAAGCGCGATGTTGCTGGTTGGTCCAGGAACTTTTAGTACTTATGACGCGGCGGGTAACACCATTGGCTCACAACAATACAAATCCGGAGAGCTAGTACAACATTATCTCAATTTGGAGCCTCGCTTTAGTGTAAGTTATCTACTCAATGAACAACAGTCCATCAAAGCTTCTTACAATAGAAATACACAAAATATTCACCTATTGACAAACTCTACAAGCGCTAGTCCGACGGATCTCTATGTGATGAGCAGCAAGAATATCAAGCCCGAAATTGCTGATCAGTTCTCCACGGGTTATTTCAGAAACTTTAAAGATAATCTATATGAGTTCTCCGCGGAGGTCTATTACAAAAATCTACAAAATCAAATCGATTATAAAGATGCCGCGCAATTGCTTGTCAACCAAGACGTCGAATCCCAACTGGTTTATGGCGTAGGGCGAGCCTATGGTGTCGAATTATTTCTGAAGAAAAAATATGGCCGTTTTAATGGCTGGGTGGGTTATACCTGGTCTAAAACCGAACGCAAATTTGATGAGATCAACGCAGGAAAATACTTTCCTGCAACGCAGGACCGTACCCATGATGTATCTATTGTCGGTATCTATAAGCTCAATGAAAAGTGGACTTTCTCCAGTAATTTCGTTTATGGAACAGGAAGGGCTGTCACTTATCCAACGGGAAAATACATAGTCGGTGGCAATACTACCTTCTCTTATTCGGAGCGTAATGCTTATCGTATGCCCGCATCACATCGCTTGGATATTGCCGCCACCTTTGAAGGAAAACCGGGGAAACGTTATCAATCAAGCTGGACATTTGGCATTTACAATGTCTATGGGCATAAGGATCCTTACAGAATCGCATTTAGAGATAGTAAAACCGTTGCCAACGCAACAGAGGCTGTCCAAACAAGTATTTTTGGTATCCCTATCCCCTCGTTTACCTGGAATTTTAAATTTTAATCCCAGATTTTCAAAAACATGAAATGCCTCTATTTCAAGAGGGGCAAACACTGAGGAAAATAAAGCAAACCGAGCATAGCGCGCTCATAAAATATTTATATATGAAACATATTATTGTTATCTCCAGTATACTTATCCTTACGACCTTCATTTCATCCTGTGAGAAAGTCATCGATATTCAGGTCAATGATGAAGTTGGCCGATTAGTTATTGAAGGCGTCATCAATAACACAACAACAGAACAAGAAATAAAACTGAGTCGAAATGCAGCCTTCTCTGGCGGCAACAATTACCCCGCGGTAAACGGAGCGACGATCGTGGTAAGGGATCAGAATCAGAACGAATATACATTCGTGGAAACCGAAGCCGGAACATACAAAGCGCAAAAATTGACAGGAATCCCGGGGGAGACATACACAATGGAAGTACGCATTGATCAAGATAAATATCAAGCAACTTCGCAAATGCCGCAAATCGTTTCACTGGACTCTATTGCTGTCGAAAAACCAAAATTTGGCGATAAGGAAAAACGGAATATTAAAGTCTTCTATAAGGATCCGGCAGATCAAATCAATCAGTATAGATTTATCGTTTTTCTAAACGACAAACAATTGAAAGATATTTATGCGGTCAACGACGACTTCAACAATGGGAATGATATCAATTTAACATTGCGTCCAGATGATGTCGATATATTCCCTGGTGATCGTATTCGTGTAGAAATGCTCTGTGTAGATAAAACGGTATACAACTACTGGTATAGCCTGATGCAGCAATCGGCCAATTCGGGTGTGACACCAAGTAATCCGCCTACTAATATTAGCCCCGTAACACTCGGCTATTTTAGTGCACATACCTTCTCGACCAAAAGCATACAGGTTGATTAATTGAATATATTGTAACAGCGAGGAGATGATGCTGAACGACATTATCTCCTCGCTACTAAATTAAGCAAATGGCCCATTACAGTCTACCTTTTACCGATTAATGGTTTGCTTTTTTATACGTTCCAAAAGATCCTCTTTAAAACTTGCTCCCAAAGGCATCTCAAAGCCGGCGATTGTCACCCAATGGTTGTCTACACTCTCCACTTTATTTAGATTGACCACAAAGGATTTATTGATCCGCACAAAGTCTGTATTGGGCAATTGATTGAATATCGTTTTTATGTTCATTGCCACCATTAATTTTTTATCTTTTGTATGGATCATCACATAATCTTTCATGGCTTCAATGTACTGAATTTCATTTAGCTCCAACCGAAAAAGCTTACGGTCAGCCTTTACAAAAATATGATCAGTAGGCAATACAACACCTTTCTCCGGAACCTTTTGTTGAAAATGGCTGACGGCTTTATCCAAAGCCTTCTTTAACCGATCCTCAGCAATAGGCTTTAACAAGTAATCCAACGCATTCAGTTCATAGCTTTCCAATGCATAATTGGGATAAGCAGTTGTAAATATAATCTGTATATGGGCAGGGATAAATTGAGCAAAATCCCAACCGCTTTCTTCGGGTAGATTGATATCCAAAAAAATCAAGTCAAGGAGCTGATCCTCCATCACCATACGGGCATCCTCCGTATTGCCATACATGCCGAGGCATTCCAAAAAATCGTAACCTTTCAATAATTTTACCAGCCCCCTTCTCGCCAAAGGTTCATCTTCAATCACAATGTATTTAATACTTAGCTTGTCCATAGTCTTATTACGTTCCCATCGGAATACTTAAAAACACCTTATACCTATCGTCGAAATCATCAATTTGCAAATTATAGCTATTCGGATACAAAATTTCTAATCGTTTTTTGATATTACTCAATCCGAGACCACCATAGGCAGCAGCCTGTATTTTTCGTTTCTTCGGATTAACACAGGTAAAACAAATACGTTCAGCCTGAATTGAAAAAGCAATCTGCACATGCTTTCCTCCCTCCATCGCCTGATGTGCACTATGCTTAACAACATTTTCAACAAAAGGAATAAATAGAAATGGTGGAACATGCAGCTGTTCCATCTGTTGGTCAATAGTAAAATCGACGACAAATTTATCCCTACGAATGTCCTCCATAAAGAGAATATTTTTTAAGACAGCAATTTCTTTCCCTAATTCGATCGAATCCCCCTTTGACAGATAAAGTTGATTTCTGAGTACATCACTTAATTTAAGCAGTACCTTGGAAGCCAATTTAGGGTTTTCATCAATCAAGAAATTGATATTATTGAGTGTATTAAACAAAAAATGGGGATTAATTTGGCTTTTAAGCTGCTCCAATTGAATCGTCAGTGTATTATTCTCAAATTCTTTGAATCGAATGAGGTTAACAATCCACACCTTAAACAGCTTCATGCTACTGACTGCTGCTATAAATATGGTCAATAAAATAACGATGATCAAATAATCTTCCCAATCCAGATAGGACCGATCCGGCTTTTGGATAAACCGCAATTCCTGTCGCTCCAAATACATCAACACTAAAAAAATAAGTGTATAAACGACAAGAAGACTCCCCGCATAAGCTAAAAACCGACTTCTCAGTACAAATGCAGGGATTAGGATATAATGATTGATGTAAAAAAGACTCAACAAAATAGTAATGGACAGCAAAGTCTCGAAAAGACGCCACAGGCTACTCGTAGGATCTACTTCCGCCTTCTTGCTTGGCAAAAAATGAATACCAACAATCACACCGATCAACAAACAATGGCGAATCCAACGATATTTTTTATCGACAACAAAATCTATAAAAAGACTATTTTCGTAACCGATGATTACCTGTGAATTTTTCATGTTAGCGATCTGTCAAAAGAGATGTATTCAACACAATCCACAACCAACTTAACTGCATACCATCTTCCATAAACCATTTTCTAGCATCTTGACTATTTCCCTTTGCACCAACATTCTTAAGCATTTATATTCAAACAAAATGATAAAACCCTATTAGACTGACCATTATCAACTAAAAAACAGCGCTGCAATTGAAACCAAAAAGCAGCTAATAAGGCTATACCGCAATTGTATGAAAGGTTTAAAAATAGCCATATCTATCAACATTTCAAACTAATTCGGACCAGTTAGTATTTAAATTTTACCCAGTCACCATCAACAAGCTCCAAGTCAAGGATTGCCTCCATTGAGGAGTTTTTACAGATAAATAATGACATGCTGGGCCGCTCATTGACAATTCTTAAATCCTTGTCTGGAATTCTTGCATTAATCTGTTCTAGCCGCTCAGGTTGTGCTGGATTAAAAATTGAAACAACTTGAAACACCTGTCCTTTTCCCTCCCAAGTATAACGATACATACGTGTATAGGTCGAACGAGCAATAGAATCCACCTTAATCGGATCACCAAAACCTGCATTAAGATCCTTATACAAATTATTCAATTCAACACCTGTAAGCTCAGCCTGGGCATTGACCAGCTTAAATTTTCGATCTTTTCCTACGATGGCATTCACCTGATTAAAATTCACCTTATCAAATTTAGCAACGATGTCTTTGCTGGAAAATTTCTTCACTTCAAACGTCGACCAACCGTTCCCGAGGTCATGGACTTCAACAAATTGTTTTTTACTATCAATGTCAAGATTAGATTTTTGTGTTGCTGACTGATAGAAAAGCTCAGCATCCCTACTAAAATCAAGATCTTTTAGATCCAAAATTTCCTGCTGGTAGCTGGGACCATCTGTTGAACATGCCCCCATAATGAGGGTCAAACCAATTATTAAACTTTTGATCATTAGAAATCTGAATTTTACTAATCTTTCTGTCATTGGAGTTTTGAATCTTTCCCAAAGGTGCGAATATTCCCAAAAATTAAAAAGCGACAACAAACATTCGCAGATACAGAACTCATATTTAACTATTTGCAGACAAGATCTATCCTATTCGAACAGTTAATACAAATTTTTTATTTTTTTACTAAGATTTCCTCTCCATGCTACGTATCTATCTAAAATTATAAACCATGAGGCTAACAGAAGATATCAAGCAACTGATTGTAAAATGCATAAAAGGCAATTTATCGCCGGTGGAAAAAAATGCGTTGTCCTCCTGGTTAGCCGAATCCCCTGCGCATGGCATTTATCTTGATGATTTGTTGCAAAAAGAAGATCTTGTACGGGATTTGAGACAGCGGATCTCACTGGAGGAATCAGATGCTACAGATTGGTCCGAACGCCTCAAAACAAAAACCCTGGCAACGATCCATGCACAAGAGAAACCTGTTCGTATCAACAGGATCAGGCGACTTATGCCTTATGCTGCGGCTCTATTCTGTGTTGTTCTTGCGGGATTAATCTATCAATTTATTTGGAAGCCTTCGGCCCCCAATGCCAATAGAATCGTCCTACATGATGTCGAATTACCGAATAATCATACTGAAATACGGCTTTCGAACGGAAAAGTAATCCAACTGGACAATGAAAAAGGTGCATTGGTCACATCTGGTGGCTTGAAATATACCGATGGTAGTCTTATCCAATCGGCAGTTCCAAATACTGATTTGATTGCGACCGTCAATACAGCAGCTGGCAGCATGCTCCAAATTACCCTGGCAGATGGGTCTCAGGTTACTCTTAATGCAAAGACCTCATTCAAATACCCCCTACAATTCGCAAAAGACCAGAGACTTGTGGAAGTGGATGGAGAAGCCTACTTTAAAATCGCCAAAAATAAAAAAGTGCCCTTCCGTGTAAAGTCCAATGGTCAATTGATTGAAGTAACAGGTACCGAATTTAATGTCAACACCTATTCAAAACAAAAAAGCAGTACGACACTTGTCGAAGGTTCGATCAATTTATCAGCCAATGGACAGCAAATACAGCTCAAACCCAATCAACAGGCCACCCTGTCATCGGGACGCCTTTCACAAAAAAGCGTAGACCCACACAATTACATTGCCTGGATTGACAATAAATTCTATTTCAATGAGACAGACCTCCATACCGCCCTACAGACGATTGGTCAATGGTATGATCTCCAGATTATTTATAAAAATAACATCAAAGAGACCTATTTATACGGTGAAATTCAGCGGACAAAAAGTTTGTCCGCAGTATTGGAAATTTTAAAAAGAAGTAATATCCAGTTTGAATTGATCCAGGAAGATGGCGTCCGTAAGCTCATCGTATCCAATTAACCCATTATATAACCAAAAACCAAATTATACAGATGAAAAAGCCAACTTAACGAAGCTAATCAGAGCCGCTAAAAAAAAGCCGAATAATGCTTCCAACATTAATCGGCCAATACATTAGCGATCTCCATTTTTGACCGATTCACTCAATCAGTTTACAAACAGATTATATCCCTAATTCAACAAATTTATGAATTTTAAATTTCTTGTTCATAGAAAAGCTATAGCTATGGACATACCCAAACAATGGAAGACCAAAATGAAGCTTAGCGCCTTTTTTACGCTTGCATGTGTTGTCAAACTCTCAGCAGCTGGATACGCACAATCTATTACCATAGATGCAAACAAAACATCGCTTATACAGGTTCTGCGAACCATCCAAAAGCAGAGCGGTATTCCCTTTCTGTTAAATGGTAAGGAACTCGCCGAAATAAAAATTGAGGGGCATGTAAAGAATATGCCTTTAGAAAAAGCGATGTCAGTACTGTTGAAAGACAAACCCATTAGCTGGAGTTTCAAAGACAATATGCTTGTCGTCACCGCAGTAAAAGCAAATAACTCAGCTGTCATTACTCCAACAAACTATGCGTTTATGTTGCAGACAAGGACCGTAAAGGGAAATGTCCATGACAGCCAGGGGCAGCCAATCTCTGGGGCAACAATTACTCTCAAAGGAACAAGCAAAGCAACCACAACAGATGCCAGCGGAAATTTCCAGCTGGATGTCAATGATCGCAATGCCATACTTGTTGTTAAGATGATTGGATTTCAGCAGAAAGAAATCCCCTTAAATACACAAATCTATCTTGATGTTACGCTTAATCAACAGATTGACGCCTTAGAAGAGGTGGTGATCGTGGGCTATGGTGCTACGAAAAAGAAGGAATTGATCGGTTCGGTCTCCCAGATTGATGGTAAGCAGCTTGCCAAACGAACGGTTCCACAACTTGCGCAGGCACTAACGGGACAAATGCCTGGTGTGACAGTGATCCAACGTTCGGGGCAACCCGGTGCGGCCAACAATAGCATACAGATCAGAGGTGTGGGCTCTTTCGGTGCCACCACCGATGCATTTATACTGGTCGACGGTATTCCAACCAGCTCATTCAATGATATCGACCCCAATGATGTCGCCTCCATCTCTGTTTTGAAAGATGCCTCATCAGCAGCAATATATGGTGCCAGAGCCGCCAATGGCGTTATTTTGGTCACCACAAAAACAGGTTCAACAGCCGGAAAATTAGCCGTTAATTATAGCGGATACTTTGGCATTCAAAAACCAACAGCCTTTCCCGAGTTTGTCAACTCCTGGGAATATGCCAGCCTGCTCAATGAAACCACAAACGGTGGTGGTGGTTATACCGAAGAAGAAATTCAAAAATTTAAGGACGGATCTGATCCTGACAATTACCCCAATAGCGATTATATCGGTAGTACATTTAAATCACAGGCAGCCCAGACTGGACATAACCTGAATATTTCCAATACAACCGAAAAAATACAGTATACCCTATCTGCCGGGTTCCTCAATCAGAAAGGTATTGTCATTAAAAACAACTTTAATAAATACAATGTTCGACTCAATCTGATTTCCAAGCTGAGTGATAAACTTAAATTAACGACAAGGGTATCGGCGATACAGACCGACACCGATGAACCCGCTGCACCAGCAACGCTTGATTTTTCGCGAATGACAGATATTATCTCCCAGGTTATCCGCTATCCCGCAACATTTCCGATCCGTATGAGCAATGGCGACTGGGGAGCTGGAAATAATCTAAAGGGAACACCCGTCTCTTTTCTTGAAAGCGAATCATTTTACAAAGAGAAAGTATCCGATATCTCCGGAAATGCACGTTTCGACTGGAATCCAATTTCTGATCTGACACTCTCGGCAATTGGTGGTTATACCCAAACCAATGGTCGTTCTAAACTGTTTCGTGCAGCACAGCGCATTAATAGCTCCATTACACTTGCTCCTTCTACACTAGAACAGAGCGCCCCTTATACGACATATAAAACTTTTCAGGCATTAGCCGATTATACCAAATCATTCAACGACCATTCCGTTAAAATCCTTGCTGGTTATTCCTTTGAAAAAGGTTACAGTGAAGGACTGTCGGCCTCTCGTCAAAACTTCCCGAGCAATGAGCTTACAGAATTAAATATTGGTTCACCAGATGGACAACTTAACTCGGGCTCGGCATCCGAATGGGCATTAGAATCGCTCTTTGGTCGGGTTCAGTACAATTACGCAAAAAAATACCTCCTAGAAGGGGTGATTCGATACGATGGTTCATCCCGCTTTCCTACAAGTAAACGGTATGCTATTTTCCCTTCACTTGCTGCAGGTTGGTTAATCAGTGAAGAAGCTTTTATAAAAGATAAGTTTGACTGGATTACTGAGTTGAAATTAAAAGGCTCCTATGGTGTTTTAGGTAATCAGAATATTGTCGAGAATCTTACCTCAAGAGTAGTGTCAAATTATCCCTACCAAAACATCTTAAATACGGGTTACAATTATCCCTTCGGAAATAGTATATCGCCTGGGGTCGCCCGTGTGACGATTGTAGATCCAAACTTACGCTGGGAATCAACCCGAACTGCTGATGCCGGACTCGAAATCGCATTATTTAAAAATCTACTAACCTTTAGCAGCACCTATTACAATCGTTTTACTTATGATATTTTAGTCAGCCCCAGCTCTAGCATTTCAAAGGTATTAGGCTTTGATGTTGGTATACAAAACTCTGGAAAACTTAGAAATACTGGCTGGGAATTTACGTTAGGCCATCAACATAAGGTCAATGAGTTCTCCTATAATGTCAATCTAAACTTCTCCACGGTCAAGAATAAAGTCGTCGATTTGGGTATTGGCAATATCAATCAGTCCAATGGCATGATTGGTAACGGATCCGATTTGTTTATCGGCTATCCAATACAGGCTTATTACGGCTATCAGACTGACGGTTTATTTGTTGATGCTGCTGATGTGGCATCTTGGGCAGATCAAAAAAGTATTAATCCACAATCACAACCTGGCGATATCCGGTACAAGGATATCAGTGGACCGGACGGTGTCCCTGATGGTAAGGTGGATGCAACTTACGACCGAACGGTTATTGGATCCCGTATTCCCAAATATACTTATGGAATGAATCTTGGATTTAATTACAAAGGTTTTGACCTTGGTCTCCTACTCCAGGGTGTAAGTGGTGTGCAGGGTTTGTTAAATAACTACGCTGGATTTGCATTAACTCAGAATGGCAATATTCAGCGTTGGCAAGCCGATGGCCGATGGACTACCGCAAATCCAGATCGAAATGCCATATACCCACGATTCGAACAGCTACCAAGTACCGGAACACCAAATACGCTCTTATCAGACTATTGGCTGCTTGATGCGAGCTACTTGCGTTTAAAAAATATACAGTTGGGATATGCTATCCCAAAACAACTGGTTTCCAAATGGAAATTGTCAGGTTTACGCATCTATGTAAATGCTGAGAATCTTTTTACAAATAGCAATTATAGAAAAGGTTGGGATCCGGAGATCAATTCAAGTGGGGCATACTACCCCATTATGCGCAATTTCACGTTCGGCGTAAATCTTAGTTTTTAAATCAACTCAATAACCATAACATGAAACGTATAACCTATAAAAATATAAAACTGATCCTTTGTATATTTTTAGCTTCCAGTCTAACCATGAGCTGCAAAAAACAATTGGATACAAATCCGCTGGATAAATTTGCTAATGACACATTCTGGAGCAGCGAGACTAATGCAAGACTTGCAATCACAGGCCTTTACAAAGGCGAAATCCAAATGAATAGTTTAGCCGAGTTTAGTCCCTCAGACTGGTGGTCCTACCATGGTTTGCTCTACCTAGAGTTTGCCTCCGACAACGCCTATGACCGACGCGGAGATAATTCTGCATTCAATAAATTGTCCGATGGTACACTCACCAGTAATATTGGTATATTATCCAACTATTGGACGCTCTCCTACAAACGGATTGCCCGTGCAAATTTCTTTTTAGAGAATGTGGACAAAACGCCTGTTTCACCTGAGCTTTTGGCCCGCTTTAAGGCTGAAGCACGTTTTATTCGCGCCTGTCAATACTTCTACCTATCACAGTATTGGGGGGATGCCCCATTGGTGACCAAAACATTAACAGCTGACGAAGCCAATCATGTTATCAAAAACAAAAAGCAGGAATTGGTTGCCTTTGTGGAACGCGAGTTGCAGGAAGCTGCAAATGACCTTCCAAGCTATGGTAAATTACCCGCAGCAGAACGGGGTCGCGCGACAAAACAAGCCGCTTATGCATTTCTGGGGCGGCTACAATTAGCCGAAAAATCTTACGCCGCAGCAATTAAGACCTACGAAAATATCATCAATGCCAATGAAAATAGTATTGATCCCAACTATACAAGTCTTTTTGATGGCAGTAATGAATCCAGTAAAGAAATCATTTTTGCCACACAATATCTTGTAGACCTTGCCGGAAATGGTATGTTTCAACATAACTTTCCAGCAATAGCCGGTGGCTGGCATCTCCATTGTCCATTGGGAAGCCTAGTGGAGAGCTATACCTTTACGGATGGAACAGCCTTTTCCTATACTGATCCCAGATATAATTCACAGAATATCACCCAAAATCGGGATCCGAGATTAGGATTTACCGTCATCAGCAACGGGGACCGTTTCAAAAATCTCCGGTATATCTCGCATCCAGACTCAACCCTGTCCATTGACCAGCTCACAACCACCAAGCAAGCAACACGCACGGGTTATGGTCTTCGTAAATTTAACGCTGAAAATTTTAGCGGCAATTTACAGAATTCCGGAACAGATCTTCCTATTATTCGCTATGCTGAGGTACTATTGAGCTACCTTGAAGCCAAACTCGAAAATGGGGATCCCCTGACAGCTGAGCTACTGGATAAAACCATCAATGCAGTCCGCCGACGTAGCAGTGTCAATATGCCTCCTATCGCTGTCACAAACGCGACTATAGTCCGGGCAGCATTACGCAATGAAAGACGTGTGGAACTAGCCTTAGAAGGTATCCGCTATTGGGATCTTTTGCGTTGGGATACAGCAAAAGATGTTTTAAATGGTGATTTCTATGGCGCCGCATTTCCCGATGCCAAAAATATCCGCGTGAAAGCAGGTAGTAGCAGAGACAGCTATAGTCGCTGGTATGTAACCAAAAAGTCCTTCAGAGCAGGCCAGGATAATCACTGGCCAATTCCCCAAAGTGAAATTGATATCAATCCAAATTTAAAATAGTATATTGGGTGTCGTCAACAAAAAGACGACACCCTATCAACGTATTTGCACAATATGAAAAAGACCCTATCTCTTACGATCCTACTTTCTTCGAGTCTGGCGATGACAGTTCCCCTGACTTCATTTGCACAAAAACTGAATAAACCGAACGTTATCTATATCTATGCGGATGATCTTGGTTTTGGTGACTTGAGCAGCTATGGAGCCCAACAGATTGAAACCCCAAACTTGGATAAATTGGCGCACAGCGGTACGCGCTTTACCAATGCACATAGTACCTCCGCAACCTGTACGCCATCTCGCTTTGCTTTGATGACCGGTACCTATCCATGGCGCCAGACGGGTACAGGCATCCTGCCCGGAGATGCCAAGCTGATTGTACCAACAGACAAAATCACATTGCCCAAAGTATTCAAAAATGCAGGCTACGCTACAGCAATTGTCGGTAAATGGCATATGGGACTTGGCAACGAGGTCAAAAAAGACTGGAATGCAGCCATCAAACCCGGACCCAACGATGTTGGTTTTGATTACTCATTTATCTTCCCTGCAACGGCCGATCGTGTTCCGACCGTTTTCTTAGAAAATGATCGGGTTGTCGCCGCTGAAGCAAACGATCCCATCCTTGTCGATTATGAGAAGAAAATAGGCAACGATCCTACGGGCAAAGAGCATCCCGAATTACTCAAAATGCAATCCTCTCCCGGCCAAGGGCACAACCAGACTATTGTCAATGGCATCGGACGGATTGGCTACATGAGCGGCGGCACACGTGCACGCTGGGTAGACGAAGAAGTTTCCACAACCTTTCTACATAAAGCGCAAGATTTCATTTCACAACATCAGGATAAGCCATTCTTCCTCTACTTCTGTTTAACGGAACCCCATGTACCACGTATGCCGGCCACACAATTTAGGGGCAAAAGTAAACTAGGTTACCGCGGAGATGCCATTCTACAATTGGATTGGACAGTCGGACAGATTCAACAGCAATTACAGCTACTCGGCATGGACAAAAACACCATTATCATTTTCAGTAGCGACAACGGTCCGGTATTGGATGATGGCTATGTAGACGGTGCAGTGGCCCAACTTAATGGACATCAGCCCGCAGGACCGCTCAGAGGTGGTAAATATAGTATCTTTGAGGGAGGGACACGTGTACCTTTTATCGTCAGCGGACAAGGGGTGGCCAAAGGAAAGGTATCCAATGCATTGATCAGTCAAATGGATCTGTTGGCAACAAGTGCGCAGCTTGTAGGTGTAAAATTAAAAGCTGATGAAGCAAAAGATAGCAAGGCCTTATTGAAAACCTTAACCGGCGAAGATCCCAAAGGACGTAGCACCATGATCCAACATGCACAAACCTTGGCTATTGTCAAAGACAACTGGAAATATATTGCGCCAAGCAACGGTACCGCCTATATGAAATTGACGGATACAGAGACAGGAAATCTTCCCGAAGATCAATTGTACGACCTCAAAAATGATATCGGAGAAAAAAACAACGTTGCTGCTAAATATCCTGAAAAAGTGAATGAGTTGAAACAGTTATTGGAAGGAGAACGCAAAAAATGAAAAAAGGAATAGGTCTTACCCTCATCCTACTGGGATGGGGGATGCTTTTTGCACAACAAAATCAAGCAGCTAAAAAGCTGCCCAATATCATCTTTTTTTATGCGGATGACTTGGGCTATGCCGAGACAGAACCCTACGGACAACAGCTAATCAAAACCCCCAACCTACAAAAGTTGGCGCAGGAGGGACTTCGTTTTATCAATCATTACACAAGTGCTCCAGTTTGTGCCCCAGCGCGTTGCATGTTATTGACAGGTAAACATGCTGGTCAGTCCTATATCCGGGGTAATTATGAATTGGGCGGGTTTGCCGATAGCCTCGAAGGTGGGCAAATGCCCCTACCCGAGGGAACCTACACCATGGCTCACCTATTTAAAAAAGCTGGTTATCATACTGGGGCCATCGGAAAATGGGGACTCGGCATGCAAAATACAACCGGAAGCCCAAACAAACAGGGGTTTGACTACTTCTTTGGTTACCTCGACCAAAAGCAGGCCCACAATTACTATCCAAGCCATCTCTGGGAAAACGAGCAAAAATATCCACTCCAAAACAAAGAAAAGTTTGTGCATATTCCACTCGACTCCACCAAAGCAACGGCCAAAGATTTTGAGCAATTCAGTGGCAAACAATATGCTCCGGAAGTTATGACGGAAAAGGCATTGGCATTTATTGATAAGAACCGAAACCGTCCTTTCTTCCTCTATCTTCCGTACACCCTACCCCATCTTTCTCTACAGGTACCCCAGGAATATGTGGATCGGTATAAAGATCTTTTCCATGACCATCCTTACTATGGGCAGGATGGCTACACGGCCACGCCTTATCCAAGAGCTACCTATGCAGGCATGATCACTTATCTGGATGACCAAGTGGGCCTGATCATGAAACATATTAAATCCCTGGGTCTGGACGACAATACCATTATCTTGTTTTCCAGCGACAATGGCACAGGTTTCAACGGTGGTATAGATTATCGCTTTTTCAAGAGCGTCGATTCACTCAGAGGATTAAAAATGGATGTGTTTGAAGGGGGAATTAAAGTTCCATTGATCGTCCGCTGGCCCAAAACAATCAAAGCAAACACCGAGACAGCTGTCATCTCAGCACAATATGATCTGATGGCTACCTTTGGACAGTTGGTCCAACAGGATCCCGGTAATACCAATGGACTGTCCCTGCTGCCAACCTGGTTGGGACAAAAGAACCAGAAAAAACACCAATACCTTTACTTTGAATACCCCGAAAAAGGTGGTCAGGTAGCCATACGTGAGGGACAATGGAAAGCAATTAAACTGGATTTAAAAAATAATCCAAAAGCAAAATGGCAATTGTATGATCTAGAAACGGATCCCTGGGAGCAAAAAGATATTGCAAACAAACATCCCGAATTGCTCCGTCATTTTGATGAAATTATCCGCACTGAACACCGTCCTGCACACATAAAAGAATGGGAAATCATAGACAGTAAGCTGGTAAAAAAATAAATTTCTCCGGATCTCATTTATTCTCCGTTAAAAAACTTGGGTTGTCGTGTTTTCAAACATGACAACCCAAGTTTTTTTATGTAACTTCGTTGTTAGTATCTATGTTGGGAGGCTGCCCGTAAATATCCTATTGAACAACAACAAAGGCCACGATATCGGTCATTATGTCCATCTTAGGGCAATGAAAGAAAAATATTGATAACCAAACATGCTTCAACTAGAGTCGCATATTAACGCATTAAAAGAGGGGAATGAAAGCGCATTGTGCTTTTTCATGGACCATTTTGGCCATGCGCTACGTTATTTTGCCTTTTCCTATCTACGCAGCAAAACCGATGCTGAAGAAATTGTGTCGGATATCTTTGTCAAGCTCTGGAATCACAGACAGAAAGTGGACAATTACGATAGCCTCAAAGCATTTTTGTATATCGCGACCAAGAATGCCTGTATCGATATGAAAAGATCGGCCCGATTTAAAATGCAGACCGAAGAATTGGATATCCTTCAGAATTTATCCCTACCCGAGGACGATATTCTGAAAAAAATATTTAGAACAGAGCTAACGGAGTTATTACTGGCCGAAATCAACAAACTACCAAAACAGCAGGCTAAAATATGTAAAATGAGTTTTTTGGAGGATTTAGATACTGAAGAAATCTGCAAGATACTAGATACTACCCCATCAAATGTCTATTATGCGCGGTCCAAGGCACTTCTCGCTTTAAAAGAACGCTTCAGATCCAAAAATTTCGAATACCTTCTGCTAATCTCAATGTCCGCTTTACATATTTTCAAAAGCTAAAAAAATCAATCGGTTCCGATAACAGCATATCGTATAGCGATACAGAAAAAATAAAAGTTCATGCTTTCACAAGCAGCAACAGCTGTCAAAACCAAACGAAGATTCTTTCAGGCAAATACACCCAAGGTAGCAAGCTCATCGATACCTTAATTAAAAAATACGAATCAATAAAAAAACAGGCAATTCAGAAAAAAGGAAATGATTGGGCGGTATGAAAATATAATCAACTGTAAAACAGCATATTATTGTAAAATAAAAAAAGCTTAGCATTTGGTCGGGCGACCTGCTAAGCTTTTATAAATACCTCTTTGTAAGAGGCAATCAACCTAAACCTATGACAAAGATAATGCTTCAAATGATATAAACAAAAATTTTGTAATATTTTTTTTCAACTCCCATAAATTTGTTTTGGCATAGCCACGACAAAAGGAATAGTAAGTGTACTATATACACACAATCTTTTTGCTATTTTCAAAAGCTCTTTTTTTAGCATACTATATCAAAGCAGATTCTATTACAGTATTTATCCCTTCCATGAATTATATTTACCATAAATTATTCTGTCATTCATGCGTCGATTTTGTTGGTAAAAACCATGTTTCCTTCGATTATTTAGTAACTTTGATTGAATCAAAAATTTTAGTTCATGTTTACCGGAATCATAGAAACCTTAGGAAAAATCGAGCGTATTGAACACGAAAAAAGCAACATTCATTTTTATGTGAGCTCCCCCATCTCCAATGAATTTAAAATAGATCAGAGCATAAGCCACAATGGTGTATGTCTGACCGTTGTTGGGCTGGATGATCAGGTGCACAAAGTAACGGCGATTGATGAGACCTTACAGAAAACGAATCTAGCACAGTTGAAAGTTGGAGACCTGGTTAATATCGAACGCTGTACCTTAGCCGGTGGAAGATTTGATGGGCATATTGTCCAAGGACATGTCGATCAGACCGCAACCTGTATACAGAAAACCGATGAAAATGGTAGTTTTATTTTTACCTTTCAATACGATCCTTCCAAACAGAATATTACAGTAGAAAAAGGATCCGTTACCGTTAATGGTATTAGTCTGACAGTGGTAGATTCTCGCGATGACCAGTTTTCTGTCGCAATCATTCCTTATACACTCGAACATACCAATCTTCAACAGGTTGAAGTAGGTACGACAATCAACCTTGAATTTGATATTATTGGAAAATACGTGACAAAAATTATGGCAATGCGTGGCTAATTCAGCCCAAACTATACTTACATGGATTTCACCTCCTTTAAGTCCATGTAAGTATCTGGTCAATAAACGATTTCCCACCAACCATCTATCCGAGAACATGATGTTACTCCAGATTATGTTTACACCAATCCTGATCCGTTTACTCTAGATAATGTCCCTGACGGATAAGTAATGCGCGATATTTATTAAAAACGCTGGACTTGGATACAAAGCCCATATATTTATTTTCATCCCCAAGTACCGGTAATATCCAAGTGTCATCTTTGTTCATCTTAGCCATTACAATTTCCATGTTCTCGTTGATCCCCACGGTATCGTTTGGTTTCTGTGCCAATTTTTCAAATGGAGTCTCTCCCCCTTCGACCTCCCCTAACAGCACCGAAAATAAAAATTCGCTATAGAGAAGCCCTATAAATTTACCTTCATAACTCACCACCGGAAAGATATTACGTTTACTGTGGATAATATCCGACTGCCTACTTTTGGGCGTTTCATCGGGTCTCAAAATCACAAAATTGGTTTCCAGAACATACTTAATCCGCATCATGCTCAAGACAGAACGGTCCTTATCTTCGTAAGAAATGAGATCGCCTGACTCGGCTAATACTTTTGTATAGATCGAATGCTTCAATACCGCGCGGTTAATCAAATAGGAAAGTGAACAGACCAACATCAGGGGTACCATTAAGGTATAACCTCCAGTGACTTCTGCAATTAAGAAGATACCCGTCAACGGTGCATGCATAATACCACTCAACGCACCTGCCATACCGGCAACTACAAAATTTGGGACGTTAAGCTCTGCAATTCCGGTCAGATTGACCCCATAAGAAAAGGCAAAGCCCAATAGACCGCCCATCACCAGACTCGGTCCAAATACCCCGCCGTTTCCGCCTCCATTCAACGTAAATAGTGCAGCAAAAGATTTACCAAATAAGGTCAAAATGGTATAACCCAACACCACCAATCCCATATCTTTATAATCAGAAAACAAGCTGTTTTTTACAATTGAGTTAAATTGTCCATTGAGAATCTGCTGGATCGTAATATACCCTTCACCATAAAGTGCTGGAAATACGAAAATCATAATCCCTAAGGATATTCCGCTTACCCATACTTTGTTATAGGGATTCTTTATTTTAGCAAACCATTTTCCTACTGAACTGGACACACGGGCAAAATAGATGGTATACAGTCCAATCAATACCGCCAATAACAAATAAAATAACAAGGCAGAAACCTGCCAATCCGAATTGAACGTACTAAATAGCGGTTCACTGTACAAAAGCCGCGATACAACGGACGCCAGAGCCGAAGAAATCAAAAGTGGAATAAAAACCGGAATGGAGAATTCCGGAAGCAATATCTCAATCGCAAAGATCATTCCCGCCAAAGGGCTATTAAATGCGCCCGAAATTCCTGCTGCCGCGCCACAGGCCAAAAGCATGGTGACTTCTTTATATTGCAGACCAAAAAAACGGGCAATATTGGAACCTATCGACGATCCCCCCAATGCCACCGGAGCCTCCAATCCACAGGAACCTCCAAATCCAACCGTAATCGCCGAAGTGACGACCTGCGAATAGATATTACTCGGGTCCAATCGGCTTCCCTTTCGGCTGATGGCATAGATAATCGGGGTGATACCATGCTCCATCTTCTTTCCTTTCAGAAATTTCCGAACAAAAAACACACTCAGTAAGATCCCGATCAACGGGAAAATCAAATAAACCGAATATTTAACCTTCCAATCAATATCATCCTGGATCGTCGCCGCAATAAAATGCGTTAGTCTTTTTAATACAGACGCCATCAGACCACCAACAATTCCAACTAAAAACGCCAGGAGAATAATAAAGTTTCTGTTCGAAACTTTTTTCATTCGCCATTGATTGATCTGATCTATCTTCTTAAAAAAACGTACACTGAGATTTGCCATGTCTTCTTATTGAAAGCTCAACACTTCCTTTTTCTTTTTTGTTTTAAATTTATCGGGTACAACCGCTAATATTTCCTTTTCCAATGCCTGAATTGCATGTCGTTTGACATAATTTTGTGTCGTGACCAACGATATTTCGCGGACGGGTTCCGGTGATTTGAAATAACGGATCTTATCCAACTGCTCATCCACATAATCTGAAATCGAAAGCTCCGGCAAGATTGTGATACCATCATTGATATCCACCATTCTTTTGAGTGTTTCAACACTACCGGTATTATACTCAAAACGTCCGGAAAGATCTTGATTATGCTTATGATGACAAATATTAAGTACCTGTCCACGCATACAATGTCCTTCATTGAGCAACCAGAGCTTATCATCGGCAATATCGTCTCCACTCAGCACTTTCTTGGAAAACAAGGGACTATTTTCAGATATATAAGCGACAAAATTTTCATAAAACAGAGGAGACTCCAGTATACCCTGATCATTTAAGGGAGTCGATAGCACACCGCAATCCAAAAGCCCAACCTTCAGCTCATGCACAATACGTTCGGTAGTATATTCCCAGATCTGCAATTGCAATTTTGGATACTTCTCCATAAACGTTATCAATACCTTAGGCAATAAGTAGGGCGCGATTGTCGGGATAACACCGATTTTTAGCGTCCCCTCGATTTCCCCCTTCTTGTCCTGTACAATTTCATTGATCTTACGGCTTTCTGTCAGTACTGATCTTGCTTGAAGTATAATCTTCTCCCCAATTTCAGTAGGCACAACAGGCTGACGGCTCCGGTCAAAGATTTTAGCTCCCAAAGACTCTTCTAGTTTCTGGATCTGCATACTTAAGGTCGGCTGTGTCACAAAACACTTTTCGGCTGCGGCAACAAAACTACGATAGGTATCAACAGCAATGATATATTCCAATTGGATTAAGGTCATGTTAAAATCTTTAAAGCGCAAAATTACGAATACTCCTGCAAAACGATGGCAAATACACAATATTTTAAGGCTCGACCATTGCTTCCCCGATCATATTATACAATAAATACCTTGCCAAAAAGCGAGAATTAGCCAGCTATTATGACAATTGTTGATCGAAAAGTCGAATTCATCAAAAAGCTTTTCTTAAATTTGGAGATTTATAACAGTTGATATTAAAAAATCCCATGAAGTTTATACATCATACGACAATTGCACTAGCACTATTATTATCCGCAACGAACATCCCATACGCTAATGCGAACCCAGACGAAGGGATGTACCCCTTGAGCGAATTAAATAGAGCGGGTTTAAAGAAAGCCGGATTAAAGATCAGTGAGAAGGATATCTACAATCCCGGCCAAGTTGGATTAGTGGACGCCCTAGTTCAAGTCAGTGGATGTACAGGATCATTCGTCTCCAACCGTGGTCTGATTATTACCAACCATCACTGTGCCTTTTCTGCAGTTCAGTTGGCCAGTACCGCCATCAACAATTATCTTAAAAATGGCTTTGTCGCACAAAATCAGGAACAAGAGATTGAAGCAAAAGGATTGAAGATCAGAATTACAGATTCATACGAAGATGTATCTGTTAAAATATTAAATTCCGTAGCCAATATCAGTGACCCTGTCGAGCGCATCAATACCATTAAAAGAAAACAGGAAGAACTTGTTAAACAAGCTGAAAAAGAAGACCCTACGATCAAAGCTGAAGTATCCGAAATGTTCATTGGCAAGAGCTATGTCCTATTTCGCTACAAAACAATCGAAGATGTGCGTCTTGTTTATATTCCACGTCAAAATATTGGTGAATTTGGTGGCGAGACTGACAACTGGGTATGGCCACGTCATACGGGCGACTATTCCTTCCTTCGGGCCTATGTAGGTAAAAATGGAAAATCAGCTCCCTATTCAAAAGATAATGTGCCCTACCAACCAAAGAAGCACCTGAAAGTCAACCCAAATGGTGTAAAAGAAAATGATTTCACCTTTATCCTAGGCTATCCAGGGAAGACATTCAGACATCGTCCGGCACAATATATCAAATACCAACAAGACTATTTATTGCCTTACGTTTCCAATTTGTATGATTTCCAGAACAAACAAATGGAGGAAGCTGGGAAAGACAATACGGATATTGCACTCTCTTTGGCGACACGGATCAAACGCAACGCCAATGTGCTTAAAAACTACCGTGGCAAACTCAAAGGCTTGCGCGGCATAGATCTCCTGTCAACAAAAAAGCAGGAAGATGAGGCGCTTGCAGCATTTATCCTGAGTAAACCCGAACTTAAAGGTAAATATGGCAATCTATTAAACGATATTGCCGCTTACTATCAAGTCAGTGATCAAGATGCCTTAAAAGAGCTTTGGATCAACAATATTTATAACAGTACCAGCTTACTGAAAGTTGCCCGCGATCTCAATACCTTAAAAGTAGCAATGGGTAAAGAGCGCTCTTCACATGCCGCAAAACAGTTATTCGACTATAATGTCGAACAGCTTAAAAAAAGTATTCAAGAAACTTACGAAAGCTACAACAAACAGGCAGACCAACGTATTTTCGGTAGGATGCTTGCCGATGCAGCTGCTTTCCAAGGTAAAAATCAACTTGAATCAATTCAGAAACTCCAATTGAATGGGGAAACAGCCAATACCTATGCTACACAGCTCATCAATAGCAGTAAACTGGCAGATCAAAATTATATTCTAAATACAGTTTTGGCGAATGCAAACGCATTAAGCCAATTTGATGATAAACTATTAAGTTTTCAAAATGAGCTGGACAATGATATTGTCATCTTCGCCGCTGAGCAGAAAAGACGTGAAGGTGTGTTGAATAAACTGATGGGTGACTATGTCGCTGTCAAGGAAATCTTTCAGGCTAAAAACTTTATTCCTGATGCTAACTCCACCTTGCGTTTGACTTATGGACATATTAAAGGTTATGCTCCTGCAGACGCTACCTATATGAAACCATTCACAACCATTGAAGGTATTATTCAGAAAGGGAATCTTGGTCTATCCGATTTCGACTATCCGCAAGAAATCAAGACGGCGTATCTCAATAAGAACTTTGGCCCCTATTTAAAGAAAGACCTGGGCTCTGTTCCTGTCAATATATTGTATGATATGGACACCACAGGGGGCAACTCAGGTTCGCCGATCATGAATGCAAATGGTGAGTTGATCGGTGTAAACTTTGACCGTGCCTATGATGCGACAATCAACGATTTTGCATGGAACGAAAGCTATAGCCGCTCCATCGGTGTGGATATCCGTTATGTACTTTGGGTTGCTGATAAGATTGATAATGCTCATTTTATTTTAAAGGAAATGGGTATCTAATCGCTACCAAAAGCATTTTATACATTAAAAAGCACCTGAACGGTTTGGTTCAGGTGCTTTTTTATATTGGAGTAAACCAATAATGTTAAATAATTCGTTATTCTTTTGGCAAATTCAGCAACACCTGTTTCAACCTCGCTAACCCCTCTTGTAAAATAGACCTCGAACAGGCGATATTCAACCGGATAAAAGAATCACTTCCCTTACCGTACATGGCACCGACATTGACCTGCAGATGGGCCTCTTTCAATAGTATTTGTCCTAGTTTTCGGCTGGAAATATTTAATGCAGTACAATCTACCCAAACCAAATAGGTGCCCTCAAGCGGAATAATTTTTAAAGCCGGCAGATGCTCCGCCATATAGCTGTTTAAATAAATATAATTATTATAAATATAGGCTAGCGCTTGTTGCAGCCAATCCTCCCCTTGTTGATAGGCGGCTATTAAACCCGTGATCGCAAAAGGACTGATACTCGCAATCTCATTAACAAGAAAGGCATCCTTCACCTTCTTATTTAAAATAGGATCGGCGACGATGACTGCAGCGACTTGCAATCCTGCAAGATTAAAGGTTTTGCTTGGGGCAATACAAGTGATTGTATTCGCTAAAAAGGCTTGATTGATCGTTCCAAAAGGAATATGCTGATGCCCTTCAAAAACCAAATCACAATGGATTTCATCCGAAATAACAAGAACATTGTGCTTTAGACAGATCTCCCCCAAGCGTTCAAGCTCGGCTTTTGTCCAGACCCGACCCGCTGGGTTATGTGGGCTGCAGAGGATAAAGAGCTTTACCTTCGGATCACTCGCCTTAGTTTCAAAATCTACAAAATCAATTGCATATTGCCCATCTTTATACAATAGGTCGTTGGAAACCACCTCGCAGCCATTACGTTCGATCGATGAAAAAAAGCAATGGTATACAGGTTCTTGGATCAGTACTTTATCCCCCGTTTCTGTTAATGCTGCAACAATTGCCGACAAAGCTGGCACCACACCTAAAACCGGAAGTATCCACTCGCGCTGCAAATGAAAACCATGTTTACGATTAGACCAGTCCGATACCGCTTCATAAAAAGCATCCGGCACTTTTGCATAGCCATAAATGCCATGTTGAACACGTCTGGTCAACGCGTCGATAATCTCTTTGGATGCAGGGAAATCCATATCAGCAACCCAGAGTGGAATTAAATCGGCGTAGTCCTGTTGATTCCATTTTACCGAATCAGTCCCCCTACGGTCGATTATTTTATCAAAATTGTAGATCATAAAGCAATTTACTCAAAAATACTACGCATTTCAATAATACTTTTGGTAAAAATCAGCGACAAAAATGAAAAAAATACAGACTAAAATCCGCTGCCCTTAAAGTTCTATCAGAGCAGCAGCTATTTGCGATAATCGCCGTTAAAGTACAAGTCACAATACGGAGGACAGGCTACAATGAGGGTTCTAGCCTAAACAAAAATTAAGGCCAGTCAAAAACGAAGGGAAAGGTTATATTTACATAAAATATAGCAGATTGACTATGGCCCGAAGCAACTTTTCATGGAAAGATAGAATCCGAAGTTTTAGCTATGCCTTTAACGGGTTAAAAATCGTTTGGCAAGAAGAACACAATTTCAGGATACATCTCATTGCCGCAGTTGTAGCAATCGTATTGTCGTACCTCCTCCGAATAAGCCCTTATGAGTGGCTAGCCATTATTTTTTCCATTGGTTTTGTTCTTGTCAGTGAGTTGCTGAACACGGCATTAGAACATCTCGCTGATTTTGTCTGTCAAGAAAGAAATCCCAACATCAAAAGGATCAAAGATGTTGCTGCAGCAGCGGTCATGCTGAGCAGCATCACAGCGCTACTAGTCGGACTGATTATATTTATCCCAAAACTCCTGTTATGGTGCTCATTGGTTCAGCTTTTCTAGGACAAATTTTTCATCATAAGCCAATTTATCAGGCGCAACAAAAGACATCTTCCCTCCTTTTTCTTCCATATCCCCAAAGCCTTCAACTGCCCCGTTTTTGGAGAATTTAAAAGCAACCTGCCGAACGGATTGCTGCCCTTCGGAAGCAAAGGTATAGTCTGCCAACAAGATACCGTCTTTGAGGATACCGTCAATATGCCCAACATTTCGGTCTTTTTCTTTCCAGTTGTAGTTGAGGTCACCATGCACTTTATCCCCATCAATGGCAATTATTAACGAGATTGTATCACCATTTTTGAGGTATTGATAGGTTCCATTTTCAGCAATTGCTGCGGCAACGGTTGTGGTATCCGATCCCATTTGTGCCTGGTCATCTTTCTTTTTGTCCTTTTGCTGACAAGCAGTAGCAAAAATCAGTAGTGACAATCCAATATTGATTATTTTCATGCGAATAATTAATTTTTCTTAAATACGTGGCAGCAACTGAAAAAAATCAGCGCCAAGGGGAATTTATTGATGAGCTAATCGCAGCTTATGAACAATAGATTCCGCCTTCCCTGTTTATTAATATCAATAGCAATCAAAACAAGATATTGTTTTAAATAACTAACATTTAATATTTTGGAATTCACAAAACAAAAATTACAGCAATATTGTTTATAAGTTACAGTCCGATAAAAGATTAAAAATAAACAATTTAGTAACAATAAAATTATTCACAGCTTATTGTAAAGCTAATTTTTATTAGTAAATTGTACATTATAAAATTCAGAAATTCTTAACCAATATTAGTATGAAAGATGTAAGCTTTAAGAAATTTGATAGTGGGTGTACATCCCTCACTAAATTATCCATTGAAACAGATTTGGCTATTATTGTTAAAGAGAATGTTTCTATTTCTTCGGAATCGAAAATAGAAAAACTTCGACGCTGTAAAGAGGAATTATTGAAGAGCCTTTGGTTCGTTCAACGCCAATGTTGATCAGTAATTCACTTCATTCAATCAATAGTCCGAATACCCTATTTTTTTCCTAGACAAAAAGCCTCCCCAACTATTTTATATTGGAGAGGCTTTTTTGCATGATAATACAAGTTATCTACGCTTATCAGAGCGATTTCAAGTGTTTATAATTTGACTTAATAGTGTCCCATACTTCCTCAAAGTTACCCGATAGCATCAATTTAGCCATACTTTCGGTCATACCCTTCATTTGGCTAAATGATATTTTGGGTGGCATGGCTAAGGCATTGGGGCTGGTATAGATATCGATAAGTACCGGCTCGTCAGTTAGACTAAATGCTTCATCCAAGATACCGTCGACCTCTTCTGGTTGCGTCACCGTAAAAGCACGAATCCCCATCGCCTGTGCCACCATCGCAAAATCTGGATTCACCATATTAGTTTCCTGATCTTTTAAACCGGCAACCTGCATTTCCAATTTGACCATTCCGAGTGAACGATTATTAAACACAATCAGTTTGATTGGCAGATTATACTGCTTTATCGTAGCCAGATCTCCCAATAACATCGAAAGCCCGCCATCACCACAGAAGGCTATGATCTGTCTTTCGGGATGTGTCAATGCTGCTCCAATCGCCATCGGCATCGCATTTGCCATAGATCCATGATTAAATGAGCCGAGCATTTTGCGATCTCGTCGCTGATTGATATAACGTGCTCCCCATACACAGGACATGCCCGTATCCACTAAAAAAATAGCATCATCGCTCGCCTTTTGGTCAATCGTATGGGCCACAAACTCCGGTTGAATAGCACATTCACTGCCCGAATCTTCGACATAGATCATCAGATCTTCTTTTACTTTCTCGTAGGCCGCCAATTGTTTTTCGAGAAAACTTGAATCAGTTCTCGCCTCCACAAAGGGTAAAACAGCTTTCAATGTATGCTCAATATCCCCCACCAAGCCATAGTCTACGATCGACCGTCGACCGAGTTTCTCGCCCTCGATATCGATCTGAACAATCGTTTTATTGGTGGGTATAAAATCCTTGTAAGGAAAATCAGTTCCCAAAAGTAGGATCAGATCCGAATGGTGCATGCTCTGAAAGGCCGATGCCGTCCCCAAAAGTCCCGTCATACCGATTTCATTGGGATTATCCCGTTGAATATCCAATTTAGCTTTAAATGAATACCCCACAGGTGCATGGATTTTCTCGGAGAGTTCAACAATTTGTTTCTGCGCATTCCGGGCCCCTACGCCACAGAATAAAGTCACTTTATCCGCCTGATTAATATATTGTGCCAAACGTCCAATTTCAAGCTCTGAGGGCCTGATCTGCGGCTGTGTAAAGAATACCTTTGCCGAAGTGTTCATATGGACGGCTTCCATTTCGGAAACATCCCCTGGCAGACCGATAACAGCAACATCCCGTTTTGAGATTGCCTGCTGTAATGCATTCTGAACCATACGTTGCACCTGTTCCGGCCGGGTAATCATCTGATTATAACATGAACAGTCGTCAAATAATTTAATCGGATTAGTCTCTTGAAAGTAGTCTGTACCAAACTCATAGGTGGCGCAGGTTGAAGCAATCACTAACATTGGAACACGTGTCTTATGTGCCTCATAAACGCCATTGATCAGGTGAACATGGCCCGGCCCACTACTTCCAGCACAGCAGGCGATCCCATGCAGATCCGCTTCGGCGGTCGCCGCAAATGCACCAACCTCTTCATGCCTGACATGTATCCATTGCATGGTTCCATCCTCATGAACTGCCTCATTAAAAAAATTCAAACTATCTCCTGTCACGGCATAAATACGTTTGATTCCCGCATCTTTTAAAATACCAACGATCTGGTGTGCTACATTTTTCATACCCATATGATGATTTAAGATTTTGATATCACGACGATGTGTTGATTACGCTATCGCTTCTTTATAACAACAATATTGCGAAACAATGGTTTTGGGTATTCTACTATTGAAGAAAGTACATGCAGATCGATCCGCAGTTTTCAGAACAGAGATGACGATTGCAGGCTACACTTTGCAAGAAAGACGCTACCTAAAAAAACAGGCTGCTCCCATCGTATCGAGGAGCAGCCTGTTTTTTCAACGCTATGAAGATTTTATTACTTGACCTTATTGGATAATTCGGTTACAAATGCTTTAGCATCATTGAGATCATCATTCCAGGCAGCATAACGTCTAGATTTTTTTAGTTTGGCAATTTTTGCATTCAGTTTTGCCAAATTCGTTTGATCGTTAGATTTTTCCAACTTTTCTTTCAGTATATTGACTTTGGTAAAATCCTGAATACCTTCCAACATACGCTCATAACGAATCGAGCTACGACCTTGCGGATAAACAATATAAGTGTCTCCAGCAGGCCATGTACGGAATCGTGAATCCTGCAGCGGATTGGCTACCCAGGAATTAAAGGCCCAACGTAGCGCGCCATCAAATCCTGCAGCGAGTGCGTACCATCCCATATAGGTCGATTCTGCCGGATCAGAAAATGTAAATTGATTCGGAAACTCATCTGAACAGCAAACATAAAATGTAGTGATATACCCTTTTTTACGTCTTTCAATTAAATCATTTTGATCGAAAGGATCGCCTACAGCAACACTGATATCGGTACTTTTTTGATAGCGCTTATAACTTTTATGATTGTCTGCAAAAGCAATTCCAAATTCAGGTACCACACGTTCCAAAAGTTCTACTGCTGGATCCATTTGCTCCTGTGCCCGCTCATCCATCGCGATATTGGTAATTTTCAACCAGCCCTTGGCGCTGACATGTTTACTAAAATCTTTTAAGAAAGGTGTCCATAGCTCCTCAAATACTGGTGTTCCGGGTTTTGCGACAACATTGACCAGTTCATTTTTTGCTTCATCAAAATAATGCACTTCATTATTCCATGGCAATAATGAATAACAATTGATCTGTTTGTTAATTCCTAGGTCCATCATAAATTGCACCCACCTGTCAAATACCGCATAATTATAACTCCAGGATCCGTCTTTTGCTTTCTTCCAGGTGATCATATCCGCATAGGGATCATAGGTCTGTACATTCCAGGCATCCTTATTTAACGTCGCCGTAATGACTTTCTGCCCAGCAGCAGCGAGTTGCTTCATTGTTGGCTTTAAGGCTTCAAAATGCTCATCACTCCACATCTTAACATTGTTGACACGTGCTACGGATGATGGATGTTGCCACTGATCCAAATGGAATGGCCATTGTGAAGCTGGTGGTAACACTTGATCTTGAACATTAACATTCAGATCCAAATTCTGTATCACCTTACCTTTTTGTTTAACAGCAATGACTGTCTTATATTGACCTGCCGCTGCTCCAGCAGGTACTTTTACCGTAATCCATACTGGACGGACGCGCTTTGCTTCGAGATTATAGCTTTTGAGATCATCCAGCATATCTGCAGAAAGCGCGGCTTTAAAGTCTTCAGGTTTACGATAACCACATCCCTCCGCAAATTCATCTGTCATCACATAGCGAACAAATCGTGCTTGTACCGCTTCCGCGGAAATAGATTTGCCGGTAGTTGATTTTAACTCACCAGGCGAAACAACAACATCAGAGGCTGCTGCACTAGTCCACAGGAGAATCTGCGCAGATACCTGCTCCCCTTTCCAGGCATCCACCTTGTTATTGGGCTGGATAGCAATGTTGGGATTTAAAGATTTTGGAAAACGTTTATCGATCGACACAAACGATGCGTGCACACCAGGTTTAACATTTGACCAATCAGAAAGCGTATCCCTTGACGGGTCCGCCATTTCAGTAAAAGTCGTTCCCACAGCATAACGCCCCTGAGAAAAACCTTGATTATTGCCGCAAAATAATAGACATGCGAGTGCAATAGTAGAATAAATAGTAGTTTTAGGCATAACAGTTGTAATTAACAAAAAAAGCAAACATTTTCTGTTTGCTTTAAAAATACTAAAATTTTATTTATCTCCACTTAACTTTGCTCAAAAATTTTAGAAAGTGCAGTATAAAGTTCTGGATGGTTTTTTTGAAATTTCGTTGGATTTTCAAAAAAGTATTCGGATGCGACAGCAAAAAATTCACCCGGATTGGTCATACCATAGGTATCAATATCCGATTGATGCTGTTTTATTTTGTTGATTTCCTCCCGTATTAGATTCATAAACGGAATCACAGCCGCCTTATCCAATAAATAACTGGGCACACCGTCTACAGTACCATCTGTTTTATCGATGAGATGTACAAATTCGTGTATAGCCGTATTCTGTCCATCACTTGCATTTTGGAAACCATATTCTAATGCTGATTTAGATAAAATCATCTGACCATTCATGGCACCTTCTCCGACCATTCCCATGATATTCCGGTCTGCATGGCCTTCAAATTGATAATCGGCATTGAAATGTGCGGGATAGATCATAATATTGGTCAGATTTGGATAAGTCCATTTCTTAAATGCAAAGATTGGAATAATTGCACTGGCTGCAATCAGCATATAATCTTTCAGCTCCAACGTGACGCCCACCCCCTCGATCTTGACCGTATCCAGAAAAGCAAGACAACGTGATTCAAATTCCTGCTTATCTGCAATAGAGAGACGGCGGTAATAGGCAACCTCCCTTTCCAGGATATCCTTCCCCTCATCACTCAAAACTCGTTTGATAGCCTTATTATTTTTCGCGGTACGATTTAACAGGTAATAGACAACATAGATGGTTACTGGTACGAGCAGTATAATAAAAATCTTTCCTAACATATTATTTTATCTTGACCCAATGGGGATCTCTGGCTTGCAAATTACGCAAAAAGCCTTTAAAATGAGATGTGCCAAATAAGATTAAAATTTTCTGCTGCGGAGCGTCAGCCACTAGAGAAGCTAGATTTTCCTCGCGTTGTTGCATGACAAACTCTTTGTCAAACTTATTCTTGAGCGCGGTTTTGATGGGTTTGCAGCTATAGGGTGCGCTTAATGGGGTATCATAATCACAGGCATCCAGCTGTATGGTACCATAACGATACTCAAAATCATCCAATAATTTATTTTTAGGAATATCGGCATTAACTGCGGTTCCATAGTCAACCAGAAAAAAAGAATAATCCGGTTGGCTGATAATGCGTTGTCCCAATTTACGGTACAAAGGTGCTCTTAACACGCGGGAGGTATCTCCGGGAGTTTCAATACATTGTTGTAAGCCGAGACGATTACCGGTCAATTTTCTGAACTTACGATCGTATAGATCACGTTGTGCGGCGCTATCCACCTGATAGGCGATGCTTTCATAAAAGACAACATAGCCCGATTTTTGGAGCGAATCTACCGCAGCCTGTACCTGATCATAATATACACGTGTCCCTAAATGCCGCATCGGGATATAAATAATATGACGGTCACCATTATGGAGTTCAAATTTTCGTGAAGCATCCCGTAATACACCTGTGCTCTGTACCATTAAGGAGGTATCGCAGGCGACAAGTGTGATCAATACAAAAAGAAGGGAGATAATCTGTTTCAAAGCATTTATTTATTACAATAACATGCAATTATAACAATATATTATCTCCCTTGTTTAATAAATTTATACTGTTGCGAGCCCGATTGTCGTTCCACTCGGGATAACCGCATTTTTTTTGATCACAACAATACCATCACAAACGGTATAAGTCTGATGGTTGGCGCTCAACAAATGGGGGCCACCATTGATGCGAACATCATTTCCAATACGACAGTTTTTATCCAGAATCGCATTTTCAATATAACAGCGTTCACCCACACCCACAATGGGCATATTTTTTCTTTTCGCTTCATCCATATCCGAGAAATCCTCGTAATAATCCGATCCCATCATATAGGTTCCTCTTACGACAGAACCGATACCAATACGTGAACGCACGCCAATCACTGAACGGTCGACCTTATCGGCATGGATAATACATCCATCAGAGATAACCGAATTAATCAATGTCGTGCCCGAAATCTTAGATGGCGGCAGCATACGTGGTCGGGTAAAAACCGTATTTTTATCAAATAGGTTAAAGGCTGGAATATTATCCGTCAGTCCAATATTGGCTTCATAAAATGACCCTATTGTTCCAATATCTGTCCAATAGCCTTCATACTGATAGCTGAGTACGTTGATATCTTCAATCGCATCCGGAATAATTTCCTTTCCAAAATCCATTCCGTTATTTTCCTCCAACAGGCGTTTTAGGACACCTTTACTGAACACATAGATCCCCATGGATGCCAGGTACTCACGGCCCTCGGCTTTCAAATGATCGTTCACTTCTGAACTCCAGTCCACCAACTGCTCACTATTGGGCTTTTCTATAAACGATGTGATGTGGTTGTGCTCATCCGATTTAAGGATTCCAAAACCTGTTGCATCTTTGCCATTGACAGGAATGGTCGCAATTGTCAAATCGCCTTCATTCTGTACGTGAAAATCCACCAGTGCATCAAAATCCATCTGATAAAGCTGATCCCCCGATAAGATTAAGACATAATCGTAATCTATGCTTGCCAGCTTCTTGAACGATCTACGCACAGCATCTGCAGTACCTTCAAACCATTTGTCACCATCATTAGTCTGTTCGGCCGCCAAAATATCGACAAAGCCTTTACTAAAAATACTGAAGTTGTACGTATTCTTAATATGCGAATTCAACGAGGACGAATTGAACTGTGTCAATACAAAAATCTTATTGAACCCCGAATTGAGACAATTCGAGATGGGGATATCAACCAAGCGATATTTTCCTGCAATAGGAACAGCTGGTTTAGACCGTTGGTCGGTCAACGGATACAGACGCGAGCCCCTTCCTCCGCCCAAGACGATAGCTACTACATTGTGATGTGACATATCAAATTAAATTAATTGGTTATATAGATTTAAGTATTTCGCTGCGGATTTATCCCAGGAAAAATCCAAACTCATTATTTTGTGTTGGTTGTCTTCAAATTTAGACTTATTTTCATAGTATTCGACAGCGCGGACAATAGCCTTTCTGATATCAGCTACCTCAAGCGTGTCAAAACCAACACCGTACCCATTGTTTTCCAAATCGATGACTGTATCTTTTAGCCCTCCCACGCTGTGAACAATCGGCAAGGTCCCATATTTCATGGCATAAAGCTGATTGAGTCCACAGGGTTCAACCCGTGAAGGCATCAAAAGAAAGTCTGCACTTGCATAAAGCCAATGCGCAAGATTTTCATCATAACCAAAGAACACATCAAAATTTTCTATCTGTTTATCCACGAGCATTTTTACCCGTGCCTGAATCGCTGGATCTCCAGCACCCAGTATAAATATACTCAATCTTCCGGGAAAATTTTCAGTCAAATCCAAAATTATATCCGGCAGTAAATCGGCTCCTTTTTCCGTCGCAAAACGACCAATAAAGACCAATAATGGAAGTGCTGGGTCAATTTTATACTGCTGTGCTAGTGCCTGTTTATTTTTGAGCTTACCTGCAAAGGCCGAGGCAAGATCATAATTTTCAATCAGGGTATAATCTTTATCCGGATTCCAGATATCCCAATCAATTCCGTTGACAATCCCGACCGACTTATGCCGCTCATCATAAAATAAGTGCTGCAAACCGTTCGCATCTGCATAAAGCTCTTCAAGGTAACCCTCCGAAACAGTCGTATAGGCATCACAGCACTTGATCAGCGCTGCAAGTGGATTGATCAGACCATCCCAGTCCAGGAGTCCCCATTTCCAACTATCAAATCCAGGCAATAAAATCGCTTTGCTCCAGTGTGTCCAACCTTGGTACTGGCCATTGTGAACTGTCGCAACCGTCTTTACATCAGCAAGGAAATTATATTCATTGCTATATTTCATCAAAAAAGGCATTAAACCGACATGATGATCATGGCAATGGACAATATCAGGTACAATCGCTTTTGCCTTGAACCAGTTTAACACAGCATGTTGAAAAGCGATAAACTGCTCTCCCTCATCGGGGTAACAATAGACTTCCTGACGATCCAATTTACCTGGAATTTTAATCAAATAGAGTTCAAAACCCAGTATATTATCTCTTTCCTTGAAAACACTATAATCTAATCGTTCGGATCCTTGAAAAAAAGTCCCCTCATAAACAACATCAAAAGAATGATCCTTGACAAATGGGCGGTCGTACCATGGCATAATGACAGCGGCATCCACTCCAAGCTTAGTTTGATACTTGGGCAACGCTCCCACCACATCCGCTAGACCGCCAACCTTGGCTATGGGATAGCATTCGACACTTAAATGAAATACTTTCATCTGTACATATTTTTTTCCATCATTCAGATGGAGCTTATCCTATTTGAAATTACTTTTACCTACTCCTTCAACCGATAAAACATACGATCACAGCGGAACACGCTCTCCCGGTTTTACAGGTACCGCTTCTTTCACAACCTTCTTGCGTTTAAGAATATAGCCTCCCAGCGGCGGAAGATTGACCTGAGCAGATTGCACCTGGTTCATCCAATGCAGGTGTTCACTTGCCACATGTTGACTACACACTCCTGAACCGAAATATTTAAGATCGTCCGAACTCAAAACAACTTCCCATTCTCCTGCATAAGGCAGTCCGATACGAAAATCTTCGCGTATAACAGGTGTTAAATTAATCACAACCACGGTATCATCCCATTGATCAAATGCCTTACGCCAATAGACCAAGACCGAATTTTCACGGTCGCCAGCATCTATCCATTCAAACCCTGAAGCATCAAAAGCCTTTTGAAAGAGGCTGGGTTGTTGTTGATAAGTCGCATTTAAATCGGCTACAAATTTTTTCATACCCTGATGTGGCATAAATTCCAACAGATGCCAGTCGAGCGATTGATTCACATTCCATTCGGACGTTTGTCCAAACTCTCCACCCATAAACAGCAATTTCGTCCCTAAGAAAGTATACATGAACAAGTATAACGCCCTTAGGTTAGCAAACTTTTGCCACTCATCGCCAGGCATTTTATAAATCAGGGGCTGTTTTCCATAAACAACTTCATCGTGTGACAGCGGGAGCATAAAATTCTCATGAAAAGCATATACTGTGGCAAAAGTGATACGGTCGTGATGGTATTTTCTATTGATTGGATCTTCCTTAAAATAATCCAATGTATCGTGCATCCATCCCATCATCCATTTCATTCCAAATCCCAGACCACCGGCATAGGTTGGTTTACTGACACCAGGCCATGAGGTCGATTCTTCGGCGATGGTCTGTACATCCGGAAAATGTGCATAAACAGCCTCATTAAATTCTTTTAGGAATTGTACGGCTTCCAGGTTCTCATTTCCACCGAATTCGTTCGGAATCCACTCACCGGCATTGCGGCTATAATCCAGATACAACATCGAAGCGACTGCATCTACGCGAAGTCCATCGATATGGAAACGATCCAACCAGTAAAAAGCATTACTGATCAGAAAAGAGCGCACTTCATTGCGACCATAATTAAAAATATACGATTGCCAGTCAGGGTGAAAACCCTTTCGTGGATCTTCGTGTTCATAAAGACTTGTACCATCGAAGCGATAAATTCCATGTGCATCACCGGGGAAATGTGAAGGTACCCAATCCAATAGTACCCCAATTCCGGCCGCATGGAGCGCTTCGATCAGGAACATTAAATCCTGCGCAGAGCCATAACGCGAGCTTGCAGCAAAATAACCTGTAATCTGATATCCCCATGAGGGGTAATAGGGGTGTTCCATCAAAGGCATAAATTCTACATGCGTAAAATTCATTTCCTTGACATACGCCACAAGCTGTACAGCAATCTCCCGATAGTTTAATAGCGTATCTGGGCTCTCCGGATCTCTTGCCCATGAACCAAGGTGCAGTTCATAGACTGACCATGGCTGGTCCAGTCTATTTTTTACGATACGCTCCTTCATCCAGTTTCCGTCATTCCATTCGTACCAATTAGAATGGACGATGGATGCCGTTTTAGGTGCTACCTCCCATTTGAATGCGAATGGGTCACCTTTCTCAAGCTCTTCTCCTGAAGAGGTCTGAATACAATATTTGTAAGTTTCACCATTGGCTATTCCGGGAATAAAACCTTCCCAGATTCCACTTGTGTCCCAGCGGACATGTAAAGGATGACTCCCCTTGTCCCAGAAATTGAAGTTTCCTGTTACGGAAACGGATTTTGCATTTGGGGCCCAAACCGCAAAATAAACGCCTCTTTCACCCTCTACTTCCAGTTCATGCGAACCAAATTTTTCATACAATTTGAAATGCCTGCCCGATTGGAACAGCGCAACATCAAATTCCGAAAAAAGACTATGCGGTATTACTTGATTGGCCATGTTTAACCCTCTATCAATATGTTTTCAAATTCACGTGCGACATTAATCCAATATCGCCCTTGTTCATCTTTTTGTATTTTTGTATCAATCCCATCTGTTTTCACCTTTTTAACAGCAAATGGTAGACCTATCAATTGCAACTTATACTCTTCATATCGCTCGGTAAATAATCCGTCGCGGGTCTGCTTGATAGAAAGGGAATCTTTTAATCCAGACAGTGTAAAACATTTTTCCAAATAGATATCTTGTTCATACGCAAACGTATCACCATGATCAGAATACACGTATGAACGATGTACTCCTTCAGAAAAATAGATATTCAATTGCAGTTCTTCCACTTTCTTTTCACCAGTGTATTGCATGACTGGATATTCTGGAATAACAGATCCACCACGAATAAATAATGGCATTTCATCCAGCGGTGTTGCGATAGTATGTTCCTTTCCACCAATATAAACCTCATTATTAAAGTAATAGAACCAGTCTCCCGCAGGAAGGTAAACGATCTTGCTCTTCTGACCGGGTTGCAACACTGGTGACACCAATATTTTATCGCCAAAACAGAACTCTTCTTCACGTTGCCAATTGGTTGGAATATGTTGCTCTACCATCGAAATTGGACGCAAAATCGGATAACCATATTTCGTTTGTTCCCAAAAACAGGTATAGATATAGGGTAACAGTTTATATCGCAATTCTATAAACTTTTTATTTATTTTCTCCCAGTCTTCACCAAAACTCCAAGGTTCACGATCACGGGTATCCCCTGCGGAGTGCACACGCATAAATGGCGAAAAAACACCAAATTGCATCCACCTTGTAAACAGCTCCCCATCGGGTTCCCCTGTAAATCCACCAATATCCGTTCCGCAAAAAGACATCCCTGACGTCGACAAACGCTGCAACTGCAGGGTGCCAAGCTTGAGATGCTCCCAACTCGCTAAATTATCTCCAGTCCAAACCGAAGAATAACGTTGTGTGCCAGCATAAGCCGCTCGTGTAATGGTAAATGGCCTTTTGTTTTTATACAATTTCTTTAAGCCATCATAGGTAGCACGCACCATCTGCATACCATAGACGTTATGTGCTTTGCGGTGCGATCCACGATGTCCATCGTATTGATGTCTGACATCATCTGGAAAAGTCCCACGACCAAAAACCGCTGGTTCATTCATATCGTTCCAAAAACCTGCCACACCATCCTCCACCAGGCCCTGGTATAAGGTTCCCCACCACTGTCTGACCTCAGGGTTTGTAAAATCAGGGAATTGACAGCGCCCAGGCCAGACAAATCCCTCCATAAAATAATCATCGCCACGGCGACAGAAATATTTATTCTCTTTACCTTCCCGAAATACCCAATAGTTTTCATCCACTTTAATTCCCGGATCAATCATGACCACTGTCTTAAAACCCTCGTTGGCAAGATCAGCAATCATTTTTTTCGGATTTGGAAAATATTGTTTATTCCATGTAAAACAGCGGTAGCCATCCATGTAATCAATATCCAGGTAAATGGCGTCACATGGGATTTGTCTTTTTCTGAATTCTTCGGCCACTTTACGCACATTGGCTTCCGGATAATAGCTCCATCGACATTGATGATAACCAATAGCCCAAAGTGGAGGCAAATAGTGAGTTCCCGTCAAGGTATGATACCTACGGATCACGTCAATAATATGCGGACCATGGATATAGTAATATTGTAATTCACCACCTTCCGACCAAAAGCTAGTCTTTCCTGGATCCTCGGCAGCAAAATCGAAATAGGTCTTAAACGTATTATCAAAGAAAATACCATAAGCTTCACCATCCTTTAGTCCAATGTAAAAAGGAATGGTTTTATATAAAGGATCCTGATCATAAGCAAAGGCATAGGTGTCCGAGTTCCAATTCTTTAATCGCTTACCACGAAGATTAAGCTTAGTGGCCTTATCGCCCAGTCCATAAAATGCTTCATTTTCAAAAGCAACTTTAGTACTATAAACATAATATCCGCCAAAATCCGGACTTTCTTCCCAGTGCATTGGAGCCAAATCGGCATTAAACAGTTTACCCGCTCTGTCAGAAAAGGAAATCAAAAAGTCGCTTTTATTGATGCGACATGAAATGGTGTTTGTATGAACACTATAATGGTCTACCTCCTCTTTACATTGGTGTATACTGACGCGATGGTCTTTCTTTGCCAGGGCATAGGAAAAATCTTCCAAAAATGTCCCCTGTGGTGCCAATCGAACACGTACAATCTCATCCGTTACGATCTTAATCTCGACTTTTGCCTTACCATCGGAAAAATAGTATGATTTGTCATTTTGATTGTGGGATACAACTGTTTCGAGGTATTTCTTTTCAATTTTAGGTAAATCCAATACCGGATTATTCACATGATGCATACTTTCCAAAGTACCATCATTTTCTTCCTCGTTTAGTGTGGTTTGATTTAGGTTGTCGTCTTCAAGCATAGCTGTAATATGTTAAAAGTTTCTGAAGGCTTAATTCCTCTTTAAGATAGAAAAATTATCCTGCGCCGACAACAAAACATAAAAAAAAATCCCGTTCCTTAAAAGGAGCGGGATTATCCATATCAGATGGGACTACATCTACTATTTTATAAAATGAGCGCGCAGCATCCAAGCCATTTTCTCGTGTTTTTCCAACAAGCCCACCAAAAAATCTTCCGTACCATTATCAGCGGTTCCCTCCACGACAGCAATATCCCCACGAATTGACATCGCAATAGACTCGTGATCCGACAGCAGCTCTTTATAATAAGATTGACTATCTGTCTTTTCAGATGTTGATTCTGTCAAACGCGTTAATTTTAGATATTTATCAAATGTACCTACCGCATAGTGACCCAATGTACGTACACGCTCCGCCACTTCATCAATAACTTCTGCCAACTCATCGTATTGGGATTCTAAAAATAAATGAGCAGCGTGAAAATCAGCTCCTTCAACATTCCAATGCGCATTGCGTGTTTTCATATAAATAATATGCTCATCGGCCAATAAGACATTGAGCAATTTCGCAACTTTTTTTAAGTCTGCATCTTTAATTCCAATTGAAGTTTTCATATTGTGTTTATTTGTTAACTATATCTTTTAATTGCTTAGTTAAATTTACCCAAAAAAGAAGTGGAAACAAAAAAAACTGGGCTTAAAATGTCATTTCAATAGCATAATAACCGTATTTTTGCAGGCAGAATATTATTAGAGGGAAAACTGTGGGTACTTTAGACAACAACGCTTATTTTCATGCATTCAAAGAGGATATTTCGGGTATCGAACTCCCCCTGCGATTTACCTTTCCATTTTGTTATGAACCACATGCGCTAGCCATTATCGCTGCGGAAGAACTTCAAACTTATTTGGAGACGCAAAACGAGTGGACGCATAACTTTGGTCTCGAAGAAAATAACGATAGTCTTGCCATAGGCAAGATGTTTGGCATACTGGTTGTCCGCGATCAACAGCATCGGCTCGGATACCTTGCCGCTGTATCCGGCAAGCTTGCTGGCAGCAATAAACACCAATACTTTGTTCCCCCAATATTTGACATGCTGGAAGAGGATGGCTTCTTTCTGAATGAAGAGGTACACTTAAATGCTCTCAACAGGAAAATTGAATTTCTTGAAAACAGTGAAGAACTTGAACAGACAACAAGCAATCTCAATAGATTAAAAGGCTATTGGGACACACAGCTTGAGCTGCTCAAAACAAAGCTTAGAAGTCAGAAAAAAGAACGCAAGGAAACCCGAACAAGATTGCGTCCCCTCCTATCGGATGAAGACTTCGAAATGCTCATGGAGGATATGCGCAGTCAAAGCCTAAAAGACAAACAGGAACTCCAACGCTATCAGTATGACATGCATCTGGCGCTGGAATCTGAAAACCTTAAGCTCCAACAATTGCTTTCCGAGATTTCTGCATTGAAAGAAGAGCGTAAGATACGATCTGGAAATTTGCAAAAGAGACTTTTTGAACAATATAATTTTTTGAATGCAACTGGGCAGCACAAGAATGTTGTTGCTATTTTTCAGGACTTTGACCAAAGCACGCCACCCGCGGGCTCCGGAGAATGTGCCGCACCGAAATTATTGCAATATGCCTACAGCAACAACCTTACACCCATTGCCTTGGCCGAATTCTGGTGGGGTTGCTCCCCTTCCTCCGAAATCCGCAGGCACAAAAACTATTACCCGGCTTGCCGTAAAAAATGTGAACCTATTTTAGGTTATATGCTTCAAGGACTAGACGTTGACCCGAATCCTATGCAACAGGAAACAACACTGCAAACGGAGCTCCCGCAAATCTATGAAGATGAAGATATTATCGTCTTCAATAAACCAGCTGAGTTTTTGTCTGTCCCTGGGATATACGTCAAGGATTCAGTCTACAATCGTGTACTCCAACGTTATCCTGCAGCGGGCCCTATTATTATTCATCGGCTGGACATGTCCACTTCAGGGCTGTTGGTTGTTGCTAAGAATAAAGAAGCCCACCAATTTATACAGGATCAATTTATACAACATACCATTGCAAAAGAATATATCGCTTTACTCGATGGCATTGTTGAACAGGAATCTGGTCTAATTGATCTCCCGCTCCGTGTGGATCTCGATGACAGGCCCCGACAAATGGTCTGCTACAGCTATGGCAAGCCTGCACAAACCAAATGGGAGAGAATCGCAATTGAAAACGGCAAAACAAGAGTTCGTTTCTATCCACTAACAGGCCGGACGCATCAACTTCGCATGCATGCCGTACATCCAAACGGACTGAATACACCTATTCTCGGTGATGATCTTTATGGCAGAAAATCCAATAGATTACACCTCCACGCCGCTTTTATTAAGTTTATACACCCAGGTTCCAGACAGGAAATCAGCTTTCATATTCCTCCTGATTTTTAACGCAATTGACTATATCGTTACAAAAGTCAGCAAATATTTGATCGGAAAATCATCGTGAAGTCAAAATGTGGATGATAAATTATTGACCTAAATCAATAATTTGAGACAAACAGCTGCAAAACAACCATTTAAACCCAAAAACGATTACGCACATCTCCTTTATTACATTACAATAAAATTTTAATTATTCTTAATTTTTTGCTTCCTTTGTTCACTGATTTTTTGATTTTAATACTTATAAAGTCAGAAATAAAGTAAAAACAACAAAACAATTTTGAATTTTCAAGATTATAGCAATATAATGGAAGCTAAAATAAACACAAAAACCTTCATAACTAAACTCTTTTTCTCGATAACATTTCTGCTATCAGCATCCATGGCCTTTGCTCAAACCAAAACGGTTACAGGTACGGTCAAAGACGCAAAGACAAAGACCCCCATCGCTTATGCCACCGTCGCTGTAGTGGGTGCGCCTGCTGCTGCGGGAACTTCTACGTCGACCAACGCGAATGGAGAGTTTAGGCTGGTATTTCCGACATCTTATGTCAAAATCAGAGCAAGTTATGTCGGTTATGATAATAAGGATGCTTTCGTGACCAATGATGCTGTACAGTCAAAAGAAATTCTGATGGACGCACAAGACAATATGCTGGAGGAAGTTGTTGTCAAAGCCCAGAAGAAAAAATATAGCAATAAAGACAATCCCGCAGTCGCCCTGATCCGTAAGGTTATCGAAAATAAAGAGAAAAATCGCCTATCGGGACAGCAATACGCCGAATTCGATCAATACGAGAAGATGTCTTTGGGATTAAGCAATCTTTCTGAGAAGTTTGTCAACAAAAAAATCTTTAAAAACTATCAATTTCTTTTTGAAACAGACGATTCGGCCAAAACGGCAAATAAATATGTGTTACCGGCTTTTATCGAAGAGAAAATGTCCAAAGTGTATTACCGTAAAGATCCAAGTAAGACCAAGCAGTATATACTCGGTGATCAACGGGCACAGTTTGACCCCAAATTTATCGATAATGATGGTCTAGCAGCATACTTTAACAAGCTCTACGAACAAGTTGATATCTATGATAATAACATCTCATTGGTAACAAATCAGTTTTTGAGTCCGATAGCAAACTCTGCACCTACATTTTATAAATTTTTCATCACTGATACCATTAAAACTTCTCAACCTTGGTTGGTTGAGCTGAGCTTCGTTCCCCGCAATAAAGCAGACATGTTATTTAAGGGCCAGCTGTATGTCACGTTGGATGGTAATTATGCCGTTCAGGGTGCTAATATGACTGTTGCCGATGATATCAACCTAAATTTTGTGCGCGACCTTCAGATTCAGCTCAAATTTGAAAAAGATAGCAAGAGCAGATTTTACCTGAAAACCAGTACATTAGGCATTGATTTTTCACTAACGGAAAAAGGGATGGGAATTCGAGGAAGCCGGACGGTCAACTATAATAATTATAAAGTTGGTATTCAGCAAGCAGATAGTATTTACGATGGTCCTTCTACGGTTATTGCTTACAATATCGAAAATAAGAAAGCAATCAAATCGTTATTTGAAACACAACGCCCATTGGCTTTGGCGCAAAATGAATTGAATATTTACCATAATATTGACACGCTACAGAAAATACCTTCGTTCAGAACCTTCATGGATATTGCTGCCTTGGTTCTTTCAGGTTATAAACAAGCCGGACCTGTAGAAATTGGCCCAGTGAACACATTCTACAGCTTTAACCCTGTTGAAGGATTTCGCTTGCGCATAGGTGGTCGTACAACAGAGGCATTGAGCAAACGCTTCTATGCCGAGACCTATGCAGCCTATGGCTTCAAGGATCAAAAGTGGAAGTACTTTTTTAGTGGGACCTATGCTTTCAATAACAAATCAGTATATTCCTTCCCTATGCACTACATCCGGGCGTCTTATAAAAAAGATACCAAGATCCCTGGACAAAAGCTTGAGTTTATTCAGGAAGACAACTTTTTACTATCCTTTAAACGTGGTGATAATGACCGTTATATCTACGAAACTAACTACGGTTTGGAGTATAAAAAAGAATTCTTGAACCATCTGGCTATTGGTGCCGGATTTAATATCAACAAACAATCTCCAGCAGGTAGCTTAACCTACCAGATGTTGGATGAAAATGGACAAAACAAATTGTTCAACGAATTAAATACAACAGAATTATCGGTCAACTTCAGATACGCGCCGCATGAAGAGTTTTATCAAGGTAAAATCTACCGTACTCCGATTTTCAATCAATACCCGATATTCACATTCAACTATACAGCAGGAATAAAAGGCCTGGCAAAGGGAGAATATAATTACCATAGTTTTAACGTCGGTGCATTCAAACGCTTTTATTTAAGCCAGTTTGGCTTTGCAGATGTCACAGCAGAAGGGAATTACATTGCCGGAAAAGAGATTCCATTTCCTTTTCTAACGATCCACCGGGCAAACCAGACTTATGCGTACCAGTTAAACTCGTACAACTTAATGAACTTCCTGGAATTTGTCAGTGACCACAACGCTTCCATCAATGTGCAGTATTACATGAACGGATTCCTATTGAATAAGATCCCATTGATCAAAAAGCTTAAATTACGGGAGGTCTTTAGTTTCAAAGGTGTTTATGGTGGTCTTCGCAAAGAAAACGATCCAGACGATCCAAATTATGGCTCTAAAGTGTTTGCATGGCAACGCAATGCAGACCAAATTCAAAGTTCATATACATTCGGTTCTGAACCTTATATGGAGGCCAGTATCGGTTTATCCAACATCTTTAAGATTTTGCGTGTAGACTACGTCAAACGTCTAAATTATCTTGACCATGTTGATGCTCCAGCTTGGGGGATCCGCGCCAGAGTCAGATTTGATTTCTAAGAGTTTCCGTAAATTTATATTATAATTTTGAGGCCCTGTCGATTGAGAGAATGACAGGGCCTCTTTTTGTTCTATTGAACAAATCCGGCCGGCGGGGTTCATCTCAACTTTGATCAGGTATACAAAGTTAATCAGAAAACCTCCGATAACGACTCGACTTTGCACCGCGACAGCTATGCAATATCGGGTTGTCCATTCCTTGACAACTGTTCAGCTGAGTTTCGAGATCGCTTCGACTAGTCTTCGGAACTTCTTCGACTGTTGTTCGAGTGTGCTTCGGGAGCGCTTCGACTGGCCTTCGACTATTCTTCGACAAGAAGTCGAAGACCAGTCGAACAGTTGTCGAAGAAATCCCGAACCAGTTCGGACGCTGTTTCGAAGCTGTACCGAAAAGATTCCGAACAACTCACAATGAATATCCGAATGTCTTATACTGAAATAGGTTTACATCTACCGAACAGATTACTATATAGATTTTACATCCTATTTTTTTCTACTGGATGTGGGTGTCATTGTCTGTTTTCTTACTGTTATCAGTTGTCCTTTCCCTTGCTACTGTTTCCCTGGTTTTGCTGCGGAACTTTTTTGCTTCGAGGCTACGTCTTTGAAACACTTTGGGCACTTTTTGGCTCTGCCATTCCTGATGGGCCTGCTGTGGAGATATCATGTTGCAGGACATATGTGGCCTAAAATGATTGTATATATTGACTGCTTTGACCAGCTGTGCAAGCGCCGTTTTGTAGTCCGGGAAAGTTTCGGCCATCCGATATTCGTTTTTTAGGATACCATTTAACCTTTCTGCCACGGCATTGTCGTATGGGCTCCCGGATTGCGTCATGCTTATTGCAATCCCATTTTCCTGCAATATATTGACATAATTTGTGCTGCAATACTGGATGCCGCGATCGGAGTGGTGGGTCAGACTGCTCTGTGGGTAGATTCTATGTGATATGGCCATCCTGAGCGCTGATATACAGGCCTGGGCTGTTGGTCTGTGGGTAAGTTTGTAGCCCACGATCTTTCGGGAATAGGCATCTGTGACCAGGCAGAGATAGATCCATTTGTCCCGGATGCGGATGTAGGTGATATCACTTACCCATATCTGCTCGGGACGCAGGGCCTGCCTGCGCTGCACAAGGTCGGGCCACTTTTTGAAACGGTGGTCGGATTGGGTGGTGATGGCATACCTGCGTTTGCACTTGACCAAAAGATCATTCTCACGCAACAGTCGGAAGAAAGCATCCCTTCCCAGTCCAGCCATCGCGCTGCCCATTTCTTTGGCCAATATGCTGCGGAGTTTAAGGGTACCCATGCGATGGGAGTCCTTCCGAATTTCACGTACCCGCTCCAACACAAGCCCGCTGCGAACAGAATATTCCTGCTCTCTGCCCATATATTTATAATAGGATTGCCTTGTTCTGCCAAATAGTCCACAAAGTCTGGAGACCGAAACATTCTGGTAACACGACTTCATTTCCCGGACGATTTGGCCCCAGACTTTTTTACAAAATCAGCCCCATGGAGCTCCTCCGCTTTTTTGATCAGCATCTCCAGGGCAATAATCTTAAGGTTCGCCTGGAAAAGTTCATCCCTGAGATCCTGCTCATTTTTCACCCCGGCATCTTCTGATTCCACAGTCTGGGGAACTTCAAGCTCCAGATTGCTTTCCCACTGCTGGTACCATTTCATAAAATAACGCGGAGTGGCTTCCCCAGGAAGATTGTACTTCTGGGCAAGTTGTGAATAACTCAGCTTGCCGGCAAGGTATTCTCTGGAAACGAGGATTTTGAAGCTATCACTGTAAACTTGCTGTCCCCCTGATTTACGTTTTGTCATACGCTTTTTCATAATATTAAATTTAAGATTTTAATATTCGGTTTTTGTAAACCTTTTTCAGGAATGGACAGAAGAAATCCCGCGTAGGTCATGAAAAATGATAGGAAAAAATTCCTATGCCGAAGAAAGAAAGAAAGAAAGAAAGAAAGAAAGAAAGCATGATCAAAAAACAAAAAAATCCCCCTTGCAAACAGCAAGGAGGATAAAATTAGAATATGACGATGGTTAGTTTTTCTTTTTAAAAGCATCTACACCGCTCTGTAGAAATGCCTTGTATTGTTCAACATTGTAATTTGCGCCACTTTGAGGAACCAATATCTGACCATTTGGGTCGACGATTACATATAGTGGTTGCGAATTACTATTGAATGATGAAGCTTGAAAATCGCTGTTTTTATTTCCGATAGTCTTTATTTTTTTATTACTATACTTGGAAACATATTGCTCATTGGCAGGCAATTCAGTTTTATCATCCACAAATAACTCTGCCATAACAAATTCTTCTTTCAACAATTTGGCTACCGCAGGATCTGTCCATACATTTGCTTCCATTTTACGGCAGTTGACACAATTCCATCCAGTGAAGTCTATTAAAACGGGTTTGTTAAGTTCTTTTGCTGTTGCTAAAGCCTGATCGTAATCATAATAAGGATCAAAGCCCTTTGGTGTACCACGCTCATGGAATATCTCTGCATATTTTTTAACTTTTCCATCCGTATGTGCTGCGGAGCCACTTCCAACTCCGGTAGATAAATCAAAATCTTGGGTTGCAGATGGCGGTAAAAAGGCTGAAATAGACTTCAAAGGTGCACCCCATAAGCCCGGAATCATATACACAACAAAAGAGAAAACAACAATAGCCAATATCGTTCTTGGAACGGACAGAAATTTAAGATCACTATCATGAGAAAACTTAATCTTACCTATCAGATAAAGCCCCATCAAACCAAATACTACAATCCATAGCGACAGAAACACCTCTCTGTCTAACCAATTCCAATGGTAAGCCAAATCTACATTTGACAAGAATTTCAAAGCTAGCGCCAATTCTAAAAATCCAAGTACCACTTTAACACTGTTCAACCAGCCGCCTGACTTGGGCAGAGATTTAAGCATCGATGGGAACATCGCAAATAACCCAAAAGGAATTGCCAAAGCGATAGAGAATCCTAACATACCAATGGCTGGGCCCAATCGTTCACCTTTTGAAGCAGCTTCCACCAACAGAGTTCCGATGATCGGACCCGTACAGGAAAACGATACCAACGATAAACTAAATGCCATAAAAAATAGACCAATAAGCCCACCTTTATCCGATTTGGCATCCATTTTATTGACAAATGAACTCGGTAAAGTTATTTCGAATGCACCGAAAAAAGATGCGGCAAATACCACTAACAGTAAGAAGAAGATAAAATTAAAAATTCCATTGGTTGAAAGTGCGTTGAGTGCATCAGAACCGAATGCAATGGTAATAATCATCCCCAAAGCAACATAGATCACGATAATAAAGAGACCATATAATAAAGCCTTGCTGATACCACTGGCGCGACTACCAGACTGTTTGGTGAAGAAGCTCACCGTCAACGGAAGCATCGGAAATATACATGGCATCAATAAGGCAGCAAAGCCCCCAACCAAGCCCGCGATGAAAATACTCCAAAGCGATTTTTTACCGTTTTTAGCAGAATCTCCCGCATTAGCGGTCGCAGCGACCGTTTTGCTGGAATCAACACTTGCCGTCACCGTGTCCGGTGACTCTTCGAATGATAGCGAATCCGGACTGATTGTACCATCCGTAAATTCGATACCTTCCATATTAGCCGTGCTATCCTGCTGCGCAAACATAGCGAGAGGAAGAATAAGCAGGAGTAAAAGGATTAATAGTTTAAAATTAGTTTTCATCAGCGTATAATGTGTTTTTCATAATTTATTTGCTTTGAGACCTATTTATCGTTCCAATGTAAATAAAACCCGAGGAGTATGACGCTCCCCGAGTTAACTATAAACATATGAAACTAAATCTTATTAGGCTCCAAATACAGGATTTGGTAGTCTACATATCGGTTGAAAGCCCAGAAAATCAACATCACTGGATAGATATCCCGGTTTAACAGGCTCTTCCTTAACCAAATCTGTGCTTAAATATTTTTTATTATCATCACATAGTAGCGTAACGACTACTGCACCATCCCCCAGCTCCTGTTGTAACTTAATGGCACCAATAACATTTGCGCCCGAAGAAATCCCAACGGCAAGTCCCAATTGCCTTGATAATTTCTGCGCCATAATGATCGAATCGCCATCATTGGCACAAACGACCTCGTCCAATTCATTCAGATCAACAATAGCCGGTATAAATTCATCAGATATACCTTGAATACGATGTGAACCTACTTTATGTCCTGTTGTCAATGTTGGACTCTCCGCAGGTTCCAAAGGATGTACACGAACACTTGGATTCGCCTTCCGTAAACTACGTCCTACCCCCATAACCGTTCCGCCTGTTCCCACTCCTGCTACAAAGGCATCTGCCACTAGCCCCTGCTCTTCCAATTGTTTGACAATTTCGTAACCAGTCGTTTTTTCGTGTGCCTCCGCGTTATATTGATTTTCGAACTGTCTGGGTAGAAAAACCCCACCCGCAGCAGCAAGCTCTTCACTCAAACGAATACTGCCCAAAAAGCCACCCTCTTCTTTGCTGATCAACTGAATATCAGCGCCCATACTTCTAATAATATCGGTACGCTCTTTACTCAACCAATTCGGCATAATAATCTTCACCTGATGCCCCAAAGCCTTACCAATTGCTGAGAAGGCAATCCCAGTATTTCCACTTGTAGCTTCGATAACAACATCTGTTGGTCTAATTTGGCAATTCATATATGCTTTATACAAAATATACAAAGCCATTCTGTCTTTGATACTACCTGTTAAATTGTAATTCTCACATTTTACAAATACCCGGCCTGGCTTACCTTTGTAGGTATACTGCAATTCCAACATTGGCGTGTTTCCAACCAATCTCCACAAATGCTTAAATCTTTTGTCCAATGCAGGTGATAAACATGCACTTAGTAATTCTTGTTCAGCCATTTTTATATAAATGATTATTCTGTTGCAAAATTGACCAATAACAAGATATTATTCAATAGATAACTATAATTTCAAAAAAAATTAAATAAAAACAGATAAATAACAATAAATTATTCACTCAAACATTGTAATTTTGTAGCAACACCGAAAATATTCAGATTATGGAATTGGATGAAATTGATTTAAAACTGCTACGCTTATTACAGCAAGATGCTTCATTAAGTAATAAAGAACTGTCTTTCGAATTGAATAAATCAATTGCAGCAGTACACGAAAGGGTAAAAAAATTAAAAAGACTAGGTTATATCAAGAAAACTGTGGCAATCTTGGATCGGCATAAGATCGGTATCGGATTAATTTCGTTTTCGCAGGTATTCCTCAAAGCACATACCTTCGAAGTACTGAATGAATTTGAAAAAGAAGTGGCTAAATTTCCTGAAGTCATGGAATGCTATCAGATGGCCGGGTCTTATGATTTCATGTTGCGTATTGCCACCAAAGACATGGATGCCTATCATATCTTCTTAAGACATCGCCTTGCTGTATTACCGCAAGTCAATACAGTACAGACTTATTTTGTGTTATCGGAGACAAAAAGTGAAACCGCCTATCCCCTCTAATGAAACAGAGCCTATCTAAAAAATTGAGGTATTGATTTATACAAAATCAATACCTCAAATATATCAATCAATCAATCAATCAATCAATCAATCAATCAATCAAATAGTAAAGTTCCGCTGACATTCCAGCTACTGAAGCTTGTCCCTTCAGGAGCTCCTTGCGGGATCTGAACCTGTAATTTGTAATCACCAGCTTTTAAATCGCCCAAGTCGATATAAATCGGTGGAGTCACAGTTCCTGGGCACCAGTTGGAACGGCTCAGATCAGATGAAGACAATCCAGTGGCAAAATTACCTGAAGCAGGGTTGGATAAACGATAAGAGCCACAATCGTTGCGCCAAGGCGTGTATTTAAAGAGCAAGGTATCGTTTAAGAAAATACGGTTTTCTTTGGGAACAAACTCATCACCATTTCCCCAGCCTCCATGACCGGTCGTGATATAACGTAATTGTACGTTTTTAGCATCCTGATCCAAACGAAATGACAGTGTCAACCCTTTATCCTTATCGAACATAGATCCATACTCCTGTCCACCCATTTCCATCACATTGGTCGTCGTAAATAATGACATCGTCTTTTTCAGATTTCCTTCCGAACCCGCCTCAAACCCTGGGTGAATTGTAAGCTCAACACTAACTTCATGACCATTCTTATCATAGTTGCCAATGAAAGCACCTACGTACACTTCCTGCTCACTTAACATTCCTGCAAGCTCAGACACGTCCTGTCTGTAAAGAACAGAATCTTGCCAAACCTTATCCTTTAACTGAAGATAGTTAAATTGCTTAACACCAAAGGGTGTAAAGAAACGCATCAATTCAACGATAGGTTCGAAAGTCGCTGTTCTTACCACTCCCTGATAACTCTTGCCATTTCCATTTTCGTACTTCGGTAAGGTTGACATGCCATTTTTCATACCGTCCAAAAAGCTCTGTGCTTTATTGGCCGGAATAATAAAAACGGATCCGGTACGGTCGTATGCATCACCTTTTGATTGCTCCACAAGTTGAACGAACACGTTATCGCTAGCTTTGATTTTTGGTATTTTGACTTTCTTGACAATCACTGTACCATTGGCAAAACGTAAGATTGAATCCGACTTGGTATCATCTGAAAAACGAATGCGTTCCTTTTGGAAAATCGGAAGTTGAACAAAACGGTTTTTCCAGATAAGATCTTTATAGGAAAGTTCGTCATAACGTTTCTCGCTTCCTTTTAATTTCAATTGCTCCGGGATGGTCTTGACTTTCTCTACTTTTGTTGCAAAGGTACGTGTATTGCCATTTCTGATCACCTCTAAAACCAAGCCAAGGTCCTGCCCGAGTTCGCTCGGAGCTCCTTTTACCCCAAGTTTGTCCGTATACCAGATTTCAATCTTATTGGAATTGATACTGGTTTCCACTTTCTTACAGGGATACCCCAAGATGGTCTTGGTTTCGTTAGTCGGGTTGAATTTCTGTTTGGAGAGCGCCAAAGAGTCTCTTGTCAGAATAAGGGAACCATCTTTCAGTTTCGCAATCTTAAGCAAGGTATTTCCAGACGATCGCTCCACCAGTACGCGTTCGTAAGGCGGCAACAATTGTCCTTTTATATCTTTTTCCGAACTCACATAAGTTTCATTTGCATTGGCATAGACCAGTACCCCATTCTGATTGGCGGGTGTATTGCCATTAAAACTTTGATTGTACTGGATCACATAGCTTGTTAGCTTCTGGGCATAAGAGGACAATGACAGACATAAAATTGAAACAAAAAGGATATTTTTCTTCATAGTACGCATATTGGATTAGACACAAAAATAAGAAAGGCTTTAGGAATTCCTAAAGCCTTTCTTATTTTATGCTAAAACGTTTATTTTATCAACCAGATATCTAAAAGATAAAAGACCGCAAAGATGACGGAAGCGTAACCATTGGTGGTCATAAAATCACGGTTTACCCGACTTAAATTTGTCGATGAAAACAGCGTATGCTGATAGATCAACAACCCACCATAGAAAACCACACCTAAATAATAAATCCAGCCGACAGGCATTAAAAACGCTGGTATTAAAACAAATATAAAAGACAGCACGTGTAAACATTCAGATACCCGCATCGCTCCTTTGGTTCCCAACCAGACTGGAATAGAGTTCAACTTATTGGCGCGGTCAAAAGCTTCATCCTGCAAGGCATAAATAATATCAAAACCACTCACCCAGGTCAGTACAGCAAAGCCATACAGGACAGGTACAGTTGCAAATTGCCCCGTGATAACGAGATATGCTCCGATCGGCGCTAAACCCAATCCTGCTCCTAATACCAAATGGCATAAAGGCGTGATACGTTTGGTATAAGAATAAAAAAGCACCACAAAAAGTGCAATCGGCGACAACATAAAGCACAGGGAGTTTATAAAATAAGTCGCTGTGACAAAAAGTAAGCAGTTGACGATGGTAAAGATCAGCGCATTTTGGGCAGAAATCTTCCCTGCAGGAATATCCCGCATTGCAGTTCTCGGATTGATCGCATCAATATCGCGATCCAAGTACCTATTGAAAGCCATCGCTGCATTTCGCGCCGTTACCATGCACAATAACATTAATAGTAACAGTTTCCAATAGAAAGCATATTCCGTGGTATGCAGCGCCAAAAAGAAGCCAATAAGGGCAAATGGCAATGCGAATACACTGTGGGCAAATAAAACTAAGGAAAGATACTTCTTCATGAGATGATCTTATTAGACTTTAAAACGTTCGTCATCCTATCCCCGACAATGATCAGATTGACGAAGCTATTGTTTTGAACCAATATTTATTTTTTAGAAATACTTAAAACGGCATTCTTTCTTCCGGCTCGGGCCCGACAAATCGGCGGTTGACCTCATCAATGGTCTCCAAAATAGGCTCGTGACCTAATTTCTTTTCTGCCGAAGTTAAAAAGACCGTTGGCACCTCCTCAAACCATTGCAAAAGCTGCTTCTTAAATTTCGCGATATTTGCATCAGATTTCACTGCCGATTGTTTGTCTGCTTTGGTAAAGACCAGCATAAAAGGTAAACCGCATTCACCCAACCAATAACAGAAGTCAAGATCGATCTTCTGTGGCTCAAGACGACTGTCCACCAGAACAAATACACATTGCAGATTATCTCTATGTGTCAGGTATCTGCGAATGAATTTCTCCCATTCATTGCGACTCGTTTTGGATGCTTTCGCGAATCCATAACCGGGCAAATCGACCAGATACCATGTATCGTCTATAATAAAATGATTGATCAATTGAGTCTTACCAGGTTTTTGAGAGGTCTTGGCAAGGCCCTTCTTATTTGTCATTGCATTGATCAAAGAAGATTTACCTACATTAGAACGACCTATAAAGGCGTACTCAGGCAAATTTGGCGCAGGTAATTTGTCAACTCTCGTGTTACTACACACGAATTCGGCTTTTTTTACTTCCATGGAACAAAGGTACATTAAATGAATCCGTTTGACAAGGTTTCCGCCGCTTCTATACCAGAAAAAACTTCATGGTCATGCTGTAACATTTACGGGCATTTACATACTAATAGTCAAAATAAACAAGTGTATCTTTGATAACACAGGATATATGCTCTTTTTTCTCCATACAGAATTTAATTAAACCTTAGAAAAGATGTTACTCGAAATCAATCATGTCACCAAGGATTACGCCAATCATCGCGCATTGGACGATGTATCCATCCAGATTCCAAAAGGAAAGATTTTTGGGCTACTGGGACCCAATGGGGCTGGAAAAACATCACTGATCCGTATCATTAACCAGATCACTGCACCCGATTCCGGTGAAATCCGATTTAATGGGGAAGTATTAGGCGCACAGCATATTGCCCAGATAGGCTATCTTCCGGAAGAACGTGGTCTCTACAAAAAAATGAAAATCGGGGATCAGATGCTTTACCTGGCGCAATTGAAAGGGCTTTCAAAAAAAGAAGCTTTACATCGAATACACGATTGGTGCGAGCGACTTGATATAACTTCATGGTGGGACAAGAAGATTGAAGATCTCAGCAAAGGAATGCAGCAGAAGGTGCAATTTGTAGCCACGGTTATTCACCAACCGCAATTGATTATCCTTGATGAACCCTTCTCAGGTTTTGACCCAGTGAATGCTAATATCATCAAAGAACAGATCCTACGCTTAAATGCGGAAGGTGCTACCATTATCTTCTCCACCCATCGTATGGAAACGGTAGAAGAGCTTTGCGATCATATTGCTTTGATCCACCGCTCCAAGAAAATCCTGGATGGTCGCGTACAAGATATCAAGAAAGACTATAGAAATCAAACCTATACGTTGGAATTTACCCTCAATGCAGAAGGCATTGACATCAGCAATGAAAGTCTATTTAAAATTGTCAGCTCATCACAAAAAGAAAATATTTACAATACTACTATTCAGCTAAATAAAGATGTTAATATAAACAATATATTAACATCTTTATTACCAAAAATACAGCTCAATCAAATCATTGAGCTTGTCCCTTCCATGGCAGATATTTTTATCCAGAAGGTTACTGAGGTCTCAACTTTATCCCCAGATCATGCATAAGATATTACTCATCATCCAACGGGAATATCTATCCCGAGTCAAGAAAAGATCATTCATTGTAATGACTTTCGCGGTCCCGCTTTTCTTTTTTGCGCTGTATGCAGGTATGTTTTACCTGACAAAAAAGAGCTTTAAAGATGCCCATACAGAAGTCTTTATCATTGATCAACAGGGCGACTTCGCTAATAGGCTTCAAAGCAATAAAAATGTAAGCTACAAGAAGAGTCAGCTACCGCTGCAGCAACAAAAACAACGCCTGGCCCAAGAGCAAACCAAACAGGCGATCTTATACATCCCTCAAGATATCCTGACAACACAAAAGGCTGAATTGATCACCAGCGGCAAAACAAGTTTTGTCACGCAGGAGATTATCAGTGGTCAGTTGGAAGATATCATTCGGGAAAAAGAATATAAAGCCAAAGGGATAGACCTCAAGCTGATTCAATCCATTAAACCTAAGGTGGATATTGAAGCGAAAGAAATAACGGCAGACGGTGAGGAAAAAAACAGCAATACGGCAATAGCCATGGGGATTGGCGTCGCCTTGGCTATTTTGGTTTACCTGTCCCTCTTTCTCTATGGCGCGCAAGTCATGCGGGGTATCATTGAAGAAAAAAGCAATCGCATTATAGAAGTTATTATTTCCTCTGTAAAGCCCTTTCAGCTTATGATGGGTAAAATTGTGGGCATCGGTATGGTTGGCCTTACACAATTTGTGATGTGGCTTGTACTCACGCTAGGGCTCTTTCTTGTGGCTACTACATTATTTGTCAATCCACAAGATATACAGGAAGTCGCCGCCGGTCAGCCTGGAGCGGCCAATATGGGAACAGTATCCAAAGCAATGGGACAAGGTAGTTCTGCCTCTATTCTCGCTTCAATCCAAAGTTTCAACTTCACAGAGGTTATTGTCTTCTTCTTTCTGTTCTTTATTGCAGGTTACCTCCTCTATAGCGCTATATTTGCCGCTGCGGGTTCTGCTGTAGATAACGAAACCGAGGCCAATCAGTTTTCCATGCCGATCACCATGCCCCTATTGTTGACGTATATTCTTTCTTTCGGAGTTATCATTAACGATCCCAATGGTCCAATCGCCACCTGGCTGAGTTTTATTCCATTTACATCCCCCATCGCTATGCTGGTTCGCATTCCTTTTGGTGTCCCCTTATGGCAGATATTGACTTCATTGGCTTTGCTTATTTTAACCTTCCTACTGATCACTTGGGTAGCCGCACGTATCTATCGTGTAGGGATATTGATCTATGGAAAGAAAGCCAGTTTCAAAGAAATCATCAAATGGTTCAATTATAAAAATTGATCGGACTGATCAATAAAGCATATAAAGAAGCGAAGGCTGGATTGTACAGTACAATCCAGCCTTCGCTTGTTATCAACCCAACTGTCAAAACCTCAGTTCAAACAGCTCTATAGACCTGTTTTTCCTTCAGTATGACAACTACAGGGCAAATGGGTTAATATCTAATATTGAACTTCTGAAATACAAAATGCCATAGCCATATCGGGCCTATCAGTAGAAATTGCAGAAACTGCTTTCCAGTAATTGCCTTTTTCTCTTTTCCTTTACCAAGAAACAGTGCGACTAGTGCAAGCAGTGCTATCGCCAAGCATACCCATATCACCGCAGGACCGCCGTTTTTTTGTACATATTCCAACTGAACAATAAAAAAGCTCATTGCTCCTATCGAGAACAAAATTGCATAAGACAGGGTTGCGGATAATTTCAGGTAAAAATAGATGATAATTGCAATGAAGAAAGAACCCCAATTCAAAAAGGTGTGCCAATTGAGCTTCACTAAAAATTCAAACTGTGGAAAAGGAATCATCCAAATACAGCCCATCACACCGAAGAATAACAGCGGCAAAAAGATGATCTGAATAATACGATTGGTTGGATCTTGAAAATTAGCATCCAATTCCTCAAAATAGGTATCTACTGGACGTTTCGGTTCTACTTCCTGAACTTTCTTCTTTTGTTTCATTCGGCAAATTTAATAAATATTGATCTGCATAAACCGTTGAACGGAATAATATTCTCATTTTTTTAGTCTGTCGCTTGTCATTATATGCTTTCTTCGACCTTTAACTGGCAATCTCCTATCCAATTCCGTAATATTGCAACATGAAGTCTTACAAACATATCTTATTTGATCTTGATGGTACCCTGACGGACCCTGCTGAAGGCATCACCAAATGCATTGCGTATGCACTCGAAGCAAAAGGAATACATACGCCTGATTTAAATAGCCTGAAGCCATTAATTGGCCCTCCGTTGAAAGATACCTTCATGCATACCTATGGATTTGACGAAAAGGAAGCTTTGGCTTGTGTGGACAAGTACCGTGAGCGCTTTGCGACCCAGGGTTTATATGAGAATCTGCTCTTTGATGGTATCCCCAAATTACTGGAAGGGCTAAAATCGAAAGACTACAAGGTATACTTAGCGACCTCTAAACCCGAAATTTTTGCACATAAGATTTTACAACATTTTGCAATCGACAGTTACTTCGATTTTGCTGGCGGAAGTGCATTGGACGATTCTAGACCGACCAAGACAAGTGTCATTCAGTATGTATTGAACAAGGCCAACCTGGTTGACCCACAGCACTGTATTATGATCGGCGACCGCAAGCATGATTTAATTGGTGCCCGGGAAACGGGCATGGATGCCATCGCTGTGCTTTATGGTTATGGTAGTGAGGAAGAACTTATGAAAGAAAAGCCAACCTATCTGCTGCATAGTGTGGATGATTTAATTCAGTTTTTTGACGCATAAATAAACTTTCGACGGGAACGACTATTCCGCGCGACTGGACAGGTATTCCCCGCATCAAAATATACAGCAAAAAAACGCCCCAATCAATGATTGAGGCGTTTCTATTATTATTTGTTTACCAAAGATCCTGTTTTGTTTTTCAGGACTCTTCCATACGTTATTTTGCGTAAGATACGGATCTCGTCTCCCGGATGACAGTCACTTTAATCTGACCTGGATAAGTCATTTCAGTCTGTATACGGTTTGAAATATCAGCTGCCAATATTTCTGATTGCGCATCCGATACTTTTTCACTCTCAACGATGACACGTAATTCACGACCTGCCTGTATCGCAAAAGTTTTCTCAACACCAGGGTAAGATAGTGCCAAGTCTTCAAGTTCTTTCAAACGTTTGATGTAGCTTTCAACAACTTCACGACGTGCTCCAGGGCGTGCTCCTGAGATAGCATCACAGGCTTGTACAACTGGAGAAATTAAGGCTGTCATCTCAATTTCATCGTGGTGAGCGCCAATGGCATTACAAACATCTGGATGCTCCTTATATTTTTCAGCCAATTGCATACCTAGAATTGCGTGTGGCAATTCAGGATTATCATCAGGCACTTTACCAATATCATGCAATAGTCCGGCACGTTTGGCATGTTTTACATTCAATCCCAACTCAGCAGCCATTGTTGCCGCAAAATTGGCAACCTCACGGGAGTGCTGTAGAAGGTTCTGACCATAAGAAGAACGGTAACGCATGCGTCCCACCATACGGATCAGCTCCGGATGTAAACCGTGGATACCCAGATCGATAGCTGTACGTTCACCAATCTCAACAATCTCGTCTTCAATCTGTGTACGTGTTTTTGCTACGACCTCCTCGATACGAGCTGGGTGGATACGGCCATCCGTTACAAGACGGTGTAAAGCCAAACGGGCGATCTCACGACGTACTGGATCGAAACCAGAAAGGATAATTGCCTCCGGTGTATCATCCACAATGATCTCTACACCTGTTGCAGCTTCCAATGCACGGATATTACGGCCCTCACGACCAATAATACGGCCTTTGATCTCATCATTTTCGATATTGAAAATGGAAACTGTATTTTCGATTGCAGATTCAGTAGCGGTACGTTGGATCGTTTGGATAACGACTTTTTTTGCTTCTTTCGTCGCGGTCAATTTCGCTTCATCTACAATATCCTTGATCTGAATCATTGCTTGGGAACGCGCTTCCTCGCGCAATGAATCCACCAATTGGTTTTTAGCTTCGTCAGCTGTAACACCAGCGATACTCTCCAATTGTTTGATCTGTTGTAATTTTAAAGCCTCGACTTCTTCGGATTTCTTTTCATTAAGTTCAACCAATTTATCCAATTGCTTCTTTTTGGTATCCACATCCTGCTTATCGCGATTGATGCTTTCAAGCTTTTGGTTAATCGATTGTTCTTTCTGTCTCAACGTATTTTCCTTTTGGTTGATGGTGTTGTTACGTTGATTCACCTCCTTTTCATGTTCGGATTTTAATTGAAGGAATTTTTCTTTAGCCTCTAAAAGGCGTTTCTTTTTAATGTGTTCTCCTTCTTGCTCTGCATCTTTTAGTATGCTATTTACCTTATCTTTGGCTTCCTGTTCTTGTTTTTTGAATAACAGAACCAACAGATAACGACCTATAACTACACCAACAATCAGAGAAATTATGATATAAATTGCGACGTCCATGTATGTATAATTGTATTATATATGTTTGTTTTTATTAATTATTAAATTTCAATAGCATAAATATCTTCGCCATTTTTTGAACTGGACACCAGCTGATTTTATGCCATTGGTATTCCGATATACTTCTTGGGAATACCAACGATTGAATCAGACAGGGTTTACATGGTATGCAAACAGGCCCAACGCATGATGGTTTCAAAACAAAAAAAAACCGCAATTAAATTTAAACAGGTCTCATGTATTATTAAACTTCGTGATTACATAATTAGGCTTAGATTATGACCCAGATGGCTTTCGCAAAATGGCCTATATCTTTTTGCGCCTGTAATATTGAAGCGTTAAGTTTAAAATAGTGACAACCCGAATTTAATTGCGGCAAATTCGTCGTTTTAAGCTCTAAATATAAAGAACGTAAATTTATTTGTTAAAGAAATCCGTCAACAACTGATCAAGCTCCTGTACTGAATTCTCCAGCCCCACTTCGTGGTTCTGGGACTGTCGCTCCGCATTTAACATTCGCGTAGCGAACTGCAATACACACATGGACAACAAATCCTGCTTATCTCTAACAGTATAGTTTTCCTGCAATTCCTTTACTTTTTCATTTATCAATTTCGCAGCATGTCGAATCACTTCTTCCTCCGCGCTTTCCACCCGAAGGGGATAAACACGATCTGCGATATTTATTTTTATGGAAATCTCTCCCATTTCTTTGAGCTTTTTAACGTTGTATTAGTTTAAATTCCGATAATCTCCAAATTCCAACTACTTCAACAAACTAATACACTTGTCTATTTCTCGCACAAAATCGTTAATTTTTTGTTTTGTGTCAAGTATTTTTTCATTAATTGCTTCCTTATCCGTTTCTGAATCCAAGGTTCGGGCTACTGCCAGCGCCTTGACTTTCTCTTCCAACTGCTTGCTTTTATCGTTGCTCGCGTCGAAAGCCACTTTTAAGGATTGTACCTCTAATTTAAGCAAATCATTTTCTTCTTGCAAGACTTCGCACATTTGAATTAAGTTTTTCGTTTTCTCAACGATCAGATTCATTTGTGAAGACAATGTTGCCATAGCGTAAATCGAATATTACCAATTAATGTTCTATATCTAATTAACCACGCACCTCTGCGCTTAGTTCCTTCTCAAAATTAACAATTAATTTTTGAACTATCGCATCAATTTGTTTATCGGTCAATGTTTTTTCTTCGTCTTGCAGGATAAAGCTCAGAGCATAAGACTTTTTCCCTTCCGGAATTTTATCACCTTTATACACATCAAACACATTTACCTCCTTTAAAAGCTTGCGTTCGGTCTTTTGAGCGACAAATTGAAGCTTATCGAAGCTCACATTTTCGTCAATCAACAGGGATAAATCACGACGTACAGCAGGAAATTTCGACACTTCCTTATATTGAATACTATTCTTGCGAATGATTTTCATTAAGACATCCCAGTCAAAATCTGCGAAGAAAACCTGCCCCTCAACATCTGCTTTTTTCAAGTTGGCATTAGCTACCGCACCGAAAGAAACCAGACATTTCTGACCTTTCATATAACTCAATCCGTAGGCAAAATGATTGCTCGGTGCATCTTGTATTTGTATGCCCTCAATCTTTAGACGTTTGACAATGGTATCAACTGCAGCTTTGAGGTTATAGAAATTGACATTACCTTTTTTGCTATTCCACTGTTCAGCTTCCTCTCTGCCGGTTATTGCAAAAGTCAAATGCTGCGTTTCTTTATATCCCTCACCGTCCAACGCATAAGTTTTACCGAATTCGAAAAATTTCAGATCAAAATTTCTACGCTTCTGATTATATTCAATGGCATTCAACACGGAGAATAACATGTTTTGGCGCATGGTATCCAAGTCCGAGCTCAAGGGATTGAACAATCTGACAGCAGTTTCACTGTCATCTGCATAATCAAGCTTTGTCAACGAATTTGCCAATATTTCACGGAATCCATTACCGATCAATAAGTCCGCAAGTTGATTTAAGACGACCTCTTTATCTGGTTTTTCGACCGTGTTTAAGGAAGCCTTAATTTGGGATTTTAGTTCAATGTTATTGTAGCCATAAATCCGTAATACCTCTTCCACAACATCTACTTCGCGGGTTACATCAACACGATAAGCAGGTACTAAAACATCTAGCCCGGCAGCTGTCTCCGAAGCAATCTCAATACCAAGGGCAACAATAATAGCTCTAATTTCTTCATTTGGGATTGCTTGTCCAATTAAACGTACCACGTTCGCATAGCTCACATGGAATGAGAATGGTTTAATTTCGGCAGGATATACATCTTTCAAGGTCGAAGATATCGTCCCCCCGGCAATTTCCTGAATCAACAATGCCGCACGTTTTAACGCTTCTACAGTAATGTTAGGATCTGTACCACGTTCGAAACGGAATGAAGCATCTGTTTTCAGACCATGTCTTTTAGAGGTCTTACGCACTGATACGGCATTGAAATAAGCCGATTCCAAAAACACATTGGTTGTTTCTGTCGAAACACCTGAATGTGCACCACCAAAAACACCAGCGATACACATTGGTTTTTCAGCATCAGCAATCACAAGGTCTTCAGCAGAAAGCGTCCGTTCCACAGCATCTAGGGTCACAAACTTTTCCCCTTCTTTTGCTGTACGGACAAGCACCTTGTTACCAGCAATTTTATCCGCATCAAACGCATGCAATGGTTGGCCAAGGTCATGCAATATAAAATTGGTGATATCGACAATATTATTGATTGGACGTACACCGATCACATTTAATTTTTCTTTCAACCAATCAGGTGATTCTGCAACCTGAACACCGGAAATATTGATTCCGCTATAACGTGGACAAGCCGCAGTGTCTTCGACAACAACAGCTGTACCTGCTTCCTCAGCCGCTTGAAAGGCCGAAATATCCGCTTTTAGAATATTTGTACGGAAATAAGCAGCGATATCGCGTGCTACACCTAAATGGGATGCCGCATCCGCACGATTCGGTGTAAGGCCTATTTCATAACGGTAATCATCCTGAATATTGAAATGATCTTTCACCAATGTCCCTACCGCAACATCAGCTGGCAATTCAACAATACCGGCATGGGATGTGCCCAAACCGATTTCATCTTCACCACATAACATACCTTCGGATACTTCGCCACGAATTTTAGATTTGGTAATCTTAAAGGGTTCTCCACTCAACGGGTGACATGTTGTACCTACTGTTGCCACAATTACTTTCAATCCTGTACGGCAATTTGGCGCCCCACATACGATATTTAGTAATTCAGAAGCGCCTACATCAACTGTAGTAACGCGCAATTTATCAGCATTCGGGTGTTGCTCACAAGTTTTTACTTCGCCAACGACCAAACCATCCAATCCACCGGGGATACTCTGTACGACGTCCAGTGCCTCTACTTCCAATCCTGTGTTTGTCAAGATCAAAGATAATTCCTCCGGCGTCGAATCTATATTAACGTGTTGTTTTAACCAATTATATGAAATGTTCATCTCGAATTTGATTTGATGCACAAACTTAGATAAATTTGACTTTGTATGCAATTATAATTGCGTAGTATATCAATTTATCCCTGTCAATACATGCATTTTCCCTGGCGCTCGTCCTACTATAGTTTTACTGTTCCTCACATTCTTTGCAATCTGCCATATCCTGATTGCCACCCACCTTGCTCGTTATAATGCACTGGGAAAACAGGATTCTTAAAGATTGAAAAAAATCGAATAGAAGATGATTATGAAGTTGGTTAATCGACAGCCTAATTCAATCTTTGCCTTGGGATGCGCATTAGATCCACATCCCAAGGCTTGATCATGTTATACGCATAGGGAATAGGGTTTACGAATCTACCACCTACAAGCGACCTATCCTAACAGCAGATAGAATGATAACATTTATTTACACGAATTAACACTACTTTATATTTATTTGCATTAGAACCGTTATTTCACTGTTTTTAAACCGAATAGTAACCACTATTTTTTAATCAAAATTCAATCATTTCCATAAAAATAATATGTAACTTTGTGCTTTAATTTGAAGAACGTTCAAAACAAACATTTATAATGATTCATTTCTTTGAGAACCCATCGAACACCGTATATGGTGTTCAAAGCGTAAACTCTTTATCACAAGAAGACATTACTAAACTCAACTGGCTATTCGGCAACGCCAAAAAACTCGACGACCAAACCCTTAACCATTACTTTGTAGGCCCCCGCGCAGCGATGGTCACTCCTTGGAGTACCAATGCAGTAGAAATCACACAGAACATGGGTATTGAAGGAATTGTTCGTATCGAAGAATTTCAACCGGTACCAGCAGATTTCAATGATTTCGATCCAATGATTTCGCAAAAGTTCAGTACGTTGACGCAGGATATGTACACGGTCAACATCACACCAGAACCTATTTTGGAAATTGAAGACATTGACGCCTACAACAAATCCGAAGGATTGGCATTAAATCCGGAAGAAGTAGCCTACCTAAACAATCTTGCCACCAAATTGGGACGTCTTTTAACAGACTCCGAGGTCTTTGCTTTTTCACAAGCCAATTCTGAGCACTGTAGACATAAGATTTTCAATGGTACATTTATCATTGATGGTGAAGAACAACCTACTTCCCTATTTAAATTAATCAAGAAAACTTCCGAAACAAATCCAAATGAGATTGTTTCAGCGTATAAAGACAACGTTGCTTTTATTAAAGGCCCACGGGTCACCCAGTTTGCACCTAAATCCGCTGATAAGCCTGACTTTTACGAGGAGAAATCTTTCGATTCTGTTTTATCCGTAAAAGCCGAAACCCACAATTTCCCAACAACTGTAGAGCCTTTTTCTGGAGCGGCGACAGGATCAGGAGGTGAAATCCGTGACCGTATGGCCGGTGGTCAAGGTGCGATTCCTTTGGCGGGTACCGCGGTCTATATGACAGCCTATTCACGTCTATTGCAAGATCGTCCCTGGGAGAAGGCAATGGCAGAACGCCAATGGCTTTACCAAACACCAGTGGATATCCTTATCAAAGCTTCCAATGGAGCTTCTGACTTCGGTAATAAATTTGGACAACCCTTGATTACGGGATCTGTACTGACCTTCGAACATGAAGAAGAAGGCCGTAAGCTTGGTTATGACAAAGTCATCATGCAAGCTGGTGGTGTCGGTTATGGAAAATTGGATCAAGCCAAAAAACATACCCCAAAAATAGGTGATAAAATCGTCATCTTAGGAGGTGAAAATTACCGTATCGGTATGGGAGGTGCAGCAGTATCCTCTGCTGATACAGGTGCTTTCGGGTCAGGAATTGAATTGAATGCCATTCAACGCTCAAATCCGGAAATGCAAAAACGTGCGGCCAATGCTGTACGAAGCTTAGTTGAAGCAGATCATAACCCAATTGTTTCTATCCATGACCATGGCGCTGGTGGACACCTCAACTGTCTATCCGAATTGGTAGAGGAAACAGGCGGTTTAATCGATCTTGATGCGCTTCCGGTAGGTGATCCTACCCTTTCAGCAAAAGAAATCATCGGCAATGAGTCTCAGGAAAGAATGGGCTTGGTGATTGCTGAAGATGATATTGCAATCCTAAAGCGTGTTGCTGATCGTGAACGTGCACCAATGTACACTGTAGGTGATGTCACCGGAGATCACCGCTTCACATTTGCATCAAAAAGCAATGGCGCCAAGCCAATGGATTATGCCTTAGAGGATTTCTTTGGTTCATCACCAAAGACCTTTATGCGTGATAAAATCGTTGCTCGTAATTATACAGATCTTACCTATGATTCTGCGAATATCCCAAGCTATTTAAATCAGGTACTACAATTGGAGGCTGTGGCTTCCAAAGATTGGTTGACCAATAAAGTGGACCGTTGTGTGGGTGGCCGTGTTGCCAAACAACAATGTGCTGGTCCATTACAGTTACCTTTAAATAACGTTGGTGTCATGGCTCTTGACTACAAAGGAAAAGAGGGTATCGCAACAACGATAGGACACTCCCCTGTCGCAGCATTAATTGATCCGGCAGCGGCTAGTAAAACTGCTATCGCAGAATCATTATCAAATATCGTATTTGCACCGATTATAAACGGTCTTGCAGGCATCTCATTGTCAGCCAATTGGATGTGGGCAGCAAATAACGAAGGTGAAGATGCTCGACTTTATCAAGCTGTCAAAGCTTGTTCGGATTTTGCAATCGCACTAGGAATCAATATCCCTACAGGAAAAGACTCCTTATCGATGAAGCAAAAATATCCAAATGGTGAGAATGTAATTGCTCCCGGTACATTGATTATTTCAGCAGCTGGAAATTGTACGGATATTACCAAAGTAGTTGAACCTGTCTTAAACAAAAATGCAGGATCCATTTACTATATCAATCTATCAAAAGACAACTTCAAATTAGGTGGTTCGTCTTTCGCTCAGATTGTCAACAAATTAGGTACAGAAGTTCCTACAATCCAAGATGCAAACTATTTCAAAACAGCATTCAATACCGTTCAGCAATTAATCAACGATAACCAAATCGAAGCCGGTCATGATATCGGATCTGGTGGTTTGATCACGACCCTTTTGGAAATGACATTTGCAGATGTGAATTTGGCCGCAAATTATGACCTTTCGGGATTAAATGAGTCTGATGCTGTAAAAGTATTGTTCAGTGAAAATATTGGACTTATACTTCAAGCTAAAAATGATACTGTTTTCGAACAAGCTTTTAAAGAAGCTGGCGTAGAAGCCATAAAAATTGGCCAGGCAGTAGCAGGAAGCACCGTTACCATCAAAAACGGAGAAGAGAACTTCAGCTTTGATGTTGCGGCAACACGTGATGTTTGGTCGACCACTTCATTCCTATTGGATTCGAAACAATCGAAAAACGGAACTGCACAACAACGTTTCGATAACTATAAAAATCAACCTTTAACATTTACCTTCCCAAGTCAGTTCAACGGCAAAAAACCGGTGATCGACGGAAGTAAAGCACGTCCAAAAGCGGCAATTCTTCGGGAAAAGGGCTCCAACTCGGAACGCGAGATGGCAAATGCGATGTTCTTAGCAGGTTTTGATGTGAAGGATGTCCATATGACAGACTTGATTTCAGGCCGTGAGACATTGGAAGATATCCAATTTATCGGTGCTGTTGGTGGATTCTCCAACTCGGATGTACTGGGTTCGGCAAAAGGATGGGCCGGAGCATTCCTCTACAATGAGAAAGCGAAAAAGGCATTGACCGATTTCTTTGCACGCCCAGACACGCTTTCGGTTGGTATCTGTAATGGATGCCAGTTGTTTATGGAACTGGAAATGATCAATCCGGAGCACGAAGTTCATGGTAAAATGTTGCACAACACTTCGGGCAAACACGAGTCAAATTTCATTTCCGTGAAAGTTCAGGAAAATAATTCCGTTATGCTTTCTACATTGGCAGGAAGCACATTGGGTGTTTGGATTTCACATGGTGAAGGAAAATTCAATTTACCGTATGCAGAGGAACAATACAATATTGTTGCGAAATACGGTTATGAACAATATCCACACAATCCAAATGGCTCGGATTACAATACAGCGATGATCTGCGATAAAACTGGTCGCCATCTGGCCACAATGCCGCATATCGAGCGCTCAATTTTCCAATGGCATTGGGCAAACTATCCAAAAGGACGTCAGGATGAAGTTTCTCCTTGGTTAGAAGCTTTCGTCAATGCACGCAATTGGATTGACAATCAAAGCAAGTAATAAGCACTACATAAAAGCTCCTTCATCTATGAAGGAGCTTCTTTTTTTTAGATATCCCTTTTATATCCAGGTTTGTTCATCATATTGTCAAGGGAATATTTTCCAGATCCCATGACCATAAAAAAGATCAACAAAAAGAATACGACTATAGAAAGCCACAATTCGGAATTCACATAACTAAAACCATTGGTGATATTAACAAAAAAGACAGCTCCCACCAAGACCGGTAACAATAATAAAGAAGCTAAACGGGTTTGAAAACCCAAAATAAGGAATAACCCGCCAACCAAGTGCGTAAATACCACATAGTGAACAGCTCCCCAAACAGACAGGTGAAAGCTACTTTGTTCAATCATGTGCTCAACCACTTGCCTATCGTTTACAAAAGTTACGCCTTTGGCGAAAATCATAATACCCAAGGCAATTCTTAGGTAATCAATCCATTGTGGGTGATGGACATTTCCCCAATGCTCAATTCTATGTATCAGGTTCATAACATACCTCCTTTTATAGATGGTTATACTGCTATAACAACTGAATAACAAAAAAGTTGTTGCTCAGTATCATTTTAATACACAGATCATTGTCCTTACATGGGATCGAAATCCTTCAAAAAGGTTGAACGAAACATTAGGCTATCGCAAACCGGATTACAAGATCCCATAAGGCCGTTGTCATTAGCCCGATTACAATACTAAACCCGATAACAAGATTCACCAACTTTGCATTGAGATGATATTGTTCAGCGATGATCCCTGAGGTGACCAAGGTAGGCATGGCAGCTTCGAAAATACTGATTCGCGCCACAGGCCCCTTTACTCCAAGCAACAACGCAAATAGTAAAACCAATGCGGGAGCCAAAATTAATTTATAGATCATGGCTGTACTAATCTGTGCGAATTGTTGGCGCCAGCCCTCGAATTTCAACTGTAAACCGATAGAAAATAGCGCTAATGGCCCCACGGTCGCCACGAGTTTATCAAAAAAAGGTTCGGCAACACTAAAATCAATAAACTGAGATAAAGTCAATGCAAGAAGACAACCGATCAATGGTGGGAAAGTAATCAGTTTCCTGATCATAAATTTGGCCTCAATGGATTGCCCTTCCTGAAGATTTGCTTTCAGCGCATTGATGATACCAGCAGTAGATAATAATATAAATGTCGTCTGGTCACAAATTATAGCAATCGGTAATTGCGCTTCGCCAAAATAAGCCATAATCAATGGAAATCCGATGAAGGATGTATTGCTATAGCCTGCCGCCAATTCCAGACTGCTCCTGGAACGCTGCTTATAGGATTTTCGCTTACAATACCATTCCATAAACAACCAGCTTCCGGCCCAGACCAAAACTGCCGAAAAGATCGGAAACAACAACTGTGACGACCATACGATCTTTGGAATATATTTAAACGAAACCGCCGGAAGAGCAAAATAAAGTATCCAGGTATTGATTCCTTTATGCGCCTCACCGTGGATTAAATTTGTCCTTCGCAACAGCATGCCAGCTGCAATACAAAACGCAATCATTATAAAATTAACCATGTTTTTCCTACAATTTTATACGACACAAAAGTGCAATAGTATACTTAGGAAAAACATGTATAAATACATTATTTTTATGTACATTTAATACGATATACCAAAAAAAATCATGCGAAAGAAACAATTCGAGCCATTACTGATCAGTGAGTTTGTGGAAGATACTTTCCATCTACCTATGCATGAGCAAAATTATTATGAACTTGTTTACATACGCAGCGGACAGGGAAAACATGTGATCAATAAATTTGAATTGGATTATGAACGTGGTGATATTTTTCTTGTTAGCCCCGCAGATAAACATTACTTCAATATTCATGAAAAAACACATTTCCTATTCATTCTTTTTACGGATAGCTATTTTATGCAAAATCGGCGTCAGCAAAAACTGTACGCCTGGATTATGGAGTTAATGAACGACAGAGGATTGCGAGAAAGTAAATTACACATGACCGATCACGATCGTTTGATTTATTCCCATCTCATGGAAGCGGTCCGGCTATACTGTATTACCGCTATCAACCAGACATCACAATGGCTGTTTGATCAACTGGTTGCTATCTTCGGTCGTTATAAGGAAATATCCGAAATACAGCGCTTGCCACAGGCACATACACTGCACATCGACAGCTCCATTTCGGCTTATATCCATCAGAATATCTTTATCCCAGAGTATCTTCAGCTAAAAACAATTGCCCAGAAATTTAACCTCTCCCCGACTTATTTTGGCATTTATTTCAAGAAAAACTTTGGTAGTAGCTTGAGAGACTACATCACCATGTACCGAATCGAATTAATCGAACATCGGCTTAAGTCCACTGCATACACACTCAAACAGATTGCCGAAGAACTGGGGTTTGTCGACGAGAGCCACTTATCCCATTTCTACAAGCGCACAAAGGGCTACAGCCCCAAAGCCTATCGACAGCAACAGGCAAAATAATTCTATGATGTACAACAGACAAAAGATACGAGTTGCCTATCAAGATTTAGGAGGCAATACACTATAGAATTTCAGTCCCTTTTCCTCAAACTGTTTATAGAGGATAATTAATACATCATTTTTAAAAGAAGAGGTATTCGCCGCAAAATTCACCCAGCAGGAAACGCTTAAATAAATCATTTCTTCACTGATGTCTTGCACACTGATACCACTATCTCTTTCTTTGACAAAATGTGGACTCGCCGCCATAGCATCTTTGATCCATTGTTTAGCCTCGTCAAGGTCGGCTCTTCGATCAATGTGGAGGACGAAACTTGTCTTACTATATTCTTGTGATAATGTCCAATTGACAACCCTACCCGACAGCAAATCACCATTTGGAATAATAACATCAGCACCATCGGCAGTTTTCAGTACACTTGCACGAATACCAATCTCCTTGACACGCCCCTTTTTATCAGCGAGTTCGATCTGGTCCCCCACGCGGAAAGGCTTATCAAAAACGAGAATAATCCCAGATACAAAGTTGTTGATGATATTTTGCATACCCAAACCTATCCCCACACTCAGTGCCCCGATAACAACAGTAAGTTTATCCAAGCTCATCCCTAAAGCGGAAATAGCCATGAAAAAGCCGATCAGAATAATCGCCAGACGAAATAACGGAAACAGTGTCATTTTTTGATTGTAGGCCTGATTTAACTGACCATCTTCACCACCGAGTACGATGAGGCTGATATTCTTTTGAAACCAATTGGCAACCAGTAAGAGCAAAACTGCAACAACAAGATTCCCCAAGGTGAACGATATGCTGCCGATATTACGTACCTTTCCAAAGAATGTTTCACTAAGCGTCAATAAGGTTTCGATAAACTGAAGATTATTGGCCACAACAATAATTGCCAACAGAATACATACAATCCGAAGGATCTCCGTTATTATTGCCAAGGTACGCTGTTCGTTAAAGCGCATCCAAAATCCCGCTACCAAACGGTCTTTTTTGAATTGGTTACGGACATCCAATTTGATCATGTCCGCAAAATATTGTAGGGTAAATGACTGCACCAAACCTACCGCACAGGCTATACTGAAACTGCGTGAATGCTCCACATGCCCAATGACATTCAACGTGATCGCGGTGATATTTAAGATCGCAAATACCACATAGATAAAATTACTGATATAGCCCGGACTCTCTGGATTCTTTATACGTCGTTTCGTATAGCTTACCAATCCCAATGCGATTAGATTAAAACCAATACAAACAATACGCAAAAACAGATCATCACTCACAATCATATTGACAAAAACATCCAATAGGTAAAAGATGATCAGAATCAGCGCGATCTTACGCTGCTGTCCAGTCATTTTATGTCTTAGTAAATACATAAAAATCAACATGATCACCAGTTGAGATGCCTGTAAGATGAACGTTGGTGTAAAGAAATTGACAAAGGGCAGTAAGGTTAGCAGAAAAATAATCGTTTTCCCAACAATCGCATCAATGGCTATCTTATTGGATGGATCATTTTGTTTCAGCACATAGGCAACCCGCGCAATCCAATACGAATAAGCCAGTCCCAGCACAATCAACAGAATCCGGCTCGCCCAATCTGTACGATTGACATATTTATCAATGGATGTATTGTTACTATAATTACTGCGAATATTGTTCAAAATAACATCTTTCGAGATACTTGTTGTATTGGCCTTCCAAATGGAACTTTTACCGGGAGCGGTAGTAGACTTCTTCGCAGCAGTTTTTGTTTCAGTAATCAGATCCAATCTATTGAGGTGCCGCTGGTTCTTTAGGATAAGCTCATCTATCGTGCGATTGATCATTTCCAGCGAATCCATCTTTGACGATAACTTAAGTTCTGCGCTATTCAGGTATTGATGTGCCCTAGCATGATTATTGGCACTGATATCATAATGATTGATGATATTACGGATTTGGTCTTTCGTGCCACTTAAACTGTTGGAATAATTTGCAATACTCCCTTTGATGGATTTAAGTTGTCTGATTTCTTCGGAAATCACATTTTTTATTGTCGCAACAGAATCTTTTGCGGAGTTGGCACTTGTCGTGGCATAAGAATTGGATTTTTCATTTAACTGAGCGACAAACTCAGCCATAGAGCTTGTACGGATATTGGACAAAAATGTCAAATTTACCTTACGTAGGTCATTCCGTAGCGAATCATTCCCTACTCTTGTCGAATCGGTACCAGATCTTCTATTTAAACCGGTATATGACTGTGATCTATCGGCACTGACACCTCTTCTTACCTGAACCGAATCTTGTCCGATAGCATACAGATGCAATGCCAATAGACTTATTATAAAAACAATGAAATGCTTCATGCTGTTCAATTTCATACGCCCAATTTGTTAATCTCTCTAAATAATAATCTATGTCTCACAGGAGAACTCCGCAAAACGAAGTTTCAGGAAAGCGGATGATGTTTATTATTTTTCCGACAAAAATAGCTTATCTAAGCTTAAAATCGTATAGCATCCGAAAATTTAAGTTCCTCCAAACGCTTGACTTTGTCATCTCGGTAAAACAGATTCATTGTCTCAAAGGGGATTAACTTTAAATCTTTGTTGACAATATGTACGCAGGATTTTTTGACCGCACGGACATCGAAGTCATAAGCATCCATAAAATTCATGATAATGATGCGGAAAAGATTATCATAATCCAGCTCAGGAGCACACACATCAGGCAGGCAACAAAGCAATTGATTGACCTTTGGTTTTACTTTATCCACCGAAATACCCGTACTAAAAATATCCAGCAATTGCATCTGAACACCAGTATCCTGTTCGTACACAATGGTATTGCGTGACTGATTATTCAAAAGTACAGCGGGGTCAATATGCCGTGTTAGCGGAATCCTTTCATCACCAATCTTAAGCACATAGCCCATAGCCAAAGCATCTGGGTTGCAGGGTACCGGAATGATATCATGCGGATTCAAGAGCGGATACTGATCCAAAATTTCCTGTCTGACCTCAGTGAGGGTCATCTTATGCTGATGTGCATTCTCCGCATTTCTACCGGCAATTTCTACGGGCTGGAAGGTTACACCACGAACACAACGCTGGTTCAAAGCATAATCCAATATCGCTCCGATCTCATCATCGTTGGTTCCTTTTTCCAGGACAACGACAAGTGTCGTACTTAGGTTCAACGCATTGAGCTTGTCGATTGCCTTTTTCCGTACATCGGTCAAATCCTTTCCTCTAAATTTCTCCAGCACAGCCGGGCGGAAAGAATCAAATTGGAGGTAAATTTCAAATTCCGGAGCGTAGGTGGCAAGCTGTTCAGCAAATCCAGGGTCATTCGCAATACGAATACCATTGGTATTCAGCATCAAATGCTTAATTGGCTTTGTTTTAGCGATATCCAAAATCTTAAAAAACTCCGGATGAATAGTTGGTTCTCCGCCGCTGATCTGAACAACATCAGGCTCCCCCTCATTTTCGACAATCTTGTCAAACATGCGTTCGATTTCCTCCAGCGAACGATGCCGCCCATAATGAGGTGAAGACATGGCGTAGCAGGTCGGGCATGTCAGGTTGCAACGATCGGTCACCTCAACGATAGACAAGCAGCTGTGTTGTTCATGATCGACACAGAGGCCACAATCATACGGGCAGCCAAAATGAACCTCGTTCTCAAATTTCAATGGCGTCTCAGACGCTTTGTTATAATTCCGGATATTTTTATAGTATTCAACATCTGTGGCGATCAGGGTTTTGAAAAAACCATGATCAGGGCAATTTTTGGTCATAAAAACCTTTTCATCTTCGATGATAATTTTTGCCCCTACACGCGAAAGACAGGTCGGACACAGGCTAATGGTATAATCGTAATAGGTATAATTTCTAACTGGCATATATCTTATCGTTATTAACTTAATGCTATTCCACAGGCAACTCCACCTGCGATCATCGCTCCAACACCACCCAAAAGCACTTTAAGCCAAAGGTTGACATTAAATGTAGACTCTTTATTATTGGATTTCATAATCGAACCAATAATAATGACCAAAAGCGCTATTCCGATGACTATAGCTCCTCCAAACAGTAAAAACAAGCCCAATACAGCTGTGTTTTCCGAACCAAATGACCCTTCGAGTAAATACATAATTTAGACCTTCCTTTCTATATGCGTATTATTCAATAAATAAATATAATAAATTATCACGACAAGACAGGTAATTTGTATTGTACTCATTCCGAAAAGAATAACTACCCTTGGCTTGATAAAATCCAATAAAAAACGAAAGCTGAAATAGGCGAGCATGAAAAACTGAAACAGTACGCCATTTTGGAATATAAATCTCCGTTTAAACCATTGCAGGGAAATAAATAGCAGAATCAAAAATGCAATTTCGTATAAGGCAACCGGGTGCCGGCGATAAGCATCACCAAGGTACATCCCCAATGGACATTCCGTAGGCAAGCCATAGGTCTGCTCAAATACCCCAGTATAAAAACAACCTATCCGCCCGATCATGATCGCAACAATCAGCGGAAAGACCATGCGGTCCCCCGTGCTCTCTTGCTTGCGCATGATTTTTTTCATCAGTTCCACCCCGACCAGTCCACCGGCCAGCCCCCCTACAATCGTATTATTTAGCCAGATATAACGCCATTTACTCAGGGCACCAAACAATTCTGCCGGGCGCTCAAGCGATCCGATCACATGAGATCCGATTAAGGCTCCTACAGCGGCTGCAATGACAATTAAAAGTGAGTTGGTGTGACCTAAGCTCTCCTTATCTTTCCATTTCAGGAGCTGATAATAACGCATACCCATAAACATCCCCAAACCTTCCATAAAGGGATGGAGGAGAAAGGTCTTTCCAAATAAATCAATGGTAACAGGAAATTCGATTGCAGTTAGCATAAGCAAGTATACAAAAGACAATTCAGATATCGATCACCAAAAAACAAAAGCCGGTTCATTTGTGAACCGGCTTTATCTCCTTATCTTCGTCTAGGATAGCTACCTACAATTGATCGCTGTAGACAAATCTGATTTCTTCTCTCAAATTATAGCGGGAAGCCATAACTTCACCATAAGCTCCTGCAGAACGAATAGCGATCAAGTCACCACGTTTTGATACCGGCAAAGGTACTTCCTTTCCAAAACAATCCGAGGATTCACAGATTGGCCCTACGACATCGTAGTTTAATGCTTCTGTAGCACTGCCTTCACTAATATTTTCTATTTTATGGTAAGCTTGATACAAGGCTGGTCGCATCAATTCAGTCATCCCTGCATCCAGTACCAAAAAGTTTTTCTTGACACCATTCTTAACATATAATACACGGCTCACCAAGCTTCCGCATTGAGCAACCAAAGCCCTGCCCAGTTCAAAATGAACTTCCTGATGTGGCTTACGCTCTAGGAAACGATCAAAAATGTCAAAATAAGCTTCAAAATCTGGAACTGGATTACCATCTGGATTTTTATAATCTATCCCAAGGCCCCCACCGACGTTCAACACACGAATCTGTGTTCCACGCTCCTCAAACCAGTTTTTCCACTCGTTAACTTTTACACACAAACTTTTGAATACCGTCATATCGGTAATCTGAGATCCGACGTGGAAGTGTAAGCCTACCAATTCTATAAAATCACATTTCTTGAGAACAGCGGCACATTTCTCCAGATCCGCATTTGGAATACCAAATTTGTTTTCGTCGAGTCCTGTTGTAATATAATGGTGTGTATGCGCGTCAACATTGGGGTTTATTCGCAATGCAACATTCGCTTTCACACCTTGTTTTGATGCCAATTCGTTAATAACTTCAAGCTCCTGAATAGACTCTACGTTGAATGCAAAGATATTTTGTTGTAATGCGTAATTGATCTCTTTATCCGATTTCCCAACGCCGGCGAAGGTAATATTCTGAGGCGCAAAACCACACTCTATAGCTTTTTTCACTTCATTTCCGCTCACACAGTCCGCACCGAAGCCGATCTGTTGCATAGCTTTTAACAACACATCGTTAAAATTAGCTTTCAATGCATAATGAACATGGAATCCCCTTTTGTGGGAAGCTGCGTAAGCCGCTTCCAAGGTTTTGTTTAACACGGCCAAGTCATAGTAATAAAACGGCGTTTCTTTCTCTGCAAATTTTGCCGCAATAGCTGTATTTATCATATAAAACCTAATTCTTAAAATAAACGATTATGCAATGAACGTAAAGCCTCTGTTTTATGATCCGAATTCAATAAAATGGATACATTAAAATCCGAGCCACCGTATGAAATCATACGGACCGGAAGATGTTTGACAGCATCAAGTACACGTGCAGCATAGCCATGGCTATTCAAACCAAAGTCACCGACTACACAGACAATTGTCTGATCGCCGTCTACGGTAACAGATCCAAAATCTTCTACTTCTTTAATGATATCGGCTAAATTTGTGGTATCATCTATGGTCAACGAAACGGCTACTTCTGAGGTAGTGATCATATCGATCGGTGTTTTATAGCGTTCGAAAATCTCGAAAACACGACGCAAGAAACCGTAAGCAAGCAACATTCTTGAGGAATGAATATGAATTGCGGTGATACCATCTTTTGCCGCAATTGCCCGGATACATCCTTTTTGTGCACCATCTTTGCTAATTAATGTTCCTTTAGCATTTGGCTCCATCGTATTTAACAGACGTACCGGTACATTATATTTTTGTGCAGGAAATACCGATTGAGGATGTAATATCTTCGCCCCAAAATAAGCTAATTCTGCTGCCTCATCGAAGCTAAGATGTGCTATTGGTGTTGTCCCTTTTACGACACGCGGGTCATTGTTGTGCATACCGTCAATGTCTGTCCAGATCTGAACCTCATCCGCACGGATAGCTGCGCCAATCAATGAAGCTGTATAATCCGATCCGCCACGGCGTAGATTATCAATTTCACCAAACGAATTTCTACAGATAAATCCTTGTGTAATAAACAAGGTATTTTCGGGATGTTGAGCAAGAATAGTACTCAATTTCTCACCGATGTATTCCACCATTGGCTCATTGTCCTCATCGATTTTCATAAAATCCAACGCTGGCAATAAGACAGACTGAATTCCGATTTCATTGAGGTAAAAATGCCATAATGCTGTAGACATCAATTCACCTTGCGCCAAAATAATTTTTTCTTCTATCGACGTAAACAGCTCGTTCGCCAAGCTAGAGATCAGGTTAAAATGATAGTCGATTAATTCCTTCCCGTTTTTATAACCGGCTTCAGTATTAAAAAGTTCCTTAATAAGGTCTTCGTACTTATCCTTGTGCTTCTTGATCAAATCCTTAGCCTCGTCCTTCTTACCTGCTGTGTAAGCTTGACCAATTTCTACTAAAGCATTTGTCGTTCCAGCTACTGCGGACAACACAACGATTTGACGTTCCGAAGGGTTTACAATATCCAACAACCCTTTGATACGTACTGCACTTCCTACTGAAGTACCACCAAATTTTAAAACTTTCATACTAAAGTTACAATTATTAAATTTCTGTGCGCCAATATAGGCAATTCATGAATGTATATAAAAAAAAATGCGGCACAAAATCATGAAAGTTTTGTGCCGCATATATTTGTTCTATGCGGAAGAATTACTTCTTCAAGTTTTCGATCAGTAAACCGGCCAATTCTTCGCCGATTCGTTCTTGTGCTTCATTTGTCGCCGCGCCAATATGTGGTGTCAACGAAATCTTTGGATGTTTTAAAATTTCCTCACGTGGTGTAGGTTCGTTGTCGAACACATCTAAACCTGCAAATGCTACTTTACCTGCATCTAATGCCTTCACTAATTCCAACTCATCAATAACACCGCCTCTAGAAGCGTTGACCAGTCCAACACCATCTTTTAACAGCGGAAACTCTGTTGCGCCAATTGCTGGTTTGTCCAAAAATGGTACGTGTAAGGAAATAAAATCGGAAACTTTCAATAAGTCTTCCATTTCCACCTGTTTGATCGGAACCTCAACCTGAATACCACCAGAAAGTTCAATCGTTAAATCTTTGGGTCCTTCAAATAGATCTGTATAGACTACATCCATTCCCAGACCGATCGCGATTTTAGCTACTTCACGACCGATACGGCCAAAACCAACAATACCGATTGTTTTACCGCGAAGCTCAGTTCCGGCACCATAGGCTTTTTTCAAAGCACCGAATTTGGTATTTCCTTCAACAGGCATCTTGCGGTTGGAGTCATATAAAAAGCGTACACCGTTTAAAAGGTGCGCAAAAACCAATTCAGCTACCGATAAAGAAGATGCAGCAGGAGTATTGACAACAGCAATACCTTTTGAACGTGCGTATTCCACGTCAATATTATCCATTCCTACGCCACCACGACCGATTACTTTCAAATTTGGGCAGCTATCAATTAATTCCTGACGAACTTTAGTTGCGCTACGTACAGTGATTGCATCATAAGCAAGCAGCTTTTCAGCTAACTCCTCTTGTGGTATATGATTTGTATCTACAGTATGACCAGCATCTTCCAACATTTTCTTTCCTAGTGGATCGATACCGTCATTTGCTAATATTTTCATCCTTTATATTTATTTATGAATGTCGGTTTTTCATTGTATACATGAATCTGTGACACCCTGATTGTTTATTTAAGCGATGAAGCAATCAGATTCATTTGGACAGCGACGTGAACGGAATGAATCCAATGATTTCATCAAAATATTTTTGACCGAATAGACTATTTGCGTGTGTCTTCAAATTCTTTCATGGCATCAATCAATGCATTTATACTGCTCAATGGCAATGCATTATAGATAGAAGCTCTAAAGCCACCTACCGAACGATGTCCTTTGATACCAATCAGATTACGTTCTTTCGCCAAAGCCAGGAATTCCGCTTCCAATTCAGGAGTATCCATCACGAAAGTCACATTCATGCGCGAGCGGTCTTCAACAACAGCAGTGCCTTTAAATAAAGGGTTGCGGTCGATCTCATCGTATAAAGCACGTGCTTTAATAATATTCTCTTGCTCTAAAACTGGCACACCACCTTTTGCTTTTAACCAACGTAGGTTCAACATGGAAACAAAGATCGAGTATACCGGAGGAGTATTATACATGGAACCGCCATCGATATGCAATTTATAATCTAACATCGAAGGTAGAACACGTCCGGATTTACCTAAAATATCATCCTTCACAATAACTAGTGTTACGCCAGCAGGACCCATATTTTTTTGTGCTCCAGCATAGATCAAATCGTAATCTGCGACATTGATCTCGCGGGAAAAAATATCTGAAGACATATCTACCACCACTGGTAATTCCGTCGCTGGTTTTTCAAACACCTCAGTACCATAAATCGTATTATTTGAAGTATAGTGAAAATAGGCAGCATCCGAAGGGATTGAATACCCTTTAGGTATATAAGAATAGTTTTTATCTATCGACGAAGCTACAACATCTACTGTTCCGAATTTCTTCGCTTCTTTTAAGGCCTTTGTTGCCCATACACCTGTATCCAAATAAGCAGCTTTCCCGCCTTCAGGTAAAAGATTAAGTGGTGCCATCGCAAATTGCAGACTCGCTCCACCTTGCAAGAAAAGAATCGAATATCCTTGTGGTACGGCTAATAATTCCCTTACTAACTGAGTCGCCTCATCTATCACTGCTTCAAACTCTTTGGAACGGTGAGAGATCTCTAAAATTGATAAACCTGTGTTGTTAAAATCAATTACAGCTTCTGAGGCTTGTTGAAATACTTCCTTTGGCAGAATACATGGACCTGCTCCAAAATTATGTTTCATTGATGTTATAGTTTGTTTGATTGCTCATTCAGAACCCTAGTAAAGCAATCTGTTGTTTTAAAAACCAAAGGTAAAATAAAATTATATATTTTTCAACTATTCTGTTTTTTTATTGAAAATTTACAAAATTCTGAATCATTTCAATAAAAATATTACACAAGTAGATCCCTATTGGCTATTAAAACAATTACAGAAGAATCACTTTCCAAGCCATATCTAATTGATTATCTTGTAAATACTCCTTTGCTTTAAGCTGAAGATGAACGTTACGGGAGGATTGGTCCCCGATAAAGGCATTTAACAATTCGTAAATTTCGGGTAGGGACGTAATCTCATCCACCTCCAACGGTGTAGGCAGTCGGTCTAACTTTGCCAGTTTAATTTTATCTTCCGTACTAAAAACGGTGGATTCCCTTACAAAAGGAGGAAGTTGGTCGTAGTCCATAAAAAAAGCAGAAATTTTAGTCAAATCTCTGCTTAATATCTTAAAAAAGAAAATCCTTATAATTTTTCGATGATCCGATCAGCAAACTCACTTGTTTTCACTAGGGTCGCATCATCCATCAGATTGTAAAAATCAACAGTGACCGTTTTCGCAATAATGGTTTCCCCCAATGCACGCACAATTGCCGCCGCTACTTCTGTCCAACCCAGGTATTCAAACATCATCACACCGCTGAGGATAACGGATGAAGGATTCATGGTATTGGTATTCGCAAACCGAGGTGCTGTACCATGGGTAGCTTCAAAAACAGCGTGACCGGTTTTAAAGTTGATATTGGCCCCCGGTGCAATTCCTATCCCGCCGACCATGGCTGCCAATGCATCCGAGATATAATCGCCGTTTAGATTCAGGGTTGCCACCACAGAAAAGTCGCGTGGATTAAGCAAGATTTGTTGCAGGAAGTTGTCCGCGATAATATCCTTAATCAAGATTTTACCCGAAGCCAAGGCTTCTTTTTGTTCCTGATTGGCCGCGGCCTCACCTTTCTCCGCTTTAGTTCGCTCCCATTGCCCCCAAGTATAGGTCTTATCCGCAAATTCTGTTTCTGCAACCTCGAAACCCCAGATTTTAAAGGCTCCTTCTGTATATTTCATAATATTCCCCTTGTGCACTATAGTCACCGAGGGTAATGCATAATGGATCGCATGTTCAATCGCTGCTCGAACCAAGCGTTTGGATCCTTCTTCAGAAACCAGTTTGACCCCTACCCCTGTGGTACTCGAAAAGTTATAGTCGATATCAAGTTCGTCATGTAAAAAATCCTGTAGTTTATTGGCTTCTGCACTTCCCGCCTGAAACTCAATCCCGGCATAGATATCTTCGGTATTCTCCCGAAAGATGACCATATCCACATATTCTGGATGTCTGACCGGAGATGGCACACCTTGGAACCACTTCGTCGGTCGCTGGCAGACATAGAGATCCAAATCCTTCCGTAAAGCAACATTCAGGGAGCGTATGCCACCACCTACAGGTGTGGTCAAAGGCCCTTTTATGCCAACTAAGTATTCGCGCAATAGATCCAATGTCGCTTTGGGCAACCACTCTCCGGTTTCATCAAATGCTTTCTCCCCTGCCAAAACTTCCTTCCAACTGACTTTTCGTTGTCCGTTATAGGCTTTCTCCACAGCTTTATCAAAAACACGCACTGCAGCATGCCATAGGTCAGGACCTATACCATCACCTATGATAAAAGGAATCGTTGGGAAATCTGGAACCTGTAATGTTCCATCGCTTGACATTGTAATCTTATTTGACATAATCAGTGTTTTTTGCGGATAGCAACTATCCTTTATTAAACATATTTCCAATCTCTTTACTAATCTTTCGGAATATCGGAGCAGCCTCAACATCCTCGTATTCGTCAATGTGCGCATTCTCTACCCTACTAGGAAACACCAAAACAAGGTTTTCGTTTGCATAGATCCGATCTAATTTTTTTGCCACACCATCCAACGAATCGCGATATGAAACCTCTCCATTTCTTGCGGACACAAAAATGAACATGGACTCTTCGTCCTTAAACGCTTTTAATCCTTGTAAATTATCCCAGTCATCGTAGTGTTTAAAAGTAACTGGCACGGAGTTCTTTATTTCGACCAGGTGCGCCTCAATTGCAGATGTGGAGCGTGTATCCACCACAAAAGAGATTGGAACAGATAATTCCTGTGCAAGTTTAATAACCTTCTCCAACCAATACTCGAAACCAAACTCTGCCTCACACATTGGCGGGGCAAATACAACGATAGCTTTATTGGAAATAAAAGGTTTTCTAAAATGGCAGAGCATCACGTTGGCCGAGGTTCTGTTGAGGATACTTTCTGTTTTTTCGCCAACAAATTTATCCATAAAATTCGCTGCGCTTGGCCAACCAAGCACAATACAATTTGCGGAAACTTCTTTCGCTGACCGAGCTACACCGCTTGCAATATTTAAATCTATCGTTGCACTGATATTAACATTGGTCTCCGAACCAGAAGCATAACGCACCATATTGTCCAAATTTTTGCGGGCTTTACTCATATTCAGCTGTGCCTGTTCATTATCTTTTACCACGGATACAATATTCACAGGCTGAGTGCATTTTTTACTCTTGATGTAAGTGGAAAAGTCAAGGATAGGTTCCATATTGTCCATATTTGCAATAGAGATCAATATATTTTCGTCTTTCTCCTTCACCACATCAGTATGTTCTTCATCTTGCTCCCCATCCATAACCACTTTCCGGGAAGCATTCCCTGTCACAATAGTAGCAACAATACAAGTTACCAAGATCAACAAAATCGTACCATTCAAGACATTTTCATCAATGATCCCATTTTTATAACCGACCATAATAACAGCCAAAGTCGCTGCAGCATGGGCGCTGCTCAAGCCAAAAATCAAGTTGCGCTGCCCACGGCTATATTTAAATGTTTTCTGTGTCAGCCAAGCAGCGGCATATTTCCCCACGATTGCAACGACGGTCAAGGTACCTGCTATAATTAATGCCTGAGGTCCTTTTAAAATGACACTCACATCTACGATCATACCGACTGATATGAGGAAGAAAGGAATAAAAATCGCATTCCCGATAAACTCGATTCGATTCATCAGCGCCGAAGAATGCGGAATCAATTTATTCAAGGCCAGACCAGCCACAAAGGCCCCGATAATAGGTTCCAATCCCGCAATTTCTGCTAAGAAGGCCGCAAAAAACACAACGGAAAGTACAAAAATATAGTTTGATGTCTTTTCGCTGCCCAACCGTTCAAAAAACCATTTGGCGATCCGCGGGATAATACCGAACATGATAAAGAGGAATATGGCGAAGGAAATCCCCAGTGTAACCCAAAATTCATTACCAATATTACCCTGTGAAACTCCGGTAATAACAGCCAATATAATCAGTACTGCCGTATCGGTCAGGATCGTACCACCAATCGTAATTGCCACAGCTTCCATCTTGGAAATACCATAACTATTCACAATGGGATAAGATACCAAGGTGTGCGTCGCAAACATACTCGAGATCAAGAGACTCGCCAGTACATCGTAACCCAACAACAAATGACAAACAGGATAACCTATGCTTATAGGCACAATAAATGTAAAAAAACCAAACAGCAAACTTTTGTTCTTGGTCTTTTTAAATTCATTCATATCCAATTCCAAACCGGCAATAAACATGATATACAAAAGCCCTATCGTGGAAAACAGATTAATTGCAGAGTTTTTTTCCAGCCAATTTAATCCATGGGGTCCAATAATAACACCAGATATGATCAAACCAATAATGCCCGGCACCTTGATCGGTCTGAGGATAATGGGTGAAAGTAGGATAATAAAGAGTACCAGTGAAAAAATAAGTACGGGATTCTGTAGGGGCGCTTCGAAAGCGTGGGAAATATGCTCGAAAGTTTTATTCATATGTGCTCGTATGCTATCGGTAAAATGTGTCAACTTATTTTTCGTTACCAGCCGTAAAATAGCTAACAGCTTTAAAAATACAATTTTTCCAACAAAACGACGTCTAAAAAAGGGCTTACTTAAAAGAAATTGCTTTTATCGGACTAATCTTGGTGATTAACATCGAAGGAATAAACAAGGAAACCATGCCAATAAATACCACCGCAAGATTGACCAAAATAACGTCAGACCAATAGAGTTTTACGGCAACATAAGAAATGTAGTAGGTCTGCTGATCCAGTTTGAAAAAATGGGTATAATCCTGTAGAAAATAAAAGCTCAACCCGATGAGATTTCCAATCAGTAAACCAAGTCCAATGAGATACAGGGCACTATACATAAAGACCCGGCGTATACCGGCATTATGGTAACCCAAAGCCTTTAATATACCAATCATGGATGTACGCTCAAGGATGGTGATCAATAAAGCTGAAATCATATTGATAATAGCTACCACCGTCATTAAGATAAAGATAATTTTGGTGTTCATATCCAATAAATCCAACCACTGGAAAATATCGGGCACCTGGTCTTTAATATTGATTGCCTGCATATCAATAGGCAGCAAATCTTCTATTTTTTGTGTTGTCTGTTGGAGTTGGCTGAAATCCTTGATTCGAATCTCATAGCCACCGACCTCATTATCATCAAGATTGCTCAGCTTCCTAATGACATTCAAAGATCCGATTACGTAAACTTTATCAAGCTCCTCCGACCCGGTATTAAATATCCCCTTGATGACAAACTTTCGCTTACGGATGGGCTCCTGGACAAAATACATAATAAAATCGTCGCCTACTTTCAACAACAATCTATCTGCCAGATATTTAGAAATTAAGATCTGATTATCGGTGTTCTCGGATTTAAAATCTATCGTACTCCCTTCGAGCAGCATATTTTTTATAGGCTGCTGATCGTATAGCGAATCAATACCTTTCAAAACCACGCCTTCCACTTCGTCATTCACATTGATAATCCCAGCTTTAGTTGCAAATGGATTAATGGAATATACTTCAGGGTCTGCTAATATAGACTTATGGAGTTGAGGCGTAAGAGAGATTGGTGAATTTTCATACGATTTATTGAGATCATAACGTAGCACCAATACATCTGCAAAAAAACCACGTTGCTTGCTGATGATCTCCCCCTTAAATCCGCGCAAAACCGCAATAGATATGATAATGGCAGCAATGGCTAGCGCAATTGCACCGATCGTAACCCGAACGATCAATTTTGAGAACGTCCGTTTACCTGAAAATGCTATTCGATTTGCTAAAAAATAAGGAAAATTCAAGCTTTCAATATATTTATGTAACTTCGCAAAGTTATAAAAATTTGTTATTTACAAAACTTTAATAGCAAATTATTAGCGTTTTTGCAGATGATTTCTAACATCTCAACGATTTTATTGATTTTAAGGATTTTACAAAAAACACAGCTCTTATGCGTATTATTTTCATGGGCACTCCTGACTTTGCCGTTGCTTCACTTGATGCACTCATTCAATCTGGCGAACAAGTCGTTGCTGTAGTTACAGTACCGGACAAACCGGCAGGCCGTGGGCAAAAGATACATGAATCAGCCGTTAAAGTATACGCTACCCAACACCATATCCCCGTCCTTCAACCAGTCAAACTTCGGGATGAGGCCTTTCTTGCCGAACTCAAAAACTATCAAGCCGACCTTCAGGTCGTGGTGGCATTCCGTATGCTGCCTGAAGTTGTCTGGAATATGCCGAAACAGGGCACCATTAACGTCCATGCCTCTTTGCTCCCACAATACCGCGGTGCAGCTCCAATCAATCATGCCATTATGAATGGGGAGAAAGAATCCGGAGTGACTACATTCTTATTGCAACATGAGATTGATACTGGAAATATACTTTTAGCCGAAAAAGTTACAATAAATGAAACTGACACCGCTGGAGATCTTCACGACAACCTGATGGTTGCGGGAGCCAGAACTCTCCTTCAAACGATACAACAGTTGAAAGCGGGAAATTTACAGCCGAAAAGCCAAGACGATATCCTCCCAACAGAAACGTTGAAACATGCGCCGAAAATTTTTAAAGAAGATTGTAAAATAAATTGGAACCAATCTACTGATGTTGTTTATAATTTTATACGCGGACTTAGTCCATATCCAACGGCATTTACTGTACTCAATGATAAGGTATTAAAAATATATAAAACAGAAAAAGAGCAAACAGCTACTACTGCTGCACCGGGAACAATAGAGACAGACCAAAAAAGCTATTTAAAGTTTGCGACACAAGATGGCTATATCATGGTATCGGAACTTCAACTGGAAGGCAAGAAGAAAATGAATGTGGTAGACTTTTTAAAAGGCTATAGATTCTAGTTTTTCTCATCATCTCCATCATAGTATTGCAACAAATCACCAGGCTGACAGTCTAGCGCTTTGCATATTGCTTCAAGTGTATCTAATCGCAGGGCCTTAGCCTTTTGATTTTTTATGATTGAAAGATTAGAAAGTGTAATCCCTACACTGTCACTCAATTGGTTAAGTGACATTTTTTTCTCTTTCATTATTTTATCCAAATGAATTAAGATTGGCATAATATAATTTTTATTCCTTTAAATTTATTTAATGTCTCTTGTAAAACAAAACATATATCTTTTTGTTTTATCATAAAATTATCATTTTAAAATAAATTCAAAGAATACGTTTTACGTAACATATCTGATATCATTAGATAAATTACTTGAGAATAGAAAAAAATAAAATTTGTTAGCGCTTTAAATATCAATCAGTTGAATATTACAGCCACAATTGAGAAAGAAAAACAATTTTAAATGGAATAGTTTTTGATAGTGTAAAATGAAGATTTACAAAATCATAACTCATTATAGATGAGAGGTTAGATAATCCATTTTCCATTAATAATTCAAAAATTTTTCGTATTTTCGCAAACATTTCTTAGAGAGGAGAATTAATAAAAATTAATGAGACAGCTCAAAATTACACAATCTATCACCAATCGTGAGTCCCAGTCTTTGGACAAATACTTACACGAAATTGGTAAAGTAGACTTAATTACAGCAGAAGAAGAAGTAGAATTAGCACAGCGCATCCGCGAAGGCGACCAAGTTGCCTTGGAAAAATTGACTAAAACCAACCTTCGTTTCGTAGTATCAGTAGCAAAACAATATCAAAATCAAGGATTGACCTTAGGTGATTTAATCAATGAAGGCAACCTGGGCTTAATTAAAGCGGCTAAACGTTTTGACGAAACAAAGGGTTTTAAATTTATTTCTTATGCCGTTTGGTGGATTCGCCAATCTATTCTTCAAGCAATTGCTGAACAATCACGTATCGTACGTCTGCCATTGAACCAAGTAGGTTCTCTAAGCAAAATCAGTAAAGCTTTCTCAAAACTAGAACAAGAATACGAGCGGGAACCATCTCCAGAAGAATTGGCGGATATCCTTGAAACCACAGTTGACAAGGTTTCGGATACCCTAAGTAATTCTGGACGTCATGTGTCTATGGATGCACCTTTCGTTCAAGGTGAAGAAAACACACTCTTGGATGTATTGGAAAACCATGACCCAGACACCGATAGTTCTCTAATTGATGAATCTCTATCAGAAGAAATCAAGCGATCATTGGCAACTTTAACAGAAAGAGAACGTGAAATCATCGTTCTATTCTTTGGATTAGGTTCCAACCACCAACTGTCGCTCGAAGAAATCGGTGAGAAATTCAATTTGACACGTGAACGCGTCCGTCAAATTAAAGACAAGGCTCTTCAACGTTTGAGACACACTTCAAGAAGCAAAATCTTAAAATCTTATTTAGGTTAAAAGAGATATTTATTGAAATTTTTGGTAATCCCAATCAGAAATGATTGGGATTTTTTTGTGTAATAAAGTTTTTTGTACAACAAAGGCTGCTTGCTTTTCGCAAACAGCCTTTACCCTGCATTGATCCAATATCAATGCTATTCTTTATTTAGAATCTGGCATTAAAATAAATTCGAAAAGCCGATCTTTCTTCAGGTATTTTCCAGCTACATCTTGTATTGATTTTGGCGTCACCTTATTCAAATTCTCCATCCGACGTGTATATCTAGTGATATCCAAATCATTTTGATAGGAACTCGAAATGTAATTCAGCCAGTAGCCGTTTTCACGTAAACTCAATTCATTCTGTCTTTTTTGTTCAGCCACAAATTTTTCAATATCCACTTTATCCGCACCTTGATCCTGTATCTTTTTCACTTCATCCAAAGCAGAAGCAATCAAAGCATCCGCTTTATCCACTGCCGAACCAAAACCAATTGAAAAAGCATAGCGTGCTTTAGGTAATTTACCGAAGCTGGCACGGGCACCAACACCGTAAACACCACCTTCTTTCTCGCGCAGTCGCTCAAGCAATTTGATTGTCAATACACTTTCTAAAGCTTCCATATTGACATTCTCACTTTCACTATAATTATAGTCTCCGTAATAAGCCAATTGGGTACTTGCTTTTTCTTCCTTGCCTTTATGAACAACCACACGTTCCCCTTTATTCGGTTCCAGAATATTTAAGTCTTTGTAATTCTCTCCTCGTTTGACCGCAGGTAGGGAAGCAAGATAAGTCTCAATGAACGGTTTAATCTGTGCTTCATCAAATGAGCCTACAATGGTAAATACAAAATCTGAAGCATCTGCAAATCGCTCTTTATAAATTGCCAATGCACGATCACGGTCGATTTTTGTTAGCGTCTCCACAGTAGCATTTTGTCGGCGAATGTTATTCCCATAGAGCACCGCCTTCACTTTATCTGAAAAAACATTATTTGGATCGCTCAATCTATTTTCTAGTGATCCTTTTGCTCTTGTCATTGTACTTTGGAAAACGTCACTATCCAGACGAGGCTCTGTAAAATAGCCATAAATGAGCTCAAAAGCATTTTTCAAGCCTTCTTTGTCCGTGCTACCTGAAAGACCCTCATATCGTTCTGAGATATATGGCGAGATCGACACCTCTTTTCCGGCAAGATATTTAGTCAGCTCCACGTTGTTCATTTGTCCGACACCGCTCGCATCGACTAATGAAGAGGCATTTGAAGCGGAGAAGTAATCAGCATCAGCATACAACGACGTTCCTCCAGGACTATAGGCCATAATCTGGATTTCGTCATTTTTAAAATCTGTAGGTTTTAAAATCACCTTCACGCCATTGCTCAAAACCAATTCTTTAGCTTGGACAGCTGTGACATCCTTTGAGGACACGATTGTACCTTTAGTAGGTTCTTTGGAAAGCAAGGGAAGATTGGAGACCTTATCCTCATAGGCAGAAACCGGGCTATCTTCGACCGCCTTCACCCATCCCAAAACAGCTTGTTCTGTAGGCAGGTTCGCCTTTTCCTTTTCTGGCCCCATAATTAATATATCACGATTTAAATCCGTGTAATACTTTTTGACCAGGCTATTCACCTCTTCGAGTTTCAATGTAGGCAACAACTGTTTCGTTAAGCTATAAGAAGCTTCATTGCTCAAGGCCGGCTCATTGTCGATGAAATAGTTCAGGTAACGGTTGACATAGCTATCGGATTTCTTCTTATCCCGCTCGATATATGCCATTTCATTTCCTTTCTTCATATCGGCGAGCGCACGATCCAATTCGGTCTGCGTGAAACCATATTTTTGAATGCGTTCAAATTCAGTCAGCATGGCCTTAAATCCAGATTCCAGTTCACCCGGTTTAGGTACAACCAATAAAGAGAAGGTATTTAAATTCGCAACAAAATCACCAATACTACCACCAGCTTGCATAAAAGGTGGATTCGGTTGCTGCATCAGTTCAGAAAAACGACCAGCAATCATCTGATTGAAAATATTTTTGAGTAATTCATTACGGTAGTCTCCGACAGTCACAACCTTGTCTTTCTCATTTTTGATTAAGATCTGAGCGACAGTATAAGGCAATTCCGGATCCGAAATAGTCAAAAATTGGTTTTTATTCAGTAAATCGACCTTGTATTCTTTGCGTGGAAGCACCTTTTTCGGCATTGTCATATCCGAAAATAATACTTTCACTTTTTCCTCGATTGCTTTGGGATCAATATCACCTACAATAATGAGCGCCTGTAAATCTGGTCGATACCAATCCTGATGAAATTTACGTATTTCAGTATACGGAAAAGTCTTTAAAATTTCTTCGGTACCAATAGGTAGACGTTTGGAATAAAGGGAGCCATTAAGCACCATAGGAAAATACTGATCTTGCAGACGCTGCTGCACACCTCTTCCACCACGTTTCTCTTCCAAAATAACACCACGTTCTTTATCAATTTCTTCACCGTCCAATAAAGCATCCTGTGCCCAGTCACGCATGACCTGTAGTCCATTTTTTAATAATTCCGGATCATCAGATGGGATAGGTAATTGATAGACGGTCTGATCAAAGCTTGTGTAGGCATTCAGGTCCGAGCCAAATCGTACACCAGCTTTCTGAAGGTAATTGACAAGTTCATTTTTTGGAAAATGCTTCAAGCCATTAAAGTTCATGTGCTCCAAAAAGTGCGCCAATCCCAGCTGTTTTTCGTTCTCTAGGATTGAACCCGCTTTCATACCCAAATACATGGTAACGCGTCCCTTAGGCTCTGTATTTTTGCGGATAAAATATGTAAATCCATTTTTCAATTTACCAGTGACAACTTCATTGTCGAAAGGTAACTTTTGATTTAAGGCCACACTATCCTGCGATAGAATAGCCCTGGCATGTGCCGTTAAAGTAGTTGGCATTTTTGCCTCTACGCCGTAAAATGTAGCCGGAAGTAAAAAGGCTAATGCAAGTGGTTTAATGAATTTCATACAAAAAAATCTCTTTTTTTTAGTCAGTTATTTTTTGCTAATTGTTTATATTAGGGTAAACGGAACTGGAGACCAATTGTCCCGATAAATAGTAAAATACAGATAAATAATATTTATTAATATCCCTTATGGGATGGAGCGTATCATTGCTATAGCTTATGGTTTGTAAAAAACACGTTTAAAAATACAGAATATCTTTCGAAAAGAACAATAGTTAATTGTAATTTTGTTGCAAATGGATTTTAGCAACTGGCAGGTCATTAAAAAAGAATTCGAGCAATTTCTAAAGTTCGAACGGGGTTTGAGCATTAATTCGATCGAGGCTTACCTCAACGATGTCTCCAAATTCCAAATCTATTGTGAGGACAACGGACTCCTTTTAAACAAAATCGTCAGGAAGGATATTCAGGATTTTCTACACTGGTTACAGGAGTTCAATATCTCACCGTTCACACAATCCCGCTTGATATCCGGACTAAAAACCTTTTTTAGTTTTCTGATCATTGAACATGAACTAGATAATAATCCAACAGAATTGCTACAGGCTCCACGTCTTGCGAGGAAACTCCCTAGTGTACTGAGTATTCATGAGATCGATCAACTGATAGCTGCCATAGATCTTTCTTCCACGGAGGGGCAACGCAATAAAACAATTATTGAAGTTTTATATGGTTGTGGATTGCGTGTGTCCGAGCTCGTCAATCTCAAGATCTCCAATTTGTTTCTCGACGTAGAATTTATCAAAGTGGAAGGTAAAGGTAGCAAAGAACGACTGATTCCGATTGGCCAACAAGCGATCAAACATCTCAGGCTTTATTTGGATTCCATTAGATCACATATTAAGATCAAGAATGGAAATGAGGATATTGTATTTCTGAACAGAAGAGGTTCGGCTTTGTCTAGGGTGATGATCTTTCTGATCATTAAGGAGCTTGCTCAGAAAATTGGACTACAAAAGATAATCAGTCCCCATACCTTTAGGCATAGTTTCGCCTCCCACCTCGTTGAAGGTGGTGCAGATCTAAGGGCTGTACAAGATATGCTGGGGCATGAGAGTATTACGACAACCGAAATATATACCCATATTGATCGAGATTACCTCCATTCCATCATCACACAATACCACCCTAGATCGTAATCAGTTAACAGGTTTATGCAAGTCATTGTATTCGCTATTCTTTGCCCCTGGGACAATTCATGAACTTTAGTTATCGATTTAACGACAAGATTCTCTACCCTACCTTTGCTGAAACAAGATTCGATTTATTTATTTCAGTTTGAATCCCAAAAGGAATTTGAGTTCAGAATAAAGCCAGCGAATAAACATCGTAGTATACAACAAGGGCTCACTTGAATACATATCGCTTATAGACAAAAAGTTAGCGCAGAAAAGCGGAATGACGCAAATTATAAAAGCAGGGAGGTCAAAAACCACTAGAGATGTACATCGTAAATTCCCAGTTCAAAAGTTTAAATTTTATAGCAAAGATTATTTGTAAGATCTAGAAAATAGTATATCTTTGCGACACGTCCCCGTAGTTCAATGGATAGAATTTCAGATTCCGGTTCTGACGATATGAGTTCGAATCTCGTCGGGGACACTTCCTATTTAACAATAAAAAAGACGATCAATTGATCGTCTTTTTTATTTAACAATTATAACTCCAAAATTGTCAGAAATCTCCAGTTAAAATTCTACTGCAGATCCAGATCCAGCCTAACGTTTAGGACAAATTCTTTTGCAGTAATTTATGCTGAGATGCCGTAAATATATTCCGAAACAAAATATTGATTTCATTGTCAGCGGCTGCGCCCGAAATCCCCGTATGGGGATAGAGTTTAATGACATTGAACAAAATAATCTCCACAAAGTCTCTACTTTCTATCGCTATACGCTCATATAATGAGGTATTATCAACCTTATTTTTGAGATTTTCCCAAGAACGAGTCGCAAGCTCCAGAATACTATTTTCCCTAGCTGTATAGTCCTGCTGCATTTCATCCAATTTCCGGAAAGCAGCTTTACTTTCCTTTTGCTCCCATTTCCCCTGATTGGACTTCAATACAAATAACTTCTCGATCAGATCCAAAAACCGATCGTACATCCCCATAAAATTCACCAATAAGGTCAACTCCGCAAATGGCATAAAAGGATATTGATAGAGCAGCTCAGGTCGTGTACTTTTTGAGGCATCAATAAAAAAAGACTGGTTGTCGTCTACCCATATATTGTCTAGTGAAAAAGAATGCGATGCTGTCGCCTCAAGGCCGAAAGTATCCCAATCGTAATGAATCAATGCAAATTCACGCGCGACAAAGAAAGATTTTACAAGTGGATTTCCATCCTGATCCAACAGTTGTTGTCCATCCGCCTGAATATAGGCGTTCAAGGTAAAATGTGTCAGGTGGGGTGCTCCAGTAGCATATTTCCAAAGCCCTTTCAAGCGATAAGACTTGCCCTCACGTTCAGCGATGCCTGCAATCTGCCCACTTCCTCCAAAACATATCTGTTTTGAAGTGAAAATATCCTGCCCAACTTCGGAGTCAATAAAACCAACAAAAAGATTCGCTCCCGCACATAAAGTTACCGTCCACGCCAATCCCCCATCCCAGTAGGCTAGCTCCTTCAACAGGGAAAGCCCACTAACCAGATCCAGCCCCAAGCCATTCAGAGATTCTGGTACCCAGATTTTAAACCACTTGTTCAGGTATATCAGTTCAAGCTGCTCATCAGACAAACTCTTTTGCTGAATTGCTTTCTGTTGCTGATCTTTTAGAACAGCAATAGCTGCATCAGTCAGTTGCATATTTTTTTTCATCACTTAATATTCTCCGCCAATTAAAATAGCCACTAAAAGCCATCACAAATAAAAATAAGGTTAAACCAGCATAAAGGAATAGACCTTTGTGTATAAGCAAGGGAATTGCCATCAGGTTACTGATGTTCAATAAAATCCAATTTTCAAGTTTACGCTTTGCCAGCAGCCACATCCCTGCCCAGGCTGTACAGGAAACAAAAGAGTCCCATAACGGAACATCCGAATCAGTTAAATGCACCAGACCAAAATAGAACAATAGGAAACCGACTACACAGATAAAACCAACAATCTGCCAATCTCGGGCTGTACTACGGCTGATCGGTACGATCGTATCACTGCTATATTTCCAATAGATCCAACCATAGACGCTCATCACCAAATAATAGAGATGCAACAAGATTTCTGCATATAATTTTGCATGGAATAATACATATACGGATATGATAATGCCTATTATCCCAAAGAGGTAATTGATCGATTTATTTTGCCTTGAAAACCAAACCTGCAAGATACCAAAACATACCCCCAGCCATTCAGCTATGGTGGCTTGCTGCATTTGCTGAATAAAAGCCTCGAAAATTGTATCAGAAGTCATTCAATTGTTTATTAGTTCGTGTAATTACATAATAAACTTATGAGCGGAAAAAACGGATGTTTTTATTGAAATTAAAATCCCTACGCCAGCATTATCCGGATCAGGTATATAAAAGCGATTGCACAAGGTCGTACAATCGCTTTTATTGGGTATAATCTCAGCCCAGATGACATTGTCATTTCCGAGCACCCCATAAGTATATTGTTTATTGAAATTAATCTATATCAATCAATTTCAACGCTTTATGCGTACGGATACGCGTCTCTCTACAAAGCTCAGCATCATCATTTAACGATTTGCCATGAGAAGGAATCATCTCGCGTAGTTTCTTGCGGTATTCATCTGATTTAGCACGCTCAGGGAAACATTTCTTCAATAGACTGATCATGATTGCCACCGAAGTTGATGCACCTGGAGAAGCTCCCAATAGCGCGGCGATAGAACCGTCTGCACTTGAAACCACTTCTGTACCAAACTCCAAAATTCCACCTTTCTTCTCATCCTTTTTAATCACCTGAACACGTTGACCGGCTTTCTCAATAACCCAATCTTCCAATTTAGCTGTTGGCATAAATTGTTTCAGCGATTCCAATTTATCTTTAGGAGATTTCATCACTTCCGTAATCAGATACTTCGTCAACGGCAAATTGTCAAGTCCTGCCGATAACATCGGACGGATATTGGATAATTTGATCGATGCAGGCAAATCAAAATAAGAACCTTGCTTCAAGAATTTGGTTGAGAAACCAGCATACGGACCGAAAAGTAAGGCTTGTTTTCCATCGATATAACGGGTATCTAAGTGCGGTACAGACATCGGTGGCGCGCCAACAGATGCTTTACCATAGACTTTAGCATGGTGCGTATTGATAATTTCTTCGTTTACGCATCTCAACCATTGTCCTCCTACAGGGAATCCACCGTAACCTTTTGCTTCTGGAATACCAGATTTCTCCAGCAATAACAAGGAGTGACCTCCAGCACCGATAAAAACAAACTTCGCTTTTAGCTCCCTCTTTATCCCCGTTTTCAGATCTTTCACTTCGATTTCCCAACGGCCATCGTCTTCACGATCGATATCAACAACTTCGTGGTTTAAGGAAATTGAAATATTTTCTTTGTTTGCTAGGTTATTAATCAAATCACGTGTCAATGAACCGAAATTCACATCGGTACCTAAGTCCATCTTGGTTGCAGCAATTTTCTCACTTGCATCCCGCCCTTCCATCATCAAAGGAATCCATGACTTCAATAGCGTTGCATCTTCGGTATATTCCATGCCTTTGAACAAGGTCTGGGTGTTCATTGTTTCCCATCTTGTCTTCAGGAATTTCACATCTTTTTCACCAAAAACCGCACTCATATGGGGAATGCTGCGGATAAAGTTCTCTGGTTGGGCAATAATACCCTTATCAACCAAGTACGACCAAAACTGCTTAGAAACTTCAAATTGCTCAGCAATTTTAACAGCTTTATCAACTTTTACGGAACCATCTTTTTGTTCCGGTGTATAATTCAATTCGCACAAGGCCGAGTGACCTGTACCAGCATTATTCCAAGCGTCAGAACTCTCAGCCGCCACAACATCCAAACGCTCGAGAATTTCAATATTAACGTCTGGGCTTAATTCATTGATTAGAGTACCCAAAGTAGCACTCATAATCCCGGCGCCGATTAGAACAACGTCAACTTCTTTATTTGATTTTTTGCTCATGTTTTTGTGATTGATGCAAATTTAATATAGTTTTTGGTAAACCCCCAAGTCTTTTGTCAAAAAACTGTACTTTTTAGAAACACTTATTCAAAAATACCATTGATTTATTAAAATAATCCTAAGCATAATTGAAATTCCACTTTTTCCAGTTTTCTAAGGCCATACATGGGATATCGTTCATCGATACGGCAGTAAATAGTCCCAAATAAGACAAAGGCCCATTGCTTTTTGAATCGTTATTTATCGAAAGATTTTGTGTTATAATATAGTTTTAACATTTTTGCAAAAACATCAACGAATAACATTACACTCTTATATGAAACTACTTGAAGGAAAAATTGCTTTGGTAACTGGAGCATCAAAAGGAATTGGAAGAAAAATTGCGGAAGTGTTTGCACAACACGGCGCCAATGTTGCTTTCACTTACCTTTCGTCTGTAGAAAAGGGACAAGCGCTGGAAAAAGAGCTTCAAGCCTACGGAACAAAAGTAATCGGCTACCGTTCTGATGCTTCGAAATTTGAAGAAGCAGAACAATTAATCAATGCAATCGTTGCAGATTTTGGAAGCCTGGATATCGTAGTCAATAATGCTGGCATCACAAAAGATGGTCTGCTCATGCGTATGACGGAAGAAAACTGGGATGACGTCTTAAACGTCAACTTGAAATCCGTATTTAATGTTACAAAAGCTGCTTCAAAAATAATGATGAAAAACCGTAAAGGTTCTTTCATCAATATGTCATCCGTTGTTGGCGTCCAAGGGAATGCTGGTCAATCAAATTATGCCGCTTCCAAAGCTGGTATCATAGGATTCACCAAATCCGTTGCTAAAGAATTGGGTTCACGTAACATCCGTGCAAACGTTGTTGCTCCTGGATTTATCCGTACAGAAATGACAGATATATTGGATCCTAAAGTGATCGCGACATGGGAAGCTGGAATTCCTTTGAAACGTGCTGGATCTCCAGAAGATGTAGCCAATGCCTGTCTTTACCTTGCATCTGATTTATCCGCATACGTCACTGGACAGGTTCTTCCTGTTGATGGTGGTATGTTGTAAAATATATCAAATACTGGTGTCCTAAAGTCGACACCAGTGTTTTTCTATAATTATTCCGAATACCAAAATTCGCCCGCAGACGCTTTTACATTATTCCGACTCTCCAGCTTTGGCTTTGCTACCCAATATTTCTAAATTTTAGCTAATTTTGTCCATCAAAATTTAAATGCTATGACGAATTGGACGGATTTTTTTGCAATTCAAACAGAGGACGACTTTAATCAACATTGTTTAGAAACTTATCACTTCCAACTGCAGCATTGTCAGGTTTACCGAGACTATGTTTCGCTGATAGGTAAAGAAAAAAATCAAGTCAAGCATTATACGGACATCCCCTTCCTGCCGATAGAATTTTTCAAAACACAAAAAGTTCTGGCTGCCGGAATGGCTCCCCAAATTGTGTTTTCAAGCTCAGGCACAACAGGCATGGTCACATCCAAACATCTTGTTGCCGATGTGTCCATCTATGAGCACACTTTTCGACGTATATTCGAAGATTTCTATGGACCGATTACGGATATCGCTGTTTTGGCCCTACTCCCCTCCTATCTGGAAAGAAATGGTTCGTCCCTGATCTACATGATCGATGATTTGATGAAACAGAGTAAACAAACAGAGAGTAATTATTTCCTCTACAATCATCAGGAGCTATACGATACACTTGTCCAATTAAAAGATAACGGAACTAAAACCATCCTTTTTGGTGTCACCTATGCCTTGCTTGATTTCATTGAGCAATATGCTTTTGAATTTCCGGAACTGATTATCATGGAAACTGGCGGAATGAAAGGTAAACGCAAAGAAATGGTGAAACAGGAAATTCACCAACTGCTTGAGGATGCTTTTAAGGTCAGTGGGATACACTCAGAATATGGTATGACCGAATTATTGTCACAGGGGTACTCTTCGGGTCAAGGGATTTTCCATTTGCCCAAATGGATGAAAGTATTAATTCGTGATACAAATGACCCGTTGAGTTTAATTTCCGCCGACAGAACCGGAGGCATTAATGTCATCGACTTAGCCAACCGCTACTCGTGTTCATTTATAGCAACACAGGATCTCGGAAAAGTGTATCAGGATGGTTCATTTGAGATACTGGGGCGTTTTGACCAAAGCGATATTCGAGGCTGTAATTTATTGGTTCAATAAAAAGCCCCATAAAAATTTATAGGGCTTATCTTTACTATACCACAGTTGGTAGCACTTATGGAATCTGTTCTTACTATCTCAGACTTGGATCTTCAAACGTATTTCCAGCGCGCATGTCTCCTGAGTCATATCCTTTTTTAAACCAAGTCATTCGTTGCGCTGAGGTTCCATGTGTAAAAGATTCTGGAACAGCATAGCCTTGCGCAGCCGTCTGCAATTTATCATCCCCTACCGCTTCCGCGGCTTTCATACCATCCACGATATCGTTATAATCTATTTTTATATCCGTGTATTCATTGAGGTAATGCGCCCACACACCGGCATAGAAATCGGCTTGAAGTTCAGTCATGACCGAAATCTTGTTGTTTTCACGTTCACTCAGTTTCCCACGGGCCTGGTTGGTTTTGGGTAATAATCCGACCAGCTGTTGAATATGATGCCCTACCTCGTGTGCAATAACATAAGCCATGGCAAATTCCCCCTTGGCACCAAATTTATCGGAAAGTTCGCGGTTAAAGGTCAGGTCCAAATAGATTTTCTGATCTCCAGGGCAATAAAATGGCCCATACGAAGCCTGTCCCATCCCACAACCGTCTGTCTGCGTACCACCATCATAAAAAACCAGGGTAGTTGGCGTATAATTTTGCTGCATTTGCTCTTTAAATAGCTTAGCCCAGACATCTTCTGTACTCTGAAGTACAGTCAACGAAAACTCAGTCAACCTCTTTTCCTCAGGATTTAGTTCGCGCGGTTGCCCAGACTGCTCCGTTTGCCCACCCATATTTTGCGCCTGTTGCAACAACTGCATGGGATCGCCACCCATCAGAAAACCAATAACCAAGACGATGATCCCCCCTATACCTCCCAATGCTAGCTTTCCACCACCGGACATACCTCTACGATCCTCAAAATTGCCACTTTGTTTACCTCCTTGCCATTTCATATGATTTGTATATTTATTTCAGTTAATAATCTTTTCCAACTTCGTTAGCGTACAAATTCAGTACCAATATAACAGCTCATCCTATTTTTTTTTAGAGAAAGACCAGCTTTATTTTAGCAACGACAACTTACTACAATTTATATTCTTATTTTTGGGCTTTTATAGAAACAGATATGAAATTAGAAGAACAATTACTAGCGCGAGCTGGCGGAAAATGTGAGCTGACAGACACTGTAACGGACTTAATAACCTATACATTACCTCCGGAAACCAGTTCAACTTTGGATAACACCCTACTGATTTCAGCAACATTGGCCAACCAGCTCAACAAAACAGAGCAATTAAATCCCGAAGACTGGAAATTTCTGCCAAATGCCATGTGGTCAGAAATCCCTGCTGTTCAGATTGTCTGCTGGCGCATGTTAAATCGTCTGAAAAATGAAGGCTGGGCTTCCGAAGCACTCGATATCCTCTACCTTGATGATGAAACATTAGCGGAGGCAAAGAAAACCGGAGATCATGAAAACGACGGTTACGTTTCTTTTCATGAAGATAGCATCGGACAGCGATTATTAGAAGGCGATACTGTTGTGCTGACAAAAACACTGGATGTAAAAGGCTCTTCACTCAAAGCAACCCTAGGTACCGTGGTTAAAAATATCCGATTAGTAGCTGATAATATTGAGCAGATCGAAGGGAAAATTGAAGGCCAGACAATTGTCATATTGACAAAATATCTACGCAAACAAAACTAAGGAGAGGAATTCTTCCGCTATAAAAATTTAGCCCTAAACCAGTAATCTTATACTACTGATTTAGGGCTAAATTATATAGATTGTGTAAATTCCCTATTGTGGATAATTGCGCATAAACTCAAAGCGATAGTTCGGATGTTGTTTAAGACTATCTATTAAATCTGACAGTAATTTCTGTCCTTTTTTCGTTTGGTACATATTATCATGCGTCAACAGGACCACATTATTTTTTGTGTAGGATGTACCTTTACGAAGCAAGTTCTTCATCTGTGTATACAGCTGGTTAACCGATAAATCCGGCTTACCTGTCACACCATTAATCTTCCATTCGCAATCCCAACCCATAATTTTATAACCATTTTGGTGTAGTAGCTCTGCGGTAGAAGCGCCGCTTTTTAGATCAACCTTTTTACGGTCACCCACATACCAGATATTTCTTCCGGGGAGTCTCACGATTTTGTGCTCCAGGCCCAGAGATTGTTCTGCCAATTCAAAATCTTCAAACGCCGTCTGGGGATTTGAATAAAATGTACTATACTTATTATGCGCATGCCAATAACTATGATTGTAGCAATCGACCAGCGGATTATTTTTATACCGTTCTGTATAGCCGTGCAATTTTTTGCTCATCTTATCATGTTCGCCAATCAAAAATGCATTGATCTTGATACCCTTCGCTGTTGCGATAGAATCCAAATACTGGCTACCATTAAGCGGGCCGTCATCAAAAGTAAGATAAATATATCGCGGCGAAACAGAGTCCGTCAATAAAACTGTGGTATCTTTGGCACCACTATAGGAAACATTCGCCTCCATTTTGGTAATGGAATCCTTGCGCAACGAATCCACTTTTGTAATAGAATCCTGCACGACAATTAGACTATCTTTCTTGTGCTGTACAGAATCGACAGTAACACCCTTTTCTTCCTTTTTACCGCTGTTTTGATTACAAGACTGTAATCCTAAACTAGCTATTCCCAAGCCCATCAATACAAAGCTTGATTTAATTACTTTTCCCATTACATAAATTAACTTACACGCCACATGCTATCTTTTGCACACAAAATGCCCTACTTTATTAAAGTCTCTTCGTATGCTCGTGTCGCAAAATTAAGATAATTTTCATGAATCAACGCTTTATATCCTGTGATTTATTCCTTACACTTTATTTTATTGAATATATCGTTATAAAATTTTAGCATCTATCTAGAGATTACCCTATTCCAAAGACTAACTCAACCGAAGTCAATGCTATAAAAAAAGGGCCTGTCTTGCGACAAGTCCCTTTCCTATTAAACGATTAAGATATTCAAACTAGACACATCCAATTAATCTCTATGTCTCCCCCTGTGTCCATGCTCGTGTCGGTCATTATCTCTATCTCCGTATCCGCGTCCACGTCCTCTATCGTTATGTCTTCTATTGCTCTCACCCCAGGAATGATCTCGTCTTACACTACGCTCACTCGCAAAGGAATATCCACTACGTCCATGGTGACTATCCCGGATAGAAACCTGTCTGCCCCGTGAGTGGCCATATCTGCTTCTATAACGGTCATGGTGATGCCAAGGTGTGCGATCATTGATCACTACTTTATGCGCCCTATAAAAATCATAATGCCGATATCTTCTTGGTAAACTAGCCCTTCTTATCCAACCTCCATTGTCATAGTAAACATAACATCTCGCGGGTACATCATAATACATATTGTATTCAGGCATGTAATAATAACGGGCATAATCATAACCCACCGGTCCCCAACTTGGCTGACTCCCAATATTTACGCTGATACTTACCTGTGCATCAGCCGTCCCAGCCACAAAAAGACCTGCAACGATAGCAGCGGTGTAAAACATTTTTTTCATAAGTAGCTCCTCCCTTAGTTTTGTAATTTATTCTTTACAATACGACAACAAACTGTATGCAAAAGATTAAATGATAAATGTTAATTTTTGTTAACAAAAACTTAATCTATTCAGCACAAACAACTTAGTTTTATTTTTACATTCAAAAACAGGGAAACTTTTTAGGGAGCAAATTGTTCAACCAATAATACTTTTAATACTTTAATTGAACTTCAGTATGAATACTTACAGCATTGGAATCATCGTCGGCAGTTTAAGGAAACAATCCTATAATAGAAAGATAGCTGATTTTATTCTTGAACAAACACCTAACAAGTTTAACTATCGTATTCTTGAAATTGGTGATCTCCCCTTATACAACCAGGATTTTGACGACGAAGGCAATCCGCCCGAAAGTTATATCCGGTTTCGTAAAGAGGTCGCAGCACTGGATGCTATTCTGTTCATTACCCCCGAGTATAATCGCTCGGTACCTGCTGTACTAAAAAATGCAATAGATGTAGGATCCCGGCCATACGGGAAGAATAAATGGGATGGCAAACCGGGAGCCATCATCTCCTCTTCGACAGGAGCTTATGGAGGCTTCGGTGCAAATCATCATATCCGGCAGTCCTTGGTATTTGTCAATATCTTTCCGATGCAGCAACCCGAAGCTTATCTTGGTAATATAAAAGATTGTATCGGCGAGAGCGGAAAAGTTGAATTACAAAAAACAAAAGACTTTCTGCTTGACTTCAAAAAGGCTTTTGAACACTGGATCATCAGAATAGTACATACAAAAAGCCAAGATTAATCTTGGCTTTTTGTATGTTTATTATTTATTTCTTGCAAACTTAGCTTTGCTCCTCGTTTGAATCATAATTCCAACTCAGCAGCTTTTCTTGCAATATCCGTGATATTTTATTGAAATAGCGTTTCTGCTTGTAGCCCATGACCCATTGCACCCCTTGTACCGTATTGGTACAAAAAATCTCATCCGCTCTTTTCATGATTTCAGCGCTTATTTGTGCCTCCACAACTTCAATCCCTTCAGCCCGTGCCATATCCATCACTACCCGTCGCATGACACCTTCGATACATCCCTCGGATAGCGCAGGTGTATATAATATTTTTTCATAATACACGAAGATATTTGAGGTAAGGGACTCACAAAGGTAACCTTCCTGATTTAAGATCAATACATCATCAAAGGCCATTTTTTTCTTGTAGATACCCGCCAGTACATAAATTTGCGAATTGAGCGATTTTAGTTTTGACAAATCACTATAAGGCTTTTTGAACTCACTATATAAGCCCACGATCAGACCGACTTTCTTATCTCGTAGATTGGGTTCTATGCGTTGTACCTGCAAGACAAATCCCGGTTTATTTGTGGTTGGACTATACAATCCTCCACCCATCCGAAATACAATCAATCGAATACGTACCTGCTGTCCCAACATGTTATTCTTACGAATCAGCTCCTCCGATCTTGAACGGATAAAAAATTCATCAAAAAGATTCGCATCATCAAGGTGTATCAATTCCATCCCCTGTTGCAAGCGCGCTACATGAAAATTCAGAAAACGAATATCACCATCCTTATACAACATGGTTTCAAACAATCCATCACCATAGCGAAAGCCTCTATTTTCTACGTTAAATATTTCCTGTTCTTCCGGCACTACATTGCCGTTAAAATTGATATAGTTTGTCGGCATCTTTATTTGTTTTCTAAATTTTAATCATTTTCTACAGCCATGGAATTTGCGGCGTAACCACGCCACTTTTCTAAAGCTAAACGAAAATCTTCAGGATATGGTACCTCAAAATAGATATTTTCTTTTGAAGTCGGATGAACAAATCCCAATACCTGTGCATGAAGGGCTTGCCTTGGAAGCAGGTTAAAGCAATTGTCCACAAATTGTTTATATTTTGAGAAGACAGTTCCTTTTAATATTTTATCCCCGCCGTACATTGCGTCATTAAACAATGGATGACCAATGGATTGCATGTGCGTACGAATTTGATGTGTACGCCCCGTCTCCAACTGGCATTCGATCAAAGTCACATAACCCAATCGTTCCAGTACTTTGTAATGCGTCACTGACCATCTTCCTTTGTCCTCACTGTCGTACATGGCCATAATACGTCTATCTTTCAGATGACGACCAATGTAACCAGTAATCGTTCCATCCTCTTTCAAATCACCCCATACCAAGGCAATATATTTACGGGTAATGCTATGATCGAAAAATTGCTTAGCCAAAAATGCCATTGATTTTTCGTTCTTAGCGATCACCAACAATCCGGAAGTATCTTTATCTATTCGGTGTACCAGACCGGGACGGTCGGAATTTCCCGGCAACTGTGGCAGCTGCTGTATATGATAAGTCAATGCATTGACCAATGTACCTGTATAATTATTATAACCTGGGTGAACGACCATCCCAGCTTCTTTATTTACAATAAGGACATCGTCATCTTCGTATTTTATGTCTAACGGAATATTTTCGGGGTAAACCTCATTATCGCGTGGTGGATCTGGTAATACCAAGGTAATGACATCCTCTGGTCTGACTTTATAGCTCGCCTTGATCTCTTTTCCGTTAACCATGACAGAACCTGCTTCAATGGCATGCTGAATTTTGCTTCTTGTCGCATTTTCCACCCTATTCATCAGATATTTATCAATACGGAGTAAAGCTTGCCCCTTATCCACTTCAATGCGTAGATGTTCAAATAACTCTTGTTCTTCTTGATCTTGCGATCCCATTTGTTCTGTCATTCTACAAAAATAAACCAAATGAAACAATTTTCGTTAAATTTGTTTTCATTTAATGTTATGTTGCCATTCAAAATCCATAGCCCCGAAACAGAAGTCACATTACCTTTATGGGAAAAAAAGCACATCAAGGTAACACTGAAGCGGGACGACCTGATCCATCCTTTTATTTCGGGCAACAAATGGCGAAAATTAAAGTACAATCTTCAGGAAGCATTGCAGCTCCAAAAAAATCATATCGTTACTTTTGGTGGTGCATGGAGCAATCATTTACTAGCGACCGCTTGTGCAGGAGCAACATTCCGGCTCAAAACGACAGCTTTCGTCAGAGGTGACGAACAGGTTAATAATCCGGTTCTGACCATGTGTCAATTATTCGGGATGCACCTTATTTATGTGGACCGGGATTCCTATAGGGACAAAGAAAAGCTCTATAGCGACTATTTCGGTCAGGATCCAACGGCCTTCTATGTCCATGAAGGAGGCTATGGCCTCTTGGGAGCCAAAGGCTGCGCCGAACTTGTCGATGAGCTCCAACAGGACTACCAACATATCTTTACTGCCTGTGGTACTGGAACTACGCTTGCCGGAATTGCCAACGCAATTGACAAAAAAGATCTTTTCACCCAGATACACGGGGTACCCGTACTCAAAAACGGCAGCTTTATCAATGATGAAGTTGCTCAACTCTACCCCCATCTTGCCGCACCTATTTTACATCTGGACTATCATTTTGGAGGATATGCTAAGACTACACCCGAACTCCTTGCATTCACACAGCATTTTATCAGCAGTACAGGGATTATGATCGAGCCTACTTATACCGGAAAATTGCTTTATGCTGTAGATGATCTCATCAAAAAAGATTATTTCACACCAGCAGATCAGCTACTGGTTGTTCATACAGGTGGGCTCACCGGATTACTCGGGATGTATGAACGCTTCGCATTTCATTGATCTAGGTCAATAAATAGGCTATTATGCCCCTAGCAGACATTTTGCTGACATTTTTTTTGTGATTATGTTGTAAGTTTGACCAGTTTAAAAATTAAAACTGATACACAAATGAAAATATTAGCATTTGCAGGAACAAGTAATAAGAATTCTATCAATAAAACTTTTGTAACAAGTACTTCCAAATATTACAAAGAAGCTGATGATAGTGTAGAGCTTCTTGACCTCAATCATTTTGAAATGCCTATCTATTCTTATGATAAGGAAGTAGAATTGGGCATTCCACAATTAGCGCATGATTTTGCAGCAAAAATGGATGCCGCGGATTTCTTGCTTATTTCACTGGCGGAACATAATGGCTCCTATACTTCAGCTTACAAAAACATTGTTGACTGGGTATCACGAATTCCGAATCGCAAAACCTTCAATGGTAAGCCTGTTTTCTTATTAGCTACTTCTCCGGGTCCAATGGGCGGCTCAACTGTACTGAATGCAGCAGTCAATAGAATTACCTGGGATGGTGCTGATATCCTGGACTCATTCTCCCTACCTGAATTTCATAAAAATTTTGAGGAAGGAAAAGGTATTACCAATCCTACTTTAAGAAGCCAGCTCGAGGCTAAAGTACGTAAGACTAAACGTGCTCTTGCAGAAAAATTAACGGTTCAAGGTTAACAAAAGATTAACAAATAACCATTGTAAAAACCTCTTTTAATATGTAAATTCAGAACCTACTAAAAGAGGTTTTTGATATGGCAAAAAAAATATTATTACTTGTTGGAGACTTTGTAGAAGACTACGAAGCGATGGTTCCATTTCAAGCGATGGGATCAATAGGAATAGCAGTTGATGCCATTGCCCCTGACCGAAAAAAGGGCGATGTGGTGCCTACCGCGGTACATGATTTTACAGGTGATCAAACCTATAAGGAATTACGGGGTCATAATTTCGCGATCAATAAGGATTTTGATCAGGTCAACCCTGAAGAATACGATGGACTCTATATTGCAGGTGGCCGTTCGGCGGAATATATCCGTCTTAACCAACGTGTATTAGAAATTACCAGACATTTCTTTGAAAAAAATAAGCCTGTTGCGGCAATATGCCACGGGATTCAGGTATTGACAGCAGCAAAGGTTCTGACCGGGCGTACATTGACAGCCTATGTCGCCGTAGGGCCGGATATTGAATTGGCTGGTGGTATCTGGAAAAATATTCCCGCTGATCAGGCTGTTGTAGATGGAAACCTGGTTACATCTCCTGCTTGGCCCGGACATCAGGCTATCTTAAAAGAATTTTATAAATTATTGGATATAAACATTACTATTTAAGCGTATTTTAATGAAGAAGAATAAAAAGGTATGGCTTTTGGTCATCCCGGTTTTAGTGTTGTTGGGTTTTATTTTAAAAGATACTTTCAATCAAAAAAGTATCGAAGATCTTCCTGGCGGATTTAAGGAAGTTGCTTTTGTTAGGAATGAGCAAAATAAAGGTGGCATTATCCGTATCTATGCCGTTACAGTAGGCGACCTATTGAATGCAGATTATACAGCCTGTCTGGAGCTCCTGCCCGTCAACGATTATGGCAGTACGACCACCGTATATTTTTTCGATCGTACAGCTCCTTACCCTACGACATTGGCAATTGATGCCCCGCATTTTGATGGCACCAAGTACAAAGCGGTCCAGATTTCAAAAAAATACGGAAAAAAGAAATAACAACACAGTCAACGATATTGTTCGCCCCAAAAGGTCTTGCACTTTTTGGGGTATTTTTTTGGAAGTAGATGAAGAAAAAATAAATTAATAATTCTTTAACACGAAAAAGTTCGTTTATCGCGCCTATACCTATAGTTTTGCTTCTTAAATTTATGTATATTTAGCTATGGCGAAAAGATTTATTCCTAGAGATATCAGTTGGTTGAGCTTTAATGGCAGGGTATTACAAGAGGCTGCAGATGAGACTGTACCTTTGCCCTTAAGGATCAAATTTTTAGGTATATTTTCCAATAACCTGGACGAATTTTTTCGTGTACGTGTGGCAGGGCTCAAACGTGCCATAGACCTCAAGGACAAAAGTGCCAATCAATCCTTTTATGAAGATCCGCAATTAATTTTAGAAGAACTCAATATTCGGGTAATCAAACAACAAAAGAAATTTGATAACACCTGGAACCGTATCCAAAAGGATATGGCCAAGCAAAACGTCTTTATCAAGACGAGTGAGGAGCTTAGTCCGGAGCAACAGCAGTTTGTCAGTGAGTATTATCAGGATGATGTGGAGTCGAATGTCATTCCGTTAATTCTAGATGATGTTCGCCCAATGCCGTATATCCGTGACAAGAGCCTCTATTTAGGTATCGCCATGGGAAAAAGCGAATGGCAATACGAAACTAAGTTTGCACTAATTGAAATTCCCACTAGCCAGAACGGACGCTTCGTCCAATTGCCGGCACCAAAGGATGAAAAACATATTATTCTTCTCGAAGATGTCATTAAGTTCAATCTTCCATTGATATTTTCGTATTTCGGTTTCGATGTATTCCATGCACATGTGTTTAAGGTCACGAAAGATGCAGAATTCGATATCGATAACGACATCAATACAACGCTGGTTGAGAAGATAAGCAAAGGCGTCAAAAATAGACGGAAAGGTAAACCGACCCGTTTTATCTTTGATCAGGATATGGATCCAAAACTCGTCGAGTTTCTGATCAAAAAACTCAACCTATCCAAAAAAGATAGTATCATACCTGGACAAAAGATCCATAATTTCAAGCATTTTATGGACTTCCCGAATGTGTTTAAGTCCTATCACCAACCACAGGAGAGAACTTCATTTCCACATCCCTATTTTCAGAATTATGAACGGGTCACCGATACAGTTTTGAAGAAAGATGTTCTGCTCTCCTTTCCTTATCATGAGTTTCGGCCTATCATTGACCTGCTACGTGAAGCAGCAATGGATCCGGATGTGAAAACCATACAGATTACAGCCTATCGCTTAGCTTCGAATTCCAAAGTCGCCAATGCATTGATAAACGCTGCCCGGAATGGCAAGGAAGTAACGGTCATGCTTGAACTGCGGGCGCGATTTGATGAGGAGAATAATCTGGACTGGAAAGAAAAACTTGAATTGGAAGGCATCAAGGTCCTAACGGGAATTCCCAATAAAAAGGTACATGCCAAATTATGTGTCATCAAAAAGCGGACTGGCGCAAAAACAATTCAATATGGCTTTGTCAGCACCGGTAATATCAATGAAAAAACGGCCAAATTATATGGGGACTACTGCTTGTTGACGAGCAATAGAGATGTCATTGCGGATATTAATAAAGTCTTCAATTACCTCAGAAGACCAAAATCAGACCCCGCTGAGATGATCAAAAACTGTAAAAGCTTATTGATCTGTCCAATTGATATGCGCAGGGAATTGCTGCATTTTATCGATCTGGAAATCGCAGAAGCTAAGGCTGGTCGAAAAGCAGCGATCATTGTCAAAGTAAACTCGCTGAGTGATAAAGATATGATTAAAAAGCTTTATGATGCTGCAACAGCTGGAGTTAAAATAGACCTTATCATCCGTGGGATCTATTGTGCGACAAACCAGAAAACATTTAAATCTCCGATGAATGCAATTTCAATTGTCGACGAATATCTAGAACATGCCCGAGTCATGTATTTTTACAATGCCGGTAAAGAATTAATGTATATCTCCTCGGCGGATTGGATGACCCGAAATTTAGATCATCGTATTGAAGCTGCTGTAAAAATCACCAGTAAAAAAATCAAGGAAGATTTAAAGGAAATGCTTTACATTCAACTAACCGATAATGTTAAAGCTCGCATTCTGAACAACTCCCTAAGCAACCACTACGTCGAAAATAAAAAGGAGCCTTGCCGCTCGCAGATTGAGATCTACAACTATTTAAAAAGAAAAATAACAGATCATTAAGTCCGATTTCTGACAAGCCTCAGGCATTCATTTCCTGAGGCTTTTCTTATTCATCTTCTTGTTATTGTTTGCATTACGTTTTAAGCGCATAGCCGAATGCTAGAATTGAGCATCAAATTTGTATCTTCATCCTATGAAACTCAACTTCTGTCTATCCATTTGTCTTGCTTTTTTTGCCTTCCAAACGAAAGCCCAACAAAAGATGCCAGCAAACTTCGTTTACGTAAAAGAATTCATCCCGACAATTACCCTCGAAATACGTTATTTTGGAAGCCACAATTTTACAGGAAAACCTATCCGTGGCTACGAAAAACCTGTTGCGATCCTGACGAAGCGTGCCGCATTGGCCTTACAGCAAGTTGAACAACATCTAAACAATCAAGGCTTGGCATTAAAAATTTTTGATGCCTATCGCCCGCAACGCGCAGTTGATCATTTTAAAGCCTGGTCACTGGCCACCCAAGATACGATCGCTAAGCGGGAGTTCTATCCAGAGCTAGATAAGAAAAACTTATTTAAACTCGGTTTTATTGCGACCAAATCAGGACATAGTCGCGGTAGTACAGTCGATTTAACATTGGTCAGTCTTAAAGATCACAAAGAAATAGATATGGGCGGTCCTTTTGATTTCTTTGGTGCCGTCTCTCATCATAACTATACCAAACTAACTGCAAAACAAAAGGAAAACCGCAGGATACTACGGGAGGCTATGGCTAAATTTGGGTTTAAGGCCTACGATAAGGAATGGTGGCACTATACCTTAAAGGATGAACCCTATCGTAAAACATATTTTGATTTTATTGTAAAGTAAGCATGTCCTCTATCGATAAACTCATTGACAACAGAGATTTTTTCGCTTTTCACATCAAAGGAAACAAATCCAAACCGGTCTTCAGCCCACAGCAACAACATATATTGGCGAACAAGAGCCTTTATTCACTCTGCCTAATAAAAAAGGGGGAAACCTCTTTTATTATAAATGACGAACGGGTACAAGTTGGACAGCATCATCTGCTCTTGACTCATCCCTCGTCGAAAGTCAATGGAGCATCTGTCACCAAATCTTGGGACTGTGAAGTCTATCTGATTTTCTTTAGTATAGATTTTACGTTTAAATTGGAATTTCAAAAAGACTTTTTTGACTTCACAAAAAAGTCGCTCGCATTGGATAGCAATCACATTTTTTCACTTTCGGCACCCGATGCCGCAAACCTGTCTAACCTATTCAAGCAGTTTATTCATTACGACAAGCAAAGTGGGGACTATATTTTCAAGCCACAGATTATCAAGTCGCTGACGGAAGTGCTGTTTTGCGAGATCGCGCGTTTAGCCAGCCAAAACATAAAAAATATTCCCGTGGTACCTTCACGGAAAAGGGAAATATTGGCCAATTTCTACTTGCTATTAAAACAATCTTTCCGTCGGGAACATATGGTACAGTTTTACGCTTCAGAATTAGGTATTACACCCAAACACCTCTCGGTGATCACGAAAGAACTCACCGGAAAGCCGGCAATAGAATTGATTCAGAATGTTTTGGTGGAAGAGGCTAAATGTTTGCTCCGTCAAGGGCTATCGATCGGAGAAATCGCGAAACAGTTACATTTCTCAGATCAGTCTTTTTTTGGAAAATTCTTTAAGCGAAATGTAGGCATATCGCCTAAAGAATTTAGGCAAAAAGCCTGATTAAACAAAATCCTTGAGATCAAAGATGGTACTAAATTGTTTATCTGCGGCAGAAGTATCCTGTAGTTTATCTTCTCCCCAAGTCTGTCCTTTCAGCCATAGCGTCTGACAACCGACAGCCTTTGCTGGCGCCATATCCTTACTATAGGAATCACCCACGACTAAGATCTCAGCAGCAGGCAAACCCATCGCCTCGACACCAAGCGCATAAATTGCAGGATCTGGTTTACGTACTCCCACTACCGCAGACTCAACAACCGCTTTAAAATAGGATAAAATTCCAAAATCAGCCAATACAGCTTTTAGATTTCCATAGAAGTTGGATACCATCACAATGGGATATTGATCGCCCATAACGGCCAATAATGGCTTTACCTGTGCAACAGTATCTTTGGCAAGAGAATAACCGTCAAATGCGATTTTATCAGCCAATTGCATATCCAGATCATAGCCGGCGGCAATAAGATATTCAAACTGTACTTTCAATTTCGCTTCAAGTACTTCCAGGAAATTAAAATCTGGTTTGATAATCGGCTGAATCGCCATTTGACGTTCGGCGTAGGCGTAGGCTTCTTGAAAGGAATTCAGGTTAACCGGAACTTGATATTTTTCGTAACCGGACCATATCACTGCCCCCCAATGTCCCCCATTCGTATCTAATGTACCTCCGTAATCAAAAATGATTCCCTTAATTATAAACTTATCCATTGCTATTTCTTTTTAACTAAACTCATCCAACCTAAACCAATCATAATCCAAACAATCTCTCTGATCCTTGTCACAATCCCCATAAAAATACCGACCGAAGCAGGCAGGCCTATGCTCATCACAGCCATCGCCAAACCACCTTCACGAGTCCCTAATTGCATTGGGAAGAAAAACACCAAATTAGCAAATAGCGAGGATCCGGAACTAATGATCATCGCATCAATAAAATCAATGTTGATATCCAGTGCCAGGCCGATAAAATAGATTTCAAAACAGCCGACTACCCGGGCAACAAATTCCCAGAGGAGAGCTGTATAAAATCGGTCTCTACGATTTTGAAATAGATTCTTCACCTGTTGGTCAACATCGTTCAATGTTTCGAACTTTGCCTCCAGCAGATTATTGATTTTCTTTCCAACTAAGGGCAAGCGCGACAGGGTCTTTAATAAAGAAACTGTAATTCCTTTTTTATAGAATTTTGTAAATAACCAGGTACATACAATAGCCATAACAAAAATTACGGCACAGGCAACATCAACCAGGGTACTCGCCGGTACAAACCATAGAATCAGGAAAACAGATACCACCCAAAATAAAATATGGGATAGAATGTGCATAACACCATATAACAGAACGGATGATCCTGCTTTTGAACCGCCAACATAATTTTTCAGTTCGATAATGCGGTAAGGTTCTCCCCCTAGCGCCACAAATGGCGTAATGTAATTAATGGCATAACCAGACACCGTTAATTGCAAAACTTTCCAGAAAGGAACATTGGTCTGCGGCAATTGCGGCTCCTGAATAATCGCTTTAAAAGCCATGGCATTCATCCAGTAAAGAACAGCCCAGCTACCCAATACCGGCAAAAACCACCAACCAATTTTCTCCAGATTCGTCCAAATCTCCTGAACCCCCATTGCATGAATCATATAGGCCAAGGTGCCTATACCAATCAGCATAAAGAGTACTTTATAGATTTTACTCCCCATAAGTTGGATCGTTTGTTAATTTATCAACAAAATAACCACTTACCTTTTCCTGTCTATTACACATATAGATTAAGATCGGGTTTAAAACAAACATATCAAAGAAAAAGTAAATCCACGGTTGACCGATAAACAACCAAACAAAAAGGAAGATTACCCGTGTATTGAACTGCACAATGTTGGTGTACTTCATCAATGGTTTATTTTTCATTCTGAAATCAACCATCAATTGTTGGGGCAAATCATCTTTGTATCGGGATTTGACGATATGCAATAACTTCTGCAATTTTGGGGATAGCTTTTCCTGATTTCGGGTGTAGCCCCTATAACCATTCAACACAAACTTGCTAAAAAAGTTCTTCCGCCAGGATAAGGCATCGTAATCGACTTTCAAATCACGCGTATTATCCAATTCGCTTCCTGCCTTACCTTTGATAAAAAAGAGGTGGACATTGCGGTAATAGTCAGCCATTGCAGATTGCAACATATGGGACACCCCAGCAAGGATACAAAATACCCACAACCATTCCGGCCAGCCTTCATTGATACTGCGCAAACAGATGGCAATATGGATGGAAGCAAACCAAAAATCGCCCGCAAAGCCGTCCAAAATGCGACCAAAGCGACTTTTATTATCTGTCATCCGGGCCAACTGTCCATCTGCACTATCCAAAGAGTTTGCAAAGACCAACAACAGCATTCCGATCACATTAATCCATAGTTCTTGGTAATAAAATAAAATACCGGCCGCAACACCAAAGAAAATACTTATGATTGTTACAGCATTGGGTGTAATCCCAATTTTAGCACATACCTGTGCAATACGAAAACCAATTGGTCTATAAAACCAAATATCTATTTTCTCTTCTGTATCGTTGGATTTTAAAGATTGTTCGAATGCACTCAAATTCTCTTCTTCGATTACATTAACTTGTTCTCTCTGCATTGTGGTTCTTTTCAATAAATTTATGGTAAACCATTTGCGCAATGGCTTCAGCTGCTTCTGCCCGACAAGGAGCAAAACTGGGCCAATCATTTAGATCAATAATATGAAAATCTCCATTTGCATCAATAATCACATCACCGCCATAGATATGGACATCCAGTACTTCCGCTGCACGATTGGCTACTTGCTTTAAATTAGCCAAATCAAATGGAAAATGGACAACTTCATCATTGATCTGTTCGTACAAATCGTACTTATGATGATTATGTTCATAGGGATAAAAGTAGAAAAAGAAATCGGTATCCCTAACCGCATAAAACTTTAATAGATCTCCTGCCAGATGCTCAGAGATAACGGCTTCCTTAATCCCCCGGAGCGCATATTCGTTTAGGATATGCTGTGCTTCTTTGAGACTGGCGGCAAAAGTGACGTCTTCCTTATGGATTGCATGGAAGTCACCTCGTTTGATCCAGACACCCTTTCCTTTCAGTTTCTCAAAAATAGCCTGTATGTCTGCGACCGTTGAAATGACGATACTCTTCGGATAGGGAATCCCCCCTTCCAGCAACTTAAGCGTCATATTTTTCCGAAAACAGCTTTCAATACCGAAACCTGAATTCAATACATTAACACCATTATTTTGAAGGGATTGCAGCTTCTTAACCAAAGTCTTTGTTCTTCCCATTGTCAGAACATTCTTCTGTTTGATAGCATCCAAAGCTAAGAACTCGTCTTCATTACAAATTTCAACTGACGCACCTTGCTCGGTCAATTTTAGCACAACTTCATTAAATATTGCAGCGTCATTCCCCACATGATTGGGAGAAAAACGGTTTTTACGCGTCACGCCTAAAATAGAAATCATTTCGCTCATTTTACTAACTAACTTCCTCACTCAAAAACTGTTCCGCTACAACACGGTCTTTCAAGTGGTCGATATCGACTACTTTTTCAAACACAAATGCCTCAACATGCAAATCGTTTTCCAAAAGCGCACGTTGAAAGTTACGCATTCTGGAATTTCCTGCCGCAACGGAACTTAATGCACAGCACATTGCCGCTTTACGAAAGCAATAAATACCCCCTGAAACAAATTTTGTTTCCGCTGTAGCCTGATCTAAAAATGCTTCCACCTTTAGCTCCTGATCTGTGTTCACATAAAGCGGGCTCTCGTCATCGACAAATGGTGTGACAGCCATAAAAGCGTCTGCATTTTCCTTTTGTTGGAAAGCTGTTAGGTATTCGTGAAATTCATGGGGTCTAAAAACAGTATCTGTGGTTGTCAGACAACAGGAGGTCCAATCTGGATTGCTTTCGACCAATAAGGCAAAACTATGTAGGGAGCTTGGTGTATCCTCCTCGATCAGGACGATAGGAAGCTCGAATGCTGTATGCGTTAAAAATGTCTTCAATTCAGGTGATTGTCTGTTGATAATAACGTGCACTTGTTGCGCACCTTCTTTAGCAAAGACACGAATCAATCGTTCAATTAATGGAACACCATGTAAAGGTAGCAGGGGCTTAGGCAAATTAAAGCCTTCTTTTCGCAATCGAGATCCTTCTCCCGCCGCAATGATAGCAAATTCCATTCCTTCTAATTGCAAAATAAAATCATTCATTAAAAAAGTAAAACCCCTGTCACGATCTTAACGTTTGCAAACGCAAAAATTTACAGCGGGTTATTTCCGGACAATTGCTTGATAGCCCCCTCCATCATCTCTAAATAGAGCGGGTTATACAAGTTCATGTAATAATTGTCCCGAAGAAAAAGGGGAAGAACTGCCCGAAGCAATTATTCCCCTTTTTATAAAGGTAATTTATTGAATACTGTCTACTAACTCTTGGTAATAATCTAATCCCAAGTGCGTAATCAAATCCTCGCCCATAATATGACGCAAGGTATTTTGCAACTTCATTAATTGTTTGAAGATATCATGCTCAGGAGGTAAACCTGGTGCAGTTTGTGGGGATTTCAAGTAGAATGATAACCACTCTTGGATACCTGACATGCCAGCACGTTGCGCCAAATCAATAAATAATGCCAAATCCAATGCAACCGGAGCCGCTAAAATTGAATCCCTACATAAGAAATTAATCTTAATTTGCATTTTGTAACCTAACCAACCAAAGATATCGATGTTATCCCAAGATTCTTTGTTGTCCCCGTGAGGTGGATAGTAATTGATACGTACTTTATGGTATAGATCACCATATAGTTCAGGATTCTTTTTCGCATCTAAGATTTCTTCCAATACGGATAATTTAGAAACTTCTTTCGTTTTGAAGTTTTCAGGATCATCCAATACCAATCCATCACGGTTACCTAAAATATTTGTTGAGAACCAACCTTCAACGCCAAGCGCTCTTGCCTGAAGACCAGGAGCAACAATTGTTTTCATCAATGTTTGACCAGTTTTGAAGTCTTTTCCAGCAATTGCAACACCATATTCATGAGCTAACTCAACGATCGCAGGAACGTCACATGTCAAGTTTGGTGCACCATTAACATAAGGAGCGCCTTCTTTTATAGCCGCATAACAATAGATCATGCTTGGCGGAATGCGTTGATCGTCATTATCCAAAGCCTCTTCTAATTTTGCAATTGTTGAGAAAGCTTCGTTTGTTTCAATATAGCGTTCAGTAGAACCACACCATACTAATACGACACGGTCTAAGCCGTTTTTTTCTTTAAATTCGCGAATATCACGTTGTACGGCATCAGCCAATTCGCGACGTGTTTTCTCTGATTTGATGTGCGTGCCGTCCAAATTTTTAACAAAATTGCGATCAAACACAGCTTTCATTGGTTGAATTGCTTCCAATTCAGCTTTTACAGCATCAAGTTGGCCTTGTTCTAACACCTGTGCTTTTGAAGCAGCTTCATATACGTTATCTTCATATACGTCCCAACCACCAAAAACGACATCTTCCAACTTTGCCAAAGGGACGAAATCCTTGATTAAAGGATTTCTATTCTCCGTGCGCTTACCTAAACGGATTCTGCTCAATTGAGAAACAGATCCTATTGGTTTTGAAAAACCTTTGTTTATAGATGCCACACCAGCGATCAATGTTGTAGCCACAGCACCCAATCCCGGAATAAGAATCCCCAATTTACCATTGGCATCTTTCACTTGTTGTCCCATATTAATTCTATATACTTAAATTGTTATTTAATTGATGTTTTATGATAAAATAATTCTTAAAATTAGCTTAAAAAAACATATTTCATATCCATCGTCACTTTATTTATAAAATCATGACAATTGCTGTTTCGATGCCTATTCGAAGGCAAAAGAAACGAGATGAAATGAATAAGCAGCCCGAGCTTATATCGTCCATCTCACTGAAATATAAGGTATTCGATCATAGTTGCGAAAACAAAATATAATCATAACTAATTTAACTCAATATATTAACATTAAAAAACTAATCCAAATACAATTCGAAAAAAGTTATTCTTTCTAAAAAATTGGTCAATTTTTCTTTTTCTATTCTATATAAATATGACAATAAAATTGGAAAATGACTTCGGGAGCGTTACCTTTAGGCTGATAATTGATGAAACCGTCGTGAGTTTAGGCTAAACGACTGTAAGATGTTTATGTAAACCATGAAAAATCAACATTCCTAAATAATTATTTCAATGAAAACTACCATTTCGTTTCTGGCTTTAGCATTGTTAACCGGGAGCCAGCTCCATGCACAGACTGCCACAGATTCCGCTTATGTTCGGGATTATTATGAGAAAACCGAAGTAACGGTTCCGATGCGAGATGGCAAGAAATTGTTTACCGTAATCTACAGCCCCAAAGATAAATCCAAGAAATATCCAATTTTATTAAACCGAACACCTTATACCGTGGGGCCTTATGGCCAAAATGAGTACAAGAAAAGTTTGGGTAACTTCCCATCGATGATGCGGGACGGCTATATCTTTGTCTATCAGGATGTCCGTGGAAAGTGGATGAGTGAAGGTGATTTTGAAGATGTTCGACCAACAAACCTGAGTAAAGATAAAAAAGCGATCGACGAGAGCACAGACACCTATGACGCTCTCGAATGGCTACAGAAAAACGTGAAGAACTACAATGGAAAAGCGGGTCTCTATGGGATTTCCTACCCGGGTTTCTACTCCACAGTGGGGCTAGTCAAGACCCATCCCAGCCTCAAAGCGGTCTCGCCACAGGCTCCGGTGACCGATTGGTTTATTGGGGATGATTTTCACCACAATGGTGTATTATTCCTGCAGGATGCTTTCACATTTATGTCAACATTTGGTGTGCCACGTCCAAAACCGATAACCCCCGATCAATTCAAAAGTAACATTCAGATCAACGAGGTCGATAAATATAATTTTTTCCTTGAAGGCGGAACCGCCAAAGAGCTCAAAGAAAAGTATTTTGGCGATTCGGTCAAATTCTGGAACGACCTCTTTAAGCATCCCAACTACGATGAGTTTTGGAAATCACGTGTCATCACCAATTATCTACAAGATGTCAAACCAGCTGTGATGGTTGTTGGCGGTTTTTTTGATGCCGAAGATGCCTATGGTACATTTAAAACCTATCAATCTATTGAAGAAAAAAGCAAAACAAATAATTCGATTTTGGTTGCGGGTCCCTGGTATCACGGTGGATGGGTTCGCGCAGCAGGAGATCATTTGGGCGACATTCAATTTGAGAAAAAAACAAGTATCACCTATCAGGAAAAATTTGAACAGCCCTTTTTCAGTCACTACTTAAAAGAAGAAGGTAGCTTCTCTGCTGCCGAGGCCAATATCTTTATTTCGGGGAGTAATGAATGGAAGCAATTCGAACAATGGCCACCCAAAAATGTCGAGACAAAAAAACTTTATTTTCAGCCACAGGGCAAACTTGGTTTTGAGAAAGTCCAACGCACGGATTCATGGGATGAATATGTAACGGACCCCAACAAACCTGTTCCGCATCAAGGCGGACTCATCCAAAACCGTACACGCGAGTACATGGTCGATGATCAACGTTTTGCCGCCAATCGCCCCGATGTCATGGTCTACCAAACAGCAGCTTTGACCGAAGACATTACCATTGTCGGCCCGATCAAAAACTTCCTTAAAGTATCATCAACAGGTACCGATGCGGATTATGTTGTTAAACTCATCGACGTTTATCCCAATGATGCCCCCAGTTTTGAAGGAAAAACAATGGCGGGATACCAAATGATGGTTAGAGGCGAAATCATGGCTGGAAAATACAGAAACGGCTTTGACAAACCACAGGCGCTGACTCCCGGTCTCGTGGAAAAAGTAGATTTTGTGATGCCGGATGTTGCGCACACCTTTAAAAAAGGACATCGTATCATGGTTCAGCTACAAAATTCCTGGTTCCCATTGGCGGAACGGAATCCACAGGTATTTATGGAACCCTATACTGCGACCAAAGCCGACTTCCGTAAAGCAACACAGCGCATTTTCCATGATGTCAATAATGCGACCTATATCGAATTTGACATCTTAAAAGATTAAATCGAGGTGAACCAACTTGACAATATCAACAAGTGGTTCATGAGTAAGCTATCCACATAGACAGCAGCCCCATTATTTTAAAATAATGGGGCTGCTAGCATTTACCAAATGTTGTTTACGCGATTATGATTCTTCCACGAATTTATTTTCTGCCGCTTTTATTCCTGTCAATAACAACAGGACAATACTAGCCGCAAGAAAATAAAAGGAGTAGTTCCAGGATGGGTCTATCTCATGCAATTTTCCAAAAATCGGTGGGCCGAATGCAGCAATCAAATACCCGACTGATTGCGCCATTCCCGAAATTTTGATTGCATTCGCTGTCGATTTTGCCCTTAAACTAAAAAAGAGAATAGAAAGGCTAAACGACAGGCCATTGGAAAGCCCTAATAATATGGCTGCAACATAGATCCCATCTAGCTTATATAAAAAGAAGATCAAAATGCTGCCCAACATACCCACCGCAACAGCAACAGCCATCAGTCGCTGATCTTTCATTCGGTGCGCAATAATAGGCCCGACAAACATAATGGGGATCATTGCAATCTGGATCAAAAACAACAACCAACCGGTGTCTTTGGCAGCCATCCCATAATCGACCAATACCTTGGGCAACCAGGAAATCAAACTATAATAAACCAATGATTGAATTCCCATAAATATACTGATATACCAAGCCAATCTGGATTTAAAAATATGCCCAATCCCAGTCTGCACTTGCTTTTTCTGCTCCGGAATAACATTCTTCTGCCCACGTAACTGGTCAAAAAAAACAGCAATAATCGATCCTATCGCCAACACTACCCAAACACCCAGGGAACCTCTCCATCCAAAGCCAGTCCATTCCCCCAGACGTAGACTAAAGCCTGATGCGAATGCTGCCGTCAAGTTCATCGCTACAGCAAAAATACCAGTCATCAGCCCGATGTTATTGGGAAAACTGGTCTTAATATATCCTGGAGCTACAACATTACCCACACAGATTCCTAAGCCGATCATGACGGATCCCACAAACAAAGAGGCTGTACCGCCCCCTACCCGCACAATGATGCCCACAGCAAGGACAATCAATCCAAACAACAAAAAACGATGCATACCCTGAACGTGGGAATACTTACTCACCAGGACCGAACAACTTGCAAACATAAAAAGAGGAATTGCCGTCAATAAACTACTTTGAAAGCTATCTAATGTAAGATAGTCACTGATCTGCCCCAAAACAGGCCCCACAGCCGTAATCGGCGATCTCAGATTCGTTGAAACTAAAATAACAACCAATACAGACAACCAGCTCCAGGATACAGTGTTTGATTTTTGCATATTATTATTCATATAAATTATTTATTTCTTGGGTGTAATAGCTAATGTTTAGCGGATGGATCCTTCCACTAGTATACGGTATTACCGCATGATGAATACACCTACAAGATGATTTGTTGCAAAGATATATTCAGTTATTTAATTAAATTTGCCATTGATTTAATTTATAACGACATGGGCTGTTCCAATCATATTGATACAATTGATAATATAAAAAAATCTAATTTTGTCTGGTTCGAAGAAAATTGGGTTCACGACGATGCGTTACATACCCATCGTAAGGCGCAGTTGATTTACGTCGAGCAAGGTTTTCAATACCTCACCGTTGAGGGAAAAATGTACCTCCTCCCCCAGAATCATGTGGCGTGGGTTCCCTCAAATGCTTTACATAAGACCAATTCACATTCCGAGAGTATCAAGTTAATGATCGTCTTTTTTGATATCGAACAGGAAGATCCATTTTTCGAAAAGGTTCAAATATTCGCTGCTCCGAAGGTGTTAAGAGAGATGATCCTATATGCCGAAAAATGGTCAAAATTGACGGAAGAAAATGAACATGAAACAATTTTCCTTCGTGCACTCCTTAACGAACTCCCCGCCTTCGGATCCCGCTTATTGCATCTAGAAATTACGCTGCCGAGTGAAAATAGATTACAGATAGTCTTAAATCACCTACACGACCACTATACCCATCCTATTAAGATGGAAGAAATTGCGTTATTATCCAATCTTTCCCTGCGCACGATCGAACGATTATTTAAAAAGGAAACGGGAATGACACTGGTTAAATACCAGCAATTGTTGCGGATAATTAAAAGTCTTGAATTATTAAGCACAGGTGAACTGACCATATCCCAGATTGCCTACAAAGTTGGGTACCAAAGTGTACAGGCTTTTACAAATAGTTTTTATGCTGTCATGGGTTACCGGCCCTCCGCTTTTATTGAGCTTTAACGGCATAACAAGAAAGTGTTTGTAGTTTTTTAGCTACAAAATTTAAGCGATTCATTAAAAATAATAAACAACATTTGCATATGTGTAAAATACACACTATCTTTGTTGCATCATAATTTAGGTTTATAATTGGTTATTTAAGGTTTTCATTCTCCCCGTTTGAAAACCTTTTTTTTGTCCCTATACTTCCTATTAAATTCTATTTTACGTACCTTTTATGGCTGATCCTGTTATAATCTCATGTATAAAATAGGGCAGGAAATCTTACTAAATAGCAGCCTTCAGAAAATCATCATTCAAATTAAATTCTTAAAAAATTCAATAATTCTTCAACAATAGTGTATTTTTAACCATATGTTCAAAATAGGAGAATCCTATTTCGTAACATAAACATACAAATACATCGAAAATATAAATAAACACATATGGCAGAGCATGGGGATTTACAAATCGCAATATTAATCGATGCGGATAATGTTTCTTATCGAAAGATCGAAGAGATTCTGAACGAAGTCAAACGCTACGGTATCCCGACGATCAAACGGATCTACGGTGACTGGACCAATCCTTATGTCGAAAAATGGAAGGATAAGCTCCTCACCCATGCGATAACCCCCATCCAGCAGTATAGCTATACCCAAGGTAAAAACTCCACCGATTCAGCTCTTATTATCGACGCGATGGACATCCTACATTCCGACAGGGTCGATGGCTTCTGTATCGTATCGAGCGACAGCGATTTTACAAGATTGGCAACCCGTTTAAGAGAATCGGGTAAGTTGGTGATCGGTATTGGAGAGAAAAAAACGCCGAAACCTTTCATCGCTTCTTGCGACAAATTTATTTATGTTGAGATCTTTGAAAAGAATCCAAAAAAGGAACCTAATACAAAGAAAAAACAGCAGAATCAACCCAAAGCGGCACCTGTAGACAATCCAACCAGCATAGCTGTGCTTGACGAAGAGACACTGGAATTATTAAAAGACACCGTTGATGACACCGCAGATGAAAATGGATGGGCATTTTTAGGGGAAATTGGTAGTCTTTTCAATAAAAGAAAACCAGATTTTGATGCGCGAAATTATGGTTACGATAAAATGTCCCACCTTTTTAAAGCCTATACAGAGGATTTTGAAATCGAAGAACGTAACACGGATAAATCGCGAATAAAACATTATTACATTCGAAATATTATCAAACGACCTTTATCTGCTGTCAGCTCATCACCAACAGATGCAGACAAAAAAACAGTAGCAACCACTGACGCAAAATCACAGGAAGTTACGGCAAAACCTACCAATCAAAATGCACGAAAAAAAGGTCGCCAAAATAAAAAGCCGCAAGATGCAGTGGTAGCGGAAAATCCTCCCAAAGAGCTTCCAGCAGTTCAACACAAAGAGGAACAACAAGCAGTAGAAAATATCGCTCAAAATGATTCTCCCAATCGTATGTTATTTCCAGCAGCAGGAAATAAAATTACGGCGGATGACACAAAAAAAGCGCAAATCAGAATTACGAAAGATTTTAAGCCTCTATTTCCAACGAAATCACAAAAGCTCCGGATCGTTATTGATTCCAATGAGTATGAGTGCAATTTCACGTACCGTGGTCGTGGATTCCATGTCCTTAAACTAGGAAAAGAGGCCGCAACCCAACTTGGACTAGCGGAAGGTATCCAGCTAGAAATTACGAAACTCAACGAGCATACCTATACACTCCAAAATCAATCCCGCTAATTTTAGCGCCAGATGAACTGAAAAAAACACTTGAAGTACAGATTGAACCCAAGATAATTGTTCAATCTGTACTTCAAATGATACAAAATCTTGCACGTTCTCATGTACCTATTGCATCAGCAGCGTCTGATCCAGCAGCAGATTAAAATTCCCTGAAAACAAGGAGTATATCATCACTATTTTCCAGCTATATTTGTTTATATTCAGAATGACCTTAGACATTATTTAAGGATGATGACCCTGATAAAAAAATCCAAGGCAGACTAAATATCGGAACTGATGTACCGACAAATAAGATCATTCATTCTTGTTTAATACAATGGAGATAAAAAAGGCTTTCAATTATATATGGGTACTAAGCAGTACCCTCATAGTTCTCGCATGTGGGCAACGTGGCGCCGCAGATTCAGCGCAACCGTCGACTAGTGAAAATAATCACACGGACGTTCTGCCTTATGATTCCACAACGCGTACAATTCATGTACTTGTCGCATTATGTGATAATACTTATCAGGGAATCGTACCTGTTCCCAAAGCAATCGGTAACGGTCAGGATCCGGCCAACAATCTTTATTGGGGCTGCGAATATGGTATAAAAACTTATTTCAATCGCAGTAAAGATTGGAAATTTGTAAAAAAGTATAAAGCAAAAGGTGCAATCCTCGAGCGTTTGGTCTATAAACACAGATCTGAAAACTATTACCTTGTTGCGGATGCCTATGATGGCAAAGAGATCAAGCTATGTACAGTTGATTTTCTCCGAGGCCTTCATGGCCAGCTAAAAGATACACTACAGGTAGACAACAAGATTATCGGAATAGCAGGCAATGCAAAACTCAATGCTTATATCGGACATGATGGCCTTATGGATTTCCAACTAGACCAGCGTTTCAAAAACACCGACCGCCAAAAGCGGAATGCGATTATCCTCGCTTGTTATAGTAAAAAGTATTTTGCACCTCATATCGATAAGGAAACTGTAAACCCCATTCTCTGGACAAGCCATTTGATGTGTCCAGAAGCCTACAGTCTCCATGATGCGCTAACAGGGTATATAAACGGAGAAAGCAACGAACAAATTCAGGAAAGAGCAGCAAAAGCCTATTCCAAATATCAGAAATGTAGTCTCCGTGCGGCAAAGAACCTGTTGATCATCAACTGGTAACAGGTTTATCTTCCACTGGCAAACTCCATCGTGAAATGGTAGTTTTCGTCAATAGGCACTACTTTTCTATCAACCTTGCGCAGATCACGTGCTTCTTCTGTCCATAGAAAAGGATAGAATGAAAACACCTGATTTCCATCCAATTTTTGTACATCTTCAGCCCATTCCTTCCATCTAAATGTTTCATAAAATTGACGGATGTCACCCTTCAATGTCCAATAAATAAAATCAGAATAGCCGCACTCCAAACTTTCCCATTGCAAGGTGTCCTGTGCAAAATAATAGACCTGTCCTATGCCCTCGCCCAAAGCTCCAGCATTAATCGCGAAATATCCGCCCAAAACATCATCGGCAATTAACAAAAAACCACCTTTCTCCCCTTCTTTGTCAAAGCTTTTCCCTTTGTTCCACTCCATGATACCTCGATTCAATTTAGTCGAACCAGAGCCTAGGATCCGTAGCCATCCGCCATCGATGAGTATTCCACCGGTTTGATGAATAATAGCACCCATAGGTGATTTTGTGGTCATCTGAGCTCGTAGTAACTCCTCATCTGCCCGTTTTGGATTTCTGGGCAGTACCTCATAAGAATTGCTTGCTCCCTTCATCCATTCTTCGACCAGACCCCATCCTGAATCTGTCGGATTAATCAACTCATTTAGACTCTTCATTCCTTGTCTTTTATATTCAAAACAAACCATACTTACTTCCCTTACGACCTCATCTGCCGTAGAAAGAAGAATAAAGCGACGCATCTTGAATTGCCGAAATTACCACAATTCTTCCTGTCATCCAAATCACATAAGTTCATTAACTAAAGTCCAAAACAGGATTTAACCGTTACTTTACGCACAAAACATAAGAACATTGAAGCAATTTTCGTTAAATTTAAACCATGCAACATGAATTAGAAAAACTTAGGTATCCCATAGGCCGCTTTGCCGTACCAGATCATATAGACAAGCAACTACTGAATGATTGGATAAAAACAATCGCAGATTTCCCCGCGCGACTCAAATCCGAAGTCAGCGACCTGCCAGATATCGCTTTGGAGAAACGATATCGTCCAGACGGTTGGACCATCAGACAGGTGGTGCATCACTGCGCTGATAGCCATATGAATAGCTTTGTCCGTTTTAAGTTAGCGCTGACAGAAGATGACCCTACGATAAAACTCTATGAAGAAAACCTGTGGGCCGAACTTCCGGATTCAAAACACAATCCAATCGAAAGCTCCCTTAAATTATTAGAAGGCTTACACCAACGTTGGGAAATCTTGCTTAAGAGCCTGAGTGATGAGCAGCTTGAAAGAGCCTTTATTCATCCGGTTACAAAACGGTATATTTCCCTTAAAGTAAATATAGGTCTCTATGCCTGGCATTGTAATCACCATTTGATGCATATCGTCAACGCAAAAAATAGATCGGTCTAACGATAAAGTCTTATTTTCAGGTAACTGCCAAAAAAATCTATGCGCCCCCTTGAGAATTACCTATTCCTAGGCCATCAGCGACAGCGTGATCATAAAGGCACCAAAGGCTCCCAAAGCAAGGCCTACGATACCGGCGATCAAAAATGTCCGCAGATAATAGCCAAACGTTTTGGTCTTTTTCTGGACGATATGGATAATCCCCACAATCAGGGAATAACCTGCACCTACGCCAAAAAATAGCATAAAGGCTAGGTCGATCAGCATACCTGTGAAATCTAAATTCGCAGAAGATAACATCGTGCAGGTTATTTTTTCTTTTTAAACAGTTTACTAAAAAAGGATGAACTACTATTTTCTGTAGGTTCGTCCTTTGCTTCTACTCCCCCACTTTTCTCATTCGCCCAAATCAACAATTCGGGTTCAATATCCAAGTCGTGTTGTCGGGCAAAGTTCGACCAGTAGGCATGTTTTTCCTGATCCATAAAGTCGGGATCATTTTTATAATAACCCAATAAGCTTTCTGTAGCAGACTCATAAACACCATAATGATTTGCCCGCTCAAAATAATGAACGGCTTTTTTACTGTCCTTTTTAAATTTTAACCCCGCATCATACATCAAACCGTAATAAATATTGGAATAGCTATCCGCTTTATCTTTCTTCAGATAAACAAGTAGACGGTCATAGTCATCTAAACTATAATAAATCGAAGCAATATTGCGATTATTTTCAACCAGCTTCAATTCCGCTTTTTTGTAGTAATCCAATGCTTTTTCGAGATCTTCCTCTACATAGGTCCCACTAAAATAGAAATAACCCAAATTGGATAATGCATAGCCATTCCCAAGGTCAGCCCCTTTGTTATAGGCCTCAAAAGCTTTTTTTAGATCCGAAGTATAACCTATTCCATGCTGATAAAGATAACCGATGCTATTCCAAGAAGCTGCATATCCCTTTTCGGCGGACCGCTCATAGTATGCAATTCCTTTTTTCAGGTCCAGAAAACGTTTATCTTCATTATCGGTATCCGTATAGATATTACCAAGTTCATACATACTGCTTTCATTGTCCTGATCAGCTGAAAATGTAAAGTAACGGATAGCACTTTCGACGTCTCCATTTCTGCAGCAATCCATGGCCATGTGATACAAGGTATAACTATCATAAGCAGATTCAAAATCTACGCCCCGATCCGCTTTCCACTGGGTAAAAAAATGATCAAAAACCTCGAGCTCCTTCCCTTCCAGCTTGTCCAATGCCTTGATATAATATCCATACTGATCTTGGGGCACCTCTTCCAATCCCTCATATCCTTTATTGAACAGTTTGCGGTCGCGCAACATCATTAGATCTTGATAATGCCGTACACTACCACAGATGAAATCGAAGGATTCACTCAGTTCTTTGCTATCAGTATCGTAGTAATAATACCCGCCCACCTGATCTTGCAGGATAAAATAGTCCATCAGCGCATAGCTGATCGTGGCATAATATGCTGACAATGGTAGCAGCCAGCTTTTAGTCTCCGTGTGATAGATTCCTCTTTCCGATTCGGTTTCGATGATATAACAATTATAGGCACCATTACCAAAATCGGCACCTCCCTGTATAGATTTAATCGTCAGATCTTGCAGAAGAAAATCCCGACTAGCGAGGTCATACAGAAAATATTTGCCTTCCGAAAGGTAATATAATGCGCTGAGCCCATTCATGGCATTTAGCACAGCCACATCTTTTACCAAAAGGGAGCCGTCTGCTGCATGGACTGATTTCTTTTTTTTATTGTTTAAATTGACCGCGTAAAAATCAAACAACAATTCGTTCAAAACCCCTTCTGGATATTTGCCCAATAGAACACCTTGATTGGAATAATATTTACGTAGTTTGCTGTTTGCTATCGGCTGATAAATAAAACCCTCGTAGTCTATTTCAAAAGGTTCATCAGAACCTTCCGTATGAAAGCCCTTACCTTCGGCATCGATAATGTCATATTTTCCGTCCCGCTGTCCCTGATAGAATCCATAAGCAAAATCGTCCAAAACCGCATAGTTCAAGGGAATAATTGTAGCGCCAGTCTCCACGTCCACCAAGCCATGCTTGCCCGCTAAACTCACTTTTCCTACAATGGTACCACGGCCGCTCTGTACAGGCGCTGCAGAGGCGTACATACAAGGGATGGTCTCTTCGCCCTTTCTATTTAAATAACCAAACAAACCTTCTTTCGCAACAACTGCAAAGCCATTGTAATCAAAGTCTCCGATCTCGTCATAACAGGGTTCAACTTTCACCTCAGCCTTCGCATTCCGGATTCCCCAGCGTCCATTTTCTTCAAAAAACTGGTTATCAAGACTATCAATCGCTTCCGTATTCCACCAGCCCAATCCATAGTTGCTCCACTCAGCCTCTAACATCGCTAAAAAGGAATCATAACCTGAACGGCTCAAGATAGGATAAAGCGCTGATAACGACTGCTTCTCTATTGCTTTTTCGTAATACAGGTTCTTCTCATAGATTTCAAAAGCAAAATCCTTTGCTTGTTGGCTATGTTTCACCTCAGACATATTAAAAACATCACGCGCATTGATCTGGAAGCATTCAAATGGAAGTCCATGCAGAAAATCGAACATTTTTTCGATGGTCAATAGGACAGCAGCATTGGATATCAAGTTATACTCCTGAATAAGCAGATCGAAGAATCTCCTTAATCTTAAAACACCCGCTTCTTTTTCAGCATATACCAAGGTACCTTTTGCTTTTGGATTTGCGGCAAACAGGGGCAGCAACAAATCTGGAATGACATAGTTCCATTCACCCAAATAAGCATGGAAATACTCCTGATCTTTTTTATCCGTGTTATAAATATAAATTCGATGTGCCATATTCTTTTTTTATTCTTCAATATCAACGTCATTGTTTTTGGCAAAATCCAACCAAAAGTTGTATTTAGCGGCATCTGCAAACGCTCCATTTTTATAGTAATACAAGAGACGATTGACGGCATAAGCATAGGTAGCGTTTTCGTTTGCCTGTTCGTAGTAACGCAGCGCCTTTACCATACTCTGTTTTACGCCCCAACCTTCTTCATACAAAATCCCATAATAAATTGCAGCATACTGTCCCGCTTTATCCTTTTTCAGATAACGTAAAAGATTAGTGTAATCTTTCTGTTGATAATAAATTTCAGCTATCTGTGCATCGTTGTCGATGCCTTCTTTTTCAGCCTGCTTAAAATAATACAAGGCTTGCCCATAGTCCTGTTCAAGATGTTCTCCTTCATAATACCAGTGACCAAGATTGCTCATTGCTTGCGTTTCCCCCAGTGCCGCAGCTTTTTGGTAAGCTTCTAAGGCTTTGGGAATGTCAAGCGGCAGACCAAGGCCCGTAGCATAGATGAACCCTAAGTTCGTCCAAGCTTGCGCATGATCCTGTGCGATAGCCTGCTTGTAGAAGCCGATCGCTTTAGGAATATCCAGAAAATCTTGATGATCTGTATCGCAATAGATATTGCCAAGAAGGTATTGGCAGTCGGCACTACCTCGGGAGGCACCGATAGTCAACAAAGGTATAGCCTCGGCTATCTTACCGGCCCAATTTAGTTTCCGCGCTTTTTCGTATAACGTATCGTTATCAAGATAAGATTCGTACCCCGCTCCTTTTCGTTTTGTCCATGCTTGATAAAATTGTACAAAGTAGCTCTGGTCAGCTCCCTGCAAATTATATTTTTCGGCATACAAACGGCCAAATGCTGTTTCAGGAAATTCAGCGACATTTCGTTTTAGATCTACATAAAACAGCCTTTCTCCTTTAAATAAAAGTAAGAATTCACCTTCGCTTCGTTCCGGATGAGGATCATGAATCGGCGCACTGACATAATCGTAAAGTTCGCTACAGAAATTCACTTTGGTATCAAAATAGCGCATTCCTTCGGATTGTTGGATACGCATAAAGTCCATATAGCAATATTCGATTTTTAGATAAGCCGGATCAGGTTCGAGTAGCCATTGATCAAGATAAGCTTCATATATCCCTTGCCCTTCGGCACAGGCGACAACAAAGACATCTTTTCGTAAGTTTTTAATGCTATCGACCAAGATTTTAGCAATAGATCGATCGACTAAGCGGAATAGATCATGCGCGAGTGCGTAAATCTGCCATTGTTTATTTTTCAGGTATGCGATGCTACGATAATCATCCAGGACGATGATACGGTCAATCTCTTCATCCAGCACAGTACCATCAGGCTTGATGATTGAAATCTTGCGCTGCAACTTATTGGGTTTGATCCAGAAATAGGCGTTGGGAAGAGCCTGTAGGCTATCTTCCAGAAAACTACCCAAATAGTGACCATCCATACGAAAGTATTTCCGCTTCATGGTCCCTTTTTGCCGCTTATAAAAAAGCTTACTGTAATCGTATCCAAAAGGTTCATCCGCCGATTCGGTAATAACCTGTGTTCCATCAGCAGCAAAAAGAAAATAGTTATCACCTTGCTTTGCATTCAAAAAACCACGGGCAAACCAGTCCAAATCATCATAGGCAGCAGGTAATGAAAGTTGTTTGCTATCAATATTCAATATACCTCGTTTCCCTTCGATTTCAACCTCAGCATAATTAATCCCATCGATAACACGCGCGTCAAATGCCTCAACGTACTGACAGGGTACGATCTCCTCTCCCCGATCATTGATGTAACCAAATAGTTGATCCAGTTCAGCCACAGCAATCCCCGCTTCATTGAACTCAAATAGCTCATCATATTTCGCAGCGACCCGAATATTTCCAAGAGCATCCTTTAATCCTTGTTTTCCATTTTCTTCAAAGACTTCGGTTCCCTCCTGCTGAAAAGCATGTTCTTCCCACAAACCCAAACCATAGTTAATCCAGTCTGTCTCGAGCATTTCCAGAAAAGTATCATAGCCTGATAATTGCAAGATCTTCTGAAGAGGATCCAAACGCTGCTGCTCAAGGGCCTGTGTGTATAAAGCTCCCGTCGTCCTGATCTCATCTACCCAGTCACTTGCCTGTGCTGTATGTTTTTCTACATTCATATTGAAGACATCCCGTCCATCGATTTGAAAGGTATCGAATGGCAAACTTTCCAAAAATTCAAACATCTTGTTGACCGGTTCTGCATACTTCTTTTTGTAATGCAATTGATAAACATCAGCAAGCAGCGCATAAAAATAGCGTAACCTTGCAATACCGTCTTCCTTATTGGCATAGAGCTGTGTTCCTTGGGAACGGATACCCGAAGAAAATAGCGGGAACATCAGAGCTGGAATTTCATAATTCCATTCGGCCAGATGTGCTTCAAATGTTTCTTTTGTTTTAGGATTTACGTTATATATATAAATGCGATGCGCCATAACCTTATTGCCCGATAGTCTTAAAATAGATCGCGCTTACCTCAATAGATGAAAACGGCAAGCACTGTACCTGATGCAGTAAAAATACAGCTATTATTAAATATTCTGCTTAGCGGAAAACAGGGATTTTTCCTTTTGCTAATTCCTACTTGCAAGGGCAGTTTGCCAGGAAAAGCAATTTGAGATTCGATGCATCCCTATTGATGACATCAATTTTCGGAAATAATATCCAGTCTATAGAAACCCGCTCGCTTATCGTGCGGTGCCCCATAGAAAAAATTCCGAAAGTATAGCTGCTGATCTCCTTTCCAAAAGATCTCTTTTAGGGTACATAGTTCAAAGTTATCATTCCAGTCCAGGGGAATCTGCGCATAGGTCAGATAGACCTCATTTTCCTTTTTTTGCAAAAAGTAACTGGAACATTCCTGCCCGTTAAACATGCCATTCAATCTATATTTCTTATGCTTAGAGAAATAGACATAGTCTAAATTGCCGATTTCTTCGATATCCCATTTCCCCTGACGCAAATCAAGTGCCTGATCTGTCGTATGTCCTCCTTCCAACAACAAAATCTCTTCAGATGGAAAATATTTTACAAACATATTCTCCAACAGATCAATGGCACCTTCTGTTTTTCCGGCCGTTAGTAAGCGACCATCATTAAGTCGTACCTGAGCAATTACATCCCCCTCCACCAATGTATCAATTTCCATGGCCTTACCTGGAATATAGTCTCCAAATACGACACGGCCCTGCAATAGCTTTTTCGCGACTTTTACATCGCTGATCGAAGCGATGGTATCTCTCCTATAATCCGTCTTTTGCTGTTCCTTAAAAAAGCTGATGGAATCTATCTTATAAATTCTGATCATTTTATCCTGAAAGACAAGCGAATCGACCGCTGGCTTTTCGCTTACAATAGCCTCCTTTATTGGAGGAGAAACAGGATTTTTTACCTTGTTTTGTTGACATGCCATACATAGCGACAAAACAAGACCAGCGCAATAAAGTACTTTTTTCATACAACAGATAATTCACCATTAAGATATTTCAATCTAATATCGTATTTCAATCACATAATAGGAAAGGTAAGTCAATTTAAGCGCTGTGACAATCGATATTCGACTTGTAAACGCTAAATATTGAAATGGATAAAGGCTCATGTTGTTTCATGAGCCTGATGGATAAGGTAAATTGTCAGATTTCGAAGTAAAATCCTGTTTCTTTGAGTTCTTCGTATTTTTCTTTATCAAAACTATAGATTTTTGCTGCTCTGGCATGTCTATCCTTTTGCATGTCGCTATGGTCGATCAACAGATCCATGCTCAGTATCTTTTTGCGAAAATTACCGCGATCTATCGAACGCTGCAGAATTGTTTCATACAATTTGTGCAGGTCAGGTAAGGTAAACTGTGCCGGCAGCAGTTCAAATCCGATGGGCTGGTAACGGATTTTACCTTTGAGGCGTTCGACCGCAACAGACAAGATCTGCTGATGATCGAAAGCCAAATCAGCTACCTCCTCCAAACTAAACCATTGCACCGCATCGATATCAAGTCCAGCCTCCAGGATATATTCGTTAGGTTTAACTAAGGCATAATAGGCAATACTGATGACCCGTCCCCGGGGATCACGGTTTAAATCCGAAAAGGTATAGAGCTGCTCAAGAAAGATATTGCTGAGTCCAGCTTCTTCGGACAATTTACGTAGCGCACATTCATCCGCAGTTTCATCCTCCTGAATAAAGCCACCGGGAAATGCCCATTTCCCTAAGTAAGGTTCTATCGCCCGTTTGGTTAATAACAGTTTAAGTTGATTTTTTTCAAAACCAAAGATTACACAATCGACTGTAACGGCGGGTCTGGGGTATTCGTAGTTATATGTTTTTGGAGTACTGACCATCTTGTTATAAAATTACGTCTGTGGACTTTTTGATCTGTATGCCGTATTTTTCATGCAGTGAATCAAAAGCCTGCTGTGTAGATTCTTCGAAACCAGCAATAGGTGACATACAGTCTATCAGTAGGGTAATGCGGGACGTAATCGCTTTATCCGCCGCAAAATATTCCAATATCTGCATTGCAGATGCCAATACACAGTGACTTGATGCCTGTCCAGCGATATAAATGGCATCGTAGGCCTGGATAGCCTCGAGCACGGCATGATTGACAAATTTATTGTCATCGTATTCGGCTTTGATGATACCGTACATTTCAGTGTAGGGATCCTGTCCTTTATAAACCAATAGGGGTTTGACTTGACGTACAGCGCTGTGAAAATAGAGCATATTGGTAAATTGACTTTCCAATTGCGCCCCCGAGCTGCCCTCTAAACAATGATAGGGCCAGATGCAAAGCTCCTTTTTCCCTTCGGTTTCTAAATTTTTAAGATACGCTAGAGATTGTTCAGCTGTGTCCGCATTGGCGACAGTCCATGTTCCATCGATAAGATCCTTGTGACGGATGACCGTAAAAGGTTTGGGCTGATTTCCTTGCTTATCCACCCACCAGTCTGCATGGAAAATCTGCAGCAGTGAATGACAGTCAAGGCTGCACATGACCTGTGTCAGAGAATCCATGTTGTTGTACATCCATTGAGTCAGCCGTTGTACATCAGCACGCGAACCAGCTACCGGTAGACTGCCAATGGATTCCATAAAATCGTTCTGTACATCAATCGCCAAAAGCAGTGTACGCTTTTTATCCGATGCAGCAGGCAGGATTTGCTCCTGCCCAACCAATGACAATATGGACGGAATATGATCCCTTTTTTCGGATGCGATCTCTCTTACATCAACAATCTGTTCATATCTTGTTTTCATCTTCAATAATTATGTATTGTATGTGTCCTAAACCTAACCTTTTCCTATCAGCTCTACTTTTTACTAGCCTTTGAAAGTTGGAATCGCAGCAAACTTATGAGCAGATTGTTGTTGACGTCTACGGATCAGTTCATCTATCGTCGGCTCACCGGATGTTCCGGTCAGAATAAATCCGTCAATCTGTGCATAGCTCATGCCCAATTCTTCTTCATCTGTCTGTCCTTCCCATAGACCTGCTGAAGGACTCTTATATTGAATGGATTCGGGGACACCTAGGTATTTTGCCAGTGTATATACTTCTTGCTTGGTCACCATAGCCAAGGGATTAAGATCATAAGCGCCATCTCCCCATTTGGTAAAGTAACCTACGGTCGCTTCGGCCATATTGCCGGTACCGATCACAAAACGGCTTCCCAATTGTGCAAATTGGTAGAGGTAAGTCATGCGGACCCGTGGCCGGATATTGGCTAAGCTCAAGACACGGTTGGATTCGCTTGAAGCTGCAATATAGGCTTCGTTATTGATCGTCAGCGCATCCACCGCTGGTTTGATATCAAAGATATGGTAGGGAAAATCAAATTTTTCAATAAGCTCCATCCCATGTGCATGACTCTTGCTATTGTTCATGTCACTACCATAGGGCATCATCACTAAATGGACATCTACTTTCGCCAAGTGGCATAAACAAGCAACCACACTACAGTCAATCCCGCCGCTCATGCCCAGTACCAAACCTTGACGGTTTGCCGCATTCACTTGTCCCGCAATCCATGATGCCATTTGTTGTGCATACTGTCCAACGTTTTCATCATTGATGAAAAACGGTTTTCCTAGGTTATTTTCCATATACTCTTATTGATTCTGTTTGTAATCTATTTCTTATTTCCTTAAAGCTAGCTGTGCTGACAAAGGCCCCATCCACAAAACATTCTTTGAGCAGGTTGCTATCATTCAATTGTTCGATGGTCGTTGGATTGAGATCGTCTATCAAGCGAAAATCATTGTTTTCAAATACAACGGCAACCATACCTTTTTGGGATTTCTTAAAATTACCGGTGTCTGTGGCCGGTCTTTTTTGAATAGCTTTAAACTGACCGTCCACAATTTCGGCCGTTCCCTTTAAAGCGAAGCCAAAGGTATCTCTTGTGACATACTGATAGGTATAGGATCCTATTCCAAGTATTGTGTTGGTCGAGGCAAAACCTTTCGCCATCAAACCTTCGCAGATCTTAGTTGCCCGTTCCACAGTGATGGAGTCGCCATAGACAACACCAATATGTGGATCAAGTTCTTTGAAGCCTTTCGCATTGACCGTCCCGCCAAAGAGTTCAAATAAACGGTCGACAATCCCTTTTTGAACTGTTTCGTGATCAGCTTCCGGATCACCACAAATAATTTTAACAGGATCGCCACTGTCTGGTCGAATGACAACTTTTCCTTCCCGTCCCATGATCAGGTCTTTCAATTGTGGCAATACGTGATCCACAACATGCCATAGGTCATAGGTATCGGACACAATAGAAATGTTTCCGCTGGGGTAAACCTCCGTAATCAAATGTCGGAAGGCTTCAACCTCCTGTTCACCGTAAGAACACATCACACTATGCTCTGTTGAAGGCGTGTACATCATGACATCACTTGTGGCTGCGTAATAGGTTTTGAGGTATTCCCGAACAGAGAGTGTTGCGGAAACGCCGAAGCTTAGTAAATGTCCACCTGCAGTGCGATAAGCGGTTTCAGGCGATCCCATACCACGCATTGAGAAGTCTCCAGCTTGGGTGAATACTTTATTGATATCGCCTGTTTTTTCAGCAAAACCTGTCAACAATCGCTTGTATTGATCGGCGATAGTCGCCGCGGTCATTGGCGACCAGATATAAGCAGAGAGTTGCGTTTCAAGATAACCTGGCAACCAGAAGAAATCTGGATGGGTATTCTCGATCGTAAACATCGGCACGCCTATCGGTACGAGACTCCCCTCTTTCAAAGCTTTCACCTTAATCGGAAGATAGCCCAAACGATGTAAATCGCGTATATGTTGTGACTGATGTGTGCGCGCAAAATTGCTATTGGTCATCGCGAAAACTTCACGAATGGCTTCTTCATACTGCGCAACAACTGTATCCTCAGGTTGGGTGAAAAAATATTCATCGAAAGAATTACTGATCTCCGCCAGAGCACCTTGCAATCCAAAGAAGGCAACATGGCTTATTCCTGCGATCCGGGACATCCGGGGAGTCCAGGTTTCGTATACCCATTCTGTATGTGCTGGATATTGATCCTTGTGACACAATTTGTAACCGTCGGTCCAGAGAATCGGATTTTTGCTCATTGCTCTAAACATAGCTTTCAGTTGTTAAGTTGATATAATTTAATTTCGGATGCATGGTATTCATCATAGAATCTGTGGTGAAAACAAGGTCGATCGGTGAATCTTCCTCCAACAAAGTACCTTTGAAAATCCTTGGCTCACAATGGGTCACCAACAGGTAGATTTCATTTGCCCCCATCTCCTTTAGAATTTTTCCAGCCCAGAGAAATGTTCCACCTGCAGAACATAAATCATCGACAATTATGCATTTGGCACCTTTTACAATGTTACCTGTTTTTAATTTCATCGCTTCGATACGTCCCGTTTGTGGGTTGCGTTGCTTTTCAAAGACACAGGCATCTTCGTAGCCACTATTTAAATAGCGTGCCGCGGCCCCTTTATCCGGAAATACAATTCGGTCATTATCTGAAAATTCGAGTTTTTCCATGAGTTTCGGCAACCAATCTAGCGCAGGATAAATCGCTACACTATTTTCCAACAATGTGAGGGTTGTTTCGGAATGTGGCTCTACAACATATACTTTATCAAACTGCAGGCTATTGATAAATGCAGCGACATATTTTAGGGTAAATAGGTCGCCCTCAATTTTGCGATCCATACGACTATAGGGCATATAACGAATCCATAATTTACAACTCGCTCCTGCTTCTTCAAGTCGTTTCTTTACAAAAAACAAACGGATCAAATCGCCATCTTCCTGATAGGTAAATTCGAGCAGATTATCCGCTTTGATCCACTGATCGAAATCCTTCACTTTCGTTTCTCCATTTGGAAACTGTTCGGTGATGAGCTGATGTTTATTTAATATAATCATTTTTCTTTTTTTACAACCACTCTATTTGAGTACTTTTTACTCAACAAATATGCGTATTATTTTCACTTTGGCAAAATATATTGAGTACTTTTTACTCAATAAATCAAAACAAAAACACAAACTCTTAAATACCAGTAAAATAACTCTTATTAAAAACACCTTATTCATTAATAACGCGCAATAAAAAATCACAGTTTTACTTTCTTTGGCATCTAAGCATACACAAACAAACGCTAAAATTCGCTTGAAAATGAGAAATACAAAACGACCAAGAGGCCATATAAAATTAGCTGAATACAGGGATAGTACCTTTCGCTGAAAATCGGATCTTTGTCTTTAAGACAAATAAGTCAAGCGAATTGATCGCAACATTGACTGCCAAAAGAACAAAATATTCGCATGAACAAAGAAAAATTAATCAATAAGGATATTGAAGCTATTTTACAAACTGAATATCAGGACATCACGCAGTTGGTCGAAGATTATCAGGAAGTTCCGGTCAGTGAGGAAAATCAGGAAGCCTTATACGCTTATAACCTGCTTTATATGAATATACATTCTTTATCGGAACAGGAATATCTTGATGCATTCAATCAATTGGGTGAAAAATACCCCAATTACGGCCTAGCGGCAGAAAATGACCACAGCAGAACAATTGCCGAACTGGAGCGATTGAAACAGGCATTCAACCAACTATACTTACAAACCGAGCAAGGGCAATATTTACTTCAACTCAAACTCAGGAGTATTGAGCTGGACATTCAAGTATATCGAAAACTGATGCAATTGCCGATTACTCCTAACATTCAAGCTGAAATAGATCTACTGGAATCAGATTCCTACAAACTTATAGATGAGATCGAAACAATTTTAACACAATATGTTGATGAATAAGTTGTATTTCATTCGAGCATTGCTCTTGCGAACATCAACATATATATGCTGCTTTTTCGTTAGCATAAGCACAGTCCTATTGCCGCAGGGGGCTTGGGCGGTTTCTCGTAATCAACCCCAACAGCAGTCGTTCAGCCCCTATTCGATCAGTGACGATGGCTATTTACACTACAATCTACAGGTAAATGACAGCAGCTATCTTGCTATAGTATTGAATCTGAATACCCTATTCCCAGGCACAAACGCCGAAAATCTTAGGCTGAAACAATATGAATTAACTGACTCAGAACTTAAAATCAGTAGTTATCAGGGGGCTCCGATGTCCGTTAATTATCGAGTTACTGACAACGAACTCAACATATTAAGAACAAGCAATTTGCCATCCGAACCCAGGTTAGTCAACCATTTGTTTTCCTTAGAATTCATTGAAGAGCTGACAGCACTGTTTGCGGCAAACGATTTGGAACAATTAAAGCGACTCAACTGGGGGACCGTCCCCAAAGAAAACATACTCTTGTTTTTAAGCCATTTGAACGATTTCTCCAACACAGCAGAATTTGGTTACAATGCGATCCACAATATGTTAGCCAATAAAAACTACGCTGTGGCAAAGTTCTTTTACAACTCATTTTTGACAAAGAATAAGAATTTCAATGACTTTGAATTGCTTAAAATAGCGATCGAACAGGACGACATGGATTTTATCAAAAAAACATCCTTAAACAGTTTAGACATCTTGGGTATAGATGAGGTCAAATTCGACTACAGTTTTACACAATGCACCTTGCTCGGTAAAGCAATACAACAAAAAAACAAGGTTATCGCACGCTATCTTTTGGATCATGGTGCTTCAACAGAAAAGGTATACAAATATGAAACAGAAGTACTTAATGCAATCCAACTCGCAGAGCGGGCGAAAGCAAAAAAGCTATCTGATCTTTTTAAATAAAACAACACTTATCACACATCAAACTATCTATCATCCTAATAGCTAAACTTAAAAACAATTCATAACCATAAGATAAGGACAACAACTTATGCTATGCACTACTTCTGGTAGTATAGGGATTGAATAACAGCATAACTATTTAAGGGAATAACAAGATTGAAAAAGCAATTCATAATCAGCGCATACTAACAACAGCTAAAATAACGTTACCAAAATAAAGTCATACAGATAAATCAATAAATTATGCCGATACGTTTCGTATCTTACTGGAATAAACGATAATAGCAGATGATATGATCCTATTAAAAAAATTACACAGATGAAAAAAATAGCTGTATTTATCCTGATAATCATTTGCACGCTGCTGATCGGGCGATATTATTTCCATATTAATGCAACGAAAGCTCAAAACGGATCTTTAGATAAAAAAGTTAAAAGTAGCGCGATGCTACCTCAGTTAAAAGATGGCGATATGATCTTTCAGTCATCCGTCTCGCCTCAATGTAAAGCTGTACAACTGGCCACAGGTTCTCCTTACTCTCACTGTGGTCTTATTTTTCATGAGGATGGAAAACCTTACGTGCTGGAGGCTGTTCAACCCGTCACAGTGACCAGCTTGACAGATTGGATTGCTCGAGGAAAAAACAAACATTATGTCATCAAACGACTTAAAGAAGCAGAGAAAGTACTATCAAAAGAAGCTTTAGCTAAAATGAAGGGAATCGGTGAGGGATTTTTGGGTAAAAACTACGATGCCACATTCGAATGGTCGGACAACAGAATTTATTGTTCGGAACTGATCTGGAAAATCTATCAACGCGGTGCTGGAATCGAAGTAGGCAAACTGGAAAAACTCAAAGATTTTGACCTCAGTAGCGCCGAGGTCAAAAGCAAACTCAAAGAACGTTACGGCAATCTGATTCCTTTGGAGGAAACAGTCATTTCACCGGCATCTATTTTCAATAGTAAGCTTTTGACAACGGTAGCAAGCAACTAATTTAAGACTCGCTCAAGAGGGACAGTGCAGCATTTACAAAAACTGAAATTCCTATTTTAAATGCCTTTTCGTCGAGGTTGAACTGAGGATTATGAAGCCCATGTTGGGTCGCATTATCGTTATTATTCGTCCCCACCAACATAAACAAAGCCGGATATTGATAAGAGTAATAAGCAAAATCTTCTGCTGCCATCCAAATTTCCAAATCCTGTACCACATCATTTCCCATGGTTGTCTGTATGATATTTTTTATCTGCTGGGTCAATTCAGGGTTGTTGTTCAACGCAGGATAGCCATGTCGAACCTCGACATCCACTGTCGCTCCCAAAGCTACAGGTAATGTTTGCGAAATTTCGGCAACTGTTTCCAACGCTTCTTTACGCCAGGCTTCGTCCATTGTACGGAAGGTTCCGGCCAGTTTGACTTCTTCAGGGATAACATTAGCTGCCCCCTCACCGATAAAACGACCAAAAGTAAGGACGGATGGGATATCCGGATTCGCCTTACGGCTGACCACTTGCTGTAAGGTCGTGAGCAGCTGCGCAGCGATCATAATGGGGTCGATGGCCCGATGTGGCTCAGCAGCATGGCCACCACGCCCTTTGATCGTCATGTAAAATTCATCACTCGAAGCCATAAACCTCCCTGGTCGTAAGCCTATTTTTCCCAACGGAACACGTGGACTTACGTGCATTCCCAAAATAGCTTTAATCTTTCCACCAAAAGATTCCAATATACCGGATTCCAAAATCTGGATTGCCCCACCGGGAATTTTTTCCTCCGCAGGCTGAAACAGTAATACAATCTTTCCTGAAAATTCAGCTTTATACCCCTTTAAGACTGAAGCTACACCCAATAGATTTGCTGTATGAAAATCATGTCCGCAAGCGTGCATGACACCTTCATTTTTAGATTTATAGAACACATCATTCTGCTCATGAATCGGTAAGGCATCAATGTCAGCCCTTAAAACCACAATAGTATCACTAGGCGATTTTTCGCCCTCCAATAGGGCAACCACACCAGTATTGGCCACAAGTTTAAATGGGATATCGAGTGCGGTTAATTGTTGCTGGATATAGGCACTCGTCTCATATTCCTGAAAAGACAGTTCAGGATGCTGATGGATATGCCGACGGATAGCAACAATCTTCGGGAAAATAGCATCAATTTCAGCGTTCAAGTCTTTCATTATCGAGATATTAGTTAAAAACGATATTTCTATTATGATAATCTTATATAAATCGTCCAACAAGTTAAGTTAAAAATATTGTATGCCAAAGCCAGGGGAAGAAATACCAAGTCTATTAGGCGAACCCGCACAGCGTCATAATCGCGTCAATATTTTTGCTTTGGGGGCATTGTGATCAGGCTGTTTGATTTTCACAATAATTTGTTTGAATTCTATATATTTTGTATCCATCAATGGAATTATTTTTGTCGACAAATTATCACGATGGAAAAAAACACTAAACCCAGACAATCTTTTGTTCCAACGATACTGGCTTTTGCACTTGTTCCAATTACAGGTCTTGCTACTGATATCTATCTTCCTTCGATGCCTCAAATGGCCTTGGAGTTTGGTCTCAGTGAAAGCCGTATCCAGTTAACACTGTCCTTATTTCTGATCAGCTACGGTGTAGCTCAATTCTTCACGGGCGCACTCGTGGATGCGTGGGGAAGATATAGAATCAACCTGATTTCACTCTTTCTCTTTATCCTTAGTTTTTGGATAACCGCAACTACTGATGATATCTGGATTATTTACGGCATGCGTATTTTGCAGGGAATTCTTTCTGCGTTCGTCGTCATTTCCAAACGGGCTTACTTCGTCGATGTGTACGAGGGCGAGCAACGCAAGCACTATCTCAGTATCATGACCATCGTCTGGTCTATCGGACCTATTATAGCCCCCTTTATTGGTGGATACTTACAAACGCAGTTTGGATGGCGTTCAAATTTTATGGTCCTCGCAATCTATAGTGCGATACTTTTTGTCCTGGAATTTATCTTTTCTGGCGAGACAATTAAACAAAGAAAACCGTTACACGTCAACTATCTTATCGGCGAATTTAAAATGATGTTAAAGACAAACGATTTTACTTTTGGCGTGTTGATGTGCGGAATATCTTACGGTTTAGTCATGTTTTATAACCTTAGTGGCCCATTTTTTATCGAGCATCAATTGGGTTATGGAGCAATCACGACAGGCTACACCTCACTAATCATGGGATTAGCTTGGATGTGCGGTGGTTTTATTGGGAAAGCGCTGATCAAAAGAGCCTTAATACCAAAGCTGCGAATCGCTAATTTTATCCAGATTATCCTGGTACTATTGATGATTGTGGTATCCCCCTATCAAACAAATTTATATACATTGACATTCTTCGCATTTGCAGTACATTGTTCCGCCGGATTTATATTCAATAATTATTTCAGTTATTGTTTGGGTCGATTCCCATTGTCAGCAGGAATAGCTGGCGGATTGGTCGGTGGAATTACTTACCTGTTAACGTCCTCTCTGAGCTACGGTACAGTGAGTTTAATCAATCCCTCTTCTCAACTTGAAATCGGATTGGGATATGCCGTATTTGCGGTTTTGGGGCTGCTCACACTTTTTTTTATCAGTAAGCTAGCTAAAACGAATAGGCTATAGCTAAAACGCATAAAAAACTTTGTCAATTTTAAACTACACAATTCAATAAGGTTGCTAATTTATTTTCAGATGAAGTTTAAAACAACTATATTTGTACTATCATAATTTAGGTTTATAATTGGTTATTGAAGGTTTTCATTCTCCCCGTTTGAAAACCTTTTTTTATGCCTAATTTTATTGATTCTTTTTTTATCAAGGGACCAGTCAGCGTCCAACACTCTGCTTATTGACCGGAAAGAACCCGAAGTCAATTTTCATAATCGTTTTCCCTGTGACAGCATGAAGATTGATGGTATGGTCATCTTAATTATTTTTAACACTAAATTTCTCGATATAGGTACGTGGACTTTCTTTATAGAATTTCTTAAAGGTTTTACTAAAATATTTTGGATCATTGAAACCTACTTGATAAGCAACTTCGCTAATACTCAATTCACTATTATTCAACAGTATTTGTGCAGCTTTTTTCAGACGTACCATATTGATAAATTCAACCAGATTCAAACCAGTTTGTTGTTTTATCTTACGGTATAAAACTGATCGGCTCACACCTATTGCCTTGGTCAGCTCCTGCACACCGAAATCCTCGCAGCCTAGGTTTTCCTCCACAACACGCAATACCTGATCCAAAAAGCGTGTTCTTTCGGTTGTCTCTGTACCCTGTCCCCCCAAAAGATAATTTTGAACAAATTTTTCCTCCAAACGTTTTCTCGTCTGTATGATGTTTGATATTTTCTGAATCAAATGTGGCATACTGAATGGTTTGGTAATATAATCATCAGTTCCCACTTCAAAAGCCTCGGTGATATAGGGGTCGGCGGTTCGCGCCGTCAATAAAATAACCGGAATGTGATTAGTGCTATTATCATTCTTTATTTGTTGCAACAATGTTATACCATCACAGTTTGGCATCGTCACATCTGAAATAATAATATCCGGCTGTTTGGCCTGAACCAATGCCAGCGCCTCGTTTCCATCGTTTGCTTCTAAAACCACATATTTCTTGCGTAAGTTTTCGCAAAGAAAACATCTCAGCTCGACATTATCTTCGGCAACAAGAATAATCGGCTTCTCATCTGCTGTCCGGTCATTTTCAACTTCCACAAGCTCCTGATCGTCGACCAATTGAGCAGACTGTTCAGAGACATTCGTTTCTTCAATTCCGCTTAATATATCAGTTGTAAATGAAGCATCTATATGTACATTCTGCTGCGGCAGACTGATCCTAAAGACGGTATTATAAGCTAAAGGTTCTGCGGCCATATTACTTTCAACAGTTAACAAGCCGCCATGTAAATGGATAATGGATCTTGACAATGCAAGTCCTATACCACTACTAGTGGCGACAAAACCCTCGGTGTTTGCCTGATAGAATTGTTCAAATACAAAGGGTATATCTTTTGCGGGGATACCTCTACCGGAATCCCAGACGGAAACAAGTAATTTAGACGCATCGTCATTGCCCTCACGTTCAACTTGTACTTTTATCCGTCCCCCCTTATCGGTAAATTTAAAGGCATTGTAAATCAGATTGACAAGCACTTTCTCAAACTGCTCAGGGTCAAAATATGCCTGGTAATCGGTGGAAATATTATTTTCAAGAAAAAACTGGATATTATTCTTCTCAGCTATAAAATGGAAGTTTAATAAAACGTTTTTAAGATATTCAGATACAAGGACTTTCTGACTGTGCAGCTCCATTTTTCCGCCTTCATGTTTCCGGAAATCAAGTAATTGATTGACCAAATTCATCAAGCGATCAGCATTTCGTGAGGCGTAGCCCAGATGTTCCTGTGCATATTCAGATAGCGAATGATCCGTTTTCAATTGATTCAATGGGCCTATAATCAAAGAGAGGGGTGTACGGAATTCATGCGAGATATTTGTGAAGAAATTCAGTTTGGCTTCATGCAGTTCCTCCTGCTTCTCGGAAGCAATCTTTCGGATCAAAAGGTCACGTTTTAGTTTATTTCTACCATGAAAAAAACGGATAATCAAGAACACAATAAAGCCCAAAATCAAGAAATAACCTGTATAAGCCCACCATGTTTTCCAAGGTGCTGGGAGAATTCTTATTTTTAAAACCCGCGCCTTTTCATTCCAGATACCGTCATTATTTGACCCTTTTATCCAGAGTTCATAATTTCCCGGATCCAAGTTTGTATAGGTAGCGACTGGATTGGTGACATAATTCCATTCCTGGTCAAAACCTTTTAAATAATAGGCATAGTTATTTTTTTCAGGATGGACATAATTTAACACGCTGAATTCAAGACTGAACACATTCTGATTGTGATCTAATACCAATTCATCCATCATGGATATGTCCTTAGGGATTACACCATCTATTTCGGGTCTAACGGTACGATTAAACAATTTAAGATCAGTAAACTGTATCGGCGGAACATAGCTATTGACGCTAAGGCTGTCTGGATTGAATAGGGTAAAACCAGAAAAGCTCCCAAAAGCGAATTTTCCGTCCCGCAGCATGGTGGCTGCATTTTGAATATATTCATTACCAGGCAAACCATCCACTTTTGTATAACTTCTAACACTTCCTGCTTGCGGATCGAAACAGGTAATCCCTGTGTTGGTACTTAGCCACAATTTGTTCTTTAGATCACTCAGAATACCAAAGACATTATTGACCGGAAGGCCATTTTGTTCATTGAAACGTTTAAAGGCTTTCTTTTCGGGCAGATAGCGATTTAAACCTCCCATATAGGTTCCAATCCAGATTTGTCCTTTTCTATCTTCGTGAATACTGATAATATCATTACCACTGATTGAAAGCGAGTCATTTTTGTGATTCAAAAACGATATGAACTTATCGGTACCTGCTATTTTAAGATTTAGTCCATTAGAAGTACCAATCCATAAATTACCTCTGGAATCCTCCATGAGTGCTCTGACCATATTAGAGCTCAACTGTTTACCGGCAACGTTAAAGATCTGGAAATAACCGGGTTTTTGATTTTTCCGCTGTACCTGCAAACCGCCACCAAATGTTCCGATCCAAATATCGCCCTGGCGATCCTCCAGTAGTGCATACACGTTATTGTTTGCCAGTCCATTGATGACATTCGGATCAAAACGAAAATGTTCGTAAACCTGTTGTCCTTTACGTCTTAAATTTAATCCACCATCATAAGTGCCGACCCATAAATTACCCTCCCGATCGCGACAGATAGACTTTACATTATTATGGCTTAGGCTTCCCGCGCTACTTTTATCATGTCGTTCATTAAAAAATGAATTGGTATATCGGTTGAAATAATTCAATCCACCACCCTCTGTTCCAATAACCAGCTCACCATTTGGGTTCTCTAAAAAAGCACTGACAACATTGTAGCTCAAGCTATTTCGCCGAGATTGATGGGTGAAATTTTGAAAATTTGGGATGTCCTTATCGTAGATATTAATCCCGCCAAAATAAGTACCGATCCAGATAGACCCTCTTTTATCCTGAAATATTGGTCGAATAGAGTTGTTACTCAAACTATTGGGATTGTTATCGTCGGCCTGTATAAATAATATTTTCCCGTTTCGGTATAAGTAAAGGCCATTGAATGTCCCAATCCAGATGCTCCCATCGTCAGCCTTCTTCAAAGAGCGTACATCCTGATTTGCCAAATTTGCAGTAGGACTATCATCCGTACTCAAAGAAGATACCTCTCCTGTATTTTCATTGATTATTTTTATCCCGTTGTATTTCGTTCCTACCCAAAAAACACCGGGAGCAAATTCCAGAACGGCCTGAAATCGTTGATTTACTTTATTAATCAGTCCTTTCTGATTGAAATAGGTGCGCAACACTTTCAATCTATTGCCATCCCTGGAAGCTGACTGCATCAGCACGATTGCATCATCTGTACAAAACCATAATCTTTTCTTCCCGTCCTCGTATATCGTTCTAAAATTTCTAAAATACGAGCGGCCATTGCTCCCTTCAACCGTAATTTCATTGAAAACAAGTTCTGCCTCCAAATGAGCGCCTTCTTTTATCCGATATAATCCAACATTTGTAGCAATCCAAATTACACCATTTGAATCTTGGAAAATCTGATGCACATTCACTTCTATTTTTCCACTTGTGCTCTCAACGACTGGCAAAGGAATACGCGTAAAATTATCTGCATTCCGATTGTATAAATTAAGGCCACCTGTTGTCCCTACCCAAAGTCGTTGTTTCTTGTCTTGGGTAATTGCTTGTATAAAATTATGTTCCAGGGAAAGGCTATCCTGAGGATTGCTTCTATAAATTGTAAACTTACGTGCATCATATTTATTCAGGCCATCACGGGTACCAATCCACATAAAGCCCAGGTGATCTTGTTCGATAGCAAAAACACTCCCTTGTGATAAACCTTCGTTTACATCAAGATGTAAAAAACGATAGTTCTTCTCCTGTGCATTAGAAATAGAAAGGACAAACAGCGTACTAAAAACCCAAAGTATACAAATACGTAATGGCATCATGAGGAATATAATTGAAATTGGATACGATAAAAATAATCATTCCATTCTATAAACACCAATAGTTATTTATTTAATCTATCGTTCAATTGTTGCTCATAAAGTGACTCTAAGAGCAATTTTTTATTTTGATTTTCCCAAAAACCGGCAGTCCTGTCTTTAAACCGACCATGATTGTTTTCGCCATTCACCCCTATTGCAAAATTTTGCCCGGAAGCCCAAGGTTGTTGTACGGCTGCACGCTTGACTTTGCAATTCCACAATACCTGTGTCACGCCGGCCCAACCGTGTCCACTGCCCCAGTTACCGCGATCCTGAATATTAATCTCGCCATCGGTTGTAATCTGATCGTACAGGGTGCCTACTGCCCAACGATGATGTGGGCCAATATCCGCATGGGTATTCGTTGCAGTGGACAAGCTAAAAACATTTGGCCCCAAAGTTCTTGCTCCCGTGACATAATCATGCCGCCCTTCTGTGGTATATAATTGTCTAAATAAATTGAGTTGACCATTGTTATTGAATGAATACCTACGTCCCCCTGTAATTTGAGATTTTGGATCCAGGCATTTCGAATTGATGACGGATGTTTGTTTTGCGAAGGCACCCAAGCTTACTGCCGCATAACCAAAATAGCGTGCCGTAATGTTGCGTACCCATGCATTCTCAATTTTATCAAACTCAATAGCGATCCAAGCATGGTTTTCGTCTGTTTCGTTGGCAAATTCGGATTCAAAACGTAAATTTTCAACCCCTACTTCCTGAATACGTCCCGTAAACTTAAAAGGTACGACAGAAACTTTACCAAACTGTGGGTCTATGGCCATGACAACTGGATTATCTAAAAATAGCGTGTCTCCACTAATGGACGAAATAACACGTTCAAATTTTAGTTTATATTCCTTAGTTGTCCATTGTTTTGTTCCTTCCCTTGCTATTATTTGATCCATTTTGACCGCTTTAATCCACGCCGCATTGAGTTCATAAGAAAGGAGTACTGATGCCCCTTTCTGAAAATCACGACTATCGTCGACAACAACATACTTACTTCCGACAGGTATATATATTGCTTCAAGCATCTGTGCTTTAGCCTGATCTTCGACATAGTTTCCCTCACCAGAAATTTTCAATAAGCTACGTTGTTGCTTTCCTGTTGCACGCAATAAGGTTTCACCTTCCGCGTCCCCCTCTCCTCTCAATACAATACCGCTCGATTTGATCAGTAGACTTCCTGGTATATTGTAAATTCCTTTTTTCAGCATTATCGCCCCTCTATATCCGTTTTTATCAAGGGGTTTGTTTGCGATTTCATCGATGGCACGTTGTATCATCTGTTGATCAGTTCCATCTGCTGTAGGATGTAACGAAATAGCGTTGGCTACAGTGGGGAGCTGTCGATTTCCTTGATGATAACCAACCCGACTGAAATCAGGGATGATATTTCCCCTATCATCCGGAAAATAGATGAGTTTACCCTCGGGGTCTTTTCGAACCAGACTCGACTGTGCCCGTCCTGCGCGCAAGTTTTCCTCCCGAAGCAAAGCTTCTAAAAAATAGTAATCTGCGTAACTTAATGGTTTATCTACTTCAGTATTGGAAGGTTTTGATCCTGTACTATGCAGTAATATAAACCCTTTATTTTTATTCGGAGGGGACATATAGTGGTCAATCAGATTAGACATTATTGTCTGCGCTTTGCTCAAATAGTCTTTTCCCTGATTGCTGAATGTACTCAACTCCAATAGTCCCGAGGCGATCACGGTGGCAGCTGAAACATCCCTCGGTTCATTCGGAATATGAGGTGCATCGAAATCCCAATAAGGGATTAAATCCTTAGGCATACGTGGATGGCCAAAAAGCCAGTGCGCAACCTTTTCAGCTTGCTGCAGATATTTTGGATCACCGGTCTCACGATAGCACATGGTATAACCATAGAGTGCCCATGCTTCTCCCCGCGCCCAGGTAGACTCATCACTAAATCCTTGATGTGTATTTTTGTGCTGTACTTCACCTGTCGTAGGATTATAGTCAATTACATGATAGGTGCTATAGTCCGATCTAAAATGATTCTTCATCGTTGTGTTTGCATGACTTACAGCGATATGATAATAGCTAGAGTCCCCGGTCAATTTTGTTGCTTCAAAAAGCAATTCCAGATTGAGCATGTTATCAATAATGACCGGAAAATCCCAACGATGGCTATTATGATCCCAAGAACGGATGCATCCGACCTTAGGATTAAAACGTGTTGCCAAAGTTTTAGCGGATTGGATAATGACATCCCGATAATGTGCATTGGCTGTAAGACGATAACCGTTACCAACACTACAGAAAATCTTAAAGCCCATATCATGGGTTTTCCCATTATACTGTTCGCCTTCTATACCTCTGGTCAATTCACCCGCCAGTTCTTTCCATTTATGTTTTCCGGATTTCTCATATAAATACCATAAAACCCCAGGATAAAAACCACTGGTCCAATCGCCACGTTTAACGGCCACCAATTCGTTATTTTCGGAGAGTGTACGTGGAGATGCTAATGTAGAATCAGCTTTTTTTAGCAGCTGTAGCTCTTTATAGAGCAATTGCGACTGTCGATCCGCAAGATCCCAGGCTTTTTTCAATTGGTTTGCATTCTGCGCTTTTGTTTCCTGAATGCCACAAAGTATAGTTGTCAAGCTCAGTATCGAAATAATAAATCGCCTTTTTGGGATAAAACGATTCGAAACATCTCCATGTTTTGACAGCAGCATATTCATTTTGAAAATCATATTACATTTAGGTTTGTTTAAGTAAAAGGTTAATTGGTCAGATTTATAGCTGGATAAAAATGGTCTTCCAGCATTACAACCATATTAAAGGATTACGGATGGGCAAGTTGCGAATGACCTCTTCCTCCTTGGGATTATGATTGAGCTCAGCCCAAAGTTTCAGATAGCTGCTGTCTTGGTAAGCGGTTGCAGCAAAGATGAGAGCAGGTTGAGCAATAGGCCATTGCTCCCAGTACATCACGTCTTTTTGATAAGGCCATTTGTTCTTATCACTGATATAAGGCATCATAAAATCCAGCCCTTTTTTGATTGTACGTCCATCGGGTAACGAATATTGCCATAGCGGTTCATTTGTTGTAGACAGGATATGGCAAATCATGGTCATGGCATCTAGATTAAAGAGGGAATATCCAAAAGGCTTGGTCCGTTGGAGCTCCCGGGGAAAGCTACCATCTTTTTCCATCTGGCTGGGTAATAAAATTTGCTGGTAGCGTTCAGCACACATCTTGAGCAAAGCCGTATCCTGCACTAGACTGGCAAAGGATGCCACCTGCATCACCCAACAGGTGCCATGATTGTTTGCTGCATTCATTTCGTCTTTACCGTATTGGTGCTCAGTCAACCAGCGCAGATATGTTGCAAACCAACGATGGATGGCATCTTTGGTTGACTGTGGAAAGTTTGGATCATTTTCGAGCACTTTTACGCCCTGCGCCACTTCCATTAAATGAATGGTATCAATAATGCCTATACCGCGACCTGTAAATCGTCCTTGTACAGCTTGGGCATACAGCAGATTTGGATTCATCATCGTCTCCGAGTCGACAAACCAAGCTTGCAAATGAACCAAGGCCTGCTGCACATATTTTTTATCCGGATTCAAACGGTAGGCCGAAGCTAGGGCGCCGATAATTTGGCTAAAACGGATCATGGCTTTTCGATGGTCAACAAAGTTGGCTGGATTACTCATACCATCCCTTTGGACATAGGGGGCACTCGCATCCATTGGATCTGGCCACCAATAGTCGCCTTCCGAGTAAAAGTCATGGATACCACCGCTACTTCGAACTGCAGGGTAAGCCGTCACGGTCAAGGGCTTTTGCTTCATGGCCCATTTTGATTGCTTTTTTATAATAGGACGCAAAACCGTCACGATTTTACTCTTGAAAGATCCATTGGGTTCATTCGCCCCAGCGAACAGGGGAAGCAGCACAATCCCAATAAATGTGCACGCTAGTCTGAAGATCGATTTTAAATTCATTTCCTTAGATTTTTATGAGCTATATCGGGATAATGCGGTACTCCTTGCCCTTGACTGTTTGAAATTCAATTTCAAAAGTTTCTTTGGTTGATAAAGGCGATAATTTTTCGCGGTCGAGGATATGGTATTTCAATGAACTTGGCTTGTATAGCAATTCATTTTCAGCCCCATTGACTTTATTCCCGTTCGTTCCAATTACTTTCACTGGTATAGGGGTCCGCAACTTGCATATTCCACCTATATTGGATACGATGCGTGTCTGTTGCAATTTATTATCCTTCCAATCGATGTCTACCGTAAAGTTTCCCCTGGCTTTAATTCCCTTAATATGCCCTGTCGACCACTCATCGGGCAGCGCTGGCAATAGATGAATAGCACCATCGTGACTTTGCAAAAGCATTTCAGTCATTCCGGCCGTTGCGCCAAAATTGCCGTCGATCTGAAAAGGAGGATGGGCATCAAATAAGTTCGGATAAGCACCACCACCGCTCATCTGAGCGCGATCCAGTTTGGGATCAATAAAGTTCAGCGCATCCTTAAGAATTTTATACGCGTGGTTTCCATCCTGTAATCTTGCCCACCAATTTGTTTTCCATGCCATCGACCAACCTGTGCTCACATCACCACGCAAAAGCAGTGATTTTTTTGCGGCAGCGGCCAATTCACTATTTGCTGTAACGCTAATCTGGTTACCAGGATAGAGTCCAAAAAGATGCGAAATATGCCGATGCTGATCTTTGGGATCATCCCAATCTTTAAACCATTCTTGCAGTTGACCATATTGTCCAACCTGATAAGGATATAATTTTGCACTCGCCTGTTCCAATGTCGACTTAAACTCGGGGTCGATCTGCAGTACATCGCAAGAGCGAATAACCGCAGTAAATAGCTCGCGGATAATTGCCATATCCATCGTCGATGCCCTGGTCAATTGATATTCCTTTCCTGCTATTTTAATTGTATTTTCAGGCGATGTAGAAGGATTTGTTATCAAGTATTTATTTTCAGGATCAGCGATCAGCCAATGTAACATAAACTGAGCAGCGCCCTTCATCAGTGGATAGGCCTTATTTTGGAGAAAAGATTTATCTCCTGTAAAGCGATAATGCTCCCACAGATGTGTGCTGAACCAAGCTGCGGCCATTGGCCATGCAGACCATCGTGGCATACCTTTAGGATCCCAGTCATAGCCTCCCGGAGGAGAGGTCTTGGCCCACAGGTCCGAATTATGGTGAACGACCCAGCCTTCCTTTATATTGTAATTTACAGCGGCAGTTTGCGCTCCATTGACCGCCAGTTCCTCCATAAAATCAAACAGGGGCTGATGGCATTCGGACAAGTTGGTATTTTCTGCCAACCAATAATTCATTTCGGTATTGATATTCGTGGTGTAATTACTTCCCCAAGGCGGCTGTACATGATCATTCCAAATCCCCTGTAAATTGGCGGGTCTTCCACCTTGTCTCGAACTTGCGATCAGCAGGTAACGTCCAAAATGATAATACAGAGTCAGTAAATCCAGATCTGCAGGACCTTTGGAAAATTGCATAATCCGCTGATCGGTCGGTAGATTTACATGTGTTGAAATTCCAGCCAGTTCAAAATATACCCTGTTAAACAGCGATCTGTAATCCTTCTGATGATCAGCAAGCAGTGTTGTAAAGTTTTTTACTGCGACCTGTTTCATTAAACTGTTAACTGTCGCCTTTACATCTTTTCCAGCTTGGCTCGGCGATTTGTCGAAACCATTAAAGCTGGTCGCTTCTGTCAGTAATAATAGTACCTCATCAGCACCAATGATACGAAGCTTATCCTTTTCTTGCTGTACCTTCCCTCCTTTTGCCTGTACTTTAACACGCATTTCGAAAGTCATCCCCTTTCCCTCAATGCTATCATAAACCACCTGTTTAGGTTCGTAATCCCGATTAGCCACAAAACTGGGGGCTTTACCCACAAGGCTTAGTACATCTTTGCCGCGTGCTGAAACCGTACTTTTCAGTTTACTGGTCATGGACAGATCCAAAGTGATCGATTTAGCTTTATTTGCTTTTAAGCGAATGACCAAAGCTTTGTCGGGGTAGCTGACAAAGCTCTCTCTTTGATATTGAACACCTTGGTAAGTATAACTTACCGTGCTCACCGCCCCTTCCAAATCCAAATCTCTTCGGTAAGCTTTTACCTCTTTCTCCTCTTGATGAAAATCCAGCCACAGGTCACCCATGGGTAAATAACGTGCTGAATAAGGGCCTTGCATTTTCTTCCAGAGAACAGCAGCCTCTTCATATTTCCCAGCTAAAATAGCTTCACGTACCGATGGTAAAATTTGCGGACCATTGGGGTTGTTTCCAGCCTCAGGTTCGCCCGACCACAGGGTATTATCATTAATCTGAAAACGATCCCTGCTCACCCCACCAAAGACCATTGCCCCTGTCGTACCGTTCCCCAAAGGTAATGCCTCCTCCCAATATGCAGCAGGTTTATCGTACCACAGTTGGCGCTTCTTTTGTTTATGTTGTGCATGACCACAGGTAACAGTGGCCATTATTCCGAGCAAAAGAAAAAAGCTCAAATTAGTGTTTAATTTTATCATCTCACTATTTTTCAATTGTCAACAAAGTACTTTTTGATTCGTCCATCCGTCCGGACACAACTGCTTTTCCTGCGGATAAGCGAAGCCGTATCAGGGCTCTTCCATTGTATGCCTGTACTTTTCGCGCGCCTATGGATGTTCCCTGATCAATAATCAGCTCACCATCTCCTGTAGCATCAAAATAGATCCAGTTTTTGGCATCCAGACAAAGAATACCATCTTTATCCAATACCTTAGCCTGCACCGTTATGATATCATCTTCCCGTGCAATTTCTTCAACCTGTAATTTCGCAGGTTTGCCCCAACGCTCTGTCTGATACACTTGTTCGATCTGATCTGTCATAAGCTCCTTACCATTTTTGGCAACAGCTTTGATCTGATTTTTTCCCTCACGTAACTTCACCATCCAACGCAATCCGGCAGCGGGGAAATCTTGGCTATTTCTTTTCTTTACCCCCTGACTTTCGCCATTGACAAATAGTTCGACCTCCTTCGCATTGGAATATACTTTGATCATCTTTGCCTCATCCCCCCCGCCCCAACGAACAGGCCAAGAGTGTCCGTAGATATGGAGCATGGGTTTTGAAGTCCAATACGATTGAAATACGTAATAGGATTCTTTCTTCGTAAAATCGCGTTCGACAACACCTTTCTGGTTGACATAGGGAACCGGATTATCTGGACGAACAGGTGTCGAAAAATCTTTAAAAGGCCAATACGCGGTACCCGTAAGCCAAGGCATGGTTTCCTGTTCCTTGAGGTGCCAATCGATCAAGTTACAGATATAGCTTTCACTCCAGTCACCATCCTTGGAAACTCTCGCTGCACCACCCACGAGGGATGCATCGCCAGCCCGTTCATCGGTGGTACCGTCGCCTTCTATTTTGGCTAGTGCGCGATCCGGATCCTCTGCATGGCGGCGAGCATGACTATCTCCGCCCCATTCCACATGAAGAAAATGTTTGACCTTTTTCATTTCCTCTGTCGAGGCCGTTTTATAATCTGTATACACTCCACGATACCAACCAGCCCAGATAGAGGGTGAATACACATCAACAATATCTTTACAAAAGTCACAACGTCGTATGGCTGTTTTTCGACTGGGATCCAATTGGTGGGAAAGTAAATGCAATTCAAGCATAAATGTTCTGATTTTCTCCTTGTCGAATTCGGGGAAATCACCGGGCCAATCATTTTCATTACCTAGTCCCCAAATAATGATCGAAGGGTGATTATAGTGCTGCTCAATCATATTTGTCAACATCCGTTTCCCTTGTTGCTGATAGATTTCACCGCCCAAGCCACCGCGACACCAAGGGATTTCCTCCCAAACCAAAATACCAAGACTATCACAGGCTTCGAGCACCCTGCGGCTTTGTTGATAATGCCCCAGCCGGATGAAATTGACGCCCATCTCTTTCATCATCGTCATTTCCTGTAAAATCTGTGCATCTGTCATGGCCGCTCCTACAGCAGCATGATCTTCATGACGATGCGTGCCCCGAAGCAAAAGTCTTTTTCCGTTTAATAAGAAGGGGCCATTATCTTTAAATTCTACAAGCCGGAAACCAAAAAGGCTCTCTTCTTTAAATATCTGTCCATTGCTTTTGACGATGGTTACCAAACGATACAAAGCGGGATGATCCGGGCTCCACAATTCAGGTTTTTTAACCGTTAGTTTTCCAAAGTCAAGAGATCCTTCCAGCGAACGAACAACCGGTGTCTGACGCAGCAGCAATTTACCTGAAGGGTCATAAAGCTGTGTTTCGACATCAAAATTTGAGCTGTTGGATTGTGTCAATAGGCGACCACGGATTTGTAATAACCCCTGTTTTCCATCTGCATCCACTGTAGGGCTAACAAAGACTTTTTCTAAGGCCGTCTGTGGTACATATTTCAAATTCAGATGGCGATAGATACCTCCATATAGGTTAAAATCGGATAGGTCTGAGGGAATCATTTCGAGGTCACGCGAGTTATCTACCCGAATTGAAACCGGTATCTTCCCTTTAAACTGTGTTTCATAGGCTTCGGTTTTTTTAAACTGTTCGACAGCCTCAGTAATATCTACTGTCCATTCGTCATAGCCGCCGACATGTTCCCCAACCTTTTGCGTATGGATATAAACCGTAGACTTTTGTCCCGCACCTTCAAAATGAAGCAGTGTACGACCATTTGGATACGGATTTTCAATGGTTAATGTCTTTCTATACCAACCTGGGCCCTGATAATAATTGACAGCTGGATCAACAGCATCTAAGGCATTGTAACAATGAGGCAAACTAACGGTTTGCCATAGTGGAACGGATTCTGGATTGCCCGCCCCAACCGGCCGTACAGCTTCCCAAATCCCCCCAAGATCGCTCTTCAGAAAGTCCCATTCCCGGTCGATTCGCTTTGATTCCTGAGCCTGGAGCTGTAAAGCTCCAAATCCCAATAGCAATGCAAGTATTTTATAAAACTTATTTTCCTTTATCATTAAATATGGTTCTCTTTTCTTAATATTTGGATTCAGCTTATTCATCCAAGGCTCCGGTTTTCATTTTCTTTGCTGTGACAGTCTTATCTTTTTCTAGTTTTCCAGCCAACTCAATTTTGATCACAGTTGCGACAGGATCAATTGCCTGTTTAGAAACGTCAATTTTGATCGCATCAGACTGCGATTTCACTTTAAGCGTTTTACCATTCGCTAAAAAACTAGCTTTTAAAACTTTATTTTTTACTGGAAGAACGACCGTTCCATCTTGAGGCCAGTCAAATATGGTCAGGTAAAGTAGAGTCTTGTCGCCCTGTTCCTTCATTGTGCATCTTCCCCACTCAAAGGGTTGCAACGGGCTGCTTTTGGTTGCGTAAATTGCTTCACTGTTTATTTTCATCCACTTGCCTATCGCCGCCAATCTGTCTATGCTTTCCTGTGGAAAGCTTCCATCGGGTTTCGGACCAACATTGAGCAAATAATTCCCGCCTTTAGAGGCGATATCAACCAAATTACGGATCAATGTTTCTGCCGACTTCCATTTATGGTCAGACGTACGAAATCCCCAGGTTCCGTTCATAGTCATACAAGTTTCCCAATGCTTTCCTTCCAATTCACTCCAATCTGGAATTTTCTGTTCTGGCGTCTTTGTATCCCCCGGAAAATTTGGTCTTTTCAAACGATCATTGGTAATAATATTGGGTTGCAGGCGCAGTTGTTCCTGCAACATGCTCGCAGCTTCATCCGTCATATTTGTTGGCGTATCCCACCACAAGACAGAAATATCACCATAATTACTCAAAAGTTCTTTCACCTGTGGTACAGAGACATTTTTGATATAGTCATCAAAACTCGCAGTTTCTTGCTTTGGGTCCCAATGGCCTTTATGCGCTAAGGTATAGGCATCTATTTTAGCCGAGTCCGGATTGGGCCAGCCTTCGCGCATGAGTTTCCGCGCTGCCGAACCTCCAGGATTATTCCAATCTTGCGCTTGCGAATAGTAGAACCCTAATTTGATACCATACTTTTTACAGGCGGCGGCCAAAGGCTTTAACAGATCTTTACCATAAGGAGTCGCATCGACCATATTCCATTTGCTGGTTTTGGTTTCGAACAACGCAAAACCGTCGTGATGTTTGGCTGTAATAATGAGGTATTTCATACCGGCATCTTTCGCCATTCGCACCCATTCGTCGGGATTATATTGTATAGGATTAAACTGGCCTGCCATTGCCTGATATTCATCAACAGGGATTTTTGAACGGTTCATAATCCATTCCGCCCCACCCCGAGCTTGTTCATGACCACGATAGACACCGCCAAATTGTGCATATACGCCCCAATGGACAAACATACCAAATCTGGCTTCCTCCCACCATTTCATTCGTAGACTATCAGGTAACTTATTTTCTTGCGCTATCGATATGCTACTTGACATTCCTGATACCAAGAGTATCAGGAATAGTATTTTATACATCTTGAGTTTAGTTTTCATGCCTATAAAGGTTATATTTTAGAATCCTATTGTTTGCTTAAATTTATCATTTCCCAAACTTTTAGCAATATCTACTTCGGACTGTGGTACAGGCCATAAGGTATCCCGTTCTCTAAATATCCGTGGAGCGCCAGTAGGATCCTTGATTGCATCCATTACTTTCTTGATCGTTCCCCAACGCTTTAAATCAAAATAACGTTGCCCTTCCAGAGCCAATTCAACACGCCGCTCGTGACGGATAATATCACGAAATTCTTCTTTTGTCAATCCGGAACTAAATTGCAGCAAAGGCATTTTTACGTCTGCACGAGATCGCACCTGATTCAATGCATCGACGGCGGTTTGCTCAGGTCCTGCGCTTTCATTTTTTGCTTCTGCATACATCAGCAGAATATCAGCGTAACGAAGAAATACCCAATCTTGATCACTCTGTGTGGCATAGCTCGTTGGCCATTTGGCTTCGTTGATATATTTTCGGGGTAGAAACCCTCCCAAAACACCTTCCGCAACAGGATCAAACGCAGAAGAAGCTGTTGTTCCACGCCATACACCTCGATAAATTATAGATGCTTTCAGACGAGGATCTCTATTTTCCAAAGGATTGATTGAATCGTATTTAGCAGATGTCTTAATATCCTTTCCATCAACGCAGTAGTAAGCATCCACTAGGTAGCTCAAGGGCTGTATTGTTTTCAGATAGGAATACATCATATCGGCCGGACTATACATATTAGGTGGTAAAAATCGCGCCGAAAACATTATTTCGGGATTGTTGGTCTGCCCCGGTTTTCTGAACAGATCCCGATAACCGCCCTGATAAATCGAAAATTTATTTTCATCTATTATCGTTTTAGCCACGGCGGCAGCCTCAGCCCATTTTTTCTGGGTCAATAATACTCTTGTTTTATAACCTAGTGCAGCACCCCTGACAGCATGTCCTTTATATGCCGTGTTAGGCAGTTTCTCACTGGCATAATCAAGATCAGCTAAAATTGTTTCTATGACTTTATCTTTGGCTTCTCTGCCCAATTTTGCACTTGCATCATCCATGCCCAAAGGTTGTAGCGTCAAGGGCACATCTCCATAAAGATTAGTCAGCAAAAAATAATAATGGGCTCGTATGAAACGTGCCTCAGCGCTATACCGATCCCGATCCTGTTGGCTCATGCTGGTGATACGATCGATATTAGCGATCAGCCGATTACATGCAGCTATCGCCTGATAGGAAATCTCGTAGCCTTCTGTTTGAATTCCCCCGGTAGTAGAGGTCAACCCGCCCCTAGAAATTGTATTAAAATTATTCGACGTACTTGACACAAATGCATCATCGGAGAGACCATCCCAAAACATGCTGGCTCCACCCCAACCCCCACGGGCATTGGATGAAGATGTCGCATTATATCCCCGACATAGAAATTCATACACTCCTGATAGCGCGAGGTCTGCATCCGCTTGGGTTTTCCAAAAGGTGGATTCAGGAATTTTATCGGTAGGGTTTTTATTCAGAAAATCTTTGGTACAGCCACTTAACAAAGTACCGGTGGCCAGACAAACATATAAATAGGTTTTAATTTTATTTTTCATGATTTCATCTTTTTAGAAGGTGATGTTCGCACCAAATGCAAAAACTTTATTTTGGGGATGGGCTACATAACGTCCCGAAGTAGCACCACCACTGGACGAAACGCCGCGTTCGGGATCTAATCCGGGAAACTTAGAAAAAGTAACCAGATTATCTGCAGCAAAATAAACCCGCAGTCCCGAAATACCTGCCTTTGCCAATGTGCTTTGTGGAATACTATAGCCTATTTGAATATTTTTCAATCGTAAAAAAGATCCATCTTTCAGGAAAAATGTAGAGGCACTTCTCACGTTATTTGCAGCAGGTGACTCATCTAATCCCACGATAGGTAGTGAGGCGTTTGGATTTTCCGGCGTCCAGGCGTCCAGCCAATCTCGCGTAAAGGTTCCGCCTTGCCTAAAAGGAACGATTCCCCATTCGCTAACAAATATTTTTTGACCTTGGGATCCAAAGAAAAATGCCGTAAAATCAAAATTCTTCCACACTGCAGTTGCATTGAATGAATAGTCAAAATCAGGGTAGGCACCAGAGACCACTGTACGATCATTATTATCTACCACTTTATCCCCATTGATATCAGCAAACTTCAAATAACCGGGCTTGGCAGGTATCTGCTGCTCTGGAGCGCTTTTCACCTCCTCTTCCGATCGGAATATGCCTACATTTTGCCATAAATAGAAGCTACCATATGGTAGGCCTTCACGGATAATTGTATTACCCGAAATACGTTCAGCCCCATATTTTATGACTTTATTGCGGTTGGCCTGAATATTACCATTTAAGGTTAAGAACACTTCTCCGATTTTTTCACGGTACTGGAGCCCAAGCTCGATCCCCCTATTACGCAAGGTGCCATAATTTACAGTCGGTGCAGTAAGACCGATATAGGAAGGGAATGCTGTCGACGGTGACAGAATATCAGAGGTCACTTTATTGTACCAATCAAAAGAGGCTGTCAACTTATTATTCCAGAATCCAAGGTCAACACCAAAGTCCAACACTTTGGTACTCTCCCACTTGATACGTTGGTTTGCCATGGCAACCTGACGTGCTCCTTGTTGTAGGGTTTCTTCAAATGGATAGGCAAAAGCAGAGCTATAAACGGTCTGATAAGGATAGTTTCCGATATTCTGATTCCCAAGGGTTCCGATGGAAGCTCTAAGTTTGACTTCATTGACTGTCTCTTTGAGCCGTTCGCCAAAAAAAGCTTCATCTGAGATCTTCCATCCTGCTGATACAGATGGGAAAAAGGCCCATTTTCGATTTTCGGGAAAACGTGAAGAAGCATCATAACGGGCATTTCCTTCTAAGAGATACTTACCTTTGTAATCATAATTCAAACGGCCATAATATGATCTCAAGGACCATTCATTGGTTACTCCACTATTTGACTGTTGCCCAGCTCCGCCGCCGTCCAATTCAAGCAGATCTTTATTAGGGAATTGCAATCTACTGCCGAATAATTTTTGCGCCTTGTTATATTCTGCTTGAGTGCCAGCAAGTACTTTCAAATTATGGTCGCCAAATGACTTATCGTAAGTCAATTGTGTATATCCAACAGGATATACGTTATTGTCATCAGTCACCTCCAATCCTTGCCCACCAACATCCAATTGCCGCGCAGGAAGTGCATCTGGTTTAGCCTGCCACATATACTGATTGATCACCGGTTTGTTGGTGTAGTTTTTGGTAAAACCATAAGTTAGACCCCCGCTAGTTTTCCACTCCAAACCATCCAGCAATTTTACATTGACGAAAATATTGCCCTGCATAAAATAATTGTTTAGCCTTGTGAATGCATTTTCAGCAACAGCTACGGGATTTTTATTAGGTGACTGAAATGGGTAAGCGCGGGAAGTATATCGGCCACTACCATCAGGAAGCACAGGACCATAGAGTGGAGATTGGCTTATTGTTGATAGGAATTGATCTTCAGCTCCGTTTCTGGGATATTTTCGATCACCGTAATTCAGTGTGATGCTCGAACCAAAGCTTATTCGATCATTTATTTTCGAGTTGAGGTTCAGCTGCAAATTATACTTTTTAAAGGACGTACCGATCATAATATCGGGCTGATCGACATAACCGAGAATTACATTATAATTCGTCCCACCGGCACCGCCACTTAAACTTAGATTATGTGTTTGTACTGGTACAATTTTAAATACGGCATCCAACCAATTAAAGTCAGGATAAAGTGTTTTGTCGGTCGCATTTTTATATGCATCAATCATTTCCTGACTGAACAGCGCATTTGCATTGGTTGTACCTGAATTTTTAGCAGCTTGATTGTATAGGGTCATGTAATCTACCGAATTATAGACCAAATCAGGCAATGCTGAAGCCTTTGTGATTCCGACATTATAATCATAGCTCAGCTGTGCTTTCCCGGATTTCCCCTGTTTGGTTGTCACTAGGATGACACCGTTTGCAGCTCTTGCCCCATAAATTGCTGCGGAAGCGGCGTCTTTTAATACCGTAATATTTTCAATCGCCTGTGGATTCAGGTTTTCCAAACTACCAGGAATCCCATCTACGATGACCAATGGTGCAGACGATGCCCCGTAGGAGCCCAATCCCCTAACCTGTAAATTCACATTTTCATTCCCGGCCTCTCCGGAGCCCTGTGTCACGCGAAGTCCCGGCATACGCCCCTGAAGTAATTGGGTAGGATTTGTTGCGATCCGTTTGTTCAAGGTTTTTCCATCCACTGCCGCAACAGCCCCTGTTAAGTTGCTCTTCTTCTGGGTACCATAGCCTACTACGACAACTTCATCCATAAGACTACTTGATTCTTGTAGGACAAGATTGATATGATCTTTTTTATCAACAGCTATTTCTGCTTTTTCTCTACCTACTAAAGAAAAGATCAATACATCAATATCTTTAGCTACAATTTGGTAATTGCCGGATACATCTGTAACAGTCCCATTCTTTGCGCCTTTAATCAGTACTGTCACCCCCGCGAGTGGTTCGCCCGCAGGTGAGGTTACTTTTCCGGATATTTTTAACTGAGACTGTGCAAACACATTTGGTGCAGCCATACTCATCAGCGAAAATAAAAGCAAACCCTTCCCTACCGTTTTGGTTATCGGTGTTATCATAGTTCTCTTGGTTTATGTGGTTATTTTGAACTCAATAAATGAAACCAAATATCAAAAATAGTCGGTCTCTAGAGGGAGATTTTTCGTTCGAATAGGTGGAAAAAATGTCTTTTTTCTTGATTTAGTGCAGAATTAAACGGATTTTGAAGAAAATTAAATTTTCAATCCCTGTTTCATTCTTGACGATAGTATAAAAAAGGTATTATCTATCCTTAAAAAGAAAATATCAACTTACGAATAGGTTGATATTTTCTTTCTTTTAACTCCAAAGAATTCTGATATTGCTGTTCTAATACCCTGGATTTTGAGGCAGTAAATTTGTATTACGTGCGATTTCGTCCTGAGGAATAGGCATCAGTGCGTGAAAATCTTTTACTTTTGGTTGGCTTTCATAGGCTCCCTGCTTAGTAAAAGCATCCACTACTTGTCCCCAACGTTTGATATCGTACCATCTTTTCCATTCAAAAGCTAATTCAACACGACGTTCTTCCTGTACAGCTTTTCGAAAGTCTGTCTGCGACATACCCGTTGCCAGGTCAGCAGGATAATTCTGTAGGCCCTGTGGCGTATACCTTGCTCTAGCCCGAACAGCATTTATATAGCTATATGCCTTTTGCGTTGGCCCGCCTTTACTTTCATTTAATGCCTCAGCTGCCATTAAAAGAACTTCAGCATAGCGAAAGATAACATGTTTGATATCGGAGTCAGAACCATCCGCTCCAGCATTAGTGCCCGGATGCAAACACCATTTTGCGGTATGTATACGAGGCCATTTCCACTTCTGATAGGGTGTCATCACTCCTTTTACCGGTGTTTCGGTCAGAAAGCTAATTTTCTTTCTGTAATCTTGATCAGAAAAGCTATCATATACACCATTTGATGGTACAATAACGCTCCATCCCAACATATCGGCGTCCCGCACACCGGTCATCGGCGCTGTATAATCTTGGTTGGATGCATTTTCTCCGGTAATTCCCCCCAGAAAATCAACTACCCAAACATGCTCGGTCTGAAAACCAAGATCAGCATCCCATAGGCTATTATAATCTTTGACCAGAGCATACTGGTATTTGTTTGCATCATTAATTACAGCCTCAGCCATCTTAGCGGCATCATCCCATTTTTTCAAGACCATATAGACCGAAGCTAACAAAGTCTGGGCGGCGCCTTTGGATGGTCTTGCTTTGTTGTTATTGGCATAGGTATCTGGCAAATTCACTATCGCATATTCACAATCTGCGATGATATTGTCATAAACCTTTGCTGCTGGAGTTTTGCTGATAGCAATTACCTTGCTTGGATCACTGACAAATTCCCCAATATAGGGAATGTCCCCAAATAGTTGAACCAAGTGATAGTAATATAGCGCACGAAGTAACCTCGCTTCGGCAATGAGGGCGGATTTTTTAGCCTCATTCATTGTGACGGCTGGAATACCATCTATTGCGGCGTTTGCAGCGCCGATACCCAGATAAGCTGTTTTCCATACCGCGAGCAGATCCTGATTACTTGCATCATGTGTAAAACTGTTCAACTGAATCCGACTTGATTGCGTACCAATATCCGCAATATCAATGTCGTCACCCAACAATTGCAGTACCATGGTCAATCGCCGTCCATAAAAATCTGCATTGGCTAACAGCCCGTAAATCCCCATCACGGAAGCTTCTGCATCCGCTTCCGTCTTAAAATATTGTTTAGGATCCAAAATACTTACCGGTTCCTCGTTCAGTTTGGTACAGGAAAACAAGCTGGTAAAACACAGCGTCGTAAGTATCATACGATATATCGTTATCTTTTTCATGAGCATGAATTATTAACAGGTGCCTATTTCGAGCATCAGCTGAAAATTGCTGCACCCAGATTATTTATTTTTCATTTAACTACCATCAATAGTACTTAGATGGTTCTTAGTAATGTCAAAACCTTATATTTAAGCCAAGGGTGTACGATTTAATATTGGGGTAGCCCATGTAATCTAATCCGACATTTCGGTTAGAATCCTGATAGCTTACTTCAGGATCAAAACCCGTGTAGTTGGTCCATGTCCATATATTTTGTGCACTGACATATATTCTTAAATATTTTAAATGAATTTTCTCGAGTGACTTTTCTGAAAAATTATAGCCAAGAGCAAGATTCTTTAACCGGAGGTAAGAGCCATCTTCTACCCAGCGCGAGGAAACTTCGGGATTGTTGGTTGAGCTTGCCCTTGGTACGTCAGTATTGGTATTTTCGGGCGTCCAGCGTCGTAGTGCATCCTTTGTCGCATTTCCTTTTCCGGCCATCCAATCGAGTTCCATTCGTGTGATGTTCAACATATCATTGCCATAACTTCCTTGCATAAAAATATTCAGATCAAAATTCTTATACTTAAAATCATTGTTAAAACCGAAGGTGAAATCAGGATTTGGATTGCCTATAATCGTACGGTCGTCGGCATTGACAACACCATTTGCACCGGCGATCAATTGATTATTTTTATCGCGCCCAAATAAATCCTTATAGCGAATATCTCCAGGTTTCTTATTTGGTTGTGCGCTAAAATCATCGCCCTGCTGATAAATTCCATCTGTCACCCATCCAAAAAATGCGCCGAGTACCTCTCCTTCACGTAGCAGCTGCGAATCCGTTGAAAGCATGTGACCAGGGATCGTATTATATCGAATCTCGCCTCCAGGAAGCTGCAAAATCTTGTTGCGATTGAAACTGATGTTAAAATCTGTTTTCCATCCAAAGGCGCCGTTGAGATTGGTTGTCTGCAAACCAAATTCCCAACCTTTGTTTTGTACACTTCCCACATTTTGGAGCGCCGTAGTAAAACCTGAATAGAGCGGCAGTGGCACCTGATACAAGAGATTGATCGTTTTTTTGTAATAATAGTCTACTGATAGGTTGATTCGGCTCTTTAGAATACCGATATCCAATCCGGCGTCTGTCTGTTTGGTCGTTTCCCAAGTCAGATTCGGATTGGCAACATTGGTCGGCCGCACTGCATTAACTGGACTTCCGCCCATTGTTGTCAAGGTTGGTGAAAATCTGGCCAAGGATTGGTATGAACCAATTTCCGAGTTTCCGGTTTCGCCATAACTTGTTCGCAATTTTAAATTGCTCAGCCAGTCAATTGATTTCATAAACGGCTCTTGACTCAGATTCCAGGCAAGTGCGCCAGAAGGAAAGAAAGCCCATTTGTTGTTGTCACCAAACTTCGAGGAACCATCGTACCTCCCTGTAGCAGTAATAAAGTAACGATTTTTGTAATTGTAGTTTAAACGTCCATAAAATGAAGACATTACCCAATCTTCGAGATTCGAAGATGCATTTTGATAATTGGAACCAGCACCTAGATTCCAATAGCTAAAGCTGTCTGAAATGAAATTTCGATTATTGGCTTGCCAGGTTTCATTTCTAGAACTCTGATAGGAATAACCAGCCATCGCATTCAGATTATGGTCTTCGTGAACGGTTTGCGTATAGGTCAGGAAGTTTTCATTAATAAAATTGGTATTTTTATGTGCCGCGATCGATCCAACTCCACCGAAATTTCTTCCTTCGACAAGTTCTTTTGAGACATAATTACCTGTACGTTGATTGCTGACCTGTACACCAAAGGTGCTGCGAAAGGTTAGATTTTCTAAAATCCCCAACTCCACAAATCCATTTCCCTGAAACAGATCTGTAATCACTTCGTTTTTCCTTTCCATAGCAGCAGCCACCGGATTGTCATGCGGGTCACCGAACTGCTTCAAGGTGTATTTTCCTTCCTCATCGTAAACTCCCTGTGTAGGTTCAAACCGCAAGGCTGCGGAGATCACCCCTGCACCCGTCGTTCCGCTACTTCCTTCCTGTGTCCTCACACCGTTTAATTTATTGCGATTAAACAGCAGTCTCGTTCCGATTTTGATGCGATCAGAGACCTTCATCTCTAAATTTGAAGTCCCGGAAAGTCTTCTAAAATCCGAATTGATCACAGTTCCCTTTTGTCCAAAATGACTGACGGAAGTATAATATCTAATATTGTCACTGCCTCCCGACACGGAGACCTGATTATTCAACTGGTTTCCATTTCTAAAAATAAGATCCTGCCAGTCGGTTCCTTCACCTAGAGATCCCGGATCTTTAAATGGTAGATTATTATTCCCAGCATTCTTATAGGTATCGTTAATATAAGAGGCAAATTCCGACGCATTTAATAGCGAAAGGCGCTTCCCTACTTTCTGTGAAGCAAAGGAATTATTTAATTCAATAACAGGTTTGCCCGAACGTCCTTTTTTTGTTGTAATCATGATCACTCCATTGGCACCTCGGGAACCATAAATAGCTGTTGCAGAAGCATCTTTTAACACTTCGATAGATTCGACATCTTCGGGAGCGGGGGCCGAACTACCAGGAAAGCCATCAACCACATACAATGGATCACTACTCGCATTGATGGAACTACCGCCCCTAATCCGTACGCGCGGAGCTTTACCGGGTTCTCCATTCGTGCTGGTGACTGAGACCCCAGCAGCCCTTCCCTGTAAAGCTTGTGCAGTACCGGCCAATGGGAAAGCATTGATTTGATTTGCGTTAATGGAAGATACAGAACCTGTTAAATCGCTTTTTCGCTGTGTTCCATACCCCACCACGACAACCTCATCCATAACAGACTCGTTCGACTCTAAAGTAAGCTGTATAGTCTTTTGATTTGTAGCAAGTTTAATTTCCTGCTTAGCGTAACCTACGGACGAAAAAGTTAATGTTGCTTGCGCAGGTACCTTTAGCATAAACTCACCTTTTTCGTTGGTCTGAGTACTCCGGCCAGGAACTCCCTTTACGCTAATAGAAACTCCTTGCAAAGGCGAATTGTCTCTATTGACAACCTTACCTCTGATTTCTGATTCTTCTTGATTAATGCGATGATAAATGCCGCTACCTTCGACCCTAGTTGCTCCCATTGATAAGCCCGGGGACAAAAATATGGCCATGGAAGCATAGGGAATAAGCGCACAGGGCCCTCTTCTGAAAAGCTTTGATTTCATAATTTTACTGTTTAGTGTTTTTGGGTTTACGTTTTAAATTGGATTCACTCCTTGAGCAATTCGTTTGAATCCAAATCTAATTTCTAAAGATTTGTTCAAGTCATAATCATGTTTTATTTGGTTATTTGTTTCCAAGGTAATTAAAAAACGAGTAGACTTTACTGAATCGGACTATTAAAAATGCGAAAACGATTTCGACTTTTTAGTCAAAAAAATAAGCTTGAATGCCTATAATGACATTCATCTGCTGTAAGTATTCTGCCATTTGCGATAAAATCTATATATTGCTTTTCAAAATCAATTTAAAGTGAGGGATTCGATGATATCAAAAAAATATAGCGTTGCCTATATCTTTTGGTTTTGCGCTTTTTTTATACTGAATATGAATACTGGCTATGGCCAGACAATCATACCTACAGGCACACCTTTTGTAAAGCAGTACAAGAAAAGCCAATACAAGGCTGGAAACCAAAATTGGTCTTTGGCTATTGATCACGAAGGGCGAATCTATAGTGCCAATACAGAGGGCTTATTGCGGTTTGATGGACAATACTGGCGCATATACCCACTCCCCAACCACTCGACTGTCCGCAGTGTAGCTGTTGATAAAGCTGGAAGAGTGTACACCGGTGGACGAGGGGAATTTGGCTATTGGACATCAAAGGCATTTGGGGACATGAGCTATCATAGCCTTTCCAAGCTGGTCAAAGACAAGACTTATTTTCCAAACGAAGAAATATGGAAAATTATCGTTGAGGATCATCGTGTATTTTTTCATACTTTCTCCAAGGCCTATATATGGGAGAATAATACAATAAGACCACTTACGGCTAAAGGTGAACCCTTTTTATTTCCGCATCAACTCAACGATCAACTTTTTTTTGAACAGCTCCCGAGTGGTCTTCATGAATTCAAAGCGGACAAATTGGTCCCTGTACCAGGTAAAGATATCCTAAAAGATAAAAATGTACTGGCAATATTACCATTTGATAAAAATAATTCTCTTATCGCAACCGCCCATCATGGGCTCTATCTTATGGATTCCAGCGGAAATATTAGGCCTTGGTCAATTCCCGCTAATCCAATACTACGTCAATCCCAAATCAATAATGGAATTTATTTATTCGGAGGGCAGTACGCGTTTGGAACCATTCAAAATGGTGTAATTATTATCAATAAAAATGGAGAAGTAGCTCAACATATCAATAAAAATAACGGACTACAGAACAATACTGTACTCAGCATCGCAAAAGATAAACAACAGAATATCTGGGTAGGGCTGGACAATGGGATTGACCGAATTGAAATCAACTCTTCTTTGTCTTTTTATACTGATTTTGTAGGCAAAATCGGTACGGTATATACATCAATCATCTATCAGGGGAAAATTTACTTAGGGACAAATAAGGGCTTATTTGTCAGTGAATGGAAGGGACTAAACAATTACAATTCCTTAGATTTCGTTCAGGTTCCCAATTCAAATGGTCAGGTCTGGACATTGGCCATATTTGGTACCGAACTGATCTGCGGTCATAACGAAGGAACCTTTAAACTGGTGGACGGTAAATTGGAAAAGATTTCCAAAATTACGGGCGGTTGGATATTCAAACCTATATTCGGTACAAAGAATATTCTTCAGGGAAATTATACAGGTCTATCAAAGTTCATATTAGATGATATGCAGCTTCGATTTGCGCAGCAATTTTCCTCGATCAAGGAACCCGTTCGATTCCTCGCCCAAAAAGACAATCATTCATTCTGGATTGGAGATTGGGGACAAGTACAGCTGATTGATCTTGACCCAAACTTTCAACAAGCACAAATTCAATTTACCTCAAAGCAAGATAGTCTTGCTTCCAAAAGAAGATTTACGGGCATTTACACATTAGAAAACAATCTTGTTTTTGCTACTGACAGTGGATTCATGCAGTTTGATAATATCGTCAAACGCTTTAGTTATGCAAGCGAATTAAATAATGCGTTAGGAAGTTATAAAAATTCAAATAAGGTCATCCCGATCAATACCAACAGCTATTGGTTTATCCAGAAAACAAAAATCGCCAAGGTAGATTTTGATAGCAAAGGAAAGCTTAAAATAGATTCCAATCTGCTCAGCCCTTTGCAAGATCGTATGATGAGTAATTATGAAAACATCCTACCGATCGAAAATCATTATTATCTCATCGGATTAGATGACGGTTTTGCCATTTATCGGAATTCAGGTCAAGATCATAAATACGTATTGCCCCCGCCCCAGATTGCACAATTGACCAATCTCACAACCGGAGAAACAATCATACCAAATGGAGATCTTAAGTTGACTTCATCTGAGAATAACCTCAGGGTGAGTTTCTCAAGCCCCTATTACTCTTCTTCTCCCTTACAATATCAGTATTACTTAGAAGGTTATTCAGATAAATGGTCGGACTGGAGTGAAACAGCTTATCAAGATTTCACAAACCTACCATATGGACATTTTGAAATTAAGATAAGAGCTAGAACCAATACCGGCTTGACTTCGGAAATACAGACAATATCTTTTACAATTACATATCCCTGGTACCTATCATGGTGGGCAAAAATCTGCTATATTTTAATGGTTACGGGATTGATTTATCTTATATATAATTTCAATCTTCAACGAGAAAGAAAGAGACAGTTTCAAGCGAAGCGAAAATGGCTGGAAGAAAAGAAAGTTGCATTGGAAAGAGATGCCGAACAACAGGAGAAGGAATGGATTAAATTAAAGAACCAACAGTTGGAAGCTCAGCTCAGCCTAAAGAACAAGGAGCTGGCCAATGCTGCACTCAATATCGTTTATAAAAATGAAATGTTGAATAATCTACATGATGAACTCAAACAGCTCAAAGATGCAGAAGGAAACAAGCTCAGTTCCGACGAATTGAAAAAAATAAATAAGCTAATTGAAGACGCGCATAACGACGATCGTGACTGGCATATTTTTGAGAAAAGTTTTAATGAATCACATGAGAATTTCTTTAAAAAATTAAAGCAGGAGTTTCCGGATCTTGTTCCCAATGATTTAAAACTATGTGCTTATTTACGGCTCAATATGTCCAGTAAAGAGATTGCTTCACTACTCAACATCAGTACGCGAGGTGTAGAGATCAGACGTTACCGTTTGCGCAAAAAACTGGGTATACCAACTGACAAAAACCTGTCCGAATTTCTATTGGAACGTTAAAATTCCGCTACATAGACTACATCATTACCACACAGGCGCTTTAGTGTAAAAACAACACTAAAGCGCTCTTTTTTTTACATAAAAAATAAACTTAAACACCTCATTAAAAATATTTTACCAAACAACACAAGCTATACTGAGAAAGAACAAATTCAGTGTAGTAGTGATGTGAAAATGTTAAATTTTGGCAAACTTGTACTACATCAACATATTTGCTCAGGGAATAACCAATGAATTTTTAAACAAATACCAAAACTTATGAGGAATTTATCCGCATTATTTTTGACATCCATGGTCATATCAGTTGCCTATGGACAAACCTCTATACAAGGGGTAGTCAAAGATGGATCCAGCATGATATCCATGCCCGGGGTCACCATTAGTATCAAGGGGAAAGCAGCATCTACCAAAACCGACGCAACGGGTAAATTTCAAATCAACGCCTCTCCTACCGATTCCTTAGTTTTCAATTTTCTAGGCTACCGCACCCAAACGGTATACATCGGAAACCAAACGCAACTTAATGTTTTTCTGGAAAACGAAAATAAAGCCTTGGAAGAGGTTGTGGTCATTGGATATGGTACTGCAAACAAAAATGATCTTACCGCTCCCGTCTCAAATGTTAACATTGAAAACCTGACCAAGCGAACAACGTCTAATCCCATGCAGGCTTTACAGGGAAGCGTATCCGGTGTGCAAGTGATCACCAGCGGTGCACCTGGAAGTAGCCCAACAGTGCGAATACGAGGTGTAGGCTCTCTAAACAATGAAAATCCATTATACGTGGTTGATGGCATGTTTTTGGACAACATTGACTTCCTGAACTCCAATGATATTGAAAACATGTCGATTCTGAAAGATGCTTCAGGCGCAGCAATTTATGGTGTCCGGGCTGCTAATGGTGTCGTTATCATTACCACAAAAAAGGGTAAGATGAACATGAAGACGCGTGTAAACTATGAGGGTTATATTGGATTCCAGCGTCCCGTAAATATGCTCAAGATGGCAAACGGATCGCAATATGCCGCTATGCAGCTTGCCAAAGGCATAAAGGCAGATTCCCTATACGTAGTGAATTCTGTAACAAAATTTGGAGGTACAGGATTTTCTCCAAATACCAGCACCGATTGGTATGGCGAATTGTTGAAAAACAATGCTCCGATGCAAAGTCATTCGCTCGACATTATGGGCGGCACCGAAAAAATAAATTATTCTTTTGGAGCGAATTTGCTCGACCAGGAAGGTATTATGAGCGCTAAAAATGAATACAAAAGATATAACTTACGCTTTCAGATGGAAGCAAAGGCATTTGATTGGTTGAAACTGGGGTTCACAGCGCACTTGAGCAACTCCATCCTATTTTCCCCCAATAATGGTGCTTTTATGCTGGCCTATTATGCTTCGCCGCTGTACCCCGTTTATGACAGCAATAACACATTGGCCACAGACGGATTTGCATCATCAACCAGTATTGGTTACAACAATGGTGTTTTTAACAATCCTGTGGCAGCGGCTCATTACAATTATGATAGGACCAAAGCTTTTCAGCTTTTACCATCTTTCTATGCTGACCTAAATATCTGGAAAGACAAAATTACATTCAGAACCCAGTTCAGCCAAAAATTAGGTTCCAACCATAACTACAATTACAGACCTCAGTATTATGTAGACAATACACAGCGTTCGCAATTATCAAACTTAAAATCCGTTCAGGACAGATACACAAACTATATCTGGGACAACCTGTTAACGTATAAAGACAATGCAGGGGATCACAACTGGAGCCTGTTACTTGGACAATCGGTACGCGAAGACCGTTGGCGTAAGACGGAAGTATCCGCTGACGATATTCCTAAAAACGAAGAAAGCTGGTACGTAAATTTGGGTACACGATCAATTACAGGTTACAGCGAGGACGGAACACGCAATGCCGGTCTTTCTTATTTTGCGAGAGGTACATACGATTACAAAAAAACATACCTGCTCACGGCTACCTTCCGTGCCGACGGTAGCTCTAAATACCAAACACGTTGGGGCTATTTTCCTTCAGTAGGTTTGGGTTGGGTATTGACCAATGAGAACTTCTTAAAGGATCAGAACGTGCTGAACCACTTAAAACTGAGAGGTAGCTGGGGTAAACTAGGTAATGACGGTATCAATGCAAATGCGGGTTATGCCATATTGAATACCGGCAACGACTTCTCTGGTATTTTTGGAAGTATAAACAGCGCTAACGGTGCTTTTGTACCCGGGTATACCATCGAGTCACAGTTTAGCCGCATAGGTTGGGAAGTCGTGGAAGAATGGGATTTTGGATTGGATTTTACACTTGCTAATCAAAAGTTAAAAGGATCTGTGGACTACTATCACCGCCTTACAACGGGACTCGCCTTCGATCGAACCCGTGCGCTTCGCGGTGGGACCATTTACGGTAACTTTGGCGACGTTGCCAACAGCGGGTTTGAGTTTAATTTAAACTGGGCTGACCGTGTGGGCGAATTTGGATACCATATCGGTGGTAACTTAACGACCTTGAAAAATGAAGTGAAAGACTTAGGCGGTATCGCTTATCTGACCGGAGGACAGTCAGAATTCCCCACCCGGTCACAGGTAGGAAGCCCCTTAAACTATTTCTACGGCTACCAAATTGCAGGTATTTATCAAAACCAGACACAGATAGATGCCGATCCTATCGGAAAAGCCAACAATGCTAAGCCGGGCTACTTTATCTACAACGACCGCAACGGCGATGGAATATTAGATGAAAAGGACCGCACAAATTTAGGCAGCTATTTACCCAATATTACCTATGGTTTTAATGTGGGTTTCGACTACAAAAATTTTGACCTCAGTATCGCGTTTCAGGGACAAGCGGGCAATAAAATTTTAAACCAGAACAGGGCACAGCGTTCCAAATTTTCTATGATGAATGGTGATGCTGAGTTTGTAACAAATCTTTGGAACGGGGAAGGTTCTACCAACCTCTACCCTTCTGCTTATGCAACCACCCAAAATTACAATTTCGCGGCAAGTTCATTCTGGGTTGAAAGCGGTTCATATTTCCGTATTCAAAACATACAGCTTGGTTATAATTTTCAAATCAGCAAAGGTGAGAAAAAAACCGGTTTAAGAATTTTCGCTACAGCAGATAGACCGGCCATATTTACTAAATATAGCGGCTTTACACCAGAGGTTACCGGTGACGGAATCTCTGCAAGAGGCTACGACCTGAATGTCTATCCTGTTTCCGCGACATATAGCTTAGGAGTTCGCGTATCTTATTAATTGTCTTAACACAGAATATCATGAAAAAATATATAAATATCGCATTATTTTCATCTTTGATACTGCTTGGAAGTTGCTCTAAAGACTTCCTAGACAGGCCAAAGGAAAATACAAAACCTGCTCAAACGATCGACTACAAAGATCTTTCGTTGATGTATCAGCCTGTTTCAGGCGTTTACAGAACCGCAGCCAAAGCAGCGCCGGGTTTTGTCCATTGGGTAGATCTCGGTATTCGTGGCGTGCGCGGAGACGATTTGAACAAAGGGAGTTCACCAAGTGATCAGTCTGCGCTTACCGATATTAAGAACTTCAAGAATTCAGGGGTATCAGTTCAATCTTTTTGGGGTCTCAATAATTGCTGGACAGATTATTATGGTATCATATTCTATTGTAATGAAGCGCTCATAGAACTTGATAAATTTGCAGCTAATATTCCTGCTGGCGATGGAGCAAATCTTACTTTAAATCAACGTTATAAAGCGGAAGTCCGATTTATGAGGGCTTTTGCACATCTCATTGTATCGCGTGTATTTGGGGCAGTACCTATTTTGACAGACAATCCGGTCATCAATGAAATAGGTAAAAGTAGTGTGGACGATATACGCAAATTCATTATCGCCGAAATGGACCAAACGTACAATGACCTGGAAGATAAAGCTCCCCGGGAAGCGCAACATGTCGGAAGCATTACCAAACATACTGCCCTCCTCCTTAAAGCCAAAGCAGCGAGCGACTTGGGCAAGAATGACAATGCCAGCCCATATTGGGATATGGTCCTTGATGCAACCAACCAGGTTATAGCCAGCAATAAGTTTACCTTATTCGCCGACTATTATGAGCTATTCAAAAGACCAGGTAAGATGAGCACAGAGACGCTATACGAGATCCAATACAGCGACTTTGGAACTCCCTCCGGTACAGCTGTCAGTCCGGATGCATTTTTTGCATTTCAAGGGCCTTCGGGGCCACAACAAGGTAGTCCCATCAGTGGTTGGGGATTTTTGACTCCATCACAGAAAATCGTAGATTTCTTAACCGCCCGCGGAGATCAGATCCGATTGAAGACGACCATACTCTATGCCGGAGCAACTACCGCAACCTTCGAATCGACTCCAAGTGGAGATAAAATCTATGGTAATAACAATGGTGACCGGTATTTTAACGGCAAAGCCTATATGCCACACAACCAAATGACTGCAGGCCGGACATCCTACGGTTCGGACAATAACGTCCGGGTATTACGGTATGCAGATGTGCTATTGCTAAACGCAGAAGCAAAGATCCGAAAAGGCCAGAATGGCGACGGTCCTTTAAACCTTGTTCGCCAGCGCGTAGGCCTCACTCCTATCCTGGGAGCGACATTGCAAAACGTTCTGGACGAACGTCGTGCCGAATTTGCTTGCGAATGGTGGGGCGAACGTTACAACGATTTAATTCGGACAGGTACTGCAGCAACAGTGCTCAAAGAGTATGGGTTTGTTGCCGGACAAACGGAATACCTGCCTATTCCCCAACTTCAAAAGGACTTGAATCCTAATTTAAATAAGTAAACAACAGCAGCAAGCACCGGCTTTTGGCCGTGCTTGCTTATATCATGCTATGAAAAATAACTTCTTATACTTAGCCCTCTTATGTAGTTTTTGTGCTTGCAGTTCGCCAGGCAAAAAATCCACCATTAATGCAGACAAACCCAGCTACGACAACACAAAAAAAGACAGTGACTCTCTGCTCACTTTGGTACAACAGCAAACCTTCCAATACTTTTGGGACGGTGCCGAACCCAATTCGGGACTTGCGCGCGAACGCATACATATCGATGGTGTTTATCCCGAAAATGACCGCAATGTCGTTACCATCGGCGGTAGCGGGTTTGGATTGATGGCTATTTTGGTGGGAGTACACAATGCTTTTGTAAGTAAGGAGGAAGGACGGCAGCATATCGAAAAGTCGCTAAATTTTCTGGATACTGTACAACGCTTTCAAGGGGCCTGGTCCCACTGGTACTTTGGCGACACGGGCAAACCAAAAGCATTCAGCAAAAACGACGACGGCGGCGATATTGTCGAAACAGCTTTCATGGCAGAAGCTTTGATCTGTATCCGCGAATATTATAAAAATGGCAACGACGCCGAGAAGAAAGTTGCCTTACAAGCAGACAAACTTTGGAAAGGCATCAACTGGGATTTCTACCGTAACGGCAAAGATGTGTTGTACTGGCATTGGAGCCCAAATCATGGCTGGGGTATGAACCACGCTATACAGGGATTTGATGAATGTATGATCTCCTATATTCTGGCAGCGGCATCCCCTACCTATCCCATTCCTGCATCTGTCTACCACAAAGGCTGGGCGAGAGGCGGTGGTATCCGTTCATCTGCCCAAAAATATGGTATTCCAACAATTGTAAAACACAATGCAAAAGATGGCGAAGTCGGGCCGCTGTTTTGGGCACACTATTCCTTTTTAGGGTTAAATCCAACAGGCCTATCTGACCAATATGCCAATTATCTGGACGTGGTTACCAATCACACCAAAATCAATATTGCCTACGCCGATGAAAATCCAAAACGGTTCAAAGGCTACGGAGCAGACAAAGGATGGGGCTGGACAGCCAGCTATTCGACCAATGGCTACAACGCACATCAGCCCGACAACGATCCGACAGGCGTGATATCCCCTACAGCAGCTCTATCCTCTATGCCTTATACCCCTAAAGAAAGCATCGCTTTTATACGCTACCTAAAAGACAGTATCGGCGAAAAGATTTGGGGAAAATATGGGTTTTATGACGCCTATAGTGAAACAGAAAACTGGTTTCCGCAACGCTATTTAGCGATTGACCAGGGGCCTATCGTAGTCATGATACAGAATTATAAGGATGCTCTTATCTGGGATTTATTTATGAATGCTCCCGATGTGCAGCAAGGATTAAAAAAATTGGGTTTCAACAGCAGCTATTTTAAACACTAAAATATGCGCATATTATTTTTAATCATATGGACCACGGTGGGGACAGCGCTTCTGGCTCAAACCAGCAACAATTTCCAGACCTATTGTAATCCCATTAATATCGATTATGGCTACACGCCTATTCCTAATTTTTCGGAATGGGGACGCCACCGTGCTACAGCAGACCCCGTTATCGTCAATTATAAAGATGATTATTACCTATTCAGCACCAACCAATGGGGCTATTGGTGGAGCCCGGATATGAGCAAATGGACATTCCAGCCACGCAAGTTTTTGCGCCCGTGGAACGGCAATGTATACGACGAACTCTGTGCCCCCGCTGTTGGCGTGGTAGGCGACACCCTGCTGGTTTTTGGGAGTACTTATACGGATAAGTTTACGATTTGGATGAGCACAGACCCTAAAAACAATGAATGGAAACCGCTGGTGGATAGCTTTGCAATAGGCGGTTGGGATCCCGATTTCTTTACCGATACCGATGGCCGGTTTTATATGTACAACGGCAGCAGCAACCGTTACCCCTTGTATGGGATCGAACTAGACCGTGGCAGTATGCAGCCCAAGGGCACCCGAAAAGAGCTGCTCCACCTGGAAGACTGGCGCTACGGATGGCAACGCTTTGGGGAATATATGGATAACACCTTTTTAGATCCCTTCCTGGAAGGGGCGCATATGACCAAGCATAACAACAAATACTATTTCCAATTTGCCGCCCCCGGAACAGAATTTAGCGGTTACGCCGATGGTGTAGCTGTGGGGGATTCTCCGCTTGGCCCATTTGTCAAACAGTCAGATCCGCTAAGCTACAAGCCCGGCGGATTTGCCCGTGGAGCCGGACATGGTGCCACCTTTCGCGATAAACATGGCAACTATTGGCATGTGTCTACTATCGTGCTGGGTGTAAAAAACAATTTTGAGCGACGCTTAGGTATCTGGCCAACCTATTTCGACCGTGACGATATCATGTATACGAACACAACTTTTGGCGACTATCCGCATTACCTGCCCGATAGCGACAGCCCGGGACGATTTACGGGTTGGATGCTCCTCAATTACAAAAAGTCGGTTTCAGTTTCCTCGACTTTAGGTGCTTATGCGGCAAATTATGCGGTAGATGAAAACATGAAAACATACTGGAGTGCTTCCTCGGGTAAAAAAGGCGAATGGATCAGTACCGACCTGGGTGCTGTTTCCACAGTACATGCTGTACAGATCAATTATGCGGATCAGGACGTAGATAGCACATTTTTGGGAAAAATAGACGACATCTACCATCAATATAAATTACTGGCCTCTATAGACGGCAAAAAATGGGAAATTATTGCAGATAAAAGCGTAAACAAAACAGATGTACCGCACGACTATGTGGAGCTTGCCACGCCCCATAAAGCTCGATACATCAAACTGGAAAACGTCCATATGCCTTCAGGGAAATTTGCCCTTAGTGGATTACGTGTATTCGGAAAGGGTATAGGAAAAGTTCCTGAGCCGATTAAACAGTTTATGGTAATGCGCACCGAAAAAGATAAACGCAGCGCCTGGATCAAGTGGAGTCCAGTAGACAATGCTTATGCATATAACATATATACAGGACTGGCGCCTGATAAACTATATAACTGCATCATGGTGCATGACGCCAACGATTACTATTATAAAGCAATGGATAGCCAAAAGCCGTACTATTTTTCTATAGAAGCAATCAATGAAAACGGCACTTCGGTACGCTTTCCTGTAGTCAAAGTAGACTAAAATAAATATGACTATGACAAAGATAACGATATGGATAGTCGGCGCACTGATAACCTATAGCGCAGCCGCAAATGCCCAAAACGATCCTAAAATGGATCAATTTATAGACCAACTTATGGCTAAAATGACTGTCGAAGAAAAGATCGGGCAGCTGAATCTGGTCACTGGCGGTGAAGCGACAACAGGAACTACGGTTTCCACGGATGTGGAAGCTAAAATCCGAAATGGTCAGATTGGTGGTATATTCAGTATGAGTACACCATCCAAGATTCGGAAAACCCAAGAAATTGCAATCAAACAGTCCAGGCTTAGGATTCCGATTATCTTTGGTATGGATGTTATCCATGGCTATCGCACGGTTTTCCCTATTCCTTTAGGACTTGCAGCAACATGGGACATGGGATTAATTCAGCAATCTGCCCGTATTGCTGCTGAAGAGGCAACAGCTGACGGAATTAACTGGGCTTTTTCGCCGATGGTAGATATTTCGAGAGATCCAAGATGGGGACGAATTTCTGAAGGTGCCGGTGAAGATACCTATCTAAGTTCAAAAGTTGCTGCGGCTATCGTTCATGGTTTTCAAGGCGATAATTTGGCTGCACACAATACCATGATGGCCTGCGTGAAACATTTTGCATTATACGGCGCCGCAGAAGCTGGTCGGGACTACAATAGTACCGATATGAGCCTTCATCGTATGTACAATGAATATCTACCTCCCTACAAAGCGGCCATAGATGCTGGCGCCGGGAGCATCATGACTTCTTTCAACGACATCAATGGCGTACCTGCTTCGGCCAATAAATGGTTGATGACCGATGTATTACGCAAACAATGGGGCTTTAAAGGCTTGGTCGTAACCGACTATACCGCTGTTAATGAACTCTCAGCACATGGCCTTGGAGATCTGCAACAGGTATCGGCGCTCAGCTTAAATGCCGGAGTTGACATGGATATGGTGGGCGAGGGTTTTCTAACCACGTTGAAAAAATCACTTGATCAAGGTAAAGTCAAACTCACCGATATTGATCGAGCTTGTCGTTTTGTACTGGAAGCAAAGTATAAACTAGGATTATTTGAGGACCCTTATCGTTATTGCGATGATCAACGCGCAAAAAACGTCATCGGTTCTGCAGCCAACCAAGCCAAAGCAAGAGAAATTGCGGCAAAATCATTTGTTTTATTGAAAAATGAAAATCAGATTCTCCCATTAAAAAAATCGGGCACAGTCGCTGTGATCGGCCCGCTGGCCAATTCTGGAGCCAATATGCCGGGCACCTGGAGTGTGAGTGCTGAATTAGAGAAAACAGCATCATTGGTGGAAGGAATGAAAGCGGTGTTGGGTAACAAAGTGAATCTCCTTACGCACTTGGGCAGTAACTTGATGGAAGATCCTACTTATCAAAAACATGCAACAATGTTCGGCCGTACAATAGCGAGGGATCCCCGAAAAGAAGATGAAATTATTGCGGAGGCGTTGAAGGTTGCCGAACAAGCGGATGTCATTGTTGCAGCACTTGGGGAATCCTCAGAAATGTCAGGTGAAAGCTCAAGCCGCTCTCAATTAGATATTCCCCATAATCAGCAAAATCTATTGAAAGCATTGTTATCAACCGGAAAGCCAGTTGTGCTTGTTTTATTTACTGGTAGGCCGCTAACCTTGACCTGGGAAGATGCACATGTCCCTGCTATATTAAATGTTTGGTTTGGAGGCACAGAGACCGGAAAGGCCGTTGCAGATGTATTGTTTGGAGATGTCGTTCCCTCTGGAAAGATTACAGCAACTTTTCCGCGCAATGTCGGGCAAATCCCCATCTACTATGCGCACAAAAATACCGGAAGACCTTATGGAAATTCTGGGGATTTTGAAAAATTTAAATCGAATTATTTAGATGTAAGCAACTCACCGCTCTACCCCTTTGGCTATGGATTGAGTTACACAAGTTTTACTTATGGTGATATTCATCTAGATAAAAACACATTGGACAACAACAGTAGTATTCAAGCGAGTATTAATATCAGCAATACCGGGAAATATGATGCCGAAGAAACAGTTCAGCTCTACATCCAGGACTTGGTTGGCTCTGTTACCCGCCCGGTAAAAGAATTAAAAGGATTTCAGAAAATATATTTGAAGAAAGGTGAAATGAAGACGGTTAAATTTGAGATTAACGTAAAGGATCTCAAATTCTTCGATAATAATCTGAACTACGTAGCCGAGCCAGGAGATTTTAAAATCTATATCGGTCCCAATAGCCGTGATGTTAAAGAGGAGGATTTTAAGCTACTTTAAAGTCGATCTGCCACATTCGCAGCTGGCTTTACTTTTAGATAGCATTCACTCGACACTTATTGAGCACAAATTAACTACTGATTAATACCAACTTCTCCTTTGATAGGGGTTTAACAGGGATATAGCAGGGGGTTAACAGGGGTATAGCAGGGGTATTCCCCTATTAACCCCCTGTTAATACCTTATAAAATTCCTACTGATCTGGTTTTATCTACGAAATTGGTATTAAGTTGGTCATAAGTTAAGTACTAGCTTTGTAAACAACCCATTAAAGCAAATAGGTACGATTTCCACAATAGATCCAATATTCCTTACCGAGAAATTAGTACTGTTAACGTATATCCCCTAATCTCTTTGTTATTTCATATTCCCATCAAAGTTTTCAAACAGTAAACGTAATTCCACCGCTTTCTCGGTATAATCCGCTAAAATATTGGTTCGCTCACTTGGATCCCAAGCAATATTATGCAATTCTTCTACCGCATCGTAGGGTTTTCCCTATATTTGAGACCTGCTGGTATGACCGTTGCAAAAGATCTCGTAAACAAATCACGTTCGATTTTTATAGCATTTTGAACAATTAAACATATTTCTCACTTGCAATAGTCTTAATCTATATATTGCTTTTCAAATCAAATTTAAATGAGGGATTCGACCATATCAAAAAAAGTATTTGCCTATATCTTTTGGTTTTGAGATTCAATGTTTCAAGCCATGAAATAGCAGGTAACAAGGTTTACAATCGTTTTTAAGAATACTCCGTACCTGTAGTGGGAGAAATATTGCACAATCTACTTTTGAAAGTAGATGGACTGATCTGCCTTCAACCAATGTACATCTTGATACTGTAAGGGTATTTTTGGCATCAAGCTATTTCTTGAAATCAGACAATTATTTCCTGATAAATATTATTATATTGGGTTATACTTTCAGCAAGCTTAATATTGCAAAATTAAAGTCTCACAGGCATTTTATGAGTAGCGGTCTCGCAATTCAATTATCATGGATACCAGCTTTAAGCTCGTGTAAGTGTTAATTTTAAGCAGTGACACAAATCGCTAAACCTGGGAAAATATACACATGATCTACCGCGTTCCGTAACTCTGAAAGTGTAAAATAGGGTCGCCTTTCCTCTAAGACATACAGATAATCACGATACGTATAAATATTTTGAAATAAAACTAAGTTGATCAAGCCAACCTTCTCCATTACTAACAGAATTAAAACTATTTTCTGATATATTGTTACAATTATAAACAACAAAAACAAATTGATAATCAAGATATTTTATATTATATTTTAAAAACACATATTTATATTCGATTTTCTTATATTTTCCTTAATTTTAAAAAATTATAAACTAAATCCATAAATATGAAAAGATTAATATTATCAGCATTGCTGGTTCTTACTTTATTTGGATTTTCATCCTGTGAAAAGACTACTGAAAATCAAGAAAAAAACCAGCATAATCATACGAATGAAGATGGTTTGCTTTGTCTGACGAAAATGCCATCAGCGGAAGAAATTGAACGTAAAATGAAAGCTTCCGCACATGCGACTACCGTCGATATAAATCAACCTGTCTGCATAAATGTTTTCTTTCATATAGTACGTCCTGACAACGGAATAGGAGGATTATCACAATCAAATTTAACCGTGACAATAGATAGCCTCAATAGATTTTTCAATAAACATGGTATTTATTTAAAATCAACCGGATCTGATTTTATCAACAACTCACAATTGTTCAATGTTGACACTGAAACTGAGCAAAACCAGTTATTCAATGTTAATAAAACCTCAAATGCTATTGATATTTATTTTGTAAACACATTGGGGGGAGCTACTGGGGGAGTTGCGCAAGGTATTACCTCGAAAGCATTTATCGTGACTAATAATTATTTCAATAGTCATGTGCCTGCACATGAAATGGGACACTGTTTGGATCTGTGGCATACCTTTCAGGGTACTAGACCTGGTACTAGTGGATGTGCTGAAAATAAAAATGGATCAAATTGTACAACATGCGGTGATTATGTATGTGATACCCCTGCTGATGATAGTTATGGGACGTCGAATGGTTTTAATCCTAATTTTTTTAATGTTATGTCATACTATGGAATGATAGGATCATACTTTACTGATGGACAAAAAACAAGAATGAAAACGGCAATTTTAAATTCAACACTTTTGAATGCTGTTAGAAGTACAACCTGTACCTATCCGGTTTTAGCATCTAACAAAACATTATATTGTTCGGATACTGAAAATCTTTCCTTTACATTACAGAATGGTGGAAACAGTGTCACATGGAGAGTTTCAAGTAACGCTACCATAATCTCTCAATCAAATAATGCGATAACAATTCAGCCAAATGTGCAAAGCAGCACAAGTAGAATCGTATGGGCTGAAGCTGTTTTGCCTTTTCAGACAATTAGAAAAGAGTTTTATATTGGGACACCAAGGGTAGCTCTGACTGCATACTGTACTGATAACAATTCTTCTTACTGTCACCTTAACTGGATGGGATTCCCAACACAAAGTGTCGGACAGCCTTTCTCATTGTCGATATCGGGTCAGGGAGATACATGGGTAGATGCAGATTATGAATGGGAGAAAATTAGCGGGGACTTCAACTTTACAAATGATGGTGGTTACCAAACTAATCCAGTGAACAATGGAACCAAAAATATAGGAAAAACCGCTACCATAAAAGCAAATAGTTCTGGAGGTTCTTCTAGCATGCACTTTAAAATTCGGGCTAAAAATGGGTGTGGGTTTGGACAATCCCAACAAATTTCATTTGACGTTCTATAATTAACGATAGGTAACATAAATAGATACATATGCAATTTTCGGCTTTAATAATCACTACTGTCATTTTATTGTCTTGCAATAAAATGACAGTAAACAAGGACTTCAACGGAATTCAAGGCAGATGGAAGGTTGTCGCAGCAAACTCTGGTGTACCAGATAATCACCATAATGTTGAAAACGGCCCAGAACTGATGTTTAAAAAAGATGGAACATTCTGGTCGAATATGCACAGCTGTCAGAACGGAAAGTATATAGTCACAAAAGATACCATTACACTTGAATATACTTGTACTGATGTCGAAGAAACAACCTATAGAATTCAAAAACATTCGTATTCGCTAAAAAATGGCATATTAAGAATGAAAGAGTCGTTTCTAAATTGTTTTGAAGATTGTTATTATGATTACAAAAAGATTTCGAATTAATAGTATTATAGGCTTATTGAAATGTCCACATTCCATTTGGACAAAAAGAGAATCAATCCCGCTCATTGACTTGTTGTTATGTTAGGGCAAAGGCTTTCAAACTCCTTTAGAATAATAATGAGGCAAAAAACAAATAAAGCGACATTTTTTTGAAATTGTCGCTTTATTTGTTTTAGAATTAATTCTTCGCCGGCTTCATATTCCCATCGAAGTTTTCAAACAGTAAACGTAATTCCGCCGCTTTCTCGGGATAATCCGCTAAGATATTGGTTCGCTCACTTGGATCCCAAGCAATATTATGCAGTTCCTCTACTGCGTCATAGGGTTTTCCCGATATCTGGTTGACACCCGCCGGTACTCGTCTATATTTCCAATCACCCGATCGAACAGCTTCAACGTGACCGTAGTTTACTAAAAATATAGGTCGATGCACAGCCTTTAAATCCTCTGTTTTACCACTCAATAAATCATCTATTACCTGGCCATCGATGGATTTTTTTGGAAGAGGAGCTCCCGTCCATTTTGCTATTGTCGGTAACACATCTAAGTTGCTGATCGCCTGTCTAATTACCTTACCTTCTTGCGCATATCCTTTTCCGTATACGATGAATGGAACACGTACTCCACCCTCGGTCGTTTCGGCTTTTGATCCCTTAAATACTCCAGCGGTACCCACATGCCAATTTTTTGTTGCATGGTCATCTGACATCCGTGAAGGATAGGCAATCCACGGGCCGTTGTCACTTGAGAAAATCAGAATAGTATTATCTGCCAATCCTTTTTTCTCAACTGTCTTCCAAAGTTCGGCAAAGTTATGATCCAGCTCACGCATCACCGCTCCTAATGGGCCTGCATTCTGTTGATCGGCAAACTTATTCTTTTTGTTCGCAAAAGCCAATGGAAGATGTGGGAAATTGTGCGCATAATATAAAAAGAATGGGTGGTCTTTATCTTGATTTTCAATGAAATCTACTGTTTCCTTATGGTATAGGGCACTTAAATCCGAATCATCAGGTGCGACAACCTCTGGCTTTCTATTTCTAAATATTTTAATCACAGAATCCGTTTTTACGTATGGGTCGCGATAGTCATGACTATACAGCATCCCATAGAAAAAATCGAATCCTTGTTTATTGGGGTGATGATAAGCTTGTTTATCACCAAGATGCCACTTACCGATCAGCCCCGTACGGTACCCTACTTTTTTTAGTAACTCTGCAATAGTTTCCTCCTCATCCGGTAGCCCGAGATTTGATCCGGGACCGATTGGGGCAGGTAGATTATAACGGGAAGCATAACGCCCGGTCAGCAAAGATGCCCGCGAGGGGGTACAAGAGGGGGTTGACACCATAAAATTTGTTGCCCGCACACCTTTACTGGCGATTGAATCCAAAAAGGGGGTTGAAATATTCGGACTGCCATAACAGCCGAGGTCACTGTACCCTAAATCATCTGTAAGAATCAGGATTATATTAGGCTTCTTATTTTGTGCATTAACAAATGTAACGAAGAGAAACATGGCCATTGCCATGAAAAGTTTGGTATACCGCATCATGATAGTATTATTTAATTGAAAACACTATCGCAATATAAGAAAATACGAACAAGTGCCAACGCCAATCGAAAACTTGTTTCTATTTTGAAGACAGTAGGGGAAGCGAGCGCCTCCCCTGCTGTCTATTTGAGAAAAGATAAGGGAAATTTATCTATCACAAATATAAAAGATATTTCAATATAATCTACTAATTCTATAGATTTTATTAAAACATATGTAAAATCCGGTTTAAGAGTAGAAAAACACGCAATTAAACCCTAACTACCAATAGCTTATAAACTTAAAATTTATTTATTTCAAGGACTTAAGATAATCCTTGATTAGTACTACACCTTCCTCATGAAGTATAGTAGTTCCCTTTTGAGGCATATGCATCTCACCTAGTACAGACATTCGTCCGATAATTTTTGCCTGTTTGAGCCAAATCCCAGTTTCGTTTATAGGACTTTCAAATCTGAGATCAAGCATAGTCATATAAGCGGTTCCCTTGGGATTATGACAATGCGCGCAATTCACCTCGAGATAAGCTCTTGCCCGGTGCTCGGTAGATTGACTAAGGTCATCATAGCTAGGTAGCGAAGTTAGTTGTCTCAATAACGGAATATCTATTATACCTTTATCTTTCAGATATGCTAACTGTTGAATTGTGTCACGATCCCGTAGCACCACCCGATTTAAATTTTTGACTTTGGGACCTATCGGGAGCATACGATCTCCCTGACGATGACATGCAATACAGTCTGTACGTGAAGGAATGATATAATTTGTCTGTCGTTTCACGCCTTTATTATCTAAAAATGAAACCGGTACAACTGCACTATCGGCTAATAAGAAGGCCTCATCTTGGGTCGAATTCCATTGATAGGTTGCTGCATTCCACTGCCCCCCCTTGTTGATCAGGAGACGTGTCTCAAGCAGCACGAATGTAGACGCTTGTACAGTGTCTTTCTTTGGGTAAAAAAAAGATTTGGCAATAATGGTTCCATCCGGAAAATCTGGCAATCCATCATCAGAAGCCACTATTTTCTTTCCTTTTGGCAGGAAAATAACACGTTTTTTGTCGGCATAATCTGTAAATAGTGCGGAAGCCAGCTCATAAGAAACCCCTTGATCATTGGGTACGAGATCAGCTATTTTCCCTTTGAACAATCCGTAATCGGATAATTTATCCCTAAATACGACATTATCCGCCGCTAACTTGCCTCTGTCCTTGTTGTTGAGTAGAATAAAAAGTATGGGTATCAGCAAAACACCCATTAAAATTATCGCTTTTTTCATACCTCTTGTGCTCCGCTTCCCTTTCGCTATTTTCTGTTGTCGGAAGCGAAGATAAGACAAAAAAATAATACACTTTGAAGGGTAGGTACGACAAAAAAATAGCTATATTTAAATGTCATTAACCAAAAATCGGATCCATGGAAGACATGATTCTTTACAATCGGCTTCAATTTGCCTTTACAATCACATTCCACTATTTATTTCCCCAATTGACTATGGGATTATCATTGATGATTGTTTATTTCAAATGGAAATTTTTACAAACACACAATGAAGATTACAACAATGCATCAAAATTCTGGATGAAAATCTTTGCACTGAATTTCACCATGGGTGTGGTGACAGGTATACCCATGGAATTTCAATTTGGCACAAATTGGGCAAAATTCTCTGAGCTCACAGGGGGAATCATTGGGCAGACCTTGGCCATGGAGGGAATGTTTTCATTTTTCCTAGAGTCTTCTTTTTTGGGCATGTTTCTCTTCGGAGAAAAATTACTTGGTCACAAGCTACATTTTCTCTCCGGTTTGATGGTATTCATTGGATCTTGGGCGAGTGGATTTTTAATTATTGCCACGCATTCCTGGATGCAGCACCCTGTAGGTTATGAAATTCTCGAAAATGGCAAGTTTGTACTCAACAATTTCAGTTCTTTATTTAGCAATCCGTGGTTATGGCCTTCTTATCTCCACAATCAAGCTGGATCTCTGGTTACAAGTTCTTTTTTTGTTGCCTCTATAGGAGCTTTCTATCTCCTCAGCGATAGACATAGCAAATTTGGAAAGATATTCGTTAAAAGCGGGGTAATCTTTGGTGCCATTTCATCTGTCATGCTCGCATTTCCTACAGGAGATCTAGCTGCCAAAAATGTGGTAAAATATCAACCTGCATCATTCGCAGCGATGGAGGGTATCTTCAAAACAGAAAAAGGGGGATCCGAAATTATCCTGATCGGCCAACCTGATATGGAAAACAAAAAACTGGACAATAAAATTGCAGTACCTAATGTTTTAAGCTTCCTTACCTATCAACGTTGGGATGCAGAAATAAAAGGCCTGAATGAATTTGACGACTCATTGCATCCAACGAATGTCCCCGGGCTCTATTATAGCTATCACATTATGGTTGGTTTAGGCACAATATTCATTGGAATCATGGTATTGGGTAGCTTCTTACTTTGGCGAAACAAGTTATATCAGACCAAATGGTTACTGTGGATCATTATGTTTATGATCCCTTTTCCTTATATCGCCAATACGGCAGGTTGGTATACATCCGAACTGGGACGACAACCTTGGTTGGTCTACAACCTGATGCGTATGGTAGATGGGGTTTCGCCCACAGTATCTTCTGGTAATACCTTATTTACTTTACTGGGATTTGTCGGACTCTATATTCTTTTGGGATTGTTGTTCCTTATGTTGGTATTGAAAATTATTCGAAAAGGCCCCGAGCCTCATATTGCTTTAAACTAATTTGTTATGGAAATATTCTGGTTTATCGTATTGACTTTTATGTTGGGCATTTATGTTGTCCTCGATGGTTATGATTTTGGAGCGGGCATTGTACATTTATTCTTTGCAAAGACCGAAGAGGAAAAAAAGGCCGTAACAAATGCTATCGGGCCTTTCTGGGACGCTAATGAAGTTTGGCTGATCGCATCTGGTGGTGTTTTATTTTTTGCTTTTCCAACACTTTATGCCTCATCTTTTAGTGGGTTCTACCTCCCGCTGATGCTCGTATTATGGTTACTGATCTTTAGGGCAATAAGTCTTGAACTGAGAGGACAAGTGCATCACCGACTTTGGGAAGCATTATGGGATAAAGCTTTTGGTTTAGCTAGCTTACTCCTAGCACTATTTTTTGGCGCTGCATTAGGCAACGTCGTTCGGGGAGTCAATCTGGGGATGGTTGAAAACGGGGTATCCACGCAAGAACCACATTATTTCTTCCTCGCACTCTGGAACCCAACTTTCGACCCTTTGGCTGAACATCAAGGTATCATTGACTGGTTTACACTGATACTAGGTTTAGTAGCAGTCGTCACCCTGACTATCCATGGTGCGGGATGGGTTATATTAAAAACATCCAGCACCCTAAATCAGCGTCTTAAAGACATCATATTTAAATTGAATTTCGTATTACTTGTATTGGTCATGCTATCTGCTTATGTCTGGCATTATGTAAAACCAATCTCCTTAAATAATCTGCAAAATCATTATTGGCTCTGGATATTCCCCTTGATTGCAGCGATTGGCCTGCTGGGACAATTTTGGATCAGGACGTTCAAAAAAGATGGTACGGGTTTTATGTTCTCTTCCCTATTTATACTGGGAAGCTTTGCAACCACAGTGGCCTCTATGTTTCCAACCTTATTACCATCAACCAATGAGGTAAACCCCTCGCTTACCATCCAGAATGCCGCAGCACATGAATATGGCCTATCCGTAGGTTTGGGATGGTTTATTTTTGCAGCAATTTTGGTCGTAGCCTATTTTATTATTCAATTTAGGGTCTTTAAAGGAAAACTGGATGATGTCGGTTATGGTGAGCATTAGCATAATGGCTCCGACAAGCTAGAACCCCAACAATTTATGTGTTAGCGCAAGTTGTACCAATTCGATCATATTTTTCACTTTAAATTTGGTCAGAAGATTGCGTCGGTGGGTTTCAATCGTAACGGGACTTAAAAATAGTTTCTCCGCAATCTGATTACTGGTATAGCCATCGGCAACCATCGTCAAAATCTCTTTTTCCCTTCGTGTTAAACGTGGAAGATCTTCCAGGGACGTGACCGCTCCGGCATAAAGATCCTTTGCTTTATCGCAAAGCGCTTCTTTCCCTTCAAGTCCAAGTTGTACACAACGAAGGAATTCGTCATTAGAAACATCCTTTAGGATATAACCATTCCCGCCATTTCGCATAAACTGAAAAATAAGATTACGATCTGCTAAATTGCTCAATGCAACAACTGGAACTACCGGAAACAGCTTCTTCACCTGTAGACAGACGTCCAATCCGCTGGTATTCAAAAGCTGCATATCCATAAGGACCAAATCTACTTCCGTCGTATCCAAGAATTCGATCAATGATACTTGCTCCAGAAATGAATATATCTTATACCCTTTTTGATTATTGAGAAAAGAAGTCACCCCTTCCAATAATAAGGGATGATCGTCCAACACGGCAATAATTTTCATACATTAGTTTTTAACTAAACACCTACTCCTATTTCAATCTGTGTACCCGATCCAAGTTTGCTCTGCATAGCAATAGATCCATTGATCCATTTGATCCTGTTGACCATATTATTTAATCCCATTCCATAATTTGCTGCGGAAGAATCAAACCCTTTTCCATTGTCTTCAATCAAAACCTGCAATATTCCCTGTGATTTACTTACCTGAACAATAATAAGGTCTGCATCTGCATATTTCAATGCGTTTGAGATCGCTTCCTGGACGATCCGATATATTGCCAACCCTTTTTGGAAGTCAAGGTGTACTTCGTCCTCATAATTTTCAAATTGGATCTGCACCTTATTATTCCGCATCGAAAGACACAATTGTTCCAATGCTGCTATTAGACCAAATTGCCGTAATGAATCGGGCATCAGATTATGCGATATCCGTCGAACTTCGCCCAAAATATCGTTCAGTTTTTGCGGTAGTTCATTCGTCAAATCGAATTCGCCCTTCTGCTCTCCAGCGATCTTAAATTTCAATCCTGTCAGCATGCCACCAATACTATCGTGCAAATCTTGTGCAATACGCTGCCGTTCCTGTTCTTCAGCTTTGAGCATCGACTCGGAGATTTGCAACTGTTTTTCCTTCGCCAGTTTCTCCAAAGCAATCTCATGATTGATCTGGATCTGTCCATTCAGCTTCCGTTGTTTTCGATAAGAAAAGGCGACAAATAAAACAACGATGAAAAGTAAAATAGCAATGCCTAAAACGAGAAAGATCTTAAATTGATTGCGATCTTTCTCAGCACGCAGATTTAAAATCAATTTTTCTTTTTCTACGGTTTTGTATTTCGCCTCCATTTCGTTCATCTTCTCCAAAAGCTGGATTTTCTGAATACTATCAGAGAGCTTACCCGCCACATTGGACATCTTAAGTGCTTCTTTGTAATCCCCCATCAATTCATTCACAGCAGCCAATTGGCTATAAACAATTTTACTGTTGTAAAGATCGCGTGTCAACAATCCATTTTTTATGATCTCCTCCAATGGCAATTTCGCTTCAGCATATTTTTTCTGCATCAAATAGACATTAAACTTTCTGAAAAGCATCATCTGGTAGGATTTCCAATTGTTCATTTTCTTCGACCATTCCAAACCGATATCCAACATACGTAACGCTTCATCTGTCTGTTGCTTTGTCGTAAAATAGAGTGCTTCATTATAATAATAATTGGGGAGTTGGGAGGAGTTGGGTCTGTCTCCTAACATGACCTTGGCCTTATCTAACAATTGTCGGGCCTCTTTTGATTTAACCTGGTAGCAATAGGTGCTAACGGCATTTAAATAGGCTACCAGTAGTGCTGTACTCGCTGGTTGTTGTTCCAGCTGTTTGATCGCAATCTGATGATACTCATCTGCTTTTGCCAATTGATTGGATGACATAAAGGCCATACCGATCATGGTATTTATCGCACCTTCCATGAGCGGATCGTGTGCCTTGGCATAGGGCATACATTTACCATTGAGTATATCCAGTAAATCAGCAAAACCTTTTTTTGGAAATCGAATTAGCCCCAGATTATACCAAGCTCTGGCCAAAAGTCCCTGTTGAAAAGGCTGTTTGGCATCTGCAAGAATATCTACGCACTTTTGTGCTTCAATCCCCGCACGTTTACTGTCTAAAAATTGTCCATAGTAGAAGCTTTTGTAAAGCGCTCCCATTGCGTGAAGGCTTCGAAAAGGTTTAGCCAATCGCTCCCCTTGTCGCATATTTTCCCAAAATTTCACGGTATCCCGAAAACGGTAGTAATCTGCCAGATAAAAGTATTGTATTGCCTGTATACTGTCACTTGAGGTCGACTTCAATAACATTTCGGCATCCGCCCGATATTTATCCTCATTTAATGGCAGAAAACTTTGGGCATTTGTATGCTGTATAGTGAAACACAGCATACAATAGGTAATTAACTTTAACAAAACTCTACAATGTAACCTCATTAATCAGATACCTTATATAATATGAAACAATAATAACAGTTTATTGCATTTTTTTGAGATGCAACGCCAAAGATGTGCTATTCTGGAAAATTGAGTGAATACGACGAACACTTCAACACACAGTTTCTCAAAACTAAGCAATTTTGAAAACATATAAAGCACCTCAATGGAGATCGAGGTGCTTTATTATTACTGATGCAGCAACAATTTTTAAACTGCTTTTAGGAAAATACTATTTTCAGGAACGTCCCGGCAGTGTTTCAAACACTGCTGTTCGTGTGGTTGCGATATTGATCAACAGATCCAATTTACGTTTATAATCCGACGATATCTCCTTTGAGCCTGTGTTTTCAAATAGTTCCCTTTTTACAATAGGTACACTAAAAGGTAAAGTCCATGCCCGTAATGATTTTGCTATTGCATCCATAGCGTTGATCCCTTGTAGAGCCTGTACGCCATCCGCCCAACAAACCAGTCCTATATTTTTATCGGTGAGATATGCCGGACTGTTCTTTGCGCTTATCTCTAGCCAATCCAAACAGTTTTTCATTACCCCCGGTACACTTCCGTGATATAAAGGAGATAACCAAAAATGCAGGTCTGCCTCCAGAAAGAGATTGTTCATGATCTTTACACTATTGGGTATCCTGCTGAGGCTTGTATCAAATAGTGGTATTCCACTATCCGCCAGGTTAAAAACACTATTCTCAACACCAAGCTGATTCAATTGTTCAGCGAAATAATTAGACAATACGCCGGAAGTAGATTCTTGCCTACGCTCCAAGGCGCCATTAAATATGAATGCTTTCATTGTTTCTTATGCTCTTTTAAAAATAACTTTTGGCATTCCGACCTCTCCGTACATCAATGTTGTAACAATCGGAATTAAGCGTGCAGCAGCTAGCATATAAAGTGATTCTGGCATATTTGGCCTTGCTCTCACAACCACTTTTTGATCCTTATACTGAGACAAATCTGCCCGCTTCAAATTCTGGGTCCATAATTCCAATTCCAATGTTTCCACGCTTTTAAAATCGTAATAAGCCACATCAGGATGGAATTTATCGGCTAAAGCCATATAGATCCAAGGGGGAATGATGGCATCAACAGAACAAGTAAAAGCAACGGCTTTGCCTATAAAGGGTGTCAACTCCAATGCAGCAAGAGCCGCTTTAAACTCCTTTTCTTTGACGATCATTTCTTGGTAAAACAATGTCTTGATGTCAAATTCTATAATTTCAAGTGTGGTTTTGAAATCAATGAGATCGAGCGCCAAAATACCCGAATTTTCAACCTTATTTACAAACATGTTATTTTATAATTATTATCTCCGCTTGATCGCATGTTCAAGGTTTTAAATCAATTTATCGATCGCTTCTTCGTACTGCTTTTCGACGACAGACCAATCCAAGACAGACCAAAACGCATCCAAATAGTCTGCTCTCTTATTCTGATATTTCAAATAGTAGGCATGCTCCCATACATCAACACCCAAGATTGGTACACCTCTACTTGTCAATTGTGTATCCATTAATGGATTATCCTGATTAGGTGTCGCTACGACGTCCAAAGTACCATTGTATTTGATATAAAGCCAAGACCATCCAGAGCCAAATTGTCCAAGTCCTGCATTTTTTATCCTCGTTTTCAACTCGTCTAAAGAACCAAAAGTTGCATCTATTTCCTTTGCCAACTTTCCGGTAGGCACTGTTTTCGGTGTTGCAGATAAAATTTGCCAAAACAAGGAATGATTGTAGTGCCCGCCTGCATTGTTGCGAATAGCAGGACTATATTGACTCACTTGCGCTAGGATATCCTGCAATTCAACACCTTCAGCACCTGTACCAACAACGGCTTTATTTAAATTGTCGACATAGGCCTGATGATGTTTTTGATGATGAATCGTCATTGTCTCCTGATCAAAATAAGGTTCAAGTGCCCCATAGGCATATGATAAATCTGGTAATTGAAATTTGCTCATGTTATTTTAGTTTTATTGTTTTAATAATGAATCAAAACTAAATAATAGACATTAATAAAACAACTAAATAGTTGTTTTATTAATGTCATAAAATTATGCGTTTGCTTGGCAAAAACTTTAATGCTATTCATTATGGCAACAATTGAAAAAATAGTATCTTTGTTTAGAAAACATTAAAACAACTTTTTAATTGCCAAATGCAGAAGACTCCAGCAGATAGAATATTAATGTTATTAAAAATGAGAGGCGAGGTTACCGCTGCGCTTATTGCGGCTGAGCTGGGTATTACAAAAGAGGGCGCCCGCAAACACCTGCTCAATCTTGCCAATCAGGGCCTAATCGAATCTTATGCGAGAAGTGAAGGCATAGGCCGACCATCTACCTACTATTGTCTTTCAACATTAGGGCTGGCAAAATTTCCAGATAGTCATGCTGACATTACCGTACAACTCCTGCAATCCATTAAACAATTGCTTGGTGAGAATGCCTTGGATCTATTGATTACAGATCGAGAATCTAAAGTATATCAGAAATATATGAATGCTTTGTCTGATACCAAATCAATCGAAAAAAAACTGGATATTATTGCAAGCAAGAGAACGGAAGAGGGATATATGGCCGAATGGAAAAAAGAAGCCGAGTCCTATCTCCTTATTGAAAATCACTGTCCCATCTGTGCCGCAGCAACTGAATGTCAAGGTTTTTGTCGTTCAGAGCTTCACAATTTTCAACAACTTATCGGCCCATCCTATTCGATCAGCAGAATAGAATACATTATCGAAAATGGTTCCCGTTGCACTTATCGTATAACTGAAAGAAAATAATGTAAATTTTCAGTCGCATCCTACAGAAAACAATAATATACCAAAAAGTATTTTTTATCTTTGAAACCAAAGAACAGTCTCATCATGGCAAAAGCAGAACAGACCCGACAATTTATCATTGAGAAGACAGCCCCTATCTTTAATAAAAAAGGATACTATGCTACTTCACTTTCAGACATCACTACAGCTACAGGTTTAACTAAAGGCAGTATCTACGGTAATTTTAAAGACAAAGATGATTTGGCGCTTCAGGTTTATACCTATCAAAGTAAAAAAATAGCCGATGGCGTAGATCAACAGCTTAACCAACACAGAACAGCTTTAAAAAAGCTTTTCGCATTTTTTGATTTTTACAAAGAAAATTTCAAAAACATCGCTGCATCAGGAGGATGCCCATTGATGAATGCTGCTATTGAGGCCGATGATTCGCTCCCTTTTTTAACGCCAAAAGTCAAACGATCATTTGCGCTTTGGCGGCAACGATTGATTTCAATATTAGAAGAAGGAATGACGAGTGGAGAGTTTAAACAGCATATTTCTGCTGAACACTTTGCGATTACCTTCATGGCGATGATTGAAGGTGGAATTTTACTTGCAAAAATCTCTGGGCGGGGTAAAGATCTTACCATCGTATTAAATAATATGAAAGAAATGGTCGATCGGGAGATCAGAATTTAATTTTTTTAACAAAACAGATACCAATCGGTATATTGACACATTAATTCTAAAAAAACAAAAAAATGAAAAGAGTTGTAATTACCGGCATGGGAACAATTAACCCATTGGGAGAGAACGTTGATACATTCTGGGATAATATCTTACGTGGTGAGAATCATACAGCGATCATCAGCCGTTTTGATGCGTCTCTGTTTCGAACGCAAATCGCAAGTGAAGTCAAGAACTTTCAACCGGAGAAATACTTGGATAGAAATGAGATCAAGAGAAGTGACCTATTTACGCAATATGCTTTGTATAGCGCATCTCAGGCCTTAGAAGATTCCGGTTTAGACCCAAGCAGCATGGATCCATTTGATATTGGAGTCATTTGGGGTGTTGGTCAGGGCGGAATGGAAACATTTGAGAATGAAGTTGAAAGTTATGTAAAAGGCAATTATATACCACGGTTTAGTCCATTTTTCGTCCCTAGACTGATTGTCAATATGGCTTCAGGAATGATATCGATGAAATTTGGCTTGAAGGGAATCAATTATACAACGGTATCCGCCTGTGCGACCTCCAATACTGCTTTCATGGATGCATTTAATTATATTCGGTTAGGCAAGGCTAAAGTTTTTATTAGCGGCGGTTCAGAAGCTCCTATTACTCCGGCTTCAGTTGGCGGCTTTTCCGCGATGAAAGCAATGTCCAGCAGACATGATGATCCTAAAACGGCAAGTAGACCCTTTGATCGGGATCGCGATGGATTCGTCATGGGCGAAGGGGCTGGGGCTTTGATACTGGAAGAGTATGAGCATGCTAAGAAAAGAGGTGCAAAGATATATGCCGAGCTTGTCGGTGCTTCGATGACTGCCGATGCCTACCATATGACTTCACCTCATCCCGAAGGCATAGGCGCAGCAAAGGCAATGTCACTTGCAATGGAAGAAGCTCAAATCAACAGTGACCAATTGGACTATCTGAATCTTCATGCCACATCTACCCCTGTTGGTGATATCGCTGAACTAAAGGCTATGCAACTTGCATTTGGCAAATCCAACAACCTCTGGGTCAGCTCAACCAAGTCAATGACTGGGCATCTGCTTGGTGCAGCAGGAGCAATTGAAGCAATTATCGCCATAAAGTCAATCAACAATAATGTAATTCCAGCAACGATAAATATCGAAAATATTGATCCTGCAATTCCTGAAGGCATCAATATTGTTGTCAATCAACCCATGGAAAAGACTGTTCAAACGGCAATGAGCAATGCTTTCGGCTTTGGTGGGCACAATTCAAGTATTCTCTTTAAAAAGATTTAATATTTTTTAGAAATATCTTGACAAAGTGTAATAAACACACTATCTTTGTTGTATCATAATTTAGGTTTATAATTGGTTATTTAAGGTTTTCATTCTCCCCGTTTGAAAACCTTTTTTTATGCCTATTCAACTTCCTTAAAGATAAATAAATCTAACCTTCATTATTTTTCTCACACAATAGACCTGATAAAAAGTGTCTATAAATCAAAATTTTGACCGTTTCTACTGCGATGAAAGCCATCGAAATTCCCCACACACCTATGCGATGACAATTGATTCCAAATGCTATTCCCAAGATCAAGGAGACCGTTATTTTAGGAACGACTCACTTCACTTACCAGTTATATAACGGAGTACAGTGTTTGCTTATATTGTTGTACATATTCTTTTGGATTGCAGCCAATGATCTGTTTAAATACTCTATTAAAATTTGTAATACTATTAAATCCACAACCGTATGCGATAAACGAAACACTATCTAAGTGATCTTCGGTCAGTTGATTGCAGACCTCTTTCACTCGAATTCTGTTGAGATAAGTTACAAAGGTAACGCCACAATGTTTTTTGAAATATCGACAAAAAGCCTGTGGTGTAAGATTTGCATAGTCAGCAACTTCTTCTAGACTAAGGTCGTGTTTGTGATTTTCTTTAATATAATTACAGATTATATTGATTCGATTTGAACTATGAATCGTATCTAAGATTACCTCTGCTCTTTCTGCACAAAGCGGATCTGTCTCCCTTGATATATTCGCCAAAGATCTTAATAGATAGAAAAAATGCATCAATTTATCCATTTGATCTGAAGATTTCAGTTGTAGTACTCGTTCCGAAATTTGATCAAAGTATTCCTCTGGAATTTTAAAACCACAGGAATTAGTATAAATAAACTGATTTAATGATTCAAATTCTTCCAATGAGAACAAGAACTTGAGTTTGCCATTCGGATCAAAAAAAATCGAGATAGAACGAGATTCATTTGAAAAACCATCCAAGGAAGAAGATTTAAATACATGTGGCTGATTTGCCCCTAAAAAGAAAATATCATTTTCCTTAAAAGGATGTAAAGTATCTTCAACAATCAACACTCCCCTTCCCTTTACTATCCACATGAGCTGTGCTTCCTGATGCCTATGTAGGTGCGGGTAAAAAGTTTCTAAAATATCTTCTTGTATCGTTAGGCTTTGGCCTTGCATTGTCGGCACATTAAACTGGAGCGCTTTCATAGGTTTTCATAAGTTTATATTTGCAATTACCACTGTTTAGTTAATATAAATATAACAACTACGAAACAAGTAAACATATCAATCATAATCCATGAAAAAATAAAAACAAAATATGTATATAATGTGATAATATTTAGCAATCGACAGATTTTCCATTCAGTATTTAATAAAATCAAGTATTAAAACTTGGTATCTTATAAAAACAAGGTTAAAATACAATTAGACTTTGATAAATTGTGATAATTAATATTCAATAGAAACATAGAACTTTATTAAATCCCGATATTATTTTGTTTTCATGTACCAATCATTAAAAATAAGCAATTGTAACAACGATAAAATGTCAAACACAATACCATTTTTGAATAAGAGTCTTCAAGATTAAAAGATTAAATTTTGCGATATTAGCTTCTGTATTATTTATGTAAATAATATCGCTTTAAATCTTAATTATACGTTGCCTCTCTTAATTTTCACAAATATGTTTAAGAAAGAAATCTATACTACCCGCAGAAACGAACTCATCTCAAAATTTTCTTCTGGAAAAATCCTTTTTTTAGGAAATATTGAAAACCCAATCAATTTTGAACACAATACCTATCCTTTTCGTCAAGACAGTAGTTTTTTATACTATATCGGTATAAAAAGCCCACGACTAGCTGCTGTACTCGATATTGATTTGGGAGAAACATTACTATTTGGTGATGAAATGACCATCGACGATATCATCTGGATGGGACAACAACAGACCTTAACAGAAAAAGCGGCTCTTTCGGGGATCAGTAAATTACTACCCTTTGATCAACTCTTTGACTATCTGAAAAAAAGCGATCAAAATACACTCCATTACCTTCCTCCCTATCAATCGCACAATAAAATATTGCTTGGGAAATTGTTTAATTGCCCCGTTGATCTGCTTCAACCATCTATAGCTTTAATTCAAGCTGTTGCTGCACAACGCAGCATTAAATCAGTGGAGGAAATTATCGAACTGGAAAAAGCTGTAGATGTTGCAGTAGACATGCACCGTCTCGCTATCCAGATGACCAAACCCGGGTGTTATGAATATCAAATTAGCAATGCCATGCAGCATTTTGCACAGGATCAGGGCATGTCTTTTTCTTATCCACCAATCGTGACCAAAAGAGGTGAAATCTTGCACAACCATATGCAGTTCCATCAAGTTCATGAAGGCGACCTTCTTCTGAATGACTCTGGGGTTGAAACATCATTGGGATATGCTTCCGACTTAACCCGTACCTTTCCTGTTGGTAAACGTTTTACCTCTTTACAGGAAGAAATTTACCAGGTCGTTTTACACGCATTTAAATCCGCTGAACAATTATTAAGCCCGGGAATCCGTTTTAAAGATATCCATTTAAAAGCCTGTGAAGCACTCGTTGAGGGACTGATACAGGTCGGGTTTATGAAAGGCAACTCTCAAGATGCTGTTGCCAACCATGCTCATACCTTATTCTTTCAATGTGGACTAGGTCATCTGCTCGGGTTGGATGTACATGATATGGAAGATCTGGGCGAACAATATGTGGGCTACAGCACATCCGAACCTAAAGATACCAAGACCTTCGGTCTTAAATCTCTGCGATTGGGTAAGGAACTGGAAGCTGGCAATGTACTTACCGTGGAACCTGGCATCTATCTCATTCCTGAACTGACACAGCTTTGGGAGCAGCAAAATCTGCACAGGGATTTTGTCAATTATGACTTTCTGAAGAAACATCTCGATTTTGGAGGAATCCGTATTGAAGACAATTATCTTATTGCGGAAAATGGTTATCGTCGTCTCGGAAAATACCTCGCGCGTGAAGTGCAAGAAATCTATAGCCTAAAAGACAATGCAATCGATTAAATACTGTGGAGATCCCAAGTAACACATCCCCTCAGGACTAAATAATTGATAAATAATAAATCATATACAAATGAATAGCATTAGACATTTTATTATCGCAAAACTGTTGTTGGTTCTTTACCTATCCAATCCTCTCTTTGCGCAAAGGCTCTGGACAGATATTGGTGACCAATATTATGAGTTTTCGGATAAAGGAATTGAGATCGTCAATCCAAAAAACGGGTCCCGCGGAATCTTTTTACCCCAGCAATCTCTTATTCCAAAAGGCAGCAATGCGGCAATAAAAGTTGAGGGTTTTTCTATCTCCAAGAATAGGGAACTAATTTTAATTTACACCAATAGCAAAAGGGTTTGGCGTGAGAATACAAGGGGTGATTATTGGGTGTACAACAAGAAATCCAATCAATTGACGCAATTAGGCCGCCAATTTCCATCATCCCAACTGATGTTTGCCAAATTTAATCCTCAATCGAATAAAGTGGCTTATGTTAATAAAGCAGACCATAATATCTATGTGGAGGATCTGACGAATGGAAATATAAACGCCGTAACGAGGGATGGGACAGACCGTATGATCAATGGGACTTTCGATTGGGTTTATGAGGAAGAATTTGGTTGCAAAGATGGTTTTAGATGGTCGCCTGATGGTCTCTCTATCGCCTACTGGAAACTTGACGCAAAAAGTATCCGTAATTTTCTAATGATTAATAATACGGATAGTCTCTATTCATTTACCATTCCTGTAGAATATCCGAAAGTGGGGCAGTCTCCAAGCGCATGTTCCATATGGACTTATGAACTTGCTAGTGGAAAGAATAACCGTATAAACATCCCTGGAGATCCTGAGCAGCATTATATTCCACGTATGGAATGGTGTATGGATAGCAAACAGCTTATTTTTCAGCAACTCAATAGGAAACAAAACGAGAGTAAGATCTACACAGCTTCCATCGCCACCCATGAAGCTCAATCAATACATCGCGAAACGAGTGATTCCTGGATCGATATCAAGGCAAGATGGAATAACAATGATCCTTCGGGCTGGGATTGGATACAGGATGGAAAAGCATTTATCTGGGTATCTGAAAAAGATGGCTGGCGAAAAATCTATCAAATTGACTTGAAAGGTAATGAAAAGCTCATTACCAAAGCAGATTATGACATTATTAATCTTGATTTTCTTGACCCGAAAGGAGAAACAATCTATTTCACGGCTTCTCCCAGCAATGCGACCCAAAAATATCTGTATAGTGTCTCTACGAAAGGCGGCTCACCCAAAAGGCTCACACCAGCATCTTTCGGGGGAACTTGCGACTATGATATCTCAAAAGATGGCAAGATTGCTATCTTCAACTTTAGCAACCGTGCCGAGCTCAAGCAAGATGCTATTATCGAACTCCCTACACACCGGACAGTAGTGGATTTTGAGGTTAATCGTGAAAAGAAGGTCAGTGATGGCATAGCCGAATTTTTCAAAGTTAAGACTACTGAAGGTGTTGAACTAGATGGCTGGATGGTCAAACCGCTGGATTTCGATCCTAATAAAAAGTATCCGGTAGTCTTTATGGTATATGGTGAGCCTGCTTCACAAACTGTAATCGACAACTTTAGCGCGGGTTATAATAGCTTATATAAAGGAAATATGGCCCAGGACGGATATATTTATATTTCTTTGGACAACCGTGGCACACCTGCACCTAAAGGTAGCCTCTGGCGCAAAAGTATCTACCGCAATATCGGTCAGCTCAATATTCGCGACCAAGCATTAGCCACACAGGAAATATTAAAATGGTCTTTTGTCGATAATTCGCGCATCGCAGTCTGGGGATGGAGTGGTGGTGGTTCGAGTACACTCAATTTACTTGGACAATACCCACAAATCTATAAAACAGGTATAGCAATAGCCGCTGTTGCTAATCAACTTCTTTATGATAATGTCTATCAAGAACGTTATATGGGACTTCCACAAGAAAATTTAGCCGACTTTGAGAATGGTTCACCATTGAAATATGCAAAAAATATTAAAGGAAATCTACTGTATATACACGGCACTGGAGATGATAATGTTCATTATCAGAATGCGGAAGTTCTTATAGACGAATTCATAAAAAATAATGTACAATTTCAGTTAATGTCCTATCCTAACCGTAGTCATTCTATTAGTGAAGGCGAAGGCACACATGAACATTTAAAAACATTATTCACGAATTATTTAAAACTACATTGCCCTCCGGGCGGAAGATAAGCGAATGAAAAGAACACTATTATATACACTAAGTACCTGTGGTATTTTAGTCGCAGGCCTCCAGCAATCCAATGCGCAACTGATGAAGGAAAAAAATGAATTCACGCGAGCGGATTCATTGCGGGGATATCTCACACCATTGCGCACTTGCTACGATATCCAATATTATCATTTGGACGTGAAAGTGGATGTAGACAATAAATTCATTTCAGGTTCAAACTTATTCCGCTTTAAGGCCACAGAAGATTTTGAACGTCTACAATTTGACCTATTTGCGAATCTTAAAATTAATAAGGTTATTTATCAAGGGAAAGAGCTCTCATTTACAAGAGAATATAATGCTGTTTTTTTGAACTTTCCTACTAAGATCACCAAAGGCACGCAAAGTGAATTCACAGTGTATTATGAAGGTCATCCCACAGAGGCAGCACGCGCTCCCTGGGACGGTGGTTTTGACTGGAAAAAAGACAGCAATGGCAAACCCTGGGTGGCTACCGCCTGCCAAGGTATGGGCGCTAGCGTCTGGTGGCCTAATAAAGATCATCAATACGATGAAGTCGACAGTATGATGATTTCTATTGCTGTCCCAAAAGAAGTAATGAACGTATCTAATGGGCGATTGGTAAAAGTGGAAAAAATGAAGGATGGTTACAACAAATACCATTGGAAAGTTGCCAATCCGATCAACAACTACAATGTAGCTATCAATATCGGAGACTACATTCATTTTCAAGAAAAATACAAAGGTGAAAAAGGGCCTTTGGATGTCGACTACTATATCTTGCGGGAGAATGATAAAACAGAAAAAAAGGCTCATCTTCAAAAAAATGCCAGACAGACGCTAGAAGCATTTGAGCATTGGTTTGGCCCATATCCTTTTTATGAGGATGGTTACAAACTGGTCGAAACCTATCATACGGGTATGGAACATCAAAGTGCTATTGCCTATGGCAATCATTATCAGAATGGATATCGTGGAAACGATGCTTCGGGAACAGGTTGGGGGCAAAAGTGGGATTTCATTGTAGTCCACGAATCGGGCCATGAATGGTTTGGCAATAATATCACTTCGGCCGATCTCGCAGATATGTGGATTCATGAGAGTTTCACCAACTATTCTGAGGGTTTATTTATAGACTATTTCTACGGCAAAGAAGCCAGTCAGGCATATGCGCATGGTATCCGAAGTGGCATTCACAATGATAGCCCCATGCAGGGGCCATATCACGTCAACAAAGAGGGGTCTGGTGATATGTATCCAAAGGGAGGCGTCATGCTCAATATGATCCGCACTATGATAGATAATGACGACAAATGGCGTGCTATTTTACGTGGTTTGAATAGTAAATTCTATCATCAACAGGTAAATTACAGTGATATTGTGAATTATGTAAGCCAGCAGTCTGGTCTGGATCTATCAAAAGTATTTGAACAATATGTTCAGCATACTTCTATTCCAACACTAGAAATCCAACAAGATGCTTCTGGTAGAATAATGGGTAGGTGGATTAGCGAGGTCAAAGGATTTCAGATGCCAATCCATATTGGAATAAAAGGCGAAAAGAGACAGCTCATTCAACTAGATCAACAGTTCAGAACGATAAAAATTGCGGGATTAAATAAGGGAAATATCGATGTCGATACATTCAATTATTATATAGGCCTTTTGTCAGAATAACAGCTATTCAAAAGCATGTTGGAAGCTTCGATACGATACGATACGATAAAATAGCATGATTTTGAAGGCTTTGGAGACAAAAATTCAACAGTTGCCCCAAAAGCAGGTAATCCTATTTTTGGGGCAACGGTTTATAAAATGGATTGTTAGCGGTCGAAACGATCTGGTTTAAATCCGACAAGACTGGGCTCAATTTCTCGAGCAGCCAATAGGTCACAAACGATCTTGCCATAGGCGGGACCCAAGCTCAGCCCCATCATTCCCCCTCCACCAGCTACAACAGCATTGCCGTATTTTTTTAATCTTCCCAAATAAGGCAATCCATCCGGTGAACAGGGTCTGTAACCATACCATATTTTGTCTTTAGGATAATCGATCTCTAGTTCGGGATAATATTTTGGAATAGATTCGACAATCCCTCTTACTCTATTTTCATAAATTTTGTCGTTCGCAGCTCCCAATTCCATGGTGCCACTAAATCTGATCTGACCGTTCATTGGCGTGACAGCGACCTTGGCCTCAAGTAATAATGCCGCGTGATTTAATTTCCTTTCCCCTTTTGTATCATACATAAAGGAATAACCTTTTCCGGGCAAAAGTGGTGTATGGACATGCAATTTTGACATCAATTGCGGTAAATAGGCTCCCCCTGTTATTACAAATGCATCAGCTTCGAAATTTCCTGTGCTGCTGATGGCAGTTTTAATGGTATTTCCGATCGGAATAAATTTGTGAACTTCAGTTTTCTCAAAAAATACCACACCTGCAGTTTTCAAATACTGAATCAACTGTTGCATTAGCTTTTGGGGATATAATTTTCCATCACAACGATAAAGAACCGCACCCAAGACATCTAGTTGGAGCTTCGGTTCCAGTACTTTTACAGCGTCTGCATCTAACAATTCTACGTCTAACCCAAGATCTTGTGCGCGATGTGCCAATTCGGTTTCTTCGTGCTTTATCTCGTTGGATTTATACATCATCAGAATACCATTTTGTTCCAACTCAAAATCGAAACCTTCTTCTGCATCCAACTCGTCATATAACCGGCTGCTGTAGAGATTTAGGTCACGGATCGCAGTCGCATGCTGGTCAACATGTGCCCGATTTGCATGTTTTAAAAACTTCAGTCCCCAATCTATTAATCGTGGATTTAACGAAGGCCGTACATAAAAGGGGCTTTTGCTATTAAACATCCATTTTATTCCTTGCGCTACCATTCCCGGTGCTGCCAATGGTGTGAAATGACTTGGTACAATCATTCCCGCGTTGCCATAAGAACAATTATTATCAACCTCATTTTTCTCCAGGATTTTCACATCCCATCCATCTTTAACAAGATAATAGGCCGAAGCAAGCCCCGCAATTCCAGCACCTATTACGACTACCGTACCTCTTTTATGTTCTTTCACTTTCTTATTATCAATTAATCTATCAAATCACTTGAAAACCGCCAAAATATGGATCTTCATCATCCAAAAAAATGGTATTGTATCCTGTTATTCTTGCCCAGCCTTCCACCGAAGGTATGATTGCGGGCTTTCCGTCGACCGTGGTCTCTGCTTCTATTTTACCAATAAATTGAGAGCCAATGTAGCTTTCGTGTACAAATTCATCACCTTTTTTCAGCCGACCTTTTGCATACCATTGTGCCATGCGTGCCGAAGTACCCGTGCCACAGGGAGAGCGATCCAACGCATTCTCGCCAACCAAAACAGCATTCCGTCCAGAGGAGCCAACATATACAGGCTCTGCCGTCCACTGTATGTGACTCAATCCATGAATATTGGAGTCCTCAGGATGGATGAATCTATATTTTTCATTGAGTAATTTGCGAATTATTTTACCATAGTGGATCAACTGACTCGCTGAATAAAATTTGATATCTTTAAAATTAACCTGGGGGTCGATGATACCATAAAAATTTCCGCCATACGCTACATCAACAGAAATAAGGCCCAAATCTGGGCAATCGACCGTTAGGTCTTCTGCATATAAAAAAGATTTTACGTTTGTTAACTTGACACTTTTTACTTTTGATCCTTCCTGAACGTAGTCGATATGCACCAATCCGGCAGGAGTTTCCAGTCTTAATTTCCCTGGTATCTTTGGTTGGATTAATCCCTCTTCAATAGCGATGGTAACTGTACCGATTGTACCATGCCCACACATAGGCAGGCAGCCGCTGGTTTCAATATAAAGAACAGCGATATCATTTTCTGTATCGAAAGGTGGATAAAGCATGCTTCCGCTCATCATGTCATGTCCACGGGGCTCAAACATCAATCCTTTGCGAATCCAGTCATATTCTTGCATAAAATGCAGTCTCCGCTCCATCATTGAGTTACCCTTTAAAAGTGGGGCGCCGCCAGCAACCAATCGTACCGGGCATCCACAGGTATGCGAGTCAATACAAAAAAAAGTCTTTTTCATTTGTATAAATTATTTGTTCATCATTTATTTTTAGATTAAGGTATTATTATTTATTTTCAATGGTATTCATGAGCTCGGTTCACAAAGCTTTTGGTGATATAAGTGTTGGTCTCATCGGTATAAATGAAGTCGTTTACTCCAGCAAATTGGTATTTTGAGGTATTTGTGAGCTCAATCGTCCGGTTTGAATAAATCATGATAGAATTATAATCTTCTTTAGCGTTATTATTCTTTTGTCCAATGCTGATTTACCAATCGTTCTATTTGCAGCGGATTGCCATCTTGCAATTCTTTCGGCAAAAACTCATCTGGCCAATTTTGAAAGCTGATGGGACGGAGAAAACGTTTGATGGCATCGGGTCCTACAGAGGTAAACCGTGAATCGGTCGTCGCTGGAAATGGTCCACCGTGTTGCATAGCGTGTTTTACTTCAACACCAGTTGGCATACCTTGAAACAACAGCCTTCCGCATTTGTTCTGTGCAATCGTGAACAGATCCTGGTATTTCCACATATCATCCTCAGATGCTGCGAAAGTCAAGGTTATCTGACCAACCAAATGTTCCATTAAAATCTTCATTTCATGACGATCGGCACAAGAGATAACTAATCCAAATGGTCCGAAAACCTCTTCTAGCAGTTCCGGATTGTGCAATACCTGCGCTGCATCTGTTTCCACCAACAGCGCTTGAGCAAAACCTTCTTGCACATTATCTGTGCCTTCTGCCAATATATTGACCCCATTGCATCCAATCATCTCGCCTCTCAATTGATTATAATGATTCAATATACCTTGGTGTAACATTTTACCAGCAGCAACAGCTTGTATTTCGCGCTTCAGATCAGCTTTGAGTGTATCCAATTTTTCTCCCTCAAGGCCAATCAACACCCCGGGGTTGGTACAAAACTGCCCCACACCCAACGTTAATGATCCAATATATTGTTTTGCAAATGCTTCGCCATTATCTGTTAGATAGTCCGGCAAAACAAATACAGGATTTATACTACCCATCTCTGCAAAGACCGGAATGGGATCAGGTCTTGATTGCCCTAAATCAAACAGTGCCTTCCCGCCAGCAAACGATCCCGTAAAAGCCACCGCTTTTACCAACCGGTGTTTGACCAATTGCTGCCCTATTTCAAATGAATTGGACACAACATGGCTAAAGATATCAGCAGAAGCGCCGTATTTTGAAATTCCCCGATGGACGGCGTCGGCCATCAATTGAGATGTTTTGACATGTGCGGGATGGGCTTTCACAATGACGGAGCATCCAGCTCCAATGGCACTTGCGGTGTCTCCACCAGCAGTGGAAAAAGCAAACGGAAAATTGCTCGCTCCAAAGACAACCACAGGCCCTAATCCTTTATTGTATTTACGTAAATCGATCTTTCCATCGGGACTTTGGTCAATTCTCGCCTCACTATACAAACCTGTATGAACCGCATTTGCATACATACGCCACTGATTCACTGTTCTTGCTTTTTCACCTTCAAGTCTACTAACAGGTAGAGCGGTCTCCAAATGAGCAGTTTCTATCAGCATGCTGTCAATTGCTTCAATTTCGTCAGCAATCGCATGCATCAATTTCGCTCTTTCAATCACATTACATTGTTGTAGAAACTGAAATCCTGCTTCAGCCTGCTTTACTACAACATCAATCTCATTTTCGTTTTGAATCATTCTCTTCTATTTTGGCTATTTCTAAATGTTCAGTAGAAACTTTTCAAGTCTTCTCCAGTGGAATAGACTTGAAAAGCCCCGCTATAAAAGTGGTCTTGTTGCTATTGCATCAGCAATGATCTTTTTAACCCGTTGCTCTTCCTCCCCAATCAAGGGTAATCTCGGAGCTCTTGTATATGGTGTTGAAATCCCTTCCGCTGTAGCGGCCAATTTGATATATTGAACGAGCTTGGGATGGATATCCAATTCCAATAATGGCATAAACCAGCGGTATATCGCTATGGCTTGCTTATACTCGCCTTTATTGACCAGATGATACATTGCAACCGTCTCCCTTGGAAAAGCATCCACCAACCCTGCAACCAACCCATCTGCCCCCAGCATTAAAGATTCTAAACACAATGTATCCACTCCCCCTAGGATCTTTAAGCGATCGTCGAAACGGTTTTTCAGACGAGTAATATTGGTTACATCACGTGTTGACTCTTTCACGGCCTGAATATTTGGCTCCAGCAACAGTTCCTCAAACATATCCAAAGACACATAGGTACCATAATCAACAGGATTATTATAGATTAAAATTGGTAATGTTGTGCGCTGCGCAACAGCGCGAAAATAAGCAACAGTCTCCCTATCATCAGACTTATAACGCATAGGAGGCAACAACATCAATCCATCCGCGCCCAAATTTTCACTGGTTATCGCGACTTTGATTGCATCAGCAGTTGTATTCTCCGCAATATTGAGCAAAACAGGAACACGTCCATTCACGACTTTCAATGCATGTTTTAATAACTCGTATTTTTCCTCATTACTCAAAACACTCGCTTCGCCCAATGACCCTGCAATAATTAATCCGTGGACTCCGGCCTCCACCTGCGCTTCAATGTTCTTTGCAAACATATCAAAATCCAAATTTCCCTTCTCATCAAAGGGAGATAACATTGCTGGGTAAATTCCTTCCCAATTCAATTGTGCCATAGTTTAATAATTTTTTAAAATTCCTTAACACAAAGCTATATGCAATAAGTTGCTCAGTCTTCTTATGAATTAATCAACTCTGACCTAATATTGACCTTTTATGAGTAACCACTCGTCAAAGACTTATAACTGGAAAATAAAATTAGAATCAATATAATAAAACATCAGTTCGTAATATCATAACCGGATAACTAAATAAGATACAAAACGAGCATTTTATTCAAAAATCCTTGCAAGTGTGTACAAAACACACTACCTTTGTCCTATCATAATTTAGGTTTATAATTGGTTATTTAAGGTTTTCATTCTCCCCGTTTGAAAACCTTTTTTCGTTTTTACATTACACTAAAATTTGTAAAATATATTGCGTTGATGTATTCTTTAAATAAATCCTAATCAAATCAAATTGTGTGGTTAAGAAAGCAATAGTACCCCAGCACACATAATTTACTTATATTTAGAATATTATTCAGGATAATTAGCATGACGGAAGTATTATCACCCCACAATAAGAGAAGAAGTGAAGAAATTACAATCCAATACTTTGAATTGTTGGACCGTCATTTATCTGAGCTCGTTAATGGCACAGCTATGGAAATGTTGGAATTAAAGGATATAGCCAGTGTACTTTGTATCTCTCAAAAACATCTTATTAAAATAATACAGGAAACCAGTGGAAATCATCCTTGCCATTTTTATGTACATAAAATATTGACATGCACAAAGGATCTCCTGACCAACAGTACATTGACCATCTCGGCCATCGCTCAAACACTTACTTACGATCCATCTAATTTCACCAAATTTTTTAAGAAATATGAAGGTATAACCCCATCTGAATTTCGTCAATTGAAAAAAGCGAAAAGTTCACCATAATATCCCCATTTACTTTCATGAAATTTGTTATAATCAAAATATAAATTATTATGGCAAGGAATGATGTAAAAGGAAAAGTTGTATTGATCGCTGGTGGTGCGAAAAACCTTGGCGGTTTGTTGAGTCGCGATTTTGCTGCTAAAGGCGCCAAATTGGTGATCCATTATAACAGTGAGCACAGCAAGTCAGATGCGGAAGAAACCCTGGCAGTGGTAAAGGCTGCTGGCGCCGAAGCGATCCTGTTTCAAGCGGATCTTACCAATATTGAAAATATTAGCAAGCTCTTTGATACGGCGGTGTTGCAATATGGAGGAATCGATATCGCAATTAATACCGTTGGTAAAGTTTTAAAAAAAACGATCGTAGATACAACAGTGGATGAATATGACAGCATGAGTGATATTAATTCCAAAGTTGCCTACTTTTTTATCCAAGAAGCAGGCAAAAAATTGAACGACAACGGTAAAGTTTGCACGATTGTCACATCGTTACTTGCGGCCTACACAGGGTTTTATTCTACCTATGAGGGACTGAAAGCACCCGTTGAGCATTTTACGCGTGCTGCGTCCAAAGAATTTGGCGATCGAGGGATTTCGGTTACGGCCGTTGCTCCTGGTCCAATGGATACACCATTTTTCTATGGCCAAGAGAGTGAAGAAGCGGTAGCTTACCATAAATCCGCTTCTGCACTTGGGGGCTTGACTGACATTAAAGATATTGCTCCTTTAGTCGAATTCCTGGTAACAGATGGTTGGTGGATTACCGGACAAACTATTTTTGCCAACGGAGGGTATACAACACGATAGTGTACCATTGTCAAAGGCATCTTGCTATATAAAAGATGCCTTTGATGTTTAGTAAGTCTAACTTACCAGATCCTGTAAAAATTTCAATTCATATTAATGGTCTAGAACTGTTCCAAAAAATTGAGATAATGGCCTACACTCTGTTCAACCCATTCTTTGGAAGCATGTTTTTCGATACCATAGTATGCAAAAAGTGGTTGATAATTGGCATGAACATAGTTGAATGTAATCTCAAAAGGACTTGTCAATTGATCTAGGCTATATTTATACTTCCCATTTGCGCTATATTCCACTTCGTCAACCCCAACAGAAAGAGCCAAAGCGATCTTCTTTCCTGCTAACTTGTAACCACTCGACTTTCCATATGCCCAGCCATAGGTCAATACCTCATCCAACCACTTTTTAAAAAATGGAGGGCAGTTAAACCAATAAAATGGAAATTGAAATATGATTTTATCATGCTTTTCAATCAACTGCTGTTCCGCGGTAACGTCAATTTTTTCATCTGGATATCTTTCATGTAATTGATGGATTTCATAGTCCTCCGGATGTTTTTCCAATTCTTCGACCCACCTCTTATTAATAAGTGATTCTTTAATATTTGGATGTATTACAATGACCAATGTTTTCATTATAGCTAATTATTCAATAGTTTGGATGCTCATTATCACGGCATTCGATAGCCGTAATTGTTTATTAACTCAATTATTTTGATTCAAAAATAGCGAGATATTCCTTATTTTGGCTCACTGGTAGCCCAATGTTCGGTACTATAAAAAATGTGTGTGATGACAAAAATCAAAGAGAGTTCAACAAATTTTGCCAATAAACAAATTTTAGCAAATGATTGCCCTGAGGTATTCGCGGCTAATATTATTGGTGGCCAATGGTCTTTGGCTATTTGTTGCTATCTAATCAACGGAAGCCTCCGATACAATGAAATCAGAAAATGCCTTCCTAATATTACCGAACGCATGTTGACTTTACAATTACGAAAACTAGAGGAAAGTGGAGTAGTCAAACGTACGGTATATGCAGAGGTTCCACTACGTGTAACGTATGAATTAACAGTTATTGGTTATGAGCTATCTCCCATCATTCGGGAACTCGGAAAATGGGGGGAAAAATTAAAGGGTCTTTCGATTTAGGACTCTATCATATTAAAAAAAATATAAAATAAATTTGCATAGTGTAAAAAATACACTTAACTTTGTACTATCATAATTTAGGTTTATAATTGGTTATTGAAGGTTTTCATTCTCCCCGTTTGAAAACCTTTTTTCATTTTATCTAAGTACTTATTTTCCGTTCTTCACTCTGCTATTAGTCAGACCAAATACTTTTTAGTGTATATAAATCAGCTTGATCCAAAACCGCTTGACCATTTGAGACACTAATACCATATTGCAAATTATTGTGGTCAAAATTGTAATTTATTGGCATGTAGATTTCCCCATTTTGGGCAAAAAGCTCAAGACCAGTACGATCTACGAACAATCTCAATACTAATTTGCCATCTCTTAGAGGAACAATTGCCCGCACATTGTCTACAACCATTTCTTCTGTAGCAACATTATAATTCATAACTAACCCACGCACATTGATTTGTATATTTCTGGCACTTTTAGGCGTTATAAGCAATTTGAGTTCAGCAACATCGCCGCTAAAATGCTGCAATTGATTTAGCTTGCCGGCCTTTAAGCTGATTTGACCAATGTGCAACTTATCCTTTCTTAAATTTTGTAATTCAGCTACCGGTTCCCTAAATAAACGTATACCTTTTTCAGTCGTTTTTAACTTCAATTCCATTGGTATACTCATAGATTGATTAAAAGCGGTAGCACCCTGATTAGTATGGGTTCGCCACCATCCGATCTCGATACGACGTCCGAGAGGCTCGTTGCTAAACGTCTGTGCAGCATAATAATCACGACCATATTGACTAAACAACCTTTCTGCCTCTGGGGTGAACTTTTTGCCATCAAAACTCCCTATAGCATATTGGCTATTGGCCCCCGTTAAAATCCATTTTTTTTGTTTCGGATTATCATCCACCGCCAGTTCAAAAAATTCGGGGCATTCAAATAGATACCGGTCATTTCCTTTACCACCATAAACTTTACTCGCAAACTCCCATGTTTTCATATCCTTTGAAGTAAATAAATGCATGCTATGCTGTCCATGTTCTTCCTCGACATATAAAGTTAACACCCACCGTGCCGAAGGCCCGTGCCATATCACTTTAGGATCCCGGTTACCAGTTGAAATCTTTTCCAAGATATGGTTTGGCAACTTCTTAAATTCCTTTCCATCCAAAGAATAAGCCAGTCCTTGCTTCCAAGATTGTTCAGCTGCAGTGTAAAATAAGACCATAGGAGCCATTAAATTATTATTTCCTAATCCACTGCTATTTTTAGTATCTACCACTGCCCCGCCACTAAACATCACTCCCGATTCATCGGGATATAAGGCCTCTCCCAATTCTTTCCAATGGATCAAATCGCTAGATACAGCATGTCCCCAGTGCATATTTCCCCAGCTAGTACCGTAAGGATTATGTTGAAAAAAAAGATGATATTGTCCTTTGAAGAAAACAAGCCCGTTAGGATCATTCAGCCACCCACGTTTTGGAGAAAAATGAATTTGTCCACGTTCCTTTTCAGTATACACCGCATTATCATCCTGCAGATCAACTTGCTCAAAGGAATTGAATCCGTGGCTATTCCGATCGGGAGTACTTATGGACAGTTTAAGGGATTGCCCCTTCCATTTCTCAATATCCAAATAAGCGATCCAATCGTATACACTATCCGCTAATTCAACATCAAACCATCTTACTTTTTCATTATTCAACCAAAGTTCAACATTACGTTTGGGGGCTCCATTTTTAACCGGAATTTTTAAGTATCTATGTGAAACATAAAAAGTCTGCGTTCCAGAAGTTTGGCCATTAGCATGAAAGACAAATGTGAGAACACCAATAAGAAGCATAAGAGTCCTTTTCATAATTTTTAAGGTTAAATATCAAAATGAAACTGTAGACTTTTAAAGGTATTGACTTCCATCATCAACCAATCTCAAAGCCTCCTAACAAAAATATCTACAATACCCCATATATTTAAATCAAGCTAGATCAAAATACATTCGATTTGTCTCAATTAATAGAATGGATATGAACACATTGCTGGTCAGCACCAACGACGAAAAGAGTCAACTCGCTCAAGGATAAAATTCTTAAAAATAAAAAGGCGAAGGATATTATATGTACCCTTCGCCCTTTTATAGATTAAATATTCCTCTCGGATTACATTTTATAATACTGTTCCCAACCTCTTGCGGGTGGAGGTCCTGCCAACAATGCGTTCGCAAATTTATCATTGCTGATTTCCTTTCTTTGAGGATCAAAAATGAGTTTAGTATTTAGACGCTGTGCAATTACTCCCAAACAGAACACTTGACTTAAAGGCCCTGCAATTTCAAAAGCCGACCTTGTCTTCTCTTCTCCTTTACATGCTTTTAGGAAGTTGGCATAATGATTAGATGGTGATTTCGGAACCTCCGGAAGACGGGATTCTAACTCCTTTGCCTTCGTTTCAGGTATAATCTGCAAAATACTTGCGTGAGAACCTCCTTTGAAAGTCAGATCCTTTCCATAAATAATTTTTCCAGGATTTAATTTCGCCGGCTCTAACTTACCTGTACTGGGTGCTGGAATGTTCGGATCCAATCCCGAAACCCCATAGCCCTCTGGGATTGGTGGCAAATTATCTAGGCCATCATACCAATTAATATCAACCGCAGGCATCTTTTTTCGCTTCGGAAAATGAAATTTCAGCGTCGAAGACATCGGAAAAAAATACGAATTATGTCCATCAAGCTTTACCGCACTTACTTCTGTTGGTAACCCAAGATCCAAAAATTCATGTGCAGTATCTAAGATGTGCGCTCCCCAATCACCAAGAGCTCCCATTCCAAAATCATACCAGCAACGCCATTGTCCGTTCACAAAATCTTTATTATAATTATGACCTAGCGTCTGCATTTGCCACAGTTCCCAGTCTAATGTGTCTGGTGTAATTTCAGCCGCAGGAAATCCTTTCATATTCACATCCCATCCATGCCATCTGCGGGGCATATTCATATGCGCATCTATGCGCGTAATATCTTTAATTATCCCCGCATCCTTCCAGGCCTTGAATTGAAAGTAATTCGCTTCAGAGTGCCCCTGATTCCCCATCTGAGTTATAAGTTTTGGATTCTTCCTCGCTTTATTTGTCATTAACTCAACTTCGAGAAATGTCCTAGCCATTGGTTTTTCTACGTAAACATGCTTTCCAAGATCTAGAGCCAGCATCGTTATGGCAAAATGGGAGAAATCTGGTGTACCGATACTAACCGCATCGATTTGGTTACCCATCTTATCAAACATAACTCTAAAGTCTTTAAATTTTGGTGCATCTGGAAACATGCTCAAAATTTCCTGTGTGTGTTTAGCTCCCAAGTCTACATCACAGAGTGCGACAATATTACAAAGGCCTGTTTTATAGAGTTCTTTTATAATATCCGCAGCTCTATTGCCCAGACCTACACATGCCAAATTAACCCGTTCATTCGGCGATGCCAAATTGACCTTACCAAGTACGCTATTCGATAACATAACAGCCCCCGCTGCAATAACAGATTGTTTAACAAAACTTCGACGTGATAGATAATGATTCATATAAGCTTAGTTTTGTGTATTAATCTTTATACTGCGAAATGAAACCCGATCACCATGATCCTGTAATAGAATGGAGCCTTCTTTTGCTTCACCAAAGTTGTCCCAGTCCTTATACTTACTAATCGCGACAAGATCCTTAAACTCTTTCGATCCTCTTTCGTAACTCAGCATCTTTATTCCATTCAGATAATGCTCAACCTTGTTATCCGCTGTAACGACTACGCGACCTCTATTCCAGTCGCCTATTGGTCTCCGGGCACGTGCATCTCTATTCGATGTGATGAGATCATATAGTGATGCCAGGGTACGGTTACCGTCCCGACCTAGTTTTGCATCAGGATGTAAGGCATCATCAAGCACCTGAAATTCTAGACCAATAGCCGATCCTTTGGATTTCTCTTTCAATGTGACAAAATATTTTACTCCACTATTCGCTCCAGGACTAAGTTTAAATTCAAAAGAGAGGTCAAATACAGTATATTTATCCTTCGTTATGATATCACCACCATTAGTAGATTCTCCGCCATCAGATTTCAAAACAGTTAATTGACCATCCTTAATTTCCCAACCACGATCAGGAAATTTATCGCCATGGATGCTTCGCCATCCATTATTAGTTTTACCATCAAATAACAGCTTTACTCCTTTCTTCTTTTCGGCAGCCACTATTTCATTTGGCTTTAGATTGACGATATAAATATCTTTCGGAAAATCTTTTGACTTCAGATCAGTGGTCTTTATTTTAACATTTTTGAAATAGACTTTCTTGCCATCTAATTCTGCAGGAATACTATGTACTTGTAATCCGATGAATCCAGTTCGATCGATTGTATCTACTACATAAGAAACAGGGATATCATTGATCCAGGTACGCATCTCATCACCGATTGCCTCTATTCTGATGTGATTATACTCTTCGGCTTTGTACGCTTTCTTTGCATTTTCATTGAGATCGAGGGGATAAAGCCAACCGCGGCGGGCTTCATCATAAATACCACCCGTCCACGCCCTCGATGACGGGTCTATCTCCACTTGTCTTCCATAGACTTTGCCACGGCCATCATTCGCTTTTGGATCAAGATGACTCCGGGTCTGGATTCCTGAATTCGTTTGACTACCTTCCAGCTTAACATCTAGTTCCAATATAAAATCGCCATATTCTTTTTCTGTGATCAAAAATGAATTAGGCGTTCCTTTAGTCATTCGCCCCACGATTGCGTCCCCCTCAATAGAATAAGGAGCTTTCCCTCCAACGGTTTTCCAGCCATTCAGCGTTTTTCCGTCAAAAAGATTTGTCCAACCTTTTTCTATGGCCTTATTCACCTGCGCATGCGATAAAATTGTATTTCCAACCATCACTGCCACTAAGACAGACTTAAATAATGTGTTTCTTTTCATTGAGATAATTACTTCTTGAGCTCGTATGCCCGGTTTATTTATTGAATATTGGTCTATTAATCACACCATGTGTACGCTATTTTTCAATATTGGGATATTAAAGTTATTATACAGTTTAATCCCTCTCGATTTAGGAGATCGGTACACCGCCTTCAGCCATTGGTTATTTTTTCAATTGGCTTTCATAAAACAAGATATCAATTAATAAAGGTGAAACGAATCAAATGGTACGATTTATTTACGAAAACGTTTGAAACAATAGAAAAGCCAATACGTAAAACAATCGTAATGAAAATATGACAAAAACACCGTATAGCCTTTGCACTTATAGCGCAAACAATTAGGTATAAATACACCTAAAGAAAACTAAAAACCACGAAAACAAATAGATACACTATGCTAAAATAGTATAGTTCTAAAACGAACCTGCATCGAAAGAATAGGCTTCTAGGTAAAAATGAAACACTAACGATTCGAGAAATCTAAGTCACAGAATTAACTCGTCTGACAGCCTCATCTCTACTAATACCATTCGACCAATCCTGTACCAATGGATGTTCAGACTCATAAGGTATTAATAATGGACGATAACCATTCAATTGGCATGAGACCTGCATATAAAGTCCAATTGTAGAAATTTCATAATCTGCTATCTCATTACATAACATACCAAAATAGCTTTTTTCCTCGGCCTCCTTAGCCGAAAATATAAGGCGATAGTCGTCTATCGTTTCTTTGCTTACCGAAACCCAAACACCATAATCTAAGGTTTCGTCATGATCCAAAATAGGAATCTGCAAAATAACACGGATAAAATAATCGATCTGATCTTTATGATTGATGACACAAAAATCATCATCTTTATCCGCAAGCTCCTCTTTATCAACAGGGTCTAATATATCATAATGAAAAGGAGCATTAAATGATAAGGATGGTAGTTCCATATGTTCTGCGCCGCAATTTTGGCAAATAAAAGTATTCATATAAATCGTACTCAAAAAATTTTATTCCAAGGTATTTCTTCATTACAAACTTAATCAAACTTTCAAATTCTCCTAAAATAAATCCTATCTATGAGGATCAGGTAAAATTCATAATCTCAATTCTTCTGTTATAGCAGTTTTTTGAATTATTATAATAAATTTTTAAAAAAATTTGCTAAAGTGTACAAAGTACACTACCTTTGTCATATCATAATTTAGGTTTATAATTGGTTATTTAAGGTTTTCATTCTCCCCGTTTGGAAACCTTTTTTTATTTCCATTTATTGACGATCCATACGCTTATTTTATTCAAAATACATTTTCAAACAGGATATTCCAATCATTCAAGTTCTCTCCATTGTTCAACTCATACCACATCATAAATCATCGTTATTCTCTGATTCATATTTGGTTTAACACTTATTCCCAATACAGCCCCCTCTTCTCGTTACATCGGTACAATTAAATAGTCTCAGTCATTTACAATTGTTATATAACTCTTTTGAAAGGCTATTCCTATTCAGGATAATAAAATAGTCCATAACTAAGATAATAGCCCCTTACTATCCATATCAAAATTAACAGTACTTTTTCATGTAAGCGTCAGTGATCATTATGACTATAGAATTTCTGACCACACAGTCACTATAGTCATTTGGAAATTTCTAGGGTTCTTAATAGGTTTTTCTCTTTTACCCCAAAACAGATCCCCCTCTATTTTAAAAAATAAAATAAAAACAATCAGTAAAAAATTTGGAGAATACGAAAATTATACACAACTTTAAAGCACAAACATATATTCCAAATAGGCTACAAAGTAGACAAAGGAAATTTTTTTATTTTAAAAAGACGATTTTATCTTTGAAGATCTCATTGATGAAATTTTAAATTGGTTTTTTTGCAGAAAAACTTCACTTAACTTATAGACAGTAGCATTTTAAAATATGACAACCAACTCCATTAAGGTATATACGGTAGTTTCAAAAGAAATTAAAGAAGATCCAGATGTATTCACTAACCTAGAAGGTGTTTTTTCTACTTATGAAAAAGCACAGGAATATATTGATCATTTTTTTGGCAACGCGAAATATGGCTATCGTTCTATTGTACCTACTTTTTTGGATCCCTTTCAAGATGAAATCCAGAATAATGACTCCTATTATAGCATTTCCTCACAATTGATTGACAATAAATTAGAAATTGAAATCTGCAAAACTTCATTTGCCGTGGTTCTTTCAGAAGTCGGTCGACTCCGTGTAGATGAAGCTACGTCAGAAAAACCAATGGAGATCAACTTACATTGTTTTGCTCGATCTGAAGAAAAAGCTATTGAAAAATTCAATAATTTGATTAGCGATTATGCAAAAGAACACAATCTACATTTTCTAACTAGCCCTTATCGGATAACCGATTCGGACCAGTGTTATTAGTTTTCTCTGCAATGTTAGGGGCCTTTTAGGTATTTATTTTTTTTCGAATTTCACTCAGATATTCTGGAGTAAAGCCCAAAAAAGATGCAATAAGATATTGTGGTACACGTTGCACAAACTCGGGGTATTTACGTAACATATCGCGATAAAACTCCTCTTTAGGTAATGAAAAAAGATATTTAACACGCATTTGTGCCGCTGCATATGCTCTCTGATATACAAAACGAAAATAGCGTTCCATCAATGGAAATTCCGCCATCAATTTTTCCTGATTTTCCTGACTAATATATAAAACTTCCGAGTTTTCAACAGCTTGTATATAGAATGAACTCACACGCTTATTTTCATAAGCCATATTGTCCGTGAGCCACCAGTTTTCAATAGCAAATTCAGTGGTTTGTTCCACACCTTTTTCATTCACAAAAAACTTACGTAATATTCCTTTTAACACAAAATAGTGGTACCTGCAGATTTGGCCTTCTTCCAGCATATTCTCCTTTTTTGCAACTGAATTTATGTTAAAGTATGTTGATATACGCTCAAATGTTACATCATCAATCTGAATAAATTTCTCCAAATGTGCTCTAAATCTTTCCAATGCTTTCATTTTATTTTGACAGTTCATATTTCACCATCTAATGCAAGGTACTATAAAAAGTTAATTCGGACAAAGCATAAGTAACACTTTCAAACACAATAAACAAGATTGTAAAAATCAACACGGAGGTTTCTGATCGCTAATTGCTCAAAGAACATACCTCCACTTTATTGACAAAGATCTTTCAATAGAAGGTATTAACATCTCCAGCTTTTCTTCTCATAATTTCTATATTTGAATTATTAATGCTCATATGGCTTAATGGAGACTATCATGGAAGATCGGACTTTTGCCTTTATCAAAACAGATAAAAAATTGCTAAAGCTTTTTTTTAATGAAATCAACGTGATCAAAGGATTGGGAAACTACGTCGAAATTCATACGACAAGGCACAAAAAGTATATCTATTACAAAAGTCTCAAAGATCTAATCGAAAGCTTACCGCAAGAATTTATGCGCGTTCACAATTCGTACATAGTTAATCTCAACAATATTGAATCTTTTGAAGACAATCAGCTTATATCCGGTGATCTAAAAGTAACGGTTGCAAAGAGCTATCGAGATTGTCTTACCAACACGCTCAATAAGATGATGCTCTGACAACCTACATATCCTAAAGAGCCATTCACATATTATTTTTAGCAAGCTACATAAAAAAGTTTCTAGCCCCTCTCCTTCATTTTAATTTTGAAAAAAACAAAGAGAATGTGTAAACAAGAAGTATTAGATTACATCCAAAACAATAACCTCATTGGTATAAAAGCAGGGGTTGAAAGACCTAATTTTTTAGATATCTGGATGGTGGTTGTTCAAGGTCGAATATTTGCAAGATCGTGGGGATTGGCAGAGCGGAGCTGGTACAATAGCTTTCTAAAAAATCCAATGGGCCAGATTAAATGTGGTACAATTCTTTGCCAAATATGGGCTACAGTCGTAGATGATAGCCCTGAATTGACCACTGCAATTAATCAGGCCTATCTCGCAAAATATAACCAGAACTACAATAGTGTTTATGTACAATCTATTATCGCTGAAAAGCATGTTGCTAAAACTATGGAATTTATGATCGATGAATTCAAGTCCACCGTTATATAAACGAATTCAAGCATTGTTTGAAATCATGGCGACGAATGACCATATTTCCGAATATATAGATATCCAAATAATGGGAGCGCAAGCATCTGGAAAAGAAAAATCAATAGTGAGACAAGGCCTTGAGCTTGGTTATCATTAGCTCTAACCAATAGTTGTGCCCCCAACGGTCCATTGGAAAACAGCAAAATATTAACGATATTCCAACCTAGGTGAAGGGCTACTGGCAGATAAAGAGATCGTGTAACATCATAAGCTTTGGCCAATACCCATCCAAAAAGTCCCGTCATTAACAATATTATCAGCATCTGCATTGGATTTCCAAAAGCACCATAAGAAAACCAATGGTAAATACCAAAAGCTCCGGCCGAGAGCAGGCATCCCCATCTAGGTCCCAATTTTTTTATAAGGATATAAAGCAGAGCACCTCTAAATAACAGTTCTTCAAATAGGACAGATTTTATAATCCACCACGTACTATTGATCAGATTAGAACCAGATAGTTTTGAATTAAGCATCCAACAATTGTGTACTGCTGTAACTTTTATAAGATGATAAATAGCACAGAGCAGAGCCGCCATAAAAAAGCCTACACAGAAGTTTTTAAGCCTGTTTTTCGTTGGTTTAAACCCGAGAACGCTAAGATTCTTCTTTTCGACCATCCACAACAAAGGCCAAGATATAACCAATATGATTATTAAACCTACCATACCAATAAATGCTGTAGTAATAACATACACCTATAGATTAAAAAAACAAAATTGCTTACGGCTATAAATTATTTGTGGCTATTCACTAAAATAAGGTAATCGTCTACCAAATATACAAAAGATCACGAATTCTCTATTGCCATTTGAATATTTCGGGTTGCAGTTGTTTTACAAAGTCATACAAGAAAGGGAGCTGTATAATATCTTTTTCATCGGCAATGCTTCCATTGAAAGTAATTATATCGAGATCGATAATTCGGGGAGTATTCTTATTGTCGTTTCTGAGGCGTCCCATATCCAATTCGATCTGTTTTAATTCACGCTGTAATTCCTCCCAAGGTAAACAGGTATGCAATAATAATGCGCCATTCAAAAAATCAGGCTGGGCTTCAAATTGAAGGGGTTTAGTATAGATAAAATCCGTTTGGTTTCCCATCGTTCCCAATTTCTGAATATAATTCAAGGCGCTGATGATATTTTCTTCAGGATCGATATTAGAGCCTAACAAGATCAAAGCCGTATTGATTTGATCGTCTTTAGATCTCTTTACATTATCCGTAGCGTACAGTGCATATGCTTTCGTTCCTTTCATTTTCTTCTTATGTCCCTTTTGAACCAGTCGGTGAGCTAAACGTTCAACGCCATCAATATACAGGATCCGTCCCATAATAAAGGAACTATCCTGCTAAAATGCAAAGCTATTTCCGAGCTGAACTTTTCATTATGCGGTCCCCATTTGTCCATATGGTTTAAGTAAACACTACTTATCATCATCGGATAAACTCTGTAAGCAATTTTTTTGCCAATAAATCATCCAAATAAATTAAGCAATATTCACTCCTCCAAAATACAAGAGATAGACTAACCTACCAACACCAAAGATCCCGCTTCCGAGCATTTCATGCTCTAAATAAGCGTTCACTTGGTGATGAGGTTTATCAAAAATATTGATTTTTTAAATAGATTTTTTATTGCGTAACTCAAAAACAACCTGAGGTTATGAGTTATTCAACTATATAACGGAGCTCATGTGCTTCCGTCAGTTGTGGTACTTCCAAGTTATGGAGCATTTTATCCAATACAGCATCTGGCAGCGGATAGGCTCTATCTCGATTTTGTACGCGCCATTGACGGTACGGTTTTTCGATATAGACGAGCTCAACATAGGCCTGATAACTAACAAAGAGGTCTATCAACTGCTTCCGCATTAAGGCCGTGATATTAGTTGCATTCCATATAAAGTCTTGGCCCTGGCGTAGATAAATCTTAGCCTGTTCTTTCGCTTGTTGCACTACCCAACCATTCCGCTTTCTATCTGTTGGTTCGATACGATATTTACGACGAATATCGTCAAGACTAATAACTGGTATATCCTTGTTATAGTTAGCGATATAATGATCCTTTCCCATACCAGGCAACCCAGACAGCATGATGACCGTTGATCTAAAATTATCAAAAGGAATATAATCCACATAACCATCCGCGCTGTTGAAGTAGGTAAATTGAGCATTTGGGGTCGAAAAAGATCGAGGTGACTCCCAGCAGTCAATCTCTTTTACATACAGTTCAAATAGCTCTAGCGCATCAAGCAATGCTCCTTGATCCTGACATATTCGCCCTTGGGCATCAGCCTCGGCCAGAAGTTTCAATTCTAGCATATTTACCCTTAATGATGCCTCTAACGCGCTACGCATTGGATCAACTTTGTCCATCAGCCAGAGCGGCAGACCATGAAAACGAACCAAACCTACAATTTCTTCCCGTAGGGAAAAGGGAGTTTCCACATCACGAAACAATATTTCACGTGCTGTCTGTGCACCTTTTCGCGCATGACTTGGCGAACTAATCCGTCCCTGTCCATCGACTACGGTCGTAGACCTTTTTTCGACGTCGTGCAGTAATGCGGCAGCCCAAAGCAGCTCTTGTCGTTGCCTACCTAATCTCCTATAGATATTGGATTGTTGCAATTGCTCAAGCACTAGCTGGGTATGAATAGCAACATTACCTTCTGCGTGATGAATCGGATCCTGCGGAACATTCCGCATAGCTTCTACCCAGGAAAATTGCTTTTCCAGTTTTAGCCAATCTTTATCTGTTGTTAATTTCCATTCCATTAGTTTTTTCCCCTTTCCCAAATAAGTTTCGTTCTTTTCCAGGCTTTAGTCCAATGTTCATCCGTCTGTACATGTCCTTTGCGCACATACTTAAAGATATTATGCTGAAATTTGGAGGCGGGATAAGCCCCCGCATTTCGGCAAACCAGACCTTCTGAGGTACAGCTAATTCCTGTTCCAGGATCTACAGACCCAAAGATCGAAGGTTGAGATGCCAGGTGTTGTACAGTTTTTTCCAACTGTGTTTCCGTCAGATCTCGTACACTGTCCGATCGCAATACTGGTACCATCGGCAAGTCAAACAAGTTAGCATAGAAGGTAACTTCCTCCCATGAAAGCCAGACCTCGTTGATTCGAGCCGCAAATACAAAGTAATAATGCTCCAACTGTGTATACGCTATAGAATGAACCGCATAAAGGTTTTCACCGAAAAACTCCAGGTCGCCCAAATCATTTTTCAATCGTCCCCAATGTTCCCGTAATTGTGCTGTCCAGGGGGATGTCGTTGGAGCAGCATGTGACCGGGCAAATACACCTCGTTTGGATAGACAATTGTTTTCGCCATCCAATTTTTCAGTGTAAAGTAGCTGTGAAAAGGATTGTATATCCGTCCAGTACTCGTGATTAAAACGATCGTCACTGCTGGTTCCCGGTGAAAAAGGAAAATGGTAGGTACGACCATATTTTGTTGATTCCATTTTTTAAAATTAAAGTGAATAATACTGATTAAAAACACAGGTATAGCAGTAATCGAGTTGGGTATCTATCCCATCTGATTAAATTCTTCCTGCATATTGGCACAGTATTACATGACCTTACGTTCTAAAAATGTATAACAATTATGATCTATTTTGGCAAAAATAGATAAATTTCTATAAAAATAAAAAACCGCTATACCATCAGACATAACGGAAAACCAAAACCTATAAATAAAGCCCCTTTATGCAGGGTTCATATGGCTGTTATATTCTAATATGAGCATCCCATCCCGCACGCGTGTAATCTTGTTGATTATTTAAGAAAAGCTTAACATTATGTCCTCTAAGGCCTTTCCCACTTCTCAATATTTCACTAAGCTGTTCCCGCTGAATATTTTGCAACAGCATTTTCTCAATAAAGGGCTGTAATTTCAGGTCATCCGCCACACGTTTTATTGGGTATTGTACAAAGAACATATTGATCGCATAATTTTTTGATATTTTGACAATCCAGTCTTCCATCCCGATCTTCTTTAACTGATCAAAGATTGTCGGGCAATCCAATGTTGTACCGTTACGCAAGATAACACATTTAGTTTCTGCTGTTGTATATACGGCGACAATATCAACAAATCTCAGTTGCTGCAGGTTGATCTGTTGTACAAATTCTCCCCGCTTATCTAACAGGTCCCCCAATAGATATACATCGATGTTATCAATATCCACTCCATAGGGCCTTTCTTTCCTCTTCATCCCACTCTCTTTTATGGTTCGCTTTTCGTTTAGAGAAATTATCGCAGGGGTCTGTTCGAACTGTTCAAATGTGGGTCTTTTTTTGATAAATGGTCTCCTTTTTGTCACCATTGGCTGTGGAGCTGGTAGTTCTTTTTCTAAACTTACATTGTGCACTATCTGCATGAGTGGCCGATTATAGATAACAGCAAGGTTTTGCCGTTGGCCAACAGAATGATAGAGTAACGACCAGTTTTCTCGCATATAGACCATTAGACTATATGAAACAAAAATAGTGGCATAACGAATACCATAGATCTGCATATGTAATTCAAAAAGCATCGATCGTTCCACTGACGACTGACTGTAAACAAAGATAACAGCTACATATAAAAGTATGAATGGAAAAACAGAAACCAATAAAAGTGAAAAGAAAGCGATAAAATGCAGAATAATATCTAGTCCGGGTATGTTTTTGGCCTGTTCCCCCAGTCGCTCACGCATGTAAGGTACACTCCAGTACGTAGGCAAATTAAGTACTAATGATACTATTGTTGCTCCAATCCAAAAAACACAGAGCATAATAACAACCAAAATCCAATATTTCAACTGATCTGACCGGTCCAAAAAACCTTGAAACGATATTGTTTTTAGATTAAAAACAATAGACAGCATCAGCGAACTCAAAAAATAAATGATAGATTTCATGACGTTTCTCCGAATTAATATCTGGTTAGGATAACTAAATTAATAATATCTACTCACAAAAGTATACTAATATAACAAACACTATCGAAATCACAAAACAAAACATTACGCAAACGATAATATTTATAAAAAAATAACAAAAGAATAACACGATTAAAAGCTCTGATACGATGATAAACGAATGTTAATTGCTATTTTAGAAAGTCAATTGATGTATTAGAAAGGTATAACCGACCAATAACCTACATTTCACTGTCGTGTTATCATATTTTTAAGCAAAAATCACACTATTTATGATCAAAGATTGAGATATTGTAATATAATAAATTTAAATAATGAAACAGCAATTCAACAACCATGGTGTAGCCAAGGTACAATTTAGAATCTTGGCTTTGCCAGAAAGTTTGCTCGCAGTCGAGGTAAATGCTATTCGTCAAAACTTTCTATCCTGGATGGCCGCAAACTTCGCATTGACCACTAGTCAAAAATTTCAATTGATGACTATGCCTGATGATTTACAGGAAACTTTAAGCCAAGCTATCGCTAATAGCTACGAACTTGGGCAGGCCGTTCAGTTTTTCAAAGAAACAGCTTCTAAGGATGATCAACCTGATTTGAAGGATATCGTGATCAACGGTGCCGAAACAATGGCTGAGTTAAACAGCCAAGGTCTCAGAAAAGCTGATTTCACAGGACAGCTGGCAATTAATATTCGCTATAAAGTGAGTATGTAATTTATTGAACGAATATCTAGTCCAAAACAGGGCTAACCCAATAAACACCTTTAACACTAATATCCGGTTTCTTTTCAATCCTCGGGATAGAAAAGAAACCGGATATTAATACCAAGGGCTTTCTTGACGCTATTTGTAATGAAATGAAGATATTGGATAACAAAATCAGATCGCGATTTAATATGCTATTTATCTGGCCTCAGAAATTATATACCTACAGTAGCATTGGCCAAGGTTTTGATACGGCTACGCAATACAACATACATTGCGCTAATATAGCCAGAAGCCTTACACGACTATCGAGCAGACCAATTACAGTAGATAAATTCCTTTCTCCCGCGGCTTACAGCAAACAATGTAACAATTCAAATGAACGGGTTCCGCTTCCCTTCAAAACATGCTACACTGTTTGCCTTTGGCAGCCTTATTTTTGGTTAACTGACACTTATTCGGCCTTGATCCAAGGCAATGATCAGCTCAATCTACTCAATGACGCCAACCTCCATACAGCTGCAGCTCAAGCCGACATACTTTTCTTTAGTAGTGGTGGTAACTTTTCGGTCAATGACATTTTAGAGCAAATCGACCTCAGTGATAAATATGTTATTATTATCTCCACCTACAGTGAACAAGAAATACGTACGAATATCAAGCACCGCATCGACCATTATCAAAATGCATACCTCGTCGATTCACAAGCTGAGTTTGACCAGTTCATTGCCAATGTGCTAGTTAAGGCTACCAAACAGGATTAACAGCAAGCTAAAGCTTGTAGTCCTAGCCATCGTTAAGGTTTAATTATTTATTTTTCTGAACGATCAAAATCCACATGGATACTGCTGCTGCCAAGCCACCGAAGAAATAGATGGATTGATACCCATGCCATCCTGCGATAATACCCGCAACTGGTCCGGCTATTCCTAGCGAAATATCAAAAAATGCAGCATAGGCGCCCAATGCCGTTCCACGCATCTGTGGACTTACCTTTTGTATAGCGAGCACACCAAGTGCTGGGAAAATTAGTGAGAATCCTATTCCAGTGAGACTACAACCTATAATCGCCATGGCTTCCGAACGAGCGAAACCAATCAGCATCTGCCCTATCATTTCAATCGCTAAGGAGACCATAGCCACCTTATAACCACCAAATCTATCCGGAAAAGAAGCACAAAATACTCTTGTCAAAACATAGAAACCACCGAAAGTTAAAAATGCTAAGGACGGATTTATCCAGCTTTTCTCCGTAAACAGCAGCGTGATAAAAGATGAGATACAGGCAAATCCTATGGAAGAAAATGCTAACGCAAGCCCCTGTTCAGAAATCATCCCGATCACCTTATAGAAAGGCGTCCGTTGATGCGAGGGATCCACTGGCAGATTGGGTAGCTTGATTGTGCAGATCCAACTTATGGCAGACAACATAATCATTAACCCAAAAACATGGCTCGTACCCCAAGATGCGGATAGATAGAGAGCTAAGGGCGCCCCCAAGGCAATACCCGCATACATGGCAATACCATTCCAGGTCATAACTTTCCCCGATTTTTGATGCCCCACTAGTCCAATACCCCAAGTTAAAGCGCCAGTAATAGCCAAACTTTCAGCTATACCATGTGCTATTCTTGCAACAAAAAGCATCAATAAAGCCAATAAGTGAAAATCCCGAAGATGATATGCTGTCATATAGATCAGGCCTGTTAGCATTGTCATAATGACACCATACTGCTTAGCGGTCTTAGCACCCTTGGTATCAGCCATTTTTCCAGCAAAAGCTCTGGTTAACAAGGTGGCAATAAATTGAATTCCCACTACCGCTCCCACAATTAAAGGGCTAAAATGAAGTTCATTTTTTATCAACGCAGGAACTGTTCCCAACGTGATACCGATGCAGAGGTATATCGCAAATACCGAAATCATAATCGGACTGATTGTCCACATCGATTGGTTTTCTTCTTTCATATCTGTATATATTATTTAAATTTTACAGATGCAAAATTAGATAGCCGTTTAGTATATTATAGGTCGTTATTCATGCATATGATTGGACAAATGATGGTTATTTTGTCGAAACTGCCCTGCGGTGCACCCCAAGTTTTTCTTGAAAAACCTCGTAAAGTAGGTATGGTCTTCGTAGCCGAGACTAAAAGCGATTTCTTTGACATCCATATTTGTATAAAATAGTAGTCGTTGTGCTTCCAATAATACTTCGTTCTGTATCCAATAGCTAGCAGTAAACCCTGTTATCTCCTTACTTACTTCGTTGAGATACAACGGTGTTATATGGAGTTGCTCAGCGTAGTCTTTTACCTGTTTAACTTCCTTAAACTGTTGGCTTATTAAGTTTTTAAACATCGTCACAAGCAGGTATTTGTGGCTACCTGTTTTCTTATGTATTTGACTTTGGGGTACAAAAGCTGCTGTTAAATACCCTATCAAGGCATTGACCTGTGCATGGAGAATAGATTGATAGAAGATTTGCTCTCCTTGTTCGATAAAATCGTATAAGATCGCAGCCAGTGTAAATACAGGATGATCTGGTTGCAAGCTGATAACCTGTCGATTATACATAAAAGAATCCATCATAGTTCTATATTCCGTAGGAATCAGTTTAGGCTCTACAAAAAGCATCCAGCATTTGGCTTCTTCATTTAATAGACATTGGTGAACTTGACCGGGAGCTACGAAACAGATCGAAACTCCTTCGACTGTCCATTGTTTAAAATCGATGGTCCAACATGACCGCCCCTTTTGCTGTAGGATAAACATATAGTGATCGTCCCGATGGGGTACGGCAGGTCCTTGAGAGAGATCCTTAAAGGGAAGCATCTCAATTCCCTGGGTGGATAATTCCTTGTTATGGATGGGTATCATAGTTTTCAGTAAGCTGCAAAATCTATACCTTCTAAAGTTGCGACTGCAATCGGATCCAGTTCAAGATAAGAAGTAAAATAAAGATACCAAGGATATACTTTTCGACTTTATTAACTTTGACTGCACCAAATTTCCAGACGCAGCCCCGATCGATAATGAGTAGGAGCAGGTTTGGAATCAGACCAAATATCCCAATGTACATCGCCATTAATTTATCAGGAGCAGAATGCCCTGTGGCCAATACTATAATAGTTATCACCACACCGATAAACCCAAGTATCCCAAGGATGAAAAAGATCGTACCTTTTGCTTGTAAGAATTTTATCATCTTTAGTTTTTTATTCAATTCCACTTGAAGTAATGTTGGTTTGTTGTTAAGATTGCTCAAAATTACGGATTTCAATGCTTTAAAAGATAAAAAAACAAGCCCCCGAAAAATTCGGGGGCAAGTGGTCCAAAGTCGGTTCATTTTTCTAGTTCACTAGGGAATGTTCCGAACCTTGCAACCAAGGATAATAGCTAAGTTAGTTAATTTAAATCACACTATTATCCATGAGCTTTTATTTAGCGCTCCAGTTTAATAAATCCAGCCCATTATAATGCAAAAATTTGTATTTAGTTTATTATTATCTAAATCGGTTTTATTGAGGATATCCTCGTTATTTAGTTGGTTAACGAGGACGATGATCATATGAAAATTTGCACTCGAAAATCTTGGAGTGAGTAAATATGAGAAAATTTGTTAGCTACATTTTTGTTATATTCGACCATTAAATAACACACATGGACAATAACATCATTGATAAGGTCGCATTAATTCATATTTCCAATAAAAAAATTTTAAGTACTCGCTCCAAATCTAAAGACAAACTGTACTTTCCCGGTGGAAAAAGAGAACATGGTGAAACTGATTTAGCATGTTTAACGCGAGAAATACATGAGGAGTTAAATGTCAATATTGTAGAAAACTCCGTCAGTTTTTTTGGTGTTTTTGAAGCAGTGGCTGATGGACGTGAAAAGGATATTGTAGTACAAATGTCCTGTTATTTTGCTGAGTTTACTGGCACATTGACAGCTTGTAACGAAATAGAGCACTTTGAATGGATAAGTTTTGCTGATAAAGATAGAACTTCAGCCGTAGACCGTTTAATACTACAAAAGCTATACGATCTAAAGCTTATTGATTAAAGGAGAGTAGAAAACTTCTATTAAGCTATTGTCTCTCAAATCGCTTTATTTGTTTCTCTCAGTCAGACACTGGTCTGCGCATCAGATCAACAACACCGCTCAATACGACATTGGAAAATTAATTTTAGTTCGCATTTATAATGGATAGAATCAAACCTTTATTGATATTTATAGCTTTAGTATTGTCCCTCAAGTCATTTTCACAGGAACAACTCTATTACTTTACCAATGCAGATAGTAATCTGGTTGGCGTGCGTACACTATCTGGCAAGACAATTATCCCATTGCAATTTCCAATGATCGGATACTATGATTTTGAAGACCCCATAACGACAGCTTTTATTGAATTTTCCTATACACTACCTGATACAATGACCAACCGGATGAACCCCAATCAATCAGTAGGCTGCGTATATGATAGAGAAGGAAATTTCATATATACTCCATTTCTTTATGATAATGGTCCTGACTATTGGCAAGAAGGCATCCGTCGTTATGTCTCTGATGGTAAGGTGGGCTATGTTGATATAAACAATATAATCTTAACCCCAGCTAAAACTGGCTTTGCAGACATGTTTAACTATGGTTATGCCTCATTCTATGAAGGGGCTGTATCAAAAGTCTATGAACCTGGAGGTGAACACTGGACAGTATCCCCCACCGATGGCAAGGGCGAAAAATATCTGGTCAACCGAGACGGGCAAAAAGTGCTTGGAAATAAAAGCCCAGCTTCGACTAAAGACTATTACTATGAAGGGTTGTACTATCCATATCCTTTTCGCTACACTGCTGCCGAACAGCTTATCCTGAATGGTTTAAATCAATTTACAGCGATTCAGAAAGTTGATAAACTGTTATTTTCGAACGGTCAGGCCAAATCAGATACTATTCAATTTGAAATCGTTGGAAGGCCTTCAAAATTCACTCCTTACTACACCGTACAGGGATATAAAGGGCAGCATGCAGACGACAATTGGGTAATTGAAGCTACAGCAAATGGCCAATACTTTTATACGCGATATAGTGAACGAGTTGCGCTCGGGAAATGGATTGATGAGCAGCTAGCAAAAAATCAATAACATCTATAATAAAGTAAAATAATGTAAGAATCTAGAAAATAGAACAGAACGCACACAATTAATTATAAACTTTTATTATTAAATAAATTTATCGATATTTAATTTGATACGCTTTATTCTCGAATATATTTTGTAGATCTTTACTCAAATTAACCGTATGAATAGTATAAAGGCCACTGCAACCCATTTTCGCTATAAAAAGCATCCTGGAGATTTATTTAGGGACACTTCTGTTCAATTACTACCACACCCCTATAAAAATCAGTCAGAGTTTTGGGTATGGTTTCATCCCTCGTACCATCGCAGTGAAGATATTGCCGATCTGAACGAGTTGTATAAACAACTCCACAATTTTTCCTGCCGGGAGGAAATCACAGAAGCTAATCCGGAATTATGTTATGCCGGCATACCCAAAGAACGAATTACCGAAGAAATAAAACTTCTTGAGCACAAAATATATCAGGATTGTTTCGAAAACTTCTATTTATTGATTATTGAAGGACATATTGAATTAATAGAGAACAATCAGCATGGGAAAAATGAATCTCTATCTTAATTATTGTTAGCCACTATTATTTTAGACTGTCAGTTTTTAGCTAACCTACGCAATGAATGTTCAGCCTCATATTGTGGTGGTATACATATTTAATTGTATTGATTATCCTGAAGTATCCGTATACAAATGAGTAAAAGCTGATATTTATGAAATTCGACCTTATTCAAAAAAGTGGAAGAACAAAGATAATTGTAAAAGCGGATATCATTTTAAAAATGATATGTAAATTTGTCTTAAATACTTGGCAACCTTAATTCAATTGTTTACAACCATTTTATAACACCGATAAGATGAATGACTTTCCTAGATTAGAAACAGATAGACTTATTCTCGACAAAATAACTGTGGAAGATATTCCGCAGATAGTAATATACCTTCAGGACAAGATCTTTTCTGATTATACGTCAAATATTCCATACCCCTATCGGAAGGAAGATGCTGAATTTTGGCTTAAACTATCGGCCGAGGCCTTTAAAAATCGAAAGGGATTTACCTTTGCAATTCGGGATAAAACGGGGAAATTTCTTGGAGCTATAGGTCTTCACGATGAAGGTTCGGATAAAGCGGAATTAGGTTATTGGATTGGCATTCCAAACTGGAATAATGGTTATGTTACTGAAGCGGCAAAAGCTATTATCGATTATGGGTTCAGAGAATTGAATTTCAATAAGATCTATGCCACTTATTTTCCTCACAATCCTGCTTCAGGAAAAGTCATGGATAAAATAGGTATGAAAAAAGAGGCCCTACTGAAACAGCATCTGAAGAAAAATGGGAAATATTATGATATCCCAATGTATTCTATTTTTAAAGAAGATAGGAGATAATATTTTACGCGCTTAAGGAAATAACAGTCCAGTTGTTGTTCGATCTCAGCAGAATTGGATTTGTTTTTACTTTCTAGCGGATAAGATATTGTTGATGATACTAGACTCATCTTTTCAAGCAGATATTTACCTATCAGCATATAAAATAATACTACCCTACTATAATCCAATAATGAAATTGAGGAGCCGTTTTTATCGAAAAATTCGGTAAATTCACGGTATAGACAAACACACAAAGCACAACATGAAAGTATTTGCATTTGCTGGAAGCAATTCTTCCACCTCAATCAATAAACAATTAGTCAAGTTTGTTCTGAAAAGTTTTAGTGACCATGAAATAAACTTGATTGATCTCAACGATTATAATATGCCTGTTTTTTCTGTCGATCTGGAAAAAAATGGTTTTCCAGAGGAAGCACATCGTTTTCTGGATAATATTACCGAAAGCGATATCATTATCTGTTCATTGGCGGAGAATAATCGTTCGTATAGTGTTGCCTTTAAGAATGTTTTCGACTGGGCTTCCCGGATAAACGTAAAGGTATTTCAAGACAAACCAATGTTACTAATGACTACCTCTCCTGGCGGCTATGGTGGTGGGAATGTCATGGCCGAGGCTCAAAAATTCTTCCCGCAATTTGGCGCTATCATCAAAGAAAGCTTTTCACTGCCAAAATTCTATGAAAATTTTGATCTGAACAATGGTGTCATTAACCCCGAGCATCTCAGCACACTCAACGAAAGAATAGACAACTTTAAGAAACAACTATTCTAATCATTTTTTCAATCGCATGGATGTTGACACAGAGAATCCACTTTTTTTGAGTTAAAAAGGGGGCATTGCATTGAAATGTCCCCTTTTATAATCTTATTTGATTAATTCTGTGAGTCTATCAGTTAGTTGTTTGCCTTTTAAATTAATACCGACGATCTTCCCCTCAGGCGATATCAAATAATTTTGCGGGATAGCCTGAATACCATATAGCTGGGCAGCGTTATTTTGCCAACCATTTAAATCAGATATCTGCGGCCATTTCAAACCATCTTGTTCGATGGCTTTTGTCCAATTATCTTTCTTTCCTGGTTTATCGAGTGAGATTCCCAAGATTTCAAAACCGGGTCCTTTAAATTGCTTATAGATTTCAACTAAATGTGGGTTTTCGGCACGACAAGGACCACACCAAGAAGCCCAGAAATCCAATAGTACATATTTACCCTTGAAATCCGATAATTTAAGCAAGCGACCATCTGGTGTCAATTGTCCGAAATCTGGTGCTGGTTGTCCAATTCCCAATTTCTTGGCAAGTAGTATTTCTCTTTCAAGCTTCTCTCCTATTGTTGTTTTTTGTAAGTCAACAGATAATTTGAGAAACAGAGGTTCAATCTGGCTGACATCACTTCCATGCCGTGCTACTTCCTGAAGTGCCAATAAGCTAAAATAATTATCCGGATTTTCGACAATAAATTTACGCTGTGCCTGTACACGCAGCTCTTCGATTTTCTCGATCTCTGTCGAGACCTGCCTCAGTGCTTCTTCGTTTCGACTTTTATCCTGATATAAGTCAGCACGTTTGGATTGCTGAGTGATCAGCTGCTGCTCATAGGAATGTAAATAATCTTGATATTTCCGATAAGCAGCCTGCAATTGCCCTCCTTTTACAATAGATGATTCAAAAGGATCTTTAATAACAATTTCTGTATTAGCCTCAAGAGGGTCTACATAAAATGTAAGGCGTTGCATGGGTCCCCCCTTTCTATGGAAAAATGAAGTACCATCTTTAGAATAAAACAATATGACCTGTGTAGGTTCATCAATTTGTCCTTTGTAAGCTACATGTGAAGAATTTAAACTTACGGAATCTATTTTCAGTTTTTGACCAACAAAATAGCGGACAAATACCTTGGCCTCTGAAGAAGGAGACTGTCTGTTGAGAGTCAGCTTAAAATCTTGTTTTTGTCCCACGACAATTCCAATCATAGATAAGCTCAAAAGAGCTGATATAAATATTTTTTTCATGTTGATTGTTAAAGTGCTTTGGCACGCTCCAGTAGCGCATCCGCCAGCTTAATGATTTTTGAAGTTTCCAATTCAGCCAAGCCTCTCGCAGCTTCTGCCGCTTTGACGGCTTCCTTCTTTTTATTCAATGCAATGCAGATATCTGCCAGGGTTCCCTGATTGGAATAACTCGATGGATTAATCTCTGCTGCCTGTTTTGCAAGGATGTAACATTGTTTAAGGATAGCAGGTTTAGCAACGTCTCCTTTTGCATTGGCATTACGCCGTGCAATAAAACTAAGCTTCTCATCCTCGTCTTTTAGGAGTCCCTTCCGCAATTTTTCAGTCAACGAAACAAACTCTTTTTCTGTACCATGAGCTGCGATCCATTCAACCTGATACATTGCAGCGTCAATCTTGTGTTCCGGTTTATTTGACTGCTCAAAATAGACCAGTCCTTTTCTAAATTCGTCGGCTTTGCTATCACGGATGTAACCATACATCGCATATCGCAAGAGCTGTATTTCCTTATTCTCAAATTCAGTTGCCAAGGCTATGCTTTTAAAATACGTCTTATTTGATTCGAAAAATTTACCATAGCGATCCTCCATACTCTGTGCCATCATTTTTATCGTTTCCCAACCATTTGGGCTTCTTAAAAACTCATCAGTGGCAACACTATCCAAAGCTTTTTTGGCATTATTTGTAGCCTTATTGTCCGTCTGTTCCATAACTTTTATATAGCGCAACAGAAAGTTAGATTCACGAACTCCCTGATCATACTGCTTACGCAGATTGGGAATTTGGTAGTTGGAATCATTCGCCTGTTGTGCCTGCTTCAGGAAAAGATCGGCCTCCATACGGGACTGCGTTCTATAGATCAATGTCCCCTGCCCATCCAGAAACAAATAGGTAGGAAAACTTTTTATCTGATAATTTTTTGCAATGTCCACTCCCTCACCTACCTCACAATCAAACTTGGTATTAATAAATTTCGAATTAAAGTAATCGGCAACTTCAGGCTGTGAAAACACATTACCTTCCATCCATTTACAAGGGGCACACCAGGAGGTAAAACCATCTAAAAAGATCAGTTTATTTTCTTTTTTTGCTAATTCTTTCGCTTCGCTAAAAGTCACCTTTTGGAATTGTATATGTTCTTGCGCCAGCAATATTACAGACTGTATGAAGGCCAGCGATGTCAATAATAGTTTTTTCATGAAAGTATTTTTTAAAACTTGGAACCAATCTTTGCTTATAATGGGCAAAGATTGGTTAGGTAAAAGCATTTATATTTTTTATCGTTCATACTGTGGAATTCCCGGATTTAGGGAAAGTACTTTGGGTGGTACCGGAAGTATCATTCTAAGGTCTGTTGACTCCATTTCAAATACTTTACTGGCCAACGGATGCTTAATTGATTTCTTATAATTATCCGCAATAACCAAACGTTTCAAATCGATAAGTCTAGTCGATGCCATAAATGGCATTTCACGTCGTCTTTCATCTAGGGCCAACTGCAGCACAGTTTTCGGATCACCTGCTGTCAATGCTTTATTATTTTCAATACGACTATTTCTTAGTGTATTCAAGAATTCTAAAGCTTCCCCCGTATTTCCTGTACGTGCAGCTGATTCAGCAGCGATCAGAAATAATTCTGGTGTATTAAATCCTGTACTAAAGTCAACATAGGGCGCATAAAGTACACGTCCAGGAAATTTAATTAAATTAGGACCAAAGGAGGCTTGATCACGACAGAAAAATAATTCGTAACGCTTGTCATTTGCTCCGACCGGGAGATCTTTTGCATAGGTATCAATCAGTTCCTTGGATGCATAAAATTCAGCATTTTGAGAGCCTAAACTACTTGTACCGGAACGAGTCCATATTGACTCTACATTGGTTCTAGCATCAGGAAACTGTGAGGAATTATCGGTCTTGAGACATACACGGCCAAAAGTTGTCTTATCTTTATTTGTATATAGGTTGTAGTTGATCAGATTTTTATTCAAAGCTAGCGCCTGTTTAGCATTCTCCAAAGCCTCTTTGAATTTCCCCTGATATAGGTATACCCGACTCAAGAAAGAATACCCCACAGAACGTACGGCCTGAGATTTGTTTGACTGTGCTGTACTCAAGTGCGGAAGTGCATCATTAAGGTCGTTAAGCACTAGGTCATAAATGGCTTGCACAGATACACGTTCATATTTTTGATTAATATCTTCCTTTAGAACCAAAGGTACACCCAAATCCTTAGCCGCATTAGCTGGATTATAATGAGCGGCATAGATATTGACCAGACTCAGATACTCAAATGCCCGGCCGATCTTTGCTTCCGCCCAGACCCTTTTCTTCTCAGTTTCCGAACCATCTGTCGCCACGAGCACATTATTTATAATCACATTGTAGGTAAAAATATGGCTATAAGCAGTCTCCCAATAAGGATCGTATTGACCATCCTCAAAAATTGCACCATGAGCGAGACTATAAAGCTGCTTCTTAACATAATCATAGTAATCAAAACTAGCCGCAGATTGTACGTCTTGCGGATCGCCAGACTGTAGATTGTCTGTTAGGTAATTGGGATAAACTGGAGAAGCACTAATTAATCCCTGATCATTTAATAATAATTTGTAGTCATTAAGATTTTCGGGAATAGTAAATCCCTTGGGTTTTATATCTAAGTATTTATTGCAGCTACTTAACGTCATTAAGCCAAATAACAGTCCTATATATATTTTTTTCATGATATCTTCTTTTTAAAATCCTACAGAAACACCTAAGTTGTAAATCACCGGAGCTGTGACTCCACGACTAGGGCCCGAAATATTTGTACTCGTCGCTGTCGTATAACCTACCCAAGCTTCTGGATCGAGATTTTCCTTGTTAGCCGCCCAACGCCAAGCATTCAATACCTGCCCAGTCAATCGGATATAACTTAGTTTGGTCGGTGCAATCCATTTGCTTGGAAAATTATAAGACAGGGAAATATCTCTCAATTTAATGTAATCTGCCTTTTGTACAAATTTATGTGCAGCATTATAGATGTCCGATATATTACCGGAGGCAGCTGAAATGAACGCTGGAGCAATATCCGGATTATTTTCATCGCCTGGTTTTTTCCAATAATTCAACCAAAGCTTATCGAAATTACTGTTATAGTTCAGTTCGGCGTATTTACTTAAAAACTCCGGATGAACACCCCGCATCACATGACCACCATTGAAAATAAACATAAAGGAAAGGGTCAGATCTTTGTATTTAAATCCATTTCTGAAAGAAACATTATATGGGGGTATTGTCGTTCCTTCGTAAATTAGATCGTCGACTGTCAGTTGCTGTGTACTTTCGACCAAACTGCCATCAGCCTTTCTCGCCAACGGTCTTCCTTTATCGTTCAAGCCCGCGTAATCGATGCTATATAGACTTCCCATAGGCACCCCAACACGATTTTGAGGCATATAATAATAATAGTAAGGTGTATTTTGCTCCACAAAAAGATTCGTGATCTCATTTTTATTATAGCTGAAATTCAGGGTACTATTCCAACTAAATTGTTCATGATGAATCATTTTACCATTAAGTCCCAATTCAATACCCCTATTCTGCATATCGCCATAATTGAGCAGCACGACATCCCACCCCAATGTTGGATCCAAAGGTGTATTACCTAACAAGTCTGTCGTTTTCTTATTATAGAAATCGATACTTCCTGAAAGTCTATTTTTAAATAAGGAAAAATCCAGTCCAGCATTCCATACAGATGTGCGTTCCCAGCGCAATAATGGATTTGGGGGTGAGTCAATTGTAGCCTGTAGTTCACCACTATATGGATTAACCGTTTTACCTACTCTTGAAATCAAATATGGTCCATTGTCTTTCGGGACATTCCCGTTCACCCCATAGGTCATCCGTATTGCCCAGCGATCTAATGGTTCCCAATTTAATTTTGGTAATTGGTACAATGCGCCAATTGACCATAGCGGTTTATATTGATTTTTGATATCCGTACCGAAGAGGTTGGATTGATCCATTCGTATACTTCCACTTAATGTCAGCTTTTTGTTGTATGTATAAGATCCGTTCGCATAAAAAGAGACAAATCGATCAATTACATCACGGAAACCCTCATCTTTATTTCTGGAAATAGTATAACTATTGAACAGTGCTTGAGTATTTGGAATCATTATACCAAACAATTCTTCGTTAATTCCTTTAAAGGCTAAACTACTCTCATCATAACCGTATTTATAAATATTGGTATAACGATTGTGAATCTGCCTCCGTTCCGCACCGGCAATAGCGACGATCTCATGTTTATCCTGGATATTATTCTGATAGCTGAATTGACCACGGAGGGTATAACTATTGACATCATTGCGTTGCTCAAAAAATTGCCCACCTTGCGGTATATTGCGTTTAATCACCCCGTCTTTTCCAATCTGTGTGGCATCATTAACCATACCAGCGACCGATTGCGCGTTCTTTCTATTTATTGTACCCTTGTACCCTTCGGTTCGTTCATTTTGATAAGATAGATCAAAATCCAACCCTTTAATAATCTTAAAGTTGGCCGCAAAATTGAAATTAATATACTTATTATAGAACTTTTCATGCACAGCTGAAACATGATTTAGTGGTATATAAGTTTCATCTTCCAGGCCTAATCCATTTAGTCGATCTATCTCAAATTGAGATTTAGATCCGTACCATTGAGCCGGTGAGCCATCTTCATTACGCAATAAGAAATAGGATGCTTTCGTACCAACATACTTTTCATTAAAACCGATATAATTGTCATAGAAATTAAAGCCGATATCGCCCTCTCTATTTTGGTTTTTCCCTAAAATATTAGCTCTAAAATTGAACCAATCAGTCACTCTAAAATTATTTTTCAGACTGAAACCTAACTCTTTATTCGTAGCCCTTCCTTTGTTATAGTCACCCGGTTGTGTATAATTAATGGAGTAGTGATAAGTGTAACGATCTGATCCACCAGAGATCGCCAAATTATGCTGTTGATCAAACCGGGTCGTATTCAGAAATTCCTCCATTTGACTAAATCGATCGCGATTACGATAGACATCCAATTGTTTTTCCATTTCCGCTTCGGAGATTACTCCCCCTTTGTGGTTATAAAGAATTCGGTAAACGTCGTTCATTGATTTCCGAGGATCAATCGCGGCATAATCACCTGATCTATAATTGAACATCTGTTTTTGAAAATCAACCAGCTCTGAACTGCTCATCTGGTTGAGATACTTCCGGCTTGGGAGACCACGGAAAGACAAGGTATTGCTATAATCAACCTTAGTTTTACCTGCTGTACCGATTTTTGTTGTTATCACGATAACACCATTGGATGAACGTACACCATAGATTGACGCAGCTGAAGCATCTTTTAAAACAGTAATAGACGCAATATCATTGGGATTGATAGCAGTGAGATCGCCTTCATAAGGCATACCGTCAACGACAATTAAAGGTGCGGCCTGCGCATTGATTGTCGAACGGCCCCTCACCTCAATACCAAGATTATTTTTTTCATTTTGGGGACTGGAGGTGTTACGAACCAAATTCAGGCCAGGAAGCAATCCGTCGATCCGATCCAAAAGGTTCGGTTGCAATCGTCCTTCCATATCTCTGGCAGTCACCTGCGCAAACGAACCAGCCGCGCGCTCTTTACTGATCTTTTGATACCCCGTATTTACGGTTACATTAACCTCCTGCAATTGTGCATCTATTGCATGCAGCCTAATTGTTCCAAGATCAGATTTTACAGGTAGTGAAAGTGGTGAAAATCCGACCATCGTAATCTCCAATAAACTGTTTGCACTGACGCTACTGATTTCAAAATACCCATTTTGATCTGTCGTCGTACCTTGAGGTACACCTTTGACACGAATGGTCGCACCTTGTAAAGGACGATTGTTATCATCAACAACAAAGCCCTTGATCAGCATCTTTTGATCTGATAAACTATTGTAGTTCGAAACAATTCCCCCTTGTTCGGCTTTTTCACGTACAACGATTATCTTTCCCTTAATTTCAAAACTAAGATTCAGATCGTTCAATAATCTCTCAAGTGTTCCATTCAATGTTCCCTTTTCAACATTGAGCTGGATCTTCGTATCTGGATCAATAGTCTTTGCTGCCCATACATAGGAGTAGCCTGTCTGTTTATTGATTGTCGAAAAGACTTTTCTCAACGAAACAGATTTTTCATGAATAGATACACTTTGTCCGTAAGTTTTAGCTCCTACATGAAGCAAACAACAGGACATCATAATGGTAGTAAGCGATATACGCATAATGTTTCCCCTCCAATGCGACCTTCCCCAAAAGTCTGTGCGATCGCTGTTTTTCATAATTTCCGCTTGTCCGTGTAGGGCACGACAAACTTCTGCATAATTTTTATACATTTGTTTTAGGTTAAGAATTAAAATTCAGTTACAGTTAGAATTGCTTGACCAGAAGCCCTATTTGTTGCAAGCTTTTAGGGCTTCGTCTTTTCATTTAGATTGCTTTTTATCTACATAAATCGTGTTTTCTTTAAATTTGAAATTGACTTTCCCCGTACTCTCTAGTACATTGATAATATCTTTTAAGCGGCTATTACGGGACAACATCCCTTCAAATTTTTCTGACTTTATCTCGTTATCGAGGTAAACCACATTGACGTTATACCAAGAAGAGATATCCTCCATAATAACAGACAGCGGTTCAGAGTTGAATATAAAATAACCGTCTTTCAATGCATTACCGATTTCAGTATCTATGGTTCTGCGTTGGATATGACCAATATTGATATATGCCTCCTCTCCAGGAGATAAAATAATCTGCCTTTCTCCTTGCTGAACCTTCACTTTTCCTTCATATAACGTAGTCCTAAAGTCACTTAGACTTTTATTTGCCTTAATATTAAAATGCGTGCCTAATACCGTCACATGAATATTTCCGGTTTGAACATTAAATGGTTTCACTTGTGATAATTCTCCTGAGGAGAAGTATTTCTTTGCTACTTCAAAATAAGCTTCGCCGATCAATCGAACTTGTCTGAGACTATCTGTTTCATAATAATCCAATTTGGTCTCAGCATTCATCCAGACCTTAGTACCATCTGGTAAGAGAACGGCCATTTTACCACCTTTTGGGGTAGAAATAAGTAAGCTATCATTGCCCTTAGTCAGGTTATAGGGTAGAGTAGCCAAAGACATTACAGTATCTTGAGGTGAAATAGCGATCGAATCTCCATTTTTCAGGTAGATTTTACCTGCGGTTTGAGCGGGGAGGATTTTTACGTCTGGATTTGCCTGATATCCAGTATCCATCAGGTAACGAACAAAAAATAATGTTAACGCACCAATTAGTACTGCAGCGATTCCATACGACCAAATCCTTCTAAAAGGGAAAATAGTTTTTGGAGCGCTCAGATGCTCCTGTTCAAAAGTTTCAAAGGATGCTTCCCAATCGTAAGCATATAAGCCCTTCAAATCTCTATCTAACATCTCCTTGTTATCCAACATATCACATACTTCTCGGTTCGAAGCCGCATTGAGGCGCCAAGAATCCAGTTGCAATTGCTCCTCATAACTTAATCCTTCAAGTTTTGATTTACTCAATAAATAGATGATATGTTCGGTTGTATGCTCCATATTGCTTTATATACTTAAAACAATATTTTGATTTCGTTTCTCTAAAGAGATGGGGAATATTTTTATAATCAACTGAAAATCAAATTTATAATTTACAACCTAATAATACAGAAGGAGTAACAGTAAACAAAAAAACTGATCAGGCCTAAGCCTTTGCCTGAGAAGTTCAATTCCTCTTTTCTTTTGATTGTATACGGTACTTGTGGTAATACCTAAGGAAATCGCAACTTCTTGTGGACTTAAATCTTCGACGACCAGCTTGTATATTACATGTCGACACTGTTCTGGCAAGGTCTCTATAGCGTCGTGAACCTCACGTAGCGTTTCTAAATAGATCATTTGATGGCTGACAGGCAAATCTATCAGATCAACCTGTGTGATATAGTTATCAGCAAGCTTTTGTGATCTCTTACGTTGTTGAATCCGATTAAGTGCCGCGTTTCTGCAACTTGTATATAAAAAACTCCGGATCGACTCAAAATGATTAAAATCGCTCCGTCTTTCCCATAGCTTTAAAAACACATCCTGGACAATTTCCTCAATAATAACTTTATCCAAGTTCATTTTTTCGAGAAAATAACACATTGGACTATAAAAGGTTTTGTACAAGAACTTCAACCCTTCTCTTTCACCTTCACGAAAAGATTCGATGAAATCTTGTTTATTGTGTTCTTGATTTACCTTGTTTTTCACAATTCAATATTACCTAAATTTTAAATAAATATGAACCGTCTGGGTTTAAAATTTCATATTCTGTTAGTTATATATATTCTTGTTATTACATTTCAGTAAAAAACAGTATATATAAACCAAAAAAAGTAAAGTACTTGCTATTTCTTATAATATCAACGGTGCAGGCTCCTCATAATATTCCTCATTCCATTTTGCTAACTGACACATAATCGGAATAAGTGCCTTTCCCTTTTCAGTCAGAGCGTATTCCACCCGAGGAGGTAACTCTTTAAATTCCTCCCTCAAAATAATACCATCTTCCTCCAACTCTTTTAAAGAGGATGTCAGTACTTTTCTTGAAATATTTTCGATCAATGCATCGAGTTGTCCAAATCGGGCTTTTCGATCTCTTAGTGTGTATATAATAATGGGCTTCCATCTTGTCCCCAAAATTCCCATAGAGCGTTGCATCGCGCATGAACAATTCTTAAAATCTGTTCTTTTCATTGCCAAAACATTTGATAGTTACGCAAAGGTAACTACTTTATACTATCAATAGTTACAAAAATACACTATTTAAAATATCTTTGTAAAGAAATTCGCAAAATGATATAAAAAAATGAGCATACAAACACTTTTCAGTCCGTTCCAATACAAAAATCTTATATTAAAAAACCGTTTCGTCATGGCTCCCATGACACGAGCATTTTCTACTGACGGGATCCCTGGAGATGTCGTTACAGGTTATTATGAACGACGGGCAGCCGGGGACGTTGGTTTGATTCTAACCGAAGGAACTGTAATCGAAAGGCCAGCGTCAAAAAACTTAAAGGACATTCCAAATTTTTATGGAGACCAAGCTTTAAACGGCTGGAAGAACATTCTAAATGCTGTCCACGCAAAAGGAGGTAAAATAGCACCTCAAATATGGCATGTAGGGTATACCCCAATGCAGTGGACTCCGCCAGCAGCTTTTGAAAGTCCCGACACAATGACTTTGGCCGATATAGAAAATACTATCCAAGCCTATGCTGATGCTGCAAAATCTGCAAAAGAGCTAGGTTTCGATGCCTTTGAAATACATGCCGCACATGGTTATTTGATTGATCAATTCTTTTGGGAGGGGATGAACCACAGATCAGATGAATTCGGTGGTAAAACGATAAAGGAGCGTTCCAGATTTGCTGTCGAAGTAGTGAAAGCAATGCGAAAAGCCGTTGGACCGGATTTTGTAATTATCATCAGACTATCCCAATGGAAACAACAAGATTATACGGCAAGATTAGCCCCTACCCCAAAGGTAATGGAAGATTGGATTTTACCATTAGTTGATGCAGGCATAGATATTTTCCACGGAAGCCAACGACGCTATTGGGAGCCTGAATTTGAAGGCAGCGATTTAAATTTCGCCGGATGGCTGAAAAAGGTTTCTGGCCAACCGACAATAACCGTAGGGTCGGTAGGACTTGACAAAGATTTTGGTGAAGTATTTACCAATTCAGAATTTAAGTCGTCTCCAGCTTCACTAGACGAATTGGTACGTCGATATGAAAGAGGGGACTTCGATTTGGTCGCAGTAGGTCGGGCGATCTTACAAGATCCAAATTGGGTAAAAAAAGTTCAAGCAGAACAATTCGAAGACTTATCTATCTTTGAGGCTAAAAGCTTAGCAACATTGTCTTAGCTAGATCAGTGCGCTAAGTATTCTAATAAATTCATATTAACAGTTATATGTTAATAATCCGTAAAAGACGAGCATTCGCTTTTATGGATAAAACAAGATATCCACTCGTTTTTGGGTATCTTGTTTTTTGTTAATAAATCATATGAACTTCCCTAGCCTAATATTTTTCTAATTTTGGATATCGACACATTATTAATAAATTGTAGTCAAAATACTTTTAAACCTACCATTATGTCCGATACCCATATTTATATACTTAGTGGACTAGGTGTTGACCGAAGGGTTTTTGACAAAATAAATTTTGGGGGCTTAAAAGTCATACACTTAGAATGGATTCCTCCAATTTCGACAGAATCAATTTCATGCTATGCACGACGATTATCCACTAAAATTACGACTGAATGCCCCGTTCTTATTGGATTATCTTTCGGTGGTATGGTTGCCATGGAAATAGCTAAAATTATTGATGTAAAACAAGTTATTTTACTCGCATCAGCAAAAGATGATAACGAACTTCCTAAACTTTACAAACTTATCGGAACACTGAGAATCCACAAATTTATTCCTGCTTCAGCTCTAAAATCACATCATATTTTATCAAATTACTTCTTTGGTATAAGCTTAAAAGAAGATAAAATGATGCTTAAACAAATACTACAAGAGACCGATGCTAAATTTCTGTCTTGGGCGATCAATCAAATCGTAAAATGGAAAAACAAGACTATTCCCAACAATTTGGTTCATATCCATGGCTGCAAAGACCGCATTATCCCAGTTAGAAATGTAATCCCCACTTTTATCATTCAAAGAGCCGGTCATTTTATGACAGTCACTCATGCAAAAGAAATTGAATCCCTCATACAGAAGATACTACACAAAGATCTAAACCATTAATAACTCTATCTAATCAGTAACGATCTATCAGCCGAACCACTGCGATCAAGAAGCTTAATGACTAACTTTGGATAAATATTAAAAACAGAAACAATTCAATTTCCCTTCCATTTGATAGTAGCTTATATTTTCATGTTATCTTTCAACGAATGAAAATTGTCACCATCAATTATGTTAATATCAGGGGAAAAATTATATAACCTCTTCTATCATCCAAAATCTTTTCTTATCCTTTCATTTATGTCTAAAAATTCATTAATTTGTTCTACCAGTACATGGAAGACGCATTAAACGAATCCAAATTATTCCTAGCTTTTTTAAGAAAAGATGAAAAAGCTTTTGAATTCCTATTTCATAGGTTTTATTCACCATTATGCCTATATGCAATCAAGTTCGATATAGAAAAGGAAAGTGCAGAGGAACTTGTCCAAGATGTTCTTTTAAAAATTTGGTCAACAGACTTTCATTTTGATTCTTACGACAAGCTAAAGTCATTTCTTTACCTGAGTACAAAAAATGCAACTATCAATTACCTGGACAAGCGAAAAAGACGCTTGACAAATTATGACAATTATGCCAATCAAATAAGCAGTATTGTTGAAGACGATAGCAGGTGGATTATTTATGCAGAAACATTACAACTGATCAAAAATGCCTTAGAAAAACTACCTACTCAATGTGCTACCATTATGAAATTAAATATCATAGATGGCCTAGATACGAAAGAAATTGCGGAAAAATTAAATATAACTAGCAGCACTGTTTACACACAGAAAACAAAGGGGTTGGCTTTGCTAAAACAGCTATTAGACAATGGCGATTATCTTCTATTATTATTATTAATCGACACATTGAAAAAATAAAGACACTAACAATCAAACAATTACAAATAAAACTAAAAAAGGAATAGCAATTCTAGCTTCGAATTCTGTTATAATCATAAATACTAACCAAAGAATTTATGGAGCTGAGCCCTTTCGAAGTAAGTGAATTAATATCTGCAAAAAAGCTTGGGATCTTATCCAATGAGGGTGAGACAAAATTGGATCATTGGCGGTCCTCCTCAGCACATCATGAAGAATTATTTCAAAGCTTGGTTTCAAATAATACCTATGAACAAGATGTCGATTGGGCTTTTTCTTTACCAGTTCATGAGGTAATTGAAAAAGCAAAAAGTAAGATTACATTTGAAAGACCTAATCTTTTTCATCTTATTATTAAAAAATATGGGATTGCAATTGCCGCCTGTACAATTGCCGCGCTATTTATCCTCCTTTGGAATCTTAAGCTCGATCATACCTCACGGAATATTGTTCCAGGCAGTTTTCGCGCTTCCATTCAACTTGAAGATGGAAAATCACTACAACTACCAGTCGAAAAAAGATATTTCAACATTTCTGAAGAATTAAAAGAAATCACGTCAAATAATCCTTTAAAACAGGGAAAAACACTGATTATAAGTACTCCAAAAGGAGGTCAATATGATATATTGCTTCCCGATGGCAGTGCAGTTAAATTAAACGCCGCTTCTACGTTGATATTTCCGGAGAAATTTGATCGTAAACAAAGGACAGTAAAGCTTATTGGGGAGGCCTTTTTTGAAATCAGCAAAATTAAAAATGGAGATGGTACCGCTGTTCCATTTTTCGTACAATGTAATGAACAGGAAATCCAGGTGCTGGGCACAAAATTTAATGTAAGCAGCTATAGTGAAGACAAATCGACAATCACAACGCTAATGGAGGGATCTGTAAAAATCAATTATAATAGTACGGCTACAAAAGAAGCTATCATTTTAAAACCAAACGAACAGGCCGTATCGACACTTGGTCAAAATACGTATAAACGTGAAGTAGATAATCAATCCGATATTGCCTGGACTAAAGATCAGTTCGAGTTTGTCGCAGAGCCCTTGGAAAACGTCATGGTTAAACTTGCACGGTGGTATGATTTCGATTTTGAATTTATAGATCAAAAACTAAGGAAGGTAAAAATTGAAGGAATTATTCCGCGTTATGCCAGTGCTGAAGATTTATTTAGGTTATTATCGAAAGCCAGTAACGCCAATTTTATTGTAGAAAAATCAAAAGTTAAAATAAACTAACGTTATTAATCTAATATCACTAAAAGAAAGGAGAACACACCCGCAAATTTATGTCAGATCGATTAAGGAGACGCGCCAACGTCCCCTTAATTAAAGTTAAAGGATCGTAAACTACCATTATTTAAAATCAATTAACCGTAACAAATGTATCATTTTTTTACCAAAAAAGATGTTGGAGACTTCTTTTGTGTAGTCCCGACAGATGAACAAAGTACAGGTGAAAAATCTGTATCGCGTATATTTACCAATGCGCTTATGAAAATCTCTTTATCATCACTATTACTTTTAGGGATGATGGGGGTCCAGGCCAATACCATGGCACAAAGAGTCAATATCAACAAAAAAAATGTTAGTCTGCGAAAGATACTGCAAGAAATTAACATTCAGACGGGTTACCATTATTTATGGGCAGCACCAAATATTGATCCATTGACCTGTACCTCTGTCTCATTTAACAATCTCCCTTTACAAGAGGCATTAAAAACCCTTGAAAAGAATACCCCCATCTTTTTTGAACTGGAGAAAGATATGATCATGGTTAAACCGCGTCAGTCTAAAATTGGTGGTATTCAATTAAAAGAAACAATACTATTACTTAATCTTAAAGACCAGTCCAAAATAAGGGGAAAAGTTGTTGACGAAAATGGCAATGTACTTGTCGGTGCCAACGTAATGATACAAGGAAGAAAAAAAGGCACCATCACCAATGGTAATGGAGAATTCACTTTAGATAATTCTTCCGTAGGTACAAATATCATCATATCCTATATAGGGTATGAAAGTATCACTATCCCAGTCACAAACAATCTTGGAGTTATCACACTGGCATTAAAAACGGGGACATTAAATGAGGCGACAGTAGAAGTCAATACTGGATATCAGAAACTCCCCAAAGATCGCGTCACTGGATCTTTCAGTTATGTTAGCGGTGAAAAACTGGAAAGAAAATTAGCTACGGATCTCAAAAGTGCTCTTGAAGGACAGACAACAGGACTCACTATTGATAAGGCTGGCAAAATAGAAATTAGAGGTGTCTCGACCTTTAATGCACAAAAAACACCTTTGATTGTCATTGACGGTTATCCCGTAGAAACAACAATAGATGATATCAATCCAATGAATATAGCGAGCATAACCGTGCTAAAAGATGGCGTGGCCGCATCAATCTATGGTTCTAGAGCAGCCAATGGCGTTATTGTTGTTACCACAAAGTCTGGACAAAACAGTGAGCCTAAAATAAGCTACTCTGGCTTTGTAAATATTATTCAGACACCACAGTTAAAGTATCTGAATAAAGCGACAACATCAGACTATATTGACGCAGAGATAGACCTTTTCAACCTGAATCCAAACGGTCCCTCAACGATGGATCCATATAATATGAGCCGGGTAACCTATCTATTGATGCAAGAGCGTGAAGGGAAGATTAGCCACCAAGATGCAATGGCCGAGATCAATGGACTACGCGGTATCAATGCTTTAAATCAAATCCAGGATCTGTTTTTCAGAAATAAAGTAACCCATCAGCATAATATCAATATCGCCGGCGGATCGCCTAAAAGCAGTTATAATTTTTCCGTCAACTATCAACAGACCAAGGATAATCTCATTAACAATGATTCAAAACGATTAATCACCGATTTTAAAAACGAATGGCAGCTTTTTCCATTTTTAACCGCTGGAGCTGCTGCCAATTTCACGTATAATAAAGGCAATAGTACTTCATTTACATATTCTACCATTTACGGTCCAGAATTGGCAGGCGACAATTATCAGACTTTAGCGGGTTTTTCAGGAGGATCAATGATTATGCCGTATACCAATCTATTGGACGGCAATGGCAATCCGGCGGCAATATGGGGTATCAGTCAATATAAGGTAAATACCTACAAAAACACCCCCGGCATGAAGTCCTGGGATTATGTTCCTTTAGAAGACATGGGGAAAATGCCCAGTTATAGCAATGTCTATAATTTCAGGATGAGCGGGTTTCTAAGAGCCTATATCGTAGAAGGACTTACAGCAGAACTCGGAGGTAACTGGGTCAAAGGAACGGCAAATGTCAAAAATATCCAACGGGCAGACTCCTATAATGCTCGCATCGCCTATAACGATGGCACCTCCAAATCAAATCCCGCTAATCATTATATTCCCGATGGAAGCATCTTGGACGAATTCAAAAATATCAATGAAACCTGGACGCTCCGTACACAGCTCAATTATAGCAAAAACTTCTCCGATAACAAACATCTGTTGCACGCTTTAGTCGGAAACGAAATCAGAAAAATTACTTCTGACAACAATAGATTGGCTACCCGAGCTGGCTATAATGAAAATGCAGGTTCATTTATCCCTGTCAACATCAATGATTTTACTGCCGGAATTTACAACGCAGATATGCTCTTCCCCAATGGAAGCGTATCACTCACCGATGGTTCACTAACATATGGCGATAATCGCTTTGTATCCTGGTATGCCAATGGATCATACGAATATGACAATAGATTTATCCTAAGCGGAAGTATACGCCTGGATCTCACAAATTTCTTTGGTACAGATAAAAAGTATCGCTACAAACCGATGTGGTCACTTGGAGGAACTTATAAATTAAGTAATGAGAAATGGTGGGATAAAGCCGTTTTCAGTAAACTTAATATCAGAGGTTCCTATGGTATCAATGGAAATATTTCCCTGAGAAATGGTCCGTTTTTGATTTTGAGTGTTGGCAGCTACAGTCCTACAACGGGAGGAGTTTCCTATGGCATCTCCTCGCCTCCTAATAAGCAATTGCGTTGGGAAAAAACGAATATTGCCAATGCGGGAATAGACTTCGGCTTGTTCAACAATGCGATAGAAGGTAGCTTTGATTATTATAACAAGAACAGTTCTGACCTCTTAGCTGCTGACGCCGCGGATCCGACACTAGGTTTTAGCTCGCTAACAAAAAATGTAGGGAAAATGACCAATCACGGATTTGAGCTTGGGCTCAATGTCCACGTCATCAAAAACAGTAGATTTAGCTGGGATATTTTGCCCAATATTTCCTTTAACGCAAACAAAGTAAAACACTACAATGTAAACCGTCCGTACACAGGTAGTTACACTACTCCAGGAGGAATCATGGTTGCTGGATACCCTTCAGACGGCTTGTGGGGCTATCGTTTTGCAGGTCTTAATGAACTCGGTCAGACACAAGTGTATACCAGGGACAATCAGGTTGTATTGGCGAGCAATGCTGAAGTTACCGACTTGATCTATCAGGGAACCTTTAGACCAAAATGGGATCTTGCTTTAACAAATCGCTTCAGCTATCAAAACTGGGACCTATCTTTTATGTTTATAGCAAAGCTAGGGCATAAATATAGAAAGGATACGTTTAGTGGATCCAATTATCAAAACCGACATGTAGCCGAAAGATGGCGGAAACCTGGAGACGAAAAGAATACAATATATCCCGTTCTGGAAGAATGGAATATGGATATGTTCTCCTTCCCTTTTGCGGATGTCAATGTAGGTAATGCAAGTTATGCCAAATTAAGGGACATCACACTTTCTTATAATCTCGCGAAACTGAGCAAAAGAATTGGTCTTACCAACGCAAGAATATTTGTCCAGGGCAGAAACCTATTTCGTATTACGGCCAAAGGCGTGGACATAGATCCCGAAACCACAGAATTCAATGTAAGTGGTGGTACGGGGGCAGGAACAGATCAAGGATTTACGTCACTGCCTTTACCACGCGAGATATTTATTGGTTTACGATTCGGCCTCTAACCTAAAAACTAATTGAAATGAAAAAAATAATATACCTTGCACTGGGCCTGGTCTCCATATCGACCTTCTCCTGCAACAAATACCTGGATGTTAAACCTATTGGACAGTTGATTCCTTCAAAAGTCGAAGATTTGGAGAATTTATTGAATAATACAAATACCATTAGCTCATTTTATGCAGACAACAACAGAGGTTGCTTCTATGCTTTTATGGGTGACAACTTAACGATCAGTGAAAATCAGGCTATATATCTGTACAAAAGTACCCACCCGAATGTAGATCGTTGGGCTGCATTTAAATTTTATTACCCCTATACGAATCCGATAGATCCCCAATACACATGGGAATGGGCCATCTATCGTGCTGTGGGCATATTCAATATCGCCATTGATGAAGTTTCAAATCTCAAGGGGGAAAATTCAGATCTGGGCAAAATAATTGTTGCACAGGCAAAAGCTGGAAGAGCTTGGTCCTATCTGGTCGGCGGACTGGGTTATGGTCCAATGTACGATCCTGAAGGTAAAAATGATCAAAAAGTACTTCCCTACCGGACAACAGGTTCACCAAATACCCCCAATCCGGGTCTCTCTAGCACAAATGAAATTATGGATCTTGCAGAAAAAGATCTGCTCGATGCATTGACCGGTGCTCCAAATACCGTTGGAAACCCTACCCGTGCAAGCAAACCAGCGGTTAATGCTTTGTTAGCACAGCTATACATGTTCAAAAGAGATTGGACCAAAATGTCCAAATATGCAAATGAAGCATGGGCGCAAGCCATAGCGGCCAAAGGTAATACTGATAATCTTATCTATAACCTAAATAAATTCAGTTATAGACAAGATCCAAATGCATCCCCACCAGCTGGTACCGATGCCGAAGTTGGTCTTGAGTTACTAGGCGAAGATAATTTATTGAAACAGACTTACAACAGGGAACAACTATTTTATCGCCCTACCCCCTACAGCTACTCTCCCTATCCTTCGGAAGAATTTATCAATCTATTTGATAAAAATACAGATCGGAGATACAAGCTATTTATGCTCAAAACCCTGGGTTATTCGGTGGTTGAAGGCGGTGTAAAACATGATGATGGTGTACGTCTTAAGTATTATAGGGACAACAAAATGATCGCTTCACAGGGAATGACTTATCCCGAGTTGCTATTGATAAAAGCGGAAGCAAATGCAAGGTTAAACCAATTGGGACAAGCGTTAAGCGATCTCAATATGCTGCGCAAATACCGCTATTCAGGTGCAAATACAGATCTTCAAAATGGTGGGGCTTTCAGCCAGGATCAATTACTAGAGGAAATTCTGAAAGAACGTAGACGGGAAATGCAGCTTGGCACTTATCAACGGACATTCGACATCAAGAGACTGGCACTAGATAAAGGAAAACCTTGGTCGAAAACACAGGTCATCCATACCATAGGTAACAAATCCTACAAAGCGGATGTCATCAGTAAATTTTTTACATTACAGATCAATAATCCGACCATACTTGCCAATCCAAGCTGGAATTTACAGCCCAATAGCGATCCATATTTACCTGCTGGACTAAATTAATAGATCCATCAATTGTACATTAAAATTTAAACTTTATTGAAATTTATCATGAAATCTAAAAATATAATAATAACAGTCCTTGTGGCACTATTTTTCTTCTCATTGAATACCCTATTTGCTCAGATCGATCTGAAAATAAAAGGTAAAGTGACTGGCGACACAAAAGGATTTAATAAGATATATATTGTCAAAGGTCAGTCTCAAGATTCCACAGTAATCAGTCCAGATGGTGAATATCAGATAACTATTACATCCGAAGCTCCGGATGTAATGTATTTCTATCTTCAATATGATAGTAAGGTCAAAGGTTATGTCTCTCCATTTTCTCTATTTATTGAAAAAACAGGAACGCTACAACTTGATTTTGACATTGACAAAGGCATCTCCTCAGCCCGAATAAATGGACCTGCACGTTCAGTTGCATATTTTGATTATTCCAAATCCAAACAGTCTATTCATCGAAGGATCAACAAGGAAATCACAAGTAAATTCGGTGAAGAAGCACTGAAAGAAGGGACCACTAATTTTGAAAAGGCAATGGACTATTTCGAGAAGCGTGAGACACAATTAAATGACTCGCTATTTGCAAAATATTTTAATCCGAATGGAGCAGATGCACCATTTATGTTATTAGGAAGGGTCAGCAGGCTATCTCTCGCTCAATTGGAGCATAATTATTCCCAATTATCCGCCCCACTCAAAGAGACCAAAGCAGCCAAGCAGTTATATGAAAAAATTACTAGCAAAAAAAGATCCAGTATAGGATCTACTGTAGCGAACTTCGTCCTTCCCGATACTACCGGAAATGATTTTTCGTTCAATACCCTCAAAGGAAAATATGTATTGATTGATTTTTGGGCATCCTGGTGCGGTCCATGTCGGATCTCATTTCCTAGACTCAGATCGGTTTACCAACAGCTAAAGGGTCAGAACTTCGAAATTATCAATATCTCCATTGACGCAAAGCTTGACGACTGGAAGAAAGCGGTAAAAGAAGAAAATAATCCCTGGCCGCAACTACACGACAAAACAAATTTATCAAAATCTGCTTTTTTTGTCAGCGGAATTCCTACTGCATATCTAATTGATCCGGATGGAAAAATTGTGTTCAGTAGCGTAGGATCCGACGAGAATGGCGGTGGACCGATGGAGGAAAAACTTGAATCCGTATTTGGTGTCAAATTAACCAAATAACGAAAAACCATGCCCCGCTGTCGAAAATAGTGGGGCATGCCATTTTCACCAAAAGCTGTTCCCGCGATAGCGTTTACGACTTTCCTTATCCCTCGCAGCGAACCGATACGCTCGTCTTCCCAATACCCAACGGCTAACTCCTGATCGGGGTGAAAAATCCGAATTGCTTTCTCACGGTCCTTGCACCACGAATCCATTCCATCTGAACTAACGGGGCTATCCGCTCACCTTATATAATAATCTTATAAAACAATAACAGTAAAAAAGAAGTTATAAAATAGAATATTGCTTTTCACAATTCGTTCAGCACGGTCGTCAGATCTCAAATAAATACCAAGTATGTTCAAAAGACTTTTATTTTATTTCCTATTCACTCATCTATTATGCTCTACAATGCAAGCACAAGAAAAACTCGCTCTAGATCCGAAACTAGAAGTCGCGGCATCTTTTGGACCCTACCGTCCCATAGGCGTCAGCGCAACTTCGACAAATAGATTATTCGTATCATTTCCTAAACAAAACAAAGATTATCGGTACGCCCTTACCGAAATCATTGATGGTAAAAGCACCCCCTATCCTAATGAAGTATGGAATAGTCAAGGGGACGAAAGTTCACATTTTGTAAACGTTCAGGACATCTTTGTGGATGCACAGGACAACTTATGGGTCTTAGACTCTAAACCTTCAACCTCTGGCTCTATTTTCGGTCCAGATAGTACAGCTCCTACCGGACAATTCAAACTCCTTAAAATCGATACAAAAAATAATCAAATAGCACGAATTTATACCTTTGATGATCTTGACAAAGCGAAATCAGGTTTGAACGATGTACGCATTGACCTTGAAAAAAATCTAGCCTATCTTTCCGATCCTGGTCAGGCCGCAATAATTGTGCTTGATCTTCAATCAGGAAATAGTAGAAAAGTACTGGAAAAAAGTTCCTTCACATTAGCTGATCCGGAAGTTGTCATTTCCTATTCCGGCATTGACATGCGCTATAAAGACGGTAAACCCTTTCTCTCTCACGTTAACGGGATAGCGCTAAGTCATGACTTTAATTATTTCTATTTTAAACCAATTAATAAAAAGCACTTATACCGCATCGCTACAAAGTACCTTGCGGATGATACACTATCCCAATCAGCCCTGCAAGGCAAAGTAGAAGACATGGGAAATGTAGGCGTCACACATGGCTTACTCGCGGATCGGAACGGTAATATTTATCTGACGACCTCAATGGATTACAGTATCAAATACTTGAGTCCAGATGGACAAATTCATCTATTGACACAGGATCCCAGATTGTTATGGCCGGATTCTTTGGGTATAGATGGGAATGGTTATCTTTACTTTTCATGTGCACAGCTATCCAGAGATCCGCAATGGAACAATGGCATAGACCGAGTTAAATTACCCTATCAGGTTTATAAAATAAAGTTGCCAAAGTAATGATGTATATTTAAAAAAACATACAAATGAATTTATTGATAAAACAGCTCGCTCTAGTACTGCTCAGTCTCGTCTATTCGTTATCAAACGCGCAGACAGATCGCCCTGTACTGGATATTATGCTCAATAATTATCAATACCCTTATGAAGTACATTACTTGAATTTAAAGAGTCAGGGTGAAGAAATAAAAATGGCCTATATGGATGTCAGCTCACAACAACCAAATGGTCACACCGTGTTATTACTGCATGGCAAAAATTTCAACGGAGCATACTGGAAAACAACCATTCAGGCACTAAATTCGGCTGGGTATCGTGTTATAATACCTGATCAGATTGGATTTGGCAAATCTTCGAAACCCACAGCTTATCAGTTTACTTTTCAGCAGCTAGCCCAAAATACAAAATTACTTTTAGACAAGTTGGGACTTGATAAGGTCGCCTTACTTGGCCACTCTATGGGCGGGATGCTTGCAACGAGGTTTACATTAATGTATCCTGAAACTGTGGAAAAACTTATTTTAGAGAATCCCATTGGGCTGGAAGACTGGAAACTTGTCGCTCCATATACTTCCATCGACCAAAATTTTCAAACGGAATTAAAAGCTGGATATGAAGCTGCAAAAAGGTATCAAAGTGCATTTTATTATGACAACAAGTGGAAGCCGGAATATGATGAATGGGTATACCTACTTACGGGTTGGACAAAAGCTAAGGATTATTCCATCGTTGCGATGGTAAATGCCAAAACATCAGACATGATCTTTACCCAGCCTGTTGTTTATGAATTTCAGCATCTAAAAACACCCACCCTCCTCATCATCGGTACGCGGGATAGAACTGCGATCGGTAAAGCCACCGTAAAAGATCCTAAAGTAGCCGCAAAAATGGGACTGTATCAGTATTTAGGAAAGGAAACACAACAAAAAATCAAAGGATCAAAACTCGTCGAGCTTGATAACGTCGGACACCTGCCCCATATTGAAGCTTTCGACCGATTTATCAAACCTCTTGTTTCATTTCTGAAAGACTGATAGCATCATTTCCTCTGCTTAAGGGAGCTCAACAAAAAATTCTTCTGTATATTATTGTTGAATAATGAGAAGCATTCCCCCTACACATTATCTTTTCAAACACTTTTGCTACAAGATGTCATGTGCTCTACCAAAGCTAAGCAGTTGCACAAACTGCTTATTGCTCCTTTAAAAATACAAACAACTACCGATCAAACAGATAAGAAAATCCTTTTTTTATCATTAAGTTTCTGCCGATAGAAATAAAGCTAGATCGCTCTAATCCTAATAAACAATATATTTAGCAAAAAAATCAATAAAATTTTATAAAACTAATATTTTTAGTATATTTGAATATCAATTTTAGACAAGGTCTTTATGGAACAGGCAAAAGGATATGACAATAAGGAATTACATGTTGGCGATATTGTTCGCTTCCATACCCCCTATCCCGATGAGGATCCCAATACAATCTTTATTGTACTTTGGTCGTATTACGATCCGGAAGGTAAATCGTCAAGAGCTGAAGTGGTTAAATTTGATCCAGTTCTTAAACATTATCCTGTGATTCAAAAATGGTTTATTCGAGACTTGGAAAGAGTACCCGAAGTCAGCCCTGAATTACTCCAACAGATTGCGTTATTTATGAAAAGTAAACTGGGGAATGCGATCATAAGCAAGTTGATAGTCTAACTAAAGTTGATAGTCTAAATAAAGTCCGACAAAAAAGTATAAAACACAATGGAAAATAAATTCAAAGCAAACAGAGAATTCACATCACGATCGATATGGTCCGATTGGCGTGAACAACTTAAAGAAAGTGAAATAAATGGTTTACTTCAACGACTTGAAGTGATGGATCGGGGGGTACTCCTTGATTGGTTACAATGGCATAACCCAAAAGGCAACTACACTGACCGTAAATGTGTGGAAAATAATGTAAAACCGCTTTGCAAATCAAAAGCCGTAGAATATACCTATAGAGAGATCTTGCGCAGTCATACGAAAAAGCAGTTTAATAGCATTTCGAATGGCCCCATACAACTTATGTTTAACAATTAATTGCTCAAACTATGGAATCTCTCATCAAACAGATTATCGGTTATCAACTACCAAAAATCATGGCAATGGAGTCTCAACGAAAAGATTGGCGCTATCAGCTGCTGGATTTAAAAGATAAAGCACTTTTTGATAGGCTCTCACTTATGAAACGACAAGAATTGCTCCAATGGCTTCAATGGAATGATCGCAATGGGATTTATACAGACTATGACTGCATCCGAAAAGGCATTCCTTTATTCACAAAAATGCAGGCTCTAGCCACAGTCTATCATCAGATTATGCGCGACCATGAAAATTGGGATGGTTATATGGGGAAAGAATATATCCGTGGAAATATCCTTTAGACAAAAAATGAGCTTCATTAACGAAGTACATAACACGATTCATTGTAGGACTCGCTATGGATGCACCTCCTTATCTTAATGTTTTACTTAACGTTTTGACAAGTCTAAAAACTCTACCTAAATTTATCTTAAATCATTTAGTTTAGCTATATTAGAGATTCCAAGTCTACGCTATGGGAATCAATTATTCGCTAAATATCCAAACATTTGAGGAATACTATGATCAATGGAGTCCCAAAGTATTCCAGTATGCGTTCAATAAAACCAGATCTTCTTATTTAGCCGAAGAAACTGTACAGCGTGTTTTTATTAAGCTTTGGAAAAACTTAAATGAAAAAAATATTGATGCCACTGTAGAATCCCAGATCTTTTGTATTGCAAGGACAACAATTTTGGACCTAATCAAAGAAGAATATAATAGAAAGAAACTTCTTCAGGTAGAAAATGAGCTCATTCAGCGCTATTCCCCACAAGATGATTACTATGCCAAACAGCTTGAAACTACATTACAACATATCATTAATCAATTCCCCGAAAAGCGAAAACAGATTTTTATGTTGAGCCGATATTCCAATCTATCCCATAAACAAATCGCGGATAAACTCTCTATATCATCCAAGACAGTAGAAAATCAAATTACGCTTGCGCTAAAAGCAATAAGAAAAGCATTATTGCTCTCCATACTGATGCTAAATCTTTTTTAATTTTCTTTTGGGGGATACCTTATTTTCAATCGTAATTAATATGTATGAAGATTACGAAAGAACTCGTCGAAAAATATCTCCGCGGAGAAGCAAATACCGAAGAAGTTAATGCGATTCAAAATGCACTGGATAATAACCAACTAAATTTGGATGATTGGCTTCCAGCAAGCGAATGGCATAATATAGAAGAACATATAGCTTTTGAACAGCATGACTCAATCAAACAATCCCTAATTAAAAAAATTACGATCAGGGATACAAAACAACGGATCTATGCCCTATTGAAATATGCTGCGATACTTTTACTTGTCGGAACACTAGGCTGGGAATCTTTTCATTATTGGAAGACAACAACAAATACACCTACGATTACTTCTGTGCAAAAAAAACAAACTCCGAAATTGGAGTCCCCAAGCAACTTCTATTATATTAATTCTGGCAATTCGCCGATGCAGGTAGATGTTCCTGATGGATCAAAAATTGAACTTTATCCTAATTCGGAAGTTAGATTTGCAGATAACTTTTCTTCGCTGTCTAGCCGTGATATTCATTTAAAAGGAAAGGCAAAGTTTGTTGTTGCCAAAGACAAGTCAAGACCCTTTAATGTACATACCACTGGGTTAACAACAACGGCATTAGGTACAATATTTAGCGTAGATGAGCTAAAATCTTCGCAAACAAAAGTCAAATTATTTGAAGGACGTATCCAATTAAAGAGTCTAAAAAATACAACAGGCTCCCCTCCTCTGCTCCTTGAATTTATTCCAAATGAAGAAATAACCATCGATCATCAACAACTTCAAATTATTGCGGAAGAACGAATGAATTCGTCCAAATTCAACAGAAGAGGTTTTTATTCCGAAAAACAAAATACACTAATCTTCAAAAATTTAGCCCTTAAAGATCTACTGCATATTATAAGTCAAAACTATAATATCAAACTTGAATTTAATTCCGAAGTTATCGAAAATAAATATTACAGTGGCACCTATGAAAATGATCCTTCTGTCTTCCGAAAAATACTTTCAGATATACAAGAACTCCACCACATTACTATAACCATACAGAATAAAATATAATTCACTTATTTAATCCATAAATTATGCACAATTATTTACCTTCCAAACATGGCCTACTAACCATGTTTATGCTAAGAACCAATATCCGTGCTGATGTAAACTGGGGTTTACGTCTTGGACTAATGGGCCTTTTGGCAACTAGTTATCAGATCGTTAATGCACAACAGCAGGCAGCGATCAACGGCGTCATTCGCGACGAAGCGGGTAAGCCCATATACTCCGCAACAGTCACTATCCAGAATGTGACTAACAAATTCAAGAGGGCAACGACTAGCGCTGCAGATGGTACCTTTTCCTTTGATCAGATCCCAGCTGGCCAAGGATACCGAATCACCATTTCCTCTATCGGATTTAAAACCAAGGAACTGACAGATTACAACATCTCTGAAAGAGATAAGCTTGCCATCAATGTCAGTCTGGAATCGGTATCGGAAAATCTACAAGAAGTAGTTGTCACTGCACTAGGTATTAAAAAGGAGAAAAAAGCCCTTGGTTATACTGTTGCGGAGCTAAAAGGAGATGAATTGACACAGGGTAAAGAAACAAATGTTGCCAATGCACTTTCAGGAAAGGTCGCTGGTGTGCAAGTAAGCCGTGCCGCTTCCGGTGCTGGAGGCTCTTCGAAAGTTGTTATTCGTGGTAACAACTCACTTGTTGGTAATAGCCAACCGCTTTACGTAGTCGATGGTGTGCCGATTGACAATCAAAACATTTCAGCACCAAACCAATCCGGTGGTACAGATTATGGCGACGGTATTGGTAATATTAACCCCGAAGACATTGAGACCATGTCCGTCTTAAAAGGGCCCAATGCCGCGGCGCTATATGGTCAAAGAGGAAGCAACGGCGTCATCCTGATTACAACAAAATCAGGAAAAGCTGGTAAAACACGCTTCAGCTATGGTACCGACTATTCCTTTGGAAATGGTTTGGTACTCCCTGATTTTCAAAATGAATATGGTCAGGGACTAAATGGCACATTTACCCACTTCCGAAAAGACGATGGAACCATCGTTTCCATGAGTGAAGCCATAAAAAACGGTTACAGTGGTATCCCAAAAATGAGTGCGGGGCGGGACCGTACAACACGTGCCAGCTGGGGAGCGAAAATGGAAGGCCAAACTTATGAAGATGCCTATGGAAATGTACTGCAGCTAACACCTAAACCTGATACCTATGCATCTTTTTTCCAGACCGAAAAACAATTTGTCAATAACTTAAGCGTAGACGGCGGTAATGAAAAAATAAACTACCGTTTTTCTTTTGCCAACACAGATGTGAAGGGATATATCCCGACCAATACTTTGAAAAGGAATAATTTTGGTTTACGCACACAGGCAAAAATTACGGACAAACTTCATATTGATGTAAAAGCAAATTACATCGCTCAAAAAGGAAACAATAGACCAACATTGGCTGATGCAGCCGATAATCCAGCCTATTTATTTATCAGTCAGCCACGAAGCCTAGGGAATGATATCATGTCCCAATATAAATGGACGACACAGGAAATAAGCAGGCAGCTTGGTTTTTCGGGACTAACGGAAGGCCTGGAAAAAACTTACGCTACGAACAGTTCCACTGCCAATCCTTTCTGGACAATCCATGAAAATCACAACGAAGATCGCCGCGACCGCATCATTGGATTACTCCGCCTAAGCTATGACTTCGCCCCTTGGCTCAAAGTAGCAGCGACAGGAGGAACCGATTTCTATACAGATCAGCGATTCCGATACAGACCGATCAATACCTATCAGAGCTTAAACAGGAAAGGCGATATCAGAGAAGAAGTTATTCGATCCCGCGAAGATAACTTTGACATCCTTGCCAGCTCCAATTTCACTTTATCGGATAACATTAAGCTCAGCGCCAACATAGGGGCAAGTCATCAAAGTCGATATCTGCGAATGACCGGAAACGCCGGTAATCAGTTTATCGTACCTAATCTCTTTGTCATCAATAATACCACTACGAATACCTATATATTCGATCTTATCGAGTCTAAAATCAATTCGGTATACCTCTCAGGCCAATTTAGCTATAAAGATTATTGGTTTGTCGATTTTTCGGCGCGCAATGACTGGTCTTCAACATTATCCAAAAATAATAATTCGTTTTTCTACCCTTCGATAAGTTCTAGTCTTGTGCTATCTGATGCATTCAAATGGCAGTCAGACGCGCTGTCGTTTGCCAAGATCCGAGCTTCCTGGGCACAGGCCGGTAGCTCCGGAAACCCCTACCAATTGACAGGTGCGTATAGTCTGAATCAATATACACATGGCGGTGTACCGATGGCTTCATACACCGAAATTATCCCTGATCCCAACTTAAAGAATGAGTTGACCACCTCTATCGAGGCTGGTGCAGATCTCAGGTTTTTAAAAAATAGACTTTCACTATCCTTTACTTACTATCAGGCGAAAACAAAAAACCAGATTCTAGATGTACCGATTGCGCCATCAAGTCTCTACGTGAAAAATCGCATCAATGCCGGAGAAATCAGTAACAGGGGGATCGAATTTGTACTAGGGGCCACTCCCCTTAAAACCGAATCAGGATTTGAATGGAATACAACATTTAACTTTAATAGAAACCGCAACAAGGTTGAATCGCTTTACCCTGGTGTAGAAAGTTTCCTTTTGGCAACGGATAGAGGAATCAACGTCGTCGCCGAAGTAGGAAAGCCATTTGGTCAGCTTATTGGAACTCAATTTGCATGGATTAAGGATGAAAATGGAAACCGATTAATTGATCCAACGACAGGGCTCCCTTTACGTACCGCGGGACGAGTGGAAACTGATCTTGGAAATGCGCAACCAAATTGGATAGGCGGTTTCGGCAACACATTAAAATACAAAGGCTTCAACTTATATGCACTTGTTGATATTCGTCAAGGAGGAGTGATCTTCTCACAATCCAATCGAGAACAAATAATTTATGGGACGAGCAAAAAAACGTTAGAAGGACGTGAGGGTACCTATGTCGCTGATGGGATGGTTGCACAACAAGATGATGCAGGCAACTGGACAAGCACCGGAACAAAAAACAGTAAACAGGTGAATGCTCAGGATTATTGGAATATGGTTGCTAGTGATAAAGAAGTCATGGTATCTGAGGAAATGATTAATGATATGAGTTATATTGCAATGCGCGAAATCAGTCTCTCATATTCATTCCCGAAAAATCTGATACCACATCGTATGATTAATTCATTGAAATTGGGTCTATATGGCAGAAACTTATTCTATTTCCAGCGAAAAACAGATGGTTTTTCTCCAGAAGCTTCTGCTTTCAATGTAAACAATAGCTCCATAGGTATTGAATCCACTTCCCTACCTATGATGAGAACATTTGGCATTAACCTTACCGTTGGTCTTTAAAACACTGAATTATGAAAACGAAAATGATAAAAAACAGATTTGTTATCGCTCTTGTCTCCGTTGCAACATTTAGTGCCTGCACGAAAGACTTTGAAAAAATAAATACGCCACCAACATCAGTGACAGCAATAGATCCCGCATTGCTTATGGCTAGAATCCTCCGCGATGGAACCTTTCAGGAGTCGGGAGAACTTCCAAACAATAAGTTTGGTTCTTGGATCCAGCATTGGGCGGGTGGTCCAGTGGTACCCGTATCTCGTTATTTTGAAGGACCAGAAAACCTGATATGGTCGCAGCATTTTACCTTGCTCAGAAACATCATTCAGATAAAAAAGGAACTCAGCGGCAAAGAAGAAAGTCCCGAAGGTAGAAGTAAACTGGCCATAACCGAACTTTATGAAGTTTATCTATACCAACGATTGACTGATCTATTTGGAGACATCCCCTATTCGGAAATTACAAAAGATAGCAGAGAGATTAATCGAACCCCTAAGTTTGACAAACAAGAGGATATCTATCCCGCACTGGTCATAAAGGTTGATGCCGCTTTGGCACGTCTCACCGCTGGTGATCAATCTTATGGTTCCTCCGATTTTTTCTATGGCGGTAATATTGATAAATGGAAAAAATTCGGAAACTCCTTAAAACTGAAATTGGGCATGAGAATGCGTTATGCCAACCTCTCATTAGCGCAAAAGACCGTTACAGAAGCAATGACTTCTCCACTTGGGTTAATCTCAAGTAATAGTGATAATGCTGCAGTTCCTACATTTAATAATGCCCAAGCCGAAAACCAAAACCCTATATTACGGCAGATGACTACTGGGAGCGCCGACTTACGGTACTTAGCCAACACATTGGTAAACAAATTGAAGGAGTATAATGATCCACGCTTAGGTCTACTTGCAGAACCTGTCACTATAGGCGGTGTTACCACCTATCAAGGAATTGGTGTAGCATTAACCGATAATGAACTTTCTCAACTGATCAGAGCAAATTACTCTACGGCCAATAAGTCAACATGGTTTAGCTTGAATTTTGCGCCAATACCAAGTTATGCAATGACCTACTCAGACATTTGTTTTTACAAAGCCGAGGCTGCATTGTTAGGTTGGGGCGCGACAGGTACAAATGCGCAATCATTCTTTACAGATGGGGTCAAAGCTGCCTTTGCCCTTCCTCCGTACAATCTAACTTCCATCCCCTCATCCTATGAGCAAAATGTCATCAACCTAAATGGATTGACAGACGAGCAAAAGATGGAGAAAATCGCTACTCAAAAATGGATAAGTTTATTTGGCCGAGATATGGAAGCATTTGCCGAATGGCGACGTACTGGTTATCCAAAATTGACACCTGGTCCAAATCCGGGATCCACCAATAGACAGATACCACGTCGAGCTATTTACTCCAGTGAAGAGGCTGAATTAAATCAAACAAATCTCAAAGACGCTGTTTCCAGAATGCAGAACGGAGACTCCTTTTTGTCCAAAGTATGGTGGGATAAAAAACAATAACAATAAAGGTTTGAGCGATACGAAATAATTTCGTATCGCTCAAACCTAATTACCAAAATGCTGCTTCAGATTTTATCCCCTCACCTATTCTGTATAGCTATTCCCGCAACAAGGTCTTCAGGACTATTTTAGAGCAAAACAACCTAATTGTTTTTCGTGCTGAATCTTTTTCAGCGATGATTTAGGTTTCTTTTGAAATTATATTTATCTTTCTTTAAGTATAAAACAAATCTCACGATCTTCAAGCTTTACAAAAATGAAAACAATCTCTTCACTATTTTTGCTAACAGTAGTATCTCTTTTTATAGGCTGTGGAGAAAACGGTAAAAAAGCCACATCACCGTCTCCAGATAACTTACCAAAAAATAACCCAAGCTTTAGCTTCGAGGGGATAAAACAAGATTATACAACAAATGAAGAATTATCGTTTCAGATTGCAAATACTTCTAATTTAAAAATTGATTCCATCCTTTATTATATTAATGATTACCTGATTGCTAAAGTCACAGAAAACAATAAAGTAACATATAGATTATCAAGAGAGAAATTTGGCAAGCAAATCATTAAGGCGGTTGTATTTCATACTGGAAAATCCGAAGAAAACACAGTAAACATAGACTATCTGCCATCAGACCCGCCTCGAATTTTAAAGTACCGAATAGTTAATACCTACCCACATGATATCAAAGCTTTCACACAGGGGCTAGAGTTCTTTGGAGAAAACTTGATGGAAAGTACGGGCAATGGCGTTGGGTTAAGTGGAAATAAAGGTAAGTCAAGTATCCGCATTGTCAATCCTACAACAGGACAAGCAATCAAAAAGATCGAATTAGCAGATTCAATATTTGGTGAAGGTGCAACCATATTAAATGGGAAATTATATCAATTGACTTACAAAAGCAATCTTGCCTATGTCTATGATATGGCAACACTAAAGACAATAAAAACACTGCCATATTTCAAAAACATGGAAGGATGGGGACTGACCTCGGATGGTAAAAATTTGTATATGTCTGACGGTTCAGAAAATATCTATATACTCAATCCCAATGACTTTTCTAAAATTGATTATATCCGTGTTGCCACAAATGAGAAAATCGTTAACCAGATAAACGAAATGGAATGGGTAAAGGGAAAGATTTATGCTAATTTCTTTATGGAAGATGTTATGGGTATCATCGACCCAAAAACAGGCGCTATTGAGGGGCTAGTCGATCTTTCCAAATTACGAGAAAATGTGACACAACATGTTGATCTAGATGTATTAAACGGAATTGCGTACAATAAAAAATCAAATACCTTTTTTCTCACAGGAAAAAATTGGGACAAAATATTTGAAATACAGTTACTGGATTAACTAATCACTCGTTAGTCTATAATGTACACAATCATAAAGACAGTCTATTCATTAAAGTGCTATTCCCGATCTGGAAATAGCACTTTCTTACTTCAGGACAACAATTATTTCTTAATGATTTTTCCATCTTCATAGAGTGTATACTCTTCGCCATCGGCCTGTTGCACCACCATTTTTCCGTCGACAAAAATATTGCTAAATGTAAAAACAGGATCGGTTAATATTTTGCTGTTGTAGTCCATCAATCCCCAATGCTGTGGTGATTCCATATACATGATCCTATTTTTACCCACAACGTCCAAAACCTGATATTTAAAAGGAATCACAATAGCGCCATTATGATCAATAAATCCCTGTTTGCCATCTTTCGCAACTTTGATGATCATACTATCAATCGCCATAAGACTGGCATCCAAAAAGACAGACTCATACTGTGGCGAAACAATCTCCACGCCTTTCTCATTGATCAATCCTACACGTTGTTTACTATCTTGTACTTCAAAAAAACCAAAATGCGGTTTTGTCGTAGTACTGAAATAGTTGGGCTGTACAATAACCTTTCCTGTTTTATCAACGATGCCAACAGTTCCTAAATCGCCATTGGCATCCGTCCGATGGAAAGTTGCAAGACTTTCGCCATCAAATCGTATAAATTGTTCGTAAGTAGTATCCGGATTCTCCCAGATATCTTCTGCCGCATTATACTTTCCCTTTAATTGACTGATAGGTAAAACAGTCTCTTCAACACCTTCTTTAGCAGCTTTGGTTGCATCCTGTCCCTGACAGGAGCCGCCTAAAAGTACAATTATTGCCACTATGCCTACAATTTTATATGGATTGTTTATTCTCATACTATTTCAAAATTATGCTTATTTATCAAATGTTATATAACCCCTATACTTTGAACAGATACATTTTAAAAACGGAAATCTTCGACTCGACATTATTTTCTTATCTGCTAAGGCAATTCTTCAAGCTTGTTAAAACCTGTTGTTATCATCTGCTGCAATTGAGGTGTAAACAAGTTTGTTGAAAGTGGCATTTTCTTGGCTTCGCTATTTAATCTCCATTGTGCACGCTTCTCAAGCAAAAATTGCAATCGCTGTGCTGTTGTCAATCCCGGCAATGTATAATATATACTATTTTCGCCTTCTTTTCCTTGCTTTTGAATATATCTCCCGGCAGTTACCTTAAATTTATTTCTTTCCTCAAAACTTCGGATAAAAGAGCTATCCTGATCAGCGATATCCCACATTGGATCACGAGGGCAGCAGACAGAACCATAGCTTTCCTTCCAATATACTGTTAATAGGTTTTCGGGCACCATAGGTTTAGCAAAATCAATCACTGGATTTTCCAATCCCCCAAGCCGAACGCTATCAACTTTTACATTGTCCTCTTCCCGTCTGATATAGTAATAATAATTAGTGGTTTCAGGTTCCACGCACATTCCATTTTTTGAAGCCATTTTATTGACTTCACTGTAAAACTTCCAATCAGGAACAATAAGAATAAATTCCTGCAATTCAGGATAAAACGCCGAAGGCTTCTTGAAAAGTTCTACTGGGATCTTTGCGCTCAAATAAAATACAGCTATTGAATCCGTCTTAAACTGCAATGGCAGATCCAATAGATAATTACCCTCTAATCGTGCCACCTGACGATCTTCAATATTCATTACTCGATCATACTTTTGAGCTAGCCAATACGGTCGTACAGTTTCCTGTGGATCGGGGGGTCTGATAGCCTGTTTTATGGCTTTAGTTTTACAGGATACAACAAGTAGAAGTAAAACAAACATTAAATAAAACTTATCAATTGTTAAGCATGTTCTCATTGGCTGAAATTATGTTTCATGAATTATTTATTGTGCAGCGGCAACCTTTATCCCCACCTTATTTAAAAACTCAACCTGTTTTTCCAAACAAGTATCTGCCAGGACTGCTATTTTAGCTTTTTCATCAGTAATATCTCTTAATAAGGCCTGTCTGGCACCTTTTTTCTGCTCATCCACATATTTGACCAACAACGTACCATAACCATCTGTAATTCTCGTCATGTAAGCTATTGTAGTCAAATGGAAACTCTTCGCAGCTTCACTAGGCTTTAATGCATTAACTTCACTCTTTATTCCTTTGATATAGCTGCTCAGCGCCTGTACCTCTTTGAGCTTCATTTCGTAGGATAATTCATCCGTTTTATCCGCATCATATTCTCCTTCCAGTAATTTATTGTAGCTTTCATCCAACTTTTCTTTACAACTATAGAAAAGGCGGGCAATCTTCTCATTATATCCGAAGTCCAAATTACTGCCACAGGACGTCAATGCGAATGTACTGATGATTAATGTCAAAATAATAATTCTCATATCTCGATTTTTCAACAAATAACGCATTTTCAAAACAAGCTCTTTAAGGCATTTAATATTCGTTACCTATTTTTTAAGATTCGCTATCATTTGGGTACAGTTTTATCCCAGACAATGGCACCGATAATTACCCGATTAGCAAATACTGTAAAACAAGTCAAGGACAACAGCTTGTTTCTTAAGGAAGAATTGCGGAACTTAGAAAAATAATCTAGACTAGATTAGAAGACCGACAATTTTAGACGAATCAAAAAAATCGATGCGGAGTCAAAAACGAAAAGAACTGAATAAAACACTATGAAACAACTAGCTTTATTGATCATGTTCATCGGAATGTCGAGCATGGTTTTCGGACAAGAAATTAGCCGTTCAACGACCCAAACAATTACGCAATCCGGAATTGGACTTGGTTCTGTAATTGCTGTCGTTACTTCTTGGGATCGTAACAAGTCTATTCTCTGGGCGCTGATTCATGGCATCTTGAGCTGGCTATATGTTATTTATTTTGCATTTACACGGAGCAATAATTAATATTTCTCCAGTTCATATTTTCAATACAATCAACAGTGTTATATCCTTCTGTAAAACAGAAAATAAAAAGCTGTCAACCAAAATCGAAAGATCATGAGCATGATACAAAATTTCCTCCGGGTCAATTTGGAAACATTGAATAGTTTTCTCACCGATAGTCATTCATTAAGCAAAATGGTATATAGCAAAGAAGCTATACATTTGGACAATTTGATAGATATTGACAAAGCTTGGGAAGGTATTTTCTTTTTATTGACAGGAGAATCAATCGGCACATACGATCAGGCCGCTCCACCCTTATCCTGGCTATTAGTTGGGCCTAATGACATTGATCGCAATCAGGACATGGGCTATGGCCCAGCAACCTATACAGATATAGAACAAACCAGACAGATTGATTTAGCGTTAAAGGAAATTTCAATAGATGAATTAACACAACGTTTCGACTCTGCCACCATGCTTGAAAAAGATATATACCCAGATATCTGGGATGATGAAAATGCATTAGATTATCTGCTTCAATACTTCGAAGACCTAAAAGCATTTTATCAGATGGCCGCCTTACGTCATGAAGCAGTAATCCTATTTCTCAATTAAAGAGCGACTATTTCACGCTAATAAAAACCATAAAATAACTATGCTTATTTCTGATAAGAGAAATATCCACATTGAAGAATTAAAGGAAGCAAATAACATAGCCGTTTCCGACCTGGTCGCATTAACATTGGATATTGTCCAAGGAGGGGCCTCAGTGGGATTTATGCAGGACTTAAGCGAAGAAAAAGCAAGAGAATTCTGGAACAATGTCCTGGCGAAGGTCCAGCAAGAAAAAACAGTGCTACTTGTTGCAAAAGACAGCTCATCCCACCAAATCGTTGGGACCGTACAATTACAAATAGACCTTCCTCAAAATCAGCCTCATCGGGCCGATGTAGCAAAAATGTTGGTGCATTCCGCTTTTCGACGTCTTGGTATAGCGGAAAATTTATTGCAACATCTGGAATTCATTGCGAAAAAAAAGAGAAAATCACTACTGGTGTTAGATACTGTAACAGATAGCCCAGCTCATGCTTTGTACTTAAAACGTGGCTGGAAGGTCGTGGGAAACATTCCAAATTATGCACTTTTTCCCAATGGTAGCCCCTGTAGTACAACCTACTTTTATAAAAACCTTGAATAGTATTGTTATTCGCAAAAAGAACCTCCAATAACTGTTAACTTATTGGAGGTTCTGTTGACAAAAACAATGATATTGCTCCTGACTATTTTTTGTACCACACCGGACCAGGTTTGCTTCCCATTTGGAAAACAAGGGTAGCTCCAGACATGATCTGCTCATGTGTGATATAACTTGTTTCAAGAGGCTTTCCATCCAAAGTAACCGACTGGATGTAAATATTGGTTTTATTTACATGATCCGCTTTGACAGTAAACTTTTTCCCATTCGCAAGTTTAAATTCGCTATGTTCAAACAATGGCGTACCGATTTCATACCTTCCACTCACTGGATCTACTGGATAAAAACCCAGCGCACTGAATACATACCAAGCAGACATCTGTCCGCAATCATCATTCCCGCTTAACCCTGACGGATTATTTAGATAAAGTTTTTCCATCACTTCGGCAGCATATTGCTGTGTTTTCCATGGTTGCCCAATCGCGTTAAACAAATATATAGCGTGATGACTTGGTTCATTTCCATGTGCATATTGTCCAATCATGCCCGTACTGAAAATAGGTAGTTTACTGGTGTCTGATGGGTGGAAGGTAAACATGCTATCCAATTTCTGCCCAAAGCGTTCATTTCCGCCGACGAGATTGATCAATCCCGGAATATCATGTTGAACAGACCAGAAGTATTGCCAAGCATTGCTTTCACAGATATGTGCACTATATTCCTCTGGATCAAATGGCGTTACAAAAACACCATGACTGTCACGCGGTTGCATAAATGATGTAGTGGGATTATAGACATTTTTATAATTTTTTGCTCTTGCAAAAAACGTAGTTGCCACCGCCTTGTTCCCCATCTTATCCGCCATAACCGCAATACAATGATCATCAAATGCATATTCGAGTGTGCGTGACAAAGACCAGTTCTCAGCATTGTATTTATCCACAACATCATAAGGTACATAACCCAACTTTTTATACAACCCAATACCTCTATAGTTGTCTATGTTTGCTGTTGCCACACAAGCTTCCAGCGCTTTATTGACATCAAAATCACCTATTCCTTTCAAATAAGCGTCCACAATAACTGGGATTGCATGATTGCCAATCATCATATCGGTTTCACTGCCATAGATATTCCATACAGGCAAGCGACCATGCTGTTCGTAAAATGCAATAAATGATTTCACCATATCATTTACCCGATTTGGATCAAGATAAGTAAATAGAGGATGTGAAGCGCGATAGGTGTCCCAAAGCGAAAAAGTACTGTAATTGGTCCAACCTTCAGCCTGATGTATTTTTCTATCCGCTCCAAAATAAGTCCCATCTACGTCTCCAAATATGGTAGGGGCCAACATCGAATGGTACAATGCTGTATAGAACTTTACTTTAGCTTCTTTGTCTGTAGTCTGAATAGCAATCTTACCAAGCTCTTTGTTCCAGTTATTCTCAGCTTGTTTTAAATAGTGATCAAAATCATCTGTTGGCACCTCAGCTTTCAGGTTTTTGGAAGCACCATCCATACTTACCCCCGAAAGAGCTGTGCTAAGCGTTACTTGTTCACCAGTAGATGTTTTAAAATCAAAACGTGCCGTGAAAGCAGTACCAATACGTTTGGTCGTTTTTGTTATGCTGTCAACACTTGACTGTATCGCCGAGCTATCGATGTGAACTGCAGTAAACGGCTTTGAAAATCGGGTTTCAAAATAGACACGTTGGCCTCTGGCCCAGCCTTCTGAAAATCGGTAGCCACGCACAGTGACCGAATCAACCACCTCGATGTATGAATCTATTGTGGCATCCCAGTTCATTGCTTTCTTTAGATCCAAAAAAATAGCCGATTGAGCCTCAGGGAATGTATAACGTTGGATACCGCAACGTGGGGTTGCCGTTAGCTCTACATCGATATTATAGTCTGTCAACTTTACTTTATAGTACCCCGCATGTGCCTGTTCGTTTTGATGCGAAAACTTGGAATGAATACCCAAAGGCGCCACGGCCTCATGATAAGGCAAGGTAACTGGCATAAACGATATATCATATAGATCCCCAGCTCCCGTCCCACTTAAATGGGTATGACTAAAGCCCGAAATCGTGCTATCGGGATAAAAATAACCCGAAATACGATCCCAACCGGGCAATCCATTATCTGGGCTCAATTGTACCATACCAAAGGGCGATTGTGCTCCAGGATAGGTGTTACCCGTAAAATCCGTCCCTATAAAAGGATTGACTGATTTTGCATAAGAACCTTCAGCCGAATCCCGCTGTGAGGCACAGCTCAGTATTCCCAATAAACCTGCGCATGCCAGGTATTTCATATATTTCATAGTGTAGATAGCTTCTTTAATCTGCGTGTCATTTATCTGTCTCCCGTAACAATCAGGATATCTTTGCTATTGACCAAAACTTGATGACTAATTTTAAAACCTCCTAATGGCTTTCCATCGACGATAATTTTTTTGATGAATTCTCCATTGCCCTCTTTTTGGCGTCTAATGGTCACACGATCAGACTTAGGGTAATACTTTTTATCAAGTTGAATAGTTACTTTATCAAATACCGGCGTAACGATCGTATAATCTGGTCTGCCGGGACAAAAAGGGTAAATCCCTATCATATTCATTAATGCCCAGGTCGACATTGTTCCTGTATCATCATTTCCTGGGATCCCACCGGGACTATTCGTAAAATGTTTATCCAGAATTTGCTTAACCAACTTTTGCGTACGCCATTCCTCACCTTTTATTTCCGAAAAAACATGTGGATAAAGCATGTCAGGTTCGTTGGTAACATCAAAATACCCTTTATCAAAGGTAGCCTGTAATCTGTCCACAAATTTCCTTTTACCGCCCATCAGTTGAACTAAACCAGGGATATCAAATGGTATTGCAAAACTATAATTCCAGGCATTCCCTTCATGGAATCCATGGTTAGGCTCAAAATTAGCCCCCATCAATGGATTGAAAGGTGTCAAAAACGAGCCATTGGGAAGAATAGGTCGAAAGGTTCCATACTCTGGAGAATAGTAATGTTTGTACCCCTGTGCTCTCTTACCAAAAGTCTGTGCGTCTTTAGTTTTCCCCAATGAGTTGGCCAACTGTGCTAAATTCCAATCAGCAACATAGTATTCAATCGCATGGGAAACTGAATTATCAAAAGAATCGCGAAGAGGAACATAACCATACTTGACATAATCGGCATTGTCCGGACGGATTCGATTCGTCGAATCCGTTGTCGTCGCCGACTTCAAAAAAGCCTCATAAGCTGTATTGATATCATAGTCCCGAATGCCTTTCATCCAGGCATCAACGATCACAGGTACTGCTGGATCACCGTCCATGGTATAGCTTTCACGGCTATAAAGTTCCCACTTAGGCATCCATCCATTTTCTTTATAAATATCAATCATGGAACGAATCATTCCAACCTGTTTATCTGGATAGACCAACGACATGAGCGGCTGTACATTTCTGTACGTATCCCATAAAGAGAATACGGTGTAACGATTATGATCCGCAACAAGGGTCTTTCTATTTTCCATAGCCGGATATTCGCCGTTAACATCCTGTAAAATATTTGGATGAATCATGGCATGATACATAGCCGTATAAAATACCGTTTTTTGATCTCCGGTACCTCCTTCAACCTGAATTCTTGATAATTCATTATTCCACAAAGATGAAGCTTGTGTCCTGATCCGCTCAAATCCAAAACCAGGTTGCTCGACTTCCAGATTTTTTCGTGCATTTTCAACGCTTACGAAAGATACCGCCAACTGAACCTCTAAGCTCTCATTTTCCTGAACATCAAAACTCAAGAATGCCCCAAGATCGTCTCCAGACAATTGGCTCGAATAATCGGTAAAAATCTTGTATTTGCCCGCATCTTTATTCCAATCATTCTCCCATTTTTCACCGGCACGCTGAAATTTCCAGTAACCTTTCTTTGCGGGCTTTTTATTCACTCGCATCACGAAGAAAATCGGATATACGGCCTGATTGTTGGTATAACAGAACGAACCCAATAATTTCGAACCTTCAAGTTCCGTATCACTGACATAGCGAACCGTGGCCCCCGTTTCATTCGTCAGTCCCTCGCCTAAATTGAGTAGAATATTAGCCTGCCCTTTAGGGAAAGTAAATTTAGATACACCCACACGAGCAGTTGCGGATGTCTCAGTTTTGATACCGTATTTTTTTAACACATTACTATAATAACCTGGATGAGCCTCTTCCTGTGTATAAGTACTTCCATATTGATGGTAGTCGACTTCTAGTTTTCCAGCCGTTGGCATCAGCAACAAACTTCCCATATCAGGACAACCTACACCACTCAGATTGACATGTGAAAAACCGGTAAAATAGCTATTGCTATGTTCGTAAGGTGTAGACCACCAACGTGCATCCTTATCAAAGGCATTAAGTGATGAACCCATCACATTAAAGGGAGACACATTCATTAGACCATGAGGTACCTGAGCACCGGGATTGGTTGTACCATAGTTACTGGTACCAATAAAAGGATTGACATAGTCGGTTGGTAGTTTTTGCGCAGCCGCTTGCTCCCAAACAAATAATCCCAAAAGAAAATAACGGATAAACTTGATCATATCATCTTGATAAAGACAATCTACTTTTTTCTGATACAATGAACAGTAGATTGCACATTTTTAAGTGTAGTCACAATACTACTGATAATACCAAAGATTTACAAATATCGACAGCAGTTATATCTATCATTTTACAATGTTAATAGGATTTAGCAAGACTGAAAATAGATGCGAATTCATCAATCCGATAGGTATCTTAAAGTATAGTCGTATGATCAAAATATAGTCGCTAATGCAGGTTAGATCCAAGGAGAAAGATCATTCAACAAAAAATCCTGAAGCGGGGAACTTCAGGATTTTTACTAACTAACCAATTATTAACCTAAATTATGAAAACTACATTGATAACGCCATTCCCCGAGCTTTGTTATCCTATTCTTTTATGTTTAACCAAACTTTAACAAACGGTGCCGTTCGTTGCGGAAAACTACAATCTGAAGATATCATCTCCCATTAAAGTCCTCTCAATGATACGTGATTAATGTGACAAGCCCCATTGCATATTCGGTTTATCCCCCATTTCCAAAACTAGTTCACCTCCTTTTAGCAATTCCGCAGCGTCAAAATAGAATGTCTGTAGCGGTTTACCGTTTAGAGTTGCGCGCTGCACATACATATTCTTTTTGCTTGCATTTTTAGCTTTAATAGTGAATTGATCTCCTCGCCCATATTGCCGTCCCAACTTAATCTTAATTTCTTCAAAAGATGGACTACCAATTTCATAAATTGGCTTTGTTCGCGTTCCTCCGTCTAGCTGAAATAATCCGATTGCATTCATGATATACCAAGCGCTCATCTGTCCTTGATCCTCATCTCCTAGATATGCGTTAGAAATACCCTGTCCGTAATATCGTTCCCCGATAGACCGGCTCCATTTTTGTGTAAGCCATGGTTTGTTCAACCAGTTAAAAATATAGGCGAAATGCATAGACTGTTGATTTCCCTGCACAACCGGATAATCCCAGTATTGATCATTTGGTCCATTATATCGCCATTTTTCACTTTCTCCGAACCCCCATTCCAAACGCTTTAGAAACACATCCTCACCAATCATTTTAGCCAATGCAGGAATATCCTGAGGCACAAAGAATGTCAACTGCCATGCATTTCCTTCAACATAATGATGATTGGCTCCAGATTTAAAGGGATCAAAGTCCTGGTACCATTGCCCCTTGGCATCTTTCATCCGCGCATAGCCACTTTTAACATCTATCGCATTCTTCCACCAGCTCCCTCTATCATTAAAATAACTGTATTCTTTTTCCTTTCCCAAGGATTTTGCAAATTGTCCTACAGTCCAATCGTCAAAACTATACTCCAAGGAATTTGAGAAACGTCCCAGGTCATAAGGCACATACTTATACTTCAGATAAACATCCAGATCCCGGTTACCGGCAAAGCCACCTTCAAATTTTAGCGGACTTGTTGTCTGCATTTTCTTGATCGCTTCAAATGCCTTTGTGACATCGTAATCACGTATTCCCATCTGATAGGCCCCTACAATCAAAGGAATCTCGTGTTCAGCAACCATCACTGGAATATATTCCATACCAGCAGGCCCTTTTGCCAGCCAACCGTCTGCATCATACATAGCCAATTGCGAACGCACCCATTTATTCGACCATTCCGGTGTAACCAGATTCCAGAATTGGTTTAAATTCCAGAACGTATTCCAAAATGCATCACAGCCCAGGGCAAGGTCCCCCGGATGTTTCATCGTTCTGATCGTCTCATCAGAAGAGCGCCATTGCCCGTTAACGTCGCTAAATGTATTACGGCTTGCCAGGGTACGATACATATTTGTATAAAACTTCTCTTTTTCCAAATAGTCATCACTTTTTATCTCCAGGCGCCCCAATAATTCATTCCACACCCGATGTTGGTTGGCGACCACACGTTCAAAAGACCATCCAAATGGATCTGAAAGTTCTGTTTTTAAATTTTCTGCAGCATTGGCGATACTGACATAGGAAATCCCGGTCCGCAGCTGCACTTCCTTGTTTTTACGAACATCGAACTCTACATACATACCAGCGGATTGAGCGCTGTCGGCAACCAGATCAGACTGATCTGTTACGCGACCATTATGCCAAGTTCCGAAATTGATAATCGGTTTATCAAACTCCATGACGAAATAGACAATATAATCTTGTTTCGCATCGGTAGACCAAACATTTTCGGACAATTGGTTACTGTAGCCAATAACCTTATAATCAGAAACCTTTTTAAGAGAGAGGTCTTTGATCTTATAATCATATTCTCCGTTCACTTTAAGATCAATCATAATACGTCCAGTATCTGATTTATGATAGGTATATTTCTGGAAACTGGAGCGTGTTCCTGCGGTTAACTTTGCGTCAATATCCTGGTCAAGAAGATGAACGGCATAGTATCCCAATGGAGCCTGTTCACTTGCTTTATCTATTGCCGAACGATACCCTGAATGCGTACTATATTGGTCTCCGACACTAGTCTTCAACTGGCCTGCTGTTGGAAATGTGCCCAGTCCAGCCATTGTCCATTCGTGTATATGGCTAAATGTACCAATAGATTCTATTGAAGGTTCATAACCAGCCTGCCAGCCAATATTTTGATTATCGGGACTAATCTTTACCATTCCAAATGGCATCCACGGTCCCGGTGCCAGCATCCATCTGGAATGTGCAGCCCCTATCATGGTGTTGACATAATCCGAGACCCCACCCAATCTTTTGGGAGATCGTTTTATAGAAGATGTTTGAATTAATTTATCGTTGATATATATTGCATATTTACTTCGTACCTCTTTCGATGCATAAGGCATTGGAATCTCAAGTCGAGATAGGCCCTTCTCATGAGTTTTATCATAGATTTTCTTTCCATCCAACAACACTTTTATACGCTCATCATCTTTCAATTTCAAGATATCAAGGAGCATATACTGTATGCGCTCGTTTCCTTTTTTCAGTTCAAAATCCGATTGCCGTACCTCTTTGATTATTGAAGTGTAATCTTTCAACAATTTCACCTGTTGAGGACCCAATAATTTAAAGGAGTCAAACTCAACCCACCCCCCTTTTATTACCGTAAGTGTAACCTGGTTAAATCCCTCCGAAATAAGATGCTCAGGCAATGCTATCTGGATCGTAGAAGCTCCAGACTTTGAACCCGTACCTACAGGATCAATGGGGCCGTCACCATTCTTCAGTTCGTAATTATGGGATTTACCATTGATCGCGATTTGTAAGGTCGGTTTATTCTGAGGATCACTATTTGCCAATTTTACTTCCAGAGCCCATTTCCCGTTTTCAACTTGACCACTTAATACACTGTATAAATTCAAAAAATGGGTCCTTAGGCCAGAGGTTCCACCAGTCCCGCCCCATCCATTGGCTGGTCCGGGTAACACGTAAGGCAGATCTCTTGACAACGAAGATTGCCCAACCACAAAGTAATTGTCTTCGTAGCCAAAATCATGTTCCAGAAATTTCTTGTAATCGTGTGGAGCCAGTGCGAACTCTCTGCTGGAGCCATCTGAACTGCCCAGTTGCCAAATGGTATTCTCTTGCCCCGAAACAAGCTGTCCTGTCATTAACAGTAAGCTGGTGAAAACGGAAATGGGGAAATGCATTTTCATAATTGATGGATTTTATAATAAAAAGTATGCTATAAATGCCTATCCAAGTATTCAGTTCTTTTGCATGTTTCAATTTATCATCCCACTCCAAATTAAGATTTATAAATCTTAACCATCTCCCAATTATTCAAACAATCAACCTTTGCCAAATTGTATATACATAACAAAAGAGGCCAAAAACACAATAAAAAGCATTAAAAATTAGATTCAGCATACAATAATACTATAAAAAACAAGAAATATCAAGTAAAAAAAAATAAATGTACATACATACTAATTTATATAAGAATCCCATTTAAAGCATTTGTAATACACTAAAGTTAAGGATCACTTCGTCCAGTCAGATTGAATTAAAAATGGTAATAACCAGGGGGAATATTAGGAATATATTTTCTTAGAAGCTGTCATGGGATTAAAATCTTTACTAAAATCCTACATAAAGCAAGATATACCATTGGGTATTTTGAATCCAATAGACTATATTTATATAATTTTAAATTGCTTCGACAATATCAAAGATAGAAAGTAAAATACGACATTTTATCAAGGGGAATGATATTCTACCCATTTGTGTAGGATATTATGTCATAAAGGTTTAATGAAAAAATTGAATGCTCTGTTAACCAAAGTCTTAAATAGACATATAAAGGTCAGAAAAGCCTATTTTTCGTTAATTACTTTAGACTGGGCTGTTATTTCTTTAATTTGCGAACAGAAATAAGATCAGTCTAATTGGAAATTTCGAAGCGACAATAGATCATCTTTGTGATTTACACTATGAAAATAAAAATTGAAGATTTTTTTAAGCCGATACATGTTAAAGACAACTTTAGCGAAGATGATTATGAGATCGTAAATGCATTTATTAATTTCGCAAGATCCTTAAGCCGACTAACATATCAGAGCATCTATCTTATAGATTATTCAAAGAAAAGTTTTTTATTTGTTTCCGACAACCCTATTTTTTTATGTGGAAGTACACCTGCGGAAGTAATGAAAGAAGGCTATCATCATTATGTAAGTAATGTCCCAGAAGATGATCTTCATTTATTAAAGAAAATAAACGATGTTGGCTTTGATTTCTATGGCAAATTAACTGCCGATGACCGTTTAAAATATTCCATATCATATGACTTTCATCTGAAACAGCCCGGTAGCAAACCATTACTTGTAAACCACAAATTGAAACCCTTGCTTCTGGACAACCATTCAAACCCATGGATCGCACTCTGTTTAGTTTCTATGTCTTCACACCCCAATGCAGGCAACATCAGATTCAAATCGGATGAAGATGGGAGGCAATTTGAATATGATCTAGTCAAAGATATTTGGGTAGAAACTCCGCGCGTTAAATTAAAACCCCGAGAAAAGGATATACTACTTTTTTCAGCGCAGGGGCTTACAATGGATCAGATTGCTGATAGACTCTATGTTTCGATTGATACCGTTAAATTTCACAAAAAACAGATATTTTCAAAGTTAAAAGTAAAGAGTATAACGGAAGCTACAGCATTAGCGATCGAGTTGTCTCTTTTTTAATGGCTCTTTCAGTACTAATTGTTTTTGGAATCTAACAACATATCTTTTGACATGGCTATAAATTTTTGAATATCCTTATCATTCCCGGTACTGCACTGTGAAATCTTATTTTTTTTGATAAAGGTTTCTAGCCATTGGGATTTGATATAAATGGGCAGTGTTTCGGAATAAAAGTAAATAATCGGATCTCCCAATTGGTAAGATTCAATTTCCAGTTTACGTAGCGTGTTCACCACTTTCCGGTCGCATTCGGCAATTATTAAACCATTCCCCAAACTGTAGGGACCATAAAAGGCATCAAAGAGCATTTTTTTGAGAATATTAATCCGATTTCCAATAATTTTCCCAGAAATTACAAAGCGCCCGATATGCCAAAAATTGTCTACTTCGGGAACCAACAGATCTTTGGTTTTAATACCGAATAACTTCTGAATAGGCAGGCAGATTTCCTTATCCCAATAGGTAATCCGAATCGAAGCATGGATGGCATTATTTGTCTTACTCCGCAGAACATAATAAATAGACTGATCAAAAAAAGCTGAATCCTCCCCTATCAATGATTTATAATCGATATCATAATCTTCTTTAGAATACTCATCCAGTTTATAGTGTTCTTGGACGGTAACCAAATAAAAATGAATAAGTTCAGGCAGTTCTGCACTATTAAGTTTCGTAAAATAATAATTTTCTGGAGTCCAGTTCATGCAGTTGAAATTCAATATTATTTACAAAATAGCCTTTGTTGATTAGATTCGCACGGAGACGTAGATACAATACAAAAGTATAATAATTATTGTAATTATTATAGCTTATTTTACTCACGCATAGATAAATAGTACGATTCAGGAAAAACCCTTATCGCTTTGTCCGTAGCAATATTGAAAACAACCTGGCATACCATTCCAGCTAATAAATATAACCCCAACGATAACTGTGGTGGCGGTGAATCCATTGCGATTTCACCATATTCCGAAAGAAAATCTTCCAACCATTTTGTATCAATGTTCTTTTCCTGTAGTCTCTCAACAATAAATTTCCCTACGTTTATTTCAAATGCGTGATGTTCTTTATTCAAAGAGCGTAAATTGTGACTCTCTGGTGTAATGACAGTTAAAAAACCGGCCCAGCCCAAATTGTACGGATGAACAACAGGGATATTTTTCTGTGCCATGTATTCATCAAATAAAAAAGGGATATCGGTGGAAAAATCCAGGGCATTAATAGCGATCTTACAGTTTAAATCAAAGCTATACAAATTATTTCGATCAAGAAATTCGGGATAAGCCGTAATCTTTGCTTCGGGATTAATAGCCATCAATCGTTCTTTTAGAGCCATAGCTTTATTTATACCGATATCTCCTTCCACATAATTCTGGCGATTAAGATTGGTCAGTTCCACAATATCACCATCGATAATGATCAAATTTTCAAATCCCATCCGCAACAGACACTCAGCGATGTAGCTCCCAATACCGCAGCCCCCAATAAGCACCGGAAAATCCTGAATACGTTGCTGTTCTTCTTCCTTTATATGAATGTTATTACGTTTATATCTCAAACTCATTTTTTAAGACAATTTTGTATCCTATAAAGATAGGACTATAATTTAAAAATTATTACATCATCTTTATCAATTAACCTTAAAGATTCTTTCTTACAAGCACCTAATAGCACATATCGATATTGTTTCCATTCATTATATTTACTGTTACAATAGATTCAATCATATTCAAGGTCTGAATAAAATCTATGCAAAAAAAAATCCTATTTTAAACAACAAATCACTACAATGAAAAGTAAAATACAAATACTATATATTGTCATTACGCTATTACTGGGTATGGATATGCTCGCTTACTACCTGGAAAAAATAAGTTTAATCGGCTATTATAGTGACGTTTTACTTTTCTGGATATGGCTAGGACTGACTATGACCGTAATCGTCATTTTCTGGAAAAAGATCCTGGCAAAGATTATGTTGTCTGGATTACTATTGGGGTTAATTTGTAGCATCCTGCCAATGATGCTACCCTTTTATACATTGGTATTGTCCATGTCTTCTTTCGGTCTACGGACGACGAAAGATTTAAACGAAAATTATCGTGCACAAATCGTTGGATATAGTGTTTTATCCCCACCTTGGTTAGAAATAATTGAGAAAAAAGGAATAATTGAAAAGCGGGTGCTTAGCTGTACCGACAATGCATTAAATAATGACGGGACTACCCTAAGAATAGGGAGTGCAAAAGACATCATTTTCAATTCGGAAACGGATAAAATGCTTCGCATTACACTCTTTTATGGAGGTATCAACAAAACCATTACTTTTGATAAAACGACAGGAAAAATGATATTGTAAAGAAATTTCACATCAAAAAAATGGTAAATTAGCAAAAACCACAAAAGATTATCAGTAGAAAAATGGACAATACTAGAATTTACCGCATGTCATTTGCTGGAGTATATCCACATTATATACAAAAAGCAGAAAAAAAAGGTCGCACAAAAGAAGAAGTCAATGAAATCATATTTTGGTTAACAGGTTATAATACCCAAGACCTGCAACAGATCATAGCCGACAAAACCGATTTTGAACATTTTTTCAGCCAGGCACCGCATTTCAATGCCAATGCAACAAAGATTACTGGTGTCATTTGCGGCTATCGTATAGAAGATATTGAAGATCCACTCGTTCAAAAAGTCCGTTATTTAGATAAACTGATTGATGAACTGGCGAAGGGCAAGTCAATGGAAAAAATTTTAAGAAAATAAATCAATCAACGTTCGAATACAGCTCACAGATATTATTCAATGGCATAAACAGCACCATCTGCAGCTCCAAAATAAAGTGTATTATCCGCTATCCAGATCGTAGAAAAGATACTGCCCATTTGCAAATAGTCAGTAAATAACCCATTGATATCATGCGCGTATTTCTCTTGCAAATCGCCTCTTAATTTCCCTTGCTCATCCACAAATAGATGGCGATTTCTTTTACTCGATTCTGTCTGAAAAATAGGTGTCGTAATTCCTTTCGCAAGATCAAACCGATAAATGACCCCATCCAATGTACCAAAAAATGCGTTCGAACCAGCAATGGTTGCACTACTAAAAGTGTTTAGGGGAACAGCCTGTTCAACCAGTTTTGTACCATTTATTTTGTCCAAGGCCAATACGCTATAAGAGTCTGACATCGTTACAATCAACTTCTCTCCTGACAAGCTGGGTACACTTGTCCAGCTCCCCGGTTGATGATATACCCAATATCCGGTCCCATCTTTGATATTCAATGCGTACATGTTGAAATCCCTTGCTCCAAAATAGACCGTACTATCGGTAGCAACGGCATGAAATTGAATTTCACCTTTTGGAAAATAGCGTTCACCAATTGTTTTGAACTTCCAACGCAACTTCCCGTTTTTCTCCAGACAATAAAAGTAACCATCAAAACTCCCAATCATTACCCCCTCCTTTGCCAATGTTGGCGAAGCATGGACAATTCCTCCAGTAGGAAACTTCCAGTGAAGTTCTCCACTCTTGCCATCAACCGCATAAATATGCTTATCTCCGGATCCAAAATATACGATTCCATCGCTGATTGTTGGTGAGGAATGAAAGTAATCCCAAGTATCCTGTTTTTTTTCGCCTTGTGTGGCAAAGGTCCAGCGTCTTTCTCCCGTTTCTATACTTAGAGCATATAACAGACCATCTGAACATACAAAATACAACAGGTTTGAATCGATAGCTACTGTGGAGCGGATTTCTCCTCCAGTTTTATATTTCCATATTATTTTACCGCTCGTTTTATCCAGCGCATAAAGGTTACTGTCACAGGAACCAACGATCACTTTATCCTTAAAAACAATAGGAGAAGCAAATATTTGTGCCTTAGTCTGAAACTTCCATTTTACCGTTGGCTGTAAACGAATTTCAGCATCGCTGATATAATTCTGTCGATCTGAGCTCCGCGCTAGCTGTTGCCCATAGAGTTGGTTTAGATTTGCGATAAGCCCCCATAAGAAAGCAACATAACAACAATAATATTTTCGATTAAACATCATTTACTTTTCAGGTTAAATAGTTAGGTTCAGATAAACTTGCCATAGGCACTTATCATATTTGTAGGGACAACCACAATTCCATACAAAATCTTGTGCCACATAAATAGATTATGGATAAATAAGATATTTCTTTCTCATTTCCTTATAACGCGTTAATCCAGGCTCCCAGCTTTTCCGGATTTCTTCTTCTGAAACACCTTCAGTTATCTGTCGTCGAAAGGAATCAACACCAACCAATTTTTCTATACTGCCAATCTGCTTGGAAAATGACTGATCAAAGAATTTATCTTTTTCTGGAGAATTCCGATAGAGCTCCTGCATCCAGGAAAGATTTATTTTCTTACTGTCCACCAGCTTCTGCAAATCATATTCACGTAGATCTAAACCATAACATACTTCATTCATAAAGAGTGGTGTCTCACTCATTCCTTTTTTACTCACTGGTGTAAACGAAAAACGATATACATCTTTATAGGCTGGACTTCCAAAAACGGTAAAGGGATAATCCGTCCCCCTTCCATGATTGATCTTTACACCTTCAAAAAGGCAAGTACTGGGATAGAGGAGAATACTTTGTTCGGTATTTAAATTTGGAGAAGGATTAACCGGAAGTTTGTATAACATTTGATGATTATATGCCGCTACGGGTATGATCTTTAGCTTACATTTTTTTGTCGTCGCCATCCAGCCTTCCCCGTTAATCATCTGGGCAAATTCAGCGATTGTCATCCCATGAGCAATCGGAACCGGAAACTGACCGATACCCGATTTATATTTCATATCCAATATAGGGCCATCGACCAAATACGCATTTGGATTAGGGCGATCTAAAATCAAGAGTTCCTTCTCATTTTCGGCACAGGCTTCCATGATGTCCCGAAGTGTGTTAATATTCGTGTAAAATCTTACCCCCATATCTTGTACATCAAAGATGAACACATCAATATCTTTTAGGTCTTTCGCTGAAGGTTTTTTTTTACTTCCATAGAGCGAGATCACCGGAATTTTGGTTGCTGGATCGACTTCATCCCGCACTTTTGTTCCGTTGCTGGCATTTCCACGAAATCCATGTTCAGGCCCAAATATTTTTACGATTTTAATTCCTCTGGCGAGTAGGCTATCCACAAGATGTTTTTTCTTGATCACGGTAGATGGGTTACCTAAAATAGCAACCCGCTTACCATTGAGGTAAGGTATATATTGCTCAGTTCGCTCTGCACCGGTTTGGATGTAATCATTACAGTAATTCATCCGGTCCTGTGCCCGAATAGCAACAACAGAAAAAAATAAGGATATAAAAACAAATACAATTTTCATACTCGCTCGGTTTATAATAAAGAAATCGTTGAGAAACAAACGATTCAGCTTTTGCTAAGTATTAAAGCTAATGATAAACCTTCATTTTCCCAAATTATTCTCATCGGTCATTACTACCACCTCGGCTTTATATAGATAGAAAATCCGATTACTTTTCCACCCCTACATAGAAGTGATCATGGAGTTTAGTTATTAGTGACAATGGTAGTATATTGCACCTATTTTTGAAAATCATCATATATTTTATATTGACAAACCTATTTTATCCCGTTACCTTTGAAATATTATCCTGATATTACGTTAAATCCGTTTGCAACGAATAGCAATAATCGGAAAATAGGAGAATTTGATGTTTTTGCAAAAACATAATGGACAAAAATGGAAAAGCAGGTAAATGCAGGTGAATTTGTAGATAGATTTATGACTGGTAGTCTGGAACACCTGAGGTACCAGCAATCTCCCGTCAAAATCTTCCAGCTTAGTGAAATCGCTCCATATATTAAATTCCCTACACCGCCCATTTTTTTGGGATACAATCTCCTTGTACATATAACAGAAGGCCATTTTAAACACAAGATTGGTGCAAAAGAATATGTGGTAAAAGCGCCAGCGATTCTGATTAGCAACTACGGAAATATTTCGACGATCAAATCTGTGGACAAATCGGCAAAAGGACATTGTGTACTGATCAACGATAACGCGATGACATCGATTTTTCGGGAACAGGAGATCCTGAATATCTTTAACATTTCACCACTGCTCAACTTAGCTTCACAGGATAGTACCGACCTTAACGAGCTATTCAAATTGCTCTATAATGAATTGCTTTCTGAGTCTCCTTATAAAGAACTCTTCGAAAGTTTACTAAAATCCCTTTTGCTAAAGATTATCAAGCTATCATCTTCCAATCAAGCACTCAACCGAAGGCAGGAAATTGCAATGATGTTCAAACAGCTTGTGCACAAAAACTTCAAAAAACAAAAACATATCGGCTTTTATGCTGACCGGCTCGCGGTGTCAACCAATTACCTAAACCGCTGCGTATTTTCGGTGTTCAAAAAGTCTTCGAAAGAACTGATCTTAGAAGTACTTATCATGCATAGTCAATTTCTTCTTTTTGAATCAAATAAAAGTATTGCCGATATCTGTTATGAGCTGGATTTTTCTGATCCCTCCTATTTCTCCCGTTTATTCAAAAAAATCGTAGGAATTTCCCCTACTTCTTATCGTAACAAGGCAACTTAATATTTTTCAGATATGCACGATTTGTCCTATCTTTTATACTGAAGTGGACAGACCAATCACAACGATATGGATTATTTTTGTATAGCGATTAGGATGTAAGCAAAATTCACAGCTATCTTTTGAGGCTTTATCGTATACATCTACTATTGCAAATGTTTCATCATTTAATTAATATAGCGATGTCTAACGTTTTAGATCACACGAACAAAGCCCAAAATTTCGATTTATTTATCGGAAACTTTAAAGAAAGATTATCAAACTTATTCCATACCGAATACGACTATAATAACCTGAGTTTAACACGTGGTTTACCCCCTCAGTTTTTAAGCGAAATCATGGCAATGAGACCATTGTCTGTTGCTATTCCGGAGCATCACGGAGGCCGTGGCCTACATGTAAAAGAATGTTTAGGAGTGCTTGCGGCGGCGTCTTATGAATCACTTTCACTGTCTTTGATCTTCGGGATCAATATCGCTTTATTCTTGGAGCCTTTTGCTAAATACGGCAATACCTTACTTCAGGAAAAAGTTTTCCATCAATTTCTAGAAAATAAAGCCATGGGTGGGCTGATGATTACCGAGCAAGCCTATGGTAGTGATGCCCTCAATATGCGTACCTCCTACCAACAAGATGGAGATAAATACCGTATTAACGGAGAAAAACATTGGCAAGGTTTAACAGGTGCTGCTGACTTTTGGCTCGTTACTGCCCGAAAGAAAAATGAGAATGGTGAACTTGTACGTGATATAGATTTCTTTGTTACCGACAATTCCATCGAAGAACAAAAGATTGAAGTAACAAAAAAATACAATAGCTTAGGATTATATGCTATTCCTTATGGTATCAATAAAATAAACATCGAAGTACCCGTCGACAATAGGTTAACACCAGAAAGCACTGGTATAAAACTGATGTTGGATACTTTACACCGGAGCAGACTTCAGTTTCCTGGCATGGGAATGGGGTTCATAAAACGTATGCTGGATGAAGCCATGAAGCATTGCACGGAAAGACGTGTTAGTGGAATTCCGTTGAACGAACTAGATTCTGTTAAGTTTCAATTATCTCGTTTGCAGGCTGCTTTTACGATATGTTCAGCGATGTGTGCATACAGTAGCTCGATCAGTTCAATTCAAAATGATCTTTCTGGCCACAGTGTGGATGCCAATAGTGTCAAGGCACTCGTGACAGACCTGATGCACGAATCTGCACAGATCTGTGTACAATTATCTGGAGCAAACGGTTATAGATTGGATCATGTTGCTGGTCGTGGTTTAGTAGATAGTAGACCTTTCCAAATTTTTGAAGGATCGAACGAGATGCTCTATTCGCAAGTAGCGGAAGCAATTGCTAAACTGATGCGCAAAAGCAAAGAAAGCAATCTGCTTTCGTTCCTGAAAATAAATCCGGCAACCGAACTTGCGGCTCCATTTTTCTCTTCTATTTTGAATTTCGACTTCCCGCTTCAACCTAAACAGCGCGAGATGGTCACTTTAGGGAAAATAATTGCACGTGTTGTTTGCTTCCAATATGTCCTGCAAATCAATAACGCTGGTTTTAATGATAAAATGACAGAAATTGCCCGTCAGCATGTTAGTATGGATCTGTACATGTTGGTCGGTCAACTCTCCAATAACAATAATGCCGAACCGCTTATACATTATGACGAAAAGGCTGATTGGATGAATTTCACCTCTTTATAAAAATTGAGAGGGACTGCGAAAGGAATTTCATCGCAGTCCCTTTTTCTATTACATCTCCGCAATATCCCATTCCCAAACACTATGGTAGTGGCCAAGATTTTCTGCGTAATCAATAAATTTCTGGTAGAACGAATGAACCCCTATCGTGGCACTATCGCCAATAACGACCAACTTCTTTTTGGCCCTTGTCATGGCGACATTCATCCGTCTCACATCGGATAAAAACCCAATCTGTTGTTCGTTATTACTACGCGTCAAACTGATATAAATAATATCTTTCTCTTGCCCCTGAAAACTATCAATGGTCTGTACTTTAATAATAGCAGCATACGGCCGTAATTCTTCATCCTGCTCCAACATTTCCTTTAATACAGACACTTGCTTCCGGTAAGGTGCTATTATCCCAATACTTGGCCATTGTTCGCTTGGAGAAGACTCTACCCAAGTTGCGATGGCTGCCTTTAAATGAGATCTCAGAAAACTGGCCTCCCCAAGATTATAGATCGCACCATCACTTTCAGTTTCCTCAAAACCTGCCCCAGCCGTATCAATATAAACAATCGGTTCCGAATCGTTCGCTATTGTCCAATGCGCAACTGAACAATCAGCTTTCAAGAGACCTCCATACAAAGCTAAGGACGGATAATTCATGATCTGTTCGTTCATTCGATATTGGATATCGAGCAGCGAAACCGCTTGGGGATAAAGATTGATGAGTTTTTCAAACAGCGTATAGCTAAGCTTATTGTCCATACCTTTATTTGATTTCACTGTTGGTGAGAGTTGGCAATGATCCCCGGCCAACACCAATTTGTCTGCCTTTAATATCGGAATCCAGCAGGCAGGCTCCAGTGCCTGAGCAGCCTCGTCAATAACAACCGTCTCATATCTTCGGTTTCGTATAACATCTTGATTTGCCCCTACGAGCGTCGCGGTTATTACCTGAGAGCGATCGAGAATATCCGCTACGATAAAATCCTGAATCTTATCAACATCTTTTCGAATTCTGTAAGCTTCGTCGAACAATGCTTTCCTTTGTTCGCGCTCGGCCTTGCCAAAATTGCGTTTATATTTTTGGGCCATATCCGTATAGGTCCGAACTTGCTTTTGCAAGGACTTTATATCCTTATTCGCGCTATGACGGTCTATTCTGCTATCAAGGGTTAACTCCTGTAGATGTTCAGATACTTTAACCGGATTACCTATCCGAGTGACAGATATTCCTGCCGCATCTAAACGCTCAGTCAATAAGTCAACCGCAGTATTACTCGGAGCCACGACCAATATTTGCTTGTTATTGCTCTTTGACAAAGCAGCTATTGCCTTGATTAATGTTGTCGTTTTCCCAGTCCCCGGAGGGCCATGTACAAGTGCGATATCTGTTGTAGCTAAGACCTGTTGAACAGCGCTATTTTGGCTGACATTGAGATCTGGATGTTCAAAAAATTTATCTTTTTCTCCAGTATATAATTGTTCTCCACCAATAAGCTTTCTGATCAATTTGCCTTGTCGTGGATCAGTCGCAAGCTCCTTTGCCTGTCGCAATGCATTCGCCATTTCACGGTATGAGTGTTCATCAAATAATAAGTCCACACCAAGTTTCCCCCTTCTACTCCAATCCGGCAGCTCATCTACACGAAATGAAATCCGCATACTTTCCTTATTAACCGAAGATATAATGCCGTCTATTCTGTCCACATTTGGGTCGTGGTTTGAAAATAGAGAAACAGGCATCCCAAAACGAAATCGATGATCTACATCGAGGTGATTTGTTTTTTTTAAACTAACTGACAGATAATCTCCCCGCCCCAGTTCGCTATCCGTGATCTGAACAGGAAACCAGGTCACCCCCTGCATTCTTCTTTCATTTAAACTGCTTTTCAATAATAATGCTTCATGCTGCATCTTATCATATTGCTGTTCTTCGTGTAATAGCGTAATAAGTTCGTCGAAATAATTCATATTAGTACATTCACTTTGATCAGACACAAAGTAACAGTTTTTTCAATACTTTACCTTTCAGTCATCCATGTTCTTCTATTTTTCTTAAGAAAATCGGGGTATTCTCTCATCAACGCAGTACACTTATCAAGAACTTCTCAAGCTGAGCTACAAAAGTCATAATTATTTCCTATCATTGGTGATAAAGATTTGTTGGTTAATTTTTCAAAATAAAAGCGATTAAAATGAGCGAAATATTCCTACACGATAATGCGCAGAGCTGGACGGATCTCGGCGATGGTGTACAACGTAAAATATTAGTTTATAACGATGAATTGATGTTAATGAAAGTACGTTTTCAAAAAGGTGCAATCGGTGCCCTACATCAACACCCACATACACAAATATCTTATGTCAGCGCCGGAAAGTTCAGCTACCACATTGATGGCGCAGATCAAATTTTAACTGTAGGTGATTCCTGTATCATTTACCCAAATTTAATCCACGGCTGTGAATGTCTTGAAGAAGGCGAGTTGATAGATTCTTTCACACCGCATCGAGAAGATTTCATTACATCGTTGTAGCCAAAAAAAAGGAATTTTACTGGTCCATCACAACAATATTCATTCCGAACAATCGTTTATTTACTTATGTTCAAAAATACTATTTCGCTCTTCTCCGCCAAAGTAGCCACGTTACTTCTCGGTCTTTCTGGCTGTGTATTGCCATCTTTGCGTGCACAGGAAAAACCATTATCCATTGAAAAGATCAATTCACAGCTATATCTTTACACGACTTACAATACCTTTGAGGGTACCAAATATGCCGCTAATGCGGTCTATCTAATCACCAAGAAAGGTGTTATTCTATTTGATACGCCTTGGGACTCGACACAATATCAACCGCTTTTGGACAGTATCAAACAAAAGCATCAGCTACCTGTCATTGCGGTATATGCCACACATTGGCACGAGGATCGCGCGGGAGGCTTTGCATATTATAATCGTATGGGAATTCCAACCTATGCGACAAAAATGACCAACGATCTGCTTAAGGCAAATCATAAAGCCCAAGCTACACATCTCGTTAAAATCAACAAGACCTATAATGTGGGTGGTCAGTCCTTCGTTTTGAACTTTTTTGGAGCAGGACATTCTTTGGATAATGTCGTTGTCTGGTTTCCAGACTATCAAATTCTGGATGGGGGTTGCTTTATCAAAAGTTCGGAAGCCAAAAACCTGGGCTTTGTCGGTGATGGTGATGTCAAAGCCTGGAAGCCTGCATTGGCAAGATTGTTAGCGAAGTATCCACAGATAAAAATGGTTATTCCTGGACATGACGCATGGAAGGACAATCAGCAGATAAAACGTACTGAGGAACTACTTACTGAGAAGCAATAAATAATAATATTTAAAAAAATAAAAAAGCAATTTTGTTTTTAGAAAAAAGGTACTATCTTAGCGACAGAAAAAACAAGGGGCATTAGCTCATCTGGCTAGAGCGCTTCGCTGGCAGTGAAGAGGTGATCAGTTCGATCCTGATATGCTCCACAAACAAAAGAGGCTACTTTTCACAAGTAGCCTCTTTGTTGTTTTTATACATTGATCAGTTTTCCCGAAACATCATTTCAATTTGTGGCAGTAATTCCTATTTGTAAGAATTAACTGATTTAGAAACTTTCCATGCACCATTTTCCTTCACAAGTGTGATCAAATCGGTCTTAGAGAAACCATCAAATTGCATGGTTACTTTCGCAATAGCGTAATCTGGTAATTCTTCAACGATCTGCGTTGTTGTTTTGCAGTTCATTTTTATTCCTTTTTGTTTTTTCAAGAACTCGATCATCTCCGAACGACTGTGATTTAAATCCTGTTTACCACAGATTTTCTGGTTAAAATCAGAAGTGAATAGCTTATCTAAATTCGCTACCTGACCTTCGGTCATCGCGCCAACATATTCATCAATCGCTAAATCAGCTGTAATTAAATTACGTTCTTCTGGTTTAACCGAAGCCATTGAGCAAGTAGAAATCGCTATCATTGCTGCCGCTACAAATGTTTTTACTAAAGTTTTCATATCTTTTCTATTTTATAATGTATTAGTATATTTTCTTATCCTATTGTCGGAGACAATCTAAATTTGTTGCACTTTTTTCTTATTTATTTTCTGATTCAAATTTAAGACAACTGATGTGTTGATTCTATTACATTTAGATTAACATTACATTAAAATCGGTAAACGCTATTTTTTTCTAGGTGAATGAAATTTTGATTTATTCTATCTATAGACAAAACGCGACAGAATAGATAAAATCTTCTTTACAATATTGTAATTCTGTACAATTCCTCTTAGATTGCAGGCGTTCATGACACACTACAACAGACGGCATCTTTTTTTATATCAGCTTGCTACTTTAACATTTTCATTGGTGATATTTCGATCTGAGCTCTATGCACAGCGCCCCGTCAATGAAATAGAAATCACCGAGCATATTGCAGATACGAGTAAACAAAGGGATCTGATCGATATCGGAAAGGAGATTCTCAAAATCAAGCCTCCGCAATCTGTCGATAGTACCGGCAAAAAGTTTTACTTTTCATTTCTGCCATTTTCGACAAATGTCCCTGGAGGAGGGCACGCTTTAATTACGAGTACCACAGCGGGGTTTTATCTTGGTGAGCGAAATAGCACCTATATGTCTAAGGTTACTTTCACGCCATATACCAATTTTGGAAAGCGATTCGGCCTCCCCATCCGCTCTTATGTCTGGTTAAAAGATAATACTTGGGTTATCGATGGTGATATCAGGTTATTAAAATACCCACATGAGACTTGGGGAATAGGCAAAGAGCATCACGGTGATCAACAGATCAATTTGGATTATACTTATTTTAGACTATATCAACATGCGTTGAAAAGAATCCACGGCGGGTTGTTTATGGGCATTGGCTATGATCTGGATTACCGTATGAATATCAAATCCACGAGTGCGATCCCACTTGACGAGTACACCTCCTACCCCTATGGCACGGATTTAAAAGATCATACTGTTTCTTCGGGACTTAGTGTCAATCTCATTTATGATACACGTGCGAATTCTATTAATACCTGGTCCGGCAATTATGCCAATCTACAGTTCCGCCTTAACCCGGTTTTCATGGGAAGTGATCAGAATTGGAAGTCCTTATTCCTCGAAATCAGGAGATACCATCGCTTGACCCAGGATCCGAATAAGCAGAATATGATTGCTGTGCGTAGCTTTTTCTGGACTGTTTTCAATAGCAAAGCACCGTACCTTGATTTACCTAATTTGGGTTGGGACCCTTACAACAGTTCCGGAAGAGGGTTCCCAGTAAGTCGGTTCCGTGGCAAATCGTTATATTATCTGGAAACAGAATACCGCCGCGACATCAGCAGCGATGGTTTATTCGGCTTTGTGGCTTTTATAAATTTCACCACGGTGAACGGCCCCAAAAATAGCATGTTTGCAGATTGGAACATCGGTACCGGTGCCGGCGCCAGAATTAAATTTAACAAAAACTCGGGCACCAACATCGGCATAGATTATGGTGTTAGCACCAATCACCGTGGAGTAAGATTGACCCTGGGTGAAGTATTTTAATACTTAACTCAAATGATAACTTTGATTTTTAAATTCCATGGAGGCATAATATCGATACTTCTCGTTATCCAACGGATAATCCCAACAGCCCATTCGGTGATAGATCTCACCCCCAAAACCAGTTTTAAATCTATAAAGTCCGTATAATGGATGGGATGGATCAGCCTGAGGTGATACACCAAAGAAATCATATTCCGTACAGCCTTTTTCCTTTGCAACCTGCATGGCACGCCATTGCAAGGCATAAGTCGCCATATAATTGCGATTTTCGGAAGCGGAGGCACCATAGAGATAGGTTCCCCGATTTGCAGCAATCACCAGAAACATTGCAGCCAGAGGTTGATTGTCTATCGCTGCAACCAATAAATAAACATCTGCTGGAGACAACGTATCATTTGCCTTGGCAGATAGTACAATCTTGAAATAGTTGATATCGTGCAAGAAAAAATTATTCCGAAGCGCAGTCTGACGATATAACTCATACCAGATCTCCAGGCTCTCTAAGCCGAGAGAATGAACCTTTACGCCTTTCCTTTCAGCCAAATGAATATTATAACGCGTCTTTGATTTCATATTGGCCAAGAGGAGATCCTCCTCTTTTCTAAGGTTCATAAAAATGGTATTAGAAGGAAGAATATCTGTATTCGCTTTATGAAAATTCCAGTTTTCCGTATTAAAATTAAAGCGCATTTCCTGAATACGTTTTTCAGGGACACCTAGCCAATTGCCATAGAGGTCATAACAGTCATCTTCTTTTGCCCAATGGGATTCCCAGGAGAGATCATAGCGTATCATAATGCAATTGGGCGGCAAATAAGCACGTAAACTCTCCGAAAGCTGTTCTAAAAACGCCCCTTGATTTTCTTCCGATGGCTCTATTTCAGGACCATATGGTACATACGCGATGCTATGCTCATGATCTACCGCCTGAATAATAATCAATAGATCCCCCACAAAATAGGTATCGTCTTCCACTCCGATATAAAGATCAGAGTGTTTCGATTTGAAATTAAAAGCCTTCGATTCTATCCCTTGCATCTTTTTCACAGCAGACCAATAGGCTGTCTGTTGAATAATGCCTGTCTTGTAGAGACCACTTACTTCTTTGTCATTTATATCTGCTATCATAACATTCCTATTGTTGTCGAATATTTTCAAAAAACACGATAAACCTTATCGATTTCAACATCCAAAAACGGCAAACTTAGCCAAAATGACCGATTAAGTGAGTCGTCATTTGTCACTTTGTTGTTAATTTTAAAAAACAGCACATGATTTTGGCCAAAATCAGCTTTTTCACATTATTTAACGGCATTTTATTATCGACTTGGTTGGTATTTTGGTTCAAAATTTAGGATATTTGTAGCCTAACAACTCACCGACAACGATGGACAATAAAGCGATCTCTAAAATTTTTAAATTGTGTAGCCAATTAATGGAACTTCACAACGAAAATCCATTCCGAACAAAGGCCATGGCTAGTGCATCTTTTAAATTGGACAAATTGCCCTTTCGCATTGATGACGCTTCGCTTGAAGAATTGAGCGCACAGCCGGGCATAGGAAAAAGTACCGCCGAGAAAGCGAAAGAGGTCGCACAAACCGGAACGTTTAAGGAACTCCAGGACCTATTGGCGAATACGCCATCAGGAGTTGTTGAAATGTTAAACATAAAGGGCCTGGGCCCTAAAAAGGTTCAGATTATCTGGCAAGACCTTGGTATTGAAAGTGTAGGCGAACTACTGTATGCCTGCAATGAAAACCGTCTAGTTGAAGCCAAAGGATTTGGCTTAAAAACGCAGGAAGAAATAAAGAAATCCATCGAATTTTCAATATCCAATCAGGGATGGTTCCTATACGCCAAAGTATTGTCCCAGGCTGATAGATTTTATGCTATTTTAAAAACACATTTCCCCTCGTCTCTTCTATCCTTTACCGGAGACTTTAGAAGAAAATGCGAAGTGTTAAGCACAGTGGACCTACTCATTTCCGAAAGTATAGAAGCGGTGGAGAAATTCCTAGGTGATTATACATTGGTGGAGAAAACAGAGAATTCACTGGAAATTACCGATGAATTAGGTTTTACATTCAAGGTTTTCAGTACGAATATCAATGATTTTTATCGGGACCTTATTCTCAGCACAGGATCGACCGCACACTTGGATCTTTTATTCAATATTCTTCCTGACTTACCTTCACTTTCCAGTGAAGAGGCTATCTATCGTAACTTAAGGCTTGATTATATTGAACCTGAATTGCGCGAGGGTCTCGACGAAATTGAACGCGCACAGAACCATACTTTACCTCAATTAATCCAATTTAAGGATCTCAAAGGGACACTGCACAACCACTCAACTTATAGTGATGGCGTTCATACCTTGGAGCAAATGGCTCTTCATTGTAAAGATGCATTAGGTCTCGAATATCTCGGAATATGTGATCACTCCAGAACGGCAGTTTATGCAAATGGTCTTTCCATCGAAAGATTGGAAGAGCAATGGAAAGAAATTGCCAGCTTAAATGAAAAACTAGCCCCTTTTAAAATCTTTAAAGGAATAGAATCCGATATCCTAAGCGACGGATCACTGGACTACCCTGATGAAATATTAGCACAATTTGACTTTGTTGTCGCCTCTGTCCACTCCAACTTAAAAATGGATGCGGAAAAAGCAACTGCTAGATTGATTAAAGCAATTGAAAACCCATATACAACAATTTTGGGACATCCAACAGGCCGCCTTTTATTAAGCAGATCGGGCTATCCACTTGACTTTAAAAAAATAATTGATGCCTGCGCCGCGAATAGGGTTGTCATCGAAATTAATGCAAATCCTTTAAGGCTAGATTTAGATTGGAGATGGCATCGTTATGCTGTGGAAAAGGGCGTATTGTTGTCCATTAACCCTGATGCGCATCGCACCGAAGGGCTGTTGGACATGCAGTATGGTATTTTTGTTGCACAAAAAGGTGGTCTGGAAGCAAAAAATTGTCTGAATACATACTCCTTGACAGAGATTACAAACTATTTTTCCAATCGTAAATCTTAAAAAAGCTTATCATGTCGCATAAAACCAATGCAGTCCGCTTGTTGGATACGGCAAAAGTAAACTATGAATTAAGAGAATACGAGGTGGATGATCATGATGTCAGCGCGGAGCATGTTGCCTTGTCCTTAGGTCTATTACCTGAAACACTTTATAAGACTTTAGTATTGAAAGGAAATATAGATCCTTACATTGTTGCTGTAATTCCCGGAAATGCCCAACTTGACTTAAAAAAGATCGCTAAAGCATCAGGTAATAAAAATTGTGAAATGCTCCCCATGAAGGATCTGTTAGCTGTAACAGGCTATATCCGTGGGGGCTGCTCACCTATTGGCATGAAAAAACTATTTCCAACATTTATCGAGGAAGCAGCTCAATTGGAAACGGAAATTTCTGTCAGCGCAGGAAAACGAGGCCTTCAAATGATATTAAATCCCAACGATTTAGCAACGCTGACCAAAGCGATCTGGTCCGATTTGATCAGCATTTAACACGAACATTCTCGCTCGATTTCAGCTCTTTCGCCCATACAATAAAATACGTTTAAATGGATATATCGCAGGAAATCTGGAAAAATGCTGTTTAATACGTGCCTTAAAAGCCTCAATAAAAACAGATCGTTTATCTTCGTCCAGTCGCTCAATATAAGGGATCAATGCCGATCCGGAAATAAAGTCATAAAGTACTTCCGCTTCGGCAGCTATAATTGGGTATATACGAAGCGAGAGATCCAATTCCTCCAAGCCCGAATGAAACAAAATCTGTGCATAGTCATCTATACTTAGCACCGATGAAGCCCTATTCCAACCATCCAAATAGCTGCGGTAAGGTTCTTCACCAGCCAGCTCAGATAGCAGTTTATTTAAGACATTTTCCGGCTGGTAAGGCATCTGAACGGCCAATTGCCCACCACTACTCAATTTGGAAATGAGATGCGGAAAAAGCAGTTGGTGACCATCCAGCCATTGCAATGCCGCATTACTGAATATCAAATCCCAGGAACCCGCTGTCTCCAGAAATTTTTCAACACTACTATTTTCAAATTTTAGGTGTTCATGTTCAAGCTTACGGCTCATCGATAACATTTCTGGAGATGCATCTATTCCAAGGAATGTAGCCTGTGGAAATTTATCGCTTAAAATAGCGGTTTGCTCTCCGGTTCCACATCCGAGATCTACCGCTTTCATCGTTGTTTCCGAAGCTATTAGTTCGGATAGATCAAAAAAAGGTTTGAAACGGATGTCTTTAAACTTATTATAGATATCTGGATTCCAAGGCATAATATTTTTTATTTAAGTCCCAATGGGATAATACAATAGCTATTATTTAAATAGCTCCAAAATTTCAACTACATCAACTTTTCCAAAATACGAAGTTAGATCTATGGCTTCCAACAGCGCTCTGATTTCTTCCAACTGATGTTTTTTTCCAATCAATAGTTGCTCCAGTTCATGAATAGATTCAGAAGCAAAAAAATCCCCGAAAATCTTAGCATGCTCAATAGAACCTCTATGTACATCTAAATGTAATTCGATAAAACCGGCGGGGATCTTGATTGCCTTTTTAAAATTATAATTCGGAGAGAAACCGAAATTCCAGTCCCAGGTTTCATATTTTTCCTTCACAAGATGTTCGATATGCTGGATATCAGTTGCAGAGAAATGAACGATCTCCGCATCAGGATTTTCTCGCTGCATTTCTGCGATCAATAGTTCCTTAAATTTTACCGTTGTAAAACCCTGAGGTAGATAACCGATCAGATTTGTTACCCTCGCACGGTTGGACTTAACAGCTTTATCGACAAATTTAAGCGGGTTTACCTTCAATGCATCGCTCAATATCTGCATCTGTGAATCAATTAAAATAGTACCATGCTGAACCATTTTACCATTTTTTGCGAGCTTAGCATTTCCACTAAACTTCTTTCCATCCACCAGCAGGTCATTCCTTCCTTCCAGTTTTGCCGGAATATTCAATTTGTTCAAAACAGAAACAATAGGTTGCGTGAAAGTCGAAAAATCCATAAAATCAAGATTTCCCAATAAGGTGTGAAAGGAAAAATTGAGATTTCCTAAATCATGATATACGGCACCACCACCAGACATTCTCCTAACAACCTTAATCTTATTATCATTCACGTAATCAAGGTTAATTTCGGCCAAAGTATTCTGAAATTTGCCGATAATAATTGACGGATCATTCATGTACAATAAGAAAATGGGTTCTTCCGGATATTTCGTGAGCAGGTATTCCTCAGAAGCAATATTGAAATAAGCATCATGGGAAGGTGAATCAATAATAAACATCGTATTTTTATATTTTCTTAAAATTAACAAGAATTTAAATGCCTTGATTCATCTCAAACTCATAATTTCCATCAATCCCGCGTTTTGTCAGCTTCCTATTACAACAATCCTAATTGCCGCTAAAAGATTTCAAATGACGCCAAAAAACAACTTAGTTCTCGGGATCAGGTATGTTTTTAGACAGCCCACGCGATTATTGATCTTTGGCCCCTTATTATAAAATCAATTACATATAACCGCCTTACTATACACCCGATGAATTTCTAGCAGATCTTATTTTTTCTTCAAGGTTTTTGATAATCAATGCGGAAAAATCTTCTTTCACAATCTCTTCTGTTTGGCATAAAGCTCCCGGACTAAAAACATTTATCTCCATAATACGATCGCCCACAATATCCAAACCGACAAAATACATTCCATCCTGTATCAATTTGTCTTTGATTTTATCAACCATAAGTAGCAGCTCCGGCGAGATTATCGCGGCTTGGGTTTTTGCCCCTTGGTGCACGTTGCTCCGGATCTCATTCCCCTGCTGCACACGGTGAACAGCAGCATATTTTCCATTGATGGAGACGGGTTCACCATTCAACAGAAAAAAACGGATATCCCCAGCAGCTGCTTCTGGCAGATACTCCTGTCCAATCACATAGCCATCCCTGGCAATCGCCTCGACCGTTTGCTTTAAATTCTGTTGATTATCTTTATTGATCAAAAACACATTCTTCCCACCAGACCCCTTTAAAGGTTTTAAAATAATCAATTTATTTTGTTGCTCAAAAAACTCAACAACATCAGCATAATTTCTGGTTACAATTGTTTTGGGTCGGATAGACTCGTCAAAACCCTCGAGATACAATTTGTTACTTGCCCGGCCCAAACTATCGGGATCGTTAATGACCTGTACACCTTTTTCTTTTAATAAAGAGGCGAACTGCAGCGCAGATGAAGCTGCCCAGGGCCGATTCACCATATCCAAAACAGGATCGAATCTAAGCCAGATCACATCCATCTTCTCCAATTCCATTTTTGTCTTTGCTGTAGCTCTCAATACCTCCATCAACTGCTTTGCAGAGGTAATCTGTTGTGTAGGAAGCACCTCACGAACATGAGCGGCAATATGGGCAGATTCATAATAAAAATCGGCCAGTCCGATGTAATAAATTGCATGCCCTAGCTGATGTGCTTTCAATGCGAGCAGGGTTGTCGTGAAACGTTCAGTTTCTTTATGGGTCTGATTAATAACAAATGCTATCTTCATATAGTGTCGCTGATTATTGTATCATCTGAAATATTCCTTTACTTTTCTTGAGATTGGTTAATGCATCTTTATAGGGTGAGGTCAAGTATTTGGGTGTCAAAACAGGAGCATTCAGAATCCCCTTAAGCATTAATTCTTCGACTATCGGGATATAATCTTCCCTGATCTTGCCCATAGTCAGCAAGGTGAGATCCCGACCACTTTTTATATAATTTATCAATTCGATCAAACCACTGAGATACAACGCATCTTTTGTGAGCCCTCCGCTTCTAAAAACACGCATGGTCATCTGAAAAGCCGTCTCTGGCAGAAACTGATATTTGTCCACCAACAGCGCGAATGTGTCTAAAAAAGTATTTCCCTGTTGCATGTGATATACCGCCACCACCCTACCGGCTAATATGCGTAATCGATTATTTGTCAAGCCTCCAACCAAGTATTCGGCGAGTACGGCCAATCCCTCCTGAAGCTTCTCATATCCTGGAACTCCCAATCTAAAAAGACTGAAGGGCTGTTGCTTGCCATTATAGTAGGTGACAATATGAGTCCCAACTTCGTGTTGGATCAATGCCTGTACCCGATGTCGGGGCAGACTATATTGTTTACTGATATTTAGCACCCCTTGATTCACCATCACTCCATAGATATCATCCCGAAGCCGTACAGTCGTACCAAAATTAGGATCTTGGCTTTTTAAATAATCCAGTTCTTCCTGTGCTAGTTTCGCAAACTCTTCTGCATAGACGACATCCTCTTCCTTTGTTTGATGCTCCCTGTCAGTCGCTGTAATTGTTAATATGGCCTGCGCTTTTTCCAACAGCTTTTCGTTGACGGTACCAAACACTTGCATGCTGCCCAGTAAAAATCCCTCTTTCCCCCTTTCGCTCAGCATGCTCATCATCTGATCGAGCTCTTTGCGTTTATCCCGAAACAAATAAGCTATGGAAGGGTCATAAAGGTCTTCAATATGTAGATTATAGAGGTTACGTTTAATAATATCGGGATCAATCGGCATGGGTCTATAATGAAAAACAGGAACCCTGCGATAGTTTCCCTTTTTGAACTGCAGCCAGGCGTCATAGGAATTTGTCGGTGTTACCAACAATAGAAAATCAAACCGCTGGCTTTCACGGGCCAATTTTTGATCGATTTCCCAAGCCAAAGGAAGCATCTTTTTGGGATGACTAATTTTAAATGATGTTGGCTTTGACAGGGTATGTATGCGAATAAATTCAAAAAATGTTTTGGATAAACTTCGGGATATAGCCTCACGAAAATGGCGAAGATCAATGGGAAGTATTTGTTGGTTGGCCCCCAGCAGATACTTCGGTTTGATTTCTAATCCCATATACAAGATATTACTATTTAGTTTATCCAATTGTATACTCGCTGGAGAGAGACTCTGTGTCGCATTGGTTTTCGTGTCGGTCACAATTTCGACTTTTGCAATAGATTCCTCCGTTTCCAATTGCTTTCCAAGATATTGTGCAATGGATTGTACATTTTTCCGGGCAATATGGATCTGAATATCTTCTTGCTGCCCCGGGCTTGCCGTCCAAGCTTCAATAATTAGACATGCACCAAATTCTTCGACGAACTGGTTAAGTATCGGTGCGATCCAGTCCGATACATTCATTTCTGGGTCCTTAACTCTAAAATACGCAGGTTCGGATTTTACCAGTTCCGCCAGCATCGGATCCGGACTAAAAAACTGTCGATACAAAAATAAATAAGGCACAACCTGATTGAATACCATTTTATTTTTTGGTGGTATCTGCGTATGAAAAACCTCCTTATTTTTGATTTTTTTTAGGATAGCCGCTAACTGCTTCGCATTATCTTTCATAGGCAAAATAGGATTCGAGGGTGTCAGTGGTTTGCATTAAAAGTTGCTTATATTCCTGTAACTTTTGAGGGTAGACCTCTCCGGTCCATTCATTCATAAAGTCCTTGCGAAACTCAATAGAAAACACACAACCCTTATCGCCAAATTGCTCATTTAAATAAGATGACAAAAAGCCACCCTTAAATTTAACATTCTCACGCACGTCATAGACCTGCCCATCTTTACCCGTACGAAGCACATCCATCAATGAGCTGGTCAATTCCCGCCATTTGCTGTGATTGTTTGCTGTTCCAATATTAATCTGTGGATTGTTTACTTTGTCAATCATAGCCGTCGGCCCATCTCGGAGCGCATTATAGCTATGAATATCATAAACAACAAAATAACCATAGCGGTCAATGGTGTTTTGAATCTGCTGCGTTATCTTCCGGTACAACATGTCATAAGATTCGTATAATTGATCTTTTATTTGTTGCGGCAACGCTGACCTCCAGACCTGAATTCCCCAGGACTGTTCGGGAGTCAGATAAATCGCTCCATCCTTACTCCGATTTAAATCCAGTTGGAACCTCGATGTGCCACAAACAAATCGATTAAAGGGCAATTCTGCCAAAATTGCTGTATATGGATCCTCCTCACGTAAACGATCTTCGGGAGCAATATGTAAATACGATTCTAAATCCGCATCGATATGATGACCATCGTGGATAGCAAAAGCCCAAAAAGGGCTTCTATAATTTTCGAATTGATAAAGATAGGATAAGGACATGTACTTTATATTAAACAGTTTCACTGATTATTTGCTCACTCTGCTTAAGTAAACATTTACAAGCGATAAAAGGTTTGAAAAATAAAATACGACAGCCTTGGTACAATGGAATACAGACCTGCTGGCCATAGAAAGCGTTAAAAATCGTTAAACTGACTGATTGATTTATGCCCTGGCATTCTTATTGAAAGTTATTTACTAGTTTCATAAATTTAGGTTAATAATTAGTTAGTTTATAAAAAACCTGTTAGTCCCCGCTAACAGGTTTTTTATTTTCTAATACGAAAAGAATGTTAATACTAGAATATTTTACTGAAAATCAATATAGAAATACTAAAAAATGTTAAAAAATGCAAAAAAGTAAAAATAGTTGAAACATTTTATGTCCAGATCACGTTATACCTGTACTTTTCATAAATTTAGGTTAATAATTGGTTAGGAAAACTCCTGTTGCTCCCCGCTTCAGGAGTTTCTGTTTATCAATAGTTTACAAAAAAAATCAACAGTAATAACCCTTGGTGTATCCGCATACTTTAACACATCCGCCACCTACGACGATTCATTCGAGAATCAGTTTTGGAAATCTGCAAAATCAGGTGTTTATCCAAAATAGAAGCGAAATTATAAGTTAACAAAAAAATGACAATTTATTCATCTTAGGTAAATAAGTTTTGGCACAGGTATTGCACTGTTTTAAGCATTCATAAATTTAGGTTAATAATTGGTTAGTTAAAACACTTGAAGTTCCCCGCTTCAAGTGTTTTTCGTTTAACGACTCTTGTAAAAGAATCAGACCAATTGTTTCAATGCGATTTCATACGCTCTCGAAGAGATCTGTGTACGGTCTGCGGAAGAATCTCTTATTTTTTTCAAAGCTTCAAAAATCACCTTTGAAACATCAGAGAAGATCGCATCATCACTCATTTCTATATTTCGCTGCATTAAATAAGCAAATACCCTTGCCATACCACAATTAGCAATAAAATCAGGGATCACCGCAACATGCTGATCAGCAAACTCCATCACTGGTCCATAGAATATTTCCTGATCAGCAAAAGGGACATTTGCACCAGAAGCAATGACTTCAAGCCCATTTTCAAGGAGCTGCTGGATCTGATCTTTTGAAACCAAACGTGATGCTGCTGCTGGAACAAAAATATCGGTCTTCAATCCCCATATTTCTTTCTGAATCTGCTCAAAAGACATCAAATCCGGTGAATTAAGCTCATTTCCCTTGCGATCCAGGAATAATTGTGTAATTTCCGCTTCGCTGAAACCTTCCCGATTGATTAAACCACCAGCCCGGTCGATAATTCCGACAATTTTCACACCCAGCTTAGAGAGGTAGAAAGCCGCGGCGGCGGCAACATTTCCCCAGCCTTGGATCACTGCACGTTTTCCTATACAGTCACTTCCAAAAAGTTGATAATAATGGCGGATAGATTCAGAAACTCCATAGCCTGTTATCATGTCTGCAACCTTATATTTACGCTTTAAATCCGGACTGTAGGTATTATCTTCCAATACTTTGGACACTCCATAGCGCAACTGTCCTATTTGGTGGATACGGTTGCTCTCATTTACCTTAAAATGTCCATTCAAGATACCTTCCTGTGGATGCCATAGACCATATTCTTCGGTCAATGGAATGACATCATGGATTTCATCGATATTAAGATCCCCTCCTGTCCCATAGTAATTTTTTAATAACGGTGTCACCACCTTAAACCAACGGTCTAAAACCTCATTTTTGCGTGGATCATGTGGATCAAAGTCGATACCAGATTTGGCACCACCGATAGCGGGGCCTGAAACTGTAAACTTTACTTCCATTGTTTTGGCAAGGGACTCTACTTCATGCCGATCCAAGCCTGCACGCATCCGTGTGCCTCCGCCCGCTGCACCGCCCCGCAACGAATTGATAACAATCCATCCTTTTGCATCAGTTTCACTATCTTTCCACTCAAATACGATTTCCGGACTCCGGTGCTCAAATGCACGCAATAATTCTTTCATACCCAACATATCCTTATAGATTACCTCTGCGTTCCTGTTCACGTTCGATTGCTTCAAAAAGTGCCTTAAAATTGCCGGCGCCAAAACTCTGCGCGCCTTTTCGCTGAATAATCTCATAGAATAAAGTTGGTCTATCTTCTACAGGTTTGGTAAAAATCTGAAGGAGATACCCCTCTTCGTCACGATCCACCAAAATACCCAGTTCTTGGATAATCCGGATTTCCTCATCTATTGCTCCAACCCTTTCCGGTAGCATGTCATAATATGCTTCTGGAGGAGCTCCTAGAAATTCAACCCCTCTGGATTTAAGTTCACGCACCGTACGTACAATATCCTTCGTTGCCAATGCCGCATGCTGCACACCTTCGCCCTCATAAAATTCAAGATATTCCTCAATTTGAGATTTCTTTTTTCCCTCAGCAGGTTCGTTGATCGGAAATTTTACATAGCCATTGCCATTACTCATCACCTTACTCATCAATGCCGAATATTCGGTATTGATCTGCTTATCATCAAAGGACAGGATGTTGACAAAGCCCATCACATCCTGATACCATTGAACTGTTTCATTCATTTTATTCCAGCCTACATTGCCTACGCAATGATCGACATAGAGCAAACCGGTCTCTGCTGGGTTATAGTCGCTTTCCCATTTTTCATATCCGGGCATAAATAAACCATTGTAGTTCTTTCGCTCCACAAAAAGGTGCACCGTTTCTCCATAAGTGTATATCCCTGCAGTCCAGACTTCCCCTTGTTCATCTTTGAGAAGTTGCGGTTCCTGATAGACTTTTGCTCCCCTTTTGGTTGTTTCCTCAAATGATTTGCGGGCATCATCAACCCATAAAGCCAATATTTTGACGCCATCGCCATGTTTTTTGACATGCTCAGCGATAGGATGGTCTGATTTAAGGGCTGTGGTCAGGACCAGCCGTATTTTATCTTGCTTTAAGACATAAGATGCACGGTCTCTAATACCGGTCTCTGGCCCTGCATAAGCCTCCGACTGAAAACCAAAGGCAGTTTTGTAATAATGCGCGGCCTGCTTCGCATTCCCCACATAAAATTCAATGTAATCGGTTCCATTAATAGGTAGAAAATCTTGCGCTTGGGCAATCTTCTCTGCAAATGTATTTGCCATAATTTATATAAAGGTTATTCGTATTTAATTTAACTCATCCAGGATTTAAAGTAATCGGGATCTTCAATTTTTAGCGCCTCTTCGGTCAACATCAGGGGACGGAAAGGGTCGATCATGACCGCCAGTTCCTCGGTTTTAACTTGTCCAATACTTTTTTCGACCGTACCGGGATGTGGTCCATGCGGGATACCGCCCGGGTGTAATGTAATCTGTCCTCTTTCAACCGATTTCCGACTCATAAAATCACCATCCACATAATATAGCACTTCATCCGAGTCTACATTGCTGTGGTTATAAGGTGCGGGTACGGCTTTTGGATGATAGTCATACAGACGTGGACAAAAACTGCACAACACAAAGGTATCAGTCTCAAAAGTCTGATGAACAGGTGGTGGCTGATGCAATTTTCCGGTAATTGGCATAAAGTCATGAATGGAAAATGCCCAAGGGAAATGATAGCCATCCCAACCAATAAAATCAAAAGGGTGGCTTCCATAGATGTAAGGATAAATCAATCCCTGTTTCTTGATTTTCACCTCAAAATCACCAAGCTGGTCAAAAGTTTCCAGATCCTGTGGTACACGGATATCCCGCTCAAAAAAGGGAGCATGCTCCATCAGCTGGCCAAATTCATTACGATACCGCTTTGGCGTACGTACCGGCGAAAACGACTCAACAATAAACAATCGGTTGTCTGTCTGATCAAATTCCATCTGGTAAATTGTACCCCTGGGCACAACCAGATAATCACCATACTGAAAAGGAATACTTCCGTAGCCCGTCTTGAGTTTCCCTGTTCCCTGGTGCACGAAAATAATCTCATCAGCCTGACTATTTTTATAAAAATAATCCGTCATGGACTGACGGGGAGCAGCCAGTGAAATGTGTAGGTCCTGGTTGACCAGAACAGGTGTACGGCTTTCTAGGTAATCATCTTTGGCCTGAACCTGAAATCCTTTTAAACTGGTATGTTTAAGATGTTTTTCACGGGCAATCTTTGGAGTAACATCATAAGGTTCACGGATCTGCTTGACCAACGTAGGCGGGTGGCAATGATACACGAGCGAATAAAGACTGGAAAAGCCATGGGTAGAAACCAATTCTTCAGCATAGAGCGTATGATCGGGCTTTCTAAAAACAGTATGTCGCTGTGCTGGAATTTGCCCTTGTTTAACATAAAATGGCATAATTCTACGATTTAAAACGGTTATAAAAAATAAATGAATATCAACGTTGCCAATAGCATCGATTGGCAAAAAATTCGAGGGGATTAGTATTGGGCGAAAACGATATCAGCTATAATTGCTCTATTAAAAGCAATATAGGGCATGGATGACGCAAAGCGATGTATTCCACGATTGATCATTTTTACTAGTTTATAATGTTATAATAAAGGTAAGAATATTTTTCTATTTTCAAGGGAAGAAATATTTTTTTCAAAACTTATACGATATATTTGTGTCGCATTCAAAGATTGAATAACCAATAGAATATTCCGATATGAGAATTGTTACGTGCACGAAAAATGGCCAACATGAATTAGGTATTATAATCAATGACCGGGTATACAACTGCTCGGAGATAGCTCCTTCCCTTCCGACCGATATGGCTGATTTTTTGATCCGTGGAGATGAAGCCATAAATGATTTAAAGTATTATCACAGTGCATTGCTGGAGGGACGGATATCCAGACCTCACCAGTTATTGCAAGATATTCAGCTTGTTGCACCAATACCGCATCCGACATCAGTGCGTGATGCCTATGCTTTTCGGCAGCACGTAGCGACCTCAAGAAGAAACCGCGGACTGGATATGATTCCGGAATTCGATGAATTTCCTGTTTTTTACTTCTCCAATCATCAGGCCATACAAGGCCCAGGCCCGATACAATGTATGCCACTGCATCTTGAGCAACTGGATTTTGAACTTGAGGTAGCCATCGTAATCAATAAAACAGGTATAAATATCCCTGCCTCAGAGGCTGATAAATATATTGCCGGATACATGATCATGAATGATTTTAGCGCTCGAAAACTCCAGATGGACGAGATGAAATTAAGCTTGGGCCCAGCCAAAGGAAAGGATTTTGCTACAGCAATTGGCCCATGGCTAGTCACCAAAGACGAATTGGAACCTTATAAAATTAATTCTTCAGGAGATCATATTGGTGACAGATACAATCTCGACATGTCATGTCGCGTGAATGGTCAACAGGTTTCTTCCGGTAATTTTGCTACGATGCACTGGACATTTGCCGAAATTATCGAACGCGTCTCCTATGGTGTACGTCTCTTTCCGGGAGATGTGATCGGTTCCGGAACAGTTGGAACAGGATGTTTTTTAGAACTCAACGGCACTGGACGCATGGAGAATCCTGCTTATCAGGATCAATGGTTGCAGGTAGGCGACCAGATCGAGCTGGAAGTAACAGGCTTGGGCAAGCTTTCCAATTCCGTTGTATTATACCACCAATAAATCTATACAAAAAATGAATTCTTCTTCTTTCGATACAGTTACTTTTGAGTCCTCGGCTGATAAAGCCATCATTGATAATTTAATCAAATATGCTATTGCACCTCGTCCCATTTGTTTTGCGAGTACAATCGATACAGCGGGCAATGTCAACCTGAGTCCTTTCAGCTACTTCAATCTGATGTCACACCAACCACCAATATGCGTGTTCTCGCCCTTGCGTCGTATGCGTGATGGCAGTACCAAGCATACACTGGACAATATTCAGGAAGTCAATGAGGTCGTCATCAATATCGTAAACTATGCGATGGTACAGCAACAGTCACTGGCCAGTACTGAGTACGGCAAGGAGGTAAATGAATTTGACAAATCTGGATTTACACCGATCCCATCCTTACACGTTCGCCCACCGCGGGTAGCGGAATCTCCGGTTCAACTGGAATGTCGTGTGAGAGAAGTGATCGCCCTGAGCGACGAACCCGGCGCAGGAAATCTCGTTATTGCAGAAATACTCTATATGCATGTACACAAAGAACTCTTACACAAAAACAATACGATAAAACAAGAGGAACTAGATCTGGTCGCCCGTCTCGGCGGTGACTGGTACTGCCGTGTAACCAATAAAAACCTCTTTATTGTTCCTAAACCACTCCGCAGTCTGGGTATTGGCGTAGATCAGCTGCCCGAAGGTATTCGCCTTTCCAAAGTACTTACTGGAAACCATCTCGGGTTACTGGCCAATGTAGAATCCTTGCCGGTTTTAGAGCAGGCCTCCCAGGAGGATAAATATTTAAACTATCTCCGACTGAACTTTCAGCAAGATTCAGCACAAATGACAAAAAAAGTACATGAATACGCGGCGCAATTGTTGGATACCGAGCAATTAGACAAAGCATGGCAGGTACTATTGAGCCTATAAGAACTTCGATCCACAATACTACAGATAGACAAACCTGTTAAATATCGGGGACCGCAATACCTATTGCACACAAACAGAAATCCGGAGGCATAGGCCGACAGCTATGCTTCCTTTTGACCAAGGTCAGCTAGAACCTGATCGGTTATGGTGATTCCCTGATAAAAGGCTTCCTCAAAGATAGATATACCACTTAAATCAGAATGTGCAAAATAGACTTTATCAGCAATAGGTTTTGTCAGTTCGATACGCGCTTCGTCTGATAGAAAACCACTGACAGGGCTGATCATGCCATGCCCGTGTCGAAAAATTTCTATACTGATGACTTCATTTTCTATTCCATAATGTGCCTTCTCCAGATCTTCCATAATAAACTCTTTCCATTGCTGGTCTGTCCACTGATATAGTTGCTTCCGGTTTCCGTTGAGGTCCCCATCTCCCAGACTATGATAATAGGTAATCACAAAAGGGCTTTGCAACTGATTGAGGCTCTGGTGCTGATCATAAACATAACCCAATCCCTTTCCGTTATAAATAATATTTTCCCAGGAAAGTGTCGCACCATCTGTAAAAGGGAAACGATGCAAGACAATAGTCGCCACGATCCAAGGTGCATAATGAAATTTTTTCGTCAATGCCGTACGGTTTGGCAATAGATACTGATTGACAAACTGTGGGCAACAATTGATCACCTTCTGGGCTCTGATGGTCTTTGACAATTTCGCTTTATCGTCGAAGACTGACACTTCCACAGCATCTTGCCCAACATGTATCTGATAAGCCAGATGTTTATTCAATACCCTACCATCCGCATATTTTTTTAAATGGCTGACCAATCGCCCATTCCCTTCCTGCCAGGTGAGCACCAGATCCTGGTAGGCAGACCAATCGTGCTTTCGGCTCGCAAAGTAATGTATAGCAGCAAAAGCAGAAGTGGCTGCGATACCGGTACCATAATCGTCACGACAACAGTAGTTCACATAACTAAAAACAGGTTCCGTCTTATACCCCTCTGATTCCATCCATGAACGCATCGTCAGGACATCCAATCTTTTGAGATCATCCGACTGCGAAGCATTGCGCATCGGGATATCAAAAACGTACTTTCCATCGCTACCTTTCAATTGCTTAAACTGACTCATCTGCGCCATAAAACGATCAATTTCAGCCGCCTCCTGCTGGGACACTCCATAGCTGGGAACAATGCCTTCCTGCCAGATGTTATGGATGAAAAGTCGTTCCTGCGGAGCAAAGGACAATTGTTCCTCATCAAATAATGGAACACCCCCCTCCGTCCAGCCGACGATAATTTTCGATTCTTCCAAAAACCGCAGCAACTCCTTATTGGAAGCATTCGGAATAGGAAGATAATGTGCTCCCAGGGGATAACGACTATAAGCATTCTCGCCATGACGCGCATTGCCTCCTACTTCAGACTCCATGTCCAAAAGCAGAAAATCGTTCATTCCCCGTTGTTGCAAACGATAGGCAGCCGATAGTCCGGTTACACCAGCACCTAGAATCAGAATAGGTATTTCAACCACTGCTGTAGATTTGGGGAAATTTTGGAATCGCAGACGATGCCCCAAAATATGATCTGTCCCCGTCAGGCGCAAAAAAATACGGTTCACCTTTTTCTTACAGGCCTGAGCAAACTGCAGGCCGATTGCCCCCAAGAATGCAAGCTTGAGAAAACCACGCCGCGAGGGATTAAATCTTACTCCATTCTTCATCAAAATACCGCACTAAAATCTGATTGTCCAAACGGTTTATTTCTACATGATCCGCACGCATGTCAGCCGGAAACTCAGTCAGTTCTCTAAAATGATAATTGTAATACCGCAGCTTATCCACCCGTCGGACGATATGCTTAAATTGTTGTGTCATATTCGCTGAAAATAGACAAAACCCCCATTCGCCGAAGGATGGTACATAGGTGTGATAGGCGACAGTATTTGGAAAAACCGTGCTGATTGTCTCATGGATACACCAGTAAGATTTGGGTGCAAAATAAGGCGAAGTTGTCTGTACGGACACCATGGTATAGGGTGTCATCAGCGGCAGTAGACTTTGATAAAAACTTGTCGTGTATAATTTTCCAAGACTATAGTTTGATGGATCCGGAAAATCGATAATCATGACATCGTATTTTTCCTTTGCAGATTTTGCCCAGATAAATGCGTCCTGATTGATCACTTTTACCCTTGCGTCGTTCAGCGAGCCCTTGTTGTGACTGACCAGTAGTTCATTTGTCTGGAACAATTTGGTCATACCTTCGTCCAGATCCACCAATGTAACCTTTTTTACACCTGGATATTTCAGAACCTCCCGGACAGCGAGCCCGTCTCCACCACCCAAGACCAATACATTCGATACATCTTTGGCCATAGACATCGCCGGATGCACCAAAACCTCATGATACCGATATTCATCTTTGGTGTTGAACTGTAAATTATTGTTCAGAAACAATTGATATTCACCCTTGCTCTCTGTTAGAACAATACGCTGATAGGGTGTAGAATGTTTATAGACAATATTATTCCCATATAATTGACTTTCGGAATATTTAAGCAAATCATCGGAATAAAAAAACACAACCGAAAGCAATACCAGACAAATTATTGATTTGGCTTTAATCCAGTTGGGATTTTTAAGTCTTTTAGCGAGATAGAATGATAGAAAAACGCCTACCAAAATATTAATGATCCCAAAAAACAGCGATGTTCCCATCACACCCAGCCGGGGAATCAACAGGATAGGAAACAAGACCGAAGCGATCAATGCGCCGATATAATCAAAAGCAAACACATTGGAAACCAATTCCCTAAACTGAACCCTATCTTTTAGAATATTCATCAATAAGGGTATCTCCATACCGCAGAGACAGCCCGTCAGAAAAACAAAGAAATAGAGTACAAATTGAAAGTGTTCAACCTGCTGAAACAGTAAAAATAAAACGACAGAACTGCAACCACCAATGACGCCGATCAACAGTTCGATATCAATAAACCGGTCAAAAAGGTTTTTGGTGATGTACTTCGCTAAAAAAGATCCCACCCCCATCGAGAACAGGTAGGTACCGATAATAAATGAAAACTGCTTGACTGAATCTCCTAATAAATAGCTCGCCAATGCACCTGCAACCAGTTCGTAGATAAGCCCGCAAGTAGCAATAACAAATACCGCAAATAAGAGAAAAATGGGCAGATTGCTCTTTTTACCCATGTATTGCCGCAGCTATTATAATCGATATGCCTAATATAAAAGCCGCAAAAACAATTGCCAAAGCCATGTTTTTATTCTGTACGATCTCTTGCCAAGACTTTTCTGGTGTCAGTCGCTCGATAAGCCAATAGGCCAATAACAATACAGCAATTCCAATAAACGAATAAATCAATGATGCTGCAATTCCTTTATAAAACAATTCGTAATTCATTTTTATATTAATTTTTATTTATGACCTGAACCATATCCACTATAACTGCCACCGCTACCATAAAAGGATCGACGATAATGCGATCTTGACCCTGTATAAGTATGGTCTTCCAAGTTGCTTGTCCGCATTGTAGTCCTGCAATCTGTGGAGGAATTTACAAATAGATTAACTGCAACAAAAAAGGCAAAAAATGCAACTAAAGCTACACCCAACCGATCAAATTTTAAGATATCGAAATAACCTAAACCTTCAGCCCGAGCAACAAAATCTTTATTTTTAATCGCGAGAATCTTGCTTCTAAAAATCCCCACAAGGACAACAATACCCACTAAACAAAGAATTAAAAAGGTATAACTGGTACCTCCGTATGTTAATTTATAATCCTCTGTGAGTTCAAAATTAACATCCATATCGGCCGCACCATTGGTTGAAGAGGTTACAAAAACAAGGTGATAGATCCCCGGTTGGATACGACAAAAATCGACGGTCAATCCACTTGCATAATTAACGTCATTATTCTCGTGCACAGCTGTACCAGACTCAATAATCTCATTTGTCTTTTCATTGACCAATTTAATCATCAGCTGGATGGGATGGCTTTTAGATTCCGATATTCCCTCCAGTACCAGCTTCTTGGGTTTATTGCCTTTTAATTCAAAAGAGGCGCCGACAAATTCCGAGTTGGCCTTTTTTGCGGGGAATTTTTCATCAAACTTATAGGTATCCTTACCGATCTGTCCCCAATTTAAAACCCAGAATAGAACTGCTAGCAGCAAAACAGCAAAGACACCAATATTTCTCAGCTTCGTCCCTACCCCCTCCTTTCGGGCAATGTAGTCGTTATAAGTGTCAAAAATTTTATAATAGCCCTCATCCTCCAGGTAAATCCCCTGGTAGTACTGTACGTCATTATCAATAAATTCCTGAGAAATAAAACGATCCTCATTAACTGTTTGAATGTAGGTCAGGGTCGTTGACGTCGATTCCAGATCTTCAAATATAAAGCCCTCTGCATAGACAACAGTTTGTTCATCCGTATACTCCAGGTCATAGTGTCTATTACCAAACTTACATGAGTTGCTTTTCGGTAAAAGCGTCACCTGTTCCCGATCAATGGTGTGTAAGGCACAAGTATAGTCCACGCCATCGCTGAAGTAGATATCGTCTTGATTCGCGTTTAACCCCACAAACTCATTTCCATATTCGCCACTTTTTGTAAAGCGCTGTATCTTGGAGATAATATAATAGCTATTTCTCTTGAATTGAACAGACTCGCCCAAAGTAGCCCATTGCATGACTAAGGGAGCCGAAAACTCCTTCACATAAGTTAAGGTTTCGACCGTCTTACCTTTAAAATAACTATGACAGTTTGCACAAACGAAACCTGAAAAATCGGTTACCTCGATCTTAAAGCGGTGTGCATGGCCACATTTTTTGCATATCACATCCATAAACTACCGATTAACCACAGTTTCGTTAATAACTATTGCATTAAAATAAGTTTTAAAGAGCTTACCCAAATGCAAAACTTTTTCACTGTTATCTTTTAGATAATTACAGAGATAAACATCTAATGTCAATTGTCCAAATTCCGGCCAGGTATGGATACAGATATGGGATTCCATTAAACAAATTGCAGCGGTAAATCCACCACCCTCAAAAGAATGGGTGGAAATACCTACAATTTGTAAATTATGGATATTGATCTGCTTTTTTGTAAACTCCAAAAAAGGATCTATAGTAGTCAATAATGATGCCTCCTCGACCTGCAATGTCATCAGCAGATGTTTTCCGGGAGTATACTTTTCGTTCATCAGAAATAACTGGATAAATTAAACGTTCCAAATATAAAAAGTTTTACCAGATTTTTATACTACGGGAATCAATCATTTCACTCAGTGATTATTTAACGGCTCTTCTTTTGCCACCCGTAGACCATCATCTATCAGTTTTTTCAGGCTGGGTCGAATTGTAATAATAGTTTTAAGCTTACCTTGTGCACTTTCAGCTAAATCGTAGGCATGATTCGCCCAGGCGATCTCATAAAGTTCTATTAGAGCGAGCCAGTTATCTGTTATTTCAGCAGACAACTGATCAAAGATATTCGTCCAATGTTCCGTATCAAATGTCCCCGACCGCAGTGTTCCGATCAGCGCATGCAAGGACAGCAATTTTGAGTCTTCATTTTGTGTATACAATAAAGTCGATGGTTCTGCGATCTCTTCGCCAATGGACTCATAAGCATCTTTATCAACTGCACCTGCAAAGACTGAAATAATCTCCGTACCAACAGCCATGTCGTAAGTTCCCCACTCCGGTTTAAAATAAATTTCCTTCCGGTCATTTCGGTAGACTTCGCAATCTTCAAACGAAATCAATACAACTTTGCCCGCTTGACGCACAACCTCCAAAACAACGCCCTCAACCACGATCCCTGAAGAATAACGCAAAGAACATCGCTTTCCTTGACTAATGCCATAAGCACTCAATTCTTCATCTGAAAAGTCGGCCAGGTCTTTGTTGTTGCCTGTCAGGTAACCAACCGGAGATCCAAATCCCTCCCGATGATAACTTATGCCATGTCCTTCTAATTGCTCCCCTGAAAACGCCAGTGCCGTGGGGCCTGTTGTCTGTATATAGGAAATAGATTGATCATTATTCGCCGCTTTAAAAATACCTGACACCTGCAATCCAGAACTATAAACTGCAGTACATACAGCCTGACAGTCAATCGCTTTCTCCAAACTCTGCTTACCTCCAAGCCGGAAAGCCATGGTATCTGCAAACTGATTCAGGACATCCATTAAATGTTCAAAATCGGGTGTGACAAACAATTGCGGCTGTGGCTTAGTAATGTCATAGGTATATGCGACAGTATTTAAATCATAAGGTAGCTTTGGCACCGATTTTTGCATACAACTGGCACTTTCGCCAATGGAAGACAGTAAACCTGCACCATAAATCTTAGGATCATCAAGGCTACCAATCAGACCATACTCCACGGTCCACCAATGCAACCTACTCAGCAAAGCCATTTCCGAAGGTTCGCCCATATTGTCCTGAACGGTCTTCAACTTGTTTTCAGCTTCCGCCAATTCGGCTTCGGTTGTACCTGCGTGCTCTTTTAAAATTGATAAATGGCGAATAGCCTCATACAGTTCGAAATCCTTCCGTGACGACAATGCTTTTGTTCCAATTTCACCAAAGTACTGCAAATAAACCGCATAATCGGGCTCACCTATGATCGGTGCATGGCCAGAAGATTCATGAATGATATCTGGTGCGGGGGTATATTCAATATGTTCTAATTGTCGGATATCTGCGGCTATAACCAATACCCGATGTGCCTGAAATTCCATAAAAGCTGCAGGTGGTATAAATCCATCGACCGTTACTGCTCCCCAACCAATTAATTTCAAACTATCGTTCATCTGTTGCAGATCCGGTATATGTGCAATAGAGAGCCCCGCTTTCTTCAATCCCGGTATGTATGGGTAATAAGCAACATCTTTTAAAAAGGAATAATTCTGACGCATGACATACCGCCACAAGGCTTGATCCAAAGCCGTATAACGTTCGTATTGCTGGGCGACTACATAGCGCTTTAAATGTTTGGGCAACTGCTCCAAAACAACATTATTATATGTTTCCATTTATAATCGGTATCAAAATAAAGTGTGAGACTTTGTATGAAGGTAGAAAATATTTATGGTTTCCAAAAGGCCAACCTTACATTCTCGCACTTTTTTACAAAATATATCAAAGGTATAACTCACAAAACCTTCCTAAACAAATCTAAAAAAACTTCTTTTTCCTAATTTAATTCTAAAACCAGTTTCCAGATCAACGGGCAGATCAGCATCCAGCCATTTGTTCGAATCAATCTGTACTGCCCCCTCAGCAATGAGTCTGCGAATAGCGGACTTGCTCAGATCTTTCTTTAAAAAGTGACAAAGGTCGACGAGCTTTGCAACAGAACCCAATTGCGCATGAACATGTTGCAAGGATACCTCTTCAAAACTTTTATCATCAAATGATTTTTGCTGGAACTGTTTAGCAAAAAAATCCAATGCCTCTGCAGCTGCCTGCGGATCGTGGTATTGGACTACGAGATTATGCGCAATAAGCTTTTTGACTTCCATCGGGTTTTCGCCTATTTCCAGCCGTGATTTTAGAACCTTCTTTTCCGTCGGGGTAAAGTCTGTCGTTAGGTCTATATAATCTGGGATTAAGCCATCGGGAATAGACATCGCTTTGCCAAACATTTCATTCGGTTCATCCAACAGCCCAATGGTATTATGCAGCGATTTGCTCATTTTCTCCTTACCGTCCAATCCTCTGAGCAGCGGCATACATAAGACAAGCTGAGGATCGAGATTAAAAGATTCCTGAAGCTGGCGTCCCATTGTACAATTAAACAATTGGTCTGTCCCCCCCATTTCAATATCGCTTTTGATTTGTACGGAATCAAACCCCTGCAATATCGGATAGATAAGTTCATGCATTGCGATCGGCTGATTATCTGTAAAGCGCTTATGAAAATCATGCCGCTGCATAAGCTGCGCGACCGTCACTTTGGAAACAAGCTGAATAACCTCCGCAAAATCCAATTGATCCAACCAATCACCATTAAAGACAATTTTTGTCTTTGACATATCAATAATTTTAGCTAATTGCGCAATATAGGTTGCAGCATTCTCAGCTATTTTTTCCTGATTCAAAGGTTTGCGCGCTTTATTTTTACCCGTTGGATCCCCTATCCGCGCGGTAAAACTCCCAACCAAAACAACGATTTGATGGCCCAGTTCCTGAAATTGCTTAAGCTTTTTCAACACCACAGCATGCCCCAAATGAAGGTCTGGAGCCGTAGGATCAAACCCGAGTTTAATAATCAGCGGACGCCGAGTTTCTTTGGATTGTTGCAATTTGGACCTCAGCCCATCCTTTGGCAACATAATTTCAATGTTCTCTTCTAAATCTGTTAACATAATGCTATAAAACAAAAAAAGCCCGAACGTTATGTTCGGGCTTAGCTATATAAATAATTAATTTTTCTAAATTTTAATAGGCATAAGGTTCCCGAACTACTATCGGGAGATAATAATTAAAGAAAAATGGAAGACGTAATATGTTGTTCATTTTCTTCATTGCCTCAACAAAGTTAACGCTATATTTCCAAAAATCAAAAAAGCCACGATAATATAGTAATACCATCCCCTCTTATTCAATACCACATGATAGCTGACTCCAATCAGCTCTTATCAGCCGCCCAATTACACTTTATCCTCTCCTATTAAAAACTCAACTACACGTTATTCTCATCTCCTTTTTTCGATCCACTACCATTGCTTTTCTCCAGTAATTTACCCTCGGCATTATATACATATCTCTCAACTTGGCCATTTCGTTTTTTCTCAACAATTTTCTTCAATAATAATTGGTTCTTAAAATATTCCCTATAGCTCGAACCATTGGATTTGTACAGCCGTTCGACAAGATTATTATGCTGATATAAGTCGGTATAATTGATGTTATCTTTTTTATAGGTATGTTTAAGTAGTTGGCCGTCCCTATTGAAAGACTTCGATTCGACGACCTGGCCGACACAATCCAACTTCGCTTTATAAAGTAACTTGTTATCCAGGCCATACTCCGATTTACTGTGGTCAAACTCATTTTCAATGGTATAGTAGCTGTCAAAAAAAGTCTTTAATACTTTCTTCTTTCCGATATTAGGTTGATAAATCACGATCTTTTCCTGACTGATTTTACCGTTTCGGAAATCACGCTGTACACTTGAAGTATCCGTAATTGTATACTGAAAATCCAATGTCGCATCAGTCTGCACATCCATTTGCTGCATCACACCATGCCTGACCTGAACTACAGCACGCTTCCCTTCCTTTTCAATCTTAAAATTTCCATCCACTAAACCATCTTTGTTGACCGCAATAAAGGCATTAGAGGGGCCCATAAATTGATTTTGTTGCACAATATATTTTCCTTGCTTCAATTTAGTGACTTGTCCTTGTTCAACGATGTTAATAGTGTCTTTTGGAGATTCTGATAAATGTAACTGATACCTGTCTTTATCCAATCGGACATACTCCTGGGCTACGGCTATCTGTCCCAGCAAAGCAATACATGGGAACAAGAAAAATTTCAATTTCAACATATTGTAATAAGTTTGTTGCAAAACATATATTACAATTATTACACCAAAAACCGCAAGTCCAGATAAAACTAAATTCAAACAGGATATATTAAAACCTTAAAACAATGGCATACAGACAAAAAAAGGAGAAATATCCTTAAGATAGATCTCCTCATATTTTATTCAGGGACTGATCGTATTAGACAGACTCAAGGTATTGCGCATAGCAATACCCTTCTTCATTATCGTTGGTCCGAACTAACCACCATTGCTCATTAGCTTTGCTGATCAATGTGATAATTTCACCCTTCGCTGCTTTTCCTACAATAGGCTGGTCAGTTCCGGGGCCTTTTCGAATATTTAAGTTGCTATTCTCTGTGATTACCTTTACCTGGCTTCCGGGCACCTCTGTAGCCACATCAACATTTAAGACAACATCACCGGTCTGGAAGTTGGGATCTATATTTCCATAAATTTCCCACAATTTATTTTTCACATCAGCGGTCGGTGCAGTACCCCTAATCTGAAGCACACCATCCATTTCAGCGTAATTCAGATCGTTAACTCCTGAAGATTGCGCAGTATCCAAAAGAACTTTATATTTTTCTTGTAATGACATAATTTTTGCTATTTTATTTTTTTACAACAATACCACTCAAATCTACTTTTTTTGGATTTAGATTATCCAAACCTTGTTTCAACGTAACAATCTTTGCCTGTTCCAACGTTCCTGTTACCGAGATAATTCCATCTTTAACACTCGCCTGAACGGATGGAAAATCTTTCATAAACGTATTTACAGCTGCTCCAAGTGTAGCATCATTATTTGATACTGTAATAGGTGCCGGTGTTGTTGCAACAGGTGCACTCACAACAATATCATTTTGAATAGATTTGACATCCTTATCCCCTGCTGTTTTTGCGATCGATTCAATTTGTTGCTTTTCTTCCTCGGACGCTACAGTGCCGCTAAGGATTACTTTTCCTTTTTCCACCTCAACATCAACAGTTTTACGTCCCGTAAGTGCATTTTCGATCTTTTCCTCTAATTTATCATCCGATAACCCCGATTTACATGCAGAAAAAGAAATTACTGCAGATGTTGCCAAAAGGCAAAATGTTAATTTGTTAAATTTCATATTTAAATAATTATTTGTTCATCAATTATTTTCTGATTAAAGTATTCACGAACTCTACGCGGTATAAGGATCTATTCTCATTGCTATATCCGAACGCGATACCCCTGGTTTGTTTTTTATCAAATAGAATATCCTGATTATTCGCGCAAATCTGTTTGCTATCAGTCATGGCTATTTCAGCTGCTCCATCTTAATTTATATTTTCCAATACTATCCTTAACAAACTGCTAGACCAATTGTTTGTCACATAATTTTTAAACAGCAAATCACTTGTTGGATCATAATTATATCATTAATTTTAAAAGCAAAGGTGTAACAGGGCTTACATACGATATAGGGTTCCAATCGAATAAATAGTAACTATGGGGTTTTTTAACAATATTTTTGGAAAGAAAGAAAACAAAAAAGATAGCATACAGGATTTTTGGAATTGGTTTGCAAAAAACGAACAAAACTTTTTTCAAATTGTAAAAAATGGGGATCAGATTGATCAGAATTTTTTCAGCAAGCTCTCCCCAAAAATTGACGCGCTTCGAAAAGAACTCTATTTTTTAACTGGAATGTACAGCGACGATATTGCTGAGCTTGTTATTACCCCCGATGGGGTTGTGAAAAATATCGCGTTCGTCGAAACCTTGGTCGGCTCAGCTCCAACGCTCCCAAATTGGAAGTTTACCGCCTTAAAGCCGGCGATCGAAGACATGGAAAAATTCAAAATAACGATGTATGGATTTTCCTTTGACATTAATGACATGTATTTTTACCCCATTGAACACAAATACCGCCCGGATGATGTCGATATTGTAATTGTACACCCCAATTACACGGAAGAAGACAAAGCCAACATCGCTCATGGAGTTGAAATATTCTTAGATAATTATATCGGCGAGCTAAACTCGATCATCACCATTGACAGTTTAAATGTCACCTCCACTGACCAGGCAGCAGGAGAGCTCATTCCATTGATCAAATTAAAAGACTATTTAATATGGCGGGAAAAAGAATTTGTCGAAAAATATACAGATGTCAGGCATGAGACCGAAAATGATTCCTACACTGCTTTTGAGGGCATGATGCAAAACGATCTACCTATCTTGGCCATAATAAACACAACACTTTTGGACTGGGACGGAAAGGCATCACACCCCTGGATCGTAACGTTGCGGATCAATTACGATGGAACTTCAACCAATGGTATGCCTGACCAGACGACATACGATTTAATGGATAAATTCGAAGACGACTTAATGGCTAGACTTCCACATGATATTGGCTATCTCAATATTGGGCGAGAAACTGCGGACAACATACGGGAAGTTTACCTGGCCTGTACAGAATTCAGAAAATCATCCCAAATAATAGATCAGTTAATTGCGCAATATCGAAATAGGCTTGAAATCGACTATGCGATCTATAAAGATAAATATTGGAAATCCTTTGCGCGATTTAATAAAACAATAGAATAACAAAATAGGCGATTGAAAAATAATTGTGCATACTTCGCTGAACAAAAAAACCAACCTAATAAATGAATAAGTTCATTCTACTCATTATCGTGATCGGGATAGGTCTGATTGCTTTCAAAGTTTCCCGAAAGCACACATTTGCTGCAGACAATACCGAAAACACTATGGCATCAGACTCAGCGCGGTATATTAGCGCATTCGATCGGGTCAAAGATCTCATTAAAAAGGATAAAAAATACAATAAGAACATCGCTTTTCTTCTCGACATGAAGAAGCTTTCCGGAAGGAATCGATTTTTCGTTGTTGATCTCCACAACAACCGGATCCTGGATCAAGGTTTGGTAGCCCATGGTTCGGGTTCGGAAACCGGAAAAGCCGGCAGATTAAAATTCAGCAATCAAGACAACTCCTATGCAACCTCATTGGGCATGTACTCCATCGGTACAGCATATAACGGCAGTTTTGGAAAAGCTTATAAGTTATATGGGCTTGAAGAATCCAATAGCAACGCCTACAGCAGAAACATCGTTTTACATAAATACGATAGGATGCCCGATGATGAACAGATTGCTCCCATATGTTTAAGTCAGGGTTGCCCAATGGTAAGCGTAAAATTCTACGAAAGACTGCAGCCTATTATTGATTCCTCTCCAACACAAATTATCTTAAACATATATTATTGATCCTTTTTCAGCTCCGATTTCCTAACCAAACTCAATAAAGCCTGATAGGGGCTTTCCGATGTGACTAGGGATTTTAACCAAGCGATGAACCCCAGCACAAATAAATCCTGATTTTCTGCATGATCGGCCATCACCTCGATATCGGTTATAAAAACAGCATTCTTTACGACCGATGGATTTTGCAGATACTTTTCAACCAGTCTTAAAAAATTAACAACCCGACCTTCCCGCACGGTTTCCAGGTATTTTTTGTACCGACGTTTAAAGCTTTTTACGCGTGAAATTGCTAGATCAATATCCGCAAACTGAATATGTATCAATATCTCCAACAAGCCCTTACGAATCGTCCATAACATCCCCATTTTCTTCTCATACCAAGCATCCGTTCGAATCAACTTTCTTAATTCTGCTAATGCAAGTTTATCTTGAAATTGTGTCAGAAACATAACCAGGCATAATTGCAGGTCTGCAATATCGGTCTCGTTAGACTTTAATGTTGATTGTTGGATCCCTAAACGTAAAATAGCAAGTGCCTTTGCCCCTTCCCCCATGTAATGGTAATTGAGTGCCTTGAGCAAATAATAACGTAAATGAAACTGAACCCGATGAACACTCCCCGGAGAACAACCAGCAATCAGCTGCTCCAAATACGCTAAACTTTCGTGAAATAATCTATTCCGCAAATTGAAATTAGCGAGGTAATAGAGAATATGCAGATAGTAAAACAGGTGGTGCACCGAATTTACCTTTTGCTTTGTTATAAACTCATCACTTGTTTTCAAAAACGACAGAACTAAGGCATAATTCTGATGTATCGTAGCATATTCATTGGCGATAAACAATAGCTGATATAGCGACTTAAAAGACAATAGTTGCCGTAATGAAATATCATACTTGCCAATTGTATCGATCACCAACCGATTTAGATCAACGATCTTCCCTTTCAAATGAATATCTTGCAATTCGACCCTTAGAAATGCATAGGCAATTTGGAATTTCACCTCTTGCTGCATTTTATGTTGATTTGCCATCAAACGATCAATCAGCAATTCTAAATTAGGTCTGGATTCCACATATGCATATTGCAACCTCAATTGCAGGATTTCATTGAGCAAGCTAAACTGCTCCAGAAGTAAAGCCTTTTGTTCGGCCCGTTGAAGGCATTTAAATCCAGGTTTTATCAGATCATTCTCCAACAAAAAACGTCCAACAATAAGCAGTCTCAGGGCTTCATGCGCCTCACTGTTATCCCGTTCAAAGGTTTTATTTGAAATAAACAATAGTAGGCTATCATGTAATCTTTTCCTTAATGCATGATAAGCGTCTTTATTTTTTGAAGATCCATAGAGTTTTTTTAACCTATTTATATCATCAGTTTCTAAAATTTCGAGCAACCTGATATTCTTGACATCATTCCGCTTATTTTTCCTTTTCAGGAAGCTTTTAAAGTCCTTAATATCATCATTATCTAATACACTAATAAGCTCTACAATTGAATCCATATCGCCAAATTTAGCAGAAAATCAAATTTAATAAATAAAAATATATCATCAGTATTTTTTACAAATTGATTTTATATCCTATTGAATACTCCTGATATTTGAATCAACAAATAACAAAAACAACAATAAAAAATTAAAATTATGGAACCGCTAAAAAACATGATTGAAGAAAAAATTTCAAAAAAGGATTCGAACACAAGAAATCCTTTCAAACCTACAGGAGCCTTCATTGGCGCATCGTGGACAGCGCTATTGGTAGGAACTATTGGTTACTGTGTGGGGTTATGGAATGCGACTATGGCGCTCAATGAAAAGGGATATTATTTTACCATTCTATTGTTTGCCCTATTTGCTGTTATTTCTGTTCAAAAAAGTGTAAGAGATAAAGCTGAAGGGCTTGCTGTCACCGAACTTTACTATGGTCTAAGTTGGTTCGCAACAATTGCTGCGGTAGTCTTATTGATTATCGGATTATGGAATGCTGATCTGCTACTGAGCGAAAAAGGATTCTACGCCATGTCTTTTTCACTAAGTATATTCTCTGCGATCGCCGTTCAGAAAAATACACGGGATGCTAAACTTATTGATGACAACGAGATAAAACTTTAGCGGTTTGCCGATCCTGTGGCCGCTGGCTGCCATGCCGCAGGATCTATTGTAAATCATTAAAGGGAACAAAAAGGGACTGTATTGAAAAGCAGATTTGACAAATGAAGCTAAGATATATGTCCCTTTTCCTTTGCTTATTTATTGCTATTTCTTTGCTTATTCTAGGCCGTTTCTTCGAAGCTTCTTTGGGCTTTCTAGGGACTTTCCTTGGGTTTTCTTTGCCGTTTCTTTGCTGTTTCTTTGGTGTTTCTTTGGTGTTTCTTTGGTGTTTCTCTGCTATAATGGCAATAAAACAGGCTTCAAACGGCAAAGAAATAGCAAGCCAAGTAGCATGCTGGTCCCAGCAAGGTGTTAAGGAATACCGACAAAACAGCCTCAAAGTCAAGAAAACAAATGCAACAAGACGAATTGTGTTTAGTCTTGTTTTATTGCATTTTATACTCCTCAATTTTCCGGTACAATGTTGCTACACCGATCTCCAGCAATCGTGCAGCTTCGGCTTTATTCCCATTTGTGTGTTGCAATACACGCTGAATGTGTTGACGTTCTATATTTGCCATAGAGAAACCGGAAGACAGCGCTTGTTCCGATTTCAAACTATTCATTCCAAAAGGAAGACTGCTCAGATCAAGCTGCCCATCTTCACTCAGTATGACACTACGTTCAATCACATTTTTCAATTCACGGATATTTCCCCGCCAAGGATTTCGTTCAAGAGCAGCAACAAATTCAGCCGTCATTTTTAGCGGTTTGATATTCGATTTTACCGCAAAAATATCTGCGTAATATTGAGCCAGCAAGCGAATATCCTCAATACGCTCACGTAGGGGTGGTAGTTGAATTGTAAATACGGACAATCTATAAAATAAATCGCTTCTAAAATGTTCTGAATCGATTTCAGCTTCAAGGTCTCGATTTGTTGCAGCGATAATACGGACATCCACTTTCGTCGGCTTGGAATCACCTACTTTTAAAAATTCACCGGTCTCCAGTACACGCAGAATTTTGGCTTGGAGTTCAATCGCCATCTCACCGATCTCATCCAAAAAAATAGTTCCCAAATGAGCCTCTTCGAATAGACCACGCTGGTCCTTTGTCGCTCCTGTAAAAGCCCCTGCTTTATGTCCAAACAGTTCATTTTCCAACAGATCTTTTGTGAAAGCCGCACAATTAATAGCGACAAAACTACGCTCCTTGCGTGGGCTGGCCTGATGAATCGCTTGTGCAAATACCTCTTTACCTGTCCCTGTTTCCCCTGTTAACAGGACCGTCGTACTTGTTACGGATACCTTTTGCGCAAGCGCAATAGCCGATTTAATCGCAACAGAACTTCCTATAATTTTGTCAAATGAAAGCCTATTACCTAATTGCTTTTCCAACTGTCTTACCCTGCGCGCTAATGCTACTTTCTCACAGGCTTTATAGAGTAAAGGAATAATCCGGTTGTTGTCATCACCTTTGGTAATGTACTCAAAAGCACCATTTTTAATCGCCTGAACTCCATCCGGAATATTACCATAGGCAGTCAATAATATGATTTCAACAATTGGATAGCGCTCCTTAATCAATTTCGCAGTCTCCACACCGTTGCCATCAGGCAACTTAACATCGCATAATACTACATCGACGTCGAAAATATCAAGCTTTTTCAAACCAGATTTGATATCAGCAGCTTCGATTACTTCAAAACCCTCCAAGCTGATGATCTTAGCAAGCAGTTTACGAAGCTTCTCTTCGTCATCAATAATAAGTATTTTATTCACCATGTTTTTTTTCAAAATTACGATTTGTTCAACGCAAATAGCAATAATTTACATTCAAAATTTGGGGCACTATTACACAAATATATGTTTAAACATTAAGGGATTTGACTATAGATAAAAACAGTTGTTTTGAGATTAGAAATAAACTGGTATATTTGTGGCTCTTAAACTCGAATAAAAACTGTATGTAAGATTAAGATTCTTTAGAGCGTAATAAATACCAACGGTAAATAACTTACCGAAATGGCCTGTTTTTAACATTATAAAGAATTTTAGCATGATTTCATTACAACAGATATCCTATATACATCCGAATAAAGATTTATTGTTTGAAAACATAAGTCTAACAATCAACTCACACGAGAAAATAGCATTAATTGGCAACAACGGTGTTGGTAAATCAACATTATTACGCCTGATCGCCGGAGATCTATTACCCACAACAGGCGGTATGCATAGTGATACCCGCCCTTTTTATGTGCCACAAATTACCGGACAATACAATGATTTAACGGTCGCACAGGCTCTTGGTATTGACAAAAAACTAAATGCTTTTTATGCCATCTTAGCGGGCAATGCCTCTGAGGAAAATTTTAATATCCTTCAAGATGACTGGACGCTGGAAGAACGCTGCCAAGAGGCTTTTGGATATTGGAATTTGCCTGAAATTCATTTGACGCAGAAAATGTCGGATCTCAGTGGTGGCCAAAAGGCAAAAGTTTTGTTGGCAGGGATCCAAATTCACGAATGTGAGCTTATCCTGTTGGATGAGCCCAGCAATCACCTGGATATTGACAGTAAAAAGCTGCTTTATCAATGGATACAGTCTTCAAAACAAACCATCGTTGTTGTCAGCCATGACCGAACACTGCTCAATCTATTGGAGGACACACTAGAAATGACGCCGAGGGGTATAAAACGATACGGTGGAAACTATGCATTTTATGAATCTCAAAAAGAAATAGAACGCTATGCACTAGAACAGGATATCCATCATCAGGAAAAAGCGATCAAAATAGCCAAAGAGAAAGAAAGAGAGACGATTGAACGGCAAAACAGATTAAACAATCGTGGTCAAAAAAAACAGGAAAAAGCAGGTGTTGCCCGGATCATGATGAATACACTACGGAATAATGCCGAAAAAAGTACGGCCAAAATCAAAAGTGTCCATCAGGACAAAATTGGAGACATGAAATCCAATCTGCAAGAACTTAGAGGTACGAAAGCGGCCTTAGATGAAATGAAAATTGATTTAGGAAACAGCGACTTCCCACGCGGAAAAAGTATGATAAAAGCGACCAAAATCAATTTCAAATACAATACAGATGAGCTTTGGCAGGAAAATATCGATCTGCAAATATTCAGCGGGGAGCGTATTATCTTGCAGGGAAAAAACGGTTCCGGTAAAACCACATTGATCAAAATTCTGTTAGGTCAGCTCTCCCCCTCTCAAGGTCAGGTTGAGCGACAGCGCTTTAGCGCTATCTATCTCGACCAGGAGTATTCGCTTATTGATCTCCGGTTGAGTGTTTATGAGCAGGCTCAATATTATAATAGTGAATCGCTACCAGAACATGAGATCAAAATCAGACTCAACCGCTTTTTATTTGGGAAGGATGACTGGGACAAGCCTTGTCGACTTTTAAGTGGTGGCGAAAAAATGCGCCTGATCCTATGCTGCTTAACGATTAGACAACAGGCTCCGGATCTTATTGTATTAGATGAACCGACCAATAATCTGGATATTCAAAACATTCGTATCCTTACCCGAGCGATTCAACATTATAAAGGCACGCTTCTTGTCATCTCCCATGATGAAGTGTTTCAAGATGATATCGGCATAGACAGAACGATCAGCTTAAAAAATTAGGTAAAACAAAAAAAGCCGATATTTCTGATGCACTGATATCGGCTCAATTTTTATCTCAGCATACTCAACCAATCGAGTCTCATTCCAGCGAACTACACATTGTTTTGTAACAATCTCCTATTCTTTATTTGGAATAATGCTAAAACGATAAATTAAATTGAAAAAAAATAAAATTTTATCAATATATTCACGATGATTTTAAACATGAAACAATAACCATCAATTAGTTGAACCTTCCCGCAGATATAGCATTTCTCAAAAAATGTATCTCGCAGACTTTTCAATTAATTACTCAATTTAATTATGTCAAATTATCAAATTAAAGAGAATCCCGAATTGTTTGACGCTATCGTCGTAGGCTCAGGTGCAGGTGGAGGTATGGCCGGATATATCCTCGCACATGCGGGTCTCAAAGTATTGATGCTGGAGGCTGGCCCATTTTACGATCCCGCAAAAGATTCGTTGCAGTTACGTTGGCCTTGGGAATCACCCCGGAGAGGAGCTGGTACCACACGACCTTTTGGCGATTTCGATGCGGCCTTTGGTGGCTGGCAAATCGAAGGAGAACCTTACAGTAAAGTTAGTGGAACCGAATTCGAATGGTTCAGAGCAAGGATGCTTGGTGGTAGAACCAATCACTGGGGCCGCATTTCATTACGTATGGGTCCAGATGATTTCAAACCGAAAGATGGTACCACCGATGAATGGCCTATCACTTATGATGAAGTCAAACCATTTTATGATCGCGTGGACCGTATGATCGGTATTTATGGTACAGCCGAGGGTATCCATAATGAACCTGATGGTATTTTTATGAAACCTCCTAAGCCTCGTCTTAATGAACTATATATTGCAAAAGGGGCTAAGAAAGCGGGTGTACCTGTCATTCCGGGACGGGGTGCCGTGCTAACCGAAGTATCCAAAGATATTAAAGACCGAGGCACTTGTTTCTACTGTGGCCAATGTGGTCGTGCATGTAAAGTATATGGTGATTTCTCATCCTCATCCTGCTTGGTCATTCCTGCGATGAAAACAGGGAATTTAAAGGTAATCGACAATGCAATGGTACGGGAAGTATTGACCAACGACGAAGGGTTGGCTATCGGTGTGTCCTATGTTGACACAAAAGATTTACAGGAATATACGGTAAAAGGAAAAACTGTAATTCTTGGAGCCAGCGCCTGTGAAAGCGCCCGGATTATGTTAAATTCAAAATCTAAAGCACATCCGGGTGGTGTGGGTAACAGCAGCGGCTTGGTCGGTAGGTACCTCCATGACTCCACTGGAGCCAGTCTCTCTGGTTATTTGCCACAATTACTCGACCGCAAAAGATATAACGAAGACGGCGTTGGAAGTGTCCATATCTATTCGCCCTGGTGGGAAGACAACGCGAAACTGAATTTCCCGAGAGGATACCATATTGAATATGGTGGCGGTCTGCATATGCCTTCTTATGGATTCCTAAATTGGGTACCAAAGGTAAATGACGCCGGAAAAGGTGGCGATGGAAAAACAAAACCAAAGGGTGGATATGGCTCAGCGCTTAAAGAAGACTACCGTAGTTACTATGGCGCAAATGTTGGTATGGCTGGACGTGGCACTGCATTGGCAAGAAAAGATAACTACTGTGAAATCGACCCGAGCCAAGTTGATAAATTTGGTATCCCTGTACTCCGTTTCAATTATAAATGGGCAAATGAAGAAATCGCCCAAGCAAAGCATATGCAGGAGACATTCCAATCTATTATGCATGAAATGGGTGCTGTCATCACATCAAAGATTCCAGGTGCGGACACCTTATATGGTTTGGAGGCTCCCGGAAAAATTATTCACGAAGGTGGCACCACTAGAATGGGTAACGATCCGAAAACCTCGGTATTAAACAAATGGGGGCAGGCACATGACTGTAAAAACCTCTATGTGGTCGATGCGGGCCCATTTGTACAACAAGGGGATAAAAACCTGACATGGACAATTTTAGCGCTATCAATGCGTACCGCAGAATATATATTGCAGGAAAAGAAAAAATTAAATGGTTAAAGCATGAATAGAAGAGAATCGCTAAAAGCATTAGGCTTTATTGCTGCTGGATCAGGTCTTTTAACCGCAGCTTGTAACACAAAAGACGCAAAAAATACAACAGCCGCAAATGCAGATAAACTATCCGGTGTCCAAGATTTTGAATATGAACGGACAGCACGGCTAAAAGAGGAAAAGTTTTTTGATGAACATGAAATGGCAACAATTACCGTTTTAGCCGACATCATTATTCCAAAGGACAGCAAATCAGGCAGCGCTTCCGAGGCAGGTGTTCCGGATTTTATCGAGTTTATAGTAAAGGATTTGCCCGACAATAAAATCCCGATGCGCGGTGGACTACGCTGGCTCGATCTTCAGACCAAAAGACGACATGGTAATGTATTTATAAAATGCGACACAAAGGATCAGCTTGCGCTCATTGATGAAATTGCCTATCCTGAGTTGGCAAAACCTGAAATGCAGCAAGGAGCAGCCTTTTTTTCATTGATACGCAACCTGACGTCTTCTGGATTCTATACCAGCGAAATTGGCATCAAAGATATCGGATATGCCGGCAACAAACCAGGCGTATGGAATGGTGTTCCGGACGATGTACTGAAAGAACATGGTTTTGATCCAACTAAATTCTTTGGATAAAAAAAATCCTTTCCAGCTTTTGGAAAGGATTTTTTTATCCTGTACACAATATCGAAGTGACAGCTATTTATCCAATTTTCATTATTGTACGGGTGTAACCTCAGTCGGCTCTGGAGCTTTGTCGATCAATTCCATAAATTGATCCAACTTAGGTGTAATAATAATCTGTGTTCTCCGGTTGCGTTGTTTTCCAAGAGCCGTTGAATTGTCAGCTACAGGATTATACTCTCCCCTACCACCGGCTGTCAGTCGCTTCGGATCAACACCGTACTTGGTCTGTAACGCCTGAACGACAGAAGACGCCCGCAATGTACTTAAATCCCAATTATTCCGAATATTTGGTTTCGAAATCGGGTCTGTATCCGTATTACCTTCTATCAGCACTTCATAATCTCTATAATCTTGAATAATCTTCGCTATTTTGCTTAAAGTCATATCAGCACGATCACTGATTTCATAACTTCCAGACTTGTATAGCATATTATCTGCAAGTGAAATATAAACGACACCTTTTAACACCTGCACATCAACCTCCTGTAATTCCTCACGACTCAGTGAGCGGGTCAGATTATTTGTCAATACCAAATTCAACGAGTCAGACTTGTTCTTGGTCTCAACAAGGTGTTTAATGTATTTATTTGAAGCATTGATTTCATCAACAAGCTTGGAAATATTGACATTTCCCTGTGAGTTTTGATTGATACTCTTATCCAAAGAACCCTGCAACGCAGCATAAGCAGCTTTAAGATCAGCATTATTTTGCCGTTCTGAAGCTAACTGATCTTCCAAACTCTTAATTCTTGTCCGACTTTCAGTCAATTGAAGCTGACTATCCTGATATTGTGTCTGCAGATTTTTATACTCTGTCTGCAAACCTATATATGTTTTTTTACTGACACCACATCCCGTAAAAAATAAGCTTGCGGTCAGTATGGACATCGGAAAAACTATATTCTTCATAGCATTCTAATTTTGTAGATGTTGAATTAATTCGTTGAACCAAGATAAAGCAATATTTCAGCCAAAAAAATAGGATCCTATCGAATTAACATCCTTTAACGTCTATTGTGCCAACTCCTTTAATTCTACATTAGTGAATATCTGCTCACCTTTCAAATAAGGATTAGCTCCTTTCAGATAATTGTAAATAATTGATTTCGCCTCTTCATTGGGCAACTTATGCAGGTTTTTGACCAAGAAGTTTTTGTCTTCTATGATATTATCTTTATAACCCAAAAAAGACGGCGCATGGACCTGTACACTCCATCGAATAAACCTTGCTTCGATATGATTGGGGTTATCTTTGATCAACTCCTCCAGATGCTTTTTACCTTCTTTAAATTGGCTTACTTTTTTAAATGGATTGCCCATGTGTTTTGCTATTAATATCTCATAGGCGGCACGATAGACCTTCTCTGTAGTGGATTTAGCCCCGTCATCGAGTACTTCAAAATTACGTTCACACAGATCCTCGTCCTTTACTGCCTCCGCATAATCTTTCCGGATCTTATCAATATTCAGCTGCTGTCCCAGTCCCATCTTTGCTATGGTAAATAGAAATACTGTCAATACTATTCGTGTCATCATAATTATAAATCAGGCTTTTTCAAAAAATTCATTTTCCGACTTAAATTACTAAAAAAATCGAATTCAAATATTAATTTTCAATTATCATACCACAAAGCCTAAAATCTCTTGTCATCATATCACTACAGGAGGCTTTTTCCTCGCTAAATTTCTTTACAAAAGGATATTTTTAACCCATTTTTGCGCCATGAAATTAGCATTAAAAACAAGCCCCGTATGGTTCAAAGTAAGTCTATCCATTCTTTTTGGAATTCTATTGGGTTGTCTCTTGGGTGAAATGGTTTTCAAACTTCTACAGTCTTAACCTACACTCAGCTGGGACAAAGGAAAAGACCTACAACCTGTATGTCTTTTTCAGAGAAATCTTGTCGTCATCCTTGCTTAGAATAGAATTATTTTTAGTATATTGCTTATACCAATATAAATTTAAAGTGAGCTATGGAGACAAAAGCGGAGTATCAGATTTGGGACACTATCGTCAATAGTGCAAAAACTAAATTCGATTATAAGCATATTCGTGCTATGTTCAAAAAGGAAGATGATGAAATAACCGATAAATTTCTATTCCATATTATCGCAGGATTTGCCTGTGGAGAAAATCACCAGACTATCTCAACAAACTTGTTCAATGAATTGCAAAGCATCAATTTTGAATGCAATGAACAACAGATTGATAAGTTCATTGCAGACAAACATGTTAAGTTTAGCCCTGAGATCTACGCAACCTACCTCGCATTTTCAATGTTAGAAGATGGTGAGGATATTGATAATATTACCGAAGTCATTGAAAATCTACTACAAATAGACAAATAATATTTTTTAGAGGTATCGTTTAATTTTGGCTAAAAACTTATATTCGTATACAAATTACGCCTAAGTTATGCGCCATTTTTTAACGCTATTTTTAATATTTTGTTTTTGTTCGAACATCTTCGGACAGAATTTCGATTTTGGTAAGGTCGCTATTTCAGATTTCTCGACTACAGCACTCGATAGCAATGCAAATGCTATTGTGCTAAAAGAATTTGGGCAAAGCTCAGTTTTCGTTGATGACTATGATCATCGCATAAAATTAATGCACGAATACCATGTCCTCATTCGTATAAATAATAAGGAGGGTTTTAAAAAAGCTAATTTCGAGATCCCGTCCTATAAAAGAGGAAGTTATATCCGTGACTACTTAGACGAATTGAAGGCTGTTACTTACAATTTGGAAAACGGACAGATCATTCGAACAGAACTTGAAAATAAAAAGGTTTTTAAAGAAAATTACTCTACTTACCTCGATCTGAACAAATTCACGCTTCCAAATATTAAAGAAGGATCCATCATAGAAGTTTCTTATCGAACCCTCGAACAGGATCTATTTAATTTTAAGACATGGGAATTTCAGGATGATATCCCCAAATTACAAAGCCAATATATCGCTATCATACCAGCATCTTTTACCTATAATGTGGTATTACGTGGCCCCTATAGACTTGATGACCAAAAAAAGGGAGAAGTTTTGAAGGAATATCTTTTTTTGGATGGAGTAAGAATGGATTGTTCAAAGCTCACCTATACGATGTCCAATATTCCGGCTTTTGTTGAAGAAGACTTTATGACTTCTCCCAAAAATTTTAAATCCGCCATATATTACGAACTCGAGTCCATATTTTATCCAAGCACTGGTGTCAAAAAAACATTTAGTAAAACATGGAAAGATGTTGACACAGAATTAATGAATGAAAAGACCTTTGGTGGACAATTCAAAAAAACAGATCTATTCAAAACTACGTTGTCAACGCTTTTATCTCCGAATGATTCAAAATTGGTAAAGGCCAACAAAATCTACGATTACATCAAGAAACAGATAAAATGGAATAACTATCTTGGAAAATATTCGGAAAATGGAATAGAAAAAGCCTTAGAAAAAAGAACTGGTAATATTGGTGATATAAATTTATCGCTGATTACTGCCCTACAGGCTGCGGATTTAGATGCTTATCCAATTATTTTATCGACAAGACGAAATGGTAACCCAAATTCGCTATTTCCTGTATTATCTGATTTTGACTATGTAATCGCCTGCGTGGACATCGATGGAATCAAATACAAATTGGACGCATCGAATAGCTATCTTCCCTTTGGCTCATTGCCATTGCAATGTCTCAATGAGCGTGGCAGAATCATATACTCCAAAAAGAGTTCAGATTGGTTCCCCCTAGCCTCCGAGGAGATATCCGAACAATACTATACGCTGACGGGCGTACTGAATGACAAAGGTCAAATTAAGGGTACACTGATCATCAGTAGTCAAGGTAATAAAGCGCTCTTAAAAAGGCAACATATAGCCAAATTCAACTCACTCGAAGAATATTGGGAAAAACTGGATGAAGAGATGCCCAACATCAGTTTTACCAATGCCAAAATTGAACATCTTAACGAACTCGATCAGGTACTAAACGAGACGTATGATATTACGTTAGATGTTAATAAACAGCAAGAAAACAACATATTATCGCTTGCTCCAAACGTCATCGATCGCATTTCCTATAATCCGTTCAAAATTCAAGACCGCACTTATCCGGTAGATATGGGATTTAAGTCTAAGCTCCAATACAATATCCAACTGGAAATCCCCGAACAATACGAGGTAACCGATAAACCACAAAATGTATCTTTGGCTCTTCCGGAGTCCGCTGCAAGATATAAATACATCACACAGCTAACAGGCACCAAACTAGAGGTTATGGGGAGTCTTAGTTTTAATAAACCAATATTTACGGTAGACGAATATTTCTCTTTAAAAGAGCTTTATTCACGTATTATACAACAGCAGAAATTAGACATTAGATTAACCACAAAAAAATGAAAACGTTATTTGCCAATTTAGCCTATTTCCTGATTCCAATTGCTTCAATTGCTCAGGAAAACTACGATATTGCCCAGATTCCGGGCGCACTAAAAAGTCGGGCAGTAGCAACAGTAAGAAATGATAAAACTGTAGTAGAAGTAAAATCCCCTGAGCAGGTCACTGAAACCGTTACACGTGTCATTACCGTTTATAATAAAAACGGGGATTACTATGCCGCTCTTCCGATACATTATAACAAATCAAATGAGATCAAAAGCATAAAGGGTGCGATCTATAATGAAATGGGGATATTGCAGAAAAAAATTGCAACCAAGGATTTTAAAGATGTAAGTGCAGTCGACAACAGTACAATGTTTGCTGATTCGAGGATGAAGGTCTATATCCCGGATTATCATAGCTACCCCTATACCATCGAATATCAATACGAAGTAAGGCATAAACAAAACTTAATCATTCCTTCATGGACTCCTGAAGTTTCAAACAATGTATCCGTTGAAAAAAGCAGTTACCAATTTATCACTCCGATCGGTAGCGAATTCCGTATCGAGTCAAAAAACTATAAAGGTAATATCAAAGAGGAGAAAACCGACAAAACAGTCAGTAAAACATGGAATGCAGAACAAATTCCAGCTAAAAAAGAGGAATCTTATAGTCCCAATCCCAATCTGAAAAGAACAAGTGTATTGATCGTTCCCAAAAACTTTGTCTATTATGGAAAAGAAGGCAATTTTAGCGACTGGAAAGAGTACGGTGACTGGTTTTCAACTAAATTATTAAGCAAAAAGCAAGATCTTACTGAAGCCTCAAAGCAGAAGTTCATATCACTTACAAAGAACGCCTCATCGGATCAAGAAAAAGCGAAGATCCTCTATGACTATTTGCAAAAAAACACGAGATACATCAGTATTCAGATTGGAATTGGTGGACTTGAGCCTTTCCCGGCCTCTGAGGTTGACCGTTTAGGTTATGGTGACTGTAAAGCCTTGGTCAATTATATGGGAAGCATGTTATCTGCTGTAGGTATACCATCTTACTACTGTATGGTTGAGGCGGGTAAACGTAAGGAGAATTTTCATAAAACATTTGCAAATGTACAAGATGGAAACCATGCAATCCTATGCCTGCCATTCAAAAATGATACGACCTGGCTCGAATGTACCAGCCAGAACCTCCCTTTTGGATTCCTAAGCAATTTTACAGATGACAGAGATGTCATTGCCTGTACCGAAAATGGCGGCGTGATTATGCATACGCCCAAATATAGCAATGCCATCAATCTCCAGCTCCGTAACGCCGAGCTTAGCCTATCCGATGATGGGAGTATAAAAGGCTCCTTAAACACCAAATTTTATGGTACGCAGTATGAAAATCATATGGAAATTCTTTTGGCAAGCAATAATGAGAAAACTAAACTGCTGGCAGAATATTATAATATCGACAACATTAATTTTGAACAGGTAAAATACACCGAACACAAACAAGATAAACCATTTATTGAAGAGAATTTGTCAATTTCCATTAAAAACTATGCGGTAAAAAACGGCAATAAGATGCTGATTCAGCCCAATATTTTCAATACACAATCCAGCATATCTGAGAATAAAAACCGTACAGAAGATATTTTTATAGAACGTGGATTTGTAGACATTGACAGCATTAGCATTGCACTGCCAAATAACATTTTAAAAACAATAACTCCCGAACAAAAGGTGATCGAAAAACCATTTGGTAAATATGAATTTAAGTCGGAGATAAAAGGAAATAAACTTTTCACCTATAGAAAATTGGAGTTCTTCGAAGGAAATTATCCTGCAAGCAACTATGAGGATTTCTTTCAGTTTCATAAAGAAGTGAGTGGTTCCGATAAAGGACGTTATAATCTGAGCATATTGTAATATCATCTTAAAATATTTACCGGAATATGAAAGTTGCCAAACAATCAAATAAAGCAATTATTGTATATTAGCCAAATGACAGAATACGCGGCAATTTTTGATATGGACGGGGTTATAAGCCACACAAATCCCTTTCATGCAGAAGCTTTCAGAGCTTTTTTTAAAAACCATAACGTACAGCAGGCTACTGAAGAAGAATTCGAACAGCATATGTATGGCAAGCACAACAGCTATATCATGCAACATTTTTTTCAACGTCCGATCTCTCCTGAAGAATTGCGTACGCTTGAATTTGAAAAAGAGCAGCTTTTTAGGGTAATCTATAAAGAACATGTTGCTCCTATTAAAGGCTTGATCGAATTTCTGAAAGACTTAAAAGACAAGGGCTTCAAACTTGCGGTGGCAACATCGGCTCCTAAAGAAAATATGGATCTGATTTTGGATGAACTAAAGATACGGGATCTTTTCTCATCAACTTTGAGCAGTGAAGATGTCAAACTTCACAAACCTCATCCCGAAGTTTATTTGAAATCAGCGGAAAACCTAGGTATGCAAATTGAAAAATGCATTGTGTTTGAAGATTCTTTTTCGGGCATTACGGCGGCCAAAAATGCAGGAATGAAGGTCGTTGCTGTGTTATCAACCCACAAAAAAGAAGAACTCCCTGTTAGCGACACATATATTAGAAACTATACTGAAATTTCAGTAGCTAATGTGAAAGCAATATTGCAATAGAAGCTCCGCTTAAAAAAAATGATCGCTTAATTGACACGAGGATCATTTCAACAGTGTTTCTTCGATTAAATACAAAGAACCTATTACAAAGGTTATAAAAAAATAAGGGCTTCTTTTAGAAGCCCTTATTTTTGCTAGTCTCTTTTGAGACCAAACTTTTCAATCTTACTATAGAGATGACTCCGTTGTATATCCAGATCATCTGCAGTCTTGGAAACATTCCAGTTATTTTTCTCCAATTTATATTTTATAAATTCTTTTTCCGCATGATCCTTATAATCTTGGAATGAGTCAAATGAATCCATATCTAGGCCATAATTCACCGTCCCCTTTTCCTGGGCAATTCCATTTACCGGTTCACGTGAAGGATTAGCAAATGCGACAACATCCTTATCGGTAATCGATTTATCACTCAAAATAATAAGTCGTTCAATCATATTACGCAATTCACGAATATTTCCTGTCCATGGAAGATGGCTTAATTCTCTCATCGCTGCATTTGTAATTTCCTTTACAGGAATACCATATTCCATACATATTTCTTCACAAAAGTTTGTTGAAAGCAATGGAATATCATCAACACGATCTATCAGCGCTGGCACATGGATTAAAATCACCGAGAGGCGATGATATAAGTCCATTCTAAAATTGCCGTCTTCAATTTCCTTAAGCAGATCTTTATTAGTCGCAGCTACAACACGTACATTGACATCAATTTCTTTGTCACCACCAACTCTAGTTATTTTATGTTCCTGTAAAGCACGCAAGACTTTAGCTTGAGCGGAAAGGCTCATATCCCCTATCTCGTCCAAAAACAATGTCCCGCCACTCGCCTGCTCAAATTTACCGATACGTTGTTTAATTGCCGAAGTAAAGGATCCTTTTTCATGTCCAAACAATTCTGATTCGATCAATTCCGAAGGAATAGCGGCACAGTTTACTTCAATCAATGGCGCTTGTGAACGATTTGATTTCTCATGCAACCAACGAGCCACAAGTTCTTTACCTGAACCATTTGCACCGGTAATCAGTACTCTTGCTTCTGTTGGAGCCACACGATCTATCGTCTCTTTGATGCGTTTAATTGCACCAGACTCCCCCAATATATCTTTGGTCTTTGAACTGCTGACCTTACGTTTTAATACTTTGGTTTCAGTGACAAGAGAACTTTTATCCAATGCATTCCGAACCGTAATGAGCAATCGATTTAAATCCAGTGGTTTTTCCAAAAAGTCAAAAGCTCCCTTTTTTGCTGCCTCAACCGCGGTTTCAATCGTTCCATGGCCAGAGATCATTATAAAAGGAATATCTGGGCTACTCTGATGTGCCTCAGATAACACTTCCATCCCGTCCATATTATTCATCTTGATATCACAAAGAACCAAGTTGACCTTTTCTTTTTTTAAGATCTCCAATCCATCACGACCATTGTCAACATCTAAAATCGTATAATCTTCGTATTCTAAGATATCACGCAAAGAGCTTCTGATGGCGCGTTCATCGTCAATGATTAAAATTGTACTCATAAATTCAGCGTTATGCTATTTTCAATTACGGAAATCAATATAAGGTTTTTTTAGCAATTAGCGAAAAAGAAGCAAACCTTGTAAGCCGGGTTCTGTAGACCACCGAAGTGGAATTTCTATCATTTATCTAGATTTGTCATCGCTGACAAACTCAATCAACCTACCCATTACGAATTCCAATAAATTGAAAGAAGACGAGCAGCCTTCGGATTTCGCAACCTATTTGGTCTTTCAACACACGAGGTTTACCGTAATATATGTTACCATACAAGACCGTAAGCTCTTACCTTACGTTTTCACCCTTACTCCGAAAAGCGGTATATTTTCTGTGGCACTTTCTGTCTGCTATTTAAAATAACATCCTTCCCGTTAGGAAGCGTGTCGCTCTATGTTGCCCGGACTTTCCTCTCCTCCCAAAAAGAGAGCAGCGATAGAACCAGTTTGCTTCTGCGCAAAAGTAGCGATTTTACTTGGATAAACAGCCAATTTCTTTACAATTTCAACAAGCTGGGCACCGGGCTCTAAAGATTACAAAAATTACGCAACACTCTTGCGTAGATAACATAAAGTTTTTGTATTTTCATCTAAAACTTGCTTCAACAAAACATGGCATTAAACAAACTCGCACTGATCCGCTACAAAACAATAGATAACTGTCTTCGATTAAGACATCGCAAGTGGACTTTAGAAGACTTAATGGAAAAGGTTTCTGATGCTCTCTATGAGTTTGAAGGCATCAAAAATGGTATAAGTAAACGCACTGTTCAGGGCGATATACAGTTGATGCGAAGTAATAAATTAGGTTATAATGCGCCTATTGTTGTCACACATCGTAAGTTTTATACTTACGAAGATCCAAACTATAGTATAAGCAACTCGCCTATTTCAGTCGGCGATATGCAAAAAATGAAGGAAGCTGTAGAGGTCTTAAAACATGTCAGCGGCTTCTCGAGTTTTGATGAAATGAGCGATATTGTCGCACGCCTTGAGGATAGTATTCATACAAAAAAAGACAATCAACCTTCCATTATCCAAATGGAGAGCAATAATCTATTGAAAGGCTTATCGTTTATTAGCCAGCTTCATCAGGCCATTCGCGAAAAAACACCGCTTCTGATAGGCTATCAATCTTTTAAAGCACTACAAAAACAAGATCTGGTATTCTCTCCCTACCTATTAAAAGAATATCGTAACCGTTGGTTTCTCATTGGGCACCACAGAAAAAGCGAAGGATTATTGACACTTGCTTTAGATCGGATAGAAACAATAGAGGAAATGGGAAAAAATTCGTATAAAGATTATACAGGGGTAGATTTTGAACGTTACTATTCCGACACGATTGGAGTCACAAAAACGCATAAAGATCGTGGTCATCGTGTTATTCTGGAAATAAATGCAAGAAATGCTCCTTATGTAGAAACCAAGCCTATCCACCCCTCTCAGCAGATCCTGGATAAAAAAGACGACGGCTCCCTATTAATCCGTATCGATGTTGTCCTAAACTTTGAATTGGAGCGGGAAATTTTAGGGTTTGGCGAAGCGATCAAGGTGATTGCGCCACGTAATTTACAGAGCCGGATAAAGCAACGTTTGATTGCGGCAGCTCAATTATATCCCGATCGGTCGGAAAAGTCAACGGATACGGCATAGAATCACTGAGCTTCTAACTCTCTTTCGTAAAAGTCTGGATCTAATCATATCAAGCTTCTGATCGATCCTCCATTCAGCTTCAAAACATTTTTCAGTAAACCAGAGATTGATCTGAAACGTATAGGCTGTATTGTTAGTAAACAGGTAGCCATTGTATTTGTAAAACACCGCTGCACTGCAACCAACTGATATCGGGTTTATGGACTCTAAATAGCTTGCGCTATCGCATAACCACTTGCCCAGGCCCATTGGAAATTATATCCCCCAAGCCAGCCCGTAACATCGACAGTCTCACCTCCAAAATAAAGACCGGGTATTTTCTTGGATTCTAATGTTTTGCCCTGCAGTTCCGCCGTAGCAACACCGCCACGCATCACCTCAGCTTTATCATAGCCCTTATCACCTGCAGGTTTGACCTTAAAACGGTGAACCGTATCTACAATCGACTTCGCATCAGCTTTGCTCAAAGATGCTATTTTGATATCCAATGTGAGGAATTTGCCAAGCGCATCCACCAGTTTTCGACTAAAATAGTCATTCAGCAATTGTGAGACCAATCGCTTCCCCCCCTGCTGCCGCTCTTCCTTGATCAACTGTTCCAGATTAAAATTTGGAAGCAAGTCTATCGTAATCTCCTGTCCCGGTTTCCAATAGCTTGATATTTGAAGAATTGCTGGACCGCTCAACCCCCAATGCGTAAACAATATATTCTCTTCGAAAGACATATTGGCTGTGGATACTTTCGAAAACACCGAATTGCCAGCTAGAGAAGTATACCAATCCGCATCTTTACCGGTAATTGTCAATGGTACCAGTGCTGGTGCGGTTTTCACAATTTCTAGTTCAAACTGCTTTGCAACACGTAATCCAAAATCAGAAGCGCCTAGTTTTTGAACTGGCAGTCCTCCCGAGGCAATCACCAGTTTCTTAGTTTCATATTGAAACGCACCTTTTGAGTTCTCTACCTGAACGACAAATCCATTGGTGCTCTTTTCCACGGATTTCACAAGCGTATTGAGCGCTATATCCTGTTCAGTTTCATAAAGAATTTTCGAAAATATCGCAACGATATCTTTGGCTTTATTGGTTTCGGGAAACAGCTGTCCTAAGGTTTTTTCCTGTCCTTTAATACCGTATGCTTCGAAAAAATCGATGGTATCCTCGACGGTCCATTGCTTAAATATGCCGTGCAAAAAATCTGGATTTTCAGAGATAAAATTAGCAATTGTAGTTCCGGTATTTGTGTAATTGCATCTTCCACCACCTGAAATCAAGATCTTTGCCCCTACCTTATCATTACGCTCCAATAGCAAGGTTTTCTTTCCCAGCAATCCTGCCTGTGCTGCACACATTAAACCACAGGCACCACCGCCAATGATAATAGCATCGTATATATTCACAGTCCTATATTAATAAGCAATCAATTGATATTCAGTCGAAATGACCCTTCGCTCAGATTGACTCTGATAGCCAAGCTCGATGATACGGATTACATCTCGAGCCTGCTCCGGTGAAGCGATTAAGGTAGCTTGCCCTAAAATAGTATCTGCAACATTTTGATAAAAATCAGGATATGAGCCACGTTCCGACGCAATAATTTCCTCTACATCTCTGCCGTCTTCGACAATGTTTAGTTTACCATAAATACTTGGATCCTCTTCGCCCCAATTTGAGTCTTCATCGGGGAACTTACCATCACGCAATAATGCTTCCTGGGGGTCAACGCCATTTTTCACAAAATTGCCATTCATACCAAAAAGGCGATATCGTGGTGTTGGTTCTTTCGCAAGCATTGATCCTTTTAGCGAAACTCTCAGGCTATCGTAGTACAAGATGCAGTCAAAATTGTCAATGGTCTTTGCATGATCACGTTGTATGGCAAGATCTGCAAATACAGCATTCGGCTTTCCAAATAACTGCAAAGCCTGATCGATCAGATGCGGTCCTAGATCGTAAAATATACCCGATCCAGGCAGATTTTCCTCACGCCAGGCATTTGGTCGCAAATAATTCCGGAAACGGTCAAATCTCGATTCCAGAGTTACGATCCTACCCAATCGTCCACCTTCTATGATTTTTACGAGTGTACGGAAATCCGAAGTAAATCTCAAATTATGATAAGGGGCAAGCACCAAATTCTTTTCTTTCGCTAAGGCGATCAACTCATCTGCTTGTTCTACCGTATTTGTAAACGGTTTTTCAACAACGACATGTTTTCCGGCCTCCAATGCACGTTTTGCCAATGGATAATGCATATCGTTAGAAGTCGCAACCACGACCAGCTCGATCGTATCATCAGCAAAAATTTCATCAGCAGACAAAGCGATTTCAGCTTGCGGAAAACGCTCTTTCAATAACACCTGTTGCTCAGCCTTACGCGCAGTAACCTTTACAAGTTCAAATGCCGCAATCGAGCGCATGACAGGAGCATGAAAAACCTGTCCCGAAATACCAAAGCCTATAAGGCCAACACGGATCTTCCTCATATCGTTACATTCTTTCTGGTACACATATCCCCAACAAACCCATTCCCTTGGCGATAACTTTCGCTGCAGCGGCGGACAGATGTAATCTAAAATTCTTTACATCATTGGCTTCGGCTTTCAATATGCTCTCTTCGTGATAAAATTTATTATATAATTTGGCAACCTCGTAAATATAATTTGCCAATTGCGCCGGACTAAATTCTTGTGCAGATGCCTCAATAGTTTCAGGAAATGCTCCCAACTGCTGAATCAAATCACGTTCATAAGGCGAAATGGATGTCAGTACCGAAACAGGGTTATCGGCATCAAATTCAGCTTTACTCAATACAGATTTAATACGTGCATGTGTGTATTGGATAAAAGGCCCAGTATGGCCCTGAAAATCTACAGATTCGTTTGGATCAAACAATAGACGTTTCTTTGGATCTACTTTCAATAAAAAGTACTTCAATGCTCCCATCCCTATGGTATTATAAAGTGCAGCCTTGGCGTCTTCGGCTAGACCTTCGGTTTTCCCCAGTTCTTCTGTACGCTCCTGTGCTGTTTTAAGCATTTCGTCCATTAAATCATCAGCATCCACCACTGTTCCTTCACGTGATTTCATTTTACCTGAAGGTAAGTCAACCATGCCATAAGATAAGTGGAACAAACCGTCAGCCCATGATTTACCCAACTTTTTGAGAATCAAAAACAAAACCTTGAAATGGTAATCTTGCTCATTACCGACAACGTAAATAGATTCACTCATTTTGAACTCATCATATTTCAGTTGCGCAGTACCTAAATCCTGTGTAATATAAACTGAAGTACCATCGCCACGGAGCACCAATTTTTGGTCCAATCCTTCATCTGTGAGATCTATCCAAACGGAGTTGTCCTCTTTTTTAAAGAAAACACCTTTGTCCAATCCTTCCTGAATAATATCTTTCCCTAAAAGATAGGTATCGGATTCGTAATAATATTTATCAAAGTCTACGCCCAATTGCTTATAGGTTTTTTCAAAACCAGCATAAACCCAGCCGTTCATCGTTTTCCAAAGCGTAATAACCTCTTCGTCTCCTGCCTCCCATTTTTGAAGCATAGACTGAGCCTCCTTCATCAGTGGAGCATTCTTTTTTGCTTCATCTTCTGACTGCCCTTCAGCTTTCAATGCCTCAATTTCTTTCTTATATTCCTTATCGAAGACTACATAGTATTTTCCTACAAGGTGGTCACCTTTCATTCCAGTAGATTCAGGCGTTTCTCCGGCACCGAATTTCCGCCAAGCCAGCATGGATTTACAAATATGTATACCACGATCGTTCACCAAATTTGCCTTGATGACTTCGTAACCATAAGCTTTCAAGATTTCAGCAACAGAATAACCTAACAGATTATTTCGGATATGCCCCAAATGCAATGGTTTATTGGTATTTGGCGAAGAATATTCAACCATCAATTTCTTTCCATTCGCTGGGAAAACACCAAAATCTTTGGCAACAATCGTTTTGTTCAACAAGGAAACCCAATAGTCGTCGGAAAGCACAATATTCAAAAAGCCTTTTATCACATTGAAGTCCGATATTTCAGTTATATGCTGTTGCAAATAGGTACCGATTTCTTTACCAGTTTGCTCTGGAGACAATTTCGAAAAGCGAGTTACGGGAAAAGTTACGATTGTAATCTGCCCTTCAAACTCCTTTCGAGTCGCTTGTAAAGCAATTTGATGTTCTAAAATATCTGCATTGTAAAGCGCTTTAACAGCCTGTACAGTGACTTCAACAAGTCGCCTTTGAATAGAATTTGCCATTTAATGATTTTGTAAATTTTACAACTTCCTGATAGTGAACTGGAAATAAATAACATTCCTTATTTAGGTATTCACCATTAAAGTATATCTTTGCAAAAATAATAAAAAATGCAGAGCTATCAGGAATTTCTTGACTTAAGTGTTGGTTTTCCGCAAGACGGATTCGAAATCATCGACGACGAATTGTATTTCCACGATTTGAATTTAATGGAAATGATAGAAACGTACGGTACGCCGTTACGTTTTACTTATTTGCCTATCGTCAGCAAAAAAATTCAACAAGCGAAAATCTTGTTTCAGACCGCAATTCTGAAGCATAACTATCGCGGAACTTACAAATACTGTTATTGTACCAAATCTTCCCATTTCAAGCATATCGTAGAAGAAGCCTTGAAAAATGACATCCACCTTGAAACCTCGTCTGCGTTTGACATGCCGATGATTGATTCATTGGAGAGACAAGGTACCGTAACAAAAGACATCACAGTCATCTGTAATGGATTTAAAACCTATCAGTATAAACAGTATATTGTTGATATGATCCATGATGGATATAAAAATATTATACCGGTACTGGACAACAAAGAAGAGTTCAACCTCTATGATGATGAAATTGAATTGGATGAACCTTGTGCGCTGGGTATTCGCATAGCTTCGGAGGAACAGCCTGATTCTCAATTTTACACGTCAAGACTGGGTATTCGTCAAGAAGATGTTGTAGAATTCTATAACAACAAAATAGCGGACAATCCCAACTTCAAAGTAAAACTACTTCACTTCTTTATCAATTCGGGGATATCAGACACGCCATATTACTGGAATGAGCTGGAGAAATACGTTACCCTCTATTGTAAATTCAAAAAGATAAATCCTGATTTAGATACGTTGGATATCGGTGGTGGAATGCCTTTTAAAGATTCATTGGTACACGATTTTGATTATGAATACATGGTCAACGAAATCGTCAACCGGATTAAACAAATCTGTGCACACCACGAAGTAATGGAACCAGATATCATTACAGAATTTGGCAAATACACCGTTGCTGAAGCATCGGGCATCCTTTACAAAGTACTTGGACGTAAGCAACAAAATGACCGCGAGCGCTGGTTTATGATTGATGGATCTTTCATTACAAACCTACCTGACGTTTGGGCATTGAACCAAAAATATATTCTATTACCAATCAACAACTGGGATTCGGAATACGAACGTGTCAATTTGGGGGGAATTACTTGTGATGGCCAAGATTATTACAATCAGGAAGCACATATGAACTCTGTTTTTATGCCTAAAACACGTAAAGTACAATATTTAGGATTCTTCCATACTGGAGCTTACCAAGATGTATTGAGTGGATACGGTGGAATTCATCATTGCCTACTCCCTTCACCTAAACATGTTTTGGTGCGTAGAAATAGAGATGAGACTTTCAACTACGAAGTATTTGGAGAGGAACAAAATTCCAAGCAAGTCATGAAGCTACTAGGTTATCAATAAGATATCCCATCTAAAAAAAGATACCATAAATTGTAATGTATCTTTTTAGAAAGAAGATATGCCAATCAATCATAGAGAGAAAGGTCTCGATCTTAGGATCGAGACCTTTTCTTTTAAGCAGCTCCCTACTTTTTCCAATCATTTGCAATCTAAGTTCCCTTTGTCAATCAAACGAAACTGACAGCATATAACCTCATAACAAGTTATCATTTAACAGGGACTTCACTCGGACCCGACAGGGACCTCATTCGGACTTCATTCGGATAAAACCGTATAAAGTCCCTTTTAGTCCTGTATAATCTCATGATCAAATCCGCGTCAATAATGAAGTTTTTCCCTTGCTGTCTCCGTCCAAATATATCGCTAAATACCAAATCCAGTGTAGTAATATTCCTATACATCAGTTTGCAAAAAAATAAAGCAGGCCCCTTATTTAGAGGCCTGCTCGCAGTGTATTTTCTGTTATTTTATTGTGATTTTTCCAAGGAAATTTAGCTGTGGTTCTTTTTTATTTCGCCACCCAAGTATTAAAGAATTTCAGAACCTTTTCCTCATCGTAGCTTTTTCCTTTTTCCAGACTACCGCTTTCCTGTACATGAAGTGTCTTTCCATTCTTATCCAATATAATAAAAAATGGATAACCTAATTTACTACCTTCAGGTGCATACTTTTGAAAAACTGCCTCATTCTTATTTTCTTTTGAATAATTCAAATGATAATAAAGAAAACGACGCTTCAGTAAATCATCAACACGGGCAGTTTTATGAATGTAATCGTTAAAACGCAGGCACCATACACACCAATTCCCCCCAGCTTGAATAACGATATTCTTTTTTTCCTTCTTAGCCAATTGCAGCAGGCCATCGATATCTTTTTGTGCGTCTGCTTCTGGGTTATAAGGCTTTGAAAGCTCATCCTGAGTTTTTGAAACTTCCTGAGCGACTACACTCGAATGTACGAATTGGCTTCCCAAGAAGATGCCGATTCCAAAAAACAATAATTTAATCCTTCTCATTATCCAACAAATTATTTATATGATTTAAAATTACAAAATCATTTTACCAAACCAAAACATAAGCCTATTATAATGGTTAAACAGTATATAGCTCTTTGCTACAAAACAACAAAGAATATACAACAGGCCATAGTAATGATGTTATCTCAATTATTTCTAAAATATTCGACAAATAAGTGATAACAAACTTTTAAAACACTTAAAAAAATATAGATAACAAAACAAAACAAAACAAAAACAAACATGTGTTATTTTTGTGTTTTTTTTACAAAATTCCTTTAAAAATCCATAAATATACTATAACTTAGTATAATTGGGTTACATAGACAAATAAAAGAGACAGTAACTTAAGACCAAAAACGAAACAAAATGAAACAAGAAGAATTCAAAAGGTCAAAATTAATAGAAAGAATAAAAGACACAAGCGAGTGGGATGTTATTGTCATAGGAGGCGGAGCAAGTGGCTTGGGTGTTGCATTGGATGCGTTGAGCAGAGGATTCAAAACGATATTATTGGAACAGGTTGATTTTGCGAAAGGCACCTCGAGCAAAGCGACAAAACTCGTTCATGGAGGTGTCCGCTATCTCGCTCAGGGCGATATATCTCTTGTAAGGGAAGCACTTCATGAGCGCGGGCTCCTACAGCAAAACGCTCCACATTTAGTTAAAAATCAATCTTTCGTGATCCCTAATTACAGCTGGTTTGACGGCCCCTTCTATACCATCGGCATGAAAATATATGATTTTTTAGCCGGCAAATTGAGCTTAGGAAAATCTATACATATCAATAAGGAGGAAACACAACGTCGAATCAGTACAGTCAGAACAAAAGGGCTCTATGGCGGTGTTGTTTATCAGGATGGTCAATTTGACGATTCAAGACTCGCTGTCAATGTAGCGCAGACCTGTATTCAAATGGGCGGCGTAGCACTTAATTATGTGCGGGTAACTAATCTAACCAAAAACGGCACTGGTAAAGTTAACGGTGTTATCGCGCAAGATACTGATACCGGAGAAATTTTCACGATTCAGGGTAAAGCCATTATCAATGCGACAGGGATCTTTGTTGATGATATCCTCAAAATGGATAAACCCGAAGCAAAACAAATGGTGAGACCGAGCCAGGGTGTACACCTTGTTTTTGACAAATCTTTTCTCCCGGGGGATGACGCAATCATGATCCCAAAAACAGATGATGGCCGTGTCCTTTTTCTTGTTCCTTGGCACAATCGGGTCATCGCAGGAACCACAGACACACCTATCGACGAACACAGCCTGGAACCGATAGCACTAGAGAAAGAGATCGAATTTATCTTAAAAACTGCAGGGCGTTACCTCACTAAACAGCCAACCCGTCAGGATGCATTAGCTGTATTTGCTGGTCTTCGACCATTGGCTGCCCCAACGGGAAATTCCAACAAAACCAAAGAAATCTCCCGAAGTCATAAAGTAATTGTCAGCGACTCAAATTTACTAACTTTGACTGGAGGAAAATGGACTACCTTTCGCAGAATGGGACAAGACACCGTTGATAAAGCAATTAAAATTGGCTGTTTACCAAAAAAGGAAAGTACCTCGGCAACACAAAAAATCTATAGCGCTATTCCTACAACTGATAGAAGTAACCACATGTATATTTATGGCTCCGACCAGGAGGCAATCCGTGCGCTTGAACAAGAAAATCCGGTATGGGGTGAAAAATTAGTTGAACATTTGGAATTTAAAAAAGCAGAGGTATTATGGGCCGTGCGCAACGAACTCGCACAGACCGTGGAAGATGTACTTTCACGCCGTGTACGCATCCTATTTCTTGATGCAAAAGCAGCAATTACCGCTGCTCCAGAAGTCGCCAGCATACTCGCTCAAGAATTAGGTAAAGACGAAAACTGGCAAAAAAATCAGGTAGAAAATTTCGAGAAAGTTGCAAAAAATTATATCTTAAACTAATAGAAAATAACCAGCAGTAATCAAATTATGGAACAACAATACATCTTGGCGATGGATCAGGGTACAACAAGCTCCAGAGCCATTATTTTTGATAAGGACAGAAATATCGTTTCAATTGCGCAAAAAGAATTTACACAAATCTTTCCACAACCAGGATGGGTAGAACATGACCCACATGAAATCTGGTCCACGCAAGCAGGTGTCACTGCCGAAGCCACAACGAAAGCCGGACTGAATGGCAAAAATATCGCTGCCATTGGAATAACCAATCAACGGGAAACGATTGTTGTCTGGGAAAAAGAAAGCGGCAGACCAGTTTATAATGCTATTGTATGGCAAGATAAGCGCACAGCAGATTACTGTGATGAGCTCCGTAAATCTGGTAAACATGAGATGATAAAGAAAAAAACAGGGCTCATCCTTGACCCTTATTTTTCAGCAACAAAAATAAAGTGGATTCTTGATCATGTGGACGGAGCGAGAGAAAAAGCAAAAAATGGAGAGCTGATCTGTGGCACCATTGACACTTGGTTGGTATGGAATCTGACACGCGGGGATGTGCACATTACCGATGTTACCAATGCTTCCCGTACACTTTTATTCAATATACATACGATGGATTGGGATACGGAGCTTCTTGAATTATTTGACATCCCCCCCTCCATGTTACCCGAAGTTAAGGAAAGCAGCGAAATATATGGCGAGTCTAGAACAACGATTTTTGCTCATAAAGTCAGAATTGCCGGTATTGCAGGAGATCAGCAAGCAGCTCTTTTCGGTCAGCAATGTATAGAAAAGGGAATGGTAAAAAATACCTACGGTACAGGATGTTTTATGTTAATGAATATTGGTGATAAGCCAATCATGTCCAAAAACAACTTATTGACAACCGTAGCCTGGAAGATCAATGGAAAAACTGAATACGCATTAGAGGGAAGTATATTTATTGGTGGTGCATTGGTTCAATGGTTACGGGACAACCTTAATATTATTTACAAATCTGCAGATATTGAGCAATTGGCACTTTCCGAAAAAGATAATGGCGGAGTGACATTTATCCCAACTTTCGCTGGACTGGGAGCACCTTATTGGAACGCCAGAGCTCAAGGCACTATATTTGGATTAACACGGGCATCAACAAATGGACATATTGCTAGAGCTTCGCTAGAGGCAATTTCGCTCCAAACAAGAGATGTTTTACAGGCAATGGAAGCTGACAGTGGAATACCGATCAAAGAACTGCGCGTGGATGGTGGAGCAACAGCAAACAACCTTTTAATGCAGATCCAAGCAAATGTGTTGGGAAGTAATGTCATCAGGCCCAAAATTACTGAAACAACAGCATTGGGAGCAGCCTACTTAGCGGGACTGGCTGTCGGCTTCTGGAAAAATGAAGATGAGCTTTCAAAATTTTGGGCACAGGACCGCCTCTTTGAACCTGAAAAAGAACAAGAAGAACAGACTCAGAAAATTATTAAACAATGGATCAAGGGCGTTAAAGCATTACAATTCTGGACAGAAAACTAACCAATACTTATGAACCATTATTTAGCTGAATTTATCGGAACCACGCTCCTCTTACTCCTTGGGAACGGTGTTGTTGCAAATGTCATATTAAAAGGAACAAAAGGGGAAAATAGTGGCTGGATTGTCATTACAACTGCATGGGCCCTCGCCGTATATGTTGGAGTAGTCTTTGCAGGGCCTTACACGGGCGCTCATCTGAATCCAGCGGTAACAATTGCCATGGCACTTAACAACGCGCTCCCCTGGATAGAAGTTCCTGGCTATATTCTTGCCCAAATTGCAGGTGGATTTTGTGGAGCATTTTTAACTTACATTATACACAAAGATCATTTTGACGCTACAGCCGATCCGACCACAAAATTAGGTGTTTTCGCGACCATCCCAAATATTAGAAACACGTCAACAAATCTAGCCAGTGAAATCATTGGAACGTTCGTCTTAATCTTTGTTATCTTCTTTATAACAGGTCAAGATATTACGATCAATGGAAAGACTGAACCTATCGGGATGGGATCTCTAGGCGCTATACCGGTTGCTTTTTTAGTTTGGGCTATTGGCTTGTCATTAGGAGGCACAACGGGTTATGCTATTAATCCTGCCAGAGATTTTGGACCACGCTTATTTCATGCGCTCTGGCCAATTAAAGGAAAAGGAAGTTCTGACTGGTCATACGCCTGGATACCTATTATTGGACCGATCATTGGCGCGATCTTAGCATTTGTACTCTATACTTTAATAAAATAATAAAGGGATTCAATATTGAATCCCTTTATTATTTTATACTCGTTTTGGTTTTCGATGACCATATTCACGATCCCGCTCAAAAGTATTCATATGTCGTTCTTTTTTCACAGGATAAACATCTTCAATAACAATCAAAATGCCCTTTTCTTCAACAGTACCAAACTCATCATTTCGAGCTGTACCAAAAGACTTCATCGTTGGGGACAGGTTCATGTAAGTATTTATTAACGGCGGAATATTTTCCCCTAGTGCTCTTACGTGACTGTTTAATATTTTATATCCTTCTTTATAATCTAACCCATCAAAAACGCCAACAAAACGATCATAGTCATTTTTGATTTCCAATTCAGGCAACGGAGTTACCAACTTATCCTGATCAGGAAAATAGTAATCCATGAAGTAAAGCAACATATCCCGTGCATCCTTATTATAATGTGGATACATCGTCACTTTCCCAAAAAGGTACTTAATTTCAGGATTAAGCATCACCAAAGCGCCCAAGCCATCCCATAAGTTATCTAAAGAAAAGATACCTTTTCTATTGTCAATTGCTGGTTGATATCTGGGCTGAACAAAAGACCGCCCGAGTTCAATAGTATACGGCAAATAATCTTTCGTAAACTGATCTGAGAACTGAAAATAATGGGCCGTAGATAAATTAGGAATACCATTTGTTTCTCCGGCTGCTGTACATTTAATCACACGATAACCTGCAACGACTTCCTCATCTTCAGGATTCCATGCGATCAATTGATCATAACAATCATCACATGTATCATTTTCATCAATATCGATTGAAAGCCCTGTACCTCCTCCTGCGCCACGGAATGTCAATTCTCGTAACCGTCCAATTTCGCGCATAGCATTGGGCGAGTTATGATAGTTGATTAAGTATATCTCGTTATTTCCATTGTTGGTATAGCGTAAGAAAACGTCCTTGTTCAATTCGGCTTTCAATAGTTCTCTATCAACTGGAGGTATAATTTCTTGCATAAATTCTATTTTTCTTGAGCTAATCCATAAACCCTTCTTTTCACTTCTTCAGCCCAAGTCTTTTCGTTTTTTGATTGATCAAACGCTGTATAAGGGATTCTCTTTCCTACTATAATGTTAACGGTGTGCCCGCGCTGGGCAAACATTTCATCGGGTAAATATAACATTTCAATGTTTACCTTAAGACCTATTTTTTGTCTAAGCCTTGCAAAATTATAAAAAAACTTAGAGTTTTTGCCGTCAATAAGTACTGGAATGATATCTTTTTTATATTTTTTCGCTTTACTAATAAAACTTTTTTTCCATTCCAGGTCTTCAATACGCCCATCTTTCTGCTTTCTGGAAACCAAGCCCGCTGGGAATACAAGCAAGGCATCATCTGCCCCGTACGCTTCCTCTATTGCTGAAATAGCCTGTTTACCCTGACCGCCTAGTTTATTTACACCTACAAATAAAGGCCTCAAATTACCTATATTTAATAAGATATCATTAACCAAAAATTTCACATCCCGACGGTGCTTTCCTATCGCATGCATAAAGGCGATACCGTCCAAACCTCCCAAAGGATGATTGGAGGCAAAAATCACAGGATCGGACTCCGGAATATTTTCTGCGCCATATAAATTCACAGTCACCCCCAAATCATTGATTAACGCATCAACAAAATCTAGTCCTTGCAAATCAGCAAAACGTGTCATGATATCATTTATCTCATCCTCATGAATGGTTCTTTTAAGATAGTTCAACAGGAAGGAAGGAATCCACTTTGCTAATCCCGCATTTTTTTTTGTGAATAACCTCACGTATATCAATAAATTTTTTATTCTCACTCGTAACCATCAATCTTATTTTTCTGAAAAAAACTAGCTGTCCTTCATTTAAGCATATCTCAAATTGTGGACAAAAATACTAACAGAATGCTAATAAAAGTACAATTTTAAACATTAAAATTGTACTTATTTGCAATAATGTGACTACTTACTTTCAATTTATTCTCCAAACACAAAAAAGTCATTACCCTCTTAAAGATTCTGATCTACAAAAATTTCCCTTTCACATCATTTTTTTTATTAAGTTTGGATATGTTAATAGGACAATTTCTTTCAAACGCAGATTTCAGCATTCAAAAAGCTGATTCAATACAGCAGGCATTAGAAAAACTACAAGACATGCTTTGTAAAGAATTGGTTGTTTTAAATGGAGATGAATATATTGGGTTCGTCAATGAGTCTATTTTATTGGATGCCGATAATGACGCAGGTCCGATCTCCTCCATTAAAATTAACACAGCACCAATACAGCTTAGATTTAACCAACATCCCTATGATGCATTGGTCATGACAACCGTGTATAATAGTTCCTTAGTCCCTATTTTGGATCAAGACAACAAATATATTGGTGTTTCTACACAATTGGATATTTTAAAGGCAATTTCATTAATCCAATCTCAAAATGAATCTGGTGCTATTATCGTATTGTCAATTGGATTACATGACTTTTCATTATCTCAGATTGCACATCTGGTAGAGAGTGACAACTGTAGGATCCTCAATTGTGCGACAAAAATAAATCTCGAAAGTGACTCGATTGAAGTCACCTTGAAGGTAGACAAATCCAATATCAACGCGCTACTTAATTCATTCTTAAGGCATAATTATATAATTATGGAGACACACAATACTGTTGCAGCATTTGATGATACCGCCGATCGTTATCAGCAGCTTATGAATTACATCAATATTTAATTAATTAAGATTAGTTTTTTTCTCATCTTTGCCCCATAAATTCAAAAATATGAGAATTGCGATATATGGACGAGAGTTTCAACCCTCCGTTATAGCACATGTGAAGCACTTATTTAAATATCTCGTTGGCAAAAACGTTGATATTTGGGTTTATGACCCTTTTTATAAGTTCTTGACAACGCAGTTTGAATGTGGTTTTAGTTTTCCTACTTATCATAAGTATGAGCAAATTAAAGACAATGTTGATCTCATGCTAAGTTTAGGTGGTGATGGAACAATGTTATCAGCAGTATCGCTCATTAAAGACTCTGGTATTCCCATTGCAGGAATTAACTTTGGCCGCTTGGGCTTTTTGGCTTCCATTAATAAAAATGATTTTGAACATGCCATAGACGATATTTTAAACAATCGCTATGATATCCAAAAACGTGTTCTCCTGTCGGTAGAGTCTGAACAGACCAATTTGTTCCAAGGTAATCATTATGCCCTTAACGATATCACGGTATTTCGTTATGATAGTTCCGCAATGATCACAGTCAATGCACGGATTAATGGTGAACTACTCAATTCCTATTGGGCAGATGGATTGATTATCGCCACTCCTACCGGTTCCACAGCATATTCGCTGAGCTGCGGAGGTCCGATCATTATGCCTGAAAGCGGGAATTTTGTCATTACACCGATTTCACCACATAACCTTAACGTCAGACCGATCGTTATTTCAAATCAATTCACACTGGAACTTGAAATCGAGAGCCGAAGCAATCAATACATACTCAGTTGTGACTCAAAAAATGAGTCTATCGATACTTCAGTAAAATTGACAATTAAACAAGCTCCATTTACGATTAATCTAATTCGTCTTCCGCACGAAAGCTTTTTTAGCACATTAAGAGAAAAACTGCTTTGGGGTATCGATGTGAGGAACTACTAATCTTTATCATATTGTACTTCTGAATTCCCAATTAAAAATCGATATTTGGAAGAAATAAATACAGCTAAGGCACGGATAGTAAGGTTTCATAATAATAATCAAACGGATTAACCTTGGGAGGTAAAACTTCGTTTGAAGGTAATATACAGAAAGCCAGTATCTGGTTTTAACACACAAATAAGCTGTAAAAGGCTAAAGGTGTTAATTTATTGAAAATAGCAACAATGAGCTTTTTAGATCAAATTGATAACATTAAATTACCCCAACATATTGCCATTATCATGGATGGTAATGGTCGTTGGGCAAAGCAAAAAGGCAAACTTCGTGTATTTGGACACCAAAATGGCGTGAAAGCAGTAAGAGAGGCTTTAGAAGGATGTGTTAAGGCTAACATTAAATTTCTAACACTCTATGCATTCTCAGCCGAAAATTGGAATCGCCCAAAACTGGAAGTAATCGCGCTGATGGAGCTTTTGGTCTCCTCTTTAAAAAAGGAAATCAAGACATTTCAAGAAAACGGTGTCAAATTAAACGCGATCGGAGATATTAGCAAGCTTCCATCGAATGCACAAAAAAAGCTTCAGGAAACCATTGATGCTACCAAAGATAATACACACTGTACCCTAACCCTAGCGCTAAGCTATAGTTCCCGTCAAGAAATTGTGGAAGCAACCCGAAATCTGGCTAAAAAAGTTAAAGCAGGAGAATTGAGCATAGAAGAGATCAACGATGACATTTTCTCCGCCAATCTATACACCCGAGACCTGCCAGATCCAGATTTATTGATCAGAACGAGTGGAGAACTTCGGATTAGTAATTTCCTTCTTTGGCAAATTGCTTATTCTGAACTATGCTTCCTAGACAAGATGTGGCCAGAGTTTACAAAAGAAGATTTATATAAATCAATCGTAGAATATCAGCAACGAGAAAGAAGGTTTGGAAAAACAAGTGAGCAGTTATAAATGATTTTATTAAATTTGTCAACTGATTTGAATAAAAAACAAGCTGGTTAAAATTTTCTTAATTAACAAAAATTAACAACTGATTGGTGTACTTTAGCGCCAATAATTAAAGATAAATGAAGCGTATACTACCCGTAATACTATTTTTTGGTCTCTCATCAATGCAACTTGTCTATGGACAGCAAAATGGTGCGTTCAACTTAAATGACCCCGAAAAAATCAGTTATCTCAACCCTAAAAACTATGTAATTAGCGCTGTTGATGTAACCGGAACACAATTTTTGGATAAGAATGTATTAATTACCATATCTAAATTGTCTGTAGGTCAATATTTGGAAGTACCAAGTGAGGCGACTGCGAAAGTAGTAAAAGACATGATGGCTCAAGGCCTCTTCGACGATGTCGAATTATGGGCAGAAAAAATTGAAGGCGAAAATATCTTTTTGACCATCCGTGTCGTAGAACGTCCCCGTTTGACACGTATTGATATTAACGGACTAAGCAAAAGCCAAACCGAGGAAGTCCGTAAACGTTTAAATAGTAATACAGGTAAAATCGTCAATGAGAACTTGATGAATACCACTCGTGCAACCATTCAACGGTTTCTAAAAGAAAAAGCTTTTTTATATCCAGAAATTACACTAAAAACAGTTAAGGATTCGGCGCAAGCTAACAACGAAATCCTAATTGCTGATGTGGATAAAAAACATAAGGTAAGAGTCAAAGAAATGACCTTTACAGGCAACGAGCATTTTTCTCAAAAAGATCTGCGGAAAATGGCGAAGCCAATTAAGCAAAAAATGTGGTACCGCATATTTGGTCCAGGTAAATTCAAAGAAGAGAAATACAAAGAAGGTAAAGAAAACCTGATCAAAAAAATGGCCGCCAAAGGTTACCGCGATGCTGAGATCTTAAAAGATACGATCATCCGGGATGGCGAAAAAAATGTATTGGTAAAATTTGATATATATGAGGGGCCTAAATATTATGTGGGTAATATTGTATGGACAGGAAATGCCAAGTATTCGGACACCCTATTAAATAAAATTTTAGGAATCAAACGTGGTGATGTCTTCTCCGAAGAAAAACTAAGTACTAAATTGTTGGGTGGAGGCAAAAATTCAGATGACATATCATCCATCTATATGAATGATGGTTATTTGACTTTCTCGGTAGACCCTGAGCAAACTCGTGTATATAACGATACCATCGATTTAAATTTGCGTGTATATGAAGGTGCACAGTATACAATCAACAATGTTATCGTAAAAGGTAATGATGTCACAAACGATCGGGTTGTATTACGTTCCATTTATACCAAACCAGGACAAAAATTCTCAAAAGAGCAAATTATGCGTAGTGTTCGTGAAATTGCACAATTGGGAAATTTTGATGAACAAAAAACAAATCCAGTTCCGAGCAATTTGAACTATGCGGAAGGAACAGTAGATATCGTTTATAATGTAACGGAGAAACCATCCGATCAGGTCGAACTTTCAGGAGGTTATGGAGCTGGACAAATCATAGGTACACTAGGTCTGACGTTCAATAACTTCTCCACAAGTAACTTTTTTGATAAAAGTTCATGGAAACCGCTACCTCGTGGTGATGGCCAAAAATTAAGTGTACGTGGTCAGACATCAGGTAAACGTTATCAATCCTATAGCTTCTCCTTTTCGGAACCCTGGTTGGGCGGAAAAAAACCAATATACTTTGGTCTGAGTGCCTATACTTCTAGTTCATCGTATGGTGGGTTCAACTACTATACGGGTGAGCAGATCGTAAAAGATTCGGAATTAAACCGTATTTGGATGACGGGTATTACCGCGACTTTAGGTAAACGCCTACAGTGGCCAGACAACTGGTTCCAAGCAAATACCTCATTGTCTTTCCAACGGTATAAACTTCAGAATTATGGTAACTATTTCTTGTTTGATAACGGTACAGCATACAATATCAACTTAACACAAGAATTTAGCCGTAACTCGATTGATGCGCCAATTTACCCTACTTCGGGTTCGAATATCAAATTCTCTGTGCAGTTAACGCCACCTTATTCATTATTCAATAACATTGATTATAAGAATGGTACACCTCAAGATCGTTATCGCTGGACTGAGTACCACAAATGGAAATTCGATTCGCAATGGTATGCAAAAATTGTTGGGAAATTAGTTTTCAAAGCTCAGGCACAGTTTGGTTTCTTAGGAAAATATTCTAGCAAAACAGAAATTTCTACTTTCGAGCGATTCAAGGTCGGTGGTGACGGTATGCAAGGATTCGATTACCTTCAAGGTTCTGAAATCATCGCGATGCGTGGTTATGCAAATGGTGTAATTATCCCAGAGGGTACTCAAAATGTAAACGTAGCACGAAACTCAGGAAGCCCGATCTACACCAAGTATCAAATGGAATTGCGTCACCCTGTTATGTTAAATGACCAAGCAACAGTGTATGTACTGGCATTTGCGGAAGCAGGTAACACCTGGAACAAATTCACAGAATACAATCCATTTAAGGTTCGTCGTTCGGCAGGTGTAGGTGCACGTATCTTCCTACCTATCTTCGGTATGTTGGGTATTGACTACGGTCATGCATTCGACCCTATTCCGGGATTACCAAGCAGTACGTGGAAACAGAACTTCACGTTCAGTATTATGCAAAATATGGGCGGATTTTAACCGAGGTTGATCCAATCACTAAGATATATCCTTATCGGGATAAAAAAGCTATCTGCAGTTTCTGCGATAGCTTTTTTTATATACATCCAACAAAATTATTTATTCGATTTAACGCAGAATATATCATAAATCTTCCTATATTGAAGCGAGCTTGTTTTTAGCTGCAAAGGTTAGCCATATAGCCCCCTTTGAAAAGGTATAACGAGAATCGCCCAACAAGTTAAATAGTGTTAAACCCGAGAAATATCTGTTAGATTGCATCTTTTTTGTTATTTTTGAGCCGTAAATTTATTTAAGGCGGCTTCTCAGATTAAACTTTTGGGCTTGTCCATTGTCATAAAGTAAATTAATGTTAAATAATAAATTATAGTCTATAAAACTTACAGGAAATATGAAAAAAATATTGTTAGTTATAGCTTTTGTAGTCGTGAGTGCTACAGCGACATTTGCGCAACAGCTTGCATATGTAGATTCAGAATATATCCTAAAACACATTCCCGAATATACCACGGCCCAAAAACAATTAGATGATCTTTCTAAACAATGGCAGGAAGAGGTAGATCAAAAATATGCTGAAATAGAAAAGTTATATCAGGCTTATCAAAAGGATCAAGTTTTATTAAACGAGGATATGCGTCGTCGTCGTGAGGATGAAATTGTAACCAGAGAAAAAGAGGTAAAAGATTATCAAAAACAAAAATTCGGATTTGAAGGTGAACTTTTCAAAAGACGGGTTCAATTGATTAAACCTATTCAAGACCGCGTAGCAAAAGCAATTCAAGAAGTTGCCTCAGCACAGAATTTTGACTTCATCGTGGACAAAGGCAAAGAGTCTACTTTTCTTTATGCCAATTCAAAATTGAACAAAAGTAATGATGTCATTACAAAATTAGGCTATAAACCTAATCCCAGTCTTGCAAACTAAGCAGGAGTTTATTATCATTGTGGACACAAGTAATAAAAGTAGTAATTAATTAGAAAACTAAAAAGATTGCCATAGAGATGGCGTATTAGATTAAAATGAAAAGCATGAAAAACTTATTAAAAGGTGCGGTTGCTATAGTGGCAGTATTTTTCTCAACTCAATTTGCGAATGCGCAGCAAAAAATTGGTCATATCAATTTTGCTGAAATCATTTCAGCCACTTCAGATTATAAAACAGCTGAAGGTCAATTGAAAACATTGAGTGAGACTAAAACAAAGGAAATTCAAGGGATGGTAACGATGTTACAAGCCAAACAAAAAGAAGGAACTGATAAATTACGTACTAGAAGTGAAGCGAACAAAGATACGCTAGATCCTGAACTTAATAAGTTAGGTCAAGAAATCCAAGATATGCAAACGCGTATTCAAACTTCACAACAAACTGCTCAAGAAGAGTTGCAAAAAAAAGAAGATGAGTTGATCACTCCTATTCAAAGAAAAGTAGCTGATGCTGTAAACGCAGTATCTAAAGAAAAAGGTATGGCTTATGTATTTGATATCTCAAGCACAAATATTCCTTATTTCCAAGGTGGCGAAGATTTGACTGCAGCTGTTAAGTCAAAACTAGGTATCTCAGCAACAGCAGCACCTGCTGTACCAGCAAAAAAATAATAACATATTGTACATAATAAAAAAAGGGATTATTCACATGAATAATCCCTTTTTTTATTATGCCCCTCCCCGCTATTCGTACATTAATATAATCCACTAGGAAACTCTCAAAATGATTATTTGGTGATCGAAAGAAATGGATTTATCAGTAGGAATAAAAATCTACAATACGATTTCTTGCTTTTACCAGCTAAAATTTAGATATTGTAGAAAAAATATACATCTACCCTAATGAAAACATCATGAGTCCAAATTTGTTTATTAACGAACGAATAGGATAACTCATGGAAGCTTCGTTGCTAAAAATGGTTTTATTCGTATGGAATTATCACGAGCATAAATTAAGCTCAAAGACTTATACGATTGAGTTTATATGATAGTTTCATTCTTAGTAACACCGACGAAGGCGGTATAAATGCCTTTGAGAACAAACTGGTAATGAATAAACAAATTATTCTAATGAAAAAGAAAGTAACTGAGGATCATCCAAAGAAAGAAAGAAAAGTAACATCCGGTCCCATCCGAGACAAAGAACGTACCAAGGCGCGGATGATCGCAGCGGTGGGAAAAGTAATCCAAAAGAAAGGCTACCATGCGCTGAACGGCCCGAATATTGCACTGGAGTGCGGCTTAAATAAAGCGCTCATCTGGAATTATTTTGGAGGTCTTGATCAATTAGTAGAAGCTTACTTAACACAAAAGGATTTTTGGCAAATCGGAGATAAAGGAGTTTTAGAGCAAATGATATCAAATCCAAATGATATTGATGTAGCTTTAGTAAACGAATTGCTTAAATCTCAATTGAATACCTTCTTAAAAGATAAAACTAAACAAAAAATCATCCATTGGGGACTGGGTGAGAAAACAAAAGCATTAAAAAATATAGCGGATAGACGCGAAGTTCTCGGTGAAGAATTGTTTAAACACTTTGATCCAAAATTTGAGAATTCTGAAACTGACATAAGAGCGACACTTGCATTACTGGTCAGCGGAATTTACTACTTAGCCCTACAGGCTAAATCGACAGGCAGTACTTTCTGCGGTATCGATATCAATACAGAAGAAGGGAAAATCCGTATTGAAAAAACTGTCGAAAAAATTCTTAAGCAAGCATTTGCTGATATAGATTAATTATCCAAATAATATTTGCCTCCAAGAAATTGCTTCGATTTCTTGGAGGCTTCTCTACTGATCGTCCCTTTCCTATTCATTTTTTTTAGAAAATTAGCTGCTCAATCCTATTTTTTGATTTATTTTTATTATGTTAGCATAACAAAAATATTATAGTATATTTGTTATATAACCATTATTCGAGCATATGATAGGTCAACTAATATTTGCAGTTTGTTTTTTAGGAGCATTATTTTTCTTTGGTAAAAATGCACAACAGATCTATAGTAATATCAAGTTAGGCAGAGATTTAGATCGTTCCGACAGGTCTTCGGAACGTTGGAAAACAATGTTTCTGGTTGCATTAGGACAGAAAAAGATGTTTAAACGGATTATTCCTGCCATCCTACACTTATTTGTCTATTTAGGTTTCGTTATTATCAATATCGAAATGTTGGAAATCATTATCGACGGTTTATTCGGAACGCATCGGGTATTTTCTTTTTTAGGAGGCTTCTATAACTTTTTGATTGGTTCATTTGAATGGTTAGCACTTGGTGTACTATTGTCCTGTGTGATCTTCCTTATTCGAAGAAATGTTGTCAAAGTAACTCGCCTGAATAGTAAAGAACTTAACAACTGGCCTAAAACGGATGCGAATATTATTTTGATTACAGAGATTCTGCTTATGTCGGCTTTCCTCCTAATGAATGCCACAGATCTCAAATTACAGCTTTATGGATTTGAACATTTTAATGCTGTTGGCTCCTTTCCGGTAAGTCATTATTTATTACCCTATCTTCCGACTTCTACGACCACGCTATACATGATCGAAAGATTTTGTTGGTGGTTCCATATATTAGGTGTATTGGCTTTTTTAAACTATCTGCCCTATTCAAAACATTTGCATATCGTTCTCGCTTTTCCAAATACGTATTTTTCAAACTTGGATGCCAAAGGAAAATTATCCAATATGACTGCTGTAACCAACGAAGTAAAAGCAATGCTCGATCCGAGCTTCACTCCGCCTTCTTCAGATGCCACAGCCCGCTTTGGAGCCAAAGATGTTCAGGATCTAACATGGAAAAGCCTACTTGATGCCTATACGTGTACCGAATGTGGTCGCTGTACCTCCTCTTGTCCGGCAAATATCACAGGAAAACTGCTATCTCCGCGAAAAATAATGATGGATACAAGGGATAGACTAACTGAAGTAGGCAATAACATTAAGGTACATGGTAGCTTCGTAGAGGATGGTAAGTCTCTTATCGACACTTATATCAGCCGGGAAGAATTGTGGGCATGTACAAGCTGCAATGCCTGCGTCGAGCAATGTCCTGTCAATATTAATCCATTGGACATTATCATCGAACTTCGTCGTTTTGCAGTTATGGAAGAATCTCAGGCCCCGGCAAGTATCAATAATATGTTTGGAAACATTGAGAATAATGGCGCTCCATGGAAATATGCGCAAATGGACCGTGCAAATTGGACTCAACAACAATAGTTTTAAGGATGGAAAATGAATTAAAAGTTCCAACAGTCGCAGAGCTGTTAGCTAAGGGAGAGATTCCCGATATATTATTTTGGGTGGGTTGTGCTGGTAGTTTTGATGAGCGTGCTCAAAAAATAACACGAGACATATGTCGGATTCTCCAGCATGTAGGGCTTAATTATGCGATTCTTGGAACAGAAGAAAGCTGCACCGGTGATCCCGCAAAAAGAAGTGGAAACGAATTTTTATTTCAAATGCAAGCCATGATGAATATCGAAGTATTGAATGGCTATGAAATCAAAAAGATTGTAACCGCATGTCCACACTGTTTTAATACGCTTAAAAATGAATACCCTGCCTTAGGTGGTAACTACGAAGTCATTCATCATACCCAATTGATCCAGGATCTCATCGATAATGGTAAATTAAAACCGGCTGACAATAATATATTTAAGGGTAAGAAAATAACCTATCATGACCCTTGCTATCTGGGGCGAGCAAATGAAGTCTATGAAGCACCTCGAAAAGTGCTTGAAAGTCTAGATGCGCAACTTGTTGAATTGAAGCGTTGCAGAAGCAATGGTTTATGTTGTGGTGCTGGTGGTGGCCAAATGTTTAAAGAACCCGAACAAGGCAAAAAAGATATTAATATTGAACGTATTGAAGAGGTAATTGCAATACAACCTCATGTTGTTGCCGCTGCTTGTCCTTTCTGTATGACGATGTTAAAGGACGGTGTCAAAATAAAGGAGAAAGAGTCCGAAATAGAAGTGCTCGACATTGCTGAAATAACAGCCCGTGCAAATAAACTTTAAAAGTTTCGATTCAAATCACGAAATAAAATAAGAAAGGCTCGATCTTCCGATCGAGCCTCTTTTTGTTAAAAGGGGAACGGACACCCTTTCAACGCCGGGGAAACTAACCGCCATAGATACCTTACCGGTTAAAATAAAGATACCTATGAAACGGTTAGTGACGGGGTAAAATATATTACCCCATCAGTCAAACCAACGATTAACCATTTCAAAAGTAGAGTTCATTTTCCAAGTAGATATTGATAATTTCCTAGAAAATGTTGATCAAATCCTAACTATTGAAAAAAAAACAAATACTTTAACCACAATGAGGCTGCAATTCTAAAATTTTGCAACCTCATAGGCAGTTTTTTAATAAAGAAAAAATAAGATAATCAGGATAATCTGGAAGGCTAGCACATTGGCTTTACGCCACTCAACATAAATAATCCACCTTCTTCCTCAGGTTTCGAATAGATTTTATTGTGAACTTCATTATCAGTTTTTAAATCAATAAAGCCCACCTTATCCAATAGATATAAATCTCTTTCTGGTCGGCTATGTTTACTTATATCCAAGTTGGATTTGATGGCATTTGCCTCTTCCATAATTTCTTTAGGATATCTTTCATGCCCCTCTTGACTGAAAACTGTCGCTCCGAAATCGCCATCAAAATTTATAAACATTCCTCCTGGCTTCAATACCCGAAATATTTCACTATAACATTTAAATAAATCTGGAATAGTCCAAGTCATAAGACGTGTAAAAACAAGATCAAATTGATCATCATCAAATGCCAAATTTTGAGCATCCATTACATGATAATCCACTGTTAGATTTAATGCATCAGAAACCTGTTTTGCTTCATTTATCATGTTTGGTGAGAGATCAATAGCGGTCACCGCAAAGCCTGCCTTGGTCATAATATTACCAAAGTATCCTGAAGCAGTCCCTATCTCCAAAATACTCTTTCCCCCCAACTTTGGGTCAAGCAATATTTCTCCAAAGAAATTCAACCAATTTGCCGTTTCTGGTTGGGACCAGGCCTCCTCTTTCTCTTCACGCCAAATCTTACTCTGCTTGTCCCAATACGATGTAATCCTGTTAATTATCATAATAAATCTATAATTTTATCAGCTTTTTGCTTTCCATAAAGATGGGTAATAATTTCTTCAACCTGCCCCTTCTGATCTAATTGCTTATCCCCATACGCCCAATGATGTATTGCCGTTGCTGTACAAAGCGCTTTCAAGGTATGTGGGTTGTAGGCAAACATTGGCAACAGATTAAAAATCTGCTTCTCCTTTATCGCAGGAATATCCGCAAACTCCTTTCGTTTATAAAATAATTGTGGACTATCGTTCCACATGACAATCATATCAGGGTTCCAACCGATCAATGTTTCCGCGTTAATATTCGGCTGATCCAACTCAAAAGGACAGACATTTTCGACGCCGGCCATTTCCAGGCAAGCGTGCATCATACTCTTCGTACCTGTTGTCGAAAAAATACGACCATAGGCCCAAGTAAAATATACCCGTCGTTTCTTTGTAATCGTATCAGAAGTTTTTTTGATTAGTTCCTCTTTCTGCTTTACATAGGAAATCAACTCCATACCCCTTTCTGTACTCGCTGTAAGTGTTGCAATATCCTCCACTGTTTTAAACACCTCTGCTTTCAATTCGGCTTTCGTTGCATACACCTTCATTCCAGCATTTCGTAAACCCTCTATCAGATCCGCCTGACCAGCATGTACAATTACTAAATCTGGACTGAGTCCGACAATCTGTTCAACGCTTCCCTGATTATTTGTCCCTACTACCGGTAATTTCCGTTCCAAGATTCTTGCGTCCATTTTCGAAAAGATGGGAAATAGTTCATCACTGGAATAAACATCATTAAATAGCCCGACAATTTTATGCTCTGCCTGCAGCATATATAGCGCGTCCAATCCAGGTTCGTATAAGCATACGATACGTTCCGCGGGTTTCTCTAGCGCAATAAGATGCCCTTGCGCATCGGTGACCTCTACAGCCGCTCCATTCGCTTTTTCTTTTTGATTTTCGCCACTACAGCCTATCCAAATAGGAAATAGGATCACTATCAACTTTTTTATAAAATTTATTTTCATCGTTTTTTACAGATTTATTCCCAATGAGAGCCTTGCATGTATAGGTGCCATTTGTACCCAATAGTACATATTTCCGCTACCATTACGCCAAGCTGTAGAATACATTTTTTCGTTCAAGAGATTATTGACGATTAGATTAATACGGTACTTATCGTTGCTCCATCCTGCTCCGGCATCCAATCGAAAGATATCTTTGAGAGCGACAGGATTTGTTGATGTAAAACGCTCAGCTCGACCAACGAGCCATTGATATCCCAAGGATACTGTTAAACCTTTTACACGTTCGATAGGCAATAGATAATTCAACCAAGTATTGTGAATATGTTTTACCCGATTGGGTGTGGCCAGCCCAATATTTTCGGGTTTCATTTCATCCGCAGAGATTTTAGAATCTGTGTAAGCATAGTTAATCACCGCATTCAGGCCTTTTGTCAGTCTTCCCTTGAGGTCAAACTCAACTCCTCTTGATTTACTTTCCCCAGTCTGATAGATCAGATTGGATACTGGGTCAGGTGTGATCAAACGATTTCTTTCGATATGATAGACAGAAACACTTGTATTCCATTTTCCCTCCATCCAGTCACGTTTAATCCCTAATTCATAGTTTACTCCTTTTAATGGTTTTAACGCTGTACCATCCACGGAAATTCCTGCTTGTGGCAAATAACTCTGGTCATGTAAGAAATAGAGTGAAGTATTTCGATCCAATGCATAATTGACTCCCAATCGTGGGGTTAAAACAACATCTTCTGAATTACTCTTTGCACCATAGTCATTTGTTTTGCCATTCGATGCAGTGACACGTAAACCGAGAGAAATCCGTAGTTTTTCATCCAGAAAAAGTAATTCATCCATTGCATAAGCCGAAACGTAGAAAAGTCGTCGGTGTATTTTACTTCCCTCGGACGTAAAATCATTTTGCGAAGCAAAATCGCCGCCTATACCTGTATTAAGTATTGTTTCCGAGTACTGTGGATTCGTAATGGACAGCGGATAGACGGTTGTCGCGGTGCCCCATGTATCCCAACTTCGGGATGATTTATTATTGATATCAATTCCAGTGATGATACGGTGGCCAACATTTCCAGTTTTAAAATATCCATTCAGATAAGCCTGCGTAGAAAAGATACCGTATTTATTCGAATCGTAAACTAGATTTCTATCCAAAATGTCCTTATTCTCGGCATTCGCACCATTCACCCAAAACAACGTACCATTATAGCCACTACGGATATACGCCAATTTTGTTGTCAATTGCCAATCACTCTTAAATTTATGTTGAAATGTCAGAAATGCATTATGGTCGTTACCTACAAAAGGTCGTATACTAGGGTCAGTAATGGTAAAATCTTTCGGGAGTGTACCATAACCGTAGGGGGACATCTGTGCTTCACTGAGAAGAAGATAGTTCAATTGTTGATAGATGTATTCAGCTGTTATCGAAGTGCGATCGCTAAATTGATATTTTAATGAGGGCGCAAACAACAATCTATTATTTTGATCATGTTTGAGAAACCCGTTACCACGCATACCCATGACATTTAAACGGTATTGGACTTTATTGCTTTTATCCAGTTGCCCATCCAAATCTACGGCGGCACGCAACAAACCAAAACTTCCGGTTAGCAAATCGAAACTCCTTTTGGTTTCTCCAGTTGGTTTTTTTGTAATGATATTATAGGAACCGGATGGGTCACTAATGCCATTCATAAAACCACTGGGCCCCTTTACAAATTCCACACGCTCAATAATCGCCAAATCATCTGCTATTGGCCCCTTACCCAATGGGCGCATATCCACGCCATTGCGTTGTGCACTGATATAGCCTCCACGCGAATATATATCAGGGGATATACCATTGTGTAGTTCCTCTCTAAAAGTGCCACTTACGTTGCGGGTAGCACTCTCATTTAGGTTCAATACTGCCTGATCCCGAAAAATCTCGTTATTAATGACCTGAATATGTTGTGGTGCTTTCAATAAAGATGTTTCTAAGCGCAATGCTTCAGACAATTGTTTGGGATTATACCGCTTGTAATATTTAGAGGTGATTTCTATTTCATCAATTTTTAACAACTTTAAGGTGTCAGATGAAATAGTCTGTGCATTAAGACAAAAAGGAGCAGCAATTAATAAAGGTGTAACAAGGCCTTGGAATTGTAACATAATTAGATAAAGAATTTTTGTTACAAAAATCCAAAAACAACATTAAAACTCAATAAGAACAATCTTAATAAACCATAAGCGTAATATTAAGATTGTCTTAGAAATTAAGTAGCTACTAAATTATTGAGGTCTTCTCAGACCTCATTTTTGTTAATCCATTTTGTTACTTCTGGTGCCACATAGTTGTCCATCTTATCTAATAGCTCTTCAATTGAATCACTTATCAACAGCATTTCTCTATTCTCCTGTTTTAAAAGTCCCTCAACAACCATATGATCCATAAATTTGATCAAATGATCATAAAACCCATTAATATTTAATATCCCCACTGGCTTACGATGGAGACCGAGTTGTCCCCAGGTAGTCATTTCAAAAAGTTCCTCAAGCGTTCCGAATCCTCCTGGCAAAGCTATTATTCCTTCGGCATGATCATTCATGATTCGTTTACGATCATGCATACTATCCACTGTAATTAATTTTGTTACGCCGCGATGTTCTCTTTCTTTTGAGTTTAGAAAGTGGGGAATTACGCCAACGACCTCACCGCCTTTTTCTAAAACGGCATTTGCAACCACCCCCATTAATCCTGCACGGCCACCTCCGTACACCAACTGAACGTTTCGCTGCGCAAACGTATAACCTACATATTTTGCCTGATCTTCATATATGCTGGAGTTGCCTAAACTAGAAGCACAAAACACAACAATGCTTTTGATTTTATTCATATACAAGTATAAAAAATTAAGCTACCTAAATCCATTTTTTTAGCAATTTAAATATTATTTTTTTCTCTGTATATGGTGGATAGATCAATGTAGAAAGTGCATATCTAGATTGACGCATCACAGCGCGTTCATGTGAAAATGCCTTGAAGCCAAAAAAACCATGGCAACTTCCCTGGCCACTACCGTTAACACCACCAAACGGTAAATGAGGATTGGAAACATGGATAAGTACATCATTGATACAAACGCCGCCCGATGCTACTTGCTGTACAACCTGTTGAATATGATGTTTGTTTTCGCTAAATACGTACAATGCAAGAGGCTTTTCACTTCGATTTACGATAGCAATTGCTTCTTCCAATTTCCCATACGTTATCACCGGAAGAATAGGTCCAAAGATTTCCTCTCCCATGATCGTATTATCCAATGAAACATCTAATAACAATGTCGGACTCAAGGTTAAATCCTCAGACAGTACACCTCCTTCAACTAATCGGGCTCCCCCTTGAACCGACTTATTGATCAAAGCAATAAGACGATCAGCATGCCTCTGGTTGATAATTTTCGCGTAGACATTCGGATCTATTTTACCATCCTTCGAAAAAAACATCTTTTTCACCGCATTTAAATAATGTCCCACAAATTCGTCACGTCGCTTTTCCGGAATAAGAACATAATCTGGAGCTATACAAGTCTGACCAGCATTGATCAATTTTCCCCAAGCTACTTTATTTGCTGCCTTTTCAAAGTGGGTGGTTTCATCCAATATAACCGGAGACTTCCCTCCGAGCTCCAAGGTTACTGAACTCAAATGATCGGAAGCAGCCTTCATAATATGTTTACCAACGATAGAACTTCCTGTAAAGAAAATATGATCAAAAGGAAGTTTCAAAAGAGTTTCCGCTGTAGATTTTTCACCCGTTATGCAAACAACTTCTTTCACATCAAATGATTCGGATATCATCTTCTGAATCACTGCTGCTGTGTATGGACTATGTTCAGAGGGTTTTAGTACGATGCAATTGCCAGCAGCAATCGCAGATACCAAGGGGCTCATCGTAAGCTGAAAGGGGTAATTCCAGGGCGATATAATCAGAACCACTCCTTTGGGTTGATAGACGATCGAGCTTTTTGCCAGCAAGTTTGTCACCGATCTCCCTACGCGTTTGGGTAGCATCCATTTTTGCAAATGGCGAATAGCAAAATCGATTTCACCATAGATAAAGAGCACCTCACTTATTGCGGCCTCATTTCTTGATTTACGCAAATCTTTCGCCAACGCTTCATAAATTAAATCCTCGTTACTTTCAATCGCACGACGCAATTTACGCAGCTTTTTTATCCGTTGCTGGGCATCACTCTGTCGTAATTCGATTTGAAAGAGTTGCTGTTGCTGAAATATTGAATCTATTTGCTCAATCATACTGTTCTAATTAATATAAATTGAAAGGTGATGATATTTTTATTTTTTCTTGGGCATATTATCTATCCATTGCCGGATCAAATCCACACCTTCCTTATGGATAATACTTCGGGCCAATTCGGGCATTGCCGTACCCGGCTCGGTACTATTCATTCGATAAAGCAAGATAGAATGCTTTGAATCTCCAGGTATTATATCAAAGTTTAAGCCACCTGCCCCTCCTCCGGCAGATACAGGTGCTTTATCCACACCCAGATGTGCCGGTTCGTTCTCTTCATAATTGAGAAATAACCCTGTATTAAATGCGTCACCACCTTTCGTATGACAGTGTGCACAATTGACGTCCAAATAAGCTCTGGCACGTTCTTCAATACTGTATTTTTCTCTATCGGTCCATACGGGCAGTTGTGAAATATTCTTTAAGTCGGGCATATTTTTCAACAATCCCAGCGAACTCCAACGGGTCAATTGGTTGACAGAATCGCCTGTACGCACAAAATTCAGATTGCGCGCTTTAGGACCTATTGGCATTAGTTTCGATGCATTATTATGACAACGTTTACAATCATTGGTATTCGGCACCATATAATTTGTTGTATGTTTATTACCAGAGTTATCGACCAACGTGATTGCCAGTTTCGATCCTCTAATATGCTTAACTGCATCTGTTTGCTCCGTATTCCAAAGGTAATTCATGACTTTCCAATTATGATCTATTGGATCTTTAACCAACAAACGGGTTTCAATGACGACCTTTTGTCCCTGAACATTGATATAGGAGAAATTTTTAACAATTATGGTTGAATCAGGAAAATCCAAAGGTCCCTGTGCAGTATATTCAATTGATTTTCCCCGTGGAAGAACAATAAAACGATCTTTAACCATATAGTCAGAAAACAGAGGTGTACTTAGCTCGTACGGAAGCACCCCCTCTTGCGGCATTAGACTACTTAGCTTTCCCTTGAAAAACCCATAATCAGATAGTTTTTCTTTAAATACGAAAGATGTATTGGTTTGTTCTGATTTATTCTTTCCCTGTCGGCAGCTTTGTTGCAAAGTCAAGGAGAATACAGTCAAAACGATGATAACAGCAATGGTCAATTTTATATTTCTCACAGTTATTTACATTGAAATGGTTTCACATTACTTGATGGTTTCCATTTATCTGCTTGCCCCGCATGTTTAAAATCTGCCGAAACAAACATATTTTCACCGGGCTGGTCAATACAAATAGAATCTGGATTTAAGGAAGTACCATTGGTCATAATGTTGCTGGTGATTCCATCGTACAGGATCGCAGGGATTCTTTTCACCGAACGATTGGGTTCAACGGCATTCAGCTGTGCTTCAGTAGCAATAATTAACTGGCCAATACGATGTTCATAAGCCGGTTGTGGGAACTTGTCTTCCATCTTTATGGTGTTGCCATGGATCTTAATATGAGTCGGTATTGGCGAGTAATTGGCATTGATACGTTCAGCAGCTTTTTCATCTACAGCAAAACCAGAAGCTATAGTAATCGCCGAAGTATTATTTTTTTCAATCGTATTATCATATATTTCGATATTTGAGGTGGAAAGGATAATAATTCCACTTCCGGGAGAGGCGTTTCCTACGCCCCAAAAAGTTCCAAAACTTCCTCCTTTCGCAAAATTCTTGAAATTGTTATCATAGATCTTGTTACGATAGGCTTTCACATGACCACCTCGCTGCGATAGATCAGGTAGATCAAAAATCAAAAAACCTGCTGTATTGCCATAAAACTCATTGTCATATACCTCAGCATCTGTTGTATTTTCAATTTCACAGCCAGCTACATTTTTGGATGCCTTACAATTTTTCACCACTACGCCCTTGGTCTGCCCTACATAGATACCGGCATCAGAAGCGCCCTCGGCATAGCAATTCTCAATCAACACATTCTTACAGAGTACAGGATAAATTCCATATCCACCGCTGGTGGAATCAGCCGAACTCCATATACTGTGAAGATCTGCAATAATGATGTCCTGACTGTTGTTTATCTTCAATAAATCACCTTTTGAATCCCGGATCGTCATATTTCCGATGGTTAGTCCTTTGACATCAGTGATACGAATCCCCTCTCCTCCCTGTGTCTGCCCCGAAAAATCCACAATTGTTTTATCATGCCCGTCGCCGTCGATTTTAATATGATTTACCTGGGCGATACTCAGGTTTTCAAAACGATATTTACCTGCTTTCAAGTGTATATTGGTACTATCTTTAATCGACAGAAAAGCCTCTTCAATCGCTTCCTCCTGCCCCGGACCAAAAGTCAACACATTATAATCTGTGCCTTGTTGATTCTTACAGCTCCAAAAGACGAGTCCGATGAACACCATTATGAGCCTGTTTTTTACATGTCTTTTCATGATTTATCTTTTTATGATTTATTTTGGTTAAAAAATATTATAGGCATAGGTGACATAATACACCGCACCAATACGAGGGTTGGCTATACCAGTAGAATAATATTTGTTCGTAATATTTGTACCACCGATACGAATGCCAGAACGCGCTTTAATAAGCTTATAGCTCACCTGTGCATCAATTACAGTTGAGCTAGGCACCTGCCCCGCCGCAAGCCCCCCAGACACAACATAATAATAACCGGGTTTATAACGAAGTGATGTACTAAACGACCAGACTTGTTTTTTACCAAAACCACTATTTCCAAATTCAAAGTTAAAGTGATAATTAGGTGTATTAAAGTTATTGATCTGGCTATTGTTTTTATTTTTAAGATAGTCCGAGTAATAGTTTGCCTTGGTCATAAAATTCTTGCCCAGATCTACGCTTACACTTGCAGCATAGCCGTATGTATTTACTGTTTCTCCACCATTAAAAGCGACATTATATTGAACATAAGTAGCATGATCCTTAAAAGCGTTGACATCGTCAGTACCCGGTGTATTGGCTACATTGGCATAACCGATAAAATTCTTCCATGTTGAAAAATAACCAAGGACATCAACCATGACACGCTTACCAAACATCGCTGCGTATCCTAACTCAAAAGCATTGACTGACTGCGGTTTGATATCATCAAACTTAAATTGCTGAAGTACTTTCGGATCATTTGTCGACTGAAATTTTTGTACACTTTCTAATGTATAGGGTGGATAGCGGTCAAATTGATAGTTATCAATCAATAATAGTGAGGATCCACCGGATGAAAAACTATTATAACCATTCAATGTATTTTGAAGAGCCTGAATATTAGAAGGGAAACTATATGCATTCTGATAAGAGAAACGCAAATAATTCTGTCTTTGCATATCATAGACCAATGATGCACGTGACGTAAGCCGTGGTTGAGCAAATAATGTATTTTTATCATATCGAAAAGAAGTCGCGATATTCAACCGTTCGTCCATGACTCTCTTTGCCATTTGAAGATAAGCGCTGTATTCATTGACATGAATCGGTTTATCCTTATCTGGGAAAAGTGTATTTTTAGAATTGAGACTATACAGGCGCCAATTGACACCCGCTATGACCTGCATAAATTTAATATGATCTGAGAAATTATATTGCGCTTCAGCATTATATAACTTACTACGGTCAAGAAATAATGTCCCACCTTCTGAAATTGGCGTATTGCTAATGCTATCTTTAAGTCTATTGAATATTGCGCTACCAAGTTCCGCCCGGCCCTGGTCAGCTAAAGTACGTCCTTGGAGATGAGCATCTGTAAGCGATGTGCCAGTAGCAAGTGCATTAAGAAGACCAGCTGTATACTCCGGATACCAGCCTCCTACATTACCATCGTAACTTGTTTTCCAGGACTCATTGATGTATTGGGCCGTCGGTCCGGCGACGAGTGTTTTACCTGAATTTTCCTGAGTCGTATAAGCCCGTACAAACCATTTGTCACTTCGTACCTCCAAACGATATTGGCCAACTTTAAATCCTTTTAACTGATAACGGGTATCATTGGTATACACTATATTTCCAGTGCCAAAAGTCGCCGAAGCAATCGCTTCGATATCCGGTGAAATCTTATAGCGAAATTCACCATTTACCTTAAAAAGCCTGGCCCTATTATCGAGATAGCCATACTCAGCATAGCCTGTCCGGGAAACATAATTTGAATGAGTAAGCAGGGGTTCAACAATTGGCGCCAAATCTGGATTTCCAGCAAGTGCAGCTTCCAGGAAAGGGTTGATATCGACCGAAGTTGCCCCTCCGTACATATTGACACCATTATAATTTGGATCCGTTAGCGCTGTACCCAAGCCATTTTTATTCGTTTCATCATTAGCTACCCAATCTTTTGCCTGGGTATATTGACCATTGACCTTAAAAGCAATCTTATTACTCAATTGTTTAGCATAGCGAATTGTCCAATCATAATAGGGCGATGCGGGAACAGGATCATTGTTCTTTTTCGCGTTTACATGATTGACTCCCTGCGTCACCAATACACTTAATCCCTGATATTTGAATGGATTTTTCCCAGTTGCGATCATGGTTCCGTTGAGCCCACGGGAGCCATATAAGGCAGAAGAAGCACCTGATAAAAGCTCAATATTATCGACATCAAGTTGGGTCAAACCAATAACTGAGCCCAGCGGAAAATTCAATCCCGGGGCTTGATTGTCCATACCATCAACAATCTGTGTAAAATTTGTATTCCCGCTTGTATTGAACCCGCGTGTCGTTACACTGGTGAAACCGATACTGGACACCGTAACATCGACTCCTCGCAGGCCCTGAAGCATGTCCATATAACTTATTTGAGCAGAATTACGGATATCTTTGTTACTGATCTGCTCGATGGTCACAGGGGAAGACAATTTGGTCTGAACTGTTCGGCTAGCGGACACAACCACCTCCTGCCCCAGTATCGGCGAAACATTAAGCGGAATTTCTAAGGGGGAAGCTGCGCTCTCGACAAGAACCTCACGGGGTTCAAAGCCGATCGCCGAAATAGAAAGGATTAGGGGCAAAGGCAGATTCGTTTTCAATTGAAAACGACCTCGATCATCCGAAAAGGTACCTTCCTTACTGTCTTTTATACGTATGGAGATTGCATAGGCGGCCTCCCCGGTCAGGCTATTACTAACACGCCCGTTTATCGTCTGTTGCGCAAACAAAGAAAATGGAGCGCAGATGCAGAGAATCTGGATTAATAAGGTAATTTTTTTCATAGTTTATATTGGTTAGCGTATAATATTCGCTTCAATGCCTCACTTTACCCCATCCATGATTCCCTGAAACAGGTCATCATCCCTGTTTTCTGATCCCCTTGAAAATCAAGGAAACCAAAAATTTAGTATCCCGAAGACTTTGCGCATAGTCGATCTCGACTTGCTTCTTTAGGATCGCTTGTTGCTCTGTACTATGTTTTAATGCATTCGCAAAATTGATTAGTACAGAAGCAGTATTTTCTGGATCTTCCATATCCAGCTGCTCCCGATCAATGGCCTGCACCAAAAGTTTTGTCAGAAAATCTTTTTCCTGCACCATCATCGCATCATATAGTTCAAAAAAACGAGGCAAAATCTTATCAAGCGATTCTACCGACACTCTATTCATATTGAGCACATTCGTGTAATAGTTCAATCGCGATTCTAAATAGAACCCGATCTGATTCTCCACGCCTTTTTTCTTTAAGGTACTCTGTTGCAATGTATTTATAAAAGACTCACCCTCACGGATCGCAACTTCTATAAAAATATCTTCCTTGTTCTTATAATAATAGTAAAGCGAAGTTTTATTCAATCCTACGGCTTTCGCAATATCGTCCAATGTCGTCTTCTCCAAACCATATCGCTCAAAACACTCCATTGCGGCCTGACCAATCCGCTCCTTAACCTGTTCCTTTTTGTTCATCTGAATTAAAGTTAGTTATATATTTTCAATTTTCAAACATTTTAATAAAATGTTTGAAAATTGAAAATATATAAAATGAATACTGTTATTTAGCAATCTCAAACAGCAAGTTGATATTCAATGCATATACCAACCAGCATATTCCTGCTACAGGTTAAATTTAACATTTCGCAGGTAGTTTTAGATTCGCTATTTCAAAAAACGTAATTTTTAATTACACGCTGCTCAAGATGTTATTTTCTTGCCTTATGAAAAGAATAAAAAAACAAAAATGTATTATAATTGTAATGAGAAAGTGACATTTAACAATTTAAAAAAATATAAATATGAACCAGATTATGAACATGATAGCGATTACGGGTCTCAGCGCAGTACTCCTTTCGTCAACCCCAGTACCTCAGCAAGGTGTAGGTCATAACAACTACAACGAAGCAATCGAGCAAGCCCCACTTACAAAAGGAATAGAAGGTACTGATTCCTTATTGCAATACTTCGACCAGACAACCAAAGAACTCGAAAAACAAGTCTCAGGTCTTAGTGAAGCTCAGCTACAATTTAAGGCAGCCCCAGACAAATGGTCAATCAGCCAATGCCTGGAACACATTATACTCTCTGAACGTATGATTTTTGATATGGCAAAAGCGTCGTTGACAAAAGCTCCCCAACCAGAAAGAAAAAGTGAGGTTCAGATGACTGACGACAATCTAAAAACGACAATTACTGATCGAAGTCATAAGTTTCAGGCCCCCAAAGAACTTCAACCGACCGGTATATACAAAGACTCAAAAACAGCTTTAGCTGATTTTCGTACCGCAAGACAACCGGTCATTGATTACATAAAAAAAGCAGATGCTAAAGACCTCCGCAACCATATCAACGATTATCCGACAGGCGTCGTAGATGGTTACCAAGGCTTGATGTTTATAGCGGCACATTGTGCCCGACATACCAAACAGATTGAAGAAGTAAAAGCAGATCCTAACTTTCCAAAACAATAAGATCATGAAAAAAATGAATTATCAGGTCACGATCGATTCCCCTGTTGATCATGTATTTAAGACAATGCTCGATAAAGAAACGTACAAAAAGTGGACAGCCGCCTTTAACCCAACTTCTGACTTTGAGGGTAGCTGGAAAAAGGGTGCCAAGATTTATTTTACAGGCATCAATAAAGATGGTGAAAAAGAAGGTATGGTAGCGGAGATAGCCGAAAATATTCCAAATAAATACATATCTATTCGTCACTACGGTATATTGGACAAAGGTAAAGAGATTACCGAAGGACCTGCTGTCGAAGGCTGGGCAGGTTCATTGGAGAATTATACTTTTACGGATCTTGATGGTAAAACATTATTAAAGGTTGATGTGGACACCAATGAAGAGTATATTGAATATTTTGACGAATCGTGGCCAAAAGCTTTACAAATTCTCAAAGAAATCAGTGAAGGATAAGATTTTAAAGAGTCTACTCATTCATAATAAAAAGACTATATAGTCAATAAAAAAAGCCAAATCTTAATTTAAAGATTTGGCTTTTTTTAAGTGCCCAGGAGCAGATTCGAACTGCCACGCCCATACGAGCGCCACCCCCTCAAGATGGTGCGTCTACCAATTTCGCCACCTGGGCTCACATTCGCCTTTGGTATCACAAAAATAAAGATTTTTCCTTCTTTTGCAAGGTGAAAAATGCTTTTTAATACTTTATTTCACTAAATTCCTATTGATCAAGGTTCTAATTACACCATCGACCAAACCTACACGGGGAACAATGATTTGTTTTAGACGACCGTACTTCATAATCGTCAGAAAAATCTCACTAGCAGGGATAATTACATCCGCTCTATCTTCATTGAGACCCAGTAAAATAATACGTTCCTTTAAAGAGAAAGACGATAAATGTTCATACACCGCTTTCAATTTTGCGTAAGACAATGGCTTATCCAATTTCTCATTGGACAACCGGGCCAATTTATTGATGTTACCACCAGTTCCTATCCCGATGACCTGTTTATACATATGTGTGTTGCTTCGGACCCACTCTTTGAGCTCATCCCAGGTTTCTGCTTTATCCTGATTATCCAGAATACGTATTGTCCCTAAATTAAAGGATCTTGAATTCACCAGTACACCATTCGCAAATAAAGACAATTCGGTGCTACCACCACCTACATCGATATAAAGATATACCTTGTCTTTTTCCATCTTATTATCCCAATGGCTGTTGTAGATAATTTCAGCCTCCTTCGCTCCTTCTATAATATCGATATTGATTCCGTTTTTCTTGACTTCCGCAACAATATCAGCACCATTTTTAGCATCACGCATCGCAGAGGTTGCACAAGCCATATAGTCTTCCACATGATAAACATCCATCAATTCGCGAAATGCCTTCATCGTTTTTATCAAGCTCTCCGCCTTTCTGGGAGAAATTTCCTGTTGAATGAATGCATCATCGCCCAGGCGTAAAGGAACCCGTAAAAGCGTATTTTTTTTAAAATTGTATTGATCCTTTTGGCCAATGATATCAGCGATCAAAAGACGGACCGCATTGGAGCCTATGTCTATAGCAGCGTATCTCACGTTATATTGTTTCTTATCTATTATTTGATTAAATCATGCTAAAATAACCACAGTTATTAATAACTGTATTATAGTAATGTTAAGTTATTATTAATTTAACAACTCAACAAATTATTTCTCTTTTTGACTCCCCTATTTTTATGAAAAACCGTACCTACTTCATCCCAAAAATAAAACCTATTTTGAATGACAGCGTTTAAAATGGCGTTCAGAAATATCTTGTAAAATCCCAATATAAACACCCAGCAGTATGGTTTTATCCTCTCCTCACCTGTCTTATTTACTACTGTTATAGACCATTCAATTACCTATATAGAATAACAAGTAAACAACAGCATAAAAAAAGGAATATTCAGCTAACCGAATATTCCTTTTCTTCCGATATAAGTTGCTATTTAGTGGTGAGCGTGGCCTTCCACTTTTCCACCAGCCAATTTATAGATTTCTTCAACTTTTTTCAAAGATTCCTCAGAAACATGAATAACCCTATGATTGGTGTTGTGTTCTTCACGGGTTAATCTGCTATTGATCTCACCTTGTTTTTCAAGAACCAATGCTAAAAAAGCTTTATCATTGAATGCAGCAGTACTATCTGATCCGATCGAAGCCGGAGTTTGAAACGCAGGCACACCACGTTGTGCATCACCTACATGTAACTCTTTTGCCAAACCATCCAACTCAGGCAATACGGTCGCATAAGCTTCTTTAATTTTAGCCGCAACATTCTTAACTTCTGTTGAAGTTGATTGTTTTGCTGCTACATCAGCAAGGTTTACCAAATAGTTACCTTCCTCACCAACGAATTTAATCATTGCAAAAGCATCACCATCTGCTAGAGATGCATTGGCATATTGACGCTGTCTATTTGCAGCTGTTTCACCACAAGATGCAAATACAGTACTCGCACAAGCAGCTACAATAAATAACTTATTAATCTTCATATCAATTTTGTTAACTATACAAAAGTAGATAAAATATACTTTCTGCGAAACCCTATCCGCGAAAAGAAACAAAAATTACGCAACATTCCTTCCCGCATTGATGACACCGAATATTGTCCGTGCGATCAACTTTGAATAATCCTCCCGTTGTGCTTCATCCAGTTTATCCGAATTGAGTGCACGAATTGCATAATGTTGAATCACCAACAAAGGCAATACGATACCTTCTCGCGCCAAAATTGACTCACGGTCTACAGGATAGTTCTCCATCAATTTAGATGTCCCACTGAGCTTTAACAGATACTCTTTGGTAATCTGGTATTCCGCATGAAGATTTTTCCAAAATTCACCATACACCTTATCTTCCTTCATGTAAGCTGTGATATCAAAATTAGATTTGGTCATAGACATCATACAGTTGTCGATCAAGGTCTGGAAGAATCCCGAAGAAACATACAATTGTTGTACATCTTTCCATAGATTATTCTTCTCGGCCCATTGTAAAGCTGTCCCAACCCCGTAAAACCCAGGGATATTTTGCTTCAATTGACTCCACGAAGTAACGAAACTGATCGCACGTAGATCTTCGAGGCGTAATTCCCGTCCTGAATTTCTTTTTACAGGTCGGCTTGAAATATTGATGGATGAAAGTGCTTTCAACGGAGACATCGTTTCCAGATAAGGCAGGAATAACTTATTGGTACGAAGATCCATAAATTTATGATGGCTCAGTTCGGCCAATTTATCAATAATTTCTTGCTGATGTTTGGTCAGCGTGTCACCTACCCGTTGTTTTAAATCAGAGATAATACCCGCATGTAGGAGCTGTTCTATATTAAATCGGGCCGTATCCAAGGAGCCATATTGGCTACTGATCGTCTGTCCCTGTATCGTTAATTGAATATGATCATTGGCAATTTCCTTACCCATGGAAGCATAAAAGCGTTGTGTTTTACCTCCTCCACGTGCCGGAGGTCCACCACGTCCATCAAAAAAGACAAGATCAACATCGTATTCGCGGGAAATAGCTGTCAACTCTATTTTTGCTCTATAGATTGACCAGTTTGCCATTAGGTAACCTCCATCTTTTGTACTATCCGAATAGCCTAGCATAATGGTCTGCTTGTTTCCTCTGCGTTTCAGATGCGCCTTATATTCTTTATTGCTATAGAGCGTTTTCATAACATCGGCAGCTCTGGTCAGATCATCCACTGTTTCAAATAGAGGTACGAAATCTATTGTTAATGCATCTTTCTTCCAACCAGACCACAAAAACAACTGACGCAATCCCAAAATATCACTTGCTTGCTGACAATTACTAATGATAAAACGTTGTGCAGCACGCTCAGAACCCGACCGTTGGATTTCCTTGAGCAATTTAATCACACCAGAAGTATCTTTGGTCAATGGATCCGCATCATCACCGACACTTAAATCCAGCTCCTTAAACTTCAACGCTTTCTGTTTATCAGCTTCATTCAGTTCCAAGTAATTTAATGGAACACCAGTAGCTTCCTGATTTTGTTGAATCAAATAATCTGTTGCATCACGTAGTATACGGCTATCTTGTCTGATATCTAAAGTCGTGAAAAAACAACCAAATGTCATTACTTTACGAAGCAAATCATCAACAATCTCAACAAAGAGACCATTGTGATATTCTTCCAATACGTTTTTGATCGCCTTTAAATTCGTAATGATATTGTCGGTTTCATCTTCTGGATGTTCGACAGGGTTAAAGCTATTTTCGTAAAACAAGGTCTGTAAGTTCTCCATATATTCCTCGACTCCCCTGAATGTAATGCGACGTCTTACAATACGGAAATCGCGGTAATAACATCTAAACAAAATCGTACGCAATAAAGCGGCGACTTTCTTGGTACTTTCAACGCTTACATTCGGATTTCCATCACGGTCTCCCCCTGGCCAAAAGCCCAATTCAATAAGCTGTTTTACCTCTTCAGTATCAACATCCAATTCATCATCAATAAAAGACTGGATCTCCGAGGCTACCTTGTAAAATACATTTTCCAAAAACCAAGCTAAACTTGCTGCCTCGTCTACCGGTGTCGGCTTATTTTTATTGATAAATGGTGTTTTACCTAACTGCTGTAACAATAAATGTATACTATGGATATCATTGGTCTTTATTGCATCGATCAGATCATTAATAATCCCCAATACCGGTCCAGGATAAAATTGAGTGGGGTGAGCGGTAAGTACCAGACGAACGGAGAAATCTTTTAATTTGGAAACGATTTTTCGTCGCATATCACCATTCCCTTCAGCGTTCTTGATCAATGCCCCTAAGACATTTTCATCATCACCACGGCCGACCATTTGAAATGACGAATCCTCTATCGCATCAAACAATACAACCTGACGTTCTATATATTGGACAAAACGAAACAGTAAGTCTATGCGTTGTTCTTCCGAAGAAAACTCTTCATGCTGATCGAAAAAACTCTTTATAATCTCATCTGGAGTCAAATGTTGATCAACACCCTTCTCGCACTGCTTTGCAAAAAATGGCAATAAAGTACCTGTATCTTTAACACGTTGAAATGGTAATGTTAAAAACAAACTTTTGAAAAGTTCAAAGCGTGTCAATACCTCGTCCTGAAAGACGGCCTCATTTTTACTTTGCTTCATATTTAAATCTTTGAAAAATGGTCAAGAGAGTTTAGGTGACTCTTGAGTTTTTGTAATATATCTGAAATTACCCTATGCGCCAAATATAGCAATATTATATTTAAACAAATAAAAAAATATAAATTAATCAAAAAAAACATTAAAATATTATAAAGATATTAATGAAATTTAGTAATTTTTCGTTTTTAGTATATTATCACAGCAAATAGAGAAACCACAGGCTAATATAGCCTTATCTCGTATATTTGTGCTATACATTATGAAACAGACACAAGAAATAAAAAGTTTTTTCTACAGTCAATATTTTGCAGATGGGCTCCGGATCACCATTGGATGCATTGTGCCTGTCCTCATCTTCGCTACCATCGGCCAGTTTACCAATGGGACCATTGTATCTTTGGGGGCTCTTTTAGTTGGACTATCCGACACGCCAGGGGCTCCGAGTCATAGACGCAAAGGTATGATTGCAGGAGCAATACTGACCACTTTGACATTTATCCTCACCAATCTTGTCAATCAAAATGTATATCTCCTCGCCATTTTTATCGGAATCGCCTGTTTTATATTTGCGATGTTTGCGGTATTCAATGGTCGGGCAGCCAATGTAGGCTTGATGTGTATACTGATGATGCTGATCCACGTACAGATACATTACCCTCTTGACCAAGCGATTAACTACCTCGGTTTCTACACACTTGGCGGGCTTTGGTATATTGCAATCAGCCTCTCCATCACACAGGTACGTCCCTATCGATTAGCCGAACAGGAACTTGCAGAAACCATTCGTTATGTGGCAGATTATATTCGGCTAAAAGCAAACTTTTATGATGCCAAGATCGACAATGATAAAAATTACCTTAAACTGATTGACAAACAAGTCGAAGTAAATCAGCATCAGGAAAACGTTAGAGATCTGCTGTTTCAAAGTAAACGATCTATTAAGGATACAACAAAAGTAGGCCGCTACCTTACACTGATCTTTAATGATATTGTTGATCTGTTTGAGCAAAGTATGGCTGCACACTACGACTATAATACAATTAGTGAACGCTTTGGTCCAACAGGCATTCTAGATGATTTTAAAAACGTTATTTTAAAATACACAAACGAGCTCGACAATTTAGCCTACCAGCTCAACACGAATATTCAGCCCAAGCCGCTGTATGATTTCGATGCAGACCTCACACGTCTTCATGCGAAGATTGATCAACTCGACAAAGAAAATCAATACAGTACCTTTGCTCTTCGTAAAGTTCTGATCAATTTACGTGACCTGGTCCGCCGTATAAAAAATATCTACGGCTATTCACACCTGCAACCCGACGATATTAAAAGGAAAGAAATTGATGACGCCAAACGTTTTGTCCAAAGCTCTGCCATTGATCTGAAGAAATTTCGTGAAAACCTTACCTTAAAATCAACAATCTTTAGACATGCTTGTCGTATGGCAATCGTTATGTCAGTCACGTATTATGTTTTTGAGACAACCAATATCACCAATAATGTCTATTGGATATTACTGACAATCATGGTTATCCTGAAACCAGGCTTTGGTCTTACAAAAGAGCGAAATATACAACGTCTTATCGGAACCACCATCGGCGGGCTAATCGGCGCCGTCATCCTATTGACGATACATGATCCAACGATACTATTCGTGCTGCTGGTCTTTTTCTTCCTGACAGCCTATAGCCTATTTAGAGTCAATTATGTTGTCGCTGTCCTATTTATGACTCCTTACGTATTAATCATGCTCAGCTTTGTAAGCTCGAACACCTTGGAAGTAACCAAAGAACGCATTTTGGACACATTCATCGGAGGTATGATTGCTTTCCTATCCAGTTATATTGTTTTTCCAAATTGGGAGAGTATGCAGGTGAAGGAATCTATGCGAAAGCTTTTGATCGCCAATTACAATTATATCTTCCAGGCATTAAAAGAAATTGCAGGACAGGCCCCTTCGATTACTGACTATAAATTAGCAAGAAAAGCCGTTTATGTCGAAACCGCGAATATGGGATCTACCTTTCAACGTATGCTGACTGAGCCTAAAAAAAGACAGAAATACAGCAAGGAGGTCAATAAATTTGTCATATTCAATCATATTCTAGCTTCGTTTTCTGTTACACTGATGAATCACTTGGATGAAATGGATAACAATTACCTCAACAAAGACCATGTCAGAACCATAAGAAAAATATTAAACAGCTTGGATCAATCTATTCAATTACTGTATTCACAAGATTCCAGTGCAGTATTTTCACCGATGGAAATAGAGATATCCAATCATCGTTTTGACAACAGTGACATCAATTCCGCTGATGGGAAGCTCCTGGAAGAGCAATTGGAGTTCCTGTATAAAATTGCACAGGACTTAAATAAAATTGTTCAGGATCTCCATGACAAAAGCGCTGCCGAACAAGCAGCAGAATTATCTAAGTTAGCAAGCTAGTTTATTCTAAAAATTAGCGAAATTTACATTTATGAGCGAAAACACAACAGCCCCCTATGACATCATTATCGTTGGCGGAGGACCTATCGGCCTTGCCTGTGCCTTGGAAGCAAAACAGGCCAATCTCAACTACCTCATTTTGGAAAAAGGATGTTTAGTCAATTCGCTCTATAACTATCCCCAAAATATGACCTTTTTTTCTTCCTCTGAGCGGCTGGAGATTGGGGATATCCCTTTTGTGACAACTAATCCAAAGCCCCGAAGAACGGAAGCCTTAGAATATTACAGACGCATTCAACAGAAATTTGAATTGGATACTCACCTGTTTGAAGAAGTACTGGATATCAAGAAAAACGAGACCGAAAACTTTTATGTCACAACAAGCAAACGTAGTTACACAACAAGAAAAGTTATCATTGCTACTGGCTTTTATGACATCCCCATGCTACTCAATATTCCTGGGGAAGAACTGAACAAGGTGAGACACTACTATGATGATCCACATTACTACAGTGGTCAAAAGGTGATTGTCGTAGGAGCAAGCAATTCATCCATAGATGCTGCTTTGGAAACATTTCGCAAAGGAGCAAAGGTTACCTTAGTGATTCGGAGTAATGAAATCAGCCCAAGGGTAAAATATTGGGTCAAACCGGACATTGAGAATAGAATTGCCGCTGGGGAAATCGATGTACTTTACAACAGTGAATTAACAGCGATAACCGAAACGAGCGCCACAATTCAAACATCGACAGGCATCATTGAGATCGAAAATGATTTTGTACTTGCGCTGACTGGATATCGGCCAAATTTTGATTTTTTAAGGAAGGTAGGAATTGATATCCCAAACCAGCCCCCCTGTATCCCACATCACAACGAACAGACAATGGAAACCAATATTAAAGGCCTATACTTGGCAGGTGTAGTATGTGGAGGTTTAAATACCCATCTTTGGTTTATTGAAAATTCACGTATCCACGCTAAGCAGATCATCGCACATATACAGTCAATGTCGATTTAACTACGTTGATAACGCAATCCATTCAAGAAGATTTTCATCATTTTCTTTTGCAAACTGAGAATATGATCAAATTCTTCTTTGGTTGGAAACAGCATATTTTTCATATCTTTCAATATCCCCATACGCATGCCAAATAACGAATACAATAAAATACGAGCCGTCTCGTTCAGATCATCCACCCGAATCTCCCCAGCATCTATGCCGATCTTAAGAATTTTTTCAATGATTTCAACCTCACGTAGATAAGATTCTTTGAATACCTGCTCCAATTCATCCGGAAGCTCTTTAACCATTTTCATGGTATATTCAAATAAATTATAGTATTGATTGATTGCCTTGACACGCATATCAATAGAGTACATCATGATTTCTTCAAAGTTGCCACCTTTGTCGATAACCTCCTCGATCTCTTCAATCATTTTATCGATAACATACTCAAAAACAGCAGAATACAAACTGTTTTTATCGGGAAAATAATAATAAAGCAGCGCTTTTGAAAAATTAAGATCTTTAGCTATCTCCGACATTGTGGTTTTAGCCATTCCAAAGTGTGCAAAGCGCCTTGTTGCAGCTTCTAGAATTTTGATCCTTTTTACATCTGCATTACCCATTAAACTTATATTTTTTATCGTTAAATAAACGGTTTATACTATCTTTACCGATTATCATGCTAAAGATAGCTGATTTTTTTGAATTTCTGAAAATTAAAGTCAATATGGAATTAAACATTCAATCGAATATATCTTTGAAACCTTTCAATACATTTGGAATAGAGGAAAAGACAAATTTCTTAATCGAAGTGAATGATAATGAAACACTGACCGAAATTTTTAAACAAGGAATTTTCAAAGAAAACTTTTTTGTTCTTGGTGCCGGTAGCAATGTCTTGTTCACTAAACCCTTTGAAGGATACATTATCCGAATGGCTAGCAAGGGTATACAATCAAAAATAGAATCAGATCATGTATATGTTACAGCAAAAGCTGGGGAGGTTTGGAATGACTTTGTTTGGTATTGTATCGAGCATAATTACGCAGGAATAGAGAATATGGCCCTTATTCCGGGTACCGTCGGCGCATCCCCCGTACAGAATATTGGTGCCTATGGCACTGAATTAATGTATGTTTTTCACGAGTGTGAGGCGTTTGACACCACACTGGGTACATTCAAAACGTTCAAAAAAGAGGACTGCAATTTCTCCTATCGAGATAGTATTTTTAAGACTGAACACAAAGGACGTTTTATTATTACAGAAGTGACCTACAAACTTAGTCTTACCCCTAATATTAATACAAGCTATGGTGCTATCGAAACAGAGCTAATTAAAGAAAATATAGCCCACCCCACTATTGCCGATATTGCTACTGTTGTATCAAAAATTAGAGTAGAAAAATTACCGGATCCAAGCACTGTTGGCAACGCGGGAAGCTTTTTTAAAAACCCGGTGATCTCCGTAGACAACTTTGAAAGATTAACTGCTTTGTACCCAACAATCCCGCATTATCCAATGCCCGATCAGCAAACAAAACTAGCAGCTGGTTGGTTAATAGAACAGTGTGGTTGGAAAGGAAAAGAATATGGTCAAGCTGGTGTCTGGAAAAATCAAGCGCTTGTACTAATAAATAGACAAAACGCTAGTGGTCAGGAAATCTATGACCTTTCCGTCCGGATTATTAAAGATGTACAGGACAAATTTGGAATTATACTCGAACGGGAAGTTAATTTATTGTAAAGATTCAAAAAAAAAACATTTGTGCATATTTGAAACTCAAAACAAAATAATATAGCCCCACTTCGCCTCAACATCATTTAAAACTCATCCTATTTACTCAGGGTTAAAATACGCACACGATTGCACTTCTTAAAATAATCTTAAAATTACATTAAGAAATCCATTCCTTTCGATTTTGGCGCATTATTTGCCTCATACTTAATGAACCGTATTTTATAAACTTACTGTTTCTTAAAAAGAACAGTTATAATTCATTAAGCTATGACAAAGAATGAATTTGACACCATGGTTATTGAGCAATCAGACTCATTAAAACTCTACGCCAGAAATTTTACCAGCGACTATGAGGATGCTAACGACCTCGTACAGGATACTATCCTTAAAGCTGTAACCTACTTCAAAAATTTCAAAGAAGGGACTAACCTAAAAGGATGGCTTTATACCATCATGAAAAATACGTTTATAAACAACTATAGACGGATCGTAAAAACCAATTCCTTCATCACAAAAGATGAAGACATCTCCAATTCCAACCTATTGATATCCGCTTCAAGTAACCAGGGAGAAAGTAAGTTCGTGATGGAGGATATTCATGAAGCGCTATCCAATCTTTCAGAAGAATACTACATCCCCTTTTCGCTTTATTTCGAAGGATTTAAATACCATGAGATATCAGAGCATTTAAACATCCCTATTGGTACTGTAAAGACGAGGATACATGTTGCCCGGAAATTAATGAAACGATCACTATCAGCTTATAAAGTAGCTTAGTTTTTTCTATCTTCGCCTTCTGATAGATCGTGATGACAAAAGAAGGATTACCCGAATATAGCAAGAGTCAACTCGCATTGCGAAATGGTCAGGATAAGCTCCAGATCTGGATTGCTTACAACGGCTATATTTATGATGTTAGTGACAGTAGACTTTGGAAAAATGGTATGCACTATGAGCATTGGGCGGGCCAAGATCTAACTGAGGAGCTTAAAGACGCTCCTCATTCAGACAGTGTATTTTCAAAATTTCAGGTTGTCGGAATCCTGAAGAGTTAATAAAATCTATAGATTAAATTGAGACAATGCTACAAAAGCATTGAGACGTTTCTGTATATCTTCCTCGGTAAGACCCACGAGACGATCTGTACCAAACTTTTCTACGCAAAAAGAAGCCAGTGCTGATCCAAAGATCAGTGCATTCTTCATATTGGTAAAATTTATGCTCTTTACTTTGGCTAAATAACCAATAAATCCACCGGCAAATGAGTCTCCTGCACCTGTCGGATCAAATACATCCGCTAAAGGCAAAGCTGGAGCAGAAAAAATCTGATTCTCGCCAAAAAGCAATGCGCCATGCTCACCTTTTTTTATAATCAAATATTTTGGTCCCATAGCCAAAATAACTTTTGCAGCTTTAACCAATGAATATTCACCTGATAGCTGTCTAGCCTCAGCATCATTGATCGTCAAGACATCCACCTTTTGGAGAACTTTCTTTAAATCATCCAGAGCAACATTCATCCAATAATTCATCGTATCCAGCACAACGAGTTTTGGTTTCCTTTTCAGGCGGGCCAAGGTTGTTAACTGTACTTGTGGAGTTAGATTGCCTAACAAAAGATATTCGCAATCTTGATAGCTATCAGGAATAATTGGGTCGAAATCCGCCAATACATTTAAGTCCGTTGCTAGCGTATCCCGACTATTCATATCATTGTGATATCTTCCAGACCACGAAAACGTTTGTCCCCCTGGAACAATCTGAACACCCGATACATCGATGCCACGCTCCTTTATAACAGCAAGATTACGGCTTCCAAAATCTTCTCCAATAACACTGACCAATTTGATTTGATCACATAAATAGGATGCCGCTAAACTCGCAAAAGTACCGGCACCACCTAGAATTTTGTCAGTTTTACCGAACGGTGTTTCAATTGTATCGAAAGCCACCGTACCAATAATTACTAAACTCATAGTTTTTTAATAAGCATGGTAAACAAAAAAACCGGCATAAAGCCGGTTTCAATATTGCTCCTGAAGCTGGGCTCGAACCAGCGACCCTCTGATTAACAGTCAGATGCTCTAACCTGCTGAGCTATTCAGGAATTTTTAATCTTCCGAGAAACTCCTTTCTCATTGAATGCACAAAAATAGTACATTTTTATATTATTCGCAAATAATTTCGTCATTTGCTTGTTGCTCCTGAAGCTGGGCTCGAACCAGCGACCCTCTGATTAACAGTCAGATGCTCTAACCGGCTGAGCTATTCAGGAATGAAAAATTGAATACTTTTAAAAACTCCGGTTATGTAAGTTATTAAATTGCTCCTGAAGCTGGGCTCGAACCAGCGACCCTCTGATTAACAGTCAGATGCTCTAACCTGCTGAGCTATTCAGGAATATTTTCTTCAATTTTTCCGGAGACCCTATCGCGTTTCCGTGATGCAAGTATCGGAAGATTATTAGAATACTACAAATTTTTTGAACACATTTTTTACAACTTCCTAAAATCCAACTAGAATAATTTATTTTTTCTTTTATCCTGTCCTCACTAAAAACCTTCTTTAAGTAACGTTAACAGCATAATTCTTCTTTTACTTAAATATTCCCTCAAACAAATTAACCCTCAACGTCTGATTAAAGTAATACTCCTTTGAGAATTAGTGTGGCTACTGTAAAATATATTAAAAGGCCTGTAACATCCACAAGAGTTGATACAAATGGTGCTGATGAACTCGCAGGGTCAGCACCCAACCTCTTCATCACAAAAGGAAGCATAGATCCCATAAGCGAGCCCCAAAGGACAACACCTATCAAGGACAAGGAAATCACCAAAGCAACCAGTACCCAGTATTCACCATAACTATGTGCAAAGGACTGCCAAGCCATGATCCTCAAAAAACCAAGGGCACCCAGGATAAGCCCAAGCAACAGCCCTGACAATATCTCCCTTCGCATTACGCGCCACCAATCCGAAAGAGTTACTTCCCCTAATGCCATCGCCTGTATAATTAATGTAGAAGCCTGCGAACCGCTATTACCACCACTGGAAATAATCACTGGCATTAACGCAAATAACATAATTGCGCTCGCCATTTGCTCCTCAAAATGTTCGATGACGGTTGCTGTCAATAACTGTCCTAGAAATAAAACAATCAACCAGCCCGCGCGTTTCTTAACAAGATTTTTGATGGAAACATCCAAATAAGGTTCATCCAAAGCTTCTGTACCACCAATACGTTGCATATCCTCGGTATACTCTTCATTGGCTACCCACAAGATATCATCTACCGTAATGATCCCAAGCATCACCCCCTGTCCATCGACAACCGGAAGCGCAACCCTATTATTCATACGGAAAATATTAATTGCCTCCTCCTGCGGGTCATAGGCATTCAAAGAAATTAATCGATAATCTATGAGATCACCCACAATTGTTTCGGGCTCTGCCATCAGCACATCTTTGATACGAATATCGTCAATCAATTTACCATTTGAATCTATGACATAAAGCACATCAATAGTCTCAGAATCCTTTCCATATCGACGAATATGTCCTAGTATTCTTTCAATACTCCAATGTGCTTTTACAGTAATATAATCTGGAGTCATCAAGCGCCCGACACTATCTTCGGGATAGCCCAATAAAGCCAGCGCTTCTACCCTATCCTTTGGTGGCAAGAGCAAGATTAAATGCTTTATATCATCCTTCATTTCGGAGAAAAAAGAAGTCCGATCATCAGGTGGTAATTCATTAATTAAAGCACTTATTTTCGCTTTAGAAAGTTTCTTAAAAATTCGATTTTGGGTAGGAAAATCAAGGATCCGAAAAACGTTTACAGCACGGTTTAAATTTAAGGATTCTATAAAGAGCGGACCATGTTCTGGCAGTTCATCAATCAGTTCCTCCACCTCAGAAATATTCAATTCATTTAGAAATTCTTCCAGCCCAACAAAATCTCCATTCGCTATCAATTGTTCTATTTGACTTACCTGCATTTCCAGTTCTTCCATATCTTCCTTTCGATTTTAAAATCCTACATCGGTACAAAATTATATGTTACAAAAATCGCTTTTTTAAAGTAAATTCTGAATAAAAAAATAAATAATAAAAAGACCGAAAAACTTCTTTCCTATTTTATCTTCAATGAGTGAACAGCCGACCGTCCATTTTCCAAAATAAGACATTTTGTCATTACCAAATATTCCCTCCTGTACATCACGATCCCATAAAAAAAACAGACAAAACGGACCATCATAAGAACACCATAGCTCGACCATCATCTTTACAAAAAAAAACGTAAAGAAGAAATCATCTACACATACCGCTTTCTGAACAAAAAACCTTCTCTCTTTCGTAAGCATAAAATTCATACGCATAAAAAATGTCCAAATATTTTTCAGCAGCACCTAACTTATACCTGAATATTTGAGTATATTCGTCAGGTGCTTGTTTCCAGTTGGATAACGAATTTCTACAGCCAAAGCAAGCATTTAAAACAAACTAAAAGCAATAAATAAACAGCAAAAAACATAAACACAATAAAACCATAACTATATATAAATCAATATATTTAATAACTTATTAAAACATAATATTTATATAAAATCAAAATATTTAGCTAAAAAAAATAGCAATTCATAAATTAGCCATATATATGAAATATAAAAACATAATTTTCAATACATTAATAGTATTAATATCAACTATATCTTCAAAAAAAACATTTGCACAATTTTTTGAAGATAGTCAAGCCCCCTTAAGTCAGAAATGGTTTAAAATCGAGACACCAAATTTTAAACTCATTTTCCCTGAAGAGATGAAAGGTAAAGCCCCTACCCTAGCAAATCAGGTCCACAACTCTTTGCGCACAACAAGTAGAAATTACAGAATAACGCCGCGACAGATCCCCTTCATTATACACAATACGAACCTACAGACAAACGGTTTTGTACAGTTATCTCCTCGAAAATCCGAGCTATATAGCACTGCTGGAGCCGAACCCGATAATCAAACTTGGTTACCCAATCTGATCCTCCATGAGTCTAGACATGTTAACCAGTTTGACAAATTGACAGGTAAATTAAGAGCTCCCTTTTTCGAACAATTGGCCTTGGCTTATTATGGACTTACAGTTCCTTCCTGGTTTTTTGAAGGCGATGCTACGCTGACTGAAACCATTTATTCTCGTGGAGGAAGAGGTCGATTGCCCTCTTTTGAAATGCCGATCAAAGCCAACTTCCAATCTAAACAGAACTATAGTTTCGACAAATACCTGCTCGGATCCTTTAAGGATATTGTCCCCAGTTACTACACAATTGGCTACTTGATGACATCAACACTTAAATCGGAACTGCCGCCAAATTACGAAGCAGATTTATTTTCAGAGCTCAACAAACGGCCACTCTATCCTTATAATATCAACCGTGTACTGAAGAAAAAAATAGGTGGAAATAGCCGCTATTTATTCAATAAAACGATCACAAAACTAGACTCAATATGGGAGCAAAAAACAGCCAATTATTTAGCTCAAAATTACGCTGAAATTTCAGGTCAAAATAACCGCTATTATAACAGCAATCTATTACCAAAATCAAATGGAAACTTGATTTACTTCATTAAACAAAATCCAGAAAAAACAAATGCAATATATACTTATGACAATGATAAAAAATCGGAATCACAACTTGTAAAAACAGGTATCCAGTTGACCCCACATTTCGACATCAACAAGGAATATATTGTATGGGATGAATTGCGAAAAGATCCACGCTATAACAAGAGAACATATAGTGTCATCAACTTAATGAACCGGAAAACAGGAAAAATCAAAACACTGACCAAACAGTCCAGATATTATTCACCCGTATTTAGCCCCGTAGACGAATCCATTGCTTGTATTGAAGTAGATTTATCCAACACAAGTTATCTTACGCTTATAAGCCTTAAAAACGGCTCTGTAATTAAGCGGATAAAAACAGTCGATTCAGAACAGCTTCAACATCCCGCTTTCAACCCAACAGGAGACAAAGTAATTGCTATCCGCTTATCAGAAATTGGAACAGCACTCTGCGAAATAGATCTCAAAAATGATAAAATAACAAACATCACCTCATGGGGCGATCAACAATACGAAAGGCCACAATACCTTTCAGGTATGGATATACTTGTCAAAGCTAACTTTAATGGTATTGATAATATTTACAAAATAGATCGTCAATCGGAAGCGAAACATCTCCTGACCAAAGCCCCATTCGGCGCTTTTAATCCTTTTTATAATAAAGAAACTAAGCAATTACTTTTTAACAACTATCAATACAATGGCTATAAAATCAGCCAAACAAGTATAGATACGACCTTCGATATAAAACCAGAAACTGATTATTTTTCCCACTACTATGCTGATGCTGTAAAGAAAGACAGCATATTCAATATTGCTGCCACAGCACCAGATTCCAACCAGCATTACACCATTGAGCCATACAAGGGACTTGGACGAACGTTTAACTTCCATAGTCTTTCTTTAAGTAGTAGCAACTTTGAGAGTTTTGATAATTTCAAACCTGGCATTTTTTGGCTTTCAAATAACATTTTAAACACGACTCAAATTGCGCTTGGCTATGAATACGATACAGACATCAGAAAAAGTATTTATTCGGCCGAACTTACTTACAACAAATATTTTCCGAAATTCTCACTTCGCTACGAAAATAGAGGGCAAATTGCAGCAGCAAGCGTACCCAATAAACCAGACAGCAGTATAAGGTTCGATTGGAGAGAACATTACGTTTCCTCTCAAATTTCTATCCCACTATCTTTTTATAGGCTTGATTACAATTATTCCACAGGATTCAATTTTGCAACAGCCTATTTGAAACGTTACAGCCTAAGTCGGAATGACCTCAAAAACTTTAATTACGAAACTGCATTTCCGTTAACGTACCAACTTTATTTCAACAGAAATGCCCGAATGGCAAATATGGATCAATACCCGCGATGGGGACAAAATTTCAGTATAACTTATAGGCACACGCCTTTTGAAAACAAGGCCAAAGGTGAAATTCTATCTGCGAGAACAGTATTTTACCTACCTGGCTTTGTAAACAATCATGGATTTCAAATTCGCTTGAGTGCACAGGCGGGAACGGGAATTTATGAATACATTAACGATATCCCACTCGTCAGCGGGTTTAGTTATTACAAATATGAAAAGATAAAAAATACATTATTGGTCAATTATCGTTTTCCAATAGCCTATCCTGATTTTAGTATAGGATCACTGACTTATATAAAACGTATAAAAGGTGGTGTATTTGCAGACTATCAAAATATCCACAAACATAAAGAAGCGGTACCGAAGAGTTTTGGAGGCTACCTTTCCTTTGATTTCAATGCTTTTAGATATCCATTACCCGACTTTGAGTTTGTCGTAAAAGGAACCTACATCAATGATAATACAGCAACGCAGCGCGTCGTTCCAACGGTAAGTTTAAATTACACCTACTAAGGATGAATAGCCCAATTAAAATTAGCAGCTAGAGCATAATGATCTGACAAAGGTAGACCCCTGAGGTTCGTAAACAGATTATTTTCTATATTATAGTCACGCGCAGCCAAATTTACATGACCGTTGCTACGGTAAAGAATTTTGTCTATTGACTCGTTCTGATTACCAATTGATAACATATGAGGAGGTTTGAACGCATGCTTCGCTTCTGGCACCAGTCCGCCGTTTTGGAGTTCTACCCAACTGTCCACCAATGTGGTTGACTCCATAAAATCATGTAGATTATCATCACCGAAACTATAATGAGCATTAAAGTCCCCCATAACAATCAGCGCATTATCACTAGAGTTCTCACCTATATAATCGCGCAGCTGATTGAGATTGTCCCTTCTAGCACTAGAGGCACGCCTACTGTTCTGAGCGTTTGCATGTACATTATAGACATCCAGCCATATCCCCGCAACTATTTCCACCTTGACCAAGGTAAAACCTTTAGGCGTCAGGAAATCAGCCCCCGTGCGTTTTTTCCAGGGAACGCGGATTACATCTGACATCGGAAAACGAGACAGCGTGTTCAAACCATCGCCAAAAGGCACACGCCCCTTAGGCTTGGTCCGATAAGGATGCTGGTTTCCTCCCAAATAAAGACTATTGTTATAATTGAAATCCTCCTGTACATTTACGATATCAAAAGGATTAATCTTTTTACCTATCTCAGCGATACTCCTACTCCTGCCTGTAATTGCAGAAGAAATAAACCCTGGCAATCCCGCTACATTGTATGTCAACACCGAAAAAAAACCTGAACTATCTTTTTCTTTTTTGTGATTAGCATCCATCAATAAAACCTATATAATCATGTTGTGATAAATTTAGCAAATACGGCAAACACTCACCAACACTATACAGATATTTAACAGATAATTGATTTAAATCTGACATTACCGAACTCATCTCAGCCATAATAAATAGAAGCTTTTTTCACAAGTCATTAGCTCCTACCACCATCAATAAAAAAACACCGTAGATTTAGGCCAGTCGTTCCTCATAAAAAAAGGGATAACTCAACGTTACCCCTTTTCAATATTCTGTTTGATTTATTAGTCTTCGAGTGCTTTTACACCAGGAAGAACTTTACCTTCCATATATTCTAATAATGCTCCTCCACCTGTACTGACATAGCTAACATCTTCTGTCATACCAAATTTACTCACTGCAGCAGCTGAATCTCCACCACCGATTAAAGAAAATGCGCCATTTTTGGTTGCTTCTACAACAGCATCAGCCACAGCTTTGGTACCTTTCGCAAAGGTATCAAATTCAAAAACCCCCATAGGTCCATTCCAAAGAACTGTTTTTGAATCTTTGATAATAGCTGCAAAATTCTTAGCAGACTCCTCCCCGATATCCAGACCCTGAAGATCCGCAGGAATTTGATCGTTTGGCCCGTCATATACATTTGCATCATTAGAAAACGCATCAGCAATTTGAGCATCTGTAGGAATAACAAGATTCACGCCTTTTTCTTTTGCTTTCTTTACCAATTCATTTGCGAGGTCAAGTTTATCCATCTCAACCAATGACTTACCAATTTCACCACCTCTTGCTTTGATAAAAGTATAAGCCATACCTCCACCGATCAGTAGGTTATCCACTTTATCCAATAAAGCTTCGATCAATTGGATCTTATCAGAAACTTTCGCTCCCCCCATAATCGCTGTAAAAGGTCTAACCGGATTATTCAAAACTTTCTCTGCATTCCCTACCTCGGCAGCCATCAAATAACCGCTATATTTAGCTGATGGAAAAAACTGTGCGACAATCGCAGTTGAAGCATGTGCTCTATGCGCGGTACCGAAGGCATCATTCACATAAACATCACCCAATTTTGAAAGCTTTTCAGCAAATCCTACATCACCTTTTTCCTCTTCTTTATAAAAACGTAGATTCTCAAGTAATAAAACTTGGCCAGCCTGCAATGTAGCAGCTTTTTCTACAGCTTCATTTCCAATACAATCATCGGCAAATTGAACTTCTGTACCTAATACCTTAGATAGATGAGCCACAATATGTTTTAATGAATACTTATCAGTAGGACCATCTTTTGGTCTTCCTAAATGGGACATCAATATCACGCTTCCGCCGTCGTTCAAAATTTTCTTTATTGTTGGAGCAGCTCCTTGAATACGATTATCATCCGTAATATTGAAATTTTCATCCAAAGGAACGTTGAAATCTACGCGAACCAAGGCTTTTTTACCTGCAAAATTTAAATCGTCTACTGTTTTCATTATGTAACTTTAATGTTTTAGGATCTGTCGTTTGCCAAACGAACAGCTAAATATAGAAAAAAGGCATTTATTTTCATCAAATAAATGCCTTTTTATCGGATTAAATTATCATTAATGGATTTCAACCGTATAAGGCAACCTTGCCTGAACCCCGCTCTGCGCTGTCGCCTTGCGCATCACATCAAAATAACGATAGTATTCGCCCATTTGTTCTTTAGCAACCCAAACCTGAACTTTTTCCTTTGAATTGTTCAATATTGAGGTAAACGGATCTTCCTTCGCAGGATATTGCGAAACTTTATACTTGCTTAGATTTGCCTTTTTAGCCGCCGCCTGAATAGCAACATCAAGATTACCCAGTCGATCCACCAATTTGTTGCCCAGCCCCTGTGTACCCGTCCAAACACGGCCCTGACCAATACTATCAACATTCGCCAATGGCATCTTTCTACCTTCAGACACAACTTTTGTAAAAGTAGCATACACTTTGTCAACCTCACGTTGGATAATATCCCTTTCTTCAGCAGTCAATGGGCGATCAAAAGTAGTCATCAAATCCGCAAATTTTCCTGTCTTTACACCATCGTAGTGAACGCCAATTTTATTGTTCATCAGATTCTGGAAATTCGGTATTACACCAAATACACCAATTGATCCGGTAATGGTCGTCGGCTCAGCAAATATGGAGTCAGCGGCCGCAGCAATATAATAGCCCCCTGAAGCCGCTACATCTCCCATAGAAACAATTACTGGTTTAACTTTTTTAGTCAAAATCACCTCCCTCCAGATAACATCTGAAGCAAGTGCCGAACCCCCAGGTGAATTCACACGCAACACAACAGCCTTTACCGCATCATCCTCTCGCAGCTTACGTAATTCTCTTGAAAATTTATCCCCTCCGATCTCACCCGGACGGGTACCTTCACCATCCACAATCTCGCCAACAGCGTAAAGCACAGCCACCTCAGATCCACTAGCATCATCCTTCACCTTTTTATTGTAGTCGAACAATGAAACAAAAGATATCTCATCCTTCTCGCCTATCTTCAATCGCTTTCTTAAATCAGAGAGCAGTTCGTCCTTATAGATCTTAGCATCAGCAAGCTTATACCGTACCGCATCATCCGCATTCCTAACCAGATAATCATTGGCTATACCACGCAATGAATCTGCCGGAATGTTCCGACTTGCAGCGATTTCATTGATAAAAGTATCATATATGCTTCCCAGATACGATGTTATCTGCAAACGATTTGGGTCACTCATCTTATTGAGGAAGTAAGGCTCCACCGCGCTCTTAAACGTCCCTACTTTCACAATCTGCATCTCAACCCCAACCTTGTCCAATAGGTCTTTGTAAAACATTGTCGAACTAGAAAGACCTCTAAAATCTATGGTACCTTGGGGATTGACATATACCTTATCTGCAATACTGGCTACATAATATGCTTTTTGATTATACCCAGCATTGTAGGCAACAACAAATTTTCCCGTTTTTTTAAATGCTAAAAGTTCATCACGTACAGCCTTTAAACTTGCAAAACCAGTACCGATACTACCCGCATCCATATAAATCCCCTTTATATTCGCATCTGTTGCCGCATACCTTATTCTTCCCAGAATATCATCCAACCCGATACTTTTGGTAGAATAACCCGGAAGATTTAAGCTTCCAAAAGGATTATTGTCATTCCGTTCATTAATATCATAGTCAAAGGATAGAAACAGCACCGAATTGGTTTTGACAGCAACTTCCTGATCAGAGGAAGCAGAGCTAATAATCGCACCGATAATACCCATAAAAACAATAAACAAAATCACAAAAGATATAACAATCCCTGTAATCGTTGCTAATACATACTTAAAAAATGATTTCATATTTTATAATTAATTCCAGTTTATGCAGTTCTTGTACATGGAATGATTTATTTTACGCTAAAGGTAATGCAATATTTTTTATTCCCCCAGTATTTTATTTCATAAAGACTTAATTTAGCGACATGAACAAGATTTTTATTTTATTGGGAACGAACTTAGGAGACCGCTTGCAACAACTCTCATTAGCAAAACAATCCCTCGAACAACAGATTGGAATGATAATGCAAGAATCCTCAATATATGAAACTGCAGCTTGGGGAGTTGAAGATCAACCTTCATTCCTTAATCAGGTCATCCTAATAAGCTCACCGCTATCTGCACTTGAATGCTTAAACCTTACCCAAAAGATTGAATTAGATCTAGGAAGAGTACGACTGAAGAAATGGGGAGAGCGGGCGATAGACATTGATTTACTTTATTTCAACGACGAAGTTATCAATCACCCAAATCTGATTGTACCACATCCTTTTATTTCAGAAAGACGCTTTACATTGGAGCCCTTAGCAGAAATAGCCCCAACATACATACACCCCGTTTACAAAAAAAATAATGTATCTTTATTGAATAATTGCAAAGACGAATTACCCGTAAAGAAAATTAGCGACGATGAATCATATCGACATTGACCTGATCAACCAAAATATGTTTGACAATACTGATTTGATCAAACAATTTGTATCAATGTATCTTATCCAGACCCCAGTAGACTTAGACAACTTGCGAAATGCCTTAAATACAGGTAATCATCAAAAAATTGCAGATGCAGCTCATCATATTAAACCTACGATGGATTACATAGGAGCTTTTCACTTAAAAGCTAAATTTGAGAATTTGGAATTAAGTGCCAAAAATCAGGAATCCTTAGAAGGACTTAGGGCAACTTTTGAGGTGCTGGACATCGAAATGAAAGAATTGTTATTTGAACTCGAACAATATGAAAAAACGATCTAAGCTAGATCGTTTTTTTTATTGAAATGCAATGCTGACAATATAAAATACAGAAGTAGAATAACTGGCAAAGCCATAAATTGTCCAATTGCAAATAACACCAAAGTTAAGAATAGAAAAATAAAGCGATATTTATTCGTCGCCCAGTCCATTGAACTAAATTTCATCGAAAACAGTCGAATCTCACTAATCAATAGATAACTGGTCAGCAGCGCACTACAAATCAAGAATATTGGATTTATGATAAGTTCAGGATACTTATCAGCGATATAAGGCAATGAAAGCACATAAAAAGTATTCATTGGAGTATTAAGCCCTATAAAATCTGCCGTTTGCCGCTCATCCAAATTAAACTTTGCCAATCGTAAAGCTGAAAATACAGTAACAATAAAGCCTAGATAAGGAAATAAAGATCCACCGGGAAATACCTTTTGTAATAATGTAAACATAATTACCCCTGGTAGAAATCCAAAGCTGACCATATCGGCAAGCGAATCCAATTCTTTACCAATAGGTGATTTTACATGAAGCAGCCTTGCGACCATACCATCAAAAAAATCAAATATTCCAGAAGCAAGCACACATATAGTTACCGCTTTTATGTTGCCATCCAACGCCATCAGTACAGCAATACAGCCACTAAAAAGATTGAGGCAGGTTAGCAGATTTGGAATATGTTTTTTCATCAATATTATATTTATGTACTTATTGCAATTTTCAAAGTGGCCTCTTTGTATGTATTAGCAGCTCAATAATATTTCAAAATTGAATTATACTCTACCACATCATACGATCGGACACAAAAAAGCCATCATTTTAGTAAAATGATGGCTAAAATATCAAAATTTGATGGGATTACCCATTCATACTGATCAAAAATTCTTCATTTGATTTAGTACCACGCATTTGTCCTTGCAAGAATTCCATTGCTTCTGTAGAATTCATATCCGACAAGTGATTGCGAAGTACCCAGATACGTTGCAATGATTCTTTATCCGTCAATAGATCATCACGACGCGTACTTGACGCAGTAATGTCAATTGCAGGGAAGATACGCTTGTTCGCCAATTTACGATCCAATTGTAACTCCATATTACCCGTTCCTTTAAATTCTTCAAAGATCACCTCATCCATTTTTGAACCAGTATCTGTTAAAGCTGTTGCAAGGATTGTTAATGAACCACCGTTTTCGATATTTCTAGCCGCACCAAAGAAACGTTTTGGTTTATGTAACGCATTTGCATCCACACCACCTGACAAGATTTTACCTGAAGCAGGAGCAACAGTATTGTAAGCACGCGCCAGACGAGTGATTGAATCCAATAGGATGACCACGTCATGACCACACTCTACCATACGTTTCGCTTTCTCCAATACAATATTAGCAATTTTCACATGGCGGTCAGCAGGCTCATCAAAAGTAGATGATACAACCTCAGCACGCACACTTCTTGCCATATCCGTAACCTCTTCAGGACGCTCATCGATCAACAAGATAATAAGGTATACCTCAGGGTGATTCTTCGCAATTGCGTTGGCAACTTCCTTCAATAAATTTGTTTTACCCGTTTTTGGTTGAGCAACGATCAATCCACGTTGACCTTTACCGATTGGCGTAAACAAATCCATAATACGAGTTGAGTAGTTACCCATACCCATATCCAGATTTAAGCGCTCATCAGGGAATAAAGGTGTCAAGTAGTCAAAAGGCACACGGTCACGTACCTCTGCAGGATTCTGTCCGTTGATGGCCTCTACTCTAACCAATGGAAAATATTTCTCACCTTCTTTTGGAGGGCGAATACAACCACGAACGGTATCTCCTGTTTTCAAACCAAATAATTTGATCTGAGACTGTGATACATAAATATCATCTGGAGATGTCAAATAGTTATAGTCTGATGAACGCAAGAAACCATAGCCATCTGGCATAATTTCCAACACACCCTCATTAACGATAACATTGTCGAAATCTGTACTAGAAGAAGTATTTTCAGCTTTTGGAGTTTGAGGTGTTTTTTCAGGTTGGGAACCTTTATCTGTTGTAGGAGTACTTTCTACTGCGGGACTGCTTTCCTCACTTTCAACAGCCTCACGTTTTCTGACAGTCACAGGCTCAACGGTCTTCACCGTTCTTACGCGCTTACGAGTGCGTTCACCCTGTTCCTGATTATCCTCCTCCACTTTAGCAACTTTTTCTACAGAAGCCGGAGCTGCTTCTTCTTCCCCACCGGTATTGCTAATTCTTTCTATTAATTCTTGCTTACGCAATTTATCAGCATCCGCGATACCGATCAACTTAGCAATCTCGCGCAATTCCGATACGAGTTTAGCGTTTAATTCGTTAATATCCATTAATGTGTTGTGTATGATTTTTGGATTTTCTTTTGAGCTTTATTCTGATTACACACCTAAGCTTGTTTCCTTGTTTAAGTGAATGAAGAACTTAATGATTTCTTTTAAACCCGAAGTGGATTAAATCTTGAGAACCTAGACAAAGAAAAAAACAAATTTTGTTATTTCAAAATATTTCAAAAAAAATATTTACTATTGTAGCTAGTAAAACGATTTAACGACATTTTTAGATTGAATTTTATATTTTTTTTCATAAGTTCGTACCTTTCAAAATTTAAGTTTTTAGATCCCTTATATGGAACAGCAACAAACTAAAACCAATTACCCCGCACTCTACACATTGATTATTGTGTTTTTCTTTTGGGGATTCATTGCAGCGGGAAATAGCGTATTTATCCCATTCTGCAAGAATTATTTTCACCTAGATCAATTTCAATCGCAGCTCATTGACTTTGCTTTTTACACGGCCTACTACATTGGAGCATTACTCCTGTTTATCTTTAGTTCAATTGGCGGTAAAGACCTTGTTGGAAAGTGGGGTTACAAAAAAAGTATCGTTTATGGTCTACTATTTTCTGCTTTGGGAGCAGCAGCAATGATTGTGGCGGTCGAGGTAAATTTATATATTGGAATGTTGTTGGGTCTATTTGTGGTTGCACTTGGATTCTCGTTACAGCAAACAGCTGCCAATCCCTTCGCCGTTTTATTAGGTGACCCAAAGACGGGAGCATCCCGTGTCAACCTTGGCGGTGGTATCAACTCATTCGGAACGACAATAGGACCATTGGTGATTGGTTTCTCGCTATTTGGAACATTTGAGCCGATCTCAGATTCAGAAATTGCCAATCTTCCTTTAAATAAAGTTGTATATCTATATGTTGGTGTTGGTTTGTTGTTTATTTTGGCTGCAGCATTATTCAATTTCAGTAAAAAAGTTCCAGCTGGAATTAGCAATGAACCCATGGAAAAAGCCAATAAGGCTTTACGTACCTTGATCATCATGACAGTTCTACTATTCGGTATGTTCACTCCAGTATTCCTAAGTTACAAAAGTGACCTTGCATTGCATATCGAACAGCTCCATCAACAAGCCTCAAGCCTCACTGATCAGCTACAAATCGACCAATTAAAAGCACATATTAAAGAAGTTGCCAAACCTCTTGAAACACAACGTATGATGTGGTTAGCAGGTGCATTAATTGTTGTTATCGGCGGTTTACTTTTCTCCAACAGAAGCGCGAAAAAGAACCCTGAAGGCTGGGGAGCAATGAAATATCCGCAACTGGCTTTGGGAATGCTTGCATTATTTATCTATGTAGGTATCGAAGTTGCTATTGGTAGTAACTTAGGTGAGTTGCTTACTTTAAAAGAATTTGGCCACCTACAGTCTTCACAAATCACACCATATGTATCCATGTATTGGGGAAGTATGATGATCGGTCGATGGGCCGGAGCCATTACAGCATTCAACCTCAGTAAATCGGCTAAAAATGGACTGCTGATTATTGTTCCTTTAATCGCTTTCTCGATTATAATTGGTGTCAATACACTTGCAGGCTTCGAAATGTCACACCTTTATTACTATGTGATCTGTATTATTCTGCAAATCGTTGCTTTTTATCTAAGTAAAGAAAAACCAGCCCGTACATTGATCATTTTCGGTTTATTTGGAATCATCGCCATGTTAATCGGCCTTTTCTCTTCAGGTACGATCGCGATTTATGCATTTTTATCTGGAGGACTTGCCTGTTCAATTATGTGGTCATCTATTTTCAGTTTATCAATCGTTGGTCTAGGAAAATATACTGCTCAGGGTTCAGCATTCCTGGTCATGATGATCCTTGGTGGTGGTGTCCTTCCTCCTATCCAAGGAAAATTGGCAGATCTTATTGGAATACACAACTCCTATATCCTACCATTAATCGGATTCTGTTATATCGTTTTCTTTGCTGTATTTGTCAAGGGAATTTTAACTAAACAAGGAATCAATATTGATGAAATCGAGGCGGAAGGAGCACATTAAAAGCATCAACTAATTGTAAATAGTACACTATTTAATCAATTTTATTACAGCACCCAAAAACTGGCTTAACAGTATTGTTAAGCCAGTTTTTTTATATTATGAGCAAATTCATAAAATTTATTTTTTCAAAAATACTCGGATAAATTATGATATTTAAAATTAAAAAATGTATTTTCGGGGAATTGATTAATGAATTGATTACTCATTTTATAACGATAAACACAATTAAAACTACTCAATAATGATAATCATTGCTGACGGGGGATCAACAAAAACAAACTGGTGTTTGTTAGACGATTCAAATAAAAAAATCTACTTCAACACAGAAGGGTATAACCCGTATTTTGTTGACAGTGAATACATTGTAAACTCCCTAAAAAAAGGATTACCGCAGGATTTACCTTTTGAAAAAATCGCGGAAGTAAATTATTATGGTGCAGGGGTCCATAATAAAGAGAAGGCACAGATCGTAGTTGATGCACTAAAACACGTATTTACTACAGCGAAAGTGGAAGTGGGACATGATCTCCTTGCTGCAGCAAGAGCATTACTGGGATCCGAAGCTGGATTTGCTGCGATCTTGGGTACAGGAACAAATTCTTGTCTCTATGACGGCAAAGAAATTACATTAAATATTGATTCCGGAGCTTACATTTTAGGTGACGAGGGATCGGGTAGTTACATTGGTAAAAAATTACTTGCAGACTATGTTCGTAATTTAATGCCTAAAGATGTAAAGGAAGTGTTTTGGAACACGTATAAAATGACGAAAGATGAAATCATGGACGCGGTGTATACCAAACCTATGCCTAATCGTTTCTGTGCAAGTTTCAGTAAATTCGTATATGACAATAATGTAAATATCGAATATACACGTAATATTGTAGATGAAGCATTTGAAGCTTTCTTCAGAAATTTAGTAAGTAAATATCCTAATTATCAAAGTTATACTTTTAATTGCATTGGTTCAGTAGGCTACAATTTCAGAAATGTATTAGCTGAAAAAGCTGAACAATATGGCATGAAAGTAGGTAAAATTTTGCGTTCTCCTATTGATGACCTAGTACAATTTCACATCGATAGAGCGGCAGCAACTGCTAAATAGAAAAGGAAAATAATCTTTAACATATTTAAAAAAAAGGTGCATTAGATGATGCACCTTTTTTTATTACCTTCTCCTTTCAACAAATCAAATCTAGCTTCAAAATTAGGCTAATTAGACTGAGATCTTGACAAACAACTTTTGAATTCCTTCTTTTCCAAAAATTTCCTCATTTTTAAAAACTAACCTACAACAATTAAGCTACAATATTAAATTCTAATAAACTTATTCATACCGTTTTACGGGAAATTTTAATAATTTAATAACAGGAATTTCATCAGTACAAAATAAAATTACCTTTTTTTTGTAAAAAGAATATTTATAGTTTATTCCGATGAAAAGAAGCCTTGATATACTTGTACTCTCAGACATACACTTAGGTACATACGGAAGTAGAGCCAAAGAACTTTTACTTTACCTGGAATCCGTCGCCCCCAAGATATTGATCCTCAATGGCGATATTGTAGATATTTGGCAATTTAAAAAAAGCTACTTTCCACAAGATCATTTAAAGGTCATCAAGAAGATTATCGATATGAGCTCAACTGGTACTGAAGTCCATTACATTACTGGTAATCACGACGAAATGTTACGCAAGTTTACTGACCTCAAGTTAGGAAACATCAAACTGAGCAACAAGCTACTTCTTTCACTTAATAATCAAAAGGTATGGATCTTTCATGGCGATGTTTTCGATGCATCCATCCATCATTCAAAATGGTTGGCAAAACTTGGGGGTTGGGGTTATGACAAATTGATCCAACTTAATAATGTGATCAATTATTGTCTAGATAAAATGGGAAAGGAGAAATACTCACTCTCAAAAAAAATAAAAAATTCTGTTAAAAAGGCCGTTAAGTATATCTCAGACTTCGAACATACAGCAACCGAGTTAGCTATTGAGAAAAACTATGATTTTGTAATCTGTGGTCACATTCATCAGCCCCAAATAAAGGAGGTCATTACTCGAAAAGGTACATGCACCTACATGAATTCGGGCGATTGGATTGAAAATCTAAGCAGCTTAGAATACAAAAATGGGGAGTGGAAGCTCTTCTATTTCGAAGAAAACAAGGAGCAAATCCTTAAAAACAAAATCATCGACACCCCACTTTTCAGTCTAGAAGATTTAAAGAAAATTGTCATATCATCTTAGCCGAAAAGCACAGTAACAATATATCTTGGAAGAAATTATAAAAAG
>NZ_BAAAZK010000007.1:1934377-1949455 GCF_039536865.1 Sphingobacterium ginsenosidimutans
GCTTTTTATAATTCTATTGTCTCTCCGATTTTTGGAAGAGACAATGAGATGTCCTCATTCTGGAATTTGTCAAAGGCCTTTTGTTTGTCAATCTGAATCGGTGGAAATGAATCGTAGTGTATCCCGACCACACGGGAGCAATTGATAAATTCTGCCGCTCTGATCGCATCATCCACATCCATTGTATAGTACCCACCAATCGGAAGAAAAGCCCAATCCAGCTTCAGATCAGCAAGCAGTTTCATCTCCATTGTCAAGGCAGTATCACCAGCAAAATAGATCTTTTTGCCGTGTACATTAAAGACAAAGCCAACTGGAAACCCACCATATTGGCCATCTGGCGTACTGTTGGTATGAGCAGCATAAACCATCTTAACGGAGCCAAAAGGTAACTGTATTGTACCACCGAGATTGAATTCAACAACTTTATCTTCGGGTACCCCTTGTCTCCTTACCCACGCAGCTGTCTCAACGATGGCCAATACTGTCGCATTACTATTCTTTTGAATGGTAGCCATATCGGCGACATGGTCTTGATGTCCGTGGCTCAAAAAGATGTAATCTGGTTTAATCGTATTTACATCAATTGCTTTCGCTAATGGGTTATACGTTACGAATGGGTCCAACAAAACCTTCGTTCCGTCAAAATCAAACTCAACACAAGATTGACCGTAATAAGTTGCTTTCATAATCATGTATTTATTGATTAAATAATCCGCCTAAGCCGCCTAACATATCTTTACTCGCAGCTTGCATTTCAGCTTGACTGATATTCTCCGCTTGGGCTATTGCTTTATTCAAAGCAACCACTAACAATTCCTCTAATTCTTCTTTATCAGCATTGGACAAAAAAACAGGATCGATCGTAATCTCTTTAATCTCCTTATTGGCTGTCGCCACCACACGGATCAAACCGCCCTCAGCCTCACCGGATACCGAAATGGTATCTAGTCTTTTTTTGATTTCTTCTGCCTTTTGCTGTGCCTGAAATAATTTGTCAAACATATCTATAACATTTATTTGATGCCAATTTACAAAAATCCTCCAATACCTACTATTGCTAATTTACTTTCGCTAATGCTACCCTTTTTGTATTTTTGCAGCATGCAAAGCAATCAAGAAAAATTAGTTGCCCATTTTTTGGAACAGCTGAATCTAAATAACACTTCTGTCCCAGAGGAAATATCTGCTAAATTAATGGCAAAGCAATCTGAAATCGTTAGCATTGAAGATGTGATTGCCTATATCAATACACTTGGGGAAGAATTAAATATCAAGCAAAACGTAGCCGAGCTCATCGAAAAAGTAGAAGATGAGACCAGTATCCTCATTCACAAACTTAAATTTATAACGGCTAGCGACAGACCCAAAGTATTGGTTTTAGATCGAATTGATCCACAGGAGATCAACCAGTCTGCCTTTCTACAAGAATCCATAAAAATCGCAGGCGGAATCCCCACGACAATAGCTCATGAAGCCGATAAAATAATCATAATTGACAGTGATGAAAGTGTATTTACTCAAATACCTGTTTTATTGAACGATCAAGCAATTGCGCAATCAAAGGCGATCGAACTTGATCAGCTATTTATTATGACCAAGCCTAATTTTGCCAGTATTCCAGGCTACGAATACCTAACGGAATTAGAATCTTTAGCCGAGATCTTCCAACCAAAATATTTTGTTTATGGTCACGAAGGCAAAGAATGGTTGCAATTTCAATTGAAATAGAATTATAAAATAACAATAGTCAGACTATCGCATAAAAAAGCATCTTTAAAGTGATTAAAGATGCTTTTTTCTTATGGAAAATATTAAATTAACTATATCTTCTGCGTAATACCTCATACAATTTTTCGACGGTATGAGGTTTATCTGCCCATCTGTTCTTAACCGCATAATTCGTTTGCAAAAATGCGTCAGCTTCTGCATAACTGCTGAATCTATTCAGTAGCTCCACTGCTTCACTGTAAGCTAAACTGTAACCATTGAATAAATCTTTAATAAATAAAAGTTTATCATTCAAACTTATCCCGGTCTTGATGTCAGTCAGTTTATCAGAATTTCCAGATTGGTTCACTTGATATACTCGGTTCTGTACCCCTGCTTGTTTTTGCTGTGAAATAATCTCATTTAACGTAAGCGGTCTCGAAGGTACCTCCTCCACGATTGTATTCACTTCTTCTTGGATAATACTCTCCTGAACTTCCTTAATGATGATCTCTTTTGGTTCTTCTACGATTTCAGTAACGACAACAGGTTCTTCCTCTACAAGGTCTATCGTGGGTTCATCTACTTTATACTGTTTTTCCTCAATATGCTCAACAACAGTTTCATTTATTGTATGATCAGTTTCATGTGTTATTTCCGGTGAATAATGCGCTGTTGATAAGTCATTGGTTTCCTGCATTTCCTCTTTCACTTCAACAGTATCGCCATTTAACTTTGTAGTGTCCTCATTGCGAACAATAGCTTTCTCATCGCGTTCCGGTTCCGCAATAGTTTGGCTGGATGCTCGTATCGAAGAAGGTGGCGTAAAATAGTCATTAAATGCTATTTTTCTACTCTCCATCACCGACTCTCGCAAGGTATTTTGACCTTGTCCACCCTGTAGCACGGCATCTGTTTTAAGTAAAGTGACATAAGCCGCAACAGATTGTGCTTTAGCTTCCAAGTTCACTAGCTCACCTATTTCAGTACCAGTGTTCCTTTCTGACAAAGCCAAATACTGTGCATTCAAATCCTGTAATAAATCTCCTATCTTATTAAAAATTTCCTCTTTAGTACCCATAATTTTATTTGAAATCGCCTATTAATCGTTTATAACACCTATACTTTCTCTAACCTAAAAAGTGGAAAACTCAATCCTTTGATTTATAAATATTTGAATCTGTATTCACTTTTTTGCTACTCAAATTTAATATTTAATTTCGATATTAGCATTGTCAAAAACAGAATATAATAGGAGGTCTATTGACAAATAATACCTTATTTGCTGGCTATCCAAAAAAATAATTTAATCAAATGCTTTTTTCCGAACATAATCTGACATTGCGACCAGCTCGATATGGAAGTATTGAAGTTATCTGTGGGTCAATGTTCTCTGGCAAGACCGAAGAGTTAATACGCAGGCTAAAACGGGCACAATATGCGCGACTAAATGTTGAAATTTTCAAACCTTCCGTGGATAAACGATATGATGAAAAATTAGTCGTTTCTCATGATAGCAATAGTATACCCTCCACCCCTGTCGAAAATTCATCAGCGATATTACTATTGAGTTCGGCCACCCAAGTTGTCGGAATAGATGAAGCGCAATTTTTTGATGACGGATTGACAGAAGTATGTGTCAAATTGGCAAACAGTGGTGTTCGTGTAATTATTGCAGGATTGGATATGGATTATAAGGGACAGCCTTTCGGTCCTATCCCTAGTTTGATGGCTGTAGCTGAACATGTCACCAAAGTCCATGCAGTTTGCATGCAATGCGGAGCACCAGCAAATTATTCATATCGATTGACAAAAGATACCCAGACCGTACTCCTTGGTGAAAAAGAAGCCTATGAGCCACGCTGTAGACAATGTTATTATCATTTAGATCAACAAGGCATCTAATTCCAGCCCAGAAAACGATGATTACAATTCCAGTCCTACTCCTACATTCTGCGGGGAACGTAGCTGGCTCATATTTTCCTGCACAATTGACTATCAGTAGTCTTCAAGTTAGCATAGCTACATTTATAATATTTCTGTTAAAAATAACTGCCAAATAGACTAGAAATCTATTTGGCATAGGATTTGAAATATACTTTACAAATAAGAAGATAAACGCTTTTAAAGCGACAAAATACTTTTCATAATTTAGGTTTATAATTGGTTAGTTTGCACCTCCTTGCCCATCAAGGAGGTGTTTTTTATTTCACAAAAAAACGCTGCCCCTTTCACAAAAGAGCAGCGTTCCTATTAGACATTTTCCTTTATTCTATTAAGGTTGTACACGGTAATTAATCACCTTTCGACCTATATTTCCTGTTTGGTCCATTCCCTCTACAATTACTTTATAATTACCATTTCCATCAGCATTATAGAATTGTATTGCTGTCTCCCCTGTCTCCGTTACCTGTACTTTCGGGTTCCAATAAATTGTAGTCCGCAGATCGTTGGCTGATTTTTGTTCAGGTGTATCGTACTTTGGCGTGTAGAACTTACGTTCCTTAACATAACCTAGCGGGAACATATCGATAACATTCGATTTGGGCAACAATTTTTCAATTTCACTTAGTGCCATTCGAGGTTTCTTGGCTTCAACTTTCTTGGTATAAATCGACACAACACCGTTGTTTTGATACATTCTTGACACTGTACCCAATTCGTCACGCAAAAAGATTTCTATCCCTTCGATATCCGCAACGTTGATACTATTTAATCCAGGTTCGTCAATAGCCATACCATTTAGAAAAAACTGAACTGGGGTACGTCCACCGGCATTGTAATCGCGCGAAACATAATATTTCAATGTTTGTGGATCATAGGTAATGCCCGTTAAAACAGTTTGCAGACACATGGTCAATACGTTACACCCAGTCAAACGCTCGGCTTCGATACGATGTTCAGGCATTGATAAACCAGAAATTGCAGGAAAATCCTTATTTGTAATTACCTTTTTCTGTACAGCCGTCACTTCTACTTCATCCAATAAGATGGATTTTCTGTATTCTTTACGACTGTTATCCAAATAAGGAGCGAATGCTTGATCTATATTGGGAACGAAATAGCTTTTATAACCATTATTTTTGTCGATTTCAGGATAATAAGTCTGATCCATATTGATCACCAAACTACGGTAATTATCATTTGACCTTGCATTTACCGTCACTTTCGACGAATCCGGAAAAACGAGATCTTTGAACGTAAAACGACCGTTTTGATCGGTATATACATCTTTTTTAATATTCCGTGAAGGCACAGACAACAACAAGCCACCATTAGGATACGGGCGGCCTGTGTTCATCCGTAAAATACCCGACAATTCTATCCCTTGCTCTGGGAGAAAACTGATCTGCGGTAACTTTTCGGAGATTAAAGCAGGGTAATCAAAACGGCGATATCCCTGAGTCATTAATAATGCATCCAACGCCTTTTCTCTATTCGGATTTTTTTCATCAAAATATGCATTTGGATTTTCGACATTCCCTTTCAACTCTGAAGTCAGCAAAAAGTTGCTTACAATGGAGAGATCAGCCTGATCATTGTAGGGAACCTTAGACTCATCAATAACAGAAACGGAATAACTACCGGGATATTTCTGTCCATTATTATCAACTGAAAGTTTCAGGTTGACCGGATCCTTCGCCTTATAACTCTGCTTATCACTTGCAACTTGAATATTAAGCAATTTCTCACTCTGAACAAATGCCAAACGTTCACTTACAGGTTTGCCATCCGGGGTCAATAAAGTAACCTGAGCAATTCCATTTGGCAAACGTTCCTTTGGAATATTAACCAGCGCAGATGACGACTTTAAATTCACCTGAGCTCCAAAGCAAAGATGTCCATTGGATTGAACCAATACATAATAGGATTGTCCCTGATTTTTAGAAAAATTCTCTTCACTGGTCACTACAGCAAATTCAGCATTCTTTTCATCCTGCTTAACAAACACAACATTTGCTTTATCATTAACAACAGCCGGAAGTTTATATTTACGTTCCTGTCCATTGTCAAATTTTATGGATGCCTGATAGTTTTCTCCAGCCAAGGGTAATAAAGAGAAATAGCCCATACCCGATCCAAAATCTTCAAATTCTGCGACCGACTTTCCTTTAGAATCAAGGATTGTACCTTTCACCTTCAAACTCTTACCATCAGATCCTACAGCTTTAAAAGCAACTTTCTTAGCAAATCCAGCAATTAAGTCACCACCTTCCGGAAAAAACTGCACATCAGCGTCCCACAAAGCATTTTTGAGCAGGAAAGAACTGGACAAAGGTTTTTCATTCTTATTTTCTTGTATACTTACCTTTAATTGTCCCTTCTCTAAATCAGCCCTCTCCTTTGCCGATAAACTGATCGTCACCTTTCCCATAGCATCCGTTTCACCTTTCCCCTTATCTACCGTTTCCCATCCAGCAACAAATTCCCAGTTGATCTTAGAATTAATCATCGGTTTACCTGCGCGATCCCTAAACTGTATAACCGCCTGACTTTTATTTCCGTTAAGATTATTCTGAAATTCAATATTGGTGATCAATTTTTTATTGATCACATCACCTATCGGAACTATTTTATTAAAAAAATAAGATGCGTCAAAGTTTGACATCCATTTTGTATACGCTCTGAAACGATAGTTGTCCTGTGTCATGAACTGCGGATCGAGGACCATCTGCCCATTTCCAACACCTTTATCCAATGGAATTCTAAAAGTTTGGATCAGAGAGTCTCGGCTATTCAAAACTTCCACATAGGCTATTTTACTTGGCTCATATTCTGGTAGATTACGTGATAAATAGGAGGAAAACCATAACGTATCTCCTACCGCATAATAAGGTTTATCAAAATGTAGATGTACTTTTTCTGTTGGGTAGCCCTGAAAATATTTTTGAACCCGTTCTACGATTGTATTAATAGGCAATGTAGGTGCAGTCTGTGCATAAGCCGACCCGACTCCTAAAATCCCTATCGATAAAGTCAATAGTTTTATGTGCTTCATTGAAAGTCTTAGAATTAAAAAAAGAATAGCTAAATATATTCAATTTTAACCAAAGGCCCATCCTATTATGGTATTTTTAACATTTATTATACCATTGTACCCTTATCCACGTAGCCGACTAAAGTAAAGGCGCGAGTAAACGACAAATGGAATCCACACCACGTTTCCAACGACTTCTTTGCATCCATTTACGAATTGTGATTAAATCCGAGGATTCAATATCAGCAAGAAATTGATTGTTCATACGTTCACAAAGCGCTTTGTCAGAGACAATCCCAGATATCTCAAAATTGATATAAAAGCTCCTGATATCCAAGTTGGTTGTCCCGATATAGGCTAGTTTGCCATCAATACAGATTGTTTTGGCATGGAGAAATCCTTTGGTATATAGGTATACATTTACTCCCCTTTCGAGCAGCGGCTTGATAAAGGAGAAGGAAGCATGTTGTACAAAAAAGGAATCAGATTGCGCAGGTAACATGAGATCAACTCGAACTCCCGAAGAAACCGCCAACATCAATGCAGTTGTCAATTGGTCACTTGGAATAAAATAAGGCGTACACAATTGTACATATTCTTTTGCTTCATTGATCCCCGCTATAATTGCCTCCATATTGAATGGAGCGGGAGAACCGGGATCACTAGCTGTAAAACCAACACCACTCGCATCTTCATTTGTGATCGGGAATCTATTTAAATAGCCTTTACCCAGTTCAAATGATTCCGCATCCGTTTGGTTCCAACTGTTCCAAAATTGAATTTGTAAGGTATTTACGGCAGCACCAATGATCATCATCGCAGTATCGCGCCAATAAACATCATTTTTCCCATTGTTGATATAACGATCCGAAATATTGATTCCGCCAACAAAACCAACTTTTCCATCAATCACCGCAATCTTACGGTGATTTCGGTAGTTACTATTTGCCAATGAAGTGAAAGTAACTGGGAGAAAAGCTTCAAAAAGAAAATCGGGTTTATGTCGACGCAAATATTTAATCACATCAGGTGCTCCAAAGCTGTCTAGTATCAAACGTACCGTCACACCAGATTTTGCCTTCTCTTCCAAAATCTTTAATATTTCCCGACCGATTTCATCCATTTCCCAGATATAGTACTCCATATGGATGGAATGTTTTGCATTTTTCAATTGCTGAATCAGTACCGGAAACTTTTCCTCGCCATTAATAAATAAGGTAACATCGTTATTCAGAGAGAATGTGGATATTTTCTGGTTTTTGAGGTACCGATACACCATGGCTAAACTACCGATGCGTTCGTTCAGCGTATCAATATGTTCTTCCATAATTTCCGATTCCTTACGCCAAGCATCAAGCAATTTCTTTGATTGCTCTCGATACATCCGTTTCATCCTTTTAACCTTCTTGAATTTCTGCCCAAAGAAATAATAACTGAGCAAACCGATTACAGGTAGAAAGACAATCACCATAATCCAGGCAATCGTTTTGGCAGGATTGCGGTTTTCGATCAAAATGGTACCAATGACACCAATATATAAAATGAGTAAGGGAATCCAGTAATATTGTAAAGCAATTTGTAAAATATGATGAAGTACCTCCATATGATGCGCTAAGTTTAATATCAAATATAATACTTAGCACTGACAAATTGTTTGCTGTTAAGCACAGTTTATCGCGCCGTCAATATGAATTAAAGGGCTTAAATAGGGGATATCTAAGTTTGCGCCTCGGAGTATAAACCAGATTCCCAGCAAAAAATATAACACGGGAATCCATTTTGAAAAGCTAATTTTGAAAGATCTGGAGAAGTTTCCCAAGAAGGAAAACAAAAACAGGAGTGGAATTGTCCCCAATCCAAAGCACAGCATAAATAGGAAACTCTGTTGTGAACTGTCCGCATTCATTGCGGACATTAGAGCCATATAAACCATACCACAGGGCAATAATCCGTTCAATACCCCAGCGATAAAACTCCCCCCAGGTTTATATAACCATTTCGACAGAAGCCTGACAACAGGCTGCACGGAACGAGTCTGCAAGCTGGCAATTGTACGATTGTTTTTCCCTATAAGCTGAACCACTGCAATCAGCACTAATAATACTCCCGTGATCCAGCTCAATGCACGTTGCCAGCCCTGGACTTGGGCAAATGTACCTATCGTTCCCAAAAGAAAACCGAGACTACCATAAGTCAAAACCCTGCCTAACTGATAAAGTACTTTATTTAGAAAAACAGCCCAGCTTAGTCCTTGCCTACCCTCAATTGCAAAAATTAAGGGACCACACATGACCGCACAATGTATGCTACCAAATAAGCCCATAAAAAATGCAAAGTAGGTGTAACTCATTTTCTCGGTTTAAAATAAAATATGTTCCTCAAATAGAAAATCCTTACCAGCGCTTTCCCAGTCAACATACAAATTCCACATCCCTTTATCGAATGAGGAAATGGGTAATGTAAACAGATTACCAGTTGTCTGAAATGGCAACTCCTTATCTAGCGTATTATCTGAAGGCTTACGGAACAAAAGCTTTCCCCTATTCACTTTGGAGACGAAATGGATATAAAGTGTATCTTTTCTAAGCTCGATAGTTGGCGTCTCTTTCATGTTCAGCACATTCTGTTTTTTTTCATAAGCCTGGTCATAGTTCAAACCCTGTTCATAGTAATCATCTTCTTCCAAGCTGTCCGAGTTGTGGCTGACCATATACAATCCAGCTCCGACAATGCACAACATAAATACCGCCAAGCTCAAAAAAATTTTTGTACCCCAATTCATTATTTTTATTTTTTTAATTCATGCCAGGAGGAGCAATGAAAGTAGTTTTTAGACTTTCCACCTTTTTGTCCCCTGAATAGATAGATAATTTGATATTACTTTTATATGTTTCGACGTCCTTATTCGCGATAATTAGAAAAAAGCTTAAAGAGGCGTGCCCATCTTTACTGAGCTTCTGGATAGGATTGACCAGTTGAATCTTCAGCCTCGGATCTTCACATATCAACCTAAAAGGCATTTCCTTCCCAGATTTGTTGATTAATTCCAAAGCATAAAGATTACTGATCGTCTTATCGTCCCGAAGCTGGTACGTACTTCCTTTCGCCCGCAACAAACGACCGTCAACCTGAGAGCGATTGAACAACAGAAAACCAAATACCGTCATCAACAATACCAAGACAATAGAGTAAGCAACAGCACGGATATTACTTTTCTTCTTGAGTGTGCCTTCAATTTCCCCCATGGGATAAAAACCGATCAATTTTTTTGGTTTTCCAATTTTTTCCATGACAGCGTCGCAAGCATCAATACAAGCTGTACAGCTTACACATTCCAACTGTAGTCCCTTACGGATATCTATTCCTGTCGGACAAACGTGAACACAGAGCTTGCAGTCAACGCAGTCACCTTGTGTATTAGAAGCATCTTTTTGTTGTTTCCCTCTGGGTTCACCACGTCTATGATCATAGGCTACAGTGATACTTTGATCATCCAAAAGAACCCCCTGTAATCTGCCATAGGGACAAATTGCGATGCACACAATCTCTCTGACATAAGCAAATACCGCGTAAAATACCAGTGTGAATAAGATAATGGAGACCAAACCACCGATATGCTGATCCAGCGGATCGCTGATGATTTTAATCAACGCATCCGAACCTATAATATAAGCCAAAAAGATGTTCGATATAAAAAACGAAATGATCAAAAAGATGCTGTGCTTCAACACTTTCTTCAACTGCTTTTGATCCGTGTTGGGGCCTTCATTTAATTTCTTCTGTTGTTGCCAATCTCCTTCAATCCAATACTCTATCCTTCTAAAGATCAATTCGAGAAAAATCGTTTGTGGGCATGTCCATCCACACCAGACCCGACCAAATACAACCGTAAATAGCACAACACAGACCATTACGATCAACATTCCAAACACAAATATGTAGAGATCCTGAGGATAGAAAAGGCTGCCCAAAATCGAAAATTTCCGTTCAATAATATTGAACATCAAGAATGGTTCACCGTTTATCTTGATGAAAGGAGCTACAAATAAGAACAGTAGTAGTGTATAACCAACCCACTGTCTCTTTTTATAAAGTGCTCCCTGCGGTTTTTTGGCATAAATCCACTGTCTCTTTTTTGACTTAGATCCGCCATTATTGGCATTATTAACTACTACTGTGCTCATTTCAGTCTCGATTTACTACTCAGCTTCTTTTTCTGTCCCTGTACCATCTTTTGGTTGTGCGGCATCCTTAGCATTCCCATAGGCTACCTCTTCTCCTTGCGCTTCCTTTGGATTGGCCGGATGTGTATCTCTCAGCGTGACAATGTAACTTGCCACCTGTGCAATTTGAGCTGGACTCAAAGTCTGTTCCCAAGGCACCATTCCTTTATCCGGGACACCATACTTAATTGTTTTGAAAAGATCTTTGATCTCCCCGCCATGCAACCAAAATTTATCCGTTAAATTAGGTCCAATACCACCTTCCCCGTTTCCTCCATGACAGGCGACACAGTTTGTAGCGAATATTGCTTTTCCCTCAACAGCCATGTCTGGTTCAAATTCAACCGTATTTTCATCAACATTACTCGCAGAAGCAGCTAAATAAGCCTGTCTTTCTTTTTCTGCAACAACCATTTCATGTGCGTACTCCTGGTCTTGATTCATACCGATCCCAGAGACCTGATAGATGAATAAGTAGACCACGCCAAAGAAGATTGTTCCATAGAACAAAAAATTAAACCAGATTGGAATGGGATTATCCAGTTCCCGGATACCATCGTATTCGTGATCGATGACAATGTCCTTTTCCTCAGAAATAGGCCTAATCCCCATGATCTTATTCCAAGATCGTTTCAACCATCCTTTATTGGCTAATTTCTTGAGTTGTTCCTCTTTGACCAGTTCAGGCATCGTAATCTTAATGATGGATTTCATTGCGCGGTTGACCATCAGTGCCGAGGCCAAAAGAGCCAACATCACGACAATCAATACGATAATTAAGATATCTGTGTATAAATTATCCGTACCAAAACCCCAGGTAGACTGAACAGCTTCTACCGTGGCAGGTGCGGTATCTAATAATAAACTCATATACTATATACTTTCAGGTGAATGATTCATTTCCTTTTCAGTTTCCTCTTCCAAAGGCAATTCCTTCATGTAAGTCACATAGTCCTTTTTCATGCGAAACAACATAATTGCGACCGAGATAAAGAAAATCAGGAATATCCAAAGTGACACAATAAGGTAAAGCTCACTTCCGTTCAAATTTGTGATTTGTTTAAACATAGCGCTATTGATTTACGTTAACATCCTCAGCCGCTTTCGGAGCTGCTTTTATATCTGTTCCCAATCGTTGTAGATAAGCTATTACTGCTATAATTTCACGATCGGCTAACACATTGACTTGATTTTGTTTCAGATCATCCGCAATTTTCTGTGCTTGTTTGTTCAGATCCTGATCTGCATTCGCTATTGCCGCATCCGTATAAGGGATTCCTAATTTGCGAAGGGCTTCCATTTTATCTTTTAGAATCGCATTGTCCAACTTTTGGTCGATTAGCCAAGGATATGAAGGCATAATACTTCCAGGAGAGGTAATGGTTGGATCTAAAAGATGATCAAAATGCCACTTATTAGGATATTTAGAGCCAATACGGTGCAAATCAGGTCCTGTTCGTTTCGATCCCCATAAGAATGGTGTGTCGTAAACATATTCGCCAGCTTTGCTATACTCGCCATAACGGGCAGTCTCCGATCTAAATGGCCGAATAGTCTGTGTATGACAATTCACACAACCCTCCCTTACATAGAGATCCCGACCCTGCAGTTCCAATGCTGTATACGGCTGTACACTTGCGATTGTCGGTACATTTTTAGAAATGGTAAATGTCGGAACCATTTCAACCATACCACCGATCAGAATTGCAATAAGTGCCAATACCATAAACAATATGGGCTTACGTTCTAGACGACGATGTTGAGATTGCTCATTGACCTGAACCGGTAATAAAGCAGGAGCTTCAGCCGGTTCATTTGCCAAAAGTTTCCCTTGCTTCATCGTCTTAATCAAGTTGAATGTCATCAAGAAAACCCCAGATAGGTATAGTGCACCACCTACTGCTCTCATCATATGCATTGGAAGGATTTCCAATGTTGTTGCCAAGAAGTTTGGATACTTCAATACGCCTTCAGGGGTAAACTCTTTCCACATCAAGCCCTGCACAACTGCTGCCCAATACATTGGAATGGCATAAAATAAAATCCCCAATGTACCAATCCAAAAGTGTGTCGATGCTAGCTTTTTAGAATATAATTCCGTTTTGTAAATACGTGGGATCAACCAATAAAGGATACCGAAGGTCATAAATCCGTTCCATCCCAATGCTCCTACGTGTACGTGTGCAACGATCCAATCGGTAAAGTGTGCGATTGCATTGACTTGCTTTAAAGACAACATTGGGCCTTCAAAGGTTGCCATACCATAACAGGTCAGTGCTACAACCATAAATTTCAGCATCGGTTCTGTCCGCACCTTATCCCAGGCACCACGCAGCGTTAACAAACCGTTTATCATACCACCCCAGCTTGGTGCAATCAACATGATCGAGAATACAACTCCTAAGGATTGTACCCAGCTTGGTAATGCTGTATATAACAAATGGTGAGGTCCGGCCCAGATATAGATAAAGATCAGTGACCAAAAGTGCAGAATACTCAATTTATAGGAATAAACGGGACGGTTGGCCATTTTTGGCAAAAAGTAGTACATCATCCCCAAGTAAGGAGTCGTTAGGAAAAAAGCCACGGCATTATGGCCATACCACCATTGTACCAATGCATCCTGAACGCCTTTGTATACATAGTAGCTTTTCCATCCGGCTACAGGCAGTTGAATGGAGTTAACGATATGCAAGACTGCTACAGTAACAAACGTAGCGATATAGAACCAAACTGCGACATACATATGACGTTCGCGCCGTTTGATAATTGTGCCAAACATATTGACTCCAAATACAACCCAGATCAGGGTAATTGCAATGTCAATTGGCCACTCCATTTCAGCATACTCATGGCTTGAAGTCAGCCCCAATGGCAGTGTGATAGCCGAGGCAACAATGATCAATTGCCAGCCCCAGAAATGAAGCTTACTCAGGACGTCGCTAAACATTCTCGCTTTAAGCACCCGCTGCAAGGAGTAATAGACTCCCATAAAAATACCGTTACCCACGAAGGCGAATATCACAGCGTTGGTATGTACTGGACGTACACGGCCAAATGTTGTGTATTGCAATCCGAAGTTCATTTGAGGCCAGACAAGTTGCGTTGCCACAAGCAATCCTATGGTCATACCAACTATCCCCCAAATAATGGTAGCGATTCCGAAATTTCTGACAATTCTATTGTCGTAATTAAACTGCTCTAACTGCATTACTTAAATTGTTGATTCTGAATCAAAAGTAAGCAGCATTTTATGACAATCTAATGATAGAGAATGCGTACAAAAGTGATGTACGTCACTTTATTTTAAGGGGTCAAATTCTCGAATATCCGTTGTGCAATAATTGATTTTAAGCCGTTTAGACAAAAACGATAAATAGCATATCGATTCACGCAATCCATTTTGATAACAAAAGTGACGGCGGTCACTTTCATAGGGAAGGTAGGTATATTTTCTTTTGATTGAGGCTACATTCAATAAGGCTATTTTCATCGCCTCGATGGGATTGTACAAGGACTATCGACACTACCCCAAATAGGTAAATACATGATGTTCGGAACTGCTCTATCGCCAACAGGAGGTCGCTGGTATTTATATAGTCGCAGCCCAAATTCTATTCAGGAACGATGCACATAAAAGGAACTTCACTCGGTTAAGATCACTACAGCAAAAGCCGCATAACATCGACAAAGATATAGCCTTAGATGACAAGGAGGATACACACCGGCTTGATAAGGCTTGTCCTACACCGAATTTCCGCTGTAGGGTCATTGTTAATTGGAAAGTATCCAAATGGAACCTTTTGGGAAGTAACTAAACGAAAGAAGCCCTTGACTGTTTCCAGAAAGGGCTTCCGTGTAAAAAAAGGCACCGACCTACTCTCCCACCTGTTACGGCAATACCATCGGCTCTGGCGGGCTTGACTGCTCTGTTCGGAATGGGAAGAGGTAGACACCGCCGATATAGGCACCTAAAGTTTTTTTTAGATGTGAGATAGGAGATATGAGTACCGAGATCCTTTCAGGTCCCACATAGCTCTGCTCCATGCACACGTCTAACTGACATGTATATTGAAAGAGTTTCGTTTCCTTTGTTTCAAAAATTAAAGAGGAAGACAACAGTGTGTCTCTGCATGAGAAAGCTTCGGGCTATTAGTACCACTTGGC
>NZ_BAAAZK010000008.1:0-197261 GCF_039536865.1 Sphingobacterium ginsenosidimutans
GTTTTTATAATCACTTCCAAGCCTTTTGTTCTTATTTATTTCATTTTGCCGCTAACTCGCTGTGAACTTGGCGGATTCTTTTTGTGAAACAGGATCCCGGAGGGCTCCGGGGGACAAAAAACGACGGTTATGGCCAGATCGGACGCAGGGAAACAGCGCCGAGACTGGGGAAACGCTGTGGAAAGGCGGCGCAAGGGGATGGTGGAACCGCAGCGGATACGCAGTAGAAAGGTCGGATTGCCTATGGGCTAGACTTACGCCACAGCAGCGCAGAACCGGGGAATGCGACGAAAAAGTCGCAGCAAGGCCAGCTATACGCAAAAAAACAGTGAAGGGAGAAAAGTGCATGGGCAGCGGGAATCAGAACCGGAGAATGGACATCTCAGCGAACCCCTGAAAAACAGTCGCCCGGCCCAGAAAAAAATCCGATGGGACGGTCTCCAAGTCGGGATAACGGACAGGCGGCGGATAGACAGGCCTAAAAACCGCAGCAAAAAAAACCCACCACCATAGAAAAACAGCCCGAAAACAGGGGAGCTCAGGGTAAGGACAAATCCAGAGTTTAGTTAGGGTTTGTTTAGGTTTAGTTTAGGTATTACTTAGGTTTTGTTTAGGTTTTAGCTAAACTAAACCTAACTATATGCTAACCTAAATCTAAGCTAGCTCTAACTTCATAGTTAATCAATATAGCAGCAAGTAATAAGATGACCAAATGGCCTTAGCTTTACGGAAAAGAATATAGCTGTTCACAGTGTGTTGATCAATGAAAATCTAAAAAAGCGGAGGTCGGAAATAAAAACAAACATTGAACCCCACCACAAATAACCAGGAGTTATCAACAAGGGATTACAATTTCAAGAACTTAAAATTAAAAAAAGGATTAGGTGTTCGAAAAAAAGTTATGCAAAAAAACAGCATTAGGCTGAACTATATTGTCTAATCGACAAGAAAGGAGAAAAAATCACTTCCCTTCACCTTTAAAAACCCAAAAACGCTGAAGCGTATAATTAAAGCCTAGAGAAACAAGCAACTCGACAAGTAACTTCGAAAACAAAAAATTGAAATGATATACATCCACCAGGAAGTGAATGCCAGTAGATTTAAGCAGAATACTACCACAGACAACAATCACAAACTTCCATAACTGGCTACCTACAGAATTTTGCGTGCTACCAAAAGACCAATACCGATTGATCAAGAAATTTACGACAGCACCTAGACTGCCACTGATTGCATTAGAAAAAGGAGCGCTAATATGCAGCAATTTATAACAGGCAGAATACACCCCAAAATCAAACAATCCGCCTAAAAAGGCGGAAAGTTGTGCTTTTAAAAAAGTAATCACCTTTGAAGACATATTTATTCCACCTCCTCTTGCTGCTTTTTTAATTTGTCTTCCTTATCCTTTGCATCGCCCAATTTCAACAAAAGACGCGTATCATTTGCATTGATAATAAAAAGTAAAATGCAAATGACGAATACACACCAATTAATAGAACCAGGCACGAAAACCTCTAATAACATCACTAAAGCGATAATGACACGTATTTCTGTTGGACCGAGTATCCCGGCATCTATCGTATATTTATCTGTAATCCTATACCTAAGTTGTGATATAATCATTGCCCATCCATATAACGAGACCAAAGTAAAGCCCAGATACTTATAGTCACCAGTCGTATAAAGCACATACCCTAATCCGATAAAGACTGTACTAATCCAATCCATTACGATATCCAACGCAAATCCATACCAACGGCGCGATTTATTCCGATAAAAAGCTATACGCCCATCTAATGAATCACCAAACCATTGAACGAAAAAACCGGGTATACCCAGAAGTAAATAGCGAATATCCACGTATTCTGCAAGTATAAAGCTCCCTAAAACCATTAACGAGCCAAAAAAACCGATCGCTGTAAGGCCATCCGAAGTAATCCAATTAGGAACCCTAGGTACAAGGTATGTAATCAACTTTTGTTCGGGTTCACTTAAGATATTTGTTCTCTTTCTATCCTGAAAAAGTTTTTTATTTATTTTTAACTCACTCATTATCTGCGATTATAGCCATTTATTTTCTTTATACCAAGCCAATGCCTCCATTAAGCCTTTCTTCAAATCATATTTAGGTTGGTATTGTAGCTGACGTTGAGCCGCCGAGATATCACAGCCCCAGTTTTCAGCTGTAAGTTCATTCAATCGCTCTGGATATAGTACAGGTATTGTTTTTGAATTTTTATATACACGTTCAAAGATTACTGCTACCGCTTTTACGACCCCTAATGGAATATGTATTCGGATCATTTTCTTTTGCGTGAACTCTTTGAAAAATTTTGCCATTTCATATCTGTCATAGACCTGACCATCACTCAGATTGTATACTCTTTTCCCTCCTTGATCGGAACGACAGGCATTTAAAATCGCTTGAACTAAATCTGTCACATAAATAAAGCTAAGTTTCTGAGGAGATCTTCCAACATAAGCATCCATTCCACCGTTCATTGTCTTGAAAAGAATAAAAATATCTTTCTCTCTGGGACCATATACCGCTGTAGGCCGTAAAATTGTCACTGGTTGACCCTCAAACTCACTCAATGCGAGTTCCGCCTTCCTTTTGCTTCGACCATAAGCTGTAACTGGACAATAGGGATTGCGTTCATCAATTAAATTGGATGCATAAGGAACAGGTCCTATCGCTGCAAGACTACTTACAAATACAAATCTGCGGATTGGGTTTTCCAATGAAAAACAAGCCGACGCCAGGTTTTTGGTATAACCAACATTGACCTTTTCGAGATCTTCTTCGCGTTTGGCGCGCGTCATTGCCGCCGCATGTACGACGTAGGTGTAGTTTTCCGATTCTAATAAAGCTTTGATGGAAGCTTCATCAGTGAAATCAGGATAAACAAATTTATCCACAACAGAACGAATTTCTGAAACATCACTCGACTTTCTAACGGCAGCATGAACTTCCATCCCTGCTTCCTTTGCCGCTCTTGTCAAATGATAGCCTACAAAACCACTCGCTCCGGTGATTAATACTTTTTCTATCATAATGATTTTTGATACAAACGATAACGTTTGTACAATTCTCCATTCATTTGTTCAATAGCGTGGTTCATCATGTAATTATGCTCCAACATCCATGAACATTCGGCCCCCTTAATATTAGAATCTTTTGATTCTTTTATAATTCGGCCATACAAACATGCTTCAATACCAAGCTTACGGTAGTCTTCCAATACCCCTAACATGAGTACACGAAGCAAGTTGATTTTTTTCTTGCCAAATAACAATTTAAAAATACCTGTAGGAAGTAGACGTCCTCGCTTCACTTTGATAAGGATCTGATTGATATCTGGTATCCCTAGACCAAAGCCAACAAGCTCACCATCTTTCTCCGCAACGATAGCAAAACGTGGATCGAGAATCATTTTTAAATCTTTGGCCGTATAATTAAATTCATCCTCTGTCATCGGAACAAAACCCGAATTTTTATCCCATGCTCTATTATAAATGTCACGAACTTTTGCTGCCTCGTTTTTAAAATCCTTCACATTGAATTGACGCAATGTAATGCCAGATCTTTTCAAACGCTCTTCCAGCCTATCCAAAAGCAATACAGAACGCTTATCCGCAGACTTTTCCATAACCAAATAAGCTCTCAAATCCACTTTATGTCCATAGCCTGAATTGGTAATCAAGTCGATGTAATAAGGTGAATTGTAGGGCATCATGGCCACTGGAGGCTTATCAAAACCGTCAACCAATAAACCAACGGTATCATTGGTCGATAAATTGATCGGCCCAACGATCGTATCCCCTCCTTTAGCTTTAACCCATTTTTCTGCAGTTTCAAATAACGCGTTTGCGACTTCTTGATCATCTATACAATCGAAAAAACCCCACTGTCCTTCATTGACATGATTAAAGGCATTATGGTTGTTGTTCCAGATGGCACATATACGACCGACAATCTTATCGTTACGATAAGCTAGAAAAGGTTGTGCTTGGGAATGTTTATAAAAGGGATGCTTGTCAGGGGAAAGCAAATCGTTTTGTTCAAGAAATAAGGCAGGTACATAATTAGGATTTCCCTCATAGAGACTATGAGGGAAATCTATAAACAGCCGTCTTTGTTTCTTTGTTTCAACGGGTACAATCTGAATCATACGATTAGATTTTATATTAATGTTTCAACTTCAGCTTGTTTGAATACTTTAACCATCTTCTCAATTGCTTCATCGATTTGGTCATAAGTATGTGTCGCCATCAATGAAAAACGGATCAAAGACTCTTCCGCAGGAACTGCCGGAGAAACAACTGGATTAACGAATACACCATCATCTTGGAGCATTTTAGTTACCCAGAACGTTTTTTCATTGCTACGGATAAATATAGGCAAAATAGGACTTTCCGTAGCACCTAGATCAAAGCCATGATCTAATAATTGTGCTTTGGCATAATCTGTATTTTTCCACAATTTTTCGATGTGTTCAGGTTCATTTTGAATAATCTCTAACGCCTTCAGTGTAGAAGCAACAGATGCTGGCGTCATTGACGCACTAAACATTACCGAACGTGCATTGTGTTTCAAGAAATCAATCACATCAGCATCACCCGCTACGAATCCACCTAAAGAAGCTAATGATTTACTAAAAGTACCCATGATCAAATCTACATCGTCATTAAGTCCAAAATGTGAGGCTGTACCAGCCCCTTTGTGCCCAATAACACCTAAGCTATGTGCATCATCTACCATAACAGCAGCATCAAACTCATTAGCTATTGTAGTAAGCTCCGGTAAGTTAACAATATCACCTTCCATACTAAAGATACCGTCAGTACAAATTAATTTTGCGCTTTCTTCAGGTAATCTAGATAATTTAGCACGTAAATCGTCCATATTATTGTGACCGTATTTGATCACTTTTGCAAATGACAAACGGCTACCATCAATAATTGACGCATGATCACGTTCATCAAGCAAAATATAATCATTACGTCCCATCAGACAAGACAATGGTCCAAGATTTGATTGGAAACCTGTACTAAATAGAATCGCGGCCTCTTTACCCACATAAGCAGATAGTTTTTCTTCCAGTTCTACGTGAATATCCAACGTACCGTTTAAGAAACGCGATCCAGCACATCCAGTACCATATTTTTCCAAAGCATCTTGCGCTGCTTTTATAATACGTATATCAGTCGTTAACCCTAAATAAGAGTTAGAACCGAACATCAATACACGTCTACCATCGATTTTTACCTCGGTATCTTGCTTTGATTGAATAGGTCTAAAATAGGCATATAAGCCTTTAGCTTTTAACTCCTCTACAATCTTAAATTGCGATATTTTTTCGCCTAACTTTCCTTTACTCATGCGATAAAAAGGTATTTCTAAAACTATTTCTAACTTTTAGATGTTATTGTAACAAACAAAATTCTCGAATTGGACTTTTATATAAAAAACTCTGTCTTCGAATAAAAATCTGTTCTACCCACAATGTAAGCTAAAATTCTACGTTGTATATATTCACAATAATTCCAAAAAACGTTGCAAACATACGAAAACATAATCTGACTTTCACTTAAATTTAGTCATATTTTTAACACATCGCCCAAAACAGTTAATTTTATTTTAATACTCCGCTAACATCTCCCCACACAATTCTACTATAAAATAAGACAATTTTAATAATTATATTTGCGAACTATAAATTATCCTATAATTAGTTACATTTAGGTTCATTGCACTAGCAATGGTATAGACTTACTAATATACAACAATATATGGCTTTATCTTCAGATATCAATATAAAAAATAAAAAAGCTTCTTTTGAGTATCATCTACTGGACAAATACGTCGCTGGAATTCGACTACTAGGCACAGAAATAAAATCAATACGTGAGGGAAAAGCAAATATCAACGATAGTTTCTGCAGTTTCTTTAACGACGGCCTTTACATTCGTAATATGCATATTGCCGAATATTCCATGGGCTCATTTTATAACCACGAAGCAAAACGCGACCGTCAGCTTTTGCTGACAAAAAGAGAATTGAAAAAATTAAAAGAAAAAGGCGAGGAACGTGGTTTTACAATTGTTCCATTGCGCATATTTATCAGTTCACGCGGATTTGCAAAAGTTGAAATTGCTTTAGCACAAGGTAAAAAAGATTTTGATAAACGGGAAAATATAAAGGAAAGAGATGTCAAACGTGAGCTCGATCGCGTCATGAAATTCTAAGGCCATCTTTGCGCCAGGACGAATGCTCCTGGCGTGATACCCACCCTATTTTTAAACAGCCGAACGAAATAATTAACATCGTTGAAGCCTGCCCCAAAACAGGATTCCTTTACATTTCGAGTCAAGAGCAAAAGCTGCTTTGCTTTACCAATACGTTGCTGAATCACATATTCCATTGGGCTCAGCCCGAGTTCTCGATTGAACATTCGAGTCAAACTTGCCTTGCTCATATGAGCGACCTTCTCCAATAAGTCTATGGATATTTTCTCGGTGATATTCCTACGAATAAACTCCTGTAAATGAACAAGTACTTTGTTGGGCGATTTCCCCACCTTCAATGCCATAAGAGACTGTGACTGCAGCAATCGAATTGTGAGCTCCTTAAATGTCAGATCTGCCAAAACATCTTTAAGCGGATTTTCACTTATAATAATCTGAAACAATTTATTAACAAGTTCGGCCAGTTCGTTCGAATTGTAAAGATGAAAAAGCTCAGGATCAATATGCCAGCGGCCCAACTGTTCCTTTGGATAAAATTCATTTAAATAATCCAATACAGCTTCTATTTTCTCCTTTCGGATGGTGAGGGCCGAACACTGCGTAGGTCGCTCCAATGTAGCTTCCGGAAAGTCAATATGCATACCGACCATGGCCGGTAATACGATCATCTGCCCGGGCAGATAATCAAAAGCTTTCATATGATCCAAGTGCATAATTTTCTTCCCCTGGATCATATTGATCATCACCAGGTCATCAAACCGTAGGGGTACATGCTCCGAAACACGGTATGTCTCATATATATTCAGTTCTAGGCTATCCAATGTAAACGCGCGTCGGTTTTCCACCAGCGTACTGAGTTCCCTTCCCTGAGAAAATGGTAACGTATGAATCAGTGTCCTATCTCTCATATCGCATCAACTAAATATAATTGGAAATCAATCAAATATAACAAAAAAATCCAAGCATTTGTTTTGGGCTATCCCAGAATAATATCCCTACACTATACTGCAACAATGATGCTACCCTTTGCCTCAATAATGCTACGGTATTGAATAATTGCTGGCTAACTTTGATAAGAAGGGATTAAAAATAAGTAATAATAAATCATATGAGCGCAATTAAAAGACCATCGTTCAAAGAACGATACGACAATTACATCGGCGGTAAATTTGTAGCCCCGATCCAAGGAAAATATTTTGACAATATCTCGCCCGTAGATGGTAAAGTATATACCCAGGTAGCACATTCAACGAAAGAAGATCTCGATCTGGCGGTTGATACCGCGTCCAAAGCCTTTGAGACCTGGGGGAAAACATCAGCAACCGAACGCAGCATTATCCTCAATAAAATTGCAGACCGCATCGAGGCTAATCTGGAATATATTGCTGCAGTAGAAACCATAGATAACGGAAAAGCAGTACGCGAGACGCTAAATGCAGATATCCCGCTTGCTATTGATCATTTTAGATACTTTGCCGGAGTAATCCGCGCCGAAGAAGGATCAATAACTGAATTAGACAGCAATACCGTTTCCTTGATTGTACACGAACCGATCGGCGTTATTGCACAGATCATTCCATGGAATTTCCCAATTTTAATGGCGGTATGGAAACTAGCTCCAGCGCTTGCTGCCGGAAATACCGTTGTTTTAAAACCAGCAGAAAGCACACCGGCGTCAATTCTCGTCTTGATGGAAATTATTGGCGATCTGATACCGGCAGGTGTGATAAATATTGTGAATGGGTTTGGCTCGGAACTAGGCCGGGCCTTAGTAACCAATCCTAAAGTTGCGAAGGCAGCCTTTACAGGATCAACCGCAACAGGGCGATTAGTTATGCAATATGCTACAGAAAATATTATACCCGTAACACTGGAATTGGGAGGAAAATCCCCCAACATATTCTTCAGTTCTGTCATGGATGCTGACGATGCATTCTTGGACAAAGCAATCGAAGGTGCCGTTTTATTTGCCCTTAATCAAGGAGAAATATGCACTTGTCCTTCACGTTTATTAGTACAGGAGGATATCTACGATAAATTTATTGCCAGAGTCATCAATCGGGTCAATCAGATCAAAGTTGGGGACCCATTGGATCCGACAACAATGATGGGGGCCCAAGCTTCAAAAATTCAAAAAGACAAAATTATGTCTTATATCACACTAGGCAAACAAGAAGGAGCCGAAGTGCTGACTGGCGGAGACGAAAATAATGTCGGCGTAGGTTTTGAAGAAGGTTACTACATCAAACCAACGCTATTCAAAGGAAATAATAAGATGCGGATCTTTCAAGAAGAGATTTTCGGTCCGGTCTTGGCTGTAACAACTTTCAAAGACGAACAAGAAGCGATCACTATTGCCAATGACACTATGTATGGTCTCGGCGCCGGTGTATGGACCAGAGATGCGCATCAACTTTATCAAGTTCCACGCGCCATCCAGGCAGGCCGTGTTTGGGTTAATCAATATCACTCTTATCCAGCTGGCGCTCCATTCGGAGGATACAAACAATCCGGAATTGGTAGAGAAAATCACAAGATGATGCTTGCGCATTATCGTCAGGCAAAAAATATGTTAATATCATACAGCAAGGAAAAACTGGGCTTCTTTTAATACGCTGTAAATTAAAAACGCAATGAAGAAATGCATTATTCTTCATTTATCAATCCGTTCAGCAATGGTCAACAGAATAGATAGTACAGACAAAGCCAAAGATCTCATTCATACCCTTGAAGCACAACACGGTGCATTGATGTTTTACCAGGCTGGAGGCTGCTGTGAAGGGACTCAGCCCCAATGTTTTGAAAAAGGGGGGTATTTTCCGCGCATGAATGACGCCATGATCGGATTGGTTGAAGGATACGAGTTTTGGGTTGACCGGGATCTGTTTGAGTATTGGAAACATGCCCATTTCACACTTGATGTACTGGAGGGCTTTGGCCCGGGTGGTTTTTCGTTGGAAACACCACTTGGAAAAACCTTTAAGGTACATTACAGGCTCTTTACAGACGAAGAATTAAAAGAACTTAGCCCGATCAAACGTAGTGAATAAACACAAAAACGGGTGGAATAATCCACCCGTTTTTCTAAGTCTCTGCCAGCTCTTCCCCATCAAATTAGGCTGATTATTCAATATCCAAACCCTCCAAAACAGGAATTGGTTGTTTGTTTTCATCCAAAGCGACAAAAGTAAAGACTCCTTCAATAGCAAGTTCTCGTCCTTCTTTATACATATGCTCCAGAAATATTTCTACTTTCACTTTTAGGCTCGTACGCCCTACATTTTGGACACGCGCAACTGCCTCTATAATACTTCCGGAAGGAATTGCTTTATTAAAATCAATACGATCTGTTGATACTGTCACCAACGTTTTGCGACAGAATCTTGTTGCGGCCATAAAAGACACTTCGTCCATAATAGACATCGCCTTACCGCCGAATAAGGTATCGTGATGATTTGTCAAAAACGGGAATACTGTTGTACATACATGCGTTTCTGATAAATCAATACGTTCTTGTAAAGTCATTTATTGTTATTTTTAATGGATTCAAGAGAGCACAAATGTAAGGCTATCCAAAAACAGTTGAGTCATTTTTATCCAATATTTTCCTCGATATCGACTCCTATACCCTTTAACAACAAAGAAGCATTGAAGATCTTACACTCCCCTGTCTTCAGTTTATAGTCAAACAGCATCTGCCCTTCATCAACCTGAATATCGAAGTGATAATTTTTGATATCTTTTGGAAACTCCTGTTCCAAACTAGACAGCTGCAGATCGTGCGTTGCCACCATACCTTTACCACTCAAGCGAACCAACTGCTTAATAATCGCGCGTGAGCCCAAATATTTGTCAACCGAGTTTGTTCCGCGTAACATTTCATCAATCAGAAAAAAACTATCCGTATGTGAAGCTACAGTATCCAGTATAAATTTCATCCGATTGAGTTCTGCCTTGAAAGTGGAAGTACTTTCGTTGAGATTGTCTCTGATACGCATATAGGATATAAGTTTATAGATTGGTAGTTGAAATGATGAGGCGGCAACACTCGCTCCAGCATAAGCTAAAATTGCATTGATACCAATTGTACGTAAGAATGTGCTTTTCCCAGCCATATTGGATCCTGTTACCAATGCAACCCGATGATCGTTGCTGGTATAATCGTTGGCAACCACTAATTCATTCGGAATAAGCGGATGATAAATACCTTGCGCCTCAATCTTATCCTCATCTGGATTGACCAAGATGACCGGATAGACATAAGTCGGATGATTTCTTTTCCAAATTGCGAGACTATTCACAGCTTCAACTTTTGCCAATGTATCAAACGAATTCAAGATCTCTTGTTCATACTTATTTTTCCAATCGATAATCGCCAGTACCTGTCTAAAATCCCACAGCAAAAAAAGATTCAGGAATATCCCAACAAACACATTATTTCGTGCATCCAGATTATTGATAAGAACTGCTAATTTTTTAAATGCTTTTGAAATAGGTTCAGCATGCCCTCCCTGCTTTAATTCATTAGCCATTTCTTGTAAGGAGGCGGATTTCCATGCGTGGTTTTCTATAGCTTGTATCGCATCGGCATAGGAAGCCAGTATTCCACCAATCTTGTCTATTCTTGATGAAAATAAACCAACACTACCTGCTTTGGCGAAAGCCCAAAGAATATGAAACAAACCTAATATCGTTGCAACCGCTGCAAATTTGGAAATAAAAAAGCTTCCAACAAGCGCTAGCACAAATAAAACCGGGCCCACTTTGACATAGATACGCATGAAAGCGTTTCCAAAACTAAAATTTCCGTCTTGAAAATAATTGGACAAAAAAGTCTTAATATCTAGTTTATGATTAAGATTTGCTAGTAGTTTCGCCTGAAAATCCCATATCCATTCCGATTCACTCTCCAACTCCTTTGACGCTTCCTGATTCCGCTGGATCTGTTCTTTATCCAGGGGTGCATTTAGCCAAGATGCCAGCAAATCAATCGCCTGTTTTGTTGTTGACCGATTCAATTGGGCAAATAACGAATATACGCCGAATACGTCCATATCTGAGCTATAAGGATGATTACCATCCTCAAAGTTCTCTCCATTAGCATACATATTTGCTTTTCCATCAATGATGTTTTGCTCATTGGCCAGCACCTTCAGATAGGCTTCAAAATAGTTCTTCTGAAGCTCCAACTGGCTTTGTCGGCGTACCAAATACGCAAATAGGAACAATAAAGCAAAGAAACAAAAGAAAACCAATGGAAGACTTTCCAGCTGAAAAGTATAAAATAGCAAGGCTCCCCCACCAAGAATTACAAAGAGCCGGGTTAAACTCAGGGTATTCACCTGCTTGTTTAATTTTAAGACCGTGGAGGCAATTTCTTGATGCTTTTGATCGTATAATGTCGTGATTGGATTCATTCTTAAATAATTTTTTATTCCATCAGTTGGACGAAATCCATCCTATCCAAAATCATATTGTAACAAACTACAACTTTTAAATTGAGCGGATTCACAAGAGTAAATAGAAAACAATATATTTTCATTTACCTATCTTGCAAAAACAGCGAATAATGGTTCGAAGCACTCTTAATTTTTTCGAGACAATGTGAATTACCAGGCCTGATCACCCACCAAGGGCACAAAACGAAAAGTGTCCAATTCAATACGATCAAAATCATTTTCACCTACGCGAATTATTGTCATCATTTTCTGAGACTTCTCATCCCCGACCGGAATCACAAAAATCCCACCTATTTTTAACTGCTTCAACATGATTTCAGGAACGAATGGTGCCCCGGCAGTTACAATAATCTTATCGTAGGGGGCATGTTTTTCAATACCTTTGGAGCCATCACCCAAAAAGAAATTTGCCTTATACCCCATATAGGGTAATACCTGAATTGTTCGTTGATAAAGGTTCTCTTGGCGTTCTATCGTATATACGTCGGCACCAAGTTCAAGCAAAATACAAGTTTGATACCCTGATCCTGTTCCAATTTCCAGTACCTTATCCCCTTTTTTCACGTGGAGCAATTCGGATTGATAAGCGACAGTGTACGGTTGGGAGATTGTTTGTCCGTCACCGATTGGAAAAGCAATATCGCGATAAGCCTGATTCCAAAAGGTTTCATCAAAAAAGAAATGACGTGGTACCTTCCCAATGGCTTCCAATACTTTTTGGTCTTCAATACCTCTTCCTTTTAGATGCTCAACCAATTTCTTGCGTGCACCTCTTTCCCGATAATTATCAATAAACTTATACGCCATGATGTTTCAAATTTACCTTTAAAAAGGGATATTTAGCCGAACTATTCACAAATCACTTAATATCAAAGCAATATACAATACTGAACGTAGACCACACAACAAATCACAACCAAATAAAAACATTATATCTAAAACATTATCAAAAAGTTACATGCATTTCATCACGAAAAACTCAGTTCAGTTAGCACATGATCCAACGCTACGAGAACATAAAAACATGTCGTTAATAAGGGTCGACATCGACCTGAACACGAACGCCGCTATTGGTCTTATCAATCTCAAAATCCAATAAAACCGAACGAATCAACTCCTTTACCTTAGCAATACTAATATTTGTGCGTTCAATCTTCAATGTAATTGTCTGAATAAAATTATTTCGCACACGGGAGACCAGCGGTGGTTCAGGCCCCAATACCCTAGCTCCAAGCTGTGGTCGTAAAGCAGCGGCAAAACGATTCGCAGCATCATAGCATTTTTGAAAATCTGTATGCTTAATATCAATGCGAATAAGTCGATAAAAAGGGGGGTAAAGGTAATTCTTACGTTCAGTAATTTCCGTCATAAACATCCCTTCATAATCATTGTTAACGACTTGCTCCAAGACCCTATGATTTGTCGTATAACTTTGAATAATCACCCGTCCACCTGCTTCCCGACGACCGGCTCGGCCTGCAACTTGGGAAAATAGCGAAAAGGAACGCTCATAGGCACGAAAATCAGGAAAATTAATAATGGTATCCGCATTCACAACACCGATTAAACTAACACGCCCAAAATCCAACCCTTTGGCCACCATCTGTGTCCCAATCAGCACATCAAACTCATGCTCATCGAAAGCCGTAATAATCTTATCAAAGCCATACTTTCCTTTTGTTGAATCCAGATCCAATCGGCCTATCCGGATCTCGGGCATCAGCAATTCAAGTTCTTCTTCCACCCGCTCTGTCCCAAAGCCCTTACTTTCAATATGTGGCATTCCACAAGCTGGGCAGACCCGAAGTGGTGGCTCAACATGCCCACAGTAATGACAATGCATCATATTGGAACTTTTATGGTAGGTCAAACTGACATCACAATTCACACATTTGGCGACAAAACCGCAGGTATTACACTGGATCATGGTGGTGTGTCCGCGTCTATTCTGAAACAGAATAACCTGTTCCTTATTCTTAACAGCTTCTTCAATAGCTTTTAACAATGTTCCGGAGAAATAGGAGAACATATTTTCCTTTCGCCCTTCTTCGGGAATATTGACGAGCTCTACACTTGGCAACTGCGCATTGCCATAACGCTCCAATAACTGCACAAAGCCATACTTCTTTGCTTTAGCATTGTAGTAACTTTCCAACGATGGTGTTGCGGATCCCAAAAGCACCTTAGTCTGATGTAAAAAGCCGAGATAAATGGCTGTATCACGCGCATGGTAACGCGGTGCAGGGTCAAATTGTTTATATGAACTTTCATGTTCCTCATCAACAATAATAATTCCCAGATCCTGAAACGGAAGGAATACAGAAGAACGGGCTCCGATAACAACTTGAAACTCATTTTTCATCACCTTATGCCATACCTCAGCACGTTCATTATCATTGAATTTCGAATGATAAACACCAAGCTTATCACCAAAGTGCAGTTTTAATCGCGCAGTAATCTGTGCTGTCAATGCGATCTCAGGTAGAAGATACAAAGCTGATTTTCCTTCAGCTATTGCCTGTTCGATAAGTCGTATATAGAGCTGAGTTTTCCCTGAAGCAGTTACCCCATGCAATAGTGTTACCTCTTTTTCCTCAAAAGATTGTTGGATCTCATCATAGGCACGCTGTTGATTTTCATTGAACTGAAAATTAGCATCTAGTTCTATATCTTCTCCCTGAAATCTCGACACGACCTTCTCCTTCACTTCAAATACACCTTTGTCGATCAACGCCGTGATCGCTCCATTACCGCAACCTGAAGCTTCTGCCAACATCGGACGTGTAATCTCTTCAGTCTTTTTGACAAGCTGCATAAATGCCAAAACTGCATCTTGCTGTTTGGGTGCACGATTGAGACTATCCAATAATTCTCGTTTGGCGTCCTCATTTCTAAAGTCAGGGGCAAAACGTAAGAATACTTTTGTTTTGGGTTTATATCTTTCTGTTATTTCCTCGGAGATAAGTACGATCCCCTTGTCAAACAATTGCTTCAATATCGGAAATACCGTTTTCTGTCCCAATAACTTCACGATATCATTGACTTTAAGTTCTCCTGCTACCTCCAGGGCCTCAATAATGAGGTATTCTTTATCCGAAAGTGTCGAACGATCAAATTCTTCTGTTATAGAAGAGATCACTTTGGTTTCACTTGCCAGTTTTAATGCCGCTGGAAGTGCAGCCTGCATGACTTCACCCAAACTGCACATATAGTAATCTGCCAACCAATCCCACAATTTAAATTGGGCAAGGTTGACGATAGGTTTGTCATCAATGATATCTAAAATATACTTTGCTTCGTATTTCAGTGGAGCTTCTTTGCTGATCGATTTCACGACAGCCGAATAAATCTTGTTTCGTCCAAATTGCACAATGACCCGTACCCCAATCTGTACCCGATCATTCCAGTCAGCCGGAATACGATAAGTATATGTTCGTGCTAGAGCTAACGGTAGAACCACATCAATAAACAAGGTATCTCTTTCACTAAAAATCGAAGATTGCGGATTGGACATATTTTTTTATTATGGGATAAAAATACAAAAAAAGCGACAGAAAGAATACGTGAGTGACCTCCCTCAAAATAAAAGCCCTCCTGGATTTTTAATCGTTGGAAGGCTCTTTATCTAAAAAGCTAGCAAGCTTTATTCTATTTAAACAGCAGGATTATGATTTATTTTTTAATGCCGCTACAAATAAGGCTATCCAACCGATAATCAATGACAAGCCACCTAAAGGTGTTATGGGACCTAAGATAGCCGGATTCCCGAAACCAGTTATTTCCCTGATACTAAGTATATATAAGGATCCTGAAAAAAACAAAATACCAACAATAAAAGCAATAAAGGACACCTTGATTGAATAGGTTTTCGCACGCGAAAAAGTCGATAAAAATAACAATGCAAAGGTATGATAGAAATGATACTGATTTGCAGTTTTCCAAGTTTCGATATGATATGCACTTACCTTTCCTTCTAGACCGTGGGCACCAAAGGCACCTAATATTACAGCTAATGCTCCCAATAACGAAGCGGCTAAAATGATTCTCTTATTCATTATTATAAAGTGAATGCTGAAAACGTGTTTCTCCGATAAATGTATTAAAAACCGAACAAAATAAGGAATATTTTGTTAAATTTATATTACAAAGCCCCATTATTGAGATGATTTTCTAGCGCTTCCCGCATATTTTTGTTAGGTTTGTTTTACAGATGAAACTATCATAAGTTTATTCAAGTTGATCGCTTCATTACTATAAAAAACAAATTGACTGAAACGTGTCCATCTATACCATTGAAGATGAGCACTCATAAATATATATTCTGATGAAAAAAACAATAATCATCACTATTCTATTGTTCATAGCTGTCATTGCAGCAACGATTTATCTTTTCGGAGATTTCAATAAAAATAATAAACAGGATTCCAAGGCCTTACAATACCTCCCTGAAAATACGCTGGCCATAACATCCTTTGCCAACAACGAGACTGTAGACACGATATTTAAGGATTACGAATTATTTAAAGCCATTATAGGACAGGGAAATTTTAGTAATCTCGAGCGATTAAAAACAGAGTTATTACAAAGTGAACAATTGACACCTTTCGTTGCTGGGCAACAGATATTACTGTCTTTTCATCAAGAAAAAGATCAGATAACACCTCTTTATAGTGTACAAGTTGGGCAGAGCCTTGACAATAACACGCTGGCAACCCTTATCGGGCAAATCGGAAAAAATTATAAAGTTCAACCCTTTGATACGCTGGGCCAACGGTTCTTTGGATTCAATAAAGGAATAAAAGACAGTACGCTCTATTGCGCTTATTCCCATGAAATTATCTTTGCCAGTTATTCAAAACAGGTGCTTGCGCAAATTTTCGATAAGAATGTAAAAAAAATAAACACAAAGCAAATTGAATTCTTTGTCAATCACAACAATAAGAATACACCACTCAGTTTATATTTTTTCAATGAACAGTTAGCGCAGGTCGCCCGCATATTGATGAAATCCAAATTTGGCAATTACCTCAATTTAATTGATTCTCTCAAGGGACAAACTTCCTGGAATATGAATTTCAAACAGGATGCGCTTATCTTTAAGGGTGTAACTGATCTAACAGGCAGTAAAAACAGCTATCTACAATTGTTTGCCAATCAAACCGCTCAAGTACAGGCATTAGGAAACTACTTACCAAAAAATACAGCATCCTATATTGATTTCAGTATTTCCGATGAACATAGCTTCCGTTCGGGACTCAAAGAACTATTGATTCAGCAAAAAGAGTACGATCGCGTAAGCAAAAGCATTAAAAATCTTGAGGACGATACAAAGGTATCATTTGACAGTGTCATCGCCCCTCTTTTTAATGATGAATTTGCGCTGGCTGAATTAGACAATCAAGATGTACTGGGGCTGATTAGCATATCTGATTCGAGCTTATTCGCAAATAACTTTAAAAAATTCAGTTCATCTGTCGGTGACTCGATCTATCAATTTAAATATTCCCAGCTATTATATGCCTCTTTCGGAGAGCCGTTCAAAAGTTTTACAAGACCATACTTTACCATCGTTGATGGTATCATGGTTGTCGCAAATCGAACAGGCATCCTAAGAGATTATCGTGAATCTTTCCGTGAAAAGCAATTTCTATCGGGAACAGCAATTTTCAAAAATCACGCGGCTTTACAAAATAGCCGTAGCAATGTAACCTTCTATTTAGAGCCCAAAGCTGGCAAAAGCAATATTTTAGATAATTTAAAATCTGATTATGCCAAAAATTTTAAAGATGAAGAGCAGTTTGGTTTTCAAAATTTCTACTCATGGTCCTATCAATTAAGTGGTAATCAAGGGACATTCTCGTCCAGCTTATACGCTCTTTACAAAAGTGATACACGACTTGGAGGAAAACCTGAATGGACTGTACAGCTTGAAAGCCGCATCATCAACAAACCTTGGGTTTTGGATCAAGATGGCAAAAACAAATTTATAATGATCCAGGAGCAGGATCATACCGTACATGCGTTTTCGCCAGACGGAAAGGAACTTTGGCAAAACCTTTTCCAAGGCGAGATTTTAGGTGAACCAATTCAATTGCAAGATCTTAGCATCATTATTGTCACCAAAAGCAGACTATATCGGATCAGACCTGACGGAAAAAATATGAATGGTTTTTCTGTCGAATTACCTTCTACGGCTAGCTATGGGGCCACAATATCTAACTTCAATAAAGAACAACGTATCTATATTCCTGCCACAGATCGCATCTTAGCCTATTCATTAGATGGCAAAAGAATAGAGGGATTTGAAAATAATACTGTAGACAGCCGTATACTTTTTGATCTAAAAATAACCACACTGGGGCAAACCAATTACATTATAGCGGGTACAAGCACAGCTTCTGTTTATTTTTTCAATGAAAATGGTAAGATCATTCGCAAACAAAGCTTAGATACAGACGGCGAAAGCGTTCGGAATCCGATTGGTTTAGTAGCTGCCTCAGATGAAAAAAATTCATTTGTCTATGTCGCCGATAATAAAGGCAGTATTTTCAAAGTTCCTTTTGAAGGAGAGTCAAAAAAAATTAAATTAGGCAGCTGGGGCAAAGATGCTTTCTTTAATTTTGAAGATATCAGTGGTGGTGCAGACAGAGACTTTATCATTTTGGCCAACAATAAATTGAATGCTTACAGCAGCAGAGACTCCTCTTCCTATTTCGAATATAAATTCATCGAAGATGCGAGCAACAGACCTTTATTCTTTAAGCGTATTGGAAAATCCGACGTCTTGGGAGTCGGCACAGACAATCGGATGATTTATCTTTTCGGCTCAGATGGTTTAGTACAGGATGGATTCCCTATCGAAGGGTTTTCGAAATTCTATTATGGGCCAATTAACTATGGCGACAATGCTAATTATTTGATTTGTATGAAAAAGGATTTTAAGGTTTACGCCTACAAATTCTAAGCAACTGAAAATCATTTTTTTAACCCCAAAACAAAACACAATAAGACGCGAAAGATGTTTATAAAAAATTTGTCTAATCTAAATTTTTTATAGTAGGTTTGCAGACTTAATATGACTATGCTAAAATCGGAAGAATTAAAAGAATTATTGGCTGAACCAAAGCACATTGTAATCACCACGCATTACAAACCTGACGGCGATGCATTGGGTTCATCGTTGGGATTATATTTTTGGTTAACCGCAAAAGGACATCATGTCAATCTAATCGTACCATCAGATTTTCCTGCTTTTTTAGACTGGTTACCTGGTTTGGAAAATGTACAGATTTATACGCAAAATATCAACCTACATAATCAACAGATTGAAGCTGCAGATTTATTATTCTGTTTAGACTTCAATGGGCTCGCTCGCATTCATGAGATGGGTGATCCTATTCGTCAAGCAAAAGGGATCAAATGCATGATTGATCATCATTTGGATCCGGAAGGGTTTGAAGATTATGCATTTTGGGATCCATCTGCAGCTGCGACTGCACAATTGATCTATCGCTTTTTGGTGAATGAGATGCAAGATGCAAACAATATTAGCGCTGATATGGCTACTTGTTTATATACCGGGATTATGACCGATACAGGATCTTTTCGTTTTCGTTCTACCACTTCAGAAATTCACCGTATCATCGCAACGTTGATTGATTGTGGCGCACAAAACTGGGCGATCCACGAAGAAATATACAATAGCTCTTCGGAAAGCCGTCTCAAGTTCCTTGGATTTTGCCTGCTCAACCGTCTTGAAGTTATTCATGAATATAATACGGCAGTCATTCATGTCACCAAAGAAGACCTCAATCAATTTCAGGTCATCACTGGAGATACAGAAGGTTTGGTCAATTACGCACTTTCCATTAAAGGAATTAGATTAGCTGCGTTAATTATTGACAGAAATGAACAAATTAAACTATCTTTGCGATCGATTGGAGAAGTTCCTTGTAATGAAATCTGTAAATTGTATTTCAATGGGGGAGGTCACCTCAATGCTTCAGGCGGAAATTCGAAAGATAGCCTAGCTGTTGTGATCGCAAAATTCAAATCGATTTTACCAAATTATAAAGAAATATTAACAAAATAAGATATCGTAACATACATTAGAAAATGAAGAAAGCAATTCTATTTTTCGCGGCTGCCGGTCTTTTGATGACGTCATGCCAAAAATTCAAAAAGGCTGAAGGTGGTCTTGAGTATAAAATCGTGGATGATAATGCAAAAGAGAAAGCAGTATCAGGCGATTTATTAGCAATTGACATTGTACAATCGACAGATAGAGACTCTGTAATGAGCAGCACTTACGAAATGGGTATTCCTCAGATCGTTCAATTATATCCAGATAGTATTATTGCAAAAAATCCTGGAGACCCTACCGGTCTATTTAAATATGTTGGTGAAGGCGATAGCTTGGTATTCAAAATTAATTTGGATTCTATGGCAGCAAAAACACATCAACCAAAACCAGAATTTGCTGACAAGTTTTTAGTTTTCTCAATTAAAGTCAAAAAACACTTCAAAAAAGGAAAATTAACAGATCAACAATTAGGCGAACAAGTTCAAAAATATTTTGAAGAAGAATTGAACAAACACAAAACTGCTGAGCCTGCAAAATTGGATAAATACATCAAAGATAAAAGCTTAAAAACAACAAAAACAGCTTCAGGACTTCAATATGTAATTACTAAACCTGGAACAGGAGCAAATGCTAAAGTAGGTGATTCTATCCATGTTAATTATGTAGGTTCATTGACTACTGGAAAAGTATTTGACACGAACCTTCCGGATATCGCAAAGAAAGAAGGTATTTTTATGCCACAACGTCCTTACGAAGCATTGAAATTCCAATTGGGTGTTGACGGTGTTATCCCAGGATGGACTGAAGCATTCCAATTGTTTAACAAAGGTACTAAAGCAACCTTAGTAATCCCTTCATCATTGGCTTATGGCGATCGTCCTCAAGGTAAAATTCCTCCATATGCACCATTGGTATTTGAAGTTGAGGTATTGGATATCAAACCAGGAAAAGTTCCAGCTCCAACACCAGCGGCAACAACGCCAGGTGTAGGCGCACCAACTGCTACTGCCCCTACGGCAAAAGCTCCAGCAGCAAAGAAATAACTCTTTTAAAGATACAAGAGTTTTTTGACTCTTGTATCTTTTGCTCTTTCTCCCCTTATGATAAGATTAGATACGTTTTCAAACATATAATAATCCCATTATTATTCAACTCTTCCTAAACCTTATTATAAAAATGCAATATTAAACGATCAGATGCTGGTTATTTAAATTGTTTAACATTTTTATTTGTTTCAATTATAATTTCACTTTCTGCGACATCCACTCGATGAGAAATTAATGCAATCTGTGTTTCCTGCTCCACCGCTTGCTGTATCTAAATCACCTCGATTTAGCAGTCGTCAAATTTTTAAATATCAGAATTTGGCATAGAAATAATCAAACTTCAATCTTTTCGAAGTCTTACAATTTATTAAGCCAGCTGTCAAAAAGTTGGATAAAAGTATTGATACATTAGTATTCCCTAAAGTAGTTAGTGGCGTGATATTATTCACAATCAAAAAATTATTCAGATAATAATCATTACCTTCCAATTCTTCATCTATAAAATAAGATGTATTCAATTTCCTTTTAAAAAGTTCTTTTTTATATATGTCATCGATTTTAATAAGTTTGTCGTATGGAATGACCAATTCGAAGTGGTTTGATTTTACGTCCAGGAAAGCATTATAAAATTGCCTATGTTCGAAAATAATAAATGGGTTAATAATGATACATAAATTATTCCCAACGCAATCCAACAATTGCTGTATGCCCCGCAATTTAAACATATAATCTCCAGGTATATTTTCAATTTCCGACTTCTCTTCAGAATAAATACAGAGATTATAATCACAAAAATATCGTTCGAAATATCTTATTTGGACTTCAATTTGCTCCTTCGTACAATTTTCTTGGCATATAAATATAACATAACTTCCGTATAATGATTTCAGAGTACAATTTCTTGCAGATTTGATCGCCTCCACATATTTAATGGTACATTTCGTAAAGTCGTATTTATCCAGGTCATGATCCTCGAAAGGGGTGTAATTGATGTATTTTGATTTATAAAAATAGTGTTCGGATTGTTGTGCTGTAACACCAGCATTATGCAAGATTTTAGTATTATGCCATCTATTTACAGGTTGATAAGGCCAGCAAAAATCCAGCTCGCTATTAATTTCAAGATTAAATCCAAAATAGATACCATTTAACACCATTGACCACATATCGGCACACCACTCCTGTAGTTTTTCAAAATTTACCTCTTTGTTCGAAGCATAATCAATCAGAAGTGACTTGAATATAGGCTTATTATGTTTTATATAATTGTATATCGCTTCACTATCTTTTTCATGTTTATTCCAAAAAGTATAGTTAACACCTCTTATGACGTACTGAGCCCCCCCAAAATTTTCTATATTCTCTAATCCTTCATCAATAGGTAAGCCAACAATATTACATAAAGAGCTAATGATACTGGAACCAAATGAATTTAAATGCGCTAGCCCTATATAGTCCAACGTATTGGATAGATGCCAATTATAACTATCTGAAAAAGTCTTTTCATCTATTTTTTCTCTAAAAATAATATCGGCATCGTGATAAAAAATTTGCTTCTGCTCAAGCCATGGATATTGATCAAAATGTTTCTTTATTAAATGTGGTCGTATGGTAGGTGCATAGTAATGATCTTCCCGGGTATCTGGATAGAAAAAAAAAGAAGCCAAATCCTTATTTCTTTCAGCTAAATCTAAGACATCGGTATTAGATGTCTCGGATAAAATAACGTGGATATTTTCCTTTGGAATTCCAATCGTGTAAAAATTGTGAATATAGACTTGGATTTGCCAAGCAAAATAAAGATCCGATGGCTGAGCTGCTATATATATCATTGTTGATAATTAATCAAATAAATTAAACACAAAACCAATACTTTGCAAATCAGAACTTTTATAAATTGATTTATCCAAGAATAGTAGAGATAACTTACCATTTACCAAAGACCAGTTACCAGTTGTCATTACCATTAACTTTACTTTCTCAATTATATTATCGTCGTCATAAAGGTCACTTACCTGATATGTCGTTCTTATTAAACTCGAAAGTGATTGCCCTGCGTATAACATATGTTCCATTCTATTTTTTATAACGCTCAAACAAGCATCCTGTTGGGTAATCTTCCAAAGCATTACAAGATTATCAATTGAAAGAAAATCGAATTGTTCGATCGACAGATTCTCGGTCATATTTTTTATCAACACTAGAATATTTCCAAATTCCTCATTACCGCTTCGTACAAAACAGGTCGCTGCAAAGAAACAGTTATAGATGAACAGAATATTATCTTCCCGTAATATAATGTCAGATAATTCCAAAATCATTTCTTGCCAAATAGTATGAAGGTCCAAATAATCAAATCCAATATAGGCGTAACAAGTGAAATATTTACTTCTTACCATTTTATTTGCCGAACACTTATATCTATTTGGAATTAAGCTTGTTAAAGTGTTTTCTTCTATTTCAATAAAATCGTTTTCATGAAGAAACTTCAAGAGAACAACTAAGATCCAAATATCCTTGTCATTACACTCTTGATTGTTCTTACATTTATTAATGATGTCCTGAAGCTTCAACATTCCCCTCTCATAGATAGATGTTTCTTCGTTAATCATGCCAAACAAGACCATCGATACACTTAGTCCCAATTCCCCTGTAAAAAAATCGGTTTTATGAAAGAAATATCTATTATGTGATAACGCTTCGTCAATTATTTTCCGTAACATAGTTAATTCTCTTCAAAGAATTGTTCAACTTTTTGTTTAAATGCTACAAAAGCATTTATAGTTTTAGTATCATTGATTTTTTGAACGAAATATTCTGTAATATAGAGCCATTTAATAAACCCAACACATCCTAATGACATTAACGACTTTGAAATCATCATAGAATATTGGCTTGCTGCTAGGGCATATTCTAAGCGCGATTGTGGCTCCATTGCACAGAAAATTTTTAATAAGAGTTTCGCTTTGGAATTGATAATAGCAATTTTATATTTATTAAGTATTAGAAAACGGCAAAAGTCAAACAATAAAAACATAAGTTCGGCCTTATTAAAATTGTCATTCGTCCCTTGCAACACAAGCATTCTTTGCTGTAGAGACTTACTAAACCAATAGTACTGATCAACGCTTTTTGTCCATGTCTTAGCATATAATCTAAATGCAGTAGCTAAGTATTGTTCACATACCAAATTAGGGTATTTTTCCCTAAATAAATCTCGTAAATAGCAGCTTTTAAACGTTGTGTAATGAGCTAAACCGTAATTATTATATACTCGCTCACAATAAACTCCGATTCTCATATAGGTAGAAGCGAGTAAATTATTCGCATGCAATAACAGTAGATGGTTTTGGCTAAATCCGCGTACCACATCAAGCAGATATCTCAAGGAAGACCTCCGATCGCCATTAAGATCGAAGCATTGTGAAATTTGCAACTTGATAAATTGAACATTCACATAAGTTCCTATATCTGTCATCATTTTTAAATGTTTGAGAACCTGATGGAAAAGGTAATTCGCAATCAAATATTGTTTATTTATAAAACTAACAAATGAACTTATATAGAGTTCAAATGATGAGTTAAGCCTTCTATTTAATAAAAGCGTATTTATATTACCTAAATCTTCGTCATAAAATCTAAACGTAGACAACTCAAATATATCAGTCTGTTTAAAGATACGTGGAAGCTCAATAACTTTTGAAAGATAAAAATTATAAATATCATTTTCATTTTTAGAATATGAATCAAAATCTTTCTTTTCCTGACGTTTGCTTAGAGCAAAAAACAAATTATTCTTATAAGTTTCGGTCATTTTTCGAATATAATTACCTCAATTTCATCAATTAAACGTTCTTTGGTAATAAGACTTTTTCGGGCAAGCTCAACCAATAAATTGTCGTCATTAATATTAGGGTTATAATAGAGAGCAAGCAATTCATCCAGCCCAAATTTCCGCCGAATATATTCGCAAACCACAGCAGCGATGGTGTACGAGGGCACATTATTTTTCGCATTAGATATTTCCCTATTATATAGTTTCTCAAAATTATATAATGCCTTTCTATAACCTTCCTGCAATTCCATTCTTCCTTCATAATAGCTTATTTGCGGAGATACTCCACCATATAATGTAGGTATGCCCTCACCCAATATATACCCCATTCCACTTCTTTTTCCTAGTATCAAATGAACAAATTCATGTTTATGGATAGGCGAATCATAGGCATATACAGCATATTTCTCCTCCATATTAGTAAAACCGCCCACATATCCATAATATTTAGTCATATTACTAAGAATATCCATTTCCTCTATATTTGAACACATAAATATCTTAAACTTTTCTTTGTTCTGGCCGGGTCTCAAAACATTATACAGTGAATCCACGGTTTTACTAGCCGAAGTTAAAGCACTTCTGGAAATTGTATGATATGGGGAAATATAAAAGTCGAGATATTCAGTAGGGACATTCTGAAAGCGAGACAATTCGTATGGCAGACAGTTATCGAAAAATAATTTTCCATTAATATCAATAATAAAATATTTGTAAGTTAAATAATGCAGTCCATCCAGTGTAAAAACTTCTATCTTACAATAAGATAATGTATCATTTAGCATTTCTAATTCAGAAATCAACAATTTATTATTTTTCCGTATATCTTTAGGGCTGAAATTTCTAGACACCGCATCAATAAATACTGCATAATTATAGTCTTTTTTTTGTTGGTATTTTGGGTGCCAGAATTCTTTTGCTTGCTCTCTGTCGCCTGCAAAATAATTACGAATAAAATTAATCCTAGCTTCGATTTTGATATCAGTCGAATCAATTACTTCGTAGACATTCTGTGCTTTTAAATAATTGCCACAAAGTAATATTATATTCCAAAATAAAAACAATAGTATTTTTCTCATCTTAAATTGTTTTATATTTCTACGCATTACATATATAACATCGAAGGTAACGAGGTATTCTTGTAATTTTTCAGTAATCCATAGCCGATCCCTGCAATACCATAAAAAAAACCATTTAAAACTTGGTGTTTATTCCATCCCCCACATTTAACCATAGATAAATCCTTAACAACATCTGTATATTTTTGTCTCCAAACTTGTGTTATATTGTCTTTTCCCAAGACTGTCTCATAAATCTCCAGAATACCAAAAAATCCGGAACAAAGACTGTGGTCAAGGTCAACATATAACATTCCAACATCTATAAGTATCTTTTTGGCTTCTTCAATCTCGAAATGCAAAAAATCATTTGTATAGAAATTTGAAATCAAATGGCGGCTAAGAAGAATTCCTGCGACTCCGCTTGCCCATCCATGATGAACCTCTCCAACAAAATCCTCCGTTTTTTGCCAAAAACCCAGTTCCTTATTATAAAGAGATTGATCATATTTGAGAGCCTCGACACCAGCATCAAAGTATCTTTTATTTCCTGTTAGATCATGAACTTTAAATAGAAAGTAGCTTGTTGATGCTGTACCATGAGCGAAACCACCCCATTTATTAAAAGAAGTTGTTTCCCAGGTAATACCAAAGTTCTTTGCTAGCGAGGATTTCTCAAGTAAATATTCAGCAATTTCTTCAATCAGATATCTGATTTTATGTGGAAAAGAAGACTCCTTTTCAAACTCAATAAGAAGTAAACCGACACCAGTAGCCCCAAAAAGATAATCTCTTTTTTCATCTTTATGAAGTTTTAACTCAATATATTCGATCAACATTCCCTCAGTTTCAGGCGCTAGGGCAAATGAAAACCTATTGTCTATTTGTCGATAGAGCATGCTCATATAGAGTATGGATATTGGAAAATGAAACGTGCCAATGTCTGTCGTAGGATTATCTTTTATTTCATTCCAGCAATCCAAAAAATATTCAACACTTTGATCGTATATTTTCGTTGCACTAGACAAATATCTTTTATCGTCGCTTTCTTTATAATAAGCTAAAAGAAAGAGTCCAATTCCGGGAATACCATTAAATAAGTCGGAGTCCTGAATTCCTTGATTCCACATACTATCTTTTGTAATCGTGTAATCTATATACGTGAAATACCTATCGTTTGAAGCCCCCAGATTAAGCAAATATTCAGCTATCGACTCAACAAGATTATCTTTGCCCAGTCCTGAAACAATACCATTTTCAAGTTTCAAATTAACATTTTCATGAATAGTAAACGATCTTTTTATGGTATTTAACTGGATCTGATAATTCTCCTCAATTTCAAAATTTCTCATCTTTTCGATGGCAAAATCCAGCCCAGTCTTATTAAAAAATTTTTTGAAAACAATTTCACCATCTGGTCCTAATAGGTCTGTAGAATCTGACCACACCTGAAAAAATGGAATATCCCCATTTAATAACTGATCAATTTCAGATTGAATAACCTCCGCAGGCATATGAACAGGATGGTAACCTCGCCAAAGCATTTCCAATAAATACGCTTCTGCGGTGAAGCTTTGTAAAAAAGTCTGTGTAGATAACTTTGTCAAAAGCCGGGTATATATATTGGTATATCGAATCAATACGCGACAGATAATCGGATCACTGCTTTTAATCTGTTTTTCAACAATTTCTTTATTTTTCAAGATAAAAGAGTGCATATATTCAAATCCCGACAAAAAATTTTCCACATATTGATCAATTCCAATCTGCTTCGATTTATATATTGGAATATTGCTGTGCCTTTGATGATCTTCTAAAATCGATAACCCGCCATTGCTATACCCAGAATCGTTAATTGTCTCAAACCCAAACTGGGGCAAAAGTCCTGTTTTAAGAATGCCATTTATAAACAATACAGAAGTCTGCGAACTATCTTTATAGTTATTTCCTCGCTGGTATTTCGGATGGAGCAAAATCTCCAAATCAAAAAAACATGGGGTCTCTCCAACGGCAATTATATTATCAACGATTAAGTCTTGTATACCAAAAATATAAGCTAGATAACAGTTGATTCCTTGATTAAAATAAAATGAGCTGGCTTGTTCGACAAACTCCAGTTCTTTCTCGCGAATACCTTTATGCCATGAATAACTCATTTTATCGATTGAAGTAATTTCCACGAGTGATTTTGGCAGGCCCGTCTGCCATAAATTATTCATCAAACTAAAAAAATACTTTTCCCCCCTGGACGAACGTGCTTTATAGAATACTTCGACATTGTTCTCGAAAATTATTCCGATTGTAGACTGACAATTATTATGAAAATCCCCCAAATTTGGCTTGATATCAATTATCTTCGGGTTCTCTAAATCACTTAATAACTCGAGTATAATCTGATCAATATCAGCAGTGAGTCTAGAAAAAAAATTATTAATATGCTGAATATAATGATTTAGAATCTTATGAACACGATCGAAAAATACAGGATATTTATCAAATAAATAGTTATACCATTCTATAGATTCGGAAGCTTCCAAAACAAATAAACGTTCCGTTTCAATTGTTCGCATGGCTTGAAGTTCATTAATATATATCTTCAATTCTTCCTCTAGAATTCCATGATATGAGTTATAAAACTTTTCAATTATTGAATCTATAACTTTATATATGATCTTATCGTCCGATAGCATCGAACTGGGTCGAATGTAAGTTAATGCGTAATTCGAAAACGGGATAAATAAAAAGTGAAGGGGAGATTCCGTAATAGAAATTTGATCCTTAAGCAAAAAAAAGTCAAATCGTTCGTATAAAAAGAGGACTTCAGCTCTAAAAGCATCCAGTTTCTTCTTTGACTCTATTCCTCTAGGGAAAGTTAGATATTCATCAACAGATAAATACCCTCTATCTTTCAATAATCCTTCTCTCAGTGCTTTAACCTTATTATCGTCAAAAAAACTAGAAATTTTCTCCCAATTCATTCGTATGCAGATATAAAAAAAGGATTATAGTTAAAGACAACTTTACTATAATCCTTTAGAATGTTAAATTAATTTAAGGTCGGGTTCCACAGCAAAATGTCTGACAAACACAAGTACCGTCACAACAAACGTCACCACTGGTGGAACTGGAAGAGCCGCCACCGGCATTAACTGAAGTTCCTCCCACGATAAGCATTAATTCTTCATCGCTCAATTCTTTCTGCAAGTCAATTGTTAACTTTTGCTTCTTAATGTTTTTTAGATTTCTCATAATTAAACTGATTTATATATCTAAATATAATATTTTTTTTATAATATTAAAACACTATAAGAAAAAATTAACACAACTATCTCATGACATATAATCAGACAACCCTTTATTATTTTATATCAATTTCAAACCATTAAAGGAAATAAAAATGTTATAGCTCAAAACTCAGTATAAGAATATCCAACTAATAGTGTAATAAATGAAAATTTTTTAGCTATATTAGATAGATAGAGATATTTTATAAATCTGTATGCAAATATATTGTTCAAACAAATTAACGAGTACTTAGTAAAATGGGCACATTTAGTCAGGACGTATTTTACCATGTTCATCCGTTAGATTCTGTCAGAGACATCAGTAATATAACTTTTAAAAAAACTAGACGTGATTTCGAATATTGATTGCAATAGTGCAATTATTACTGAATACACTATTTTTATAATCTTATTTAATAATAAAACGCCATCCACATGAACTTATAATCTCAATTAAACAATGTAAAGTGATCTGCCGAATCAGTATATATATTCCAGCCCGGATTGACTGTTCTTATAAAGATAGACATTGTAACTATAAAAGATGTAAAACTAAAAGATAAATTATTAAAATTTCAATCGGTTAATTCAAGATGTTAAACAAATATATGATTGTATGTCAATAGAAAATGAGTATTATATCCCTTCATACAAACTTTCGATGAATGATAACGAAACCTTATCACATTTGAAATCGTATTTGAAAGATGCCATTTCAAATGAGCATGATATCGTATATTTTTATGAAGACGAAGCTATATATCACCATCATATTTTCGAAAATATAAATTTAATCGTGGATCACAGAATTCACTTCATCTCAAATAGAGTGATAACATCAGGTCCTTTGTTACCAATATCAAATAACATTTATTTCACTTATCGACTAGAGAAAGTAAAATCTTTTTACTTAACCTCCCCAATATTTAAATTACTGCTCCTATCAATCGAAGAAAATAGATTCAATAATATAATTGAATTATTAAGTGGCAGCATCCTAAGAAAGTTTGTCATAGGCAGTAAACAGCCTCAGTTATCAGAGCAGGAAATTATTATTATTGTACCATTTAGAAATTGTATTAATTTTATAGATGCGTGCTATGAAAGCTTAACAAAACAAAATTATTCAAACTATCGTATTCTTTTGATAGATGACTGCTCTACCGATGGAACATCAACATATATCGAAAAATTCCGAAATGAGAGAATAACTATTATTAGAAATCCAAAACAGCTATTTGCGATTGAGAGCATTGTATCTGTCTTAGCAAACCTAGCGCCTGAAAGTAAGAGTTCAATTATCACAATAGTAGATGGAGATGATATATTGCTCCACAATTTTGTTCTTCAAACGATCAATTGGTATTATTCTTTTTATCGTTGTAAACTTACCTATGGCTCATATATTTCCCTTTCCAACGGACAACTTCACTCATCAAGTTATTCGAAAGATGATTTTAATAATATAAGAAATGCTCGTTGGAATGCTTCGCATCTAAAAACTTTTCAATACGATCTTTTTCATACGTTACAAAGAACTCCAAATTTCGACATGAATTTTAAAAATGACAAAGGCTACTTTTTAAAAGCTCCGTATGATATGGCGCTCATGTTTCCTCTTTTAGAATTAGCTGGCCATATCCATAGTAAACACATCGAATATCCATTGTATGGTTATAGGATCCATTCAAATAATGATCATATAATGAACAGAAAGGAACAAGAAGATGGAGAGAGAATACTCAGAGAAAAAAGAATATAACTTGCTAGCTGTATTCGAATGACTACTATAAACACCAATATTCCATACGTATTCCATCAAATTATCGGACCCAACATAACATCTACGATCATTACATAGAATCCTGTAAACAAGTACTTACTCATAAATTCGAGTTAAAATTTGGAATGATCTGACAATTGACGAATTTATATCTAAAAAATATACTTTTTCCTTTGAAGCTTTCATTAATGCCAGAAATCACGCAGAAGCAGCGAATATTATGTGGATTGGGATATCGAATTATTGGACATAAATACTTTCTTACACGCTCTTCCCTGTACAAAAATCGGGACTTGCTTATTGCCACTATGAATGGGACCCTAGCTTCAGAATATTTTTGTTCGAATATTCACTGAAACTAAAAAAAAAATTACTCCCTTTAAAAATAATTGATTGTGTTAAAGTTCAAGGACGCCATAGTACTCGGAACCGTATCGGATGAGAGACAGCTTTGCAAAACAAAACCTACCGTAATGACAGTAATACCTGTCAAAGAAGTATTTGTCTAAGACTATTCTGAGATTCGGAATTCCGTCGAACCGAAACCAAAACGACCACTAATACATTATTGGGTACATTCTTGGATAAAATCGAACATGATGTGGAAAAAAATATTCTACAATATACTCACATCCTAAAATTCAATAAAAACCGAAGTATAAACTGTCTTTTAAGAATTTACGATGCGAGAGAATTTAACAACAAATCAAAATAATTTTATTTCATGTTTCACAGTATTTTATATCTATTGCTTAACTCGACTTTTCACCTAAAGCCTGCTTTAATTTTCTTATCTTCCACCAAAGTACAGCAACCGCCAGTACAAAACTAATAATCATAATAATAGTCAATGCGATTAAGGGTTTATGGGTATGATAGTTTTCAGCATGCTGGATAAATAGCAATCTAAAAATCCGAAGATAATGTGTAGAAGGGATAACATTCGCAATAGCTTGCACCCAACCCGGCATTAGACTCGAAGGCCAAGTAAAACCGCTCAGAATAAAAGCTGGTGTTGCGATCACCATTAATACTTCCGTTGATTTTAGTTGGGACGGTAAAACCATACTCACAAGCACACCTATAAAACATACAGCCAACAAAAACACGAAGGTACACAGTACAAAACGGCCAAAGTCTGCTTGGAGTGGCATTCGATAGTACTTACCAAAAGCCCAATACAACAGCAATATCCCGATAGACATTAAAACATAAGGCAATATCTTTACGAGAATAAGCCCAATCGGATTGGAAACTTTTTTGACAAGTTCAGCGAACGTGTTCCCTTCAAATTCTGAAGAAAAAGATAGAGCCAAGCCCAATAACAACACTTGTTGCAATACGGTGATAAGTACCCCTGGTAGCATAAAATAGAGGTAATTCCCACTTCGAATATTTTGCTTAACTATTGTTGTCTTAAAGGGCTCATACTGTTGGGCGGCCACTTTTGCCGGTACCCCACGCTTCATTTGCGATTGAATCTGTATACCTGCCTTAAGCGTCATCGCACAGACATTGACAGCCATTAAGGCTGTATTTGAAGTTAATGTATTCGCCCCATCAACAAACACGGTCACCTCTGGCAAACGGCTCTGCTGCACACCTGCAGCAAATCCTTTGGGGATATGAACAATTGTCGTTGCATCATATTGAATAGCGACATCCTTAGAATCAAACAAGGAAGGCAATACCTTTGCAACCTGAATACTCTCATTGTCCGAAAGCATATCTATAAATGAACTGCTTAAAGGACTGTTATCTTCATCCACTACGATTACAGGCATTTCGGTCACCTTGCCCTGTTGATAAACATGCCCAACTAAGACACCATACAGTACCGGTGCTCCTAGAAAGAGCATCAGCAGAACCTTATTATTAAAAAAGAGCTTAAACTCCCGTTGAATTAATTCTAGAAATCTTTTCACATCCATTCACTTTAATTCGCTTGGAGAACCACGAGCGTTTTTGTTAACAAATCTTTCGTTCCAGCCATATCCTCAGGGACGATCTTTAATTCAAATACAGCCTGCTGCGGGTCAAAATCAGGGTACGCTGAAGCGATATTGGCATAGGAATTCAATGCCTTGATACTAACGATCTTGGCGGGCACCTTTTTATGGTTCAAATAAGGTACTTCAACCGTTACTGTAGCACCTTTTTGTAATTTTCCGATCTGATTTTCAGGCAATGTAAATCTAAAATAAGTAGAACGATCAAGGTATCCATTAACAATTGGATAGCCAGCCATCGCCAGTTCACCAACTTTTAGATTGATTGTCTCGACGCTCATATCCTGCGGTGCAATCACGTATTTCTCCTGTGCAGCAACATTAACCTCAGATACAGCTCCAAGTGCTCTTTCCTTTTGCCCCAAAGCCATCACCTGCTGTTCTTGTCGGGCACCAGTCCTAGCTTCGGCCATTTCTGCCTGTGCAGCAAGATATTGGTTTTTAGCACCTTGATACTTTGCATAAGTCTCATCATACTTCTGCTGAGGGATCAGACTATCCTGCAATAGCGCCTCAAGTCTTCCGATTGACTTCCTCGCAAACTCGTATTGTTCTTTCAAACCATCGACTTTTGCCTGCAATTGGATCAGCTGCCCTTTGGTAGCGCCTTTAACAGCCATATTATATTGTGCATCAGCAGATTGCAGTGCTCCTTTTGCCTGCTCCTCCTTGGCGTCCACTTCAGGAATGCTTAAAATAGCCAAAGTGTCACCAGCATGCACAAAATCCCCCTCTGCAACAAAGATCTTCGCGATTTTACCGGGTACTTTTGTGACTACGGTCACCTGCTCTCGCTCCACTTTACCCTCGATGGGTTTTTCTTTCACTTGATTTGTACAGGAAACAAAAATAGACAAGGATAATATCCCATATAAATTTTTCATGTTACTCATGTATAGTTTGTAATAATTTTCCGGATGTGTGTAATAATTCAACTGCAGCATTTCGTTGTTGCAAAACGTTGTTAAAATAACCCAAATTGACTTTATACCAGTCATTTTCTGCTGCCAACAATTCTGTCACATCAATCAATCCCGCCTGATATTGCTTTACGGCCATAGATAAGTTGTTTTCAGCAACCTTCAGCTGTTGTTCACCTACTTTCACTTTCTGATTTCCAGTACCATAGCCAACTTTATTTTTACGCAATAACAGATTTAGTTTTTCTTCTGTATCTTCCTTTTTTGTAGCATTAATGGTTTGATCAAGTTTGACCTGTTTGATCTTGTTATGATGCTCTCCACCTGTATAAAGATCCCATTTTACTCCGAGTCCAACCAAGAGATTTGGGCTCCCCTTAATCGAATTTAGTGGAAGGTTGACTGTTCCCAATAACGGTTGGTCTTTTACACTCAATTTTGAATTGAATACATTTAAGTAATTTGCCGATCCAAAGGCAAAAACTGCTGGAAGGGCACCTCCTTTTTCCTTTTTATATAGGTATTCATAGGCTTTTGATGAAGCCTCCAAGGCCTTAAGTTCTGATCGTTGCTCAACATCATTCGGGATCTCCGATAAAAATATCGGTTTTAATCCATAATGAATTCCACTGACTTCCTGAAAAGGAACACCAGCTTCCTGTTGAATTTTTTGACAAAGGAGATCCCGGTTTCCAGCTACCTCAACTTTCTTCTCCTCTAGTTCAAGCAGAGCCAGTTTGAGTTTATCACGATCATAAGGAATAGCCAATCCATGTTGAATTGCTTTATTGACCTTTTCTTGTTCTTTTTTTAATCTTTTCTCCGAATCGACAATAAGTTTATCGACTTCGTCTAGAAGCATTAACTGATCAAAAGAAGCGATAATATCTTTTGACAGTGTCTCACGGCTTGCAGATTCTAAATATTGCTGTGCAACGGCCTTCTCTTTTAAGGCCTTTATTCCATTAGGTATTTGTAATCCTGAAAAGATAATTTGTTTCACCGAAACACCCGCATATGCCGCCTGTCCATGCATGCTAAATCCCGTCGCCCCCTCAAAAAGCCCTAAATTCAAGAGCGGAACATTCACGGTAGGAATATCCACACTACCGTTGCTATGCACATATCCGTATAGTCCTAAGGCCGATACATGTGGTAGTCTGTTCGCTTTTACACCCTCTGCCTCCAACCGTGCTTTGTCAACTTCATATGCCTTTAGTTTTAGTTCCTTATTTGTTTGGAAGGCCTTTTGAATAATATCTTTTACCGATGGGTCGACCAGCGACTGCGCATGCAGCTTATTTAAACACATAACCGATACAAAGGCAAACAACCCTATGCATAGTTTCTTATTCATCATATGATTCATTTATTCTTTAAAAAATAGGGCAACAACCGTTCTTCTGTTTAACAGCAAATAATAAAGTATGTTTTACCACATGTTATTTTTTCCAAGATAAGAAAAAAAGTATAGCCCATATATGACTCAAATTCTCCTTTTTGGTTTTTCCAGCTCAATTATCCGGCAATAAGAGAATCCGTTATTAATTTTCATTTTGTTAATTAATAAGTTATCTTTGGAGAACGAATTGAAATTTTGGTAATGAAGCCTACCTCTTTATTCGATAATAATAAAAAGAAGTTTTACCCTAATCCGCTTTTGCCTCCACGCAGAAAACTATGTTGCTTACTGATACACATACACACATTTACTACCACGCCGGTACCAATAAACTACAAGAATACTTACAACGTTGTTTAGACAACCATATAGAAAGACTCTTTTTACCAAACGTAAATAGTGCTTCCATCAAACCTGTATTCGATACGGTTGCAGCTTACCCTGAACACTGTTTTCCTATGTTGGGACTACATCCCTGTGATGTTAAGGAAAACTATATAGACGAATTAAACAACATCCAAAAGAGCTTGGAGAATAACAAAGTCCATGCCATAGGTGAAATTGGATTAGATCTTTATTGGGATAAAAGCACATTGGAAATTCAAAAAGATGCTTTTCGAACACAAGTGCAATGGGCTAAGGACCTTAATTTACCCATCGACATTCATTGCCGAGAAGCCTTCACAGAATTATTTGAGTTGCTGGAAGAACTTCATGACGAAAAGTTGTTTGGCATACTACACTGCTTCACCGGAACATTGGAGCAAGCCCAGCATGCAATTGACTTAGGTTTTGCGCTTGGCATAGGTGGTGTGGTCACCTTTAAAAAGGCAGGATTGGACAACGTCGTCAGAGAGATCGATTTAAAGCATATTGTATTGGAAACGGACGCTCCTTACCTTGCTCCTGTTCCCTACCGCGGCAAAGAAAACGAAAGCAGCTACCTAGTTTATGTTGCCCAAAAAGTTGCCGATCTACATGCGATGTCGATTGAAGAGGTGGCAGAAATCACAACAGCAAATTCAAAACGTATTTTTGGTATATAATCTATAGAATCCCATGCACAATATCTTTATTATCTACACTGGCGGAACCATTGGAATGGTCAAAGACGAAACAGGCACTTTTGTACCCTTCGATTTTGAACTGATCAAGCGTAATCTCCCTGATTTAAGCCGTCTGGATTATAAATTGACCGTACACTCTTTCGAACCGATCATCGATTCTTCCAACATGAAGCCAGAGATCTGGATAGAAATGGCCCAGATCATCAAGGATAATTATGCCAATTATGATGGCTTTGTTATTTTACATGGTTCGGATACAATGGCATTCACAGCTTCTGTATTGAGTTTTATGTTAGAGGGGCTTCAAAAACCAGTAATCCTTTCGGGGTCGCAATTGCCTATTGGAGAGATCCGTACCGATGCGCGCGAGAATATGATGACGGCATTGGAAATTGCTTCCGCAAAACAAGATGGTGTTTCCATTATCCAGGAAGTATGTATCCTTTTTGACAATAAGTTATTCCGTGGAAATCGCTCTTTCAAATATAACTCAGCTAAATTTGAAGCATTCAGATCGCCCAATTACCCCGTGCTCGTGGAGGCTGGCATCCACCTTAAATACAATACGGATGCATTATTGAATAACATTGATAAAGAATTTATCCTACATACCAAGTTAGACAACCGGGTTGCTGTATTGAAACTTTTTCCGGGAATATCCGCACAGACAATCAAATCGGTTCTTGATTCGGATGTAAGATCTATTGTGATGGAAACTTTTGGATCGGGTAATACGACTACAGACAGCTGGTTTCTGGATTTACTAAAAGGAGCTATAGAACAGGGAAAAAATATCCTCAATATTTCACAATGTAAGGTTGGCTCAGTTGAATTGGGGAGATATGAAACCTCACAAGGCCTGAAAGCTATTGGTGTACTCAATGGATATGACCTTACATTTGAAGCTGCAGTAACCAAATTGATGTATCTTCAAGGCGAACTCGAAGATCAAAAAGAAGTTGCGTACTGGGCCGAAAAAGATATTCGTGGAGAATTGACTGTTAATGATTAGAAAAAAAGTAACAAAACCTTCATCCTCTCACAAGCATCAACTGCCATGAAAATTGATGGAAGGCTCTTTCTGAACAATAAGCCGAACGTAGCGGGTTCATTGATAACTTAAAGAAAAAATACGAATCAATAAAACCAGATAATTCAGAAAGAAAATACTGTATAAAAATTAAGGAAAAAGGATCATAGACTGTGTAGATTAGCTTAAGCTGACAAACCCAGTATCTCTGATCCTTATTCTTTACATTATAATCCCTTATCTACTGCGACCAAGACTTCAGCCACCACAAAATTACTACCACCCACAAAAATCAGGTCGCCATCTTCATAAGCAGCTTTAGCAGCCACAAAAGCTTCCTGTACTGAGGAGTAGTCTCCCCCATGCAAATCAAAGGCCTCAGCCTCCTCACGGAGCAAATCTGAAGGCATTGCTCTTGGCATATCCGGCGCTGAGAAATAATAAGCAGCGTCTTTCGGTAGATACGGTAACATGTGCGATAGATCTTTATCCCGCATAGCACCAATGACAAAGTGTAATTTGTTATAGCTGGTGCTGTTCAGATTTTTTATAACCTCATGAATTCCATCTTCATTGTGCCCTGTATCACAGATTATAAAAGGATCTTTGGATAACTGTTGCCAACGCCCCTGAATACCTGTAGTAGATTGCACCTTTTTCAAGGCTTCATGCACATGAAGGTGACTGATTTGAAATCCTTGCTTACGCAATTCGTCAACAGCCAAAAGAACACCAGCAAGATTCTTCACCTGATAGGAACCTTTGAGGTCAAGTTGATAAATTTCTTCGGCACCATTTTCATCAATAACTTCAATACGCAGGTAATCCTGGTCGACACTCTGCATCTTTGTTTGATACATCTGGGAAGCAAATTGGATAGGAGCATGTTCTACCTGGGCTTTATCCAAGAATACCGATGCTGTTTCAGCAGCATATTCAGAAATCACCACCGGCGTGTTTCTTTTTATAATACCTGCTTTCTCACTAGCAATCTCAGCTAATGTATTTCCAAGCATATTCATGTGGTCAAACCCGATGTTGGTGATTACAGACAGTAATGGCTGGATAATATTCGTGCTGTCCAATCGTCCACCGAGTCCTACTTCAATAACAGCAATATCGACTTTACTTTTCTCAAAATAATCAAAAGCCATCGCTACAGTAATTTCAAAAAAAGAAGGATTTACCTCTTCTATCAAAGCCTTGTGGGTTTGAACAAAATCCGTAACAAAATCCTGTTCACACATCACACCATTGACACGGATACGTTCTCTGAAATCCAGTAAATGTGGTGAAGTATAGAGCCCGGTCTTATAACCTGCTTCGCTCAATATAGCCGCAAGCATATGGGATGTAGATCCCTTTCCATTGGTACCAGCGATATGTAAGGTTTTGAATTTTTGCTGCGGGTTGTCCAGCGCGTTGCAAAGTTTGATGGTATTGTCAACGTCTTTTTTGAAGGCCGAGGCGCCATCCCTTGTAAACATAGGTAATCGAGTATATAAATACTCGATTACCTCCTTATAAGCATTCATCTGAATGATTTTTATCTTAATCTAAAATTGAATACAATCCGCCCTGTTTGGGTATCAGGGGCATTAGGCAGTTGATTTAGTCGCGCCCCTCTGACGGCACGTTCACATTTCTCCAACAGAGAAGGATCTGTGATCGTCGTGCCCTTTACACCAGCACGGGCATACGTAATAACACCTTGCTTATTCACTCTGAATTCCACCGCAACCTTTCCAGCTTGCTGGCCATTATCATCAATGCTTGGTCGTTGTGTAAAACTACGGTTTTCAATGGACAACATCATGTTGCCATTGCCTGATCCTCCTTCGCCATAATTGCTAGCCAAAGGATCCCCTAATTTAGAACCTTGATTTCCTGGAGTTGTACCTGTACCGTCGCCAGCACCCTTACCGTTATTTTTATTTCCTTTGAAAAGCGCTTTTGCATTTGCTTGAGGCGCCACTGCTTTCGTTTCTTTGGTCGTTTCAGGCGCTTTTGACACCACCTTCTTTTCGGTTTTTGTTACAGCAGGTGCCTCTTCTAGATCCTGTGTGACAACTGCCTTTTCAGCAACTTGTTGTGTTGGTGTTGGCGTTGGGGTTTCCACGGGGTCTATACGATCTGGGCGCTCATTATTTGCATTGGGATCTACAGAAGGTTCTTCTACACTCATGTAATCATCTCCCATTCCTTCAGGAGAGGTGCCATAGTTGACGATCATACCGCCCATACCATACTCATCCGGTGCTTGTGCTTTAAAGACCACAAAGAAGCCAATCAACAGCAGCGATGCCATGACCAATGTAGATATCCCCAAGGCCTTGGGGAAATTATTTTCTTCATGTTGAAGATGATATCTCATTGTATAAATCTCCTATATTAACATATGAACAATAAACTTCGAAAAAGTTTAATTGTTCCTATTTATCTTTTTTTGGTTCCGTTGCCAAGACCACCTTCACTTTCAGACGATTGGCTACATCCATAACCGAAATGACATTTTGGATAGGAACAGTATTATCGACGTAAAGCATAATCGTCAATTCTTCTCCACCAGCCATTTGCGACTGGATAGCCGCCTCCAAGCCCTCTACAGGGACCGGATTTTTATCAATGAAATAGCCCAATTCCTTTGTGATGGATACTGTAAGCGTCTTTTTCGCAACAGATTGTTCACCTGCACTCGACTTTGGCAACAATAGCTTGACCACTTGTGGATTCGAAACCGCCGATGCCAACAGGAAAAACAACATCAGGAAAAACATGATGTCGTTTAACGCTGAAGTATGGACTTCGGCAGATGGTTTATTTTTTCTACTTCGTAAGTTCATTATCTTCCTGGTTCATCCAATAAATCAATAAATTCTACTGCATCAGTTTCCATCCGTAAAATCAATCGTTCAACCATCATATTTAAGATATGATAGCCTAAATAAGCCAAGATACCGACAGCAAGACCCGAAGCTGAAGACACCATTTTCACATATAGACCACCGGATACGGACGCGATGTCTATACCACCCGCCAATTCTACCTCATGAAAAATCCTGATTACCCCAAAGATGGTACCGACGAAACCAAGCATTGGCGCGATACCCGCGATAATACCAAGGATATTGATGTTTTTCTCCAACTTGGCAACTTCTAATTTACCAACGTTTTCAATCGCGCCTTCAATATCTTTGATTGGTCTACCTACACGTAATAGGCCCTTCTGCAACATACGTCCTAAGGCCGAGTTACTGGAACGACATACAGCCAAAGCTGAGTCTAAATTTCCCGATAATACATTTGCTTTCACTTGAGACATCAAACTATTATCGTATTTGGCTGCTCTGCGAATAGTCAGATAGCGTTCAAAAAAGATAACCAACCCAATAAAGAACAGTAATAGGATTGGAACCATTATCCATCCCCCTTTGATCATCATATCGATCAAACTCATGTTTTCTGTACTAGCAGCAGCAGGTAACGGTTGTTGCGCAGCTTGATTAAACGTATCTACAGCAGCCCTTGCTGTATCTTGCACTAATGACATAATTATTAATAGTTTTATATAGTTTCTATAATGTTTCTACCCAAGCACCTTCAATTTTTTTCTCTACAGATTTTTGAGCGAGGTCAGCCTCCGCTTTTGTCATGTAGGTATTCAGGATGATTTTCTTTCTATTCCTTTTAAACTTACCCTCTACTGCGCGCGCAGTTTTATAACCTAGGGCCCGAAGACGTTTTGCCTCTTCCTCTGCCTGTGCCATTGTACGGGCAGAACCGATAACGAGCTGATACTTTGGCTGTGCAACAGGAATAGATTCTTTGATAACTGGATCGGCCTGCAAAACCGGAGTTTTTTCAGTTGTTTTCTTTTCAGCGACTACTGCAGTACCTTTTAATGAATCAGGAGTCGTTTTTGCCAGAGAATCTACCTTCTTTAAACTGTCCGCCACTAATGTGTTGGATGTAGTATCATTGATTGGTAAATTATTTTTCTGAACAATTGTATCACCAGCAGGTTTTAAGGCCGGTTGTGTCCCCCCAAACAGTGAATTTTTCAGGCCCGGATTTGTATAAAGGACGCCCACTGCAATCATGACCAATACAATGGCCGCTGTTATCCAATACCAGATTGCATTCGAATTGCGCGGTTCCTCTTCATAAATATTGGGAGCATAAGCAGAATTTGCAGCAGCAATAGCACCAACTTCCTTCTCCGCAATTTTCTCATCTTCGGCAACTTCCTGGCTATCGTTCTGGTCAATCGGTGTCGAAACAGCTACAGTATCTAAAAGTTCTGCTTCAACCTTGGCTTTCTCCTCCACGGTATTTTCCGCTAGCGTATCCTGCTCCACGATCGGAGTGATAGGTTCTACCAATTCGGCTACAGATTCAGTCGGTGTAAAATTGTCATCATTTTCTAAATCCTGTGGCTCTCGCTGTTCGTTTGCAGTTTCCTCTTCGGTTTCAACGTCATTCCCAACAACAGCATTTGCCTCATTAACCAATTCTTCAGCAGGTTCTGACACTAGGGCTTCGTCTGACTCAGCAAGTCCATGTTCATCTTCCCGTACCGGAATAACCGTTTCAATTTCAGGACCGACTAAATTAACAACGGGTTGAAAATTAAAGCCAGATAAATCTAAAGGCTTAAATACCAAACTTGAACCGTAGCTAATCAATAGACCAAGATCATCCAGTTTTACCTGTCCAAATTGCCCTAAGTCATTTCTTAAGCTGCCCACAGTATCGTCCAGAATTTGCTGCGCCTGCCCCAAACTTAAGTTTTCCTGTTGTTGAATATAATGCACGATATTGAATCCATGTTGTGCAGAATAGTCCAGTTCGACATAGGATATAGGTGGCAAAAACACATTATTCTGTTTATCAAATTGAGCCGGAGAATGAATTCTTTTGAACACACCTATTCCGGGCACGTATACTTCCGCATAGCGTCTTAATAAACTATTGATGTTTTTGCCTAGATTCATTGTTCTATGATTTAAAATGCAAATTTATAATCTTAATTCGTTAAAACGAATAATTAAGACCACCAATTACATTGAATCCCAATCTTGGGTAATACATGTAACGCTGATATTCCTTCCCAAAGATATTATTTGCTTTCACGAAAACACCAAATTGTTTTTTAATTCGGTATTCAGCACCAGCATTTAAATCCGCAAAGGAAGCAATCGTAACCTTATGACCACTATCTGCTACACGGCTGCCATCGGTATTATAATCGTAAACATATGCATAAGTATTACCTTGGCTAGAAAGCTCCGCGTCCACAAAGAATTTATCCGAGATATTGAAACGCGCATTGGCTTGCAACCTAAATTTAGGTAAGCCCCATGCCTCTTCTTCATCACTCAGATTATAGTCATCAATAAATACTTTACCGCCTAGGTTAACCAATTGTGATAAGCGTACATTAATCTCCCCTTCCAATCCCATATGTTTAGCTTTATTGATCTGACCATCATAGACCACATCAAAAGCCCAAGGAATATATCCACCTTGATTATCGCCAAACGCACTATTTTTAAACAAAGGCAGTCCTTCGATCTGCTTGTAAAATACCTTTACTTTATAACCAAATGTCGCACCCGCATTCCCTTTTAAACCACCATATACATTCAATTTTTCGATGGAGTTGGCAATTCTAACGTTTGGTGCCAAATAAGGGTTTTCCTTTGCAAAGTTACGGAATGAACCTTGTCTCACATTCCCGTTAACACCGGCAAATAAAGAGATATATTCTGGAGCCAAAGAAAAATCGGCTTCCACTGATGGGAAAACATTGAAACGGGATTCGTCACCAAATTCCGAAGTCAGGTTGGCACCCAAAGTTACATTATAGTTATCTCCTTTGAATCGAATGTAAGGATTGATCAAAAACAAATTATTTTTCACATTCGCTGTGTCATTTTCGTTTTTGACATCGTTCATGGTCACGCTCACGTTGGCGCCAACATTGAAAGCACTCATGCGTTTATTCAAATATCCCGATAGGGCAAAGGAATTTTCCTTCGCTTTATAAGCATCCTTGAATAGGTAACCATCTACTTTAGCAGAGTAGCTCACAGATTGCTCATTCTTCGGATCAACATTACTTGCTAGCTCACCATTTAAATAAATATCAGTAAATGTTTGTTTGTCTGGTGATGTATTCAATAATGTTGTCCCTGGTTGGTCAAAAGTTTGACCGTAGAAATTCGTACCATATCGATTGTAACCGATTGTACCTTTTACGGTCACGGCATCCAATACACGACGTCCAAAAATACCAATGTCCTGCGTGCTAAATTTCTGACCATCGATATTCCCCTTTTGGCTTAAGTGTTTCGCAAATAATCCAAAACGAGTATTTTCAAACTGCTCGGAAGCTAAATACGCTTCGCCTAAAATGGTATTATAGTTACCCACACCAAATTTGACATAGTTACTGCTGTGTTCAAAAGGTTGTGCAAATGGAATCTCCTGCACATTCAATTGTTTCAGACCTGTATTGATATCTAATTTCTTATCAATAATATTACCATAGTTTAATTTTGGTTGATATTCCCGTTTGTTGGTCATATCAGGACTACGACGGATTTTTACAGCATCTGCAAGAATCGGTTTGTAATCACGAACAACATCAAAAGAATCAATAGTGACCGGTTTTTCAGGATCGTTTTTCTTGCCTGTTTCTTGTGCAAAAGAATTCAATCCCACGCCCATCAAAAGCGCTGCTAAGGTATATTTCTTCACATTTCTATTTTGCAACTTCTTCATTGTATCCTATTTCTTTTTGTTGTTCAATTTATTTAGACGCTCTTTTGCCGCAGGCAAAATATCATCTTTCGCATCGTAATTATCCACAATTGATTCAAGTGTTGCTTTCGCTTGGAATGCATCGCCTTTACCAGCATAGGCATCTGCCATTGTGATAAAGCTTTTTGCCACCCAATATTCATAAGAAGAGAAATTGTCAGACAAATCCATTGCCGTTTTGATACAGGCATCGTATTGTTTGTTCTCTAATTGAATGACAGCAACATTGTATTTCGCTTCAGCACCAAATACGGTACGGCTCTTCAAAGCAGCTAAGCTAAACTCTTTCATAGCCTCCGTTTTTTTGTTCTGCTTGATATAGCATTTACCAGCATATAAAAACGCATTAGCAATCTCCTCTTCAGAAGACTTTTCGTAATTCTTAACAGCGTTGGTATAATTTAAAGCTTCCTTATAATCTCCAATTTGGTAATAGGAAACCATCAGGTTATTGATCGCAAAACCATAATTAGACTTATATTCAGAAGTCAGCTCCAGTTTTTTCAACAACTGAGTTGCCTCATTATATTTTTTTTGTTTCAAATATAAATTTGATACCGAAATCAATGTACGTTCAGTATAAGGAGAAGTCCAGTCATTCAAGATAATATTGTAATCGTGTAAGGCATCTTCTGTATTTCCCAATGCTGCATTACTTTCTGCACGCACAAAACGCGCATATTTTTCTTGGTTTGGTTTCGGAAACTTATCGAAATACGCATTTACAGCTTCTACAGCGCCTTGGTAATTTCCACGGGAGAATAAGGTTGTTGCTGTCGAGAACGAACGTGAATCTTGCTCAGATTTCGAAACGTCACCCAAATTTGTTCCTGTTGCATATTTGATATATCCAGTCGCATCCCCTTTATCCAGATAGATATTCTCGATCGAGCGCATGGCCTGTCTTGCCTCGTCTGTAGATGCATATTGGTCAACGACACGTTGGAATGTTGCTAGCGCAGCATCATTATTATCCTGGTTATATTGAACCAAACCAATTGTTACCAAAGCACGTGGCACATAACTGCTTCGTGGGTATTTTTCCACCATCGATTGAAGTCCAGAAATTGCCTGATCGCTCTCACCCATTAAGAAACGAGTATAAGGAATTTCAAAAGCAATATCATCCGCATAATTCGAGCTCGGAAATTGTGCGATGACAGCATTCAATGTTGAGATCTTACCATTATTATCTCCCTGTAATCCTTGGATAACACCACGTTGGAACAAGGCATAATCTTGGCTTGGTGCTTTTGAAGAGATCAGCTTATTATATTCCGTCAAGGCTCTACCATAGTTTTTAGAAGAGAAATAAGAGTCACCCAGACGCGCGATCGCATCATTACGGGTATTGATCTCTAAACCTTTTGAACCACCCGAGGCCAAGAAACGTTCAAAATAATTCGCTGCTGTATTGTAGTTTCCATTACGGAAAGCGGCATAGGCTAAAGCATAATTTGCGTAACCGTATACATCTGTTTTATTTGCACCTGGCAAACGTAAGAACTTATTGAAGTTTGTTACTGCTTCACCATATTTACGCACCTCATACATCGCTTCAGCTTTCCAATAGGTCGCCAAGGCGTAGATTTCTTCATCATAACGGTGCTGTTCAGAACGCAGGAACAAAGAAATTGCATTTTCAAAAGCACGCTCGTTATAAAACTCCAAACCTCTGTAATACGTTACTTTTTGGTAAGCAGCATTTGCTTCTTTACCGCGTTTTGGAATAGACTCCAAGATATCGACCGCCTCACGGTAATTTTTCGTACTTAACAAGACTTCTGCCAATAAGGTTTTTGCCTCCTCTTGACGTTTCGATTTTGGATAAGTTTTTAGATATTCCTGTGTAGAAGCCAGAGCAACTTGGTGGAACTCCAATTCGTAAGAAAGCTTTGCGTAGTTGAACAAACCCTCTTCTTTCATGGCTGGATCAAAGTCCAGTTTTGATGCTCTAAAGAAGGCATTACGTGCAGACTGTTTGTTCCCTTTTTTCAAGAAGCTATCCCCCAAGGTAATCATAGCAGATTGGTAATAAGCATCAGGCTCTGTCATTTTTTCCAGTTCCGTAATTGCCTTATCGTAATCCTTTAATTTATAAGCGATATAACCGATCTGATAACTATCTTGGTTATTCTGAGTCTTGCCTTGATCTTGTGCCTGGAATTTATCGTAATAATCTTTTGATGTTTTTAGGTCACCTTTAATAAAGTAGGTTGCGGCGATAATACGAAACATCTCAGTCTCATTTTCCTGCTTGGTGCGCGACAAGATTGGCAATGCGTAGTCCAATACATCATCGTAGCGTTTATCTAAGAAATATAGCGCCGTAATGTAGTAAGGATAACTGTTTTCGAATTGTTTGGAACCATTCAAACGCTCAAATTCATTTAAAGCAGTTTTGTACTCTGCATCTAAATAACATAAATAAGCAAAGTAGTAGATTGATGCCTCCTGAAATTCAGTTTTCTGATCTTTTAATCCCTCAAATAATGGTTTTGCTGTCTTATAATCTTTTGTCATAAAAGAAGCATAACCTAATTTAAAGCGATATTCTACATTCTCTTTACCAGCAAGGTTTTTACTATCGATCTTTGTAAACCACTCAATCGCTTTCACATAATCTTTTTTGGCATAATATGATTTACCGATCTGAAAATAAGCAGCTTTAGAATTGGCGCTAACAGGGAAATCTTGAATATATTTTAGGAAACGATTTTCAGCATTTGACTCGCCCAATTCCAGGGCGCAAACAGCTTGATAATACCGTACATTTTCCTTTAATAAAGATAGCTCTTCTGTCTCATCCAATTGTAGATTGGATTTCGTCCGTAAGGCCTCTACACGATCAAATTGCGCTGACGCAGAACCAAATTTCCCACGTTCATACAATTCCATTCCTGTTTTGTAAGCCTTGTTGATTTGTTGCCATTCTGTCTGTTGCGCTAATGCTGGCGTCGCCATAACGGTTAGTGCAACTCCCACCTGGTAAATCTTCTTATACATAATATGTGAAACCTAAATATGTTATTTATCTGCAAATGTAAATGAATCTCCTTTCAAACCCTGATAAATTTGCCCTGAAATATAAATTTATCGCCTACTCCGCCGCCATTTAAAGCTTTAAGATCAGTCAAAATTTATTGAAAATCAGTTCAAATCTCTGCAATCCTGGGAGATAGTTTTATTCATTTTACTAAATTATACTTTAATTGAGCTATTTTACACAAAAGTTATTAACATCTGTGAATAATCCAGTATTATAACGGAAATTTTGCACAAAAAATATGCCCGACCAAAAATAAAGTCAGGCATAATATTGTCGATTGAAGAATCATTCGATTTGGTTATTCCGCATCGATGACTCTGCCTTATCGGCTCCGCTATTGAAACACCAATTAACCGCGTTGTCCAGCCAATAGGTACAATACTGCCATGCGGACAGCAACTCCATTTTCAACCTGATCTAAGATAATGGAATGCTCACTATCGGCTACATCCGAAGTGATTTCAACCCCACGGTTGATTGGTCCGGGGTGCATAATTGTAATGGGTTTTTCTAAGGAATCCAAAATTTCCTTATTTAAGCCATATAGCATGGAATATTCTCTTAGCGAGGGAAAATAGGCAATATCTTGTCGTTCCAATTGGATACGCAACATATTTGCAACATCGCACCAATTCAATGCTTTTCTCAAATCGTGCTCAACCTTTACACCTAAAGAAGTGATATGCTTTGGAATAAGGGTGGTCGGTCCACAGACCATGACTTCTGCCCCCTGTTTTTGAAGACACAGAATATTAGATAGCGCAACCCTTGAATGCGTAATATCACCGATAATAGCAACTTTACGCCCAGCAACATCACCAAAACGCTCGCGTATGGAAAAAGAGTCCAACAAAGCTTGCGTAGGGTGCTCATGTGCCCCATCGCCTGCATTCACAATTTGAGCATCGACATGTTTACTTAAAAACACACCAGCCCCAGCATAAGGATGTCGCATCACGATCATATCAACCTTCATAGCGAGAATATTATTGACTGTATCGATCAATGTCTCGCCTTTACTCACAGATGAAGATGAAGCTGCAAAATTAACGATATCTGCAGATAGTCTTTTTTCAGCAAGTTCGAAAGAAAGCCGCGTACGTGTTGAATTTTCAAAAAACACATTGGCAATGGTGATATCGCGTAAAGAAGGGACCTTTTTGATGGGTCTATTTAATACTTCTTTGAAATTACTCGCGGTATCCAGAATCAATTGGATATCTTTCTCATTTAGATCTTTGATTCCCAATAAATGGCGAGTACTTAATTGTTCTACTGCAGATGACATTTTATAGTATATTCAAGTATTTACTAATCATTTTTTAATCGGACGGTTCGTTCCCAAAGGCCAATTAGAACCTTCAGCCATTTTTACTGAACTTGCTCCTAATCATTACCCGAAGTTTTTTTCTCCGTGACCAAGATAATGCTATCCTGATCGTCAGATTCCTTCCAATTCACAATCACTTTCTGTGAATCTATAGAATCAACTTGTATTCCAATATAATCGGGTTGAATCGGAATCTGTCTAGAGAATCGACGATCGACCAAAACAAGCAGTTCAATTCTTCTTGCCCTTCCAAATGCCTGTACAGCATCCATCGCCGCCCGAATGGTACGTCCTGTCCATAAGACATCATCAATAAAAATGACATCTTTACCTTCTACAATAAAATTGATATTTGTGCTATTTGCTAACAACGGACCAGCATTACCTTTTGTACGGAAATCATCGCGATAGAATGTAATATCCAGATCACCGACCAAGATCGGTTTTTCGATCATGCGTTCAAGTTCTTTGACAATACGTTTAGCTAAGAAAGTTCCTCTTGGTTGAATACCTATGACGACAGCATTTGAAAAATCACCGTGATTCTCAATCAATTGACGACATAGTCTTTGAATGGTGATTTGAAATTTTGGTCCGTCTAATAAAATCGACTGTTTCATTATGGGAATGTTTGAGCAAAGCTACACTTTTTTTGACAAAAAACACGGTTTATACGCCAATTAATTTCAATATTTCAATTCTCCACAGGAGAATTAATAAGCACTAAAGCAACGTGCCATTAGCGCGATTGAGTTACTCCACAGACATCCCTTCCAGAACAATCCAGCTTTTTTTTCCGCCCTTGACCTATTCGTCCGTTTTCTTTTGATTACCCTACACAAAAAAAAGAATGTCCCCTCAGTCGCCACTAGCATATAGCCCCTATTAACAGCAGCCCCTTTTAATCATTCTTTTTATTGCCTCGTGCAAAATAATACACAGGCAATCCAATCAATACCAATATAAAACCTGGCCAGGTATACTGTGGTTTATAGATAATGAGTAGTACACAAAATACAGTACCAATCAGGAGATAGATAATCGGTGTTAAGGGGAATAAAAATGTCTTATACGAACGTTCGATTTCAGGCTTTCGAACACGTTGAATAATAACTCCCAATACCGTAATCATATAGAATATCACAATAACGAAAGAGATCATATCCAACAGATTACCATATTGACCGCTTAAACAAAGTAAGGAAGCCCATATCCCCTGCAACCATAGCGATCTAGCCGGCACATCAAATTTGTTATTAGGAATAGCCTGTTTCAGGAATAAGCCATCTTTGGCCATCGTCTGAAAAACTCGCGCTCCTGACAGCGCAAGACCATTGACGCAGCCAAACGTTGATATCATCACCAAAATGGCCATTGCAATCGTACCAGTATGCCCCAGCATCTTTTCAGCCGCTGCAATAGCCACGCGATCATTTGTCGCAAAAGCGATCTCTTCGCGGCTCAATGCAGAAAGATAAATGTAATTACAACAGATATACAAAATCATAACAAGACTGGTTCCGATGACAAGCGCACGAACCACATTGCGCTGCGGATTCACAATCTCGCCAGACACAAAAGTCACGTTCTCCCAGGCAACACTGCTAAATACAGAACCGACCATAGCTGCGGCCAACGCCCCCATTAAAGCACCACCGGAAATCCCCATCCAGCCCTCACCTTTCAAATTTTGAAAAGCATCCCAGCTATAAGCCATATTTTCCGAAAAATGATTCTCCTTAATGAGAAACAAGCCTCCTATGATCAATAAAACCAATGCAATAATCTTTGCTGATGTAAAGAAAGATTGTACCGACTTACCACTTTTTATTCCGCGGGTATTGATATACGTCAACAAGAGAATCACGCCCATAGCCAACACCTGTATCCAGGTAATCTTAAACTCTCCACGTTGAAATATTGGTGCGGCATCATTCAATTGGGGGATTAAGTAAGCCGTAAACTTCCCAAAGGCAACGGCAACCGCTGCGATTGTGCCAGTCTGTATAACAGTAAATAAACTCCAACCATATAAAAAACCTATCGGTTTCCCGAAAACTTCCGTGAGATATGTATACTGTCCACCTGCTTTGGGATACATGGAAGAAAGCTCACCATAGCAAATCGCGGCCGCCACCGTAGCAACCGCCGTCAACAACCATACGATTGCCAACCAGTATCCTGAGCCCAGTTGCCGCATCATATCACTCGACACAATAAAGATCCCACTTCCGATCATCGAGCCCATGACCAGCATAATCGCATCCCACAATTTCAGTTGACGTTTCATCATAATATCAGGTTGGTTTTATGCCGTTAAGCTAAGAAAAAATAATCAAAAAAAGAGCTGTCCTTTTTATATGCTTTTCAAATTAAATTTTGAGCAACATACAAAAAGGACAGCTCTTTATAAAACAGGGCTTGAACGATTATTCTACACCATATTGTTGTTTATAAGACTTCTCCAGCTCCGTCACTTGTTGTAGCAACTGCTTCTCCGAAGTCGATGCCAGAATGCTCTTATATGCACCCAAAGCACGTAGTGCTGTTCCGATATTTGAATATTCCAGTTCCGCTTTCGTTTGTGCAATATCCTGATACCAACGCATATTTTGTGTCATAAATTTCAGATTGCGATTGACAATCTCATTTGCACGTTTATTCTCACCAGTTTCATACAATACGTTAATGATTGGAATATAGCCCAAAATATCACGCATCAAGTACACACGTTTTGGCATTTTCTCATACGTCTCAACAGCTATTTTACGCGCTTCATCTTTATGACCTTCCATCATTAACTGTGTTGCCGTTCCTCCCATCACGGTATTGGTGATCATGGTGATCATTCGATAGGATTCAGGGTCTAAATAAGAGGCATTCGCCATGTTACCCCATTGATATTTCGTAGTAATATCTTTGAATGCAGATTGTGTATCCACCAAGGTTCCCTCTGCTCCTGCAGGAGTTGCAATAGGCATCAAACGCAAGGCAAAACCTTCTTGTACTAAATATTTATCCAATCCAAGATAGTTGTCATTTGGAACAGTCGCAGCAAAATAAATCGGACGTTTCCAGTTATTATTGAGCAGCACATTCAGCATAGACAACTCCGCTCTAGTAATGTAATTTTTATTATACGTCCAACTCATCGTATCCACAATAGATTCCTGCCATGCTTTTGGAACAACACTATTTTTTAACACCGCTTCTCTATCCACCGGAAGGCTAAAATTTTTAGTCGGCAAGAAGTTCTCAAATTTACCACCACGCAATTCCAATTTATTCTTTTGATCATCAGACAACAAGATCTGCATGACCAAATCAAGATCCACATGACCCGGCACTTTCATATCTTGATAATAGAGTATCTCACGAACACCTTTTTTGAACTTTTCGTTATCAATATTGATCGGTAAGCCATCTGCCTGATTTACCTTTTGTTTCATCTGACGCATATACCAATCAGAACTCAACAAACTTAAATTGACGACCCGAACATCCGGACGATAATTTTCAACTTCTTGCACATACCACAATGGGTAGGTGTCGTTATCACCATAGGTAAATAAAATTGCATTTGGTGCACAGGAAGCCAAGTAGTTTTTCGCCAAATCACGTGCGGTTGTTTTCTCTGAACGATCGTGATCATCCCAGTTTTGGAAGGCCAATAATAGAGGAGCACCCAACAAACAAGCAGCTGTCGCTATCCCTGCAGCTATCTTCCCATCAACCTTTTTGCCTAGGTAATCCGCAATGGCAAATACCCCCAGACCAATCCATATCGCAAAGGCATAGAATGAACCTGCATACGCATAATCACGTTCACGTGGCTGAAGCGGGCTTTGATTCAAGTACAATACAATCGCTAGACCAGTGAAGAAGAATAATAAGCCCACAATACCAGCATCTCGTTGTCTTTTACCAAAATGCCAGAATGCACCAATCAAACCAATAATCAAAGGCAAAAAATAATATTTATTGTTTGAAGGATCTGTTTTCAATGAGTCTGGAATAGCATTTTGTCCGCCCACATGCATCTGGTCTACAGGTTTAGCCCCTGAGATCCAGTTCCCCTCAGTGAAGGAACCCTGTCCTTGTTGGTCATTTTGACGTCCGGCAAAATTCCAAAGAAAATAACGACCGTACATGTGTCCGATCTGATAGCTAAAGAAGAACTTTAAGTTATCCCCAAATGTTGGCGATTGTCCTTCAGGAATCTTTAGGTAATCGCGATAATAATCTATATGATTTTGGTCTCTTGAGCTATAAACACGAGGAAATAACATGGTCTTATCGTATTTATAATTCATACCATTCTCTACTTTCGTGTATTTATCACTGTCTTTTCGATAAGTATAAGTTGCCTCAGCATCCACCACTTGAGCATCAAAGGTTGGCCCACTTAATAGTGGTTCACTAGTATATTGCTCCCGCCCCAAATAACTGACAAATGAAAACGCGTTATCTGGATCACTATTATTTAAGGTAGGGTTTGCTTTGGCACGTACCATGATCATTGCAAAGGAACTATAACCGAAGATAATAAATGCTGTACTGATTAAGATCAGGTTCAACATCGGTTTTACTTTTTTGACCGAGTACCAAATACCATAAACAAAAAGAGCAATTACCAATATAAAAAACAGATTAAATCCGGTTCCAAAACCCATGCCTAGACTATTCACAAAGAACAAGTCAAAATATGCGGCAGCTTTGACTGTATATTGGATGATACCCCATAAAATTAAGGCCAGCACAACCACACCGATCAAGAATGCTTTCGTTGCTCCCGAAGAAGTTACTGTTTTAGAGCGTTTAAAATAAATTACCAAGGCTATAGCAGGGATCACAAGTAAGTTCAATAAGTGAACCCCAATTGATAGTCCCATCACATAGGCTATAAAGATCAACCAACGGTCAGAACCAGCTTCATCTGCATGGTTTTCCCATTTTAATATCCCCCAAAAGACAACAGCCGTACAAAGCGAAGACATCGCATACACCTCAGATTCAACCGCGGAAAACCAAAATGTATCCGTAAATGCATAAGCCAATGCGCCGACAGCACCTGAACCAAATATTTTGATCAAGTCAGCTGAAGTATAGGACTCGCCAACTCCTTTTGCAACGACCTTCTTTGCTAGCGCTGTGATCGTCCAGAACAAAAATAAGATTGTCAGACCACTACATACAGCAGATCCCACATTCATCCAAAAAGCGATCCGTGTTACATCACCTCCAGCAAGATTTGAGAAGATGTTTTGAATCATTAAGAATAAAGGTGCCCCTGGCTGGTGCACAATTTGAAGTTTAAAGGCTGAGGCGATAAACTCACCGCAGTCCCACCAACTCGTCGATCGTTCGGCAGTCATGACATATGCTACTGTTGCAATGAGCGCACATATCCATCCTAAAAGATTGTTGATTTTAGTATAGTTCATAAAATGATAACTGTAAAAGTATTATAATACGGCTCGAAAATAAGGATAAGTTAATAAGAAATGAACTTTATTCTGATTTTTTAACACATATTGATTGAAAAAATTTCATTATGCGATGCAATATTGGCTGTAAAGAAAGCAGCACAAAGGCATTCATGCGCTTGACTAGACTAATACCGGTACAAAAAAGCCGCAAGCATGAAGTAAATTTTAGGGCAAAACAAAAATTATTTATTTGAAAATCAAGCCCAATGCACTTTACAGTACATTTTTATTTGCAGAAACAAGAATAGTCCGTATATTTGCATCATCAAATGTGAACGACATCATCACGATAACGAACACTTTGAATTGTTTGTCCGATAGTATAAGGGTAGTACAACAGTTTTTGGTTCTGTTTGTCTTGGTTCGAATCCAGGTCGGACAACAAACAATAGAAAAGGCTTGCAATCGCAGGCCTTTTCTGCGTTATATGCAAGGCTTATTTTTTATAAAAGGTTTAGATTTTTTTTAATTTGAATTTTGATTTTTAAAACAAATCTCTATCTTTGCGTCGTCAAAAGAAAAAAGACGGAAACGTTCACTTCTGAAAGACATTGTCCGATAGTATAAGGGTAGTACGACAGTTTTTGGTTCTGTTTGTCTTGGTTCGAATCCAGGTCGGACAACTTTTAAAGTTAAGAGTATATGGATTGTGCAAACAATCCATTTTTTTTAATGTTTAACTTTAAAAAATATTAGGGAATAAAAATATTGAATAAACGACAATACAATAACCCAACATAAATATACAAAACCATGCCTTTGCAATTCAACACGGTTAAATTATTTGCAGGTTCTGGCACTACAGAACTAGCCGAGAAAATCGCACAATCTTACGGGAAACCTCTAGGAGACAAAACATTATCGCGTTTTAGCGACGGTGAGATTCAACCATTCTACAATGAATCTGTTCGTGGAGCCGATGTATTTATCATCCAATCTACCAACCAACCTACCGACAATCTTTTTGAATTATTGTTGATGACTGATGCTGCAAAGAGAGCCTCAGCGCACTACATCACTGCAGTGGTCCCTTATTTCGGTTTCGCAAGACAAGATCGAAAAGACAAACCAAGAGTTGCTATTGGCGCCAAAATGATTGCCAATCTTTTGACTGCAGCCGGAATTCACCGTATCATGACGATGGATTTACACGCTGCACAGATCCAAGGATTTTTCGATATCCCTGTTGATCACCTAGATGGCTCCATTATTTTTGTTCCTTACATCAAATCCTTAAAACTTCCAAACTTGACAATTGCTTCACCTGACATGGGTGGATCGTACAGAGCGCGTACTTTTGCTAAATTCTTCAATGCAGAAGTTATCATCTGTGACAAACGTCGTAAACGTGCAAATGAAATCGAGTCGATGTCTATCATTGGGGATGTAACGGGTCAAGATGTTGTATTGATCGACGATATCTGCGATACTGCAGGTACACTTTCTAAAGCCGCTGCTTTGATCATGGAGAATGGTGCAAGATCTGTAAGAGCAGTTTGTACACACGCGGTGTTATCGGGTAAGGCCTATGAAACAATTGAAAATTCGGTATTGTCAGAAATGATTGTGACAGACACCATTCAATTGGATCCGGAAAAAGCAAAACAATCAACAAAAATCAAAGTGTTGTCTACGGCTGATTTGTTCGCAAAAGCAATCACTAGCGTCAACCAACATACATCTATCTCAGATTTATTTGACGTTGAATAGTCTTTTTTAGTATAGCGTATTAAGATATTAGTATTTAGACTCTGGTATGGTAAGCCTACGGCTGAAATACTGGAGTCTTTTTTAGTATTAAGTATTGAGATATGAGTATTTAGATCCTGGTATGGTAAGCCGGAGGCTAGAAAGTTTGTTTTTTATTCTTGTCCCACACAATAGCCTCTTAAAACAAGCATCTAAGGACAACCAAGATTACAATTCAACAGCCCCTCCTCAAATTAATATAATAACCGTTCACCACGTTATCCCCAAGATTTGTTTCAAGTCGGCAACTTACAAAATAGCATAAGGGATCTTAGTCCCTCAATATCAGCAGCTATTTTTTTGATAATACCAAAAATTAAACTATCTTTGCACCTCAAAATTTATAAAAAATTAAAAGATGAAATCAATTGCTATTAGCGGTTCTGTAAGACAGAACGTAGGGAAAAGAGATGCGAAAGAGTTACGCTACCAAGGTTTAGTACCAGCAGTACTTTACGGAGGTAAGGAACAAACTGCTCTTGCTGTATCCGCAGCTGATTTGAAACCAGTTCTTTACACTGCTGATGTTGTAATCGTAGAATTAAACATTGACGGTCAAACAAAAAGAGCTATCGTTCAAGACGCACAATTCCACCCATTAACTGACCTAGTTACTCACGTTGACTTTTTAGAATTATTTGATGATAAAGAAGTATCATTAAATATTCCTATCAAATTAACTGGAACATCTCCAGGTGTTAAAATGGGGGGTAAATTAGTTCAAAAATTGCGTAATTTACGTGTAAAAGCATTACCTGCTAACTTACCACAAGAAATTGAAGTACCAATGGAATCATTAGAAGTTGGTAAATCATACCGTGTGGCTCAAGTTCAATTAGAAAATGCAAAAGTATTGAACAACTCTGACGATACAATCGTTTCAGTTATCATGTCTCGTGCATTGCGTCAAGCTGAACAAGAAGCAGCTAAAGCAGCTAAAGGTGGTAAAAAATAATCTGAACAAGATTTTTATACTACAGAAAGCACCGAAATTCGGTGCTTTTTTGTTTATTAAATTTTTATTTTTGCAACATGAATTATCTTATCGTTGGATTGGGCAATATCGGCAGCGAATACGCCGACACACGACATAACATTGGCTTTATGGTTGCAGACGAATTGGTCAAACAGGCCGGTGCAAGCTTTTCTTTATTGAAATTAGCCTACTACAGTGAATTTAAACAGAGAGGGCACAATGTAACCGTCATCAAACCGACCACCTATATGAACCTCAGTGGCAAAGCGGTTAATTATTATATGCAACAATGTAAAGTGCCTATTCAAAATGTATTGGTGATTGTTGATGACCTCGCGATTCCATTTGGTTCTCTACGTATGAAACCCAAAGGCAGCAGTGCTGGCCACAATGGGCTTAAATCCATCGAACAGCTTTGCGGAGGACAGGTTTACCCGCGTCTACGCTTTGGTATCGGAGATAATTACCCCAAAGGTAGACAGGTCGACTATGTCCTTGGCCCATTTGACAAAGATGAGCAAGCTGAACTGCCTGCGCTAATAGATCATTCTGTCAAAATGATCCAAAGTTTTGTCAATATCGGCATCGAGCTGACCATGACAAACCTGAATACAAAATAAAAGGGACATCAGTCCCTTTTATTTTATTCCACCAAAATATTATGGTTACTACCCTTTGGCAGCTTCAGCACGTTTTCTTTCGGCATCAAGCTCAGTCTTGATTGTTTTCTTTATCTTGACGTCCAAACTTTCGCCCTTATCATCTGTTTCTTTTAATTGAGCGGCATTCTTCTTCGTAGTGATAATAATAACTCCATTCCCCCCTGCAGCACCGTATAAAGCTGTAGCATTTTGATCTTTAAGAATCGAAATCGATTGAATATCCGAGGCATTCAAATCATCTATGTCTATTAGCTGCACCTGACCGTCCACAATAAATAATGGCTTTTCCTTTCCTGATAACCCACGGAGTCGAACAGCATCTTTACCTACGATAAGTTCGGAAGTCACTGAATGCGTCACTCCTCTACCAGTAAACGTAGTTGCTTTGCCTTGACTCCCATCTGTTTTGGATTTCCCCTCAAATGTTACCGTCTTAACATCCTGCTTGTCTTCATTCGCTTTATAAAAGGCAGCAAGTGGCAGAGTCTCTCCTACTTTATTTTCAGACTTGAGTTCCTTAGCAACTTTACTGACCTTATCCGGATTTTCCCTAGCCCATTTTTTTGTGGTCACTTCAATAACACCATTTTTCCCTTCACGTCCATATTTTACCATAGCTGAAGCATCCTTTAAAACATTAATACTTTCAATATTATTGGGATCAACACCCTTCATATCCTCAGAACTCATCTTAACCCCATCAATCACATACAAAACATCAACAGGATACTTTATCGTATGGGATTTTGTTGTACCAACGGAGTCCTGCTTAACTTGAAAACCCACCACCTTGCCCTGAAGGTTATTTTCAGATTTTTTTGTGGCATTTCCGGCTTTAGTCGTAAGCAACACAACACCTTTTTCTCCTTTTTCTCCATAGATTGCTGTAGCTGACTTGTCTTTCAATACAGTTATTGATTCTATTCGTTCCTGAGCAACTGCATCCAGTTCCTTTTTGCTAACAACTACCCCATCCAACACAAATAATGGATTTCCAATTACGGCAGAAGTACCTCTCAGTCTCAGAGAACCAATCTGATCGCTTAATAAATCAGTTGTATTCTTTGATCGGCTTGTATCGATCTTCACCGTATCCGTCCCCATAACCTCTTTCAATAACTTTCCTGCTTCGCCAGCCATCTTCACTGACAACGTGGAATCCCGCTGTTGATCGTCCAATTTAAGAAGCGTAGTTTCATTAGCCTTTTCAACAACCCCTTCTATGCTGCCCTCCGCTTTGCTTACAGTAAATGCTGCCCCCATTAGTAAGAATATAGGCAAAAGGAAGGCATATTTACTCAGTTCTATCTTGGATGATCTTTTCTTATTCATCATCATAATGCGACGTTTTAATAGTTTAAAATTAAATTGATTGCTCAACCCTATTGAAGTGCCCTTTTTGGACACATTCAACAGGCTATATTGGTACGTCTGTTTGTCAATTCCTTTATTGAGCACCTGTTGATCAGTCAGAAACTCCAAATTTTGGCGAATGGCCCTGCGCATGAACCAGACGAAAGGATTGTACCAACAACACACCAATATCATTTCAAACAATAAAATATCCAAGCTGTGAAGGCCTTTCACATGGATATCCTCATGCTTAAAAATATCTTTCAGTTCAGCATCCATATGCTGCCCTTTATTGACATAGATTTTATTTAAAAACGAAAATGGAACAATAGGAATAAACACATTCCGAAAAAAATATGTTTTCCATTGATCCGCAGTGGAATGAAAATGAATCCTCAATAAACTCAATAATTGAAATAGGAACTTCAGCAATAACAACACTGCCCCCAAAATAAACACCATCTCCACCAATCCCGCCAATGTAAGCTTTTCTTGAACCTCTTGTTCCTCTATATAAAATGAAATCTGCTCACCGACCAAGCCCATGTCTAACCCACGCTGTACAAACAATGATTTTAAATCCAAAAAAGGGTAAATAAAAGCAAATAATCCGCCTATTAAAAAATAGCCTCTATTTAATGAATAGAATGTCAAACCCTTCAATAGCCCTACATAACCTAAGTAGATTATGCTCAACAACAGATTGACTTGTATGATATAGGTCAGTAGATTTTCCATTGTATTAAGATTTGTTGTTTTTGATCATATCCATGATCTCCTTAAGTTCGCCCTCAGTCAGCTTTTCCTCTTTCACGAAAAAAGAAACCATCTCTTTGTAAGAATTCTTGAAATAATCACCCACAAAAGAATTCATAAACTTAGCTTTATAATCCTGCTCACTGACCATAGGCTCATAACGTTTTGCATTAGCATAACGCACCGCTTTCACAAAGTCCTTACGCTCCAAATTCTTTACTGTCGAGGCCAGTGTCGTATAAGGCATTTTCTCGCCCTTGACATTATCTAAGATCTCTTTAATAAAACCTCCATTTAGGCTCCAGATAGATTGCATTGCCTGCTCTTCTTGTGCTGTTAACTTTTCCATGTCTTAATCTTTCTTTACTATTCTTTCACCAATCTACGAATAATTCGTAAATATCAAAAATATATTTTTATTTATCATGTAACCTATCTAAGCGGGTCATAGCCCAAATATTCTTTGTAACATTACAATCGCTATCATTTCTCGACGTATTTAAAATCAGTCCCATCGAATATAAGTTGACTGGCCGAAAATTTGCTATTCCTTATTTATTATTTATAACTTTCACCTGTAAATCATATTCTTCCAATACACAAATTCCATCTTGGTAGAAATGATATTTTAAACAGCGGTAATTCAAAACAAATACAACAAGATAAATGGCCAAAAGCATCAAAGCGATCAAATGTCCTCATTGTGGCAGCATAAAAGTCAGCACAATACGCCCCGACTATTACAAATGTGACAGTTGTGGAACGGAGTTTTTCTTAGATAGCGATGATATCAATATCAATCACAATTACAACTATCCGCGCAACAACCCGGATCAGTATAAACCAATACGTATCGTATTATTTGCTGTTGTGGGCTTTATTGCCCTCATGTTTTTAATCGGAGCCTTAAGTGCCATTTTTTCTAAAAAACCTGAACCGAATTATTCGACCTATAGTTCGTCCAACACTGCCGACAAAAAAGAAGAAGCCATTACCCTGGAATGGAATTATGCCTCAAACGAATTATTTTTGGATAAAAACAATATTCCCCATATTGTCGTGGTGGGCAATGTCCGGAATTCAAAAGCAAGATTTGACGAAGGCAAAGACAATAAAGTCTATATCGGATTATTTGACCCTAAAACTGGTAAAAAGGAATGGATAAAACAATTGATGGATACTCCCGTCGAATTATCGAGTAGCGACGTTAAATTACAGGTCTTTGAAGACCAAAACCTATACATCATCGTCAAATCCAAGTATATCTATCAATTGGACAGAAATAGCCTAACCTACAAAAGTGTTCTTGAAAATTATGTCAAAGATGCACCATCACTCAGCACGGGCATTGCCAAAGTTGAATTTAAATACGAAGATTATGGATCTTCCTATCAAATTATAAACAATGAAGGGCAAAATCTTGCCTATTACCCTTTAATCAATAAATCTATACCGGATAAGCAACTTTACGATGAAAGAAGGAAAAAACTTCCCAATCCAACGACAAAAACGGAATTCACTTTTTCAAGTAAATCCAGTTATTACCCCGAGGAAAAAATTCAGTTAATCCAATACAGTTACCAATATCAATATGGATTTCCCAAAGATAGTCCGCGCTTTTCCTGGGATAAAGATTATGGCGGATCAGGCATTTTTACCGACCGCGATCCTTACAAAAAGGTACTGATCAATCCTTGGCAATTTAAAGGAGCCCGTCTGATTAGCTTTAAAGATTTCACACCGGGAAGACTCTATTTTGAACCTGTCGTGCTTGCTCAGAATGACAAAACACTTTTGATTGCATACAAACCAACACCAGCGGAAGATGATCCTCTACAAATCCAACTATTGGATATTTCTACTGGTGCTATACAGAAAACAATCAGCACAGAACTTAAATCCATTTATGGAAATGGCTCCCTGCTCAAAGATGGTTTTATTGTCAAAGGTTCAAGCGACTATTACTATTTTGATAATAGCGGAAAACAAATCAATAAATTCGAAGGGTATAATCCCAAATTCGACTCATTAAATTAAACATTATGGGACTATTCAATCTTTTTAACAACCAACTATCAGAGGTCATTGAGTGGAAAAATCAAGACCCCCGTGTATTATGGTATAAATTTCCTTCCGAAAGAAATGAAATTAAAAATTCCAGTAAACTTATTCTTGCCCCAGGACAGGGCTGTATCCTTGTTTATGAAGGGAAAGGTGAAAGCTTGCTCACAGAGGCCGGTACCTATAATTTAAAAACGGATAACCACCCTTTCTTTACAACCTTGGCCAGGTTGAGACAAAATTTTGAGTCTGAACACAAGCTGTATATTTACTTCTTTCGTACTGCAGCTATTGTCAATCAGTCTTGGGGGACAGGAAATCCAATAAAATACATTGACCCACAATATAATCTTCCAGTGGAAATAGGCTTGAACGGTACTTTTTCTTACATTATCAAAGAACCCGTACATTTCTATAAAAACATCGTTGCCAATCAAAACACAGTCAGCACAGCAGCGATTCAGGATGTTATCAACAATCGGATTCCGCAACAGATTATCGCGCAGATTGCCCAAAAGAAATTGGGTTATAATGAAATCGATAGCCAACTCCCCGTTTTGTCCATTGGCATAAAAGCGGCTGTCGAACAGGATTTTAAAGATCTCGGATTAGAAATTACAGATTTTAAGATCCTAGGAACTCAGTTTGACGCGAACACACAACGTAGAATTGGTGAAATTGCTGATTTGACGACGCAAAATCAGGCCGCGCAGCAAGCAGGCTTGAGCTATGTGGAATTGGAAAAATTGCGCGCGCTCCGGGATGCCGCAAAAAATGAAGGTGGTCTGGCCGGCATTGGCGCACAACTGGGTGTCGGCATGGAGCTGGGAAAGCAATTTGATCTTCAAAAAGAAGATATCAAAGACAATATACAAGAAGAGGGTGATTTTGTCGAAAAACTGCAAAAACTACAATTACTGCTACGTGAAAACATCATCACACAGGACGAATTCGACACACTCAAAAAACAGATTCTCAACAAAATATAACCCATCATGAAATACATCTTTGGTATATTATTCACCTTGGTTATCCTATTTGTAGCCACCTATTTTCTATTGGGGCTCTGGGGTATCCATTTCCTGGATGCTGAAAATTTCAGCAAGATCCTATGGACAACAGGTATCCTTACCCTTACATCTATTATTTTGGTCTGCTTCGTTATCTTGCCTTTTTTTGGTTCGGGCAAAAACGGAAAATATGAGGATAAAGGAAAAGTCGCCCAGCGAAAAATAGATTAACGTTTTAGGTATAATAAGATAGTGTTAAATTTGAATAAACTATTTGCTTATTTGAGTAAATAGTTATTCAATATTATCCAAAATGACGCAATGATGTCATTTAAATTCCAAAAGAACTTTCAGTTTTAAATATCAAATAGTTAAATTTGTGAGATTAGCATACAAAATCAGATATAAGATAACATATAAACATGTCAGATAAAGCATCTATAAATTTAGACGGCACTTCTTATGACCTTCCGGTCATTGTCGGTACTGAAAATGAAAAAGCAGTTGATATTTCAAAATTAAGAGATCTAAGCGGATTTATTACGTTAGACCCAGGATACAAAAACACGGGTGCAACAAAAAGTGCGATTACTTTCCTTGACGGTGAAACAGGTATATTGAGATATAGAGGATATCCAATTGAGCAATTGGCAGAGAAGTCTACGTTCTTGGAAGTTGCTTATTTATTGATCTACGGAGAACTTCCGAAAAAAGAGGTATTGGAAAAATTCAGAGCTGACATCAAAAAGCAAATGATGATCCACGAAGATATGAAGAATTTCTTCGCTGGATTCCCATCCAAATCCCACCCAATGGGCCAACTTTCTTGTTTAGTGGGCGCATTATCAGCATTTTATCCTGAATCTTTAAATCCAAACTTAACTGACGAAGAAGAAGATCAAACGATTATCAATCTTTTGGCTAAAATGCCTACTATCGTTTCCTGGATTCAAAAGAAATCTTTAGGTCATCCAGTAGTTTACCCTAAAAACAATTTGGGTTATATTGACAACTTCTTGAATATGCTATTCGGCGAAGTTAACGACGAAAAAACATTCGATCCGGTTGTCATCGATGCTATGCACAAATTGCTTATTTTACATGCTGACCACGAACAAAACTGTTCGACATCAACAGTTCGTATCGTAGGCTCATCCAATGCGAATCTTTATGCTTCTGTTGCCTCTGGTATCAATGCATTATGGGGTCCTTTACATGGTGGTGCCAATCAAGCGGTAATCGAAATGTTGGAAGCGATCAAAAATGATGGTGGTGATGCTGAAAAATACCTTGCAAAAGCCAAAGATAAAAATGATCCATTCCGTTTAATGGGATTCGGTCACCGTGTATACAAAAACTTCGATCCACGTGCTAAAATTATCAAAAAAGCATGTGACGATATTTTAGAAAAATTAGGTGTTCAAGACCCAGTATTGGATATTGCTAAGAAACTAGAAGAAGCAGCATTGAATGATCAATACTTTATCGATAGAAAACTTTATCCAAACGTCGATTTCTATTCAGGTATCATCTATCGTGCGTTAGGATTTAAAGCAGATATGTTTACCGTATTATTTGCTTTGGGTCGTCTTCCAGGATGGATCGCACAATGGAAAGAAATGCGTGAAAACAAAGAGCCTATCGGCCGTCCAAGACAAGTATATGTTGGACATACCGAACGTAATTACGTTGAGTTCTCAAATCGTTAATTCGATTGATCTCCATAAAAAAAAGCATCCCAAGGGATGCTTTTTTTTATGGAGATCAGGTTACAGCGTCTATTCAAAAACACTATGCGATAGCATGTTATATAAACAAAATGTGTATTATATTTATGAGAATATCATCAGCCAGCGGCTTACACAATCGAAATCTTAATACTCAAATCTAAATACTAGCATCCCTAATATGTCACGATAATCTACTTGTTAAGTATATTTTAATTTTTCCCTATCGAAATTCCCTGTTTTTCGTTAAGTTTGCGTATTCATTGGACGCTTATTAAAAATCATTATAAATAAGACTTGTTAGATACAATACTACATATCTTGGTTCCCATTGCTATTTTCACCTTTATAGCAGCATTTACCTTATTTGCAGTATATGCCGAACGTAAGATTGCGGGATTTGTCCAAGATCGTCTCGGACCAATGGAAACCGGGAAATATGGCAGTCTCCAGACCATAGCCGATATCCTTAAATTGCTTCAAAAAGAATTAATCACCCCTTCTTTAGCCGATAAAGTTCTCTTTAGAATTGCCCCAATTATTATTTTTGTAGCAGTCTTTACTGGATTTGCTGTTATTCCTTGGGCCAAAGATTTTATTCCAGCCAATACACACACGGGATTATTCTTTATCATGGCTATTATCTCTATTGATGCCTTAGGGATTCTAATGGCTGGTTGGGGATCCAACAACAAATATTCACTGCTCGGATCCATGCGTGCAATTGCCCAAATGGTATCCTATGAAATACCGGTCGGGCTCTCATTGATCACCGTAGTGATGCTAACACAGACCCTAAACCTCAATGAAATTGCTATTGGTCAAGGCATTCTGACCAACGGAAGCATCAAGTTTTTAGGCTTTTGGGAAGTCAATGAGATTGGTGGTTTCTTCGCTTGGAATATTTTTCAAGCCCCACATTTAATTATAACCTACATCATATTTTTTATCGCAACACTTGCTGAATGTAACCGGGCTCCCTTTGATATTCCGGAAGCGGAATCCGAATTGGTTGGTGGTTTTCACACGGAATATGGTGGGATTCAATTTGCCTTTATTTTCCTTGCCGAGTATGCCATGATGTTTTTGGTAGCGATGCTGGGTGTTGTCCTGTTCCTAGGTGGCTGGAATACACCTCTCCCAAATATTGGGGCGATACGATTGGCAGATTGGACAACAGGCCTAGCCTGGGGAATCTTTTGGACCTTAGCCAAGTCATTATTTATTGTAGGGGTACAAATGTGGATTCGGTGGACTTTACCCCGATTACGTGCCGATCAATTGATGAGCTTATGTTGGAAGGTATTGACACCCTTAGCTTTTATTTGCATGGCAATTTCGGCCATTTGGAGAATTTTAATTATAGCATAAGATATGATATTTAAGACGGCTTCCCACGCATTTCGTACGGCAATCAAAGGATTATCTTTGACTGTCAAACACTTGTTTGGCGCTCGACGTTCGCGTCAGGAATTAAATATCAAAAACGACAACTACTTCGACCGTCAAGAGGGCATTGTCACCGTACAATATCCCGCCGAAAAAATGCCTATCCCCGAAGTCGCTCGCTATCAATTGCAAGTAGATATTGATGATTGCATCGTCTGTGACCTTTGTGCCAAAGCATGTCCTGTAGATTGTATTGAAATTGAAGCAATCAAATCACCAGAAGCGATCGGAAAGACTTCAGACGGTAGCGTCAAGCGGTTATATCCAGCCAAGTTCAATATTGATATGGCCAAATGTATGTATTGTGGACTATGTACGGTTGTCTGCCCTACCGAATGCATTGTCATGACCAATGAATATGATCGTAGCTCGCAAAAGCTAACTGATCTGATCTATGGCTTTTCAGACATGACCGACGAACAAGTTGCACAACGAAAAGCAGAATGGACACAATTTCAAGCTGAAAAGGAGGCGGCAAAGCAAAAATAAAAGTATGGAAACTATTTTATTTTATGCCTTTGCCACACTGGCAATCGGATCTGCCCTTTTACTGGTAAATCTTAAAAATATAGCCCGCGCCTTATTTCTATTTTTCATTGTACTCTTTGCCATGGCTGGCCTATACCTATTTGCACTGGCAGATTTTGTTGCTATCACACAGATCATGGTCTATGTAGGCGGTGTGCTGATCCTTATGCTATTTGCCTTTATGCTTTCCAACAAAGAACTATTGAAAGATCTTCAAGACAGCAGTGGCTCATTTTTGAGCATGCCCAGGTGGCAAGCAGTTGTATTGGCAATAGGTTTTCTAATACTCATGATCTTTGGTATTGCAGAATGGCATCAGTCCATTCCTACCTGGATCCAACAAGCCAAAGAAAATAATACTGAGATTATTCCAACAGATAATAATATCCAACAAATTGGATTACGGTTTATGACCTTTTATGTACTACCCTTTGAAGTCATATCGGTCTTTTTAATGATGGCGCTTATTGGAGCATCACATTTATCCAGAAAGGAGCGCAACAGATGATTACATTAACGCATTTTTTAGTTGTCAGTGCTTGCATCTTCTGTATCGGCCTTTATACCGTTCTTTCCAAGAAAAATGCCATTATGATTTTGGTAGGTATCGAATTGATGATTAATGCGGCTATTCTAAACTTTGTAGCTTTCGGCAAATACGATAAGGTCAGTTATGGCGGACAGATTTTCGCCCTATTTGCTATTGTTCTTGCTGCTGCTGCGGTTGCGGTTGGCTTAGCATTGGTGTTAAATGTCTATAGACACTATAAAACCATCAATCCGGATGAAATCAATGAATTAAAAGATAAGTAAGAATTGGATCAACTGGCTCACATATCACCTCTATACACAGCACTGTTTACAGTCGCTGCGCCATTTATTGCATTTCTATATCAGGCAGTAGCGGGCAAGCGCGATCAGTCAGGGATTATCTCCCTGATCGCCATTATCTTTAGTTTTATATTTGGCGGACTTACCTGGTTAGCAATCTGGAATAATCCAATGGTCTCTGCCCAAATAAACTGGTTTACCATCGGTGAAGCTACTTTTAAAGTCGGCATCCTATTAAATAACCTGAATGTACTCATGCTGTTTCTGGTCCCAACAGTTGCCCTTCCGGTACACATCTATTCGAGAGCGTATATGAAAGGGGATTCGGGAATCCATCGCTATTGGATGTATCTTAGTCTCTTCTGTTTTGCTATGTTGGGATTGGTCGTTATGGATAGCCTATTGCTCATGTATATCTTTTGGGAATTGGTAGGTTTCGCCTCTTACCTCCTTATTGGTTTCTGGTTCACACGCGAAACGGCTGTACAGGCCAACAAGAAAGCATTTATCGTAAACCGCATCGGGGACCTCGGTTTTCTGATCGGCCTAGCCATAATATTTACACAATTTAAAACCCTCAATCTGGTCGACCTTTTTGGTGAAGGAGGTCTTATTTATCAATCTAGCATCACTGGCGGACTATGGGTTTCTCCGGTCAACAGCATGGACCAGATTTGGTTAACGATAGCCGGACTGGCATTTTTCCTTGCCGCTATGGCCAAGTCAGCTCAATTTCCTTTACATGTATGGCTACCTGATGCCATGGAAGGGCCAACATCAGTATCTTCACTCATCCATGCTGCCACAATGGTTGCAGCAGGTGTGTTTTTACTCGCCACCGTATTTCCGTTATTCAACGAAAGCGCTTTGTTGTTTATTGCTATCATAGGTACGATTACAGCGGCTTCCGCTGCTTATTTTGCATTAGGTCAATACGATATTAAACGTATCCTAGCCTTTTCAACTATTTCACAATTGGGCTTTATGATGGTGGGAATTGGGATAGGAACCTGGGATGCAGCATTATTCCATTTGGTCACACACGCCTTCTTTAAATGTCTCTTGTTCCTGTCCGCGGGAGCTATTATTCATGAGATGGCACATCTCAAATCACACAGCCAGCTTGACTTCGATCCACAAGACCTGAGGAACATGGGCGGACTGAAGAAATACATGCCGAAAACTTTTATCCTGATGAGTATTGCCTCATTGGCACTAGCTGGGTTTCCACTCACATCAGGTTACCTTTCCAAAGATAGTATTATCATATCTTCCTTTGAATGGGCTTTGTCAAAAGGCGACTTGTATCTCATTATACCAATAAGTCTTATTACAGTCAGTATTCTAACCGCGTTTTATATTGGTCGCTTAATCCTTAAGGCATTTTTCGGCGATTTTCGAATGCTGGAGCAAGTCAAGGGTAAATTGCATGGAACCGTCCTGCATGAAGCACCAAAAACCATGTTGATCCCTATGTTTATATTGGGTATTTGTTGCCTATTCCCACTATTTTCACTCAATCCATTATCCTACCACGACTCCTGGTTGATGGATGGTCTATTATTGGATGAATATACCTTTGCTCCAAGCCATAGCGCTCACCTGATTATTCCATTGATCTTATTGATCGGTTCCGCCATCAGTTGGACAATCGGCTGGAAATGGTATGTACAACATAAATACCCCCTCAACGCAAATAGTTTTGCACTGAAAGCATCGCTCAATCAAGGTTATATCAATGAGCTATACCAATGGATATTTGTTAATGGCACACTAAAACTGGCTCAGTTCTGTTATTGGTTTGATCGCTTTGTTGTAGATGCCCTAGTCGCTTTTATTCAGTTTATCATCTTATCCTTCTCCCAGTTGAGTGTGTGGATAGACAAATATATTGTAGACGGCTTTGTCAATGCTGTTGCTTCTGTAGCCTACTGGACTGGTAACCAAGTTCGCTTGGTACAGAACGGCAAACTACAGACGACATTGTATTCCGTTTTTCTATTCGTTTTACTTGGTTTAATTTATCTTATATTTTTTTAGGAAATGCCTATTTTATCCTTACTGATATTTTTACCGCTTCTGGCGACGGCGTTTATCCTCGCCCTACCGACACGATATAAATCGAGTTACAAATATATTGCCTTAGCATTTACAGCAGTGCAATTTGTACTTGCGGGCATATGCTATGCAAAATTTGACGCGAGCCAAACAGGGATCCAGGACTTGGCAGGATACCAATTTGTTGAACAACTTCCCTGGATTCGTCTGAATCTGGGCGCTATCGGAAAACTAGAAATAGATTATCTCATCGGAATAGACGGTATTTCCATGCCATTATTACTCTTGAGCGCTTTTGTCATGCTGATGGCGATCGGTGCCTCCTGGAATATACAGAAAAGCCCCAAAGGATATTTCGCCTTACTTATGGTACTCAACATGGCTGTAATGGGTATTTTCTGTGCGTTGGATTTCTTCCTGTTTTATTTATTCTATGAGGTCATACTCCTGCCACTCTACTTCCTGATTGGTATCTGGGGCGGGGCGCGCCGTGAATATGCTGCCATAAAATTCTTTCTCTATACACTCTTTGGTTCGGTATTTATGCTATTGATCATTGTAGGCTTATATTTTTCGGTTATCAACCCCGTAACCGGAGCACATACCTTCAATATGATCTACATGATGAATCCCCAGAACTATTTAGGAGACTCGATCTTCTCTTGGGATGGTTATCAGGAAATATTGGGTATTTCGGCCAGATTGATTGGTTTTGTGGTGCTCTTTTTTGCTTTTGCGATCAAAGTACCGATAGTACCATTACACACCTGGCTACCTGACGCACACGTAGAGGCACCAACACCAGTATCCATTATTTTAGCAGGTATCCTGTTGAAAATCGGTGGCTATGGTATTATCCGCATCTGCTATAGCATCTTCCCGGACATGGCTGCACTATCCAATTGGTGGCTTGGACTGATCGGCGTCATCTCCATTATCTATGGGGCATTAAACGCCCTGACTCAAAAAGATTTAAAAAGGATGATCGCCTATTCATCGGTCTCTCATATGGGTTTTGTATTGCTTGGCATAGCCTCATTGACAGCCGAAGGGGTTTCTGGTGCGATGTTCCAGATGATTTCCCATGGTTTTCTATCAGCGGCACTTTTCTTTCTTGTTGGCGTGGTTTATGACCGTGTGCATGATCGAAACATCTATAGCTTCAGAGGTTTAGCCCAGCTCATGCCCAAGTATACCGGCTATGTTGCTATTGCTTTCTTTGCTTCATTGGGTCTTCCTGGGTTCTCCGCATTTATCGGTGAGGCATTTGTTATCATCGGTTCGTTCAATGCGGCGAGTGTCGGTACGGGGCTCCCTCGCTGGATGGCCTTAGCAGGTTCAATTGGTATCCTCTTGAGTGCTGCCTATTTGCTATGGACACTTCAACGGATGTTTTTTGGCGAGATCAGGCTCAAAGGTGGCGAATCTTGGGCCAATAAATTGACCGATGTCAACAGCCGTGAACAACTGATTCTATTTCCTACCTTGGCTCTTGCTCTTTTACTGGGTATTATGCCATCCTTGGTATTTAGCAATCTAAATGCAAGTGTATTGAATCTCGTCAGCTTTATCCAACAATTTATTTAAACCCGCATGCTCGCATTCAGTCCATATATCAGTTCATTTATTGATCAAATTATCGTTAGTATTCCCTATTTCAAACCAGAATTAACGCTGATCATTACTTTTATAGGCATTATTATCGCGAGTCTTTTCGTTGATAAATACTGGGACAAAGCATCTTTTACGCTTACAATAGCTGGATTATTGTTGAGTGGTTGTTACCTATTGGGACAAGGATTAAGCCATGTGGAGATGGTTGGATTCTTCGATATGATCCACATTGATACATTCGCAACATCGGCACGCATGATCATCCTGCTGTCGACCCTACTGATTACGATCTTTATTCAACAACGTCATCAGCATGATCGTCCTTTGGGCGATTTGTATGCGGTTGTATTGACCGCAACCTTGGGATTGAACCTCTTGACCATGTCGAGCAACTGGCTGATGATCTTCATCGCAGTAGAGACAGTATCGATCAGTTCTTACATTATGGTCGGTTATTTTTCGTCCAATAAAGTACAGTCCGAAGCAGCGATGAAATATGTCCTCTTTGGATCCATATGTGCTGCCGTTATGCTCTATGGCCTATCGCTGCTTTACGGTTTCACGGGGAACTTAAATTTTGATGCGCCAAGCCATATTGCAGGGCTGATGGAGGCCCCTAAGCTAATGATCAGTATTGCCCTCCTGTTTTTATTGACTGGTATTGGTTTTAAACTGAGTTTTTTCCCGTTTCATGTTTGGAGCCCTGACGTTTATCAAGGGGCACCGACTGTGATTACCACGTACTTAGCGACCGTACCTAAAATTGCCGTTGTCGTCCTGCTATCCAAGTTGCTTGCTGCCTGGCTTGCAGTATCCTTTTATTTCAGTGATTTCTTGGCTTATGTTATCATCATTATAGCTATTGCGACCATGTTGATTGGTAATCTGGCGGCCCTGCGTCAACAGGATGCCAAGCGCATGATGGCCTATTCTTCTATTGGCCACACGGGCATATTGTTGATGGCAGTACTGGTTTATCAAAACAATGAGTCAAACGTTTTGCTGTTCTATTTATCAATTTATGCATTGATGAATATCGCTGTTTTTATATTTATAGACAGCTTGGAGGTCAGTCTAGGCAACACTTCAATAGACTCTTATAAAGGATTGGGCAAACAATCACCTCTATTGTTCACCTCATTTTCGATCGTCTTAATCGCATTGATAGGCTTGCCCCCTACTGCGGGATTTGTCGGAAAGCTACTCATATTTTCAAAAGTATTCGAGCAGTATCAAAACTTCCAATCCTTTGGTTTACTTGCCTTATTAATTGTAGGAGCACTAACATCCGTGATTTCACTTTTCTATTACTTTAAGATTCCGCTGAATGCCTTCTTAAGAGACAATGTAGACCATTATTCGGTCAAGTCCAATCCTTTACTCCTCGGTATTGGTCTATTTTGTACGATTGCCGTGATCTTACTTGGGTTATTCCCAGACATCTTACTGTCTCTATTTTAAAAAAACATTTTAATTCTTTTCTTAATACTTGGTTTTTCCAATTCATTTTACTGTTTTTATACAGCACCTGAAGTTAAGGATAACTCCATAATATATTTTATATTTGTAACATGATTAGTGCAATAGCAAATCCCATTTTTCAACGTGCTATCCAGGATTACCACGTATACGATCAGATTGATCATCCAATCCAGAATCCGTATGACAAACAATCCCTAGAACATCTACTGTACCTAAAGTGCTGGATTGATACCGTACAATGGCACATGGAAGATGTTGTACGTAATCCTGCCATTGATCCCAAGGACGGTTTATATTGGAAGCGACGCATCGATGAGTCTAACCAGTACCGCACAGATACTGTAGAATATATCGACAGCTACTTTTTACAGAAATATCAAACTATCGAAACACTGCCTTCGGCGAAAATCAACACTGAAAGTCCAGCGTGGGCCATTGACAGACTGTCCATTCTGGCGCTAAAGATTTATCATATGGAGCAGGAGACACTTCGTTCAGATGCTTCTGAAGCGCATATTTCTGCTTGTCAGCAAAAATTGAACATCTTGCTGGAACAACGTACAGATCTTTCACAAAGTATCGACGAATTGTTAACAGCGATTGAATCAGGTGAAAAATACATGAAGGTCTATAAACAGATGAAAATGTATAACGATCCTGAACTGAACCCTGTACTTTATACATCCGGAAAATAAAGACATGTCTTTGCCGCAGCGAATCATAGTAACCCGGTTTTCGGCCATGGGCGATGTCGCCATGGTGGCTTCTGTATTGAAAGAATTTTGTCAACAATACCCCACGGTAGAGATTATCATGGTGAGCCGTCCTTTCTTTGCCCCATTCTTTGATGGCATAAAGAATGTCAAATTTCATGCAATTGAACCCAAGACAACCCATAAAGGCCTTTTGGGATTAATCAGATTAAAAAATGAGCTGGCTAAATATCGTGCGGAAGCTGTAGCTGATCTACATTTTAATTTACGTTCGCGTATATTAGATGTATTATTTTCTCTTTCTGGAATAAAGGTCAAACAACTGGACAAAGGTCGCGCAGAAAAGAAAGCCCTGACGCGCAAAGAACATAAGGTTAAGCATCCATTGAAGCTAACTGTAGAACGCTACGCAGATGTATTCCGTGCTTTAGGTTTTCACTTCGAACTGAGTCACAAATTGGCTTCCAATTTGCAGGATGTCCCCAAAGCAGCATTTAGCATGTTTGGCAATTTCGAACGAAAAAAAATTGGTATCGCGGCTTTTGCGCAACACCGATATAAAATCCTGTCACTCGTAACGATGGGACAGATCATAGACCATCTGACACATCATGGGTATGACGTACTGCTCTTTGGAGGAGGTAAGGAAGAGTTTCAAATCGCGCAAAACTGGACTGAAAGTTTTCCAAACACCTACAATACCATTGGAAAATTTACGTTGAGAGAGGAACTGGATATCATATCAAATCTGGATCTGATGATCAGCATGGATTCCTCTGGGTTGCACATGGCTTCTTTGATGGGAATACGATGTCTATCACTATGGGGCGCGACTCACCCATACGCGGGATTTACCGGCTATGGGCAACAATATGATGACTGTATCCAAGTGGAACATCCCAACCGTCCGAGTGCTGTCTATGGGAACAAACCTTGTGATTGCGATGGTACAGAGGCGATTGATTTAATTACAGCAGAAATGGTGATCGAAAAAATAACAGCGCTACGATGAGGATAGGATTTGATGCAAAGCGTTTTTTCAACAACGCGTCAGGCTTGGGCAATTATAGCCGGGATCTGATACGCATTTTATCAACGTTTGCTCCGCAAAATGACTATATCCTCTATACACCCAGTACCTCTGTCGAAAGGTATACTGATCTCGTCAACCCTGAGCAGATTAAGACGCCAAAAGGATATATTAATCAAAATTTTCCAAACCTCTGGCGCACAAAAAGAATAGTATCGGATTTGAAAAAAGACCAGATCAATATTTTTCACGGTCTTTCTGGAGAAATCCCTGTTGACTTAGCTCCTGCTAAAATTAAATCCGTTGTTAGTATGCACGATTTAATCTTTATGCGTTACCCAAATCTCTATCATCCGATAGATCGTTGGATCTACAAAAAGAAATTCGCGCATGCCTGCCGACGGGCAGATAAAATCGTTGCGATTAGTAAACAGACCAAAAATGATATTGTTGAGTTTTTTAATATTCCGCAAGAAAAAATAGAAATCATCTATCAGGGCTGTCATGAGGCGTTTAAAATTCTAAAAACAGATGCGGAAAAGCAACAGCTTAAGAATAGTTTAGGCCTCCCGGATGAATTTCTATTAAATGTAGGAACGATAGAAGAACGTAAAAATGCACTATCAATTGTAAAAGCGATTGAGCACATCGATATTCCCTTAGTTATCGTGGGCAGAAGCACGAAATACCAGCTTCAGCTACAAGAATTTATCCATAAACATCGGATGGAAAACAGAGTGTACTTTCTTAGTGGTTTGAATATGCAGGAACTTTCGGTTCTATATTCCTCAGCACTTGCATTTATCTATCCATCTATTTATGAGGGTTTCGGTATTCCTATTATTGAAGCCTTATATTCCGGTACACCTGTAATTACGACGGATTCGGGCGTTTTTCCAGAAGCTGGTGGCCCAGCTTCGTTATATGTACGACCGCACGATATTGGTCAGATTCAGCATGCAATTGAATCTATTTTAAGCGACAGCAATTTACAGCAGGAAATGTCTGTAAAAGGATTAGCCTACGCACAACAGTTTAACGATGACAATCTCGCTGCACAATGGGAAAAACAATATTTAACACTTTAGTCCTCCAATTTCAAAACAGTTACTACTTTCTGTAGTTTTTTCCAGTGTTGAGACCGGTCTCCATAAATCAATAATTTGCCAAGCTTGTATTTAAATTTCATTATTCCTTTATAGTCATCGGCTACAATGCGATAAGAAACTGTTGGGTCTTCATGGATGATATCATTGACGGCCCTCGTATAAACTGTTGGTCCGGTCATGCCATGCACGTCATGTGGGTATTTATTTTGCTGAATATTTTCAACAATATACTTTATTGTTCGCTCCAGAAAAGGATGTCCTTTTTCAAATACCAGCGCCCATTGCGCAAAAAGATTTTGGTGGTTCTTTTCGCGCGTGATGACGGCTTGGTCATCCTCTTGCAGGTATTTATCTAGATTAACGAGAATGTCACTATCTAGATCCAGGTATACTCCCCCATATATATATAAGACGGCATATCGAAAAAAATCAGCTTTTGCCGCTCCGATCTGCAATCTACTATACGCTTTATACACCTCTTTATCAAATGATTCCTTTATAAATGCATCTACGCGCTGGTCATCATAAAACTCATAGCGGTAGCTTTTATTCTTACGTCTAAAGCGCTTGATATATAACTTCGTTAACCAAGGGATTTGGTTCGTCTTAAATGTCTGATAGATTACTTTTGGTATTGCCATTCCCTTATTTCAAAAGTTTCTTATAAAGTTCCCAATATTCACCTGCTGCTTTATCCCATGAAAACTGGGCAGCCCAAGATTTAATTTCAGGTGTACGATCCTCACCATGGATAATATCCATCAGCCTGGATTTCCCAAATTCGATCAAATATTCTGGGTCTGTGGATTCCAAAAAGAAAGCTTCAGGACCACCTATTTCAGGTAGACAGGTATAGTTAGATAGCAGAACCTTTTTACCAAAGGACATGGCTTCAATAACCGGTAATCCAAAGCCTTCTGCAATTGAAGGAAAAGCAAATAAAGCACAATTTTTTAAATAATTATATTTCTCTGCTTCTGTTATCGGCCCAGTGAGCCGCAGACGTTCCGCAACCCCAAGTTTAGCGGCTAAATCAAGGATATATTGATTATAATCTGGTTCTGCTATAATGCCACTAATGATCAATTCCAAATCATTCCCAACCAATAAATAAAGCAACGTATGAAAATTTTTCTTACGGTTTATGGTGCCAATAGAATAAATGAAAGGTTTATGCTCATCACTTTTGTGCGATGGATCTAACTGATCCAAATATTTCTGTTCAATATTATTTCCATTATAAATCACATGAAGTGGCTTTCCTTGTAAACTACAATAATCTGCGAGGTCTTTCTTTACATAATGGGAAATTGCTACAATAACATCTGCTTTATCCAAATTATTCTGCAAGCTTTTTAAATATTTTTTTTCTTTTTCGACCGACTTATTTTCTTTTAGGAAGTTCAGGTCATGGATGGTAGAAAGGACCTTAATTTTATTATTTCGTGGAAAATATGAACTAAGTTGGAACGTAGAATGCCAAAGATCACTATTGGAAAATCGCGGCATACAGAATTTCTGCAGCGATTTTTGCTGATAATAGCTTGCCTTGGAGCCAAAATCTTCATTGGCAGGATTATTTGTATAAAATACCATTGCATAAGGATCGGCCGTCTTGTTCAATAAAGCATTTCCTAGTTGTTTACAAAAGTGATATAAGCCCGTATGAGGATATTTCATCCGTTCGGCATCAAATATAATCTGTTTTTTCTTCATTCGCTATCGTTAAACAAAGATAGGCTGTTCGGTTTGTTTTTCATATTTTTTATCCCAAATCATCATTTAAAATTCTGGGACGGGGTCTACTTATTGAATTATTTTATCGATGGCCGGATAAAAACGTTGCGTTCAAAAACTCTTCTTCCTGTGCTATGGTATGATTACCAGCAAAATATGCTAAACCTTCTTGACGGATTTTATGATAATAAGGCTCATCCAAAAAAAGGCGATTGACTGCTGACGCAAATTCCTGCCCGGACTGAGTTACAATACAACCATTCTGTTTTTTATTAAATAAACCATCTATTCCGCGCGGGTTAGTAACGACAGGTAGGCCATAGGACAAGGCTTCTACAACCTTGATTTTTATTCCGGTACCGCTGATCATCGGACATATCGCTACTTTGGAATCTCGATACTGTGCATCTAGATCATCTACCATTCCTAATTTTACAATCTGTTCGGTATCGGGAAAATACCCACATATTTTACCGATCACAACAATCTTTATATTGGCATCGATATATTGTAAAGCATTTTTCAGGAACCAATCCGCTCCTCTAACATTATGTGGGTTATCGCTGGCGATATAGATAAGTTTAGCAGAGGTACTGTCCTCTTGTCCTTCTAAAATATTTTGTTTAAATGAAATGGGAAGCTGCAGTACTGAACGACTAGTAAATTGCTCAAAAATATATTTTTCCTCAACCGAATAGGTCCATATCTCATCAAATTGATTGAGAATCTTGAGTTCGTTCTTGAAGATACCCGATATTTTCGAATGATTTCCTTTATGGCAGGTGGCGTATTGGCCGGTGATAAAATCGTGCGTGTCAATAATCGCCTTTTTGTAATTTTTCAGCTCCTTGATCAGATTTCCCCAATGAACATAGCTGATTATCGCAAAATCATATATTTCATCCTTCGTAATCGACCTAAAATTCTTCTTTAGATACCAGGTTGTAAAATCTATTTTATGTCTAAAGTAATTGAACAATACTTCGGGTATTTTATATTTGAATAAGTACTGAAGAAAAGTCGATCGCGGAACTTTACGGTCAATTATTTTAAGGTTGATTGTGGGATAAGCAATCCTAAATTTTTCAATAGAGGCATCATCCCAATTTCCCCAGAGTCGCTCAGTCACATAGTCTACTGTAAATTCTTGGTTATGGTGATTAAAATAATCAAGCATCTGAGTGAATCGAGTGATATTACCCGCTCGACCCTGATAAGGATTATCTGGCACAAAGTAGAGGATCTTTTTCTTGTTAGACATTTTAGTTTAAGATCTATGAATGTAAAGTCATTTTAACTATCGAAATAGGGTTTACCGATTTCAACTACTTACATGATTGTTATCATTAATAACGGCAATAACAACAAAAATGTGACAATGAAATAAAACAATTCTTCTATAGTTCGACTTCGGTAAAACACAGTAGTAAATATTTAGATATTACGCTAGTTAATTGCTGCTAATGAACACCTCTTTAAAATTCCCATATCCATTGTATAAAATTCCTTTAAATATTTAGTATTTTTATAAGCGATTTTTTTTCGAAATAATCTTTGTAAAGATATTAAAACTCCACACCTTATCCCACTAAATAGATCATTGGAAATGCATAAATTAAAAAAATGGGCACTAACGATTTCTTCATTAGTCAAGTATCCCGTTATCAAACGAAAAATAAAAGCTATTGATTCCGAAATAATCTTTATTTTCCCGGTAATGGATATTGGAGGTGCTGAAAGAGTACATATAGAGATTATGAAAACCATCGGAGATAAGCATCCAACCTGCATTATTACAAATCATTCAAAAAATAATGATTTGAGGCCAGAATTTGAAGCTGTTGCTCACATTATTGAACTAGAGCGATGGGGGTGGAAAGCAAATTTTCGTAAAAAAATGGCAAAAGAACTAGCCAAAAAAATCAACTCTAATCCAAATAGTGTGGTATTTAGTTCAAATAATTACTTTTTTTATGATCTTCTTCCTTATCTAGATGATAACATTTTGAAGATAGATCTTTCACATGCCTTTGTTGGAGAAAATACAGCTTCTTTTGACAACTATTCACTACCTTATATTAGTAAGATAGACAAAAGGATAATCTTAGGCGAAAATCAAAGAAAAAAACAGATCCAATTCTATATAGAAAAAAATATAGACCCCACATTTCAATCAAGGATCAAAATCGTTAGGAATAAGATAGAAAAGCCAAATGATGTTCCAAAAAAAGATTATTCGAAAGATCTTACTATTTTATTCATAGCGAGGAACTCATATGAAAAGCGACCAGGGCTCTTAGTTGAGATTGCAAATATCTGCTATAATCTGAAATTACCTTTTAATTTTAAGATAATTGGCGATTTTGAGAATTTTAAGTCAGAAATTTCACAAAATACAGAGATTATTGGAAGAATTTCGGACAGAAAACAACTAAACGAGTACTATAAATCTGCACATCTGATTGCCATAACTTCACTTTTTGAAGGTTTTCCAATGGTCTTACTTGAAGGTATGTCTCTAGGTGTTATTCCAATTAGTACTAATGTAGGCGAAATCGCTTGTTTTATTAGCGAGCAAAGTGAAAATGGTTTTATTATAGAAAATACAATGGACGATAACGACATTATCAATGCTTTTATTGATAAACTAAAATATATTAATGACAATCGCTCTCTATTAAATTGCTTTAGTACGAATGCCATGAAATTGGTAGATGAGGAATTTAGCGAAACTATGTTTAACAAACAGTACAGAGGGTTATTAATTAAATAAAAATGTTAAAAAAAGCAGCTATCAAAACACCTCCTATTATAACCGTATTTATGCCTGCCTATAACGCAGGAAAATACATTAAGGAATCCATCTCCAGTATTTTAAATCAGACATATACCCACTTTGAGCTTTTAATTATAAATGATGGATCGACAGATAATACACTTGAAATTATTAGCGGCTTTAGTGATCAGCGAATTCGAGTAATTAATAATGCTCAAAATATGGGGTTGCTGTATACACGAAATCTAGCATTAATAGAGGTAAATACCGAATTTATTGCTATTATGGACAGTGATGATGTTGCAATGCCAGAACGATTAGCAATCCAATTAAAAGAGTTATATGACAATCCAAATATTGCATTAATAGGATCACAAGCATCCATGATCGACGAAAATGGGAAAATTATCCAAGAAAAAATGTATCCGGTAATAGATGAAGAGCTGTTAAAGGCTTCTATTCCCTTTTATAATGCATTTGTCCATTCTTCAGTAATGATAAGAAGTAATGTTTTGAGAGATTTAGGTGGATATAAAGAAGATTATGCTGAAGATTATGATCTATTTCTAAGAGCCGCTACTCAATATCGAATAAAGAATCTACCGGATATTCTTATTCATTACCGAAATCATGTTTCAGGTATATCAAAGGAGCAAGTTGATCAAATGGATGGTAATATCGAGAAAATTAAAGCAAAATATCTTTCTCTTTTACAACTGCCTTCCGAAAAAAAATACCAGAAAATGCTAACACCGCCGTTTATATGGGATAATATTGAAATTAATGAATACAAAAAATTCTATATTCAATTGTTTGATCGTATTACTGACTCAAATAAACGTCCACTTTCAGTTCAAAAATTTATATTTGAAAAATGGCATGATGTGATCATGAAAAATGGAGGAAAGGATACGCTCATTTTATTTTTTACCAAACCATTCTTTAATTGGAGTTATTCAACAGTTAAGCAGTTAAGAAGAGCTTTCAAAAATTCCATTAAAAATATACTAGAAAAATAGAAATGAAGATTGTTAAATTTTTAGGAGGCTTGGGTAACCAGCTATTTCAGTATGCTTTCTTTTTGGCATTACAACAGAAGTTTAAGCATGTAAAAGCCGATTTAATAGATTTTGAAGATTATCATTTACATAATGGATTTGAATTAGAGCGTGTATTTAATATCAGCCTTCCAGAGCTAAGCACATTCGAAACAAATATTTATACCAGAAACAATAACAAATGGCTATGGCGAAAATTAAGGCGATTATATAATACAAAACATATCTATATCGAGGAAACGATTCCGTTTTCTTATATGAAAGAAATTTTTGAGGATAAAAAAAGCCACTACTATTGGGGATACTGGCAACATATCGAATATATTAATCAAGTAGCTCCAATTCTCCGCCAGCAGCTTAAATTCCCCACCTTGGAGGGCGCTGAAAACATACGTGTACAACATTTAATTCAACAACAGAACGCAATTTCATTACACGTCCGAAGAGGAGATTACCTTCAGGAATCACTATTTAAAGATATCTGTACAGAAGAATACTATCAAAAGAGCATACAGTATATGCTTGAAACAAATGAATCACCACTATTTATAATATTTTCCAATGATATAGACTGGTGCAAAACTCATTTTAAAGATTTAAATGCAATTTTTGTTGAACACAATAGTGGAAATAATAGTTTCAGAGATCTACAATTAATGTCACAGTGTAATCATCATATTATTGCCAATAGCAGCTTCAGTTGGTGGGGTGCCTGGCTAAATGATAGTCCTGACAAAATTGTTGTCTCCCCACGAAAATGGGTAAATGACCCCACTTTAGATACGTCTGGCCTAGTTTTACCAACATTTATTACTTTTTAACTTGTTTTAATTACTATTAATGCAATCATTAGCTAATAATTTACACTACGATGTAGTCATCTGCGTCGGCCCACAACACATCGAAATTGCGAAGATCGTGATCAATCAGGTTAAGCGATTTTTTCAAGCACAACAAATCTATGTCATAACACACGCTTCTCATTTCGAAAAATTTCAGGTTTTAAGTCTATCCAACTTAGTTCTTGTTAACGAAAATGAATTATTTGACCAATTCAATTTTCAATCCGTTGCTGATTTTCTAAAACAAAGAATAAATAATGGAGATCGCGCCGGCTGGTACTTCCAGCAGTTCTTAAAAATGGAAATTTCCAAAATTATCCAAAGTGATTATTATCTGATATGGGATGCAGACACCATCCCATTAAAACCAATCGATTTCTTTGATAAAGAAGAAAGGGCACTTATCCACAAAAGTGAAGAAAATCACAATCCTTATTTTGAAACATTGGAACATATTCTTGGCCTGAAAAAAACAGTCAACTACTCGTTTATATCTGAACATTTTATGGTTCAAACTAAACTGATGCAAAACATGTTACTTGAGATCAGCACAAACGCTGGGAATCAGGCCTGGCCATATTATATCCTTGAAAACATAACCACCAAAGATCTCGCACTTTCGGGATTCTCAGAGTATGAAACTTATGGTAATTTTCTTAATTCAACCTACCCAGACAATTTTCGCTTACGGACCTCACCTTCGGAATTACTAAATACAACCAGAAATGGCAGCATGATTTTGGGCACGCTACCAAACACAAAAGACCTCAATTTTTTAGAGGTCTTAGGTTTACATTATGCGACGTTCGAAATCTGGCAAGATATTAATCCTAAAAAGATTAAAACCAACAAAAGACGTATTGCCTTATTTTTTTTCCTGAGAAAAATTCCCTTGATAAAATCTCTGCGAAAATCAATCATAAAAAGATTTAGGAAAACTTATTCATTACCTCAATCACCCTATTAATATCCTCCTCTGTATGGCCGTAGGAAATAGGAAGGCTAAGTACTGTTCGATGAATTTCTTCTGAGATTGGATAGCTTGCTCCGGATAAAATTCCGTTCATAGCTTTCTGTTGGTGTGGAGCTATTGGATAATGAATCTCTGTTCCAATATTGTTATTTAGTAAATACTTTTTTAGCCGATCTCGCTCAGCATGGCGTATAGCGAAAATATGGTAAACATCCTCAAAACCAGCTTGTACGCCTGGAAGAATAAAATCAGATTTTAGTTCTCGTCGATAAATTGCGGCTAATTTCTGTTTATGTGCCGTAATCTTATCCAAATACTTCAATTTTACAGATAAGAAAGCTGCTTGAAGCTCATCAAGCCGAGAGTTGTAGCCCACTTCATCAAATACATATTTAGCTGAAGAACCATAATTCCGTAATGTACGAATAGATTTATTTAGTTCATGATCTTTACAGGTGATAGCTCCCGCATCCCCCAAGGCCCCTAAATTCTTTGTTGGATAAAAGCTGAATGCACCAAAATCGCCAAATGAGCCGGCCTTTTGTCCTTTGTAAATAGCCCCATGCGCTTGCGCACAATCCTCAACAACTTTTAAATCATATTGTTCCGCAAGCAGTAAAATGGGATCCATGTCACACATCTTTCCATAAAGATGTACGACAAGAATCGCTCTCGTACGTACTGTAATAGCAGATTCAATTTTTTCTGGATCAATGTTGTAAGTCGTTACATCGGGTTCTACCAAAACTGGTTTTAGGCCAACCTGCATAATCGCGAGTATCGATGCGATATAGGTATTTGCCGGAACAATTACTTCGTCTCCCGGCTTAAAACCAAAATAACGTAACGACAAAACCAGCGCGTCCAACCCTGATGCTACTCCAATACAGTGTTCAACACCGCAATAGCTCGCAAATGATTGTTCGAACTGCGCAACCTCTTTTCCCAAAATATACCAGCCTCCATGCAATACCCTCTGGAAAACTTCGGTATATTCATCCATAAATTCCTTATTGACTTGCTGCAAGCTCTCGTAAGCGATCATGTATAAAATAGGGTTCGTAAATATAATCTGTTAAATCAAAATATTCGGAAGCAAGAACCATAAGAATGGCATCTTCTGAGAAGTCAAACATCTGATGCCAGTCCTTGGGTTCCAAAATCAGGCATTGATCTGGTGAATTCAATTCAAAAACGCGTTCATTAATTCCGTCCTGGTTATAAATAGCACAACTTCCTTTCAGGCAAATTGCCGCCTGTATTGTTTGATGATGTCGATGTCCCCCACGGGTAGATCCATCTACACCATAGATATAAAATATCCGCTTCACATCGAAAGGAATTACTTTTTCGATCACCGTTAGATGCCCCCGATCATCGGTGAATGTTTTTAGATCAATTTGGTAAGCCATTATCTTAAAAAGTAGGATTGGTGGTAATAGTGTTGAAATTTTCCGAATACATACAACTTAAACATACGGCGAAGTGAGGTTGTAATGCGCGGAATTCTATCTGTTTCATGAAATTTTAGAGAATGCGATAGTAATCTGATCTCTCGACCAGCATCTCTCAAAACTCTTATATAGGGTTTGTATAAAAATTCTATATCATTGTCGCTAATTGCATATCCTCCCGCTAGTGTAAATGAGTTTTTTTCTGCATATTTTAAAGCTTGAAAATGATAGAATATCACAGGAAATAATTGTTGGCTAGCAAGTTCTTTACCCCAAATCTGACCGATTTTTCGTTCGAAATCATATTGCTGAACATTCCAGGGGGCTACCCCTCCACCTAAATGTTCCAGGACATGTATGCCTGTAAACATTGTCGTCCATAGATCCAGGTATTTTTGATCGCCAAAACGGCCTGGCTCCCTCCGATTATAGCACCATTCTATACAGGCTGCACGCCACCACTCCAACACTGCTATACCCTCAGATGAATTCTTAAAGTAAACAAACTGGACACAGTAGGTTCCACCCGATTCACTATCCTCATACATTGGCGTATATCGGTGTGGGGTTATAATTACCGACGCACCCTTAGCCTCTTCTATTAACACTATAGGATCAGCATAGAAAAATAAATCGGCATCTAAATAAGTGCAGTTGGATAAACCAAACTTTCGAATGCTATATAAAATAATCGAAGGTGTGCATGTCCAACAATATTCGCCTGCTGTACGTGTAGGTTTTATAGCCAGTAATTGCTCGTCTTCAAAATCTGACAAGGGAATAATAGTTGCTTTGGGAAGCATCAATCTTATCAGTGTATCATAACATTCATCATCAAATGCAAAAATATACAGATGAAAGTCCCGCGCGCACTTTTCAAGCGAACGGTACATAGCCAATCCCCTTGACAGATACAAGGAATTAAATAGGGTGCAAAAATTATTCATATATTATGTACTTTTTCAAAACTTCGTTTATTATTATTTGTATTCATATGCAATACTCGCTTCTCTTCTCTCAAACACAATGAAATGGGGAACAAAAGCGTTAATAGTATAGAATCAAAAATTTTAATCATGGACAACAGTAAAAAACTTTATATCATCCGACATGCCAAAGCCGAAACTATTCCCGGGATAAATGACTTTGATCGTGCATTGACATCCGAAGGCATACAACATGCAAAACAGGTCGCGGAGAAGCTGGCAGCTAAAGTGACACTCAATGAAAATAGTGTCGTTATCAGTTCTCCTGCCAATAGAGCCTTACAGACCGCCCGTGTTTTTTTGGATGTAATGGGATCTCCTTCTTTTGATATTCAAATTGAAGAATCCATTTATGAATGCACCTACAAACACTTACTTTCGGTCATCAATACCATCCCAGATCATATTGATCATGTCTTACTCTTTGGCCACAATCCCACATTGACCGACCTGGTTGAATTTCTAACCAGAAAGTCAGCCTACCTCCGTACTTCATCATTTGCGGAGATTAAACTCGATACCGGTTTTACTTTTCAAATGCTCAGTGGCAATTGTGCCGATCTTGTACAGATCATTGATTAAAATTCTATTCAAAGAACAAATTTGTCTACTGACAATTGATCGTCTTATCACTTCACGGCAGTTGATTTCATAGCCTTATCAATCACTAAAGGCACTGTTATCAAATCCAGATCATGTGAATAAACCACAAACTTCTCCACCCAACAGGGATCGAATTTTTCTTTAAATTCCCTCAAACCTTTGGGTTGACGGAAGTATGTATTATTCTCATATAAGAAGTTGATAAGACGTTCCACAAGCCCTTTCTTCTTGTCGAATCCAGAGAAAGGAGCCAACCCCATATTCAAATACGAATAGCCTTCTTCTTTGCAATACTCCAAAAAACGGATAATTAACACATCCATATTCCCTCCAGGGGCATCCTGCAATTTGCGTATCAGATCATAAGTCGCTTCATCTGGAGCATAGTTGGGAATGATATTCAGAAATGCCAAAATCCGACCTTCGTTGTCTTCCAATGTAATTACGTGGCTATTTTTAATCTTTCCAAGATCAAACATTCCCTGTGAGAAAACACGCTCCGAACGTTTCATATCCCTCAACCAATGGTCTGAAACAACCTGCAATTTCTGAAGTAAGCCATTTGACAAAGGAGCGCGATATAAATTGGATACAAATCCCTTCTTTTCAATACTATTTACCGCATTCCGCAATGACTTTCGTTTCTTGCCTTCCAATGAAAAGCTGTCTACATTTACAATAGCTTCCTCGCCGATTAAAAATGATTTCTTCCCTAGCTGTTTGAAAATTCCTAAGTATTTCCCATCAACACGATAGTATGCTGTTTTTAAACTCGATCGACGACAGTACCGCTCAAAGGAATTAATCAGTTCTTTTATCACAGACTCTCTATCCTCACAGACTGGTCCCTCCAGGACAATGGCAAAACCATAACATTTTTTGTAGGCTATAAACCCAGTTTCTTCATCATTCAGAAAAATTTCTTTGTCACCATAGGTCTTAAAATAGTCTACGGGAGATTTACCATAACGTTCAAGCAACTTTTGAGCAAGTTCTATTTTTCCTTCCACCTCCACTACAGCTGCCTGACAGGGATTGACCAGCCAATAAAATAATGCGGAAAGACTAACTACACTGAAAAAGTTAATAGAATACAAAAAATATTGCCCGATAGCAGTCTGCGGTTCGGCTACATCTCCATTCAATAGTACAAAACTGTGTAATGTACTAGCTACTGCATTTACGATCGTAAAATCCATATTGAAATGCCTGGCGTTAAGGAAGTAAAATCCGATGATCCCATAGAGCAACACAACGCCAATAGGCCATAAAACCAAACCTAGATTAGGCATCGTCAGCTTACGGTTGCTCTGTACAAAATAATGTCGCGATGAATAAAGCAACATTAGCAATACCAGAAAGGCAAACCAAGCTTCTTCAAAATCAAGTCCTTTGGATAGATTAGCAACAATGGAAAGTGAACACAATGCAACCGCAACGTACCAGGCCGTACGAAGGCCTTTTAGTAAAAATCCCGAGCACATAACCAGCAAAATGCCAAAAAACAGTACTGCGGCATTGGAAAAGTTGAGCGCATCATAGGATATAAACTGTTTGAGCACCGCAATCCGGCTATGAATTGCGGGCGTTAACACCGAAATAATATTGATGATACCCATCGCGAAGATAAAAACCGAAGGAAGTATCCGCACGAAAATATTGTTTTTATTAACGAAGAAGCTCATTCCACCCAATGCAAGCGGCCCCCAAAACTCAAATAGACGGTATAACAATGAGATTGAAATAGCCTGCTCTTCGGTGTACCCAAAGCTGCACAAAACTACGACCATGGAAACTTCAATTAGCCCTACACCCTTCATCAGTGGAGAAAAACAATAAACCAATGTTCCCACAGCATAGGTCACAGTACAAGCCAACAAGGAAGTGTCAAAACCGAGCGCAAGCATAGCAATGTATATATGCAATATACCCACAAATTCAATCGCTGTTGCCCAGAGTAAACTTTGAAAAACAGCTTTAAAGTCTACACCATTTTCCCTGAGTTCTTCCCAGATTGTCGCTACCGAAGGAAAATAGCGTACAGTTAAATGAAATGCTTGCCCCTGCTGATAAAATGAGCGGCAATACCATCCAAAGGCAACCAACAACGCCGTAAAAGCGAGCATTATCCCAACCAATTGCAAGTTGAGCCCAGCGATTCCTATAAAAAGAAAAACTACGAGGCAAAGTATAAAGAGAGAAACCAAGCTAATAACTGCATAAATCACTGAGGCAAGATTGGTACTCGAATCAGAGATCCCTTCTTGATTAACCTCCCTCTTGAAAAATGCTAAGGAAGTAAATCCACCTGCAGGTAAGAATACACTAATAAAGTTTCTTTTCAGAAACAAGCGAGTAGCCCCACCAAGTGAAAGTTTTTGTCGCAAAGATTTGAAACTATAGACGTAAACCAACCCCTGCATAGCGATATAGGCTAAAGAAATCACAATACCTACTGCGATCCAAAATAGGGAACTCGATTGGATAAGCTGTAAAGAAGAGGCAAGTTCCTGCCGTTGATTGGCAAAAAAGTATAAGGCTCCAAAGATCATTAATAGTCCCAGAAAGGATTTCCAGATCAACATTTTGTTCTTCATCATGCTACTGCGCTACTGTTGTTTCTTACTGCTATTTATGTAATGACACCATTTCTTGTAAATAGTCCCAATACATTTTTTTCTATTTAAAAATCGACACCAATTTTCGCCCGTACACCCCAGGGCGATACCCCCGGATTGTCCAGATAGGTAAAACGACGAACCAGATCTACACGCAGGATCTTGAAGATATTACTCAGCCCCACGCTACCTTCCACATAAGCCCCACGATTGAGTGAAAATAACTGCGGTTCGCTGGGATGCTTAGGAGTTGTATCAAAGTTTTTGGTATAGCGATTGGATGCATCCACTCTGCCATAAAGCACTTTTACTGAAGCGATTTCACGAAGGTCCAACTTCTTAAGGAGTGGAATCTTATTCAGAAAAAAACCGTTGAAAGAGTGCTGTAGCAACAGCGATGTATATTTATCACTCATAAATTCCATCGAATTCATCAAATTATACGAATTCAACTGATAGGAATAGGTCTGGTTTGCACGATGGATAATCATGAGCGGATAGGGAACCTTGCCAAACTGCACCCCAGACTCGAACACAGCATCTGTAAAACCAAACTGTGATGCGTAAAATCGCTTATTTGCGTTAAAGATAAAACGTTGATAATTGTAATCTCCGCCCAAAATGCCCTTCACACCTATCTGTGCCGCCAATGTAAAAACAGGTTTCCCTGTATTAATGATACGTCTATAGCGTTTTCCCTGATAAAGTTTTTCCTCAGGAGCCCAACGCAGCTCTCCCGTAAAAGCTGAGGTCCACAACTCGTTGTCATGACTCCGTCTGAATGCGCTATGGTCAAACTTGAGAATCCCCGCAGGACTTAAAATCTGATTGAAGAAACCCAGTTTAAACGAAAGATGGTTTTCAAATTCCTGAAAGTATTCCACCTGTCTCCGTTGCAGATAAAACATCTTATCATTTTCGCCCCGTCTAAAAGAAAGCAGAAAATTATCATTGTCAATAAAATTAAGATCCTGCCCCGGTACCTGAACTTCTTTATTCACTTTTACACTGAGCAGCTTAACCGGAAACTTGTACACGGATTGCTTATTAAAAGAATAGGTTGCACCCAGATTATATTTCCATTGCCTATCTCTGGTACCGTATGCTGCATACCCTTCCAATAGCAAGGTTTTACTAAATGCATCAGTTGTATTGCCCCCAAACTTAAACCGGCTACCCTCTATTGGATTAAAACTGTAAAATGAAGGAACAGATCCAATCTCAATCACACCACGACCATAGTAGCCCGACATGATAAAAGATCCTAAAGCCATCAGGTTTTTAAAAGACCTGGATTGTTTTAAACTGTCAATATTCGTAAAAGCCTGCTGTTCCAGCTTACTTAACTTTTCAGGCCTTGCCTGTTCCCAATTGACAGCATTGGGGTTCTCAGTCCCCCGACCGGTTACACCTTTTACATTCAATGCTAGTTGTAGAGAATCCTGCACAGAGCGAGTGGTTACTTTCTCACCAAACAATCCCATACCATCCTTGAAAATCCCTAGATCTATCCGAAGCACACCTCTACTGAGAAAAAAACGGTGCGCTTTATTTTCCGTATAATTTAACTCAATATTCAGACCCCGCACCCAATTGATGTTCGTAGCTTCATTGATCGATAGTTCAGCCTGGTCCAAGGCATAGGTACCATCCAACCGAATATAGATATATCCCGAAAACAACGCATCTTCCTTATTTCGTGGCTCCACCCTAATTTTAACGTGCCATGGCTTTTTCTCTTTTAAAGTATCCACCAGATAATATTTATAAAAGGACGGCCCCAGTGTGGCAATGGGGCTTAAAAAGCGTCTATTTCCTATTGACACATCCGTATCATAGATATTTGTTTCGCCGTAGATCTTATCCAGGTATTCATCAATACCATCTTCATCCAGATATTGGTCTACACGTGATTGGTTCTCCCCCAATAATACAAACGTATTTCCCTTGGCCTTATCCAATTGGCGCTGTCCGATTTTTTCGTCCATAAATATCGGCACCAATGATCTACCAGGATATTTCAAAGTATCCATACCCTGTTTTAAAAAACCAAAACGTTTCAATAAACGGGATTTATCTACTTTTTGATTCTGGATAGCGAGCGACATAGAAAGCTTCTCGTATTCTCGGTAGTTGCCAATGGCTGCATTCAAAGCATTATTTTCATCGCGCCTTTCGATCACTTTACGGATCAAATCCACCGTTGGATTATGTTTATTTGAGTATTTTTTTCTCTTGGGTGCAAGTACGACAACCTCATCCAAGCTTTGTTGCTCATCTTCCAATCGGATGATAAGCACTTTCTTTCCTTGTGCAACACTCATCGGGAATAGCTGTTTTTTGTAACCCACGGCGCTGAATATCAACGTCCAGTTATCGGGCATAGAAGACATTGAAAACTGTCCCTCTTTGTTTGTACCAACAGATTTTGTGGTATTGGAAAGCTTTACTGTTACACCTTGGATTGGTTTTTCGGTTGTAGCGTCCAGGACAATACCTGTCAGTGAAGCTCCTTGTCCAAATATTCGAGAAGTAAAGAACACTAAAATCAATAAAAAACGATATCGCATAAAAAAACCTTGCATCTAAATTCAGTAAGATGACAAGGTTTATCTAAAAAAGTCCTAATAAGAATCTTATCTTAATCGAATGGTATTGTATATTGTTTTAAAATCGCGATTGTAGTTATGTGGTCCGGCCAATACATCGACTTTTAGTCCCGCATTTCGGTACATTTTCACAAGATCTTCCTCTCCCTCACGACAAAACACATAAGTAGCCGGAAATTGCTTTAGTTTCATAATTTCAGCGAGCACATCATAGCCATTTGCTTTCTGCTTCCAGTTGAGCATGGTCGAAATTGTTACCTCAAAACTCGCATACTGATCTGGTGATAAAAAAGTCACATGTCTGATCGTTTTTTTTAAAGGATCTGAAAAGTTACTGAGGACAAAAGGTAACACACCCGCTGAAAATGAATGACCGATAATGTAGATCTGATCGCAATTCCATTCCTTTTTGAAATGATCAATATACCGTTCAAAATCCCGCCCAGCTTCCTGTGGATCTTTCCTCTTCCAAAAATATTTTTTAGCATCAATCACCAGCCGGGGATATCCCTCCTGTGTAAAATAAGCAAGTAAACTCTTGCTAAAATCATTATAGCCACCATCCCCTGTGATAAATACCAGCATGGTTTTCTGTTTATTCGTGTTATCCTTAAGTGGTATTACATAGTTTGGAAGATTGCCTGCCTGGATAAATCCACTCAAACATAAGCAGAAAAACAAAAGCATAAGTAGCCTGACCGCTCTAAATTGTTCAGTTTTCATTGTTGTAAAATGATAAATTGGGTATATATAAAATTATTTGCTGTTTCTAATATCTTTTATCGGGATCGTCTTATAAACTCCATCCATAACATAGAAAAAGCCAAGCGTATTACCTGAAACATTTCCTTCCACATTTGCAGGAACCGCAGACAATAGGCCCTTCCATTCCGTCTCTTGAAAGAGGTTGTAAAGGAATCGTGCATAGCGTGGTGACACAGAAAGCTTAAACACCATCAGACTATCCTTTTTTGACATCTCGTAATTATAGGTACGTCCAAGCAATGTATTGAGTACATTAGGGGCTCCTAAGCGATAGCTATAACTAAACGGTAACCGGAAGGTAGAGATATCTTCATTTGAAAAATCTTTCTGAGGTATAATCAACCATTTATTGGAAGTTTTCATACCAAATAGATGTTTGCTGACCTTCACTTCCCAACTGTTATTTATGCCTCTCTTTTCAACTGGCAAAAACGCCTTTTCAATAGGGACAGTTGGCACCAATTGGTCCTGTGCTTCATACACCTTACCGTTCAATGTTATCCGTAACTGAAAGATATTTCCGACTGTATCCTTCAAGTTAAATAGCTCACCCATATAGAGCCCTTCTCCCAATTCTTTGAATTCGATTGTATTTGGTCCGTTAACGATCTGCACAGTAGCACCAGTAACCCCGACAGCCATCCCATTTGAATGCAATCCATCTAATTTTTTCAATTGAATATACTGTTCTTTATACATCGTATTGATCCCACCTTCGACGATCATATCATAGGACTGTCCTGTATCCACCTCTGATTTCTTGCAAGAAAGTAGCAGGCAACAAGCGATAAAAATCAAAAACACTCTCATATTAAAACCTCATTGCGTAACTGATTGATGGTACCCGTCCAGAGAACGAGTTTTTTTTGATAGCTAAGTTTCCATTACTATCTTCCGAAAAACTATAATAAAGCGGATTCCGCTGATTAAAAACATTGTATAAACCAAAATTCAATGTATGCCGTGTACCCCGTTGCCGCTGTTGACTAGTTTCCAGATCTACTGAGCAATTCAGATCCAATCGACTAAAAGTGGGCATACGCTGAGAATTACGGCTGGAATAAACGGGTACGTAGATCCCCTCGTATTCCATAAATCCAATTGGATAAGTTAAAGGTCTTCCAGTATGAATTGTATAGAAAGCACTAAAATGAACACTGCGTCCCAAGTCATAAGACAAATTACTCTTAAGCACGTGAGGGATATCAAAGTTAGCTACATATTCCTTCCCTTTGTTGATCCCATTTATCTTGCGGAAAGACCTCGACCAACTATAGAGCATACTAGCCGACAGATCTCCAAAGCGCTGGTTGATGGACAATTCCAATCCATAAGCCCGACCATTTCCCTGTCGCAACTGCGTTTCGATAAAAGGATTGAGAATGAGCTGTGCATGGTCAATCAACTCAACCTGATTTCCCATTTTCTTCCAATAGCCTTCCAAACCAATATTGCCTTTATACATTAATCTATTGACACGAAAAGAAAATACATCCGCATACTGCGGTTTTATATTTGGCCCCGCGGGTACCCATGCCTCCAAAGAGGAAAATGCGAGCTCATCATTTTGCAAGAGTTGCAAGTATTGATAGCTCCGACTATAACCCAATCGTAATGCATAATCTGCTCCCAATTTATATTGTAGCGAGAGGCGAGGCTCCAAACCATAATACGATTTCTTTTTTTCAGCATCATTTGCCAATGGTTTTGATTGCCCAGTACCAAGAAGATAATAACGTCCAAAAGACGTATTAAAGAAAGCATTTACCCTGGTCCCAATGATAACGCGAAATGCAGAATCTACTTTCCAGTTGAAAGAAATATAACCCGCATAATCATAGGCCTGTGCCCTAAAGATATTATCTTCGTTATTGCTATTTATAGGAGATATCTCCCCTGGTTTAAAACGATGCAGTGTCCCCTGAAGTCCAAAATCCAAGGTACGGTCTAAAGCCATAAAATAGGTGAAATCCGATTTCAAACTGAGATCACGTATTCGAGTCAGCCAGATTTGATTATCCGGAGATTCCGGCTTACTGATATCCAACTTATTATGGTAATCGCTGAATATCGCGGAGAGGTTTAGAAACAATCGCGAACTATGCACATGGTTCCAACGTAAGGTTGAGGTCCAATTGCCCCAGCGATTTGTATTTTTATTCGATGAGGTAACTTTATCCTGGCCATAATACCCAGATAAATAGATACGATTTCTATTGTCAAGTGTATAGTTCAATTTGATATTATAGTCGCTGTAGTTACCTTTTACATTGAACAGGCGATAATCCGTATTCAATACATTGGATAGACTGGTCCGTGCAGTAGCAATAAAGGCACCTTTACCTTTTTTAATAAAGGGTCCCTCTGCTCCTAGTCGTGTAACAAGCAAACTGGCTCCACCAAAAACATGGAAATTATTGGCATCACCATCCCTCGTGCTCATATCCATAATGGAGGAAAGACGTCCACCTAAATTTGCAGGAAGTGCATCTTTATACACTTGCGTATTTTTTAAGATATCTGAATTAAAAACAGAGGTTAAACCAAATAAATGCGAAGGATTATAGACCACCGCCTCATCAAGAAGAATCAAATTCTGATCCTTACCACTCCCGCGAACAAATAAATTACTTCCTCCTTCCGTCAATCCGTTGATACCATTTTGCATTTGTAAAACCTTCATAATATCGGCCTCACCTTTATAAAATGCATTTCTGCGCGCTCGAGGCCAGTTGATTTTATCAGTAAAATGACCGGTATATTGGACTATCAACGAAGAATCTATATCCACCACAACCTCATTTAGGCTCAAACCAGCAGGTGCAAGCTTAATAAGTACGTAGCCATCCTCCAGTTGGGAGTTCAATCGAACCGCACGGGTCTTATAACCCAAATAGCTAACAAAACAACTGTAATCTCCTTGCGGAAGCGTAAGTGAATAAAATCCATATTTATTGCTCAGGCTGCTTTTATTCTTCTCAGGGATCATTAAGGTCGCACCGATCAAACTCTCCCCACTTAAACTATCAACAACACGTCCTTTAATGGTAAAATCCTTATCTTCCTTATAGAAAATCAATGCCCGATTGATCATTGTAAAACCGATTCTAGAATCCCTCAGCAAATAATGTAGTACTTCCTCCAGGCTGGACTTATTGAAATTTCTGCCATAGATGATATTTTTATTGAAAATCTGCTCATCGTACGACATTGACAGACCATAGTTTCGATGAATCTCTGTCAAAATCTGAATAATCTCTTTATTTTGGGTGTCAATGGAGACTTGGATATCAGCTAGATTATTTTGACCCAGTGATTTCGAACCAGTCAAAATAAACAGCCCGAAAAAAAGGAGAAAACGATACAGAACAATACCCTTCATATCAATAATCCCTGGTCGCTATTCGTAGATACTATACCCTTTTTTACTCGCTTTCCATTTCACATTTAAAGTCTTGGAAAGAATCTGCACAATTTCATTAAGCGATTGCCCATCGAAATACATACTCAGCTTCCGTGCTTTCAGCTCCTCACCGACCACAATGATATTCGATTGAAAACGCTTTTCAAGATCCAAACAGATATTATCTAAGCGTTCATTTGAATAGCTAAGTTTCTGCGCTACTTTATGATCATTGTCCAGAGGGCCAAGGTCAATCTTTGACAGAGATGCTGTCTCACGTTTAAAAAATCCCTTTTCATTCTTTTGCAGAATCAGTTCTTTTGCTGCAGGTCCTTTTCCGCCACTCAAGGCCACAACCCCCTCTTTCACCAAGACTTCTACATCTTCGGCGATCAAATTGATTTCAAAGGCAGTCCCTATATCGCGTACATAATTATTGGCCAGGTCGACCACAAAGGGAGATGTCCTCCCATGCTTCACATCAAAAAATGCTTTTCCTTTTTTTAGTTCTACAAAACGTTTCTGGTCGAACGTACGCTTATTGAATACAGCTTCAGCACCAGCATGTAGTATCATGACCGAACTATCGGGCAATATAATAGGCTCCTCTGCAGCTGACCCATATAATCTGACCTCATAGCCCATCCAGCGATCGAAGTTCAGGTAGCTAGCAAACCCAATCAATAACAACACTGCCGCTGCAACGAGTTTCATCCAGGGGTTCCAGATCGTTTTTATAGGAGTAAGTTTTTGTTCCTCTTTATCTGTGGTCTTTTTATCCAACTGTTGTTTAAATCTTTCCCATTGATTATTGGCATCCACTTTTTTATACTGCTCCAACACTATAAGGTCACTGGATATCATGCTGACTTCATCATATAGCTTACGATTCTCCAGATCCTCAGAAAGCCAACGTTCAAGCAACAGCCTTTCCTCTGCGGAAATAACCCCATCCAATTCTTTCTGGATCAGATCATAAGGAATAAATCTTGAAGTATTGTTTTCTTCCATATCTATAAGATAATAAACTGAACAAAAAGTCCTAATGAAAAAAATAAAAAGCCAATTAAGAGCAACAGGTATGTTCTTTGTTTGGCCAATGCGACCCGAATTTTATCATAGGCAATGGTCAAATGATTTTTAACGGTTTTGATGGAAATCCCCAATTGATCGGCAATTTCCTGCTGCTTCATCTTATCATACTTACTCATCAGAACGATTTTTCGACACTGAGGAGGTAGACTCTCCAGTATACTTTCGATCATCAACAGTTTAGATTCGTATAGCGCAGCGAAATCGGCTTGATCTTCATCGTCCGTCAGATCCAGATCCTTGATATAATCATTATTTCGATCCAGCAGACGTTGATTCTTTTTGAGGTGAGTAAGGGAGAGATTGATGACACTGCGTGATAGATAAGCTCCGAGTGATAGATTAATAGCTAGCTTGCCCGCATTTTCCCATAACATCATAAACACATCGTTTGTCAACTCTTCGGCGATCGCTTCATCTCTCACGTACCGAAAAGACAATGTATACAATTTACGGAAATGGGCTTTATAAATAGTTTCAAAAGCATCTCTATCTTTATGAACTATCTTTTTGAGCAGGTCAACGTCGTTTGACATAGGACTTCGGTAAAGCTAATAATAATCGCATGTAAAAGTAATGAAATTCATCAAATTAACCTGTTCTTATTGAAATGAAAAAATAAAGTTCTTTTCTTGCGAAAACAAGACATTCTCCAAGACAACACGTTAAATAACAATCAGATTTCTTTTTCTGAATATCTCTTCCTAAACGAAGAAACAGAAAGCTATGCTACAACAAAATCTTTCCTCCATTTTCACTACCTTCGTCTTATGGCGAATCAACTGCAGTTTGAAAACTCCCCTTATCTTAAGCAGCATGCACACAATCCAGTGGATTGGATGCCATGGGGAGCCGAAGCCTTAAAAAAGGCGAAAGACGAAAATAAACTTATCATTGTTAGCATAGGTTATTCGGCCTGCCATTGGTGTCATGTGATGGAACGAGAAAGTTTTGAAAATTCGGCTATTGCTCAGACCATGAACAAATTTTTCGTGTCCATCAAAATCGACCGAGAAGAACGTCCAGATATTGATCAAGTCTATATGCTCGCCGTCCAACTGATGACCAATGCCGGCGGGTGGCCTTTGAACTGTATATGTCTACCTGATGGCCGTCCGATTTATGGCGGCACCTATTTCAAACCGCACGATTGGCAGAATATCCTGTTACAAATTGCTCAAATGTGGGAAGAGAAACCTGAAGTCGCTTTGGATTATGCCAATAAGTTAACCAGTGGCATCCAACGAGCAGAGAAACTTCCCATCAACCCCATTCCCGAACAATACACAACCAAAGATCTCGAAGAAATCATCGGCCCTTGGAGCGAAACCTTCGATAAGAAAGAAGGCGGCTATACAAGAGCTCCTAAATTTCCGCTCCCCAACAACTGGTCTTTCTTTTTAAAATATGCTGTACTCACTGGCGATCAAGCTATATTGGATCATGTACATTTTACGCTGAAAAAAATTGGTTCTGGAGGAATCTATGATCAGATTGGTGGTGGTTTTGCCCGCTATTCAGTAGACCACTATTGGCATATCCCTCATTTTGAAAAAATGCTGTATGACAACGGCCAGCTACTTTCGCTTTATGCCGAAGCTTATCAACAAAATAAGGATCCATTCTATAAAAGAATAATCGAAGAAACGGCTATCTGGATTGAGCGTGAAATGCTTGCCCCCAATCATGGCTTTTACAGCGCATTGGACGCCGATAGTGAAGGAATCGAAGGGAAATACTACTCTTTTTCAAAAGCTGAATTCGACGAAATTCTGGGTGAAGACGCGGCGTTGTTCATTCAATATTTTAATATCACCGAAGGTGGCAACTGGGAAGAAGAGCGTACAAATGTCCCCATTTGCGCCATTAATGCAGACCAGTTAGCGACAAAGGTCAATATGTCAGCTGACGAATGGGCAGGTTTTTTAAAAATTACGAAGCAAAAACTTTTTGATTACCGCGAACAACGTGTTCGACCGGGACTCGATCATAAACAATTGACGACCTGGAATGCCCTCTTATTGAAAGGACTAATAGACGCTTACCGCAGCCTTGGCTCGAAGCATCTATTAGATCTCGCGCTAAATAATGCCGCGTTTATTTGTGCGGAACTCATTCGGGACAACAATTATTTATTGCATCAACCAAAAGATGAAAATCGTGCAATAGCGGGGTTTTTAGATGACTATGCATTTACAGTAGAGGCCTTTATAGCCCTCTATGAAGCTACATTTGACCTAAAATGGTTGACCATTGCCCGGCAATTGGCAGACAGGGCTATTGCATTATTTTATGATGTGAAGCAAAAAACATTTTACTATACTTCGGCCGAAGCCGAAGAACTGATCGCTCGAAAAAGTGAGATCATGGACAATGTGATCCCTTCCTCTTCCTCAACAATGGTGCGTCAGTTGAAGCGCTTAGGTTTGCTTTTTGATAATGAAAATTATACCGCAATAGCTGATCAATTACTAGCTAATGTATTTCCGCAAATCAAGACTTATGGTTCCGCCTATTCAAATTGGGCAATATTATTGCTAGAAGAGATACATGGGATCAATGAGATCGCGTTGACGGGTGAGGATGCACTAGCTTTTCGCAAGGAACTGGATCAACATTATATCCCTAACAAAATTGTGCTCGGCGGCATGGAAGAAAATCTTCCATTGTTAGAGAACAGAATCGGAAAGGAAACAAAAGCATATCTTTGTAAAAATAAGACTTGCAGTCTTCCGCAAGATTCCATAACAGCGTTAATAAATTATATTTAATAAACGGTAGCCTCAGGCTCCCAAAAATCAAAATCAGATGGCTATAAAAGCAAACGACGTCGTAGCATTGACGTACAGACTTCACACAGTAGAAAACGGTGAAAAAGTTTTCGTTGAAGAAACAACTGCAGAACAACCTCTAGACTTCTTATATGGTGTAGGTATGATGTTGCCTAAATTTGAAGAAAACATCGCTGACTTAAACGTGGGTGACAAAATTTCTTTCGAATTGGCACCAGAAGATGCTTACGGTGAAAAAGACGAAAGAGCATTCGCGCAATTGCCAGTAGATATGTTCAAAGAAACAGGTTTACCTCCAGTAGGTGAAGTATTGCCTTTGCAAGATAACCAAGGAAACCAATTCCGTGCTGTAGTTGCAGAAGTAACTCCAGAAATTGTTATTGCAGACTTAAACCACCCAATGGCTGGTAAAACGTTGAATTTCGATATCGAAATCTTAACTGTACGTCCTGCTACTGAAGAGGAATTGTCTCACGGACATTCTCATGGTGTAGATGGCACGCAAGGTCACTAATAAGAGACTTAGATATAAACAGGAAAAGGGCGTCAATTGACGCCCTTTTCCTGTTTATTATAAAATGACATATCCTCGATTTATATGACCTAAACTCTTTAAAATAATTCGACCAATACTAACTGGCCAATCCGCCGACATTTACTTCCAATGAAAATTTTTAAGAAATATATTAAGATCTTATATTTGACCTATGAAAATTTTCAATTGGCCCAAATTAAAGAGCAACAGTTTTATATATCTGACAATAATAACCTTTCTTATAGGTATTTCCTCATGTAAAAAGGATAAAAAAGAGGACGAAAATATCTCTCCAAAAACAGGATCGAGAACTGAACTAACAATAGATTCATTGTATCTTTATGCAAAGGAAATTTACCTATGGAACGATGCGCTCCCTAGTTATGGCTCCTTCTCGCCCAGAGAGAAATATGCGTATATATCACCGGAAATAAATGCATTAAATAAGGAGTTATTTGATATATCACAGCTAAAGATTAACGAGAACACCAAATTACCTTTTGAATATTCATATGCTGGAATTCCTCGATATAGCTATTTGGAAACGAATTTTAATCGCGATATCAGAGCTGAAACGAAAACGATTTCCAATATAAAAAATAATGATATAATAGTTTCTTACAGCAATGATGTAGTATATTTTGCGATATCATCTTTCCCTAAATTGGATATCCTAAAGAAGGATCTAGACAATATATTCATTGATATCGCTGAACGACATCCTTCGACGATCATCCTTGATTTGCGCTACAATAGAGGAGGTTATATAGAAACTACAGAATATCTCGCCAACCTGATTGCACCGAGCAAATTACATGGTAAAATAATGTATTATGAAAAGTTCAATGATATACTAAGTACCGGAAATACCAAAATACTGAAATATCAGCCCTATCTAGATGTTAACGGTAATTACGTGAAGATAAATGGAAGGCAGGCAACGATGGCTGACGTTGATTTTAGTGAAAAGGGAAATACCTATCATTTTAGTAAACAAGGAAAATTAGAGAGTATAGAAAACATATATTTCATAACATCAGGATCAACTGCTTCAGCAAGTGAATTATTAATCAGTATTTTTAAACCCTATTTCAAAGTAAAAACAGTAGGGCAGAAAACTTTCGGAAAACCGGTAGGTTTTTTCCCAATTGATATTGATCGATATTCACTATATCTCAGCAGTTTTCTATTAAAAAATGCGGATGGTTGGTTTGATTATTTTAATGGTATCGAACCAAATATTATTGTAGACCTTCCGAGCAGCCCTATTCTCGGGGATCCAGATGAAATCGGTTTTAGAAGCATACTGTTAGATTTAGGAATGAGTAGGAAACATGCATCTAAAACAAAAGATGCATCGCCAAAAATCAAAAAGATAAAAATAGAAACAAATCTCCTTCCAAAAGAAACACTTTCTATTGAAAATAGATTTAAATTAAAGTAAGACTTATCCTTCCACATAAAAAACTTAAAAACCTATTTAAAAGAAAACAACAACAATCTATTGATAACCCTAAAGTAAAAAAAAATTTTAAAAACATTTAATTTCAAAAAATTAAAATAAAGTGATCAATAATATTAAAATATAAATATTATTACGTTAATTTAAATAAAAATAACGTAATGATGAAAAGAATTAATCTAATTTACACGTTGATAGCTTCAACAATGTTTCTTACTAACTGTAAGAAAAATGAAATTCCGCAAGACAAACTACTCAACAACAATTCCGAAAAGAAAGCCAGCGGTGGCGACGGCAAATGGGATGTTTTGGGATATGGATTAGATGTTACTGGCGATATACTCAATATCAACAGCATATCTGATGCCCCTATTTTTGATATGAAAAAGTTTGAAAATGACTATATACATAGAATTGATGTAAATTCGACTACCGAAAATGGGGACTACTTCTATATTGGAGCATCGGCCTATGACTATTTAAAAGAGATTAGTACAGGCAAATCCTTTGGAGCTGGTGACACTGCAGCTATTAAGGGAACAGCATCTCCATCAGGAGAAGTCGCTACTGATATATTGAACTTTAAAGGCAGTATAAACAAAAATAGCTCAGACCAAAGCATTAACACGTACTCAAGTAAATATTCATATGCTACATACGAAGTTACACAACGGATAAAAAGAATACGATTCAATCAAGATGTCGACTTAAATTTGCTAATCCAATATTTAACCCCAGAATTTCTAAACAATATTACGAATCAAAATGCTGATGCCCTTGTACAAAGATATGGAACCCATGTGATGTTGGACATTAGTATTGGTGGTCGATTAAGATTTAACTACAGCGGTGCAATTTTTAATGAAAGTAGTTATGAAAACAAGAAAGAAGCTGTAAAATTAGGGTTAGGAATTAGTTTGTTCAATGTTATCGGTTTAAACATCACCTCAAATAAAACGAAAGAAGAAATAACAAAAATTGTCAACGAAACTCGCAGTAAAGAATATACAGGACAATTCTTTGGAGGAACAAACTCAGGCAGGTCAATAACAATTGATAATAATGGTAATTCAAGTGAAACAATTAACATCGCAAATTGGCAGCAAAGCATTACCGATCGAAACGCCGCATTGATTTCTGTAGGTAAAACAATTTTCCTCTATGATTTGATAACCAATCCAACCAAAAAGGCTTTGGTTAAAACTGCTGTCGAAAAACACATTAAAAACGCTCAAGTGAAGCTTGCAGCAATGGAGGTGTATGGTTTCTATAATCAAAGTGCAGGAAGGAATGCTTACTCTCTAGACCCTAATATGCATGATAAATATCCCGGTTCTGGATGGTCGCCCGACAATCAATCATTCAAAGCATATCCCTTCCCATACTACAGCGCTGTCCCGATTTATCAGTTCATGAGCCATACATATAACAACAGAATATTAACACCGAATATAAATTTAAATAAAGCAACTTACCAATATGATGGAATTATGTTCTATGGATATACTTCACAGGTACTGGGATCTATACCAATTTATCAATTTCAATTTCCAACTAGTAAAGGTGGACCAAACTATTTTTATAGCTCAAACCCCAACGCCACAAATGCTTGGCCGGGATGGATTAAAGAAGGTGTTGCTTTCTATGCATTTCCAAATTAAGCTCACCTCGCGTGACAATTACTTAATTAAACTAGGTTAGATATTTACTGAAAACACAAATCTGAAAATAGCCTATTTTTTTAAATGCCTCAAAAAGTCAAGCACTTTTGAGGCATTTTTATTGTAAAAGAAACGATAATTGAGACACACGAAACCAATCGGTTCCCCTTACCCCCAAAACATAGCACTAAAACAACCATCAGTATGTTCATAACATTCCTTCACGAGACATCTGAGCAGTTTTCTACTGAAAAATACAGATGAGTGGCTTAACCATATTGAATCAAATATAATTGTAAGTCTTCCAGTCAGCCCTGTTAAGGGATCCTAATGAATTGATTTTAGGCGTATATGTTTGATAAAGCAGCCCAGAGACGTAAATCAAAGAAGTACTTCCCATCAGAAAAAAACTTCAAAAATTATTTAAATGACAACAACAACCTATTAATAACCATAGATGTGCTTTATTAAAATTTGGTGATATCTTTGACATACCACTCGATCAATACTATTTTCCTCTTTTAAATGACTATCTTTCTGCTAAAGCATCCATTATGGTCACATTTGCTCAAAAAGTAATCACATTTAACAGACAGCTCCATTATTCGGGAAAACTTCCAGCGGATTTTAATGTCATCAACCCCTACCTCGACAATCCTGAGACATTGGTCGTCATGCAGCAATTTTACAATAAGTATTATAACGACAATCTCAAACGTAAATTTATCATTGGGATCAACCCCAGCAGACATGGTGCGGGCGTAACAGGTGTTCCTTTTACCGACACCAAACGATTGTACAGTGCATGTGGCATAAAAATGCAATCTGCCCATACACATGAAATTTCCTCGGTCTTTATGTATGATATGATTGAAGCTTATGGCGGCCCTGAAACCTTTTATAAACAATTTTATATCAACTCCCCTTTCCCGCTAGCAATCGTTAGACATACAAAACCTGACAATTGGATTAATGCAAACTATTACGACGATAAACAGCTCTTCGAAATGGTCAGATCATTTATGGTTGAATCCCTAAAAAAACATATCAACATGGGACTCGAAACGGAGGAAGTATTTGTTCTAGGAAAAAAGAATGCCACCTTTTTGGCAAAAATCAATCAGAAAGAGAAACTATTCGGAAAAATGACCATTTTGGATCATCCGCGTTATATCCAACAATATAAATCAAAAGATAAACAATTATACATTGACAATTATATCCGACTATTAAGCGGCTTGTAAAATGTGGAAAATCATGTTAATTAACTTAAAACCAACATCAATGATGTTGATAAGATGAATTGCAAACAATACGATACACTACGCTAACAAGACAAGTAAAACACATCAAACTAACGTGTATTTAAAATCTAAACAAAATAATAGAATTGTTGAAATAATTCAAATTAAATCAATAGAAATTAAATACAAATACATATAATATATAATTATTTAAAAATTAATACTACACATACGAACCGTTTTTCAGAACGAAGTCCGTGTTATGCAAGCTATTTGACCATCCATCGGGAGGGATTCGGGACATCTTTGGGCCTTATTTGTATCTTAAAGCAGGTAAGAGCATGATCTTACCATAGTGCCACCATCATATATCCGTGTAAGACTCGGACTCACCACGGACTCATATCGCTCGCATCACGTATGCAATCTGACGCAGTGACGACGATGGGTCAAAGCAAGTACGAAACACGATCATAATAACTTGCATGCCGTCGAATCTAATTCCTAACAACTTATCCATTATCAATTTAACAATTGGCCTTCGACAACAATTATCAAATTTAAAATACGTAGCAAAGCCCTATTTTCAATTCGCTAAAAATAAATAATTATTTGTTTTACAGTTACTTAAATATTTAAATTTGAATTATGGCAATAATAGAAAATGGAAATCTGAAAGGCTTAGTTGGAAACGTGGTCTTTCGACAATCGAACGACAAAACAATCGTACAAACAAATCCTCGCCCTAAATCAAAACAGAGTAAAGGGACGAAAATCGCTGCAACAGGCTTTGGAGATACCAGTTCAATAGGGGCGTACATTCGACGTATGATGGCTGAAGTACATGTGGATTTACATGATAGCAGTATGCACAATCGGTTGATTACACACCTTCAAAGAGCATTGGGCCCGAGGGGACAGCTAAGTAAGGAAGAAGCCATACGTAGCCCTAAGATAAACCGCTTGGTTAATTTTCAATTCAACGAAAAATGCCATCTGCAAGACTTTATGCATTTCGATCCAGAATTCAAATTATTGGACAATAAACAACTTACCATCCAGTTCCCAAAATTTGATAAACAAAAGGACTTACGCCAGCCAAAAAATTGTGATCTTTTAATCATCAACCTCTCCGTTGCTATGCTCAACTTTGATAAACAACAATATATTCAGGTCCATAGTCCTCAGATCCCCATCAACTTGCATACGCGGCCCAAAATGGTCGAATTAGAACAGCTATCTTTTGATGTAAACGATAAAGATGCTACAACCGTACTGGTTGGTATGAACATCGAATATTATGGATTCCATCGTCAAAAACATCTATTACTAAATAATAAAAGCTTCCACCCAGCCGCAATTGTGGGCGCTTGGTCTATTTGATTACAAGTCATCCGAATCACACAACAATAATCTCACCATACGCTTGCGGGTGCCACGGACTTAGACAGAAGAAGACTACCTAATGGGAATATAATAAACATCAACAGTTTTCGAATTTCTTTAATTATTCATGGTAAAGAACGCAGATGCACATAACTAATAACCCAAAAAAGGCCAGAATTATTAAATTCCGGCCTTTTATCATTACTGCGATGCCTAAGCGATCTAATTTATTACTTTATTCTTGGTAATATCATCGTAGATTACCTTAATTTTACCGCCCTCAATGAGCAGCCCTCGGCTACGTCCTTTCAGTCGGTTGGATTCGTTACTGACGTTCACACCGTACACTTTCCCTTCATAAAAACTACTTACATCAGGGAAAATGGTATGCCCTACAAAAATCTGCTTAGCACCATATATTTTCATCATGTTATTCAAATCCTCTTCACCCAACGGATGGTATTTTTCCTCCTTTACCACCATACCACGGTACCATAATGGACCTTCGCTACCAAAAAGAAATGATGCCGCCTCCGACTGCTGCCGCTCTTCTTTCGTGTGGAACAGATAACGGCGAACAGAATCATTGACTGCAGGAATAGTCCATTTTGGATCCAACATTGCCGTACTCAGCCCCGCATGGACAAAAAGATAATCACCTATTTTCTCCATCGTATTCTTGCTCTGCAGCCATCGTCCCAATTCCGTCTCTGATGACCAAAAATCACGGTAGCTTCTACCAATGGAATCCGCTAACACCTTATATTTATCCTGCGTATATTTATAATTCCCACGCATCAACATTTCCTCATGATTGCCCAGCAAAAAATGAACCTGTCCACCAGCCTTAACAGCTTCATGTTCCAATTTATAGATCAGCCAAAAAATAGGCAGGACATCTTTTCCCCGATCAAACACATCTCCTATAACGACTAGCTGATTATTTCCAAAAGTCCACCCATAGTTCGCATTAACCACCTTTTGCGCCTTTAAAATAGCATAAAAAGAGGCAAAGTCACCATGCGGATCGGAAAGTACCATGATCTTGTCGCTAGGACGATAAACCTCTTTGGGAACTGTTATAGGATGGCGCGAAACCTCAAAGTGATACTGACCATCTTCGGTGGACACCGAGAAAGGTTCTTTAAGTGAATTATCGACTTGTATCTTTCCATCAACTACGCGTACAGATTTGGTATTCCCCGCTTCGTAGAAGAAATAAGGGCCATCATGTTGCCCCAACTGCTGTTGAGTCTGTGCATGCAACTGCTGAAAACCAAACAATATAAAAAGTAAAAAGTACCCTGTACTGATCCAAACTGGATCAGTACATAGGTGTTTAAGATTATATTTCCGATTGTTTTGCATCGTGACGTATTTTAATAGCCGGTATTTTGAACAATATTTGGATTTACGTCTATTTCCCTTCTCGGAATAGCCATCTGCGTTTTGAAGTATGTTCGGTCAAATGACTTTGTCTCAGGTCGCAATAAGGGCGAAACGTGCGCCTTACCTTTACGTTCTATCCGTAGGTTATTACGCATTGCATCAAATAAACGATGACCTTCACCAACGAGCTCACGACGACGTTCTTCCATCACACGGTTCAGGTCTACCGTTCCACTTACCGACTTGGCCGGATTGGCGCGCTTGACAATGGCATTTAAATAATTAAGTGCATTGCTATTATCACCCAATTTCACCGCTGCCTCAGCCGCAATCAGATATGCTTCCGATAGCCGAAGAACCGGAATATCAGCAAATTCAGGATTTTCATTCTCCGCCGTGTTGCCCGGATATTTATTCAAATAGTAATAATCGACCTGCTTGCTGGTATATTTGGTAATCACTTTCTGACGCACATCATTCGGATCATCTTTCAGCAAATTCAAATAATCATCTGAAAGAATAATGTCATTGTAGCCCAAGCGCCATAACAGGTTTCCAATCCCCTCTTTTGAGTCACTGGCCTCCACTTTGGTATTAGACAACTGAAACAATATTTCGCTTGTAAAGTCCTTCGACCACACCGTCGCATATTCCTCATTTTTCCACAATTGGTACTGCCCTTTTTTTGAACTTGCCGCAGCTTCAGCATTTTTAATCAATGTGGCTGCCATAGCAAAGGCTTTCGCATTTTCTCCTGTATACAGGTAGGCACGTGCCAATACTTGCTCTGCAGCAAATCTATTCAACTTACCATCATTTCTTGCCGTACTCAACAAGCTGTCAGCACCTTCAAGATCGGTGATAATCTGGGCATATACCTCTTTAACGGTATTTCGAGCCGGTTTGCTTGTAGACACATGCTTCTCCGTCTCAATAGGCACCCCTAAAGAAGCGCCTTGATTTACGGCATATGGCGCTCCAAATACTTTGACCAAGTCAAAATGGGCCATTGCACGCATGGTTAATGCCTGTCCCTTGATGTCCTTGAGCACATCGGTCATTTGGTCGGCAGACACACCATTTACATAGGCCAATACTCCGTTGGCATTACGGATCACACGGTAAGGTTGATACCAAAGTGAGGATGGTGTATTATCCTTATTAAAGTCAAAAAGATAATAACCTGCAGCACGCTTTGTGTCACCATTGGCGAGCATATCCTCGCCAGTGACATCAGCGTAGTACGTCATGCGCGCACCATAATATTCATAGCCACGCATAATATCGTAAATACCATTTAATGCGTAACTCGCCTCATTTGCCGATTTAATGGCCTCCGAACTTTCGGTTGAGGTGCTTGGCTGTGCTGTCTCCAGCCATTTGTTGCCACAGCCTGTCAGCAATGCACAGGACAATAACGCTATTGATACTATATTCTTCATCTCTATTTTATTTTTTCCCATCATACCGATGGGGTGATTACCATGATCATATTTTAAAATTCCTTTCTTCTGAAAAATGAAATTATAATCATGAACGAATCAGTGCTTACTCCTTAAAATTTAACATCCAAACCGAAGGTTACAGTCTTCAATTTAGGGGATTCGAAATATACCACTCCATTTACAGGTACTTCGGGGTCGTAGTTTTTATAAGCCGCAAAGGTCAGTAAGTTCATACCGGAACAGAAAGCCCGAATATTACTCACTTTTAGTCTACGGGAGATATGCTGCGGAATAGAAACCCCGAAAGTCAGATTTTTCAAACGGATATGGTCCGTAGAATGCACACGACGTGTATTGGCCACGCTGCTCATGTCATATTTATTTCCGACCATAAACATCTCGATATCGGTTTCATCACCCGGTTTTTGCCATCTCCGCTCGTAATATTTTGGAATATTGTCATAACCCGTTTTACCACCCAACTCCGTTTTCTGCGCACCACTGTCATAGGAATTTCCACCCAATGAATAAGTCCAAGTGAAATTCAGATCCAAAAATTTATAACGGAATGTATTCGTAAAACCACCCACCAACTTGGGATCCGCACTCTTATACAATATCCGCGTTGCAGCAGTATAATCTTCGGTGGTTTCTCTGGAACCTGGATTCGCGGGATCATTGATATAATATTGTGGCACACCTGTTTCCTTATTGATCCCTGCAAATTCGATTAAATAATAGCTATACCATGGTTGTCCAATGCGGTGAATCTGTGTTCCATCCCGCAGTTCCGAACTACCATCAGATAAGGCAATCGTTTTATTACGGTTCATTCCAAAGTTTAAACTCGACGTCCATTTAAATGCCCCATTTCGCAGAATATCTGCATTCAGGTCGAGCTCAATACCCGAATTGCGAATCGTTCCAATATTGCTCAGATAGGATGAGAATCCCGTTGTATAAGATGTAGGAACATCGTTCAACAAATCCGATGACTGACGTTGGTACCATTCAAAGGTAAGCCCCAGTCTTTCAAACAAACGTAAATCCAATCCTATATTGAGGTTATTCTGTTTTTCCCATTTCAGACCCGGATTTCCAATCTGGATCTCCCGCATACCAGGATTGTTCCTGTACGGAAAACCAAAGCCTGTCAAATCCATATAGGTATAAAATTCGGATGGCAAGGTTCCATTGGTACCATAAGAAACACGGATTTTACCGTCACTGATCACATCATTTAAAGATGCCATAAAGTCTTCTTTTGTAAACTTCCAAGCTCCCGACAATGACCAAAATGTCCCCCAACGGTTGCTGCGGTGGATACGTGAGCTACCATCCATACGGATACTACCTCCTAAAAAGTACTTGTCATCATAATTATAATTCGCACGTGACAGGTAAGACAGCAAACGCCACTCCATATTAGATCCAGACGCATTTGTCAAAACCGAACCGTTGGACAACACTGTTTTATCCACGGTTGGAAAATTGTCCTTAGCACCATTAATTCCTTCCCGACGATAGGTATTTACCTCATAACCGCCCAATATATCCAGATGATGCTTCTCCGCCAATGTTTTGGTGTAGGTTAGACTATTGCGCCATACCATTTGTTTATAGTCCGAAAAACTTGTGGTCAAGGAACCATTCGTCTTTTCGCCATCCGAGGTGCGAGGATCCGACCAAGAGTTGTAACGCGTTGTTGTATGATCTAAGCTAAAAGTTGTATTAAAAACTAGCCCATCAATAAATTTATAGTTGGCAAAAACCGTATTGAATGAGCGGTCACCTTTTTCCCGTCGGAAATTGTACAAGGAAGAAGCCTTGGGATTACGTGGGCCATTAGAAAAGAAATCCAGGAAGAAAGATCCATCTTCGTTATAAACCGGCTCTGATGCTGTAATCTTATGACGCGAAGAATAGATTGGCGAGGTATAGCCTCCCCCTTCGGAATTGACATCCTGTGTAATATTGGAATACAAAATATTGGCCCCCAACTCCATCTTTTCACTCATTTTGTACTTGACGTTCAGTCTTCCAGTGAGACGTTCGAAGCCCGACTGATAGGATAATCCCGTCTGATTGGTATACCCCATGGATGTATAATAGGAAAGCTTGCTATCTCCACCCGAAGCAGATATATCTGCATTTCTGAAAGGCGAGTTGCGACGAAACAGTTCTTTTTTCCAATCTGCCCAGCCGCTTGTCGGAATAGGTGCATATTTATCAATATTCGCCTGCGCATAATCTTCAATCTGGGTCTCATCCGTTAACTTATCTAAATAGCGAGCTCTATTGCGCAAGCCTTCCAAAAGCATCTCACGTCGTTGTGGCCCATCCATCACTTCGCGAAAATCTGTTGCCTGACTGGATAGCCCATAATCTCCCTTCACTGAAAACACGGGTTTACCTGCTTTACCGGATTTGGTGGTAATTAAGATCACACCGCCCGCCGCACGTGAACCGTAAAGGGAAGCTGCAGCAGCATCTTTAATAACAGTAATTTGCTCGATATCGGAGCTATTTATGGTCGACATGACATCCAATCCAGCATTATTCGACTCACTTGAAGCAATATTTTCGGACATTACGGGTACGCCATCAATGACAAACAAAGGTTTGTTTGAGGCGTTAATGGATCCCATACCACGAATACGGATATCGGTCGCTCCTCCGGGTTGTCCCGATAAGGAGTTCACCTGAACACCGGGTGCATTGCCCTGTAACATGGTTGAGAAGTTTACTGCCGGAACATCTGCCATGCGATCGGTCCGAATCGTCGAAGCCGATCCCGTATAATCTGCCTTCTTAAAAGTTCCATAGCCCGTGACAACTACTTCCTCCAGATTGGATTGGCTAAACTGCAGGCTCACGTTGAGCGTTTCCCCGCTCACTTCAACCTCCTTGCGATCGTAGCCTAAAAAACTGAAAACTAGCGTCGCCCCGCTGTTGGCAGCAATCGAATAATTTCCGTTTTGATCGGTACCGACAGTCGCTTTTGTACCCTTTACGGTAACACTTACACCTGAAAGGACCTTACCTTGCTGATCGGTGACCTGACCATGAATATTCTTTTGCAGCTCAAGCATGTTGTCTTTCGCCGTGCTATGCGAGCGATCAATCGCCAAATCAGTCTTTCCAGCCTTAACAACGATTGATTTTCCCTCCTTAAAATAGGTTAAACCATGTGGAGTAAGGAGCTCTGTCAACGCACGATCCAAAGGAACGTTATTGAAATCAACCGTAATAGCAGGTGTATTATTTACGATTTCTGATTTGCACAGAACAGTATATCCGGTCTGTTTTTTGATTTCACGAAATACGTTGACGATCGAACTATTCTTCTTTTTAATATTTACTGTCTGGGCAAAACTTCCGGCATGGAGCTGTCCCAGTGTAAATAAAAGAAGCATAATAATCATTTTCATAATAATGAGGTATTTATACTTTTTCATTACATTTGATTGGTTTGTTAGTTTAATAAACAGTTAAGCGCGTTTCATAAAATTTCGGACCAAAATGTGCTGGGGAAGTACCACCTTCCTCAGCTTTTTGATAGACGAAATAGGATATAGGTAATTTTTGGTTCTTATTTCATCAATCGGACCCTCCTTCCTTCGATTTGAACCTTAATTTTATCATCGGTCATCTTTATGATTTTTAACACTTTATCAAAATTATCAAGTCGTGAAACTGATCCCCATAGTTTCATCTTGGCTACACTTGGGTCAATCTCAATATCAATATCGTACCAGCGTGCTACCTGAGCCAGTGCTGTTCCCAAAGGCTCGTTGTTGAACATAAATTCGTCATTCTTCCAGGCAATACTTTCATCCACAGGTACCTGTTGTACAGAGAGCTCTTCTCCTTGTACCGAAGCTTGTTCCCCTGGCTGAAGTAGCCTTGTCTTTCCTGCAGGAACGGAGACTTTTACTTTACCCTCCAGCAGAGAAACTTTAGACTCCTTCTCTTTTGGAAAAGAATAGACATTGAAATGAGTTCCCAATACTTCCACTTTTTCCTTTGCCGTAACAACGATGAATGGCTTTCCAGCCGCTTTGGCTACTTCAAAATAAGCTTCCCCATCCAGTTCGACCACACGTTGTTTATCCGTAAATTTATTGGGGTAGTGCAGGCGTGTATCAGCATTGAGCCAAACCTTGGTCCCATCTGCAAGGGCGATCTGATATTGTCCACCACGGGGAGTTGACAAGATCATCATGCGTTTTTCATCTTTTGCAGTCGCCAGGGCAACTGAACCATCTGTATAGGTAATCTCATCGCCCATCACAATCCCCACCTGCTGTTGATCAAGTCCGATACCGGTACCATCCGCAAGCTGAAGGGTGGCTCTATTTCCACCGGGAAGAAGATTTTCTGCTAATTTAACCGCATCAACAGGAGTAGCTGGATCCGACGTATCTATCCCATCTCGTTTATTTATTTGCCATATTCCCAGGCCAACAACAGCAATAAAACAAGCCGCGGCAGCGTACCAACCATACTGCATCCATCGGCGTTTGGGCTGTTGATCTACCTGGGCCTCGATTTTATCCATAATATTCGACAGAATCCTTTGTTCTTGCGCCGGATCTGACGTTGAAAACTCTTCATAAGCCTGTAATTCCTCGCGCAAATTTGCCGGATCTTCCAATTTCTTAGCCAAGTCCTGTAATTCCGGATATTTTTCAAGCAGCATGCCTAATTCGGCATGCTCATTAGGGAGAATCTCCCCTTTTAGGTAAGCTTGAAGTAATTGAATAATATGATCTATCGTATACATGATGTTCTTTTCATTTCCTTGTTGACGATAGAAACACGAAGCATAAGATTATCTTACAGAAAAAAACATAAAAAGAATTAAAATACTGTGTATCAGATAAATATTTTCAAAAAAAAAAAAAAAAGACATTAAACCCTATATTGCATAAGCAATAGATTCTGTTAAACTTTGATTTCCGGGTTTCTACTTGCTGTCTGTTACTTACTGACAAAGGATAGGAATGCAATAAGTGTTAAAGCATCCTTTGCCCCCAAAAGCCCTCTAATCGTACTCACTGCGCGGGAGCGGTTCGTGTATACAGCGGCTGGACTCATCTGCAGCTGGTCTGCAATTTCTTCTACAGTCTTGTCCTCCAGATAAGTTAGGTTAAAGACTTCTTTTTGCTTTTCCGGCAATTTTTCAACTTCATTAAAGATGGCATGTACCAGCTCTGCATGAATCATCTTTGAAAAAGCATCGCGATCATCCGTAAGTAGATCCTCATAATTGGATAAAGGTTCCTGAATACCCTTTGTACGTTTGTCCCGAATAGCGTTGAGACTGGCGTGTTTTGCCGTAATATAAATAAAAGCCCTCAGACTTTCCATGGAATGAAAATCGGATCGGCGGGACCATACCTTGACAAAAACATCCGCTACGATCTCTTCAGCGACATCGACCTCTTTCAGGTAACGCAAAACAAAGAAAAGCAGCTGTTTATAATGCTTATGATAAATAGCCACAAACCCTGTCTGGTTGTCTTCCTTCAAACTGTCTATCAACTGTGAATCTGTCATGAGGTAGTGGAAAGTGAACTATTAGGTTAGCCTTAATATCAAGGCTAAATTAGAAAACACTTTTTAGATTATCAAACAGTTAACAATAATTTAAAATAGAACAATAGGCCGTTTAAAGTTTTGTAGCCCGCAACATTTCTCTTTTTCCAGGTGCACCCGGAGCCTTTTCAATGGAAAAGCCCAAAGATTTCATACTGCGTTTGAGATTACCTGTAATGGCATAAGTAACAAAAACACCACCTGGTTTAACGAATTGCGCGACATGCGCCAATGCCACATCGCTCCACATTTCGGGCTGATGTATGGCTGCAAAAGCATCAAAATACACCACATCAAATCTTTTTTCGGATTGGAAATCCATCAATAACGTATGGGCAATGCTGAGTTGTAACCGCTCGTGAATTTGCACCTGCTGCAGCAACGCGGCTTCATAGTTATCCAGATAAGCCGACCAGACAGGTGCAGCTACGTTCTCATTATACCCTGTCTCAGCGATGGTCACCAGTGGTAATGGAAAACCTTCAATTCCGACATAGTCTACCTGATACGACTTGTCCCCAATGTGTTCAGCTGTTTGCAGAAAGTTCAGTCCGGTACCAAATCCCACTTCCAAAATAGCAACCTTTGAAGCCCCCGTTTGTTGTACGAAATGATCCAAACCAGTTTTGATAAATACGTGTTTACTTTCCTGAACAGCACCATGCTTAGAATGGTAACATTCACCTATCTCCGCATTGTACAATGTTTTGGAACCATCTGCGGTTGTTACAAAATCCATTTTCGTCATTATATTTTTGATAAAGTAAATATCCCCTACACATCACCCGATCTAACAAGCGGTGCAGCAGACCACCACAACAACAGTGTAAGCCCGTAAAGTAGGCCGTGTTCACATTTCCAGGTTCCACAGCAATAGTGATGGTCTTCTGTAGGTATATCCGCCCAAAGATAAAAAGCTGGCTCAAATAAATCCCAATTAATCTTTATCCAGGCATTATGAAGTGAAACTATCGCGATTTAACTCAAACTGAGGGAACCGAACGAATTGAGTTCACGAATACCCTAAAATACCCATTAACAGCGTAAACGAGTTCATTTATGCCAATACGACTAACACTTATAATTCATTTAAATGGATAGAAATAATAGATAAAAAGATTATTTTAGCGTCATAAACGCTAAACAATCACAGAACCTAATGGAATACTCTACAAAAACTTTTATACAGAACTATGGCAGCATCCTGCTCCTACTTCTTGGCATCGGTATCGGAAGTTTAATTGGGGTCTTTTTTCCACATTTTGTGAATAATCTGAAGCCAATTGGGGATATCTTCCTAAATCTGCTCTTTGTCAGCGTCATACCGCTGGTCTTTTTTGCCATAGCTTCATCTGTAGCCAATATCGAAGGTGACAGCGTATTGGGCCGTATTATCGGCATGATGTCACTCGTATTTGTAATCGGCATTGTGGTTGCAGGTGTAACAAGTGTTATTTTCCTTTACCTATTTCCTGTCAGTTCCGATCTCCCTATCGAACAAGCGAAGGAAATCATTGACACCGCCACACAGGACTCCTGGGGCGAAAAAATGGTCCGGTTCCTGACTGTAAGTGAATTTTCCAGTCTATTGTCCCGGCAAAATATGCTGGCCTTTGTTATATTTTCATTTTTAGTGGGGATTGCGACACGTAAATCGGGATCCGCAGCGGATATGTTCCGAAAATTTATCAACTCCGGCAATGCTGTCATGGGCAATTTATTGGTCATGGTCATGAAGCTGGCCCCCATCGGACTGGGAGCCTATTTTGCCTATCAGGTTGGAACACTTGGCCCACAGCTCTTCGGTTTCTATGCCAAACCCATTGGTCTGTACTATATTTTTGGTCTATTCTATTTCTTTACAATATTTAGTTTATTTGCGTTTCTTGCATTCGGCATCAAAGGAGTCAAACGCTACTGGCAAAACAATATCCTCCCCTCGCTGACAGCACTGAGTAGCTGCAGCAGCCTCGCCACCATGCCGGCCAACTTACTGGCTGCAAAACAAATCGGCATACCCGATACTGTTGCAAGCGTGGTCATCCCTTTGGGCACAACGCTGCATAAACATGGCTCAGCCATTGCTTGTATTTTTAAAATTTATATCGCTTTACTGTTGAGTGGAAAGGATTTTTTTGATCCAACCAACCTGATCATGGCTGTAGGGATCACCTTATTGGTCAGCATCGTGGCCGGCGGAATTCCTAATGGGGGATATATCGGCGAAATGCTGATCATATCAGTTTATCAGATGCCCACAGAAGTCATTCCCTCCATTATGATTATTGCGACATTGGTAGATCCACTAGCCACCATGCTCAATGCCACTGGCGATACCGTTGCAGCCATGTTGACCACCAGGCTAATCGGACAGAGGCTCTCCGACACGGTCGCTGAAAAAACAGTTAGCAGTGGTTAAAACCGATAGGCAAAGAATAGCTGTCCATATTGATGCCGGTGAAACACCGACTTTAGTTCCTTGGAATTGAAAATATAATTAATACCATAATTGACCTTGTGATTGGACCAACTGAACCCTATTCGGTGGCTTAGCATCCAAGGTTCAATCTGGTATAATTCGCCTATAGGATCATCTTGCCCCAGCCCTCCTTGTATCGTTGAATTATAAAAGATCCGGGCCAAACTAGGTTGATAAACAAAGTACCATTCTTTGTCGTCATTACCTCTAGCCTTTGTCAAATGCCCATGTGTAAAGGTCGATGCATGGTACGATTTAAGTTTACCTGCACGGATAGGAATTCCGACCTCCATATTTGTATTGTTCATCCCCAGAGCACCTCTACCCATTATCCCGAGATCAAATGCTCCTGCTTGATCCCGATAAATTCCTTTCAAATATTTCGCCTGCAGATCTACACCAAAGGCATTGCGCAATGCGGTATCCCAGCCCGTAGCTTCATACATTCCAAAAAGATGGTGGATAAACTTTTGTGCACCTTCACCATAAGATCGGGAACCGATCTGTCCCAATTCGACTTTAAGTTCAATCACTTGATCGGCTTTCAAAAAACGAGTCCCTGAGGCGCTCAAATAAAGGTATCCTGCAAATGGTCTGTCATATTTCTTATTCTGTCTACGATAATCTATAATACTAATACCATTGTAGATGCGCTGTCCGACTTCAAAGTCCAATACGGTATTCGAAATCTCTGAAGCCCCTCTTGGTGGTAGTGCAATACGGTAATTGACATTGATACCGTTGGTATAATATCGGTCCTGGCCAATCAATAGATAGACATCATTGTCATTTTGAAGAGAAACCTCTTGATTGCGCAACCTCACCTGCCCAAAAACCAAAAAAAATGGAAATATAACTCCATATAAGAGCAGTAAAGACCGCAAAGCAACACTCATATTAACAGGCAATTGTAAAATTCATGCGATATAAACTGCAACAAAATATTAAATCTCAACTTAAATTATTCAAAAGCATCCAAATATACCTCATTTTTTCAGGGACAACAACCTATTTAGAACAAATATAAATAATGTCGAAAAGTTGCATTATTCCTTTCTTCGCAAATCTATTTGTAATTTTGCATTCGATTAAGTGTCAGCTTTTGTCAGAATCAATGATTATAAGGGATTCATTGCGATCGATACACAAGCTTTTACTGGGAACATGAAAATCTCCGAAGGTTGGCACAATAGCATAAACAAATCATACGAATGAAACCGTCATCAGTTTTAGTTAGTTCAGATCAGCGTTCGAACAATTGCTCTTGACAGCTTCATTACCGATAAAAACAAATAATACTAATGAAACCATCATGATTTATTCAATCACATCGTGGAATGAGTAAATCTGATAGCTTCATCGCAAACAAAAAACAAATTAAACGGATGAAAAAAAGTTCCATCATTCTAATCGCTATTATTGCAGTGGCTATTGCCATGATACTTGTCATCTATACGGATTCAAGTACCTACTCGACATTTACCGAGGCAAAAGAAAAGAAAACAGAACTATATGTGGTCGGCCAGCTCAACAAAGACAAGGTACTTCATTATGACCCGAAAACAGATGCCAACAAATTCAGCTTTTTCATGTATGACAATGAAGGTACAGAATGTGAAGTTGTATTCAGAGGTGCAAAACCTCAGGACATTGAGCGTTCAGAACAAATTGTATTGACGGGCAAAATGGACGGGAATGTGTTTAGAGCGAGTAAAATATTGATGAAATGTCCATCGAAATACAACGATAAATCGGTCGTGACGGAAATCAATGCCACAGCTTTCAATAATTAATTTGTAAAATCAATTTTTCAATGGACGTTAATTACGTTGGTGAGCACCTGCTACCTGGGCAGATCGGACAATTCTTTATTGTTCTTTCCTTTGGTGCCGCACTTTTATCTTGTATCGCTTATTTTTTCGCGACTAAAAACCCTGAAGAGACTTCATGGAAAAAGATCGCCCGCATTGGATTCTGGGTGAATGCAGTCTCCGTCGTAGCAGTCGGCGCAACTTTATTTTATATTATTTACAACCACTTTTTTGAATATAATTACGCGTTTGCACACTCTTCGAGAGACTTACCTACCTATTATATCATTTCCAGTTTTTGGGAAGGACAAGAGGGTAGTTTCTGGCTCTGGATGTTCTGGCAGACCGTATTAGGGGCCATATTGCTCTTTAAAGCCAAGAGCTGGGAAACTTCCGTCATGACTTTTGTGATGCTCTGTCAAGCTTTTTTAGCCTCGATGATCATAGGGGTTGAATTACTGGGATTACGTATTGGAAGCTCCCCATTCATCCTCTTACGTGATGCGATGGATTTCCCTATACTAAAGCAAGCAAACTATTTGTCCCTAATTAAAGACGGTAACGGCTTAAATCCACTTTTACAAAATTATTGGATGGTGATTCACCCACCGACCCTATTCCTTGGTTTTGCTTCCATGATTGTTCCTTTTGCTTATGCGACTGGAGCGCTATGGACCAAACGCTACAAGGAATGGATCAGTGCCGCACTTCCGTGGGCGCTATTTGCTGTTATGATTCTTGGAGCTGGGATTATTATGGGTTCATTTTGGGCATACGAAGCACTTAACTTTGGAGGCTTCTGGGCCTGGGATCCTGTGGAAAATGCGTCTATTATTCCTTGGTTTACCTTGATCGCCGCAGTTCACGTGATGATCGCCTATAAAAACTCGGGACATTCTTATTTCACCGCGACATTCCTGGCTATGATCAGCTTTGTACTGGTGATCTATGCCTCCTACCTAACACGTAGTGGCGTCCTAGGTGAGACTTCGGTGCACTCGTTCACCGATTTAGGTATGAGTGGGCAGTTGATTTTGTTCAATGTAGCATTTTTAGTAATTATGGTCGTCTTTCTTGTCATTAAGAAGAAAGAGATGCCGATTACCGAAAAAGACGAAGAGATTTATTCGAGAGAGTTCTGGATGTTTATTGGTGCTTTGGTCCTGACTGTTGCCTGTGCACAGATCATCGCCTCCACTTCTATTCCGGTATTTAACAAAATATTCGGCACCAAGGTCGCACCTCCTTTAGATCCAATCCAACATTATAATAAATGGCAATCCGGATTCGCCGTTATTGTCATGATCATGACTGGCTTTACCCAGTTTTTAAAATACAAACGCAGCGATAGCCGTAAATTTTTGGCTTCTACTGTAGCATCTCTCGCTGTAGCCATTATCCTGACAGCAATTATTTCATATTTTACCAAAACATATACCAACCTGATCTATATCCTGATCACCTTTGCCAGCATCTTCTGTATTCTGGCGAATATCCGGGTATTGGGTGATGCAGTCAAAGGTAAATGGAAATTGGCGGGTTCTTCCGTCGCTCATATCGGTTTTGGACTATTACTTATCGGAGCTATGGTTGCCGCAGCAACAAACGAGGTTATCTCTGTCAACAATACGGGCTATATCGCTGTATCTGGCTTTGACAAAGTCGAAAAGCCGGGAGAGAACCTATTCTTAACCGAAGGAGAACCTGTACAAATGGGCGAATATAAAATCACCTATATCGGTGATAGCATTGCTGCGCCAAATACCTATTACAAAATCAAATACGAACGCGTTGATGAGGAAACAGGTAAAGTAAAAGAACAATTTGTACTACAACCTTTCGCACAAAACAATGCCAAAATGGGTGGTTTGATAGGTACTCCAGCAACCAAACATTACATCACGCATGACGTATATACGTTGATTACTGCTGCGGCAGCGGAGAGTCAGGCACAACACTCGAAAACAGCGAACGAAGAGAAAACAGGCTTTGAGGATTACGAAGAACCTGCGACCTATCAAGTCAATATCGGTGACACCTTACGTTACCGCAATGGGTATTATGTGATTGAAGGGCTCAATAAAGAGGCTCAATTGGAGAAAATCCCAAAAGGTCCTAACGACGTCATGGTCGGATTAAAAATAAAAGTGGTTGCGGCGGATAATAAACAATACGACGTACAGCCCATTTACTTGATTAAGGATGGTGGAATCTATGATTTTAATAAAGATGTCACTGATCAAGGCCTTAAATTTAGGTTTACAGGTATCAAGCCGGACAAAGATAAATTGGAAATTATGGTCTATCAAAAGCCGTTACCTGAGAAAAAATGGGTAGTCTTCAAGGCAATCAAATTTCCATACATCAACTTCTTTTGGTGTGGAACGATTATCATGACCATCGGTTTTATCATGTCCATTGTCAGAAGAAATAAGGAAGAGAAACGAAAATTAGCGAAATAATGAACATTGCCATTTTAGGGAGCGGAAATGCCGCAACACATTTTGGACAAGCGTTTCAAGCGCTAGGACACAGGATCGTTCAGATCTATAGTAAAACAAAGGCCAATGCGGATGCATTGGCCTTTGCGCTTCATTGTCCCAGCACAGATCAGCTCAGCCAACTGCAGCGTGATGCAGATCTTTATCTTATCGCTGTGTCAGACCAGGCTATTCCTGCCCTTGCAGAAACGATGCCACAAGACATCAACGGGATTGTAGTACATTGTTCAGGAGCAACGGATCTAAATATCCTGGAGCGATTTAAGAATGCTGGTGTTATCTATCCACCACAATCGCTATCCAAAAATAAAACTATTGATTTTTCGGTGATTCCATTTTGTGTTGAAGGCAATAATGAAGGCAATACGGAGATTTTACTCCAGCTTGCACGTACCTTTTCAACTCGTAGTATCTATTGCAATTCAAAGCAACGGCTAGCAATCCATCTGTCTTCGGTCATGGTCAATAACTTCTCGAATATCCTTTATCAGTTTGCCTATGAGCTATTGGAAGAGCATAATATTTCCTTTGACCTGGTCAGACCGATCATTTTAGAAACGGCAGAAAAAGTACAAAATCATGTTCCAATAACAGTTCAGACAGGTCCTGCAATCCGAGGCGATGAAGTGACACAGCAAAAACATTTGAAATTTATTAGTAATAAACCGGATTTACAGCAAATCTATCAACTTTTATCGCAACAGATTACTAAAAGAAAATAGTTTATTAGAAACAGTTATAAACTTGTCAAAACTTATTCTAGCATAGTAATTATATCCATTTACTTGGGGAACTTTAGTACATTTGCTGTGTCCAAAAGCGCATTTTGGAATGCTAATTGAGCAGTAATATATTCAATTGGACTAAACATTAAAATAGCGAATTAAAACTAAACAATCGTATTTTCTATGGAAGTTAGAAAACTCATTATTTCAATAATGGTTGTGATTAATTTAATCATTGTATCATTTGGCTTTATATTTACATCAAGCTGGTTTTGGTTGTTGATCTTTCCATTCCCATTATTATTGATCGCCCTATACCATAGTTTCCAAACCAAACATGCGATTTTGCGAAACTACCCTCTTGTTGGATACTTTCGTTATATCTTCGAATCGATCCGCCCTGAATTGAGACAGTACTTTTGGGAATCGGATATGGATGGTCGTCCATTCAACAGAAGACAGCGTTCCATTGTCTATCAACGGGCAAAAAATCAACGTGAGACCGTCGCATTTGGTATGCAGACTGATCCACAGGCAGTCGGTAACGAATGGGCTGCACATTCCGTTTTCCCTTGTCATATCGAAAATCACGATTTACGTACGACTGTTGGAAATGAATCCTGTAAAAAGCCTTATAGCTTAAGCGTTTTCAATATCTCAGCGATGAGTTATGGTGCTTTGAGTAAAACGGCTATTACTGCATTAAACAAAGGTGCCGCCTTACAAAATTTCGCGCACAACACCGGAGAAGGTGGTATCAGTGACTATCACAATAACGGTGGTGATCTGATCTGGCAGGTTGGTACAGGTTATTTCGGCTGTCGTAATTCAGAAGGTAAGTTTGATGCTGAGCTATTTCGGGAGAAATCAAACCGTGAAAATGTCAAAATGATTGAGCTCAAGCTCTCACAGGGTGCGAAACCTGGTCACGGAGGTATTTTACCAGCCGCAAAAAATACACCTGAGGTTGCAGCAATACGCCACGTTATCCCTGGTACGGACGTCATGTCTCCTCCAGCACACAGTGCATTCTCTTCACCAACAGAAATGATGCATTTCATCCAGCACATGCGGGAATTATCTGGAGGAAAACCAATCGGATTTAAAATATGTATTGGTGACAAACACGAGTTTATGGACATCTGTCATGCCATGCAGAATACGCAGATCTTCCCAGATTTTATCTCGGTCGATGGTTCTGAAGGTGGTACAGGTGCTGCTCCCTTGGAATTTACGGACAACCTGGGGATGCCGCTTTACGATGCGTTAGCTTTTGTAACCAAAACGTTGATCGCATTTGGTTTGAAAAAACACATCAAAGTGATTGTATCAAGCCGTATTGTTACAGGTTTTGATATCCTAAAAGTGATTGCATTAGGTGCTGACGCCTGCTATAGTGCACGTGGAATGATGTTCGCTTTAGGTTGTATTCAGGCCTTAAAATGTAATGAAGACGTTTGTCCAGTAGGTGTTGCAACGCAACAACCGCACCTGTACAAAGGACTGGATGTTAATGACAAGTATGTACGCGTAGCCCAATTCCATCGCAATACATTGCGCGCTACCGTTGAGATTATGGAGGCCTGTGGTTTCAAAACCTTATCCGAAGTATCCGCAGATAAGTTCTACCGCAAAGTAGATGCGATACGGACCTTAAGTTTCCAAGAAATCTATTTTGGTACGGAAGGAAAACTGGTCAATAGTCATACGGATTTTGAAAGCAAACTTTTCGAAGACTAACCTTTCGATAAATACGATATACAAGAAGCCCTCAGTCGTTGTTAACGCTGAGGGCTTCCTATTTTTTTCTTTCCCCTATTGGTCTTTCGACCTAGATAATTTCATAATCAATGTGATCAGTAATTTATTCAATACTATTTCAGATTAAATAATACACGATGTAAGGCCGTATGAGATAGAGCAATCTGATCATCGGTCAGTCCACCCAAAGCCTGTTCGATCGTATTCGTAGCTTGCTTCATCCCCTCGTCTTTCATCTTCCGGCCAATTTTGGTTAAATAGATCAAATTAGATCGTCTATCATTTTTGTCATTGACACGGATCACCAGATTAAGTCGCTCCAGATTATTGATCAGGCGCGTTACACTCGGTTTATCCCGGAATGTCCGGATAGCTAATTCCTGCTGGGTCAGTCCCTCCTCTACCCACAGATTGTACATAATGCTCCATTGCTCCGAAGTAATACTTAATCCCGCTTCCTTGAGATTACGCTGTAACCTCCGCATCACTGCTATTGAGTACTTTCCAGTCAGGAAATTATAAAAATACTCTTGCGATACTAAATCTTGGTCTAACATATAAATAATGGTTATGGTTGTTTACGCAACTTATGTTGCTAATAAATATCATGCTCAAATCAAAACAAAGAAAACTAAACTTATTTTGGCTAATATTTAGCCTAAATTACGTTTTTCTACAGTTGTGTCAAACAAATTTTATCAACATGCAATAAATAGATGTTAATAAATCATCATAAACGATTTACAGTAGACTGAATTTAGGAATAAAAAAGGAGACAAACAAAATAAATTGCTTGTCTTTATACCTAAATTATAAGAAAGATTAATCCGATTTTAAGAAAGAATTATCCGATTGTAAATGAATCTGAATCTCTTAAGAATGGGAATTTTTCCCGAGCTTCCAAGAGGTCATTCGGATTTAATGTAAAGGTATATAGATCTTCATCTTCTGGCTTATAATAGACGACATCACCTAATGGTGATATACACATTGATCCTCCAGAGTAATAGATATCGTTACCATCGTGTCCCACGCGGTTCACACCGACGACATAAGATTGGTTTTCAATGGCACGTGCCGGGATTAGTGCTCTCCAATGTGCAGAACGTTTATCTGGCCAGCTTGCTGTATAAACCAAGATATCGTAAGCCGCATTTTGATTCTTGGACCAAACCGGGAATCGGAGGTCGTAACAGATCATAGGGCAAATTTTCCAACCCTTGATATCCACTAAGATACGTTCATTACCAGGTTCAAAATATTCGCTTTCCTTAGACATGCCAAAAAGATGGCGCTTATCGTATTTTACATATTTGCCATCAGGAAACATCCATAAAAAACGGTTGTAGTATTTCCCATCCTCTTCAATGATTAATGAACCTGCAACAACACAGTTTAATGAACTTGCCATTTCAAACAGCCATCTTGTGGTAGGACCATTGGCAGGTTCGGCACATTTCTCAACGTTATTCGTGAATCCCGTATTAAACATCTCCGGTAAGATAATCAAATCTGTTTTCTCACGTAAAGATGAAAGTCGCAATGCCAGATTATTCAGATTTTTTTCAATATTTTCCCAGAATAAATATGCTTGAAATACCGTGATTTTTAAAGGATCCATGAACGTTATCTAAAATTTATTTAATTATTTAGTACAAAATAGCCATTTATTGGCAAAATACGAATTTTAATAGAATTTCTATCTACTGTTGTCTTACCAAAAGATTGTTTGCTAACAGTAATAACGCTTCTTTACGTTCATTTGGTACATCTAGCGCATCCATTTTTTCAAATGCGCGCTGCGTGTATATATCTTTTAATTCATCCGCTACTTCCCGGACCCGATACTTATCATATAAGGTCAGCATATCTTCAACTTTTGTCGGAACGGACTCCACAGTTGAATGTAATAAGTGTTGCATCGTAGGAACATCCTCCTCGGCAATAACTTCCATCAGTTTAACCAATAGAAAGGTTTTCTTATTGATCATAATATCGCCACCGACGATTTTCCCGAAGGTATCCGGATCACCATAGGCATCCAATATGTCATCTTGCAATTGGAAGGCCAAACCAACATTTTCCCCAAAATCGTAGATCAATTGTTGTTGTTGCTCGTTCGCTCCGGAAAGAATGGCGCCCAATTGTAACGCTCCGCCCAATAGTACCGATGTTTTCAAACGAATCATTTCCAGATATTCGGGCATAGATAATGATGCACGGCTTTCATAGTCCATATCCAATTGTTGGCCCTCACAGACCTCCATGGCTACTTTACTTAAAATCCGCAAAGTTGCGGGCAAATAAACCGGATTACATTTGGAGATTTCCTCATAAGCCTTCACCAATAATCCATCTCCAGAGAGAATGGCAATATTAGCATCCCATTTTTCATGGACAGTAGTTTTTCCTCTTCGTAAAGGAGCTTTATCCATCAGGTCATCATGTATCAAGGAAAAGTTATGAAAAAACTCTACAGCCTTTGCTGCCGGAATAATTTCGTCCATCTCTTGCATACCGAATAACTCGGCCGCCATCAATGTTAGCACTGGCCTAACCCTCTTGCCGCCCAAAGTCAATATATACCGTATGGGATCATATAAATTTGTTGGAGTTTCAGGAAATTGACTTGTCTCTATCGCCTCTATCACGAGCTGTTGTAAGTGTTGCATATATCTTTACGATCGAATCATGCGAATATAGCAATAATCATATAGAAATGGCAATTTTGTGCCGCCAAAGCATTCGGGGCAAAATCGTACATTTGTATAAGTCTTTTGTTATGCGCATCCTAATTATCCATACATATTATCAAACAGCAGGTGGAGAAGACACTGTCTTTCAACAGGAATTGTCACTCCTCTCGCAAGATCACCAGGTACACACCCTGACCTTTCAAAATAAAAAAGGCTGGCGAGGTGCCTTACAGACCTTAGGTTCCATCTGGAATATTTTCGCTGCGAATAGATTAAAAAAAACAATCCGGGAATTCAGACCTGATGTCGTCCATCTCCACAATACACATTATGCCGCTGGACCAATTCTACTACGTACGATCGCCAAACAAGGTATTCCGCAAGTGATGACCCTGCACAATTTTAGGTTACTTTGCCCTTCAGCAACACTCTATCATCACAATCATCTGTTTCTGGATTCGCTAAAAGAAGAATTTCCCTGGACGGCAGTTAAGGAAAAAGCATTTAATGATTCCGTTATTAAAACATTCCTACTTGCCTTTAACTACTGGTTTCACCGCAAAATAGGTACATGGCAAAAGGTCAATCGTTATATTAACCTAAGCAGCTTTGCAAAGTCGATATTTGTTGACTCGACGTTAAGAGTACCTGCAGAAAAGTTTGAAGTAAAAGCCAATTTTGTTTTCCCTTCAACTTTATCGGCAGAAAACCCGCAACCATATTTTATTTATGTTGGCAGACTGTCGGACGAAAAAGGCATATTAAATCTGATTGAGTCCGTAAAAGGAACGAATCTAGCGCTCCACATTATTGGCGGAGGGCCTCTTGAGGAGGAGGTCAAAAAAAGGATAGCAGATCATTCCAACATCAACTACCTCGGATTTAAACCCCGTTCCGAGATTTTACCACTCGTTGCCGTAGCACAAGCCCTTATCGTCCCCTCCATCTGTTTCGAGGGAATGCCAATCACAATCCTCGAGGCCTACTCCGTGGGAACTCCGGTACTCTGCTCAAACCTTGGGCCTTTACCTGAAATGATTATCCCGAATAAAACCGGGCAGACATTTGATCCACACAATAGAAACGAAATTGTAGCTTGCCTAACGCAATGGAATGCCAAACCAACCGATGAAAAAGATGAGATAAGAAAGACCTCTATGGCCTATTATTTTAGTAATTTTACTCCTGATATAAATGAGAGTAAATTATTAGCGATCTATAAAAACGCTATTGAAGATAAAAACATAAACAAATGAGTATTATTGTAATGGATAAACTGGGTTTGGCACCTCAAATCCAAGCGACACTGGAAACGATCTATGATCCTGAATTAAAACCAGCAAATATTGTCGATCTGGGACTTGTCTATGAAATTATTACCAAGGAAGATGGCATAGCAAAAATTGTCATGACACTAACGGCTCCGGGCTGTCCAGTTGCAGGAGAAATCATGAATGAAGTGCAGGAAAAAGTTGCTGGAATAGAAGGTATTAAAGAAGCCTTGGTGGAATTAACTTTTGATCCACCTTGGACCAAAGATATGATGTCTGAAGAAGCAAAGCTTGAACTTGGATTCCTGTAGACATTGTTTTAGAAAATATGAAATGCCTCCAAAAGACTATTTAGGAGGCATTCTTATGATGATGCTATTTTAGATATATCGTGCTTACTAGAGATCAGTGCGAAAAAAATAGCATTAGAATTATCCTGTACTATTATTTTCCAGATCGCTCAATTTCTTCAGCGGTTTGGCTGTATTGGCATCACTTCCAAATAGTAATTTCCATAGATTGCGGGATTCTTTGGTCAAGAGTGGCGACACGATGGAAAGGATCAAAACGTAAACCACAACAAATGATTGGATAACAGGGAGCAAAGCCCCCGCTTTCCCGATATTGGCCATGATAATCGAAAATTCTCCCCGTGCAGACAGGGTAAAACCAATGTCAAAAGATGTTTTCGGTTTCATCCCAGAAAATTTCGCGGCAAAATAACCCGAGGCGAGATTACCCATCACAGTTACTAAGGCCGCTATCGATGCCCAAAATACAGCTCCTCCCAGCGACATGATATCTATGGATAGTCCGAAGCTAAAGAAAAACATCGCCCCAAAGAAGTCTTTATAAGGTAGCACCATTGCTTCAATTTTTTTGATATACTGCGAATCCGCCAGTACCAATCCTGCCATTAATGCACCAATAGCCTCGGCAACATGTATGGTCTCCGAAAATCCGGCAACGATAAAAAGCAATGCAAAGATGACCAGTATAAATAGTTCAGAAGTTTTTTCCTTTAACAAACGGTCTATTGCAGGTACCAACTTGCGTCCCAAAACCAAAAAGGCTAAGATAAAGCCCAATGCCAATAGGGAAGTCCCTGCAACAGTCCAAAATGAGCTACTACCTGTCAATATCAATCCCGAAAGAAAGGAAATATGCATGGCAATAAAGAGATCATCAAACATGATCATTCCCATAATAACCTCTGTCTCCGGATTTGCCGTCCGTTTAAGATCAGTGAGGACCTTCGCCACAATTGCTGTCGAAGAGCTCGTCATGATCCCACAAAGGACCATCATCTCCTTAAAAGGCATATCCATCAACCAGCCAATCAACAATCCCGAGGTAAAGTTAAGCAGGACATAGATTGTTCCTCCAGTTACGATGGCTTTACCAGATTTAATAAGCCGATTGACTGAAAATTCCAGGCCCAAATAAAACAGAAGAAATAATACCCCTAGCCTGCCCATAAAATCTATAAAGGGTTTGCTTTCGGTAAATGTCAGATCCACCAACCCAATCTGCGGTGCGTGTTGACCCAAAACCATTCCTATAATAATGAAAAAAGGAATAACGGAAAACTTAAGCTTGTTGGCAATCAATCCAACAATAGCAACAAGTCCGACAGCGATTCCAATTTCCAGTATTAAGGTGTGTGATAGCATAGATTACAGTAAAATTTCCTTTAAAAGTTTGATATTGTTTTTCTTTCCAGCAATAACCAAGGTCGTTCCTGGAGTAATCAGATAAGATGGTCCGGGATTGATGACCGTTTCGTCGTCTCTAATTCCAGCAATAATGGACGCTCCAGTACGTTGTCGTACCTCCAGTTCACCAATTGTTTTTCCTGCTCCTTCCCATTTGCCCTCTAGCTTGTACCATTCGATACGCAAGTCATCCAAAGCCACTTCAATTGTTTCCAATGCCTTGGGCTTATAGGATAGACCACCTATAATACCCGCTATCTGACGTGATTCATCATCATTGAGTGTCATCACACAACGCGATTCATGTTCTTCGTCATCATAACGATACAGTTCCCGTCGACCATCATCGTGGATCACAACAACCATATTGTCACCCGCATCGGTTTCAATTTGAAATTTCTTTCCAATTCCTATCAGATCGGACTCTCTTACAATAGACATAATCTTCTATTTAAATAAATACCAATAATAACAGCGCAATGCCATTTTACCAAAAACAAATTTAACCAAAAATTCAATCTTAAACGAATCCTCGTCGTGCGACGGTAGGGAATGTGAACATGCAGATTACCCCAAAATACTAAAAAAAGACCAGAAAAACGAGTTTTTATAGGTTCTATTTTAATTCAAATGAATAAGGTCATCTGCATACCGAGGTTTTTACGCGACTGCAGGCCTGCCTCGAATCTGCAATACTTTCCAAGAACCTGAAAACACAACTACCCTTCTACCGCAAGCAATTTTCAGTCTCAAATCTTCTAGTTAAGATCAAAAAATCCATTATTCCCTTTTTTATTACAAAGATGAATTTCTATAACGTTTTCGTAGTTAGTGCAATCGTTTGTTCAAAGATGCAAAGAAACGGCTCCGCTTAATTTCTTTATACTTGCCGCCAATAAAACTAGCGAATCTAAATTACACACTATGGTCAAAAAGAGTCACCTCATTCTACTGACACCCCTAACAATTCTTTCAGTAGCAACGCCTTTTTATGTAGCAGCGCGTCCCAATAATCCTAAGACTGCCATTGCCCAAGCTGTCCCTCAACAATCCATTTCGGGAAAAGTAGTGGACGAAACTGGAAAACCTATCAGCGGAGTTACAGTATCAGAGAAAGGCAAAACAGCAGCCACCACGACTGGACAAGATGGTAGATTTACACTGGCAGTCACATCACAAAATGCCACATTGGTCTTTAATTCCATCGGATTTATTGCACAGGAATTACCAGCTTCTCAAGCCGCTGAAGTAACCCTGAAAAAATCCGAAGACATGCTGGAAGAGGTTGTCGTTGTTGGTTATGGTAAACAGAAGAAAAGCGACCTTACTGGTAGTGTTGCTACTGTGGAAGCGAAGTCCTTAGATCGGATCAACTCTCCGAATATCGTGGACAAGCTACAGGGCAAGGTTTCTGGCTTAGCCATCAATTCTGGAAATGCTAAACCAGGAGAAACTGCAGCGATAAATATACGTGGTGAAAATTCAATCTCCGCTTCCAACAGTCCATTGATAATTTTGGATGGTATCCCTTTCAGCGGATCATTAGGTGATATCTCCTCGAATACTATTGCTAGCATTTCCGTATTAAAAGATGCTTCTTCTACCGCAATCTATGGATCACGTGCGGCAAATGGCGTCATCCTAATCACTTCCAAAAAGGGTGCTGCCGGAAAAGCACGCATCAATTACAATGGTTATTTTGGATTGCAGAGTGTAGAACGTCGTTTGAAATTGATGAATGGTCCACAATACATTCAATTTATGCGTGACTATCAAGCCTCTAAAGGCAAAACAGGTGATCAGCTTAATCCCGAAAACTACCTTTTTGCGAATGTACTGGAACAATATAAGAAAGGTGAAGAAGTCAATTGGCAAAATGAAGCCTTTAACAGTGCAGCTCCCATTCACGAACATCAGCTCAGTTTTTCGGGCGGTACTGATAAATCCGATTATTATGCATCGGTAAGTTACCTCAATCAGGATGGTGTGGTTAAAAACACACCATACGAACGCTATAATGTCAATCTAAATCTCAATCAAAGCCTAAATTCATGGCTCAAACTGGGTATGACTATGCAAGCTTCACAGGGCAACCGTGATGGTATACAACCCAACTTGGAAAGCGTTGTAAAACTAGCTCCTTATAGCAAAAATCGGGATGAAAACGGTACAGCTGTCACCTATCCAATGTATGCACAAACACTATGGGGTCACCCTTTCGCCGACGAAAATGGTCAATGGGATGAAACTAGACGGACTGTCTATGCAAACTCTTGGTTAGATGTCAAACTTCCGATTGAAGGGCTAAGCTTTAAGTCTACATTTGGTACGAACTACAGAAATATCAATGAAAACTCTTATTATGGTTCAAATACCTTGACAGGTCGCGGGGTGAATGGACGGGGAGAGATAAAAAATGATCATTTCTGGGATTGGACATGGGAGAATCTCCTGACTTACGACCGCACTTTTGGTGATCATAAAATTAATGTAGTCGGGCTTTATTCCTCTCAAAAGACCAACCTCAAGACATCTAAAATGACTGGAGATGATTTTGTTTCAGACGCCGGCTACAACAACATGGCTTCTGCTTCTAAAAATCTGAAAATGGAATCCAAGCTGGAGAACACTGCGATGATCTCTTATATGGGACGGATCAACTATTCATTCAAAGATCGCTATTTATTAACTTTAACAGGCCGCTCGGATGGTTATAGCGCTTTTTCTGTTGATAATAGGTATGCCTTTTTCCCTTCTGTCGCTGGAGCATGGGTAATTTCCAAAGAAGGTAATGTACAAGATTACTTTGATTTGTTAAAACTACGAGCTTCGTATGGTAAAAATGGAAACCAAGCCGTATCTCCCTATCAGACGTATGATCGCTTGACGAACGTAGACTACATATATGGATTAGATCCTGTCAAAGGACTCGTGATGAATTTCAATGGACGAGGGAGCAATTTGACATGGGAAACGACCTCTTCCTTAAATGTCGGTTTAGATTTTGGCATTCTCAAAAATCGTCTTTCTGGAACAATTGATTATTATACCTCCAAGACAACAGATCTCTTACTGAGCGAACAGGTCCCAGTGATGAATGGTTACAATACAATTTTGAATAATATTGGTGAAACTTCCAATAAGGGATTTGAGGTCACATTGAATGCTGTTCCCATCAAAAACGACAATTTCCAATGGAATACAACGGCTAATTTTGCGTACAACAACAATAAGATAACCAAATTGCGTGCAGATGGAAAGGATGATTTGACTAATGCCTGGCTTATTGGCAAACCAATACGTATCTTTTATGATTACAAAGTAATCGGGGTATGGCAGGAAGGTGACGATATTGCAAACTCTTATCAGCCAAAAGCGAAAGCGGGTGATGCAAAATTAGCAGATTTAAATAATGATGGTAAAATAGATGCGAATGACCGCACGGTCATGGGCAACAAGATTTCACCTTACACCCTTGGCATCGGTAATGATTTTACCTACAAAAACTTCTCCCTTTCCATTTTTATGAACGGTGCCTTTGGCGGTACAAAAGTGGATGATTTTAAAAATATAGAACGTTTTTTACCGAATAACGGCGCTAATTATCTCGCAGATATGCCTTACTGGACACCAGAGAATCCAAGTACAGACATACCTTCTCCAGGTTACACGCCTGTCAACAACCATACTTATTACATCAATTCAGCCTATTGGCGGATTCGTGATTTGAGTCTGGGCTATACATTTGAAGGCGATTTTCTACAACGATTGAATCTTTCCTCTGTCAGAGCATTTATCAACGCCCGCAATATCTACACATTCTCCAAAATAAAAGGATACAATGTAGAGGCATTGGGTGTCAGTTCAACAACGGGAAATCCAACGACAACAAATATCGCCTACCCTTATCCTGTTGCCCGAACAGTCTCATTGGGATTAAATGTTCAATTTTAAACATCTCTACATCATGAAGAAAAGAAATACAACTTTATATGCATTCCTTGCCGGTATAAGCTTAATCTTTATCGGTTGCAGCAAAAACTTTTTAAACGAAGACACCAGCAGTTTTCAATCGCCAGACAATACCTACATCAATACAAAAGGTTTCGAAACTGGGTTGAATGGCCTTTACTCTTATGCACGGATGGAATTCTGGACCTGGAACGGAAGTATATTCTCTCAGGGGGCTACTCCACAGGAGGCTTTACAAGTCGGTACAGACATTGTTGCGATCAAAACCACCGGAACCGATGCAACTTTAGCACCTTTTAGCAATTACAGTCTAAATCCGGCTTCGTCGTATGTTCGCAATTATTGGAAGTATGCCTATGGTTTTATCGGAAATACCAATATTATCTTGGAAGCATTAACTAAAAACACGATCCAATGGACAGATAAAGAGAATGATCCAAAACGTGTAGAAGCTACAGCCCGTTTCTTCCGTGCCTATAGCTATCGTTATTTAGTCAACCTCTATGGAGATGTGCCTTGGGTAGATAAGGTTTCGGCAACGCCGCGTCGCGATTTTACCCGAGCACCCAAAGCTGAGATATTGGCACATATGATTGATGACCTCAAATATGCTGGAGACAACCTCCCGGACAACCCAGGAACTGTACAGGAAGGGAAATTGACAAAATGGGCCGCATTACATTACCTTGCAGAGGCCTATATTGAAGCAGGGAAGCCAGATCTGGCCGCTGAAGCAGCTAACAAAGTGATTCAAAGCGGCTATTTTAAGTTGAACGATCAACGCTTTGGAGCTGAGAAAGATAAAGCCGGCGACTATTTTCACGACATGTTTATCGAAAACAATCAAAATCGCTCATCCGGCAATCAAGAAACCATTTGGGCAATCCAATTGGAATACAATACGCAAGGAGGTGGAGACAATTATACGGACTGGAGCAAACGCGCATGGGTTCCTTTTTATTCCCAACAAAAAGGTTTTGTTCTTGCCGACTCACTTGGCGGAAGGGGGCTTGGTCACGTACGTCCTTACCAATGGTGGTTGGATAGTTATGAAAAACAAGATGTTAGAAATTCTCCTTACAATATCAAACGAGACTGGTATTATAATGATCCTTCCGTTCTTGAACTTTACGGTAAGAAGATTGAGCTAACCGATGCAATCATCGCTTCGGGCAATGTATTTCCAACCATTACCAAATTTTTCTATGGAAAAACGGCTGCAAACCCTGCATTTGAAGGCAATATGAAAGATCGGGTCAAAATACGATTGGCAGAAACCTATCTTTTACTGGCTGAGGCATACATGCGAGCGAATAAACCCGACCTTGCAAAAGATGCCATCAATGCTGTACGTGCCCGTGCCAAAGCTTCTCCAATAAATACCTCGGCAATCAACGAAGATTTTATATTGGATGAACGTGCAAGAGAGCTTATGGGCGAAGAAATGCGGAGAATGACATTATCTCGTTTCGGGGCCGATGTTTTCCTACGCCGTGTACAAGCGCTTAACCCACAATCTAAAGACGTGGTCAAGAAAGAATTTATTCTTTGGCCTATTCCACAGGAAGTCATCGACAGCAATACTGGCGCTGCTTTCCCGCAGAATGCCGGATATTAACTCTTACATCAAAGCCTCATAGATCCGAAAGTCTATGAGGCTTTTTTGTTGGCATATCATCCACTTCCGCCCGCACTACTGTGCTTCAACCAGTTTATAACTTCCATCGGGCCGCAGTTGGCTACGGCCAATGGTTATATTTTTGGAGTGATAGAATAAAAAGGTCCAACCTTCTGGAGCTCCTTCTCCCCAATAAGCTTGCCGTAGCTCCTTCGAGCGTCGACCATCATAATCATATTTAGCCACATAATTATGAAAAATTTCCTCAGGCTCAGGTAGTACATCGCCCCCGAAAAAATAATGTTCTCCTCCAGTGTGGATGTGAAACGCTTGGTGATGTGGCGTATGTCCACCATTAAGAGCATAACTGATTTCAGTATTTACCTGCCCCGCTCCTTCTACCAATACTAAGTTCCCACTTCGTTGGACAACATCAAAAATTTCTGTACGGTAAGAGCTCGAAATCCCAGAATAAGCATCCTCCCATTCTCCCCTTTGCACAATATATTCAGCTTCGGGAAATGCAATGCGAGGGGAACCACCTTCCATACTTACCATACCACCGGCATGATCCTTATGCAGGTGCGACATTAACACGTATTTCACATCATCTGGCTCATAACCCAATTTGCGGATATTGTTGTGCAACTCCAGCACACCACGGTCATCGGTATGCCCCAAACCTGTATCACAGATCACAAGACCTGATTCTGTTTTGATCAAAAAAGGATGGACATGGATAAACATGGATCCCGGACGGTCTTTCGGGTCATCCACGGATGGATCAAAGGGAACGAATTTTCTACTTTTATCGACAGAAAAAGAACCTTCATATAGAGAATAAGCCTGCACCATATTTAAAACATTGGGAATATGCACGTTAAGCGACAGGCGGTCAATACCAGGTTTAGGAATTAGGTAAGTCCAGCCTTAAAACGTATATTTACACTTAAAATATTGTGCAAAGATATGCAAAAAAGGTGGGTACTAAAATCTAAAACTGATGTCAAAATAACCAACAAACTGCGCGAGGAATTAAATATCAACGCTGTGTTAGCGGAATTGCTCGTCAACAGGGGAATTGGAAGTTTTGACGAAGCGAAACAGTTTTTTAGGCCACAATTGTCAGACTTGCACGATCCTTTTTTGATGAAGGATATGGAAAAAGCCATATCTAGAATCATCCAGGCTATCGGTAACAAAGAAAAGATCCTGATCTATGGTGATTACGATGTCGATGGCACCACAGCAGTTGCTGTAGTCTACAGTTTTTTCAGAGAATTTCATAGTCAACTGGAGTTTTATATTCCGGATCGTTATGCGGAAGGTTATGGCATATCTACCCAGGGCATTGATTATGCTGCTGCCAATGGCTTTTCTTTAATTATTGCATTAGACTGTGGAATAAAGGCCATTGATAAAATTGACTATGCCAACACGAAGGGGATAGACTTTATCATTGGCGACCACCATCTCCCAGGTGAAGAACTCCCAAAGGCTTTCGCTGTCTTAGATCCCAAACGTGTAGATTGTGATTATCCCTACAAGGAACTTTCTGGTTGCGGTATAGGCTTCAAAATCATTCAGGCGTTCATCCTGACCAACGGAATGGATATCAATGCTTGTTATCAGTTTTTAGATCTGGTTGCAGTGAGTATAGCATCAGATATCGTCCCAATCACTGGTGAGAATAGAATCTTAAGCCATTTTGGGTTGATTAAGCTCAACACCAATCCCTGCGTGGGATTAAAAGCATTGATTGACCTATCCAATAATAGAACAAAGATTTTTACGGTCAACGACATTGTGTTCCAGATCGGCCCGCGCATCAATGCCGCCGGCCGCATTGACCACGCTAAGGATGCCGTCAAATTATTAATTTCAAAATCCCTACAGGAAGCGAAAGACTTTAGTTCGAGCATTGATGATCAAAACAATGTCCGCAAGGATTTTGACCTCAAAATAACCGAAGAGGCTCTGGCGCTCATTGAAGAAAATGTTGTTCTCAAGAGTCGAAAATCTACGGTATTATACAAATCAGACTGGCATAAAGGTGTAATCGGAATTGTCGCTTCACGATTGACTGAGAAATATTACCGTCCCACTATTATATTAACGGAAACGAATGGCCATATAGCGGGCTCTTGTCGATCAGTAATCGGATTTGATCTATATGAAGCGTTAAACGAATGTGCTGATTTACTTGAACAATTTGGAGGGCACAAATATGCCGCTGGACTGACCATGTCACTGGACAATGTAAGCTTGTTCCAAGATCGATTTGAAGAAGTCGTGGCTCGTAGGATCAGTCCCGAAATGCTGACACAAGAAATTCAGATCGATGCCAAGCTCCATCTGAAGGATATAGACGCTAAATTTTTCCGCATACTCCAACAGTTTGAACCTTTTGGCCCACAAAATGAGTCACCAATTTTCTTGAGTAAGAAAGTGAGTTCAGTAGGGCCGGCTTTCCCTGTAGGTACAAATCATTTAAAAATGACAGTTGTTCAGGAAGACTCGCCATCTTTTGATTGCATCGGTTTCGGATTAGCAGAACATATTGATCATATCAATTCGGGGCAGAGTTTTGATATCTGTTATAGCATTGAAGAGAATGTGTGGCGCAATAAGAGAAACTTACAGCTTAACATCAAGGGAATTCGATATTAGCGTTTTAGCGTCTAAATACTTAATACTAAGAAGATATTAAATATATTTACCATAGATTTGCATTCAAATGCTCCAACGGTAAATTCAACATTATTTGGCATTTTGCGGAATAAGTAGAGCAGAAACTAGTGACAAGATAAATCAAGAAGATGATTTTAAAGGCAGAACATCTCATAAAAAAATATAAACAACGTACTGTTGTTAACAACGTATCCTTTCATGTTGAACAAGGAGAGATTGTCGGATTATTGGGGCCAAATGGTGCTGGTAAAACGACCTCTTTTTATATGATTGTAGGTTTGATCAAACCCAATGACGGAAAGGTATTTTTAGATGATCAAGAGATCACGCAAGATGCGATGTATCAACGTGCGCAGCGTGGAATAGGTTATTTGGCACAGGAAGCTTCTGTTTTCCGCAAGTTATCCGTAGAAAACAATATCCTCGCAGTATTAGAGATCCACTACCCCAATAAAGAAGAACGTATGGCAAAGTTGGAAGAATTGCTATCCGAATTCAGCTTGCATCGTGTCCGTAAAAACAGAGGTGATCTTTTGTCAGGGGGTGAGCGTCGACGTACGGAAATCGCTCGAGCATTGGCAGCAAATCCATCGTTTATCCTATTGGATGAGCCATTTGCAGGAGTTGACCCTATTGCCGTAGAGGAAATTCAAACAATTGTTGCTAAACTCAAAACACGTAATATTGGTATCTTAATCACCGACCACAACGTACAGGAAACTTTATCCATTACGGATAGGGCCTACCTTTTGACCGAGGGAAAGATTATGCTTACAGGTACACCTGAAGAAATCGCGGATAATGAACTGGCACGGAAATTCTATCTTGGTCGCCATTTTGAATTAAGAAGGAAAAAATTTTAAAGTATAACGAATACCCTCTATGGCCTTATTAAACTCCATTTTTACTTGGTTCATGAAAAAAAGGATTCACCAAATCGAGCTTTTCATGAAATATCCCCACGATGTACAAGAGGAATGGTTCCAAAGTTTAATTTCTACTGCCGAAGCGACGGAATGGGGAAAAAAATACGACTACACGAGCATACTCACCCCAGAAATCTTCAAAGAGCGTGTGCCTATACAGGATTATGACGATATCAAAGGTTATGTAGATCGGATGATCAAAGGTGAGCAGAATATTCTGTGGCCTTCGGATATCAAATGGTTTGCAAAATCATCTGGAACAACCTCTGATCGCAGCAAATTTATACCGGTGAGCGAAGAGGCCTTAGAAGAATGTCACTTCCAGGGAGGAAAGGACATGTTGACGATATACTGTCACAATAGACCTGAAAACCGTGTTTTTACCGGAAAGTCTGTTGTCATCGGTGGCTCATCACAGATCAACAACTTCAGCCCAGACTCCTATTATGGAGATCTATCTTCCATCCTGATCCGCAACCTTCCATTTTGGGCGGAATTCAAACGAACCCCCAACATGGAGGTGACTTTAAATCCCAATTTTGAAGAGAAAATTGAGCAGATCGCGCAAATTACCATCAAAGAAAATGTCACTAGTCTGGCTGGTGTACCAACCTGGAATATTGTGATGGCCAAACGTGTATTGGAAATCACAGGCAAAAACAATCTATTGGAAGTATGGCCAAACCTTGAATTTTATGGTCATGGAGGTGTGAGTTTCAAGCCCTACCGCGAGCAGTTCCAAAAACTGATTCCTTCAGATAAGATGTACTATCTAGAAAACTACAATGCCTCAGAAGGGTATTTTGGGCTACAGGATGAATCGGACTCTGAAGATCTTTTGCTCATGCTGGATTATGGGATATATTACGAATTCCTTCCCACAGAACGTATGCATGAGGAAAACCCGACAACCCTGCGTTTGGATCAGGTAGAAATCGGCAAGAACTATGCGCTGATCATTTCCACCAATGCCGGATTATGGCGTTATAAAATAGGCGATACAATCAAGTTTACGTCTTTGTCTCCCTACCGTTTTCAGATATCGGGACGTACAAAACAATATATCAATACATTTGGTGAAGAAGTGATCGTGGACAATGCCGAGCAAGCACTTGCTGAAGCAAGCAAGCTGACAAATGCGCGTATAAAAGATTATACCGCAGGACCCGTATATTTTAGGGATGCCGAAGCGGGAGCACACGAATGGGTCATTGAATTTGACCAGCAACCCAACGATTTTAAACGTTTTTGTGAAATATTGGATGCCAAGTTGAGAGAAATCAATTCAGATTACGACGCAAAACGATTCAAGAACATGGCACTTCGACCGCCAATTGTTCATAATGCACCATCAGATACTTTTTATAAGTGGATGAAGTCGAGAGGTAAATTGGGTGGACAGAATAAAGTCCCTCGATTGAGCAATAATAGAGAATATCTTGACCCGCTTTTAAAGATTTTGCAAGATTGACCGCACGTCTATTCTTGTGGAGATTAGCCAAGATTTTATGATATCTTGGCTAATCCTGTTTTTTAGGGTTTAATTGCAGTTTTATACAAAAACACAAAAAAACCAAGGATAAAATTCACAGAAATACCTTTCTTTTGAATTTCAACATCACGCTGTAACAATTCGCGAGTTTCACCCGATGTTACTTCATTGCTTTTGTTAAGACGGTGAGTCAATTCCATACTAAGTTTATTTTATGATAAGTGATTTTATAGCGTAAGCGACCCAATGCCCATCTATGGTCGCAGTCTTTATTTCCAAACTTTATGCCACAAATACATGAACCGTATTAATTAACACAAAATTAATACAATTAATTAAAAACAGGTTACCCCTATAAATTTTGTCGGTTTATTTTTCATTTTCATAGGTATAGTGTAGTAAATCGGAGAATGACTGTCCGAAATAAAAGGCATTTTTCCGAACGGGAAATTATCATAGCAAAGTGCAATTTATATTTCAATTTTTCCTAACTTAGCCTAAGTAATATAAAAAATAAGATGAACGCGACAGAGAACTATTCAATTCGCGTAGAGCCAACTCAAAATTCAAGACTCTCGCAAGTAGATTTCGACAATCTAAAATTCGGAAAGATATTATCCGACCACATGCTGGTCGCAGACTATGATGATGGTGAATGGAAAGATGTCAGCATCGTCCCTTACGGAGATATCAGTATCAGTCCTTCTATGTCAGCTTTACATTATGGTCAAGCAATCTTTGAAGGTATTAAAGCCTATAAATTCGCAGATGGTACAGTGAGTATCTTTCGTCCAGACAGGAACTGGGAAAGATTCAACAAATCTGCAGCACGCCTTCAGATGCCTGAGGTTCCTGAGGAAATTTTTATGGATGGTCTGAACAAACTATTGGATATTGATCGCAATTGGGTTCCTGCTAAAGAAGGTTCTTCTTTGTATATACGTCCATTTATGTTCGCTACTGAAGCCGCATTGGGCGTACATCCATCCAAATCATACAAGTTTATCATTATCACGGGCCCAGTTGGTGCTTACTATAGTAAACCGATTAGCTTAAAAGTTGAAACGTACTATACACGTGCTGCTGAAGGTGGTGTTGGGTTCTCGAAAAATGCCGGTAATTATGCGTTGTCGCTTTATCCGACCCAATTGGCTAACGATGAAGGCTACGATCAAATTATGTGGACTGATGCTTCAGAACACAAATATATCGAAGAAGCAGGTACCGCAAACCTAATTTTCCGTATTGGTGATACCATTATCACGCCACATGGCGATACGATCTTACATGGTGTAACCCGTCGTACAATTATGGAATTGGCAGAGAAATGGGGGTATAAAACTGAACAACGGAAAGTATCCGTACAGGAACTTATCGATGGTATTAAAGCAGGTACAGTTACTGAGGCATTTGCTGCAGGAACAGCTGCAACGATCACCGACATTAGCCGGATCGGTTTTGAAGGTCAAGACTACAATTTACCTCCAGTTGAGGGCCGTGAGTTCTCCAATAGAGTTTTACATTATCTGAATGAATTGCGTTATGGTAAAGTAGCAGATCCATTTGGATGGAATTACTTGGTAAAATAAACGGGTAATTGCAATAGAAAAAGCAGTTGGTAATCGCCAACTGCTTTTTTTATTTGTATTGATCACAAAGAATCTTCAGTTAATTTTTATAGCTGTAGGTCCTCGTGAGAGCATGAAGCTTTTATTGCATCAGATGCTGCTTAACTCATTGCGTCCCCGTCAAGTAGCTTAGCGTTTATGAAATCAATAATCGTCCCTGTTTCATCAGGCTGAAACCACAAAGTATTGCCATATTTTTTAAACCAAGTAATCTGCCGCTTTGCGTAGCGTCTTGAATTTTGCTGGATTCTCTCCACAGCTTCTTCCAAAGAGATATTTCCATCGAGGTAATCAAACAATTCCGCGTAGCCTACCGTCAACAAGGCTGGTTTGCTCCTAAAAGGAACTAATGACTTCACTTCCTCCAACAATCCCATTTCCATCATCCGTTCCACCCGAAGATTAATCCGTTCGTACAACCGCGAGCGTTCCATATTCAATCCGATCGTCAGGATATCAAATGGTCTCTTACTTAGGTCTTTTTTGTGATAAAAGGACATGGGTTTACCTGTTGCCTCAAATACTTCCAAGGCGCGAACGACACGCTGTGGATTATCGATATCTGCGATTTGATAATAGGCTGGATCAATTATTTTTAATCGCTCCTTCATCTGTTCAAGCCCCAACTGTGCCATTTCATTGTTGAGTCTCTCGCGTACCTCATCTCCTGCTTTAGGTAGATCATCCAAGCCTTCGCAGAGCGCACGGACAAATAGCCCAGACCCTCCTACCATAACAACCACATCATGTTGTCGGAATAGTTCATCCAACTTGTCTAAGGCTTCCCGTTCAAAATCTCCCGCGGAATAATCTTGGGTAATGGAATGTGAATTTATAAAATGGTGCTGGGCACTAGCCAGTTCTTCTGAATCCGGCTTTGCTGTACCAATCGTCATCTCGCGATAGAACTGCCGGGAATCGGCAGAAATAATTTCGGTCTTAAAATATTGAGCTAATGAAATAGCCATTGCAGTTTTTCCAACAGCAGTCGGACCTACAATGGCTATCAGTGTTTTCTTTTTTGCCATAATATTTGCTTCAAATGCTCAAATATGCATTGAAAGCATGTTCAATTAATATTCGTCTTCGTAGCCGCTAGATCCCTCGCGCTCTTCCTCGCCTTCCCCCTCTTCGTCTTCATCTTCGCTATCAAAGCCATCTAGTTCATCCTCGTCATCTACACCATATTGTGTATCATCCTCCTCAACATATTCATCCTCCTCAACAGCATCGGATACCGGGAAATTAGCAGCAGTCATTGTTTTAGGTACTTGACCAACAGACTTGAATAAGGCCGGATAGTCTTTACCCGCTTCCTCTTTCAAAATCTTGATCAGCTCCACTTGAAAATCATATGGGCGGTCAAAATTATAGACGTAATAAAACTTTTGGTGAGGATCATCAATAAACTTGCTCAGGCGAATATTCTCCATCAACAAAACTTCAACATCTTTTTTTCGCTGGGTCGGTTTAAACGCTATTTCCGTCCCTTTTTTCCATTGATCATTGCTCACGTAAAAAGAGGAAGAAGTATCCGTCGCATAACCTGTCGTTTTGTGGATTTCCTCGTGCATGTCTAAAAATGTACTTTTCGAAGGCATATCAATTTCACGATATACATCTTCATAATCTTCAAAAGTAACTCTAAATCTATAAATTGCCATCTTCTATGTATTCTTCTTTTTAGCAGTTTAAAATTAATACTATATTTTAAGAATTGGAAATTTCCAACTGGATTTCTTGTTTGACCTCCAAGCCCATGCCTACTGCTTTTTTCACTAAATATTGATAAGCTTCAATCCGGGAATTTGGAATCTCGCCTTCCAAAATAGCCTCGCGGATCAAGTTTTTTAACTGTCCAACAGCACGTCCGGGCGTTAATCCGAAAAGTATCATAATATCTTCACCACTGATCGGCGGCTGCCAATTTCGGATCTTGTCACGTTCCTCTACATCCTTTAGTTTCTGCTTGACAAGTTCAAAATTTTGGCGATACTTTTTCTTTTTAAACTCATTCTTCGTTGTCACATCGGCGTGGCACAGCATCATTAATGCATCAATGTCATCACCTGCTTCAAATAATAAACGTCTGACAGCAGAATCTGTAACAATATCCTGAGCAAGGACAATCGGACGAAGATGCAATTGTACAAGTTTCTGTACAAATTTCATCTTTTCGTGTAACGGCAATTTTAGTTCAGCAAAAAGCTTCGGTACCATACGTGCACCTCGGTCTTCATGCCCATGAAATGTCCAGCCTAATTTCTTATCAAAACGTTTTGTCGCAGGTTTGGCGATATCGTGCATAATAGCAGCCCAACGCAACCAGAGATCATCTGACAATTCACACACATTATCCAATACTTCCAATGTGTGGTAGAAATTATCTTTATGTCCTTTTCCATCAATAATATCAACTCCATGCAGGTTGTACATAGCCGGAAAAATCAATTCTAATAGACCCGTATCAAAAAGGTATTTAAAACCCACTGAAGGTTTAGGTGAAAGAATGATCTTATTGATCTCATCGATAATCCGTTCCTTTGAAATGATCTTAATACGTTCTTTTGTATCAGTAATTGCTGTAATGGCCTCAATGTCAATCTTGAAATTTAGCTGGGTTGCAAACCGGATCGCACGCATCATACGTAAGGGATCATCCGAGAAAGTTTCAATTGGATCGAGAGGTGTCCGGATAATACGGTGTTCGAGATCCTTTACACCATCGAAGGGGTCTACCAAAGTACCGTAATCGGCTTTATTCAACGAAAAGGCCATGGCATTGATGGTAAAATCACGACGGTTTTGATCATCGGTCAATGTGCCATCCTCTACGATCGGTTTCCGGGAGTTCGCTCGGTAAGATTCCCTCCGCGCACCCACAAACTCTACATTCAAACCCTCAAAAACGAGCATTGCAGTTCCAAAATTCTTATAGACCGCCACTTTCGTATGAAGCCTTTCACCTAGTAACGTTGCAAATTCAATACCACTTCCCACTACAACAATATCCACATCGTTCTTGAATGGACGCTTCATAATGTAATCGCGCACATACCCCCCAATGACATAACACTCCGTATTTGTCTGCTCGGCGAGCTCTTTGATGATAGAAAATATTGGATGTTGTAAATTATCGCACATAGTTAGAACAGCAGGTAAAAAACCAAACAGTTTGCAAAAGTAATACTTTTTTTTAGTATTAAGTATGGAGATATAAGAATTGAGATTTTGATCTTACAAGCTGTAAGCCGATACGATTTCTGTTTTATCTTATCACTGGAGAATCATTATGATCCTTAATGAAGGATAGGATTCTCGTCATCTGCCTAACTTGATTTATATAACTTTATAGATCAAAAAATCATCAACTATTACAACCCTAATCTCGATCTTTGGACAATTTGCGGAATGCCAATGGATTTTTTAGCAATTCTGCCTGTTCCCTTCTGCGTTTTACAATATGGACTGCAGTGAAAATTGCTTCCACAAATGAGCTTGGTGAAGCCAGGTTTTTTCCAGCAATATCGTAACCTGTACCATGATCCGGTGAAGTACGTACTATAGATAGTCCTGCAGTGTAATTGACACCAGCACCTTTCGCGATATGCTTAAATGGAATTAACCCTTGATCGTGGTACATAGCCAATACCGCATCAAACTTTTCATAAGCTCCTTTTGCAAAAAAACCATCCGCCGGATAAGGGCCAAAACAAAAGATCCCTTGTTCATTTGCTTTTTCTACGGTTGGTCGAATAATCTGGTCATCCTCCGTACCGATAATCCCGTGATCTCCAGCATGTGGGTTAAGCCCTAAAACAGCTATTTTGGGCTTTTCTACCCAGAAATCCTTTTTCAAAGACTCATTCATGAGGATCAACTTTTTCAGTATCGCTTCTTCGGTGATATTCGCAGCCACATCATGTAGTGGAATATGTCCTGTCACTACACCAATGCGTAGTTCATCACAGACCATAAACATCAACACATCATCAGCTTCAACTTTAGCCTGTAAATATTCGGTATGACCAGGAAATTGGAATCCCTCCTGTTGAATATTATGCTTATTGATCGGCGCAGTCACTAAAGCATCTATTTTACCGGCTTTCAAATCCTCAATCGCTCTTTCCAAAGACAAAAAAGCATATTTTCCGCCAATTTCGTTCTCCTCTCCCAAAGAGATCTTGACATCTTCCTGCCAGCAATTGATCATATTCGCCCTTTTAGAATGGGCCTGTTCAGCATCATTGATTACATTAAAACTAAAATCGTTTATTCCTACCGCTTTCCGATGAAAAGAGGCAACTTTTGTATTTCCATAAACAATTGGTGTAAAAAAATCGCACATACGTTGATCTACCAGTGACTTGATAACTACTTCAAGTCCAATACCATTAATATCCCCTACGGTAATTCCGATTTTTAGTTTATCACTCATCCTTTTTAAATGCTTTGAATCAAAAATAGGGATTTTTTTTTAGTATTGCGTAGTTAGATATGCGTATTGAGATTTTGGTCAGAGAAGCCTATGGCTTGCAAACTGTCTCTACTTTTTAATTTTGACTTTTTACTTTATAAAGCTTTTTAATTTCTAATTTTGCATCATGAGTACAGTTAGAGCAAAAAAACATCTAGGACAGCATTTTTTAAACGATAAGAATGCCGCACAACGTATTGTAGAGGCATTGGATCCTAAATTGGGTTTCAGCCAAGTACTCGAAGTTGGTCCGGGAATGGGTGTCCTCTCTGACTTTCTATTACAGAAAGAAGAATATGAGACCTATCTGATCGATGTTGATGAGGAATCGATTGCCTATTTGGATGATAAATACCCACAATTGGGGAAAAGATTAATCCATGGCGATTTTCTAAACCTTGATTTTTCGCAATATTTTGGCGAAAAGATGGCTGTCATCGGCAACTTTCCTTATAATATTTCCTCTCAGATTCTCTTCAAAATTCTGGACGAACGTCAACGTGTTGTTCAAATGACAGGGATGTTTCAAAAAGAAGTCGCTGAGCGCTGTACAGCGAAAGCAGGCAGTAAAGAATATGGAATTCTGAGTGTGTTTTTACAAGCTTACTATAAAGTAGAATACCTCTTTACCGTAAAGGCTGGCGCTTTTAATCCGCCGCCTAAGGTACTGTCGGGTGTCATCCGTATGACCCGCAATGACCGCGAGCAACTGGCTTGTGATGAGAAGTTGTTTTGGCGTGTCGTCAAAGCAGGGTTCAATCAACGTCGCAAAACTTTACGCAATTCCCTCTCAGGGGTTGTCCCGAAAGATAAAATGTCAGATAATCCGCTTTATGAGCTGCGAGCCGAACGGTTAACTGTAGACGATTTTGTCAGCTTGACTAACGAGATCGCGAATTGCCTTTGATATGAATTTTGCAGATAACACTTTTATTATTGTTGGCGGTGGGATCGCTGGATTATGTGCCGCGATAGGCCTTCAAAAATTGGGTCTTAAAGCCCATGTTTATGAAAGTGTAGCTGAACTTAAAGGTATAGGTGCAGGTTTTGGACTCGCTGCCAATGCCATGCAGGCCCTAGATCATCTGGGATTAAAAGATGAAATCAGTCAAATTGGACATTATCTGGGTTCCTATAATGTGTTGGATCAAAAAGGAAATATTCTGGTCGAACCGAATACCAAATCCATCAGCAAAAAATACAATCAGGACAATTTTGCCATACATCGGGCGGACCTGCACCAGTTTCTTTTATCAAAAATTCCCGATAGTCAGGTTCACCTTGGCAAACGCGCGACTTCCTTTGAACGGTTAGGGGAACAAGTCTGTGTTCATTTTACCGACGGAAGCCAAGCTGTAGGAGCTGCATTACTTATTGCCGATGGTGTACATTCACGATTACGTCAACAATTGATACCGGCCTCAAGCCCCCGTTATTCAGGTTATACCTGCTGGCGGGCAACAATAGATAACAGCAGTATCCAACTCAAAAAAAGCACTGAAACCTGGGGTTCAAAAGGTAGATTTGGAATGACACCCCTTGTTGGCAATCGTGTATATTGGTATGCCTGCATCAACAGCATACAGCAAAATCCGACGCTAAAAAACTGGACCACAGCAGAATTATTGAACAACTTCAAGGAATACCACGATCCTATTCCAACGATTCTGTCCGAGACCAAGGATACCGAACTGATCTGGAACGACATTATAGATATCGCACCATTACAACAGCTTGCTTTTGACAATATCCTTTTGCTCGGAGATGCTGGTCACGCCACTACCCCCAATTTAGGACAGGGCGCCTGTCAAGCAATAGAAGATGTTGCGGTGTTGCTGGATGAGCTGAAAACAGCCGCATCCATTCAACAAGCCTTCTCGCGATTTGAAACGCGTCGATTGGATCGCGTCAACTATATCAGTAATACTTCCTGGCAGATTGGCAAAATCGCCCAATGGGAAAATCCCCTTTTGATTGGCATGCGCAATTTTTTTATGAAAATAATGCCCAACGGGCTCAAACAGCAACAATTAAACAAACTATTGTCAGTAGATTTTATGCAAATTAACCGTAATCATGAAGACTAATATTTTGATTGTCGATGACATCCACGAAATTATGTTGGAGAAATTTGCGCAGGCGGGTATCGCTTATGATTACCGCCCCGATATCGACCGTGCAGAAACCGAAAAGATCGTTGCTAACTACTCCGGAATGGTCATTCGTTCGAAATTTCAGGTAGATAAGCCGTTTTTTGACTTTGCATCCAACCTCCGTTTTATCGCACGTGCTGGAGCAGGAATGGACAATATCGACGATGAAATTGCCATTCAAAAGCAGGTTACCTTGATTCCCGCCAATGAGGGAAACCGAGATGCAGTGGGCGAACATATGATCGGAATGTTATTGAGTCTGATGAACAATCTCAACCGCAGTGATCAACAAGTGAGAGCTGGTCAATGGTTGCGTGAAGCCAACCGTGGTTATGAGCTTAAAGGTCGTACTGTTGGTTTGATCGGTTATGGCCATAATGGTATGGCGATGGCCAAAAAGCTTTCTGGTTTTGACGTGAAGGTACTGGCTTACGACAAATACCGGACGAATTATACTGACGAGTATGCAGAAGAAGCAAGCATGGAAAATATTTACGAACAAGCCAATATTATTAGTTTCCATATCCCATTGACTGCCGAGACAAAGGGAATGATCGATGATGCGTATTTATCGAAGTTTAACAAACCTATCTTTTTCCTGTTGGGTGCCAGAGGTGAGATTGTACAAGTTCCGGCCGTACTAAACGGTCTTGATAAGGGCCGTATCCTGGGAGCAGCTTTTGATGTACTCCCTGTTGAAAAATTCCCCAAACTTGGGGAACAGACCTGGTATCCCGACCTTATCAGTAGGGATAACGTCATTTTATCGCCCCATGTAGCGGGCTGGACTTTTGAAAGCTATTACAAATTATCAGAAGTTGCTGCAGATAAGATTATCGCATTTTTAAAGCAGCAGGGCAAATATTAAAAAATAAAAACTTTAATCCATCATCGGATGATGAAAGCAATATTACCTAGTAAATACTAAATAAGACTACGATCAAAAATTGGAGCACCAGACTACCATCCAATAAGTAGGCATAGTGGTAGTGATCTTTCGTTTTGAAGACAGCCAGCTTTAGGAGTGCATAAATCAGTATATTGGTTAAGATCAGCCCCAATTTGATCCATAACAGATAAGGAGCGATAAGGATTAAGAGACTATGTAACAGCAATAAAGTATAGGTAAGTCTTTTTGCCTTTTGCTCCCCTAACATATTGGGCAATGTCCTCAAATGATAGTAGGAATCCTGTTGAATATCGCGTATATCAAAAGGTAGTGTGCAAATAATCAAAAATATAAATTTTAGCACACAAAGTGCAACAAGTACCCAAGAGTCTATCCTGTCCCCGATATTGAGCAATTCGACATAAGGAAGCACGACACTACTGCATACCCAAACCAAGGCGATATGGAAGATTTTCGCTCCAGGAACTTGCCGAAGCCCAACTTTGCGATCATGAAAAGTAAACAGCGGCATCCCATACAACAAGCTCAAGATTCCAATAAAACCTAGGAATAAGAACGAATAAATATGGATGTGCAACAAACAGTAACCAAGAATAATTAATGCGATGACATTATTTAGCCACATCACCCACTCGTGATTAAATATCCAGCGCGTGCGGGCAAATTTTGATTCTTTTGGGTTTTGGGGTTTAGACCACCATAAGCTAAAGTTGTAGAGCAATAATGTTGCTGCCCCCTCAACCAAGACAATAGACCAATTGATCGGACGTTCAAATATGATATAGGTCAGTGCACATTGAGCCATGGCGGCCAATGCAATCAAAATATTCGTATAAATGCTGATATAGAATATCTTTCTTAGAAACAACATCTGTGTTTAATCTTGCTGCAATATAACAATCTTGATAGATAAAAGTAGTTTAACATTATATTAAACATCAAATTGTTGATAAAATGGGCAAAAACCGCTAAATTGTACACCGAAATTGAGCTATTAAAAACAATTTCGCAACGATAACTTTATAAATTAAAATAATTCATAATAATCCTATAACAATGAGCCTACAAATAAAATCATTTGAAGAATATCAAAGTGAATATAAGCGAAGTGTAGAACAACCTGAGGAGTTTTGGGCGAGCATAGCGGATCATTTTTTCTGGAAGAGAAAATGGAATAAAGTGCTAAACTGGAACTTTGAGGAACCTAATATCAAATGGTTTGATGGTGCAAAATTAAATATTACCGAAAACTGCCTGGACCGTCATATTTATGCGAATGGCGATAAACCAGCGATTATCTGGGAGCCAAATGACCCAAATGAAGCACATCGTATCCTTTCCTATAAACAATTGTTGCAGAAGGTTGAACAATTTGCTAATGTATTAAAGAATAACAATATCAAAAAGGGTGACCGTGTCTGCATTTATTTACCGATGGTTCCTGAATTGGTGATTGCGGTATTGGCCTGTGCCCGTATAGGCGCTATCCACTCGGTTGTCTTTGGTGGATTCTCGGCACGTTCCATCGCCGATCGTATCGTGGATGCGGAATGCAAATTGATCGTTACTTCCGATGGCAGCTACCGTGGTAATAAAACCATTGGACTTAAAAATATTGTTGATGATGCTTTGATGCAATGTGATACTGTAGAGAAAGTCATTGTATTAACACGTACACGTACACCGGTATCCATGATCAAAGGCCGTGATGTATGGTGGGAAGATGAGATCAAGAAAGTGGAAACCCAAGGCAATCCAGCCTGCCCAGCAGAAGAAATGGATGCTGAGGATACCCTGTTTATCCTTTACACGTCTGGATCTACAGGTAAACCTAAAGGAGTTGTACATACCTGTGGTGGCTATATGGTCTACACGGGATACACCTTTATGAATACCTTCCAGTATCAACCAAATGATGTATTTTTCTGTACAGCTGACATCGGTTGGATTACTGGCCATAGCTATATTGTCTACGGGCCACTATCCCAAGGTGCCACTTCATTGATGTTTGAAGGTATCCCAACATTCCCAGATGCCAGCCGTTATTGGGATATTGTTGACAAATTTAAAGTCAATATCATTTACACGTCCCCTACAGCGCTACGTTCATTAATGGCTTTTGGCGATCAGTTTGTAGATAAAAACGATCTTTCCTCACTACGTGTACTAGGTTCAGTAGGCGAACCTATCAATGAAGAAGCATGGAACTGGTTTAATGAAAAGGTCGGTAAAAAGAACTGTCCTGTCGTTGATACTTATTGGCAAACGGAGAATGGTGGTCACCTGATCACTTCTTTAGCTGGTGTTACACCAGAAAAAGCAAGTTATGCGATGTTCCCAATGCCTGGTGTACAACCGGCGTTGATGGACGAAAATGGAAAAGAAATCGAGGGCAATGATGTCACCGGAAATCTATGTATCAAATTCCCTTGGCCGGGTATGCTACGGACGACCTGGGGCGACCATGATCGCTGTAGACAAACGTACTTCTCCACTTACAAAGACATGTATTTTACGGGCGATGGCTGTTACCGCAGTCCAGAAGGATATTACAAAATCACAGGCCGTGTGGACGATGTATTGAATGTATCTGGACACCGTATCGGTACTGCGGAGGTAGAGAACGCGATCAATATGCATGCTGACGTTGTGGAATCTGCTATCGTCGGTTATCCACATCCGGTAAAAGGCCAGGGTATCTATGCTTACGTTATCGCTAATCACCACACGGATGCAGAAGCAACCAAGAAAGATATCATGGAAACTGTTTCGCGCATTATTGGTCCTATTGCCAAACCAGATATTATCCAGTTTGTCAATGACCTTCCAAAGACACGTTCCGGAAAGATCATGCGCCGTATTCTACGCAAGATTGCGGAGGGAGATATCAGTAATTTAGGTGACACATCTACTTTGCAGGATCCGACAGTAGTCGAAGGTATCATACAAGGTGCTGAAGGCCTGAAAAAATAGTTCCACAAGAACCTTTAACAAAGAAAGCCCTGCAATATATTTTTGACAGGGCTTTTTGTTGCAATTCCATCAGTTTTTAAACCTCAAATTTTTTGTCAGATTGTTCCAGATACGTCTAAAAATAGATTTATCTTCGGTAATGATCTCACCATCTCCAAATAACCCAGGTTTAAGTTGGATCAATGGATTGCTACCCGTCGTATCAAGACCAACAGTCGTAAAGAACACACTGTCCCGAATCGGAATATCTGAAATATATTCCACCTTCCCTCTTAAATAACCGTATTCTTCAAAGGGATATCCGTTCACTTTAATCAAAACTTTTTGACCTTTCTTCACTTTCGCTGAAGCAGTTTGGGGCAATAATACCTCGCCATAATATTTTTCACTTTTGGGATTGATATAGAATAATTTTTGTCCGACGGCAACCTGTTGATTTATCTGTAAGAATTCTCCATAAATTAGCTTTCCACTGACGGGGCTCGTCATGACATATTGTTTTTTCCAGTTCTCCGCTTCACTGATAAAGCTATTTAATGCTTGTATAAATTTTTTCTGTTCTTCTCCGATCTGATTTTCAATTTCCGCCAGTTCCTTATTTTTAGACAGGATATTTCCTTCATAACTGATCAAACTATTTTCCATTTGGGGAATAATCTGGCGTTTTGCCAACAACAGCGCTTCCTTTTCCTGAAGTTCGGCAGGACTGATCACCTTCTTTTCAGCCAGTAATTTGTACTTTTCGTATTCTTTCTCTGCCAGATCAAGTTGCTGCTTCTGCAATTCAAAAGACTGACTATTCTTTTTATATTGTTCATTCACATTCGTAACTTCTTGATTGATCACCGACCGACGCTTTTGGTATATTCCTTGATCCCGGGCGGAGACATAACTCAGATAGGAAAGATAGAAGTTTTGATAAGCACCTTGTAGTTCTCCTAAATTGAGATTCTTTGGCTCGATCAATGCCTCCAGATTATAAGTGGCATTCGGTTGTTGACGTATTTGTTGAAGCTTATCCAAAAGCACCACAATCTGATCATGATCTGCTGTGCTCTCTAAATAGGCTAATGGTCCACCTGCTTCTACCCAGTCACCGTCTTTCTTTAAAAGTTTCACCAGACTTCCATTGACCTTAGCAGAAAGGACTTTGGGAGCATCTGTTGTATTAAATCTAATCTTACTATCCACAGTTTCAGGATAACGTATAAATACAGACATCCCCAGAATAAGCAATACTGTCAACAGGATAAATGTTATCCCTCTTCTTAAAAGCCAAGATGGCGGTTTGGCGATAATATCCTGTAAATCTTCTGAATGGATATCTGATTCTATAATCGATGATTCTTTCATAGCTATTTAATTCCCCAATTCCAATTGGTTTCTTACTAATTCGAAATATTTCCCTTTTGACGCCGTAAGTTCAGTGTGCGTTCCCTGCTCAACAACATTTCCCTTTTCCAATACGATAATATTATCGGCATTTTTGACGGTGCTAAGTCTGTGGGCAACAACAATTACTGTTCTTTTTTGAAAGAAACGGTCAAGGTTTTCAATAATTACCTTTTCATTATTGGCATCGAGCGAATTGGTCGCTTCATCCAAAAATATAAATTGAGGTTCCTTGTACACTGCCCGGGCAATCATCAGACGTTGTCGTTGTCCCTGACTCACTCCTTTACCTGCTGTACCAATTTTGGTCGCCAAACCAAAGGGTTGCTCCGCGATAAATTCATTTAGATTAGCAATTTCAATCGCAGTATCCAACCGCTGCTGGTCTGGAAACTCTTCGTTGACAGTAATATTACGTTCTATTGTATCTGCATATACATAGTTATCCTGTAACACTGCTCCGCATTTATCTCGCCAAAGAGAGAAATCAAACTGCTCTAATCGTTTTCCACCGATAAGAATTTCCCCCTCTTCGTATTCATAAAACCGTAATAGTAATTTTAGAATAGTGGTTTTCCCACTTCCACTGGTTCCTACAATGGCTGTGGTTTTACCGGCGGGAAAATTCAAGTTCAGACGATTGAAAATCGGTTCGTTTCCAGCACCGTAGTAGCGAAAAGTCAGATTACGGATCTCGATATCCTTTTTCTCTGGCAAATTGTCCAGATAATCCTTTTTCACATCTTCCTCGTCTTCCGTTTCATAAATTTCATTAAGCCGTTCCATACTGATCTTAGCGTCCTGAAAAGATTGCATAAAACCGAGTAACGATTCCACTGGGCTACTGACCATTCCTACGATATATTGAACAGCCATCATCCCCCCAAGTGTCATATCACCATCAATAACTGCCTTAGCACTGATAAAGGTGATAATTATACCTTTTGTCTGATTGATGGCCATAGAACCAATAGATTGGTATTGGGACAGTGCCAAGCTTTTTACTTTAAATTTAAAGAGCCTTGCCTGCAAGGCCTCCCAGCCCCAACGTTTTTGTTTCTGCGCATTATTTAATTTTATGTCTTTGATACTCTGGATCATCTCGACCATATAAGTCTGATTTTCAGATGATATCTTAAACCGCTTATTGTCCAATTCGCGTCTATACTTCATAAAAAACAGGATCCATAGCGTATAAAGTATAGTTGCCGCAAAGAATACCAAAAATATGATTTTGTTATAAACAATAAGCAGAGCCCCAAAGATCAGCATATTCACTATGGAAAACAGTGTATTCAATGTACTCCCCGTCAGGAAAGATTCGATTCGTTGTTGATCGGCCATGCGCTGCATCAGATCTCCATGTGTTTTTATATCAAAGAAGTTCATCGGTAACTTCATGATTTTTATAAGTAGATCCGTCAGAATCGAGATATTTACTCGTGTACTGATATGCAGCAAAATCCAGGATCGAATAAATGATACGGCAGTACTACCGACAAACAGCATTAATTGAGCGATCAGTATCAGGTTGATAAAGCTGATATTTTTGGTATTAATTCCTATATCAACGACAGACTGTGTCAGGAATGGGGTGACCAATTGCAAAATGGTTCCCAATACCATCCCTAATATCAGTTGGGTAAAAAGACGTTTATACTTATAAAAATATCTAAACATCTTCCCCCATTTTAAGGATAGGTCGGGCTCCTCCTCATCAAGTTGGTAAAACTCAGGGCCTGGGCTCAAGACCAGTGAAAGACCAGAATGCAGTTCTTTTGCCGAGTACCAGTTTTGCACAAATTCCTTACTGTCATAAGTAACAAGTCCAAGTGCAGGATCCGAAATGTAATATTTATCCCGTTTTACTTTATATAGTACCACAAAATGGTTCTGGTTCCAATGCAAAATACAAGGAAGTTCAATTTCCTGAAGCTGTTCTAGTGTCAATCTAACGCCATAGGTTCGAAAACCAAGTTTTTCAGCAGCTTCACTTATTCCCAACAAGTTAACTCCGGTATTTTTTGTCTGACAGAGTTTACGAATTTTATGGATAGATACAGACTGGCCGTAGTATTTAAAGATCATACGAAGGCAAGTGGCACCACAGTCCATCACATCCATTTGTTTATAATTGGGAAATTTAGAAATCACGGTTAAGTTATTATTGATATAAAACAAAACAGCACTTAAGAATTAGCAAAACATATGTTTAGATAAAAACAATATATTGATACTAAAAAGCATCATAAGCACTACGATAAATATAAACTTTTTTTCATAATTATCGTTTAGCAAAATACTTTTTAGGATAAATTGGAAAGAGAACAGAGATATCAATAATTTAAGTGACATATCTACTTTGGCTAGATCCGACAGTAGTCGAAAGTATTATACAGGAGGCTGAAGGCCTGAAAAAATAGTTCTGCGAGAACCTTTAACAAAGAAAGCCTCCCAATGGGAGGCTTTTTAGCTTTAAATGAGTTTCTGATTTTTATCTCATTAAATTCAATCGTATTGGCAGTGTATATGCAACACGTACAGGCTTCCCTCGTCGCATTCCCGGTTTCCATTTCCCTAGTTTTTTCACAACACGTATACCTGCTTCCCCAGTACCAAAACCCAAATCCTGTTTGACTTTAATATCCTCGACCTGGCCAACTTTATTAATAACAAAACCTATCTCCAAAATACCGCTTACACCATTTTTCATTGCCTCTTTTGGGTAGTCAAAATTATTAGCAACAAAAGTCATCATCTTGTATGTTCCTCCCGGATACTCTGGATTGACTTTATATGTTGTTGAATCATATTGAATAATAGCGCCATCCTCTTTTATTAAAGTACCTGATAATAACCGATCCTGATTATAGTTTTCTACAAAGGAATCTTGTCCGGCCCTTCCTTTCCACTCTCCCTCACGTAAATTATTAACAATTTCACCTTCTTCATACTCCTCTTTTCCTTCTACATTAAAGCGAATACGTCCATTTCCATTCTCCAATGTCTTGTTCTGAAGAGAATCATAATATACAATGTAGATCGGTTTTTTAACCTGCAACTTCTTTTTGTAAAGTTCACTGGGATAAAAAACCATCATTTTCAACTTATTATTGGGATATAAGTAAAATGCAGAATCTACGAGTTCTCCTTCATCGGTAAAATTCTCTAGGCTCTTTAATGTACCATTTTCATAGAATTCATATTTTTTACCTTGAAATTGGAATGGGTTACGTGCATTCTTACTGACACCGTTGAGTTTGATAGAGTCGTTACGCAGATAATACTCCTCAATTCGATAGATTTTATCTTTGCCCTTGGCATCCACATGGACTGTCCTTAAAAAATAGGCAGAATCTTTTTGTTCTGTTTCATCACCATCTTTTTTATGATATGTGGTAAAGGCGATTTGTGCTGAAAGACTCAATCCACACAGATTGAATAGAAGAAAACAAATAAGTTTGACTGACAAATGCAGATAATATTTCATAATAGTTCTTAATATCCGCGCAATTTAATAAATCTCTTAAGTAAATTAGAAATTGACAGGTTAAATAATCATTACCTATATTCAACATAACTACAATTAAAGAAGCTATGTTTTCCACACAATGTTAATAACTATGTTTAAAACCCAAAAACATGACAACCCAATCTTTTCCTCGAACTTAACTATCTCCAATAACGCGGTAGGTCGATTTAAGCTTTAGGCTTATTGAAGTCTTTATATCAGTTAACAAAAAAAAATAGCCACATCATCACGACGTGGCCAAAAATAAACATATGAATTTAATTAAACAGTTGCTATTTGTATGAGTTTACCGAACTCGCGACCTTCCAGCTACCGGCTTCATTTACCAAGGTAACCAGATCGGTTTTGGTAAATGTTTCGAACTTCATCGTAATCCGCGCCACCATATAATTTTCGGACTCCTCTAGGATCTCTGTATTGGTACTACAGTTTAGTTTTTCACCTTTTTGTTTTTTCAAAAAAGAAATGACCTCTGAACGTGTATTGGTACGTCTAGTTTCGCCTTGAATCTTTTGGCTGAAATCGGAAGCGAATAGTTGCTCAACACCACCCGATATACCTTCTGTCATGACAGATACATAGCTATCAATAGCTAAGTCTGCAGTGGATAGGTTCAATGTTTTACCAGGGTTACCTGCAGCCATTGTAAATGTTGATACTGCCATCAAAGCTGCTGCTGCAAATGTCTTTACTAAAGTTTTCATAATCGTTTCTACTTTATATTGTTAGTTTTTTATTGTCTCTTTCCTAGTAGTCGTAGGGATGTTGATTTTGTTGCAACATTTCCTTCAACTTTCATTCTTTAATTTTTTTCTTATTGGCAATGAAGCTATCATGAGCAAAAGGTCCGATCTTTTTATTAGTAAGTTGATATAGCTCATGATGGTTTCTGATTCAAAATTAAGACAACGCAGCCTACGATTTTATTACATTTAGACTAACAAGAGGAAAAAGTCGGCGAATGAGGGGGATCGGACGGTAAAAGATAATGGCCGTAGAAAAATTGCATTACATTTAATTCGAGGTGAATTTCTTGTTAAGCGACCTTAATACCTTGATGATCAAGATGACTGTCATTTCCGAGGAAATCATTTCGACAGCATGGCATCCATAACGAATAGCGAAGTAAAGTGTAAGATTACACTCCGAATGCTCGATTTCGCGCTCCAACTTTGACATTTCCCCGAGTATCTGAACGATTTAGTCCTGTAGCGAAACCAATCCGACGGACCGGAGTTTAACATTTTCACAGGCCAGAATGAATTAGTTGCCCGTCAGAATGAACAAGTCTCCTGTTTGTATGGCACTGACTGGAGGATTGTTCGCTTAGATAGGCGTCGAAATGAAACAGACAGAAGAGAAAACGATTCCGCCGGACGGCGAAATGAAAATTCCCCCTGACAAAATACCACCAACCTAGGGCGAAACAATCTAGAAACAGGGGCGTATCAACATCTTGTTCCGCAAAATGACACCGCCATAGTGCAATTTGAAGCATTTTCACGCCGTAGTCATCCAAACCATCTTAAAAACAAGTTTTCCACATCGTTATTAACACAATGTGGAAAACTCAGAATACGATGCACTAGACTCTCGTTAAAAACCACCCTGCAAAATCATCGATTTTATCTTTATGAATCAATTTAAACAAAATAGTTACTCAAATAAACGTCAATAAAACTAAATTGGTTAAGTGTGTTAGATATGACAAAACAACGTACTATTCACATATAAAAAAAGCCGATTTAGACTTCGCTATATTGCTTGTTTATGGAAAAGAAATAGCATATGATTTTACTAAGGAATCTCCTGAAATAGAGGCATGTTTACTCGAAAGAAACAATAAAAACAGACCGCGATAAATGGAAAGAAGACATTACACTGTTTTAGAAAAATGCAATGATCTTCTGGAAAATAAAAAATTCTGACAATAATAACAACTAGCAGAAATATTGTTTCTCAAACTTATTGTACGACACCCTTAATTAATCACTTACTGAGATCTTGGTTACCTTTACAAAAAACGCCAAGACTACAATTGATATAGTCTTGGCGATTTCTCCATTATAATTCTAATTTATCCACAATTAGCAGAAACAATATCCATTATTGGATCTGCAACTTACCATACAGCATATTTGTCGGATTAGCGACAGACCGGATTGCCGCTACCGGAAGTTTTACATTGGAATCCGAACTGAAGACCCAATCAAACTTAAATTCCAGTTCTTTTGAACCATCTCCGAATAGATCATCAACAGGTTTTACCTGTGTTGCCCTTGTACTCCAATTATTTCCACCATCAATACCAGTGCGTTTCAAATAAATTCGATCTGCTTCCCGTCTATAGGTATAAGTTGCCGAAGCAATAAACGTTGAGGTTCCAGACGTATAATTGATATAGAAGATGGCTGAACTGCTATTTGTCATTGTAAAGTACATATTGTTAATCGTACGTCCACTTGCCTTGAACAGTTCGTTTACCCGATCAAAAATAGCGACGTTTGCATCTACACCATTGACTTTACCTCTGCTAACCATCTTTTTAAACGGTTTACTATTTCCAAAGGCATCCGACACGCTATAAAGTGCGGGAGACGTCTGGCTTTTCAATGTTATCGCGGTATTGTCCGTACTTTCACCCTCAATCGCACTTCCCTTTATCACAAAGCTTCTGATCTGTTTATCCACAATCTTAACGGGCTTAACCAAATTGTAAGATGAAGAGGTTGTGTAATAAGAAGTCTGATAGACACTATCAATTCCACCGGAAGAATTAACGTAGACAAAATTAGCCATCTTACCAACATAATCTATTTCAAGGCTGATCTTTCCCCCGCCGGCATTATCAAAGTAAGTAAAGCCGTAGTTATTGTTCAAGAGATTTGTAAAATCAGTATTGAATTTGTTCAATCCCCCATTTAAATAGCTTTCTTGTTCTTCTTTTGAAAGCCTGATCAATGTAAAAGGCTGACGGTATTTTTTACCCGTAAAGAATAGTGTATCCGCATTGTGTCGTTCATAAAGAAACTCAATATCACTTTTAAATCCTGATCCGGCGGCACCGCCGGCATCTGGAGCCGGATCCTGCATAATCGTAATATAATTGTAGGTATCAAAAATCAGCGTTGGTGTAAATAGAGGCGAAACACGATAGGTGGATGATTTTAATTCATTCCCAGAAGAAGTCGAGTAATCACTCAACATATCCACGGTCTGATCATTTTTAAAATTAAAATAGAATCCAAATCCACCTTTTGCTCCGGTAGAAAATCCCCCCTTCCAACCATTGGGTGCATTGACCAATTCATTTCTGATAAAAGTAAGCGTATCGGAAATACGCTCTTCTGGTTTTTGTCCAAACACATTCTCGACATCGTCCTTCTTACATGCTACAGCAAAAAGAAGACAACCCGCCAAAAAATTCAAAAATATCCTGTTCATATTATTTAAGTTCTATTGGTCCATAAAAATAATTTGCTGTAGCTCCCTTTTCATAAAATCCACCGTAGGTGCGGTATAGTGGATCAGTTGAACTGATTCCAGATGGAAGCCAATCAGCAATAAAAATCCTATTTGTAAAATATGGCAGTAGAAATCGTTCAAAATGATCTTTGAAATATACAGTACCACCATTGCCATGTGCCGTCGTGGTACCTTCCGGCATACGTTTACTAAAAATCACTTCTCCATTACTAGTATTTGATTTAAGATCGAAATCATAATCTGCAAACAACGTAGAAGTCTGTGCGTTATTTAAGTAAGTAACACGAAGTGTCATGATATTATCCGATGAAAAACGCAGCTGTAATGTCTGTGGATAACGTCTATTTCCTGAAGGCTCCTGTGTAGAAACAGCATTTTTAAAGTTGTTCCAGACCGTTTTGAATGTTGAAGATATCCCATATTTGTCATAAATTGGAGAATTCGGATCAAAAGTAATTGTAGCAACTTTATTGGTATTGATCCAATTGGCCAAAGTTTGTGTCAAGTCATTTGGATCTTTTGCATTATATAATGTTTTGAAAGCATTCTGAACTTCGGTTTGTAATACCCGAAAGTCAACATCAAAAGCATCTTTGAAATAACGAACCACAATTTCTTCTTTTTTGCGCAATTTCTGCTGGGCAGCTAGTGGTGCTGAAACGACATAATTATCAAACCAGACCTGTCCTTCGACCAAAAGATGAGCAGTCATCTCCGCAAAATCTTCTGAATACTGTCCCCGGGCGTAACGGCTTACAAAACCCAAAGATTTCGCTACCGCATCTGTATTGGACGAGTTCGTCCAATCTGCATAATAATCACCTTTAGTCACAGCCTCAAAATCTGATGGAATAGGCACATTCTGATTTAGAATATGGGTAAATTCATGATGTATTGTTCTTAATTTACGACGTACACCATTATCTCCTTCTACTGTTGCAGAATTGAAGCTATTAACTCCATATAGTGTCACCTTCCGCCCTCCATCAGCTGTACCTAAGGTAACAGATCCATTTGTATTGTAAGAAACCGAGCCATATAATAGGTACTGTTTAGGAGCAAGTGTTTTGATAAATTTATTCCCTGCAACCTTTTGATAAGGTTTCAGATAAAGGTTTAATACTGCCTCCATCATCGGTTTAACTTTATCTATGGCAACCGGGGCAATATCTTTGGAGACATCAGTCAAGTTACGATCAAAACGGTAAATCACTTCTATATTAAAGGGATCCGTCAATTCGCTCATCAGCCATTGATCCACTTCACTGTTTCCCTCGGGATCAGTGTTAAAACTATTCATGTCAACATCCAGCTTATCACTATCTTTAGAACAGGATGTAATTGTCATTATTGCAAGCACACAGCCTGTAATAATATATTGGAAATATCTTTTCATAACATCAATATCTATCTTGGGTTAGCAGGAATTCCAGTATTAATAGCATCTTGAGGAATTTGAAATACTCGTCTTGGATCATTTTTATCCAATGTTTGGAATGTTTCGTTTCCACTTGCTTCTATAAAATTGTGTTTTACAGTCAAGCCATGTCTTAGAATATCCATCCAGCGAATTCCTTCCTGCATAAATGCAATACGTTTTATTTCAAGAATAGCCATGATCACCGCATCTTTATCCGATAAATTACTTATGCCAGCATTAGTCTGAAAATAATCCTTAATTTTCGGAATAGTCAAGGTGTGCGCTGTAGGGTTATACGCATCTATATTGGCTGTACCAAAGTCATTGAGATCCTTTAAAGCCAAATCATAACTTCCTTTTTGCACATATGCCTCAGCACGATTCAATAATACCTCATCGGCAGTTAAAAGCGGTGCCATAATGTAAGGATACCCAGTTCCCGCTTGAAAGTTTGTGTAATAGAATAATTCATTAAACTTGTTTGTCGTATAGTTTGGTGCTGTATATACCCCAAATTTATTGATCAATTTAGCACCATAGACTGTATTACCGGTATAGATATTTTTTACCGTCTCCCCAAAACTATAGCGCGCATTTCCAGCCCCACTACCGCGCTGAAAAACGGAATATGTATTCGCTAATAGCAGATTCCATGACTTGCTTGCCTTTGTATACTCTTGCCGATATTCCGCATAGGATCTCGGATTTAAATCCGTTACATACTGACGGATATTTCCTTTGAAATTGCCATCTGGATAAACAGCTGAGGCATATTGAATCGCTTTATCCCAGTTACCTTTGAAGAGGTAAAAACGTGTTGCGAAAGCAAATGCTGCCTGTTGCGTAAAATGGTAATGAGGAACTTCGTATTTTGCGCCTTTTAATAGTGATAAACCTTGCTCAAGGTCTTTTTCTATCTGTGCGTAAGTTGATTCTACGGTCCCACGCTCATAAACCGGTCTGGTCGTTGTCTCAGGCTTTAGCGGGTATGGAATTCCTAAGCCCGAATTGTCTCCTCCAATATGATATGGATTGCTAAAGAAAATGGATAGCATAAAAATTGAATATGCTCTGGCTACCAAAGCTTCGCCTTTATATTGGTCCGCGGCGGCACCGAAATTCTCTTTTTCTATCGCAGCCAAGGCTTCATTAGTAACAGCTACTGCACGGTAGCAAGCATTCCAGTACTCAGTTGGCGAACCATTTCCTGTCTCTTGTACGACATTCCAATTGTAAAGACTGATAAAAGGCTCATTATTATGGCCAGCCAAAGCTGCACTTTTATCTTCAGCGTTATCCGAAGCTGTTTCCGCAAACGTATAATAATTCCTATCCGGATAGGCTGTCACCAAAAGCTGTGAAAGCTTCTCCACGGTGTTAATCTGCGTACGCATATCAGGTTCTTCTTCGAGGTATTTGTTACAGCTTGTATTCAACACCGAGAGACCTAATGTTAAGAGTATAATTTGTTTATAGTTTCTTTTCATCTTGTTCATTTTTTAGAATCCCAATTTCACGGCCAATGTGTACTGTCTAGGAATTGGCATCGCTACACCACCATTATTAAAAAACTCGGGGTCAGCACCATTCAGTTTTTTATCAGAATATAGTAGGGCTATATTATTTCCCACCAGCGAAATCTGCGCTGTACTGAATCGCAGCTTTGACACCAAAGTTTTGGGCAACTCATAGGATATGGCTACATTTTTTAAACGAATAAAATCGCCCTTGGCAACCCGCTGATCGGAGTAGTTGTATACATTATACGGATAGATCGCATCTGTTGTTGATCCATTCGGTCTATATATCCTGTTATCTGCCGTGAACTTATCCAATATCGCTGGGATATTGGTCACCCTTTCATCTCCGGGCATTTGCCAGCGGTTGATCATATCCTTTGACATGGAATTCATATCAGAATAGGTCGCGGAGAAAGTTGGCTGTAACCGCACATAATTGCCTGTTGCAAATGTGAAGAGTGTCGATAAGGTGAAAGCCTTGTACGAAAAATTATTATAAAATCCACCAGTAAATGTCGGATCTACCGGACCGTGATATTTCAGGTATTTAACATCGGTCGTGTTCTGCAGATAAATATAAGGCTCATTCCGTTCTCCATTTACACCAACGTATGTTGGATAACCATATTGGGGATTTAACCCATCAAATTGGAGTGAAAACAATCCGCGCTGCGCATATCCTTTCATTGGAGCCCCTTCAGCACGAACGAGATTCCAGATGTTCGGGTTTACCTCAAGCTCCGTGATCTTGTTCGTATTATAAGCAAAATTAAACTGGGTTCGCCATTTAAATGACTCTCTTCTTATAGGAGTTCCCGCGATGGTAAACTCGAAACCCGAAGACTTCATTTTTCCATAATTCGCATATTTGGTATTTTGGCCACCGATTCCCGAAGTTTTCAAATTACCCAAAAGATCGAAGATATTTCTTCTATAGTAATCCATGGTGATATTCACCTTGTCATTGAACAAACCGATATCAGTACCGACATTGAATTCATACAATTTCTCCCATGTAAGCTGACTATTGGCTAAACTGGAAATATTGATTGATGTCTCCTTTTCATTCTCGTAAGGGCGGTAGGTAATCCGATTATAATATAATGTTGTAGAATTGGAAGCATCGCCCATATTGGCCACTAAACCATAAGTACCTCTCAGACGTAAGGAACTGAACACATCACTTTTATTGAAGAAGTCTTCCTGATCTATGTTCCACGCTCCTGAGATGTTCCAGGTTGGCAACCATCGCACATTACTTGTCGATCCCATTTTATTGGAGCCATCGTATCGAACGGTCGCATTGATAGAATATTTTTCAGCAAAACTGTAGGCCCCACGTAGCATAAAAGCGACGTTTCGATCTTTCCCATGATTCATACCAAAATAAGCATCACCGGTTTCGATCATTTTTTTGAAATATTTATAATTCGGATTCACCAATCCACCGTTTGCAAATTGATATCCTACCCCGTCATAATCCGAATTTTGACGATCAGCCATTCTGATCTCCATTGAGCCAAATAAATTAAGACGATGGTCTTTGTTAAATTGTTTATCGAATTCTAAATTATGTCTGAAATAGTAATTTTTGATATCGTTATTGGTTGTATTGAAGAAACCCCCATTAGGCAAAATAACAACGGATGGGTCGTTTGGAAAATCAGGATCTTTATACAAGAAATTATTACCATCATTGACGATTGTATTTGCATTTGCACGAAACGTCGAGGCCATATTGGAGTTCTCCAAGACGGAATGATTTCTTTCAGAAAGCGCGTAACGATAAGCCGCATCAATCGAGTAAACCAAAGATGGCATGATCCGATACTTGATACCACCTTGTATCTTCAAATCAATCATTCGCAGCTGCATATAATTTGTATTCAACTCGTTAATAATGTTGAAAGGAGCATAGTTTCGGGTAAAATATTCTAAACTACCATCTTCATTATATGGTGTTATCAACCTACTGGTATTTAATGCATACGAATAAGGATTGATATCAAAATCTCTTGAGTAAGAACCGTAAACTGGATCCGATTGACGCGTCAATGTACCCGGTGCTTTCTGATCCCGAATTGAACCATTGATCAATAGTTCCGCTGAAAATTTATCTGAGAATTTAACGTTTTGGCGTATATTCCCTGTAAAACGTTTCACATTGTCGACTAAAGTCTGTCCATTATCTCCTGTGTAACTTGTCGAAATATAGGTCTGTGCTTTGCTCGATCCCGAAGTGATACTCAATGAATGTTCTTGTAGTAATGAATTCTTAAAAAGCACATCAAACCAATCCGTATTGGCTTTGGTGTATCTTTCTAAAAATTTAAGTCTTTCGCCCCGAGTGTTTTTCAATGCAAAATAATCCGTATTTTCATCATAAACATACATTTGATTATACATTTTTGTAAAAACACCCCCATTTGCAGCATTGGCGACCGCAGCGTGGTCCAGATAGCCTTTATTTTCCATTTCCAGCAAAACAGACATCTGTTCGGCCGAATTCATGATATCAAACTGACTATAGCTCGGCTTTAAATAAGTCGTAAATGTTCCAGAATAATTTACTTTCGCTTTACCTTCGGTATTCACCCCTCTTTTTGTATTGACCACAATGACACCATTCATGGCACGTGCACCATACATCGCTGTTGCCGCTGCATCTTTTAGAATGGTAAAGGAGGCAATATCATCCGGATTCAAGCCCGCCACCGATGACCCTAGTAAGGTATTGGCATCTCCCGAAGAAAGGGCCTCATTGGAAATATTGACCACATCTTCCAAGATAATTCCATCAACGACCCACAAAGGCTTATTATCTCCAGACAATGAAGTCGCTCCCCTGACGCGAACTTTAGGTGCAGCCCCAAAGGTTCCGGAAACGTTCTGAACAGAAACTCCGGCTGCCTGCCCCTCTAACATTCTCGTAATATCGGGGACACCGCTCCGTTCAGCATCCTTTGCATTTATTTTGGAGGATGCTCCCGTGAACAATTTACGATCGATATTTTGGTAACCAGTAGCGACAACATCAACAACATCTAGCTGGTTGTCTAAGGACGTTAAAACTATAGGAACATTTGCCCGGCCATTTACAGCGACTTCCATTTCGGTAAATCCGACATATCTGACAATTAATGTGGCAGTACTGGGGGCATTGATCTTAAATCGTCCCTGTTCATCGGTTTGAGTAGAAACTGAAGTTCCTTTTACAGTTACTGTAGCACCACTCAGTCCTTTTCCGTCTTTATCCCTAACTGTGCCAGTAATAGCTTGCTGTAACGATGCAGTGGATGTATTTGAATTGGTAGATTTTAAATTACTGTTGACAGAGATTGTATTGGCAATAATCTTATAGTCAATATTATTATTTTTCAATACAGCGTTGAGAGCTTCCTCAACAGTGGCGTTCTTGACATTGACCGAAATTCTCGCTTTCGAATTCAGATTTTCACTGTACAATACGCGCAGATGAGACTGCTTGGAGATTGCAGATAATGCCTCTTCAATGCGTGCATTTCGCATGTTTAAGGTGACTTTCTGGGCAGTGCCTTTAGCATGTACACCTGTAACAAATGCGAATAGAAGACATGTACTAATTTTCATAATACGCAGGGGTTTACAAAAACGTGGATCTTGAGGGATCAAGGACCACCTTTTGCTAAATGGTAAGTTATTCATACATTTACACTTTGTGGTTAATTGGGGTTTAATTGTTCACTTTTTAATTTAGGACCTGATAATCACATTTTCTGAACAGGGATGCGCTAACATTCCTGTTCTCTTTTCTAAGGTCTTTTGGATAGGTATTAATTTGTCATAAGCAGCCGGTTTGGGTTTAGTTCAGGATTATATTTCTAGCTTTTCGTTTCTATAATCAATTGTTTTCCATCCACTTCAAATTTGAGGTTACTTACATAGGATAACATTTCCAGCACTTGCGATAATTTAACATCTCGCTCGATACTTCCGGTATACTCCTTATCCAGCTGTACATTTCCCCTGAATTTCACATCCAGATCATACCATCTCGATAATTGATGTGCGATATCTACGATCGTTTCCTTCTTGAAATAAAACTCGTTATTGTGCCAGGACAGATCGCGTTGCAAATCCGCCTCTCCCTTGATCAGATTATCCCTTGAAGACCATACATATTCTCCGGGTGATAATTCCACATGCTGGTTATTTCTTATTACTTCAACTTTTCCTTCTGCGAGCGTTGTACGAACCTGCTCAGAATAAGAATTCACATTAAAATGTGTCCCTAACACTTTGATTTCATTCCCTTTGGACTCAACAATAAAGGGTTGATTCGGATTGTGTGCAACTTCAAAATAAGCCTCGCCGTCCAGAAAGACCCGGCGTTCTGTTTTTGAAAATTGCGCAGGAAATTTCAGTTGAGAAAGTGCATTGACCCAAACTCTTGTACCATCAGCCAACGTCATTTTATAGAAACTCGCCTTTGGGACAATTAATGAATTATATTGTACAGGAATAGCTTGATCTGTGCCTTTAACGATCAATTCATTGCTATTGCCAATAAGATTATTGTTTTTAGTCAGTGTTTTCGTAGAATCGTTATTCAGTGGGATTTTTGTTCCGTCAGCCAGCACTAAGATTGCCCCACTTGTCGCTGGCGCAATATCTTGTTTCTGTATAGCAACAACAGGTCTTTCTTTTGGGATATTAGCCGTCAATTCTGTTCGCCATAGTGCAAAACATCCAATTAAAAATGTAAGGGAAGCGGCAATTCCCAAAGACCACTTTCTGATTGATTTTACTCCAGTACGATTTTTATTATTTAGTTTGTCCCAAGCCTTATTCGCATCCAATTTGCGAACAATGGACAAATCTTCCTCTATATTCGTTGCTTGGCGAAAAGATTCCAAAAATTGTTTATTCTGCGGACTAGCATTTAACCAATCATCAAACTGGTTTTGCTCTTCTTCGGTCAAGTTACCACTCAGGAACTTCCGAAGTATTTTTGCAATATGTCCTGTGTTTTCTTTCATATATTACATTAAAGAAACGCAAGACTAAAAAAGGGGTGACAAGAATTTAAATATTTTTTAACAAAAAAATAACAAGCGGGATAAATTCAGGGTTTAGGCGTTTTAGCAGCATTTTCATACCGCGTTGTTTTTGAGTTTTCACGGTGTTAATGCTAATTTGGAGTTCTTTAGTGATCTCCAGATTAGACAGACCTTCAAGGTATCCTAACCGAAAGACCTGCTGACAAGAGGCTGGCATTTGTTCAATAATTTTATAGATCTCCTGAATGAGCTCACTATGAATCATATTCAATTCAAGCGCCGTATTATCCTCTTCAGTAAAACCCACTACATTCCAATACTTCTGACGCACCTTTTCATGGCGTATGTGATTATAGCAGGCAAAACGTACCGAACTATACAGATAATTTTTTATTGCAATCTCATTATCACTGACTTGGTCCGTATGTTTAAAATAGGCGATAAACGCATCTTGCACCAGGTCCTCTGCGATCGTAAGATCACCTAATATCTTCCACGCAAAATGACATAGCCCATTGTAATGTGTTTTGAATAATACTTCTTCCTTCTGCATAGTTAGATTACTTCCTCTCCCAGCTATTGTATTCTATAGGTGGATATTTTAGGACATATATGTACATCTTATGAGGATGTTTAATAATTGTGCTATAAAAATGGCTAATATTTTTTATTATTTACAAGAAAAATATTTCAAAAGGAATATTTTTTCATTTTTCCCCTGGGATCACATCGCTCATATTTATTATAAAACGAAAAAGGAACCGCCTTGAGGTGATTAAAAACAAAATATTAGCGAATAGTGAAATATTAAGAGAGATGACAATATTTTTGGATTTTATTGTCACAAAATATTAACGAGACAAAAAGAATCCTCAACAATTTGTTGAGGATTCTTCAATTTAAATCTAAAATTTTTGTTTAGATAAATAGCTATACTTAATTGTTCAATGGATCATCAATATCATCCAACGTCAATTTAAATGTATTACTAGGAATTCCAATATCTGTTAACGTAATAGTTGTCGGTTTCATCGCATCTTCAGAAGTAATCTTAAATGTTCTTCTGTTAAATGGTGTAGCTAACGTATTTATTCCTCCGTTCCAATAAGCACCGGTGAAATTTCCGATCCCATACCCTTCTAGTTCAATATAGACTTGATCTTCAGTTTCTTCCACGGGATCAAGGAAAAAGGTGATACCACCAAAAACGGCTCCATTCTGTAAAACAAAAATAAGCCCTGTATTCCCCTGAATACTACCGATATAAGCATTATTGACAATAATTCCATTTTTATCTAATGAAACTTTAGCAGCATTCCAGTAGGTTTTACCCAATGTTCCGGTATTTTTATAGGACATAGACCATAAGTTATTTACGAACCAACGGTTAAGCGGTGTTGGAGCCGGAATTATCTTCAAAGTCTTATCCTTATCCGTATAATACCCATATGGATACGCATTTGTTGGCGCAACATAATCAACACGTTCTACCGATTTCCCTGCTATCGTATACGGCTGATAGAATTCCAAACCACCTGGAACTACTCGAAACGATATATCTTTTGCTGAAGGATCATTTGGATTACTAAATACACGCATTTTCGGATCGAAACCTAGCTCGACAACTTTGTTTCCAGCTGTTTCTAATTGATAAATCTCAAACTCCTTAAATTTGATTGCGGCTTCTTGATAAGATGCAGACATACTCTCAAACTCAGTTCCCTTTAAAGGTAACATCACTAAATGGCTCCCACTTTTCTTTCCTTTCAACACCACTGAATCCGCTGTCGCTTTAAGTACTATAAACTCAAAATCACCACGCATACCACTATCATCTGCTCCAATCCCGCCGTTATCCTTTCCAGGCTCTGAAAACCAGTGAATGTTCTTATTGTAACCGTCAAATGAAAGCACCGGACCTGATTCCGGGTTGACCGAATAGGTACTTGTTTTAAAACCGGAAAAAGGATCAGAAGCGACAATTACTTCTTCCTTAGATATAAATTTACTGAAGATTGTATAACCGCCAAATTCCTGGTTGTTGCTTGGATAAAACTTCATCATCCATCCGGCTTTGTTTGCCTGTAAGACCGTATATGCTTGCTGCACGGCTTCAGTCATACGGACTGTCGCATTAGCATCAAATATTCTATCCTCGTCCCGTTTACATGAAGTAGCCAATAAAAACGGAAGTAAGATTAAGATCATTAAATATTTCAATTTCATAATTTCTTATTTTAAAGATGTCTGATCAAAGTTGGGTAAATCCGCTTGTCTAGCTAAAATCTCATCACGTAGCTCATCCAAATTAATATTCCATACATTTTGGAAATAAGTACGTACGATATCAAGTTTTGCTTCGATCAATGCTTTACCTTCTGCTCCGCCACTACTTATGCGTTGGTTCCATTGTGCTGGTGACAAGGTAATGTAATATGAATAAGTCTCTACAAAATCCTCGTTTGGCTCTTTTGAAGCATAAGGAGAAACAAAACCCGCCGCCGCGGCATCGGAATCAATTTCATAGATATCACTCCATGAATCGGAGACATAACTGGCTCCAGTAATCTGTTCAAAAGAAGCGGGATATCCCTTAGTTTGGTGTAAAATATGACCAAATTCATGGTGCATGGTATGAAAATAATATTCATTGAGAAAAGCGACATCTTTCCCCGTTTCCTCGTTCAATTCATTCAACAAATAAAGGGTGATCTTAACACCGCCTTCCGCTGTACCCAATACAAATGTTCCATTATTTCGATACGCAGGCGAGCCAATGTAGTTTAATAACTTAGGGAAATATTTTTTGATAAAGTCCTTACTCCCTGTAATTTTATCATAGGGTTCAATACCGAGATAATACAATAATTTGGTCATTCGGACAGAGCTTTCATAGCTCGCTGGACTCAAATTATAATTTAAATCCGACTCCTTTTCAACAAACTTATAAAGTATAGCAATATTATAATCCTTTGTATATTTTTGTTGAATATAATTATCTAATTCATTGCGTTCTGCCTTCTTATCTACAAATATGCTATCCGGGCTCAATTTTTCTTCAGAGCATGAAAATAAGAGCACCGAAAAAAACAACAATACATTAATCTTATTTAATATTTTCATAATTATCTTGGATTAGGGGTTAAACCTGCGGCAATAACTTCAGATGGTATTTGTAAAGCTGCTCTCTTATCCCGTGCAATCAATTTTGTTTCTGTCTCCACAGAAGCCACTGCACCAGATGAACTCAACACACGTCTTTCTACTTCAATACCATAGCGTTTAACATCAAACCACCTCAAGCCCATATGCAATGTTTCTACACGTCGTAAAAAGAGTAGCGCATGGAGCATATTTTCCTGCGTACCAGCCTCAAAAGAAATCATCTTAGGATCCAATTTTTTCTTAGCTGTGGGTATTCTGGCAGAAGAATAATTTATCCCGTTCGCCCACGTATTAATTGTAGCTACATTAAAAGTTGCCGGAGGTCTTACCAATGCATTGTCCACCCATCGCTTCATATCCACGACTGCTTCATCATAACGTTTGAGATGAATAAGTGCTTCGGCTCTTACCAACATTGTTTCTTCCGTTGTAAATGGCGCATACGCTCCACGTGCATATCCAATTCCCGCCACAGGATCCGTATACTCAAACATATAAGAAACACGGGGGAATAATACCTTATCTAAATTTGTTCCTGCATAAACAAAAGCACGTAATACATAACCAGTGGAAGCTAATTGTCCATAAGGTCCGGCTGCCATTGTTGTTTCTGTGTCCCCTAGTAGTGCACCATGTGAGTATCTCGATCCAAAAGAATATGGCCCAAATATTACGCCATGCTGTGTCCCTGCAGTTGCTACCATCAGATTAGACTTTTCTTCACTTTTGTTATAGGATATTGCTCCATTTGGGAATCCTCTAGTCCCCACAGCCTCAGCGGCGATCCTAGCGTAATTTCGTTGTAAACTTACTGGATTGACACCTATAGCTGCATTTGAGAAACTGACAGCTTTCTCCCAGTCCTGCATGTATAATGCAATTCGTGCTCTTAAAGCATTGGCAGCTCTGGAATTCATATGATATTTGGGGGTAGATCCAAAGGAAGAGTCGTCTATTAATGGAATAGCCTCATCTAAATCCTTGATCAGATGATCGTATACCTCCTGTACTGTATTACGCTGGTATTTTGGATCCAGCACAACCTCAGGTTCTGTCATATACGTGACACCTAAATCTGTTGCTGCATTTTCTTTAGTATAATGCTGTGCAAACAAATTAACAAGTATAAAATGATTGTATGCTCGTACTGCCAAAGCCTCTCCCCGTTGTGGGCTCAAACTGCTGGGATTTCCCATTTCTTGTATTGCTTGTAAGGAGGCATTCGCACTTGCGATTGCTGTATAGCAGGCTTCCCAAACATCTTTAGGCACCTCATCCTGATTGTCAGTGATTTCCTTCCATCGAAACAACTCCTCCATAAAACGTTCTCCATTTGGATTGGTAGGGCCATAATCATCCACATTATCAGATGATAGCTCTGCACTCACTAAATAAGCTGTTTGTGGATATGCGGATACCAATAATTTGTCAATTTTTGCTTCGGTATCGAGTTTTGCACGATTGTCGGGCATTTCATCAAGGAATTTATTGCAAGACGACAAATTCACTCCACAGATCAGTGCAATTGTTATATATATTCTATTATTTCTTTTCATTTTAATTAGATCTAAAATTTCGCTTAAAGTCCTAAACGTAAAGTCAACGTGTATTGTCTTGCTATAGGAGCGGCAACACCACCCGCATTGACAAACTCAGGATCCTGTCCATTTAGCTTTTTATCCGCATACAACAGGAACAAATTGGTCGCGTTAAAACGTAAACCTAAGGAATTTATCTTCCACGCTCTTATCAAATCTTTCGGAAACTCATAGCTCAAAGACACATCTTTCATTCGAATAAAATCGCCTTTAGCAGTTCGTACAGAGGAATAGTTATATGCGCTATAAGCATATCTTAAGTTATTACCATACGCCCTATTCTGTCCGGTGGTAGCAATAATAGGTACATTTGTAAATGCCTCGTCTCCTGCTACCATCCAACGATCCGCAAATTCTTTGGTTGATGCCGTTAAGTCGGAATATTGGTTAGAAAAAACCGGGTTCAAACGCACCACATTACCGAAGGAATAAGTCATAAATACATTTAAACTAAAATTCTTATAACTAAATGTATTTCCAAAACCACCTGTATGAATAGGATCTGTAGGGCCTTCATATTTTAGAAAGCCTATTTTATCCCGTTCCTGAAAATTAATACTGGTAACCGTTTCCTGATTCTCGGTATTTAGGAAAATAGGTAAGCCTTCATCATTCAACCGTACAAATGGAATAGAATATAATCCGCGTACAGGGCCACCCTCAAGAGCAAATCCAGTCCCTGTTATTAGGTCCATAACTTGGCTTCGGGTATCCAAACGTGTTACTTTTGTCTTTACATTTGCATAGGTAAATGTCGAATTCCATTTAAAATTCCGATCACGTAAGATATGTGCAGTCAAATTTAATTCGACACCGTGAGATTTCATATCTGCCACATTTCCAAATTTGGAAATCTGGCCTCCCAATCCTTGTGTATTGATGACACCGATCAAATCAAAATTGTTGCGCTTAAACCAATCAAAATCTACATTAATCCGATTATCCAAAAATCCCATGGATGTTCCGATATTCAATTCGTGTTTTTTCTCGTAAGTCAGTCCATTATTTGCTAAATCAGCGATTTCTAAACCCGATTCCGCATCACCTGCTGTCGGTCTCCATGGGGTATAAGAGCGATAGACAGCGTAGGAGTTTGTCACAGTCGATGGACCTCTATCACCAGTTAAACTATAAGAACCTTTCAATGTAAAATGAGAAAATGTCGGTCTTAAATTTTCAAAGAAATTTTCTTCATGTGCATTCCACGCCCCGGACAGGTTCCAGCTAGGCATCCATCTTGCAGAAGTCGCTTCGCCTAATTTATTTGCACCTTCATATCTGAATGTACCATTCAGAATATATTTTCCTGCATAAGAATAGGTAACATTCGTAAAAAATGCTGCTTGCCTATACCTTATATTTGTTGGATCATTTCTTCCATTTCGATTCACCGAGAAATAAGGGGAATTTTCTTCTTGTCCACGTTTAAATACCCGATAATCTGTAAAAGGGCTTTCTCCTAAGTCATATTGGAGCCCCCAACCTCTAAACCAGGTATTATCTCTTTGAGATGAGGTAAGTTCAGAACCGGCAAAAACATTCAGAAGATGATTCTCGTTAAAAGTTTTATTGTATTGCGCAGTAAAACGGAAGAGCTGCTCAAACATCGTATAATCCGTTCGATTATAGATTCCCCCCTCAGGTAATACAGAAATCGGTCTTGCATAAGGATCGTCCGGATCGGTATATAAAAATGGGTTATTGTCACGAATTGTCGTGTTTTCAGGTTCAGAAATCCCAGCACGATAAGCCATTGCCTGATTGGACCGATCTTTAACATAATGATGCTGTGTTGTCGATTGGTAACGAACAGACCCAAACGCCCCTAATTCTAACCCAGGAATCACTTTCCATTTCAGATCACCTTGAAAACGCAAATCAGCTACATTTATATCCATGTAATTGTTCTCCAGTTCGTGAAGGATATTAAAGGCAGCATAATTACGCGTATAGAATGTATTGGGATCCAAGGTCCGCGAGGTATTCATCGCATAAGCATAAGGATTAATATCAAAATCACGTTTTACTTGCCCAAAGACAACATCCTTCGACTGCCCTAGGGTACCGGGAGCTTGTTGTTGCCGATAGGAACCGTTGGTAATGATATTTAATTTAAGCTTGTCAGAAATATTATAGTTTGCATTTAGATTACCTGTATAACGATTTACTTTACTGCGTTTTGTCCATCCCGGATCAACTAATGCACTTAAAGAAGAATAATATTGGGATTTCTCTGTTCCCGATGACATGCTGAGCGAGTGATTATGTTGAAGACTAGGTTGAAATAACTCTCCAAACCAATCGGTATTGCGATACTCAGCTTCTTTCAAAAAATTATTGACATTGTGTCTATCCGTAAATAGATCATTCGGAATTTCACCTCTTTGTATACGCTTATATAAATCACCATATACACCACTGTTGCTTGCTACGGGCAGATCTGCAAATCCAATATAACCTTTATTGTACATATCATCATATACAGACATCTGCTCCTGAGAATTCATAATATTGAATTCTGAATAACGAGGGGTAGCACGTGTTGTATATTCGCCCGTATAATTTAGTGAACTCCGACCTGCTACTCCTTTTTTCGTTGTAATTACAATTACTCCAGCCATCGCTCTAGCGCCATAAATTGACGTTGCTGAACCATCTTTTAAAATTTGAAAGGATTCAATATCATGCGCATTTAATCCGGCAACGGCGGAACTAATTAACGTCAATGCATCACCCGATGACAGCTCATCTGAATTTACGTCAGCAACATCCTCTATAATAACTCCATCAACGACCCACAACGGTTTTGAACTGCCATAGATAGATGTTGCACCACGCACGCGAATCTTAGGTGCCGTACCGAAAGTTCCGGTTACATTTTGAACCGAAACCCCTGCCACTCTTCCTTCTAAACCACGACTAGGGTCAATCTGTCCGCCTATTTGCGCCGCTTCCCCCGAAATCTGTGAGGTCGCCCCCGTAAATAGACGTTTATCAAGACGCTGCCCCATACCAGTCACAACGACCTCTTCAATCTGTCTCTCATCCGATGCCAACACAATTGGAACAACATTCCGTCCTTTAACGCCCACCTCAACAGCTCCATAGCCAACATAGCGAACCACTAAAGTGGCTTCCGCTCCAGCATTTATTCTAAAACTACCATCACTGGCTGTCTGCGTAGTGATAGCAGTTCCTTTGACAGTCACTGTTGCCCCAGCCAGCGCGTTTCCATTTTTATCTTTTACGGTACCAGAGACTCCTTGCTGCACAATATTACTTGATCTAGCACCGTCAGTTTTTCCATTAACAGAAATCGTGTTGGCTATTATCTTATAGTCTATGTGATTATTACGCAAGACAGAGTTCAGTGCTTCTTCCACCGAAGCATCTTTCAGATTGACATTAACCCTCGCTTTGGAATCAATATTTTCTCCATAAAATAGCTGCAAATTGGACTGTTTTGAGATCGCGTTCAGCGCTTCCTCAATCCGTGCATTTTTCATTTTCAACGTAACTTTCTGCGCAACGCCATTGGCTTGGACTCCGGTCACAAAGGCGAAAAGAAGGCAAGTACTAATTTTCATAATACGTAAAGGTTTGCAAAACCGCGGGTCATGAGGTATCAGTCGCCACGTTTTGCCAAATGGTAAGTTATTCATACATTTACTCTTTGTGGTTAATTGGGTTTACTTAATTCGCTTTTTTAAATTTTTTAGCCTTTTTAATCATCTACGGACAGGGATGCTGCAACATTCCTGTTCTATTTTTTTCTAGGCTATTTGGTTAGGTATTGATCGATTACATAAGCACTCCTTTTTTATTTATTTTCTATTGTTAGTTCCTTTCCATTAAGTTCAAACTTCAGATTACATACATAGGTCAACATTTCTAGCACTTCCGAAAGCTTAACATCGCGCTTAAAATTCCCTGTATAAACTTTATTTAATGCCACATCTTGCTTAAATTTAACCTGGATATCATACCATTTGGAGAGTGTGGACGCAATCTCCACAATAGTCTCTTTCTTAAAATAAAACTGATTATTATGCCAGGATAAATCGTGTTCTAAATCGGCTTTTCCTTTACTAAGTCTTCCACCAACAAAATTGGCATATTCACCAGGTTCCAAAAACAAAATCTCTCCCGAATGACTTACTTGTACACGTCCAGAAGAAAGAGTTGTACGCACATCAGCGTTATAGGCATTGATATTAAAATGTGTGCCCAATACTTTGACTTCATTCCCCTTAGATTCGACATAAAATGGTCGTTTTGTATCATGCGAAACTTCAAAATATGCTTCTCCTTCCAATACAACACGACGTTCATTTTTATCAAACTTGACAGGAAATTTGAGTTGTGAATTTGCATTGACCCAAACTTGTGTACCATCTTCCAGAGATAATTTATAGAAATGTCCTTTGGGTACGACTAATGTATTGTATTCGATTGAGGGCTCAGTAGTTGGCATTGCTGTTGCACCAGCCCCCGCTATAATAGTTTTTGGATCTATTGTCTTCACCGAATTCTCCAAAGGTACTACAGACCCATCGGCCATCAGTAATAAAGCGCCAGACTGTGCTGGCAAAATGTCCTTTTTAAGAACTTTCTTTGCAGCCATTTTACCCGAATCATTTATTTCTTTGTCGCGCAGGTAAAACATTACTGCACCAAATATCATCACGAAAACTGCAGCAATACGTAGAAAAGGCCGATAATTCATCTTTTTGCTATGTCTAACAGCATCTACTTTTCGCCAAGCTTCTCCCTCGTCGAGATCTACAAAAAAATTCAGGTCCTGTTCAATATTTTTTGCTTCCCGAAAATCCTCAATCAGATTATCATTTCTTTTATCAGATTTGCGCCAATGCTCAATTGAATCACGCTCAGCAACAGTTTCCTGTCCACGAAGTAACTTTTGAATTAATTTGGCTATGTAATTGGTGTTAGCTTTCATATCTATAGGTTAGAAACCCTATAGAACAATATGGGGTGACAAAAATTTAAAATTATTTTAATAAAAAAATAATAAAGGGCAAAAATTCAGGATGCAGCTTGTCCAACAGCATCTTCATACCACGTTGTTTTTGGGTTTTAACGGTATTAACACTGATCTGAAGCCTTTCGGTAATCTCTAAATTGGACAAACCTTCCAAATATCCCAGCGTGAAAATTTGCTGACAGGCAGTTGGCATCTCTTGAATAATCCGGTAAACTTCATTTATTACTTCTGTATGAATTACAGATAGTTCAACAGAATGATCATCTTCTTCTTTAAAACCAACCTGCAACCAATATTTTTCTTTTACCCTCTCGTGTCGGATATATTTTAAACAAGAAAACCGTACAGCAGTATATAAATAATTGCGAACAAAACTCTCCGATTCATCCATACGCTGTTTTTCCCTAAAAAATGTAATAAAAGCTTCCTGTACCAGATCTTCTGCAACAGACGATTCTCCTACAAATTTCCAGGCAAAGTGGCACAAGCTTTTATAATGCTGTCTAAATAACTTTTCTTCAGGTCCCATAACGTAAAACGGGTATATAAAACAATTGATTAGTCACGATTGATGGAGTTCGGTAAACTAGTCTAGCGTAAAGATAGAATTTTAATCTTACTTTAACAATTATTAACATGTTTATTACATATATTGCAAAAACACCACATAAAACACTACTTATCAATAAACTACCACCAACCCTTCCCAAGACTATTTCCACCACTGCTTCACTTTCATCCATAAATAAATCTTGCCTTCAACAAAAACAAAACCTCAGTTTTTCGTATTTATTCTAAGCAAAACATGCAAAACGCTCCCGTTTTTCGAGTTTTTTTACTATATTGTAGACTTTCAAAAAATTTAAAACAAAGACTAAATGCTATTTACTGTTCTATCAGGATTAATAACATCGAGCCTTATTGTTCCATTTGGTAGATTCCTAAAAACCAAATGGGGTTTTATTCTCGCATTTTTACCGGTACTTTTATTTCTGTATTATATAAAACTTGTGGTCCCCATTAGTCAGGGATCCTATTTTGTACAATCGACAGCATGGGTCCCCTCACTAGGCATTAATCTGGATTTCAAATTAGATGGTCTGTCACTGCTCTTTACATTAATGATTACCGGAATTGGAGCTTGCATCTTTTTTTATGCAAATACCTATCTGAAGGGACATAAATACATCGACCGTTTTTTCGGCTACCTCTGCTTGTTTATGTCAGCCATGTTGGGTCTTGTGCTTTCGGATAACATGCTATTGCTCTTTATATTTTGGGAATTAACATCGATCAGTTCCTTTTTTCTAATCGGATTCAACAACGATAATGCTGATTCCAGAAAAAGTGCAATGACCGCGCTATCCATTACAGGTCTAGGCGGTTTCTTTTTACTTGCTGGTTTTATATTAATGGGCAATATCGCCGGCACCTATAATATCACCGAACTTGTGGGCAAGGTTGCATTGATTCAACAACATCCACTCTTTCCGCTTATTTTTGGATTGGTAGCACTTGGTGCTGTCACAAAATCGGCACAGTTCCCATTTCATTTTTGGTTGCCTGGGGCGATGAAGGCACCCACTCCGGTATCTGCATACTTGCACTCAGCCACCATGGTGAAAGCAGGAATATACCTGCTGGCTCGCTTTTCACCGATCTTGGGCGGAAACCCAATCTGGACATATTCACTTATGATCATCGGTGGTATTACCATGCTCTACGCTGCATTTCACTCACTTTTCAGAACGGATCTCAAGGGGGTACTCGCCTATTCTACAATATCCGCATTGGGGATCTTGGTTTTCTTACTCGGTCTTGGATCCAAAGAAGCAGTTATTGCAGCAAGTGTATTTATCCTTGTACATGCTTTGTACAAAGCAGCGCTGTTCTTAATTACGGGTATTATCGACCATGAAACCGGAACACGTGACTTAACTGTCTTGCGCGGATTACGCAAGGTCTTAGCTCCTGTCGCTATTGCAGGGTTCCTAGCAGCATTGTCAAGTGCGGGAGTACCCTTGACCTTTGGATTTATCGGAAAAGATCTGATCTACGACGCCACTTTACAAAGTGATTCACAATTATTCTTTTATTTGACGGCTGCCGCAGTACTGACGAACATCCTCCTGGTATCTGCTGGATTTATGGCCGGAATCAAACCCTTTGTAGGCAAATTACCAGAACAGTTTGCCCATGTGCACCTGCCCTATAAATCCATGTGGATTCCCCCATTATTGCTTGCTGTATTGGGGATCATATTCGGCTGTATGCCGGGACTTATTGGCGACTGGATCTCCGGACCAACCGCAAATAGCATCTTAGCTCAACAGGAAGTTTTTCACCTAAAGATATGGCATGGTTTTAATCTGATACTTTTACTGAGCGCCATAACAATTGTGGTCGGAACACTTGTATTTATTTCAAACCAACCAAGTGCGAAGAAATTGGCTTGGATAACTACTTTTGATAAAATTTCCCCAGAGCATATTATTAAGGTCTGTGCACAGGAGATTGTCCTATTCTCCGCTTTTTTCACAAACAAGATGCACAACGGTTACCTACGTTCATATCTTTTGAAAATCATCTTATTTGCTGAATTATTAATTGGCTATCAGCTATACCTAGGAGGACCACTTCATATCAAATGGGAAACCTTGTCCCCCGTCAGCTTTTATGAAGTGACAACAGTATGTATTCTGATTGGCGCTATTGTATTAACGATCCGAACTTCATCAAGGTTAACCGCAGTCGTAGCAACTAGTGTCGTTGGCTATGCAATATGTCTCATCTTTGTTTTTTATAGCGCCCCAGATTTAGCAATGACTCAATTTACGATCGACACCCTAACCGTTGTTCTGTTTGTATTGGTCTTGTTTAAATTGCCTTCTTTTCTAAACTTGGCAAACCGGCGTACCATCATTCGAGATGCAATAGTAGCTATTATATTTGGCAGTATGCTGTCTATGGTCGCTTTACGTGTATTACATGAACCAACCACTACCAATATCAGCAAGTTCTATGGTGATTATGCATACGTACTGGCGAAAGGAAAGAATGTTGTCAATGTACTGCTTGTTGACTTTAGAGGTTTTGATACCATGTTTGAAATTGTGGTATTGAGCATCGCTGCACTTGGAGTGTACAGTTTATTGAAATTACGTCTAAAATCATCTGATAAAGAATAAAAATAAAAGGTTAAAAATTAAGTAAAAAAAGAGAATCAGTTGGAATGCCACAGGCTTGCACAACCAAAATCTCAATACTCAAATCTAACTACTCAATACTAAATGAATAGTACCATATTACAAACCGCAACGCGGTATCTCTTACCGATACTTTTATTGTTTTCGGTATTTCTCTTGCTTCGGGGGCATTATTATCCCGGAGGAGGATTTGTAGGTGGTTTGGTTGCATCCATAGCCTTTGTGTTGCATAGTTTTGCTTTTGGCCCTCAAAACACCATGAAGCTCATTCAATACAAACCCTTATCCCTTATTCCCATTGGATTGGGAATTGCTGCTGTGAGCATGTTTCTACCTACCTTTTTTGGTTACCCAGTCATGACTGGGCTTTGGCTGGAAGAAAAGATTCCCGTCATTGGCATGATTGGCACAGCTTTATTCTTCGATCTCGGTGTATACTTTGTCGTCATCGGGGTTGTATTAACTATTTTATTCACAATTGCTTTAAATACAGAGGAGGAATAATGGAGCTGATTCTCGTTTTATTGATCGGTATTCTATATGCCGCTGGGATATACCTCATCTTGCGTCGCAGCATGGTGAAACTGTTATTAGGAATTATGTTATTGGGAAATGGGACCAATATATTGATCTTTTTGTTGGGGAATATTGTCAAAGGCAAGCCGCCAATAATCGGCCCTGACTTAAAGGTATTTACGGATATTTATGCCGATCCCATACCACAAGCCCTTATTTTAACCGCAATCGTTATCAGTTTTGGACTGACTTCGTTTGCTATTGTACTACTTAAACGCGTTTACGCCTTATTGGGCACAGATGATTTGGATAATTTGAACACGCCTGAGGAAGAAGATATATGATAGACAACCAGATTATTGCCACGGTTATCGTGCACCTTTTTATTGCAATTGTCCAGCTAATACTCTGGCGAAAATCTACTGCGCAACGTTTTCTGAGCGTCGGTGGGAGTCTCTTGGCCCTTATTCTTGCATTTAAGTTATTTTTCAAAGTTTATGATGGGGAAATCTTGACCATGAATGCTGCCAATTGGAAAGCACCATTTGGAATCGTCTTTGTCGCTGATCTTTTTAGTAGTACCCTGGTCGTCCTCACCTCAATTGCCGGACTTGCAGTTTCGATTTTTTCTTGTGTTGGTGTTGGAAGACAACGTATTTTATATGGCTATTTCCCTATTTTTCATTTCTTGATGATGGGATTAAATGGGGCATTTTTGACCGGAGATATTTTTAATCTTTATGTCTGGTTTGAGGTGATCATTATTTCTTCCTTTGTGCTGATGACGCTCGGCGGTCGTAAATCGCAATTGGAAGGCGCCGTAAAATATATGGCCATGAATATATTGGCCTCCACTTTTTTCTTGACAGGAATTGGTATTCTTTATGGCATCTCGGGCTCCCTCAATATGGCTGACCTAGCGCTACGTATCCCTAAGATACAAAATCAAGCACTCGTAGAAATTACAGCTACTTTTTTCCTTATCGGCTTTGGAATCAAATCGGCTGTATTTCCGCTGTATTTTTGGCTTCCTTCCTCTTATCACACACCGCCTTCGGCTGTTGCCGCAACTTTCGGTGGTCTATTGACCAAAGTTGGGATTTATGCCTTATTCAGGGTATTTTCGCTATTGTTTATTCCAAACCAATTCACCAAAGAACTGTTGATCATATTGGCAATACTCACTATTTTGACAGGCGCCTTTGGTGCATTGATTAAAACCAATATCCGCAGGTTATTTTCCTACTTGATTGTCTGCCATATTGGTTTTATGATTGGTGGTTTAGGTTTATACAGCAAATGGGCGCTGTTAGGTGCTATTTTTTATCTTATTCACGATATCATGGTAAAAACCAACTTATTCTTAATGGCAGGTGTTATTCGACAGCTTCGGGGGACCATGGATATGAACAAGCTGGGGGGACTATATGCACAATACCCCAAGATTTCATTACTTTTTGCAATCGTACTTTTCTCCTTGGTCGGTATCCCGCCCTTATCAGGTTTCTGGCCCAAAGTCTATCTTTTTAAAGATGCCTTTCAATTGGAAAAATATGCTTTCGCAGGAGCATTGATTATCGGTAGTTTTATTACGCTCTATGTTATTGCCAAAATGTGGGCCCAGGTATTTTGGAAGGATGCTCCCGAGCCTGAGATCATCGAAGATAAATTTGCTGGAATGATAGGCTATAAAAGAACAATGCTACTCTTACCTGTCATAATATTGGCATCAGCATCTCTTTATATCGGATTTAATGCCGAAGCCATTATACATGTCGCAGATAAGATAGCCACACAATTACTGGATACTTCACCTTATATAAATGCTGTATTAGGAGGGCAGAATTGATATGATAAAACAGTTTCTAATGAACCTCATGCTATCTTTTATTTGGGTAGCACTGACAGGATCAATGTATTATACGAATTTCATGTTCGGTTTTTTACTTGGTTTCGCGATTCTTTGGATCATGAACAAAAACGAAGCCGATCAACGTTATTTCTATCGTGTTCCCAAAACGGTGAGTTTTATTCTATTTTTCTTATGGGAAATGATTGTCGCTAATGTGCAAGTTGCTTATGATGTGATCACCCCTAAGTTTTTTATTAAACCAGCGATCGTCAAGTATCCGATGGATGCCAAGACAGATCTGGAGATCAATCTGCTTTCAACTTTTATATCACTAACACCCGGTACGCTTATTTTGGATGTGAGTGAGGATAAGAAGACTCTCTTTATCCATGTTATGTACATGAAGAGCAAAGAACAATTTGTCTCGACCCTAAAAAACAATGTTGAACGAAGACTTTTAGAACTCTTACGATGACTTTAACTACTTACTTCGATTACGTTATCCTACCGATATTAACCTTATCGGTTATTCTGGCTTTTATCCGCTTATACAAAGGTCCGCAGATCTTTGATCGCGTCATTGCCCTGGATCTCATTATCACAATTGGAATTGGAATTATTACAGTCTATAGTATACGTACTTCGCAGGAAGTATTTTTAGATATTGCCATGATTTTGGCACTGATCGCATTTCTAGGAACTATAGCCTTTTCATTTTATTTAGAAAAACAAAGCAATGATGACTGATATTACGTTAGCAATTTTAAGCACCATCGGCGCACTGGCCATATTGTTCGCTTCAATAGGCATATTACGGATGCCTGATTTCTATTTGCGGCTTTCAGTGACCGTAAAAGCAGCAACCCTAGGCGTCGGTCTCTTATTGATCTGCGCCGCAATGACATTTCCGGATGTCTCCGTGACGACTAAAGCAATAGCAATTGGTTTCTTTTTAATCTTGACCGCACCTGTTGCGGCCCACATGATTGGACGAGCCGCTTACATACAGCGTGTAAAGACCTGGAAAGGGACAACCTTAAACGATTTGGAAAAAGAAGGCCAACTGGATTGTCGGAAAGAAGATTTTTAGACTCTTCCGCAGATATTCGTAAAAATATTACCATCAGCAAGAGTTCTTCACAAACAATTAAGGCATCAAAACCCGGTTTTGATGCCTTAATTGTTTAGGACCCTTTCAATGGGAGAGCCTCTCTTCTTTGGCTCGGAATACTAAAATATGATACAGACCGGAGCCGGAACTTTAATTTCCTTGCCCGCATCTGTCAACAACCCAGTCTTTGTATCTCGACTAAACAGTACGATATTATTGGTATACTGATTGGCCACAAGCAAGTATTTTCCGTCGGGAGAAAGATTAAAATTCCGCGGCCCTTTACCCTTTACGGATGTATTGGACAGTTTATTTAAGCCCCCGTCTTTTTCCACCGAGAAAGTTGCTATTGTATTTGCGTCACCGCGGTTAGTCGCATATAAAAATTTGCCGTCATCAGAAATTTTTATGTCTGCCCCACCATTTTGTCCCTTGAAGCCCTCAGGGTTGATTTCGTAAGTACTCTGATACATCCAGTCATCACCCTCCTTTTTATAACTAGCAACCTGTCCTGTCATTTCCAATACGACGTAAAGAAATTTTTCCTTTTTATCAAAAGCGATATGACGAGGTCCTCCACCTGCGGGTGTAAAGAAATCTTCAGATTCTTCAGCGAGACTGTATGCAGTTCCAGATTTATTAACAGGAAATACAGAAATTTGATCTAACCCTAGATCCTGTACATATAAACGATCGCCCTTACTGGAAAAAAAAGTTGAATGCACATGTGGTTTCTCCTGACGGACTGGATCGACACCTTTGCCTTCATGCTGGATCAACCGATTTCTTTTACTCAAGACACCATTTGTTTCGAGATCAAATAGTGCCGCCGATCCGTCGGTGTAATTTGCTACTGCCAATAGATTACCTTTAGGATGCACTTCAACAAAACACGGTGATTCCCCGCCCGTAGGAAGTGAGTTCAGAAAAGTCAGCTGTCCTTCCTTAAAAGAAAAGGCAGACACTGTACCCTCCTGATTTGGAAGTTCATTGACAGCATAGATAAAATTATTATTTCGAGCCAGAAAAGAAGGGTCCTTACTTTCTTGGGTGCTGACCAAGGTGGCTTCACCTGTTTTTGTATCGAAATTATAGATATAGATACCTTTGCTTTCTGTTTTGTTTGTATAGGTCCCAACAAACATTGGGATCTGTTGTGCAAAACTCGCCAAAGGCAGGAATGTCATCAGATAAATAAAAGCTTTTTTCATGTGTATACAATTTATTAAAAATAATTGTTCGAATTTCCCTCGTTGCTCGCTATGTAGCACAAAAAATAAAGATACCTTCCTAAGTCATTACTATGGTAGATAAACTTGTTAAATTAGGTTAAAACCGCCCTTTCTAATAGGCAAATCCGTATTTTTAGCGAATCAATTTTAACAAGTCTAAAATCTCCTTTTGAAATATTGGGATTATAAAAATATTGTTAAATAAAAATACGAATAATTCATATAATCTGATAATTTTGTGCTGTTGTTCAAAATAGTCTATATTGAACGATAGAATTGAGAGATTATTAGTGATTTAGATGAATCCGCTGTGACATCAATCTGTACAATTGGTACGTGATTTAAAACGGTTCATAGTTGCTTCATCAACGTTTAGAAACATATTATTTAGATGAAAAAAAACATATATATATTGTTTTTGTTGCTGTTTGTATCAATTCAGGCCAGCCTTGCACAACGTCAGATTATTGACCGTGTAGTGGCAACAGTTGGTTCAGGAATTATTCTGCAGTCCGATCTGGACATGCAATACTCACAATGGCTTGCCCAAGGGAATAAACCTGATGAGAAGTTTAAATGTGGTGTTCTTGAGCAATTGATCATTCAGAAATTACTTTCCCAACAGGCGGTAATTGACTCGATTGACGTCACGGAAACAGAGGTGGATGACAACTTAAATTCCCGTTTGCGCCATATGTCCCAACAAGCTGGTGGCCAAGAGCGTTTGGAGAAATTCCTGAACCGTTCTTTGTTACAATACAAGGAAGAAATGCGTGCAAGTGTTTTTGAACAGCTGAAGGCAAATAAAATGCAACAAAATATCGTGCAGAAAGTGGATGTAACACCATTGGAAGTAAAACGTTATTTTGAGGGATTGAATAAAGATAGTCTTCCCTATTTCAATACAGAAGTTGAAATCGGTGAAATTGTCATGATGCCGAAATTGACCGACGAAGAGAAAAAGGAACAACGGGAGAAAATCGAAGGTATTCGCAAACAGATTGTTGATGGTTCGGATTTCGGAACAATGGCGCGTCTGTACTCGCAAGATCCGGGTTCTGCGCCTTATGGTGGTGACCTAGGCTTCGGTACGCGTGATAACTATGTAAAAGAGTTCTCCGCAATGGCGTTTAAATTAAAACCAGGAGAGATATCACCTATAGTAGAGTCAAAATACGGATTTCACATCATCCAGGTATTGGAAAGACGTGGAGAAGAGGTGCATACCCGCCATATCTTGATGAAAATGAATCCGGGTGCTGCTGCACTGGAACGAACCAAAAATAAACTGGACAGTATCTACAAATTGGTGGTGGATAAGAAATTAGATTTTTACCATGCTGCGACCAACAACTCTGATGCTGAAGAAAGCAAATTTAATGGTGGTATGGTCTTAAATCCACAAGGATCTAGTCGTACAACTTTAATTCCTATGGATGGATTGGAAAAAGCCGTATTTACAACCATTGACCCATTAAAACCAGGGGAGTATTCCAAACCGGAGCAATTCACAGACAAAACTGGAGATGTGGGTTACCGTTTCAATTATTTAAAAACCCGTATCGCACCACATAAAGCAAATTTGGATCAGGACTTCACAAAGATCAAAGATGCCGCGAAAGAAGATAAAGTACGTCGTAACCTGAGCAAATGGTTTGACGACAAGGCGAAGAACACATTCATTGATATCAGTGATGACTTTGACACCTGTGATGAACTCGCAAAATGGAGAAAGAAATAAAATACTTTTTTCTATCATAAAATAAGGCCTGAATATTTATATTCAGGCCTTATTTATTTAATAATCACGTGCGTTTGATTTATTTCTCAAACATCATTTCTATCAGGATATTCCAGTTGGCTTTCTTCACATCATCCTTCGCTAATTCGCTTAACTGCCATACCCGAATATAATTATACTTGACAACTTTATCTTTTTGTCGCACTGTTGCAGTTCCCTTTGTATAGGCAAAATCTCCGCTATAAGAACGTTTGACCTCCTCCGGCACTGTTTCTATCGTCATACGTTGTTTCTTCAGATAAGCCATCATTTTGTCCTTTCCTTCCATTGGACTGGTCCAAGGAAACAAAAAGCGAACATCCTCACTCAAAAATTCTTTATATGCGGTAGGATTGTCTGCCTTAAGGACAGTAGACATCAACTTATCTGTTTCCAGTACAATATCCTCCCGTTGGTTCAGGCGTACTTTAGAGCGATGCTTTAAGTACCAGGAATCAGTTGGTTCAATATATTCCAGGTCAAATTCACCATCCTTACCGTTATTTTCTACTTCGGCACGAATATCGACTAACCACTTGCCTTTCTTGTTACGTTTCCAAACTGTCAAGTACTCACCGTGACGCAGCCTCGCTCCCACTTTCTGAAAATCCAGGGAACCAGATGTCACACCAAACTCCAAGCTCTTCGCGACAAGCGCAAAAGTAGGCTGCCAATTTAATACATCTGGAATATTCGGTCTATTATTAAGATAATTGTATGCATTTACCGCTGAAGGAACATAAAATGTGGACTCCTTGTCGATAATAGATAAAAACGCTTGATGCGGTGTAGAAGCTTTCGCTAATGCGGCAGCATCTTTATCTGCCTGCAGTAAGCTACCTACTTTTTCGGGTATCTGTGCGTACAATGTTGTCCCCACTGTACTCATTAACGCAACAATGGATAACCTATTCCAAAAATTCATATGCAAATGATTATTTATCAGGGTTCATCCTAATTATTTTAAATAAACTCATTACACTCGGGTTTTATTTTAGAGGCAACAGGAAATATCTTTTGGTTTCAAAAGTATCTAGACTTTCTAACAATAAATATTCCCTTTAATTCCCTCTTTTTTAATTCGATCTTTTATCTATCAAATCTTATTCCAAAGTGTTCCTTCTTTACTATCTTTCAGTTGGATACCAATTGCATTAAGTTCATCACGGATACGATCCGAAGTGACAAAATCTTTATTTGCCTTCGCTTCATTGCGTAATCTGATCACCAGATTCATCACATCATCAATATCATCTGTTCCAGAAGCTTGGTCATTTCTCAGCCCAAGGATATCCTCCACAAACTCTTTCAAGAAAACTTTTAGTTTTTCCAATCCCTCTTCAGATACCTTTGCTTTGCCGTCATAGATGGAATTGATGATCCGCACAAGCTCAAACAGTTCGGCAATCAAAACCGGACTATTGAAATCATCATCCATTGCCGCATAACATTTATTCCGGATCTCAGCCAGATTGAATGAATCAGCTCCCTTTGAAACTTTTAGTTTATCCAATAGTCCAATAGCACTCATCAAGCGCTTATAGCCCTTATCTGCTGCATCAAGTGCTTCATTAGAAAAATCCAATGTACTTCTATAGTGAGCCTGCAACATAAAGAAGCGAACGGCCATCGGCGAATATCCTCTATTTAACAAAGGGTGGTTACCCGTGAACAATTCACCTGGTAAGAATCCATTTCCTGCAGATTTGGACATCCGTGCACCATTGACTGTCAACATATTGGTATGCATCCAATATTTGGCAGGTGCAGTATGATTACAGGCTTCGGACTGCGCGATTTCGTTGGTATGGTGTGTAGCAGCCAGATCCATACCACCACCGTGGATATCAAACTGATCTCCTAAATACTTCCTACTCATCGCCGAACATTCGATGTGCCATCCTGGAAATCCAACACTCCAAGGAGCTGGCCAGCGCATAATCGTTTCCGGCTTAGCCTTGATCCAAAGCGCAAAATCCAAACGCCCTTTTTTCTCATCCTGACCACTCAGCTCACGTGTATTGTTCAACATATCTTCCAATTTACGATTGGTCAATACGGTATAATCATACTGTTGTACATATTTCTCCACATCGAAATAGACAGTACCATTTGTTTCGTAGGCATAGCCGTTATTGATGATCTGTTCAATCATTTCGATCTGCTCCGAAATATGTCCTGTCGCAGTAGGTTCAATGCTAGGGGGCAATGTATTAAACAGGCGCAAAACATCATGAAAACCAATGGTATATTTCTGTACAATTTCCATTGGTTCGAGCTGTTCCAATTTAGCCTTTTTCGCAAACTTGTCATCTCCTTCGTCACGATCGCCCTCTAAATGCCCTGCATCTGTAATATTCCGTACATAACGCACTTTATAGCCCAAATGACGTAGATATCTAAAAATCAAATCAAAAGAAACAAAAGTTCGGCAGTTACCTAAGTGCACATCGCTGTAGACGGTAGGTCCACAGACATATATTCCAACGAGGTTGGGGTGAATCGGTTCGAATTTTTCTTTTGTTCGCGAAAGCGTATTGTATAAAAAGAGATTATGGTCCATGTTTGTTATCTGCTTGGAAATCTATTTTTGTCTGAAATATATTTGAATAGGCACGCCTGTAAAATCAAAGTGCTCACGCAATTTGTTTTCGATAAAGCGTTTATATGGATCTTTGATGTATTGTGGCAAATTACAGAAGAAAGCAAACATAGGTGTTCTTCCCGGCAATTGTGTCACATATTTAATTTTGATATATTTTCCTTTTAGGGATGGTGGCGGATAATTCTCGATAATGTCCAACATCACTTCATTCAACTTCGATGTCGGGATCTTTTTTGTTTTGTTTGCGTAGACCTTATCAGCCACTTCCAATACTTTTAGGACACGTTGTTTTTCAGTTACGGAAGTAAAGATAATCGGCACATCAGTAAACGGTGCAATTTTCTCCCGGATACGGTCTTCAAAAGCTTTCATGGTCTTGTTGTCTTTTTCGATCAAATCCCATTTATTGACGACAATCACAATACCTTTACGGTTCTTTTCTGCCAGATTGAAGATGTTTACATCTTGAGCCTCTAGGCCATCCTGCGCATCCAGCATCAAAATCGTCACATCAGAATCCTCTAGAGCTTTGATGGTACGCATGACCGAATAGAACTCGATATCTTCGTTTACTTTTGACTTACGACGAAGACCAGCGGTATCAATCAAAAGGAAATTATGTCCATATTGATTGTAGTGAATACGGATAGAATCACGCGTTGTACCCGCCATTGGCGTTACAATATTACGGTCTTTACCGATCAAAGCATTTGTAAGTGAAGATTTACCCACATTTGGGCGACCTACGATCGTATATTTCGGTAAAGCTTCATCTTCTTCTTGCTCCTCTTCAAAGTGAGAAACTACAGCATCCAGTAATTCTCCTGTACCAGAACCAGTAGCAGAAGATATATTAAATACCTCACCTAAACCGAAAGCATAGAATTCGGCTGATTCATGATGCAATTTAGCATGGTCAACTTTGTTGGCAACCACATATACAGGTTTGGAACTTCTTCTGAGAATATCAGCGATTTCATCATCCAGATCAGTAATACCAGTAGTAACATCTACCATGAATATAACGACTGACGCTTCTTCAATCGCGATATATACCTGATCCCGGATTGCTTCTTCAAAGACATCATCCGAACCATGTACAAAACCACCTGTATCGATTACTGTAAATTTCTTTCCGATCCACTCTGCCGTCTCATAATGACGGTCGCGCGTCACTCCGCTAAAGTCATCAACAATCGCTTTTCTACTTTCCGTAAGACGATTGAATAAGGTAGATTTACCAACATTTGGACGACCAACAATTGCAACAATATTTGCCATATTTATTTTATTTGATCCATCCACTATCACAGCAGATGGCACTTTTATGCTAAATTATAGTTAAGGGTACAAAGATACGGATTCAAAAGGGATTATGGAGACAGAAAAACAAAAATGGCTTTACCGTGAGGTAAAGCCATTTATAATTTATAGCAAATATTGTTATGGATTTTGCTTCAAAATACCATGTGTTAATGTAATCTGCTGCTCCGGAATATAATCAATAACTTCGTTTGATTTTGCTTCAACTGTCAAAAAAGAATTTGAATTTGCAATATGCGTACCTGGATATCTTCGATCTAGGGTAAATCCATTTCTGAAAACATCGAACTTCCGATGCCCTTCCCAAGCTAATTCAAGCTTGCGTTCTGATAATACGATATCAAGGGCAGTTTTCGTTCCAAGATTCGATGTTGTCCATAATCCCGCAGTCGGAATTCCAGCTCTTTTTCGAATAACATTCACATCGTCTAACGCTTGTTGAGTACGCCCCAATTTCGCATTTGCTTCCGCACGGATCAGATATAATTCCGCCAATCTAGATATCACTGGGGACCAAAGGTGGCCTTGTCCTTCTTGCCCGGAACATTTAAGAATAAAATATTTCAGATAACCATTCCGATCTTCCAATTTCTTATCAATCAACACGGTTCTCCTTTTATTTCCGATTTCAATATAATATTGAAAGGATCCTGCGCCATTAGACTCCTTAATTAAAGCTATTTTGTTATTACCTGAAGTATAGGTATAATCGGAACCATTCTTCTCCACGATCACACTATTATATTTGTAATTATCATCCACATAATAAGCGTGTAACTCATTCGCCTTAGCCACCACTGGCTCAACAAAACTATAACGAACATCTTCAGGATATTTACGAACTTCTTCTAAATAAGATCTGGACGCATACATTTCGCCCCACCCTGCTCCATTTATTGTCGCATACATTGAACCTATTGTATACCATCCATTGTCAGAATAATCTACATCTTTTAGAAATTTGATAGCAAAAATAGTTTCTGGATTATTTTCAGGCGCCGCTTTTGCTATATCTGTATACTTATCTCCTGATAATAGCGTAAACTTGCCCGAATTGATTACTTTATCTGCATAACTTGCTGCTTTATCATTTTCACCCATAAATAAATATACACGAGCTAATAAAGCTTGAGTAGAATATAAACTCGCATAAATATTTCCTTTATATGATTTAAAAAGAGCTTCTGCTTTCAGCAAGTCAGAAACAAGTTGCTGATAGACCTCTTTGACAGTATTACGCGGTAACACTTCAAATGGATCCGCATTAAGTTTAAGTGGAACCGCTAAATTTGCGTCAGGATTCTGATTATACGGACGTCCAAAAACATTTGTCAGATAGAAATACATTAAACTTCTTAAATAAAGATTTTCAGCGATAATCTGATCATTCTTATCTGAACTACCTTCTTCTATTTGACCTAAAATATTATTTGTCCCAGCTATAATTTTGTAAGAATTTTCCCAGTAACTATTCACCCGACCATTATTAACGATACGATTATAATTGTAGTTATAGAAAAATGCATCAGTGGTAGTACCACTCAACGCAACCTCATCTGTCGGATATTCAGTAACCCGGTGCCAATTCTCAACCCAGCTCTTTAATGTATGGTAATTACCTAAGTTCAACGCATCGATTGCACCTTCTGTCTTTTCTATTGACTCGTTTGTCAAATCTGTATAAGGCTCCTTATTAAGTGAACAGGAACTCAATAAGAAAAATATAATTGATGAATATAAAAGTTTATTTTTCATGTGATTTAATTTAGAATGTAAAGTTAACACCAGCTATTACACGCTTAGGCGATGGATATTGTGAAGTTGCATCACCAAATAAAGCTGCTTCTGGATCAAGTCCTGTAAACTTTGTTGATAACCACAAATTGTCTGCTGCGAGGAAAACGTTTACACTCTTCAACTTCAGCTTGCTTAATAACTGTGGTTTAAAATCATAAGCCAACGTTACATTCCTTAACCTAAAAAAAGACGCATCTTCCAAATATCTAGAAGATGTTTTATTGGAACCACTGTTGTTATTATAGGAAGCCACTGGGTGTGTCGCTTCGGTATTAGTTGGTGACCATCTCGACCAACCATCAGACAAGACCATCTGATTATAAGAAGGGTATGCTCCATCCGAATCAAATAGTTCTCTACCCATATTGTAAGCATATGCCCCATGTAAATAGGAAAAAGTAGCTGTCAGGGAAATCCCCTTATACAAAAAGCTTGTATTTATACCGCCTTGATATTTAGGAGTCGAAGTACCCACAAATTGCAAGGTTGCTTTATTATAGTTCGACGTAGTAGAAATTTCGCCAGTGTTCGCATCCACAACTTCCCATAAAGGTGCACCATTTTCCTCATTAACACCGGTCCATTTACGCATATACCAAGAGTCTATATCACGGCCTTCCGAATAACGTTTGTTCCCAGCAGGTACATCTGTACCATCTTTAAGATTTTTCACTCTATTTTTATTGGTCGCCCAATTAGCTCCTATGTTCCATTGAAATGGACTTTCTGGATCGAGTACTCGTGCATTAATAGCTAACTCAAGACCTTTATTATTAATAGACCCAATATTATACCAATAACCTTCCCACCCAGCAGTAGCAGGAAATCTCACATAGGAAAGCAGACCATCCGTATTTTTATTGTAAGCATCTACCGTTAAATCTATTCGATTAAATAAACCTAACTCTAACCCTAAATTGACATCTCTAGACTTCTCCCAACTAACATTTCTGTTATTATACTGATTAGGAATAGCAGCTGGTTCACCATTATACTGTCCGTTCAATCCATAAAGTGAATATGATGCATAGAGTGAAGTCGGTGTATTACCCACTTCGCCATAAGAAGCTCTCAATCTCAACAGATTAATTTGATCTACATGAAAGAAATCCTCTTTATAAATATTCCATGCTCCACTCAAAGCGAAGAAACCACCATATCGATTATTTGCACCAAAACGCGACGCACCATCTATCCGATAAGACCCTTGAAAATTATAACGTTCGTCGTATTTATAATTTACTTGAATAAGGCCCGATTGAAACGCATAATCATTTTTCGTACCGGATTGAGATAGGAAATTGGCTGCATTATCTATAATTTTAGAACCACCAGATATACCTTTACCAGCCGCACCTACACTCGTATATACATAATCCGAATATTCATATGCCGCTAATGCTGACACTTCGTGTTTACCAAAGTGTTCATTATACTTCAACATTTGATTGAAAAATCGAGTAATACGCTTATCTGAAAATTGAGATACAGAACCTTTGTTTTCTAGACCTGAATTTGATTTAGGATCGGTATATGACATCGTAGTTTGATTATAGTATGCCAAACTATTCATAGACTCAAATGTAAATCTATCCGAAATCTTTAATGAAAAATCAAGATTAGATTGCATATCAAATGTTTGGCCTTCTCCATAATTGTATTGAAGATCATATAGATAATTATTATTATCTCTACCATACCAAAGCACATCATCAACCTTAGTATTTTTCAGAGAACCATCGGCATAAAAAGGCGTATCCCAAGGCATATTAAGATACATGTCATACAATGAATGTTGACGATCTTTATAGCTTGTGTAGGACGCATTAATCTTCGGTTTAAAGGTAAGGTTCTTCGTTAATTTATGTTCGATATTCAGTCTTCCTGTAAGCCTATTATAATCATACCCTTTTACAGATCCTTTTTCATCGTAATAATTCCCACTTGCATAAATAGATGTTTCTTCTGTTTTACCCAAATAGTTGGCACTAAAGTCATTAACTCCGCCATTTTGAGTACCATTAGCCAACCAATCGAAATCAGTCTTCAAAACATCAGAGTTTATACTATTAGGTATTGCATTTTGATTATTAAAGGATTGATAAAGATCCCACATCTGTTGGGAATCCATCACTTTAAATTTCCCTGGATTAAATTTTGAAATCCCTGAAGATAAATTGAAAGAAAATAGATGCTCTCCGGGCTTCAGAGCTCTTTTGGTCGTTACAACGATAACACCACTAGCCCCCCTAGAACCGTATTGTGTAGTTGCAGCAGCATCTTTAAGCACAGATACTGTCTCAATATCATTTGGATTTATATTTGGAGTTCCATGCATAATTACACCATCCACAACCCATAAAGGACTAATATTAGAGTTAATAGAATTTCTTCCCCTAACACGGATGTTTGCATTCGACCCTGGTCTTCCAGAACCAGAAACAACGTCTACACCTGCAATTTTACTTTGCAATAAAGTAGAAACGTTAGGTGATTTCACATCTTTTAATGTTTTTTGATCGATGGAAACTACCGAAGCGGAAACTTCAGTTTTCTTCTGGCGCGAATACCCAGTTACCACGACTTCTTCCAAAGCTTCGTCATTGGTCTCAAGATTAATATTGACAACAGGACCTGCTACTGTCACTTCTTTTGTTTTGTAACCAATACTATTGATTACTAAAATGTCCCCATTTTTAGCTTCAATGCTAAAACTTCCATCTGCTCCAGCAGATATAGATCGTGAAGTACCTTTGACACTAATGGTTGCACCCGCTAACGGGCCTTCTGTCGATTGTATTTTTCCGTTTATTTTTTGCTGAAAAACAGCATTATTCAACAAAATGTTGTGATCCGGAAATTTAAGACCATTAGCCTCAGCCGAATTACCTGCAATAAGTAGAGCCAATGATAACAGACTCAACTTGTGATTGCTAAGAATCTTTGAAATCATAATATTTTAATAGTTAGAGTTTAAAAATTGATTAGCGCACTAATCAAAATTTAGGTACATGATGCTAAAACTAGAATAAGATATGGGGATATCAAAATTAAACAACAACGAAATCGATTGCGCTATTTCAAACAAACGATTGCATAAACATATATTTATAACACAGTCCACTCGATAATTGAGTCATATATATATGCATGCTTAAAACAGTAGACTATTTTCCAGAAAAGACATGGAGGAAAGAGTTTAAGTATAAAGAGGGGGGGGAAATTGCAAAAAAAATCAAAAGATCGACAACCAGCACACCCAAATCAACTTAAATATTTCATAAACCAACATTTACTATAATAAATTAAGTAAAAAAACATTAATACAAAAAAATATTTAAAACTTAATTATAAAAACTTTTGAAAACAAGAATATTTCTATTAAATTAGAAAAAGAAATATAAACAACATAAAAAAAATAAGTTATGAAAAATTTAACAACAGTAAAGATAAGGATAATCATCCTATCGATAACATTATTAAATTTGTTATCCGTACAAGCAAAAACAACAGATCCACCTTTTCGAAAAACAAACCTAACGTTGAGCAATGAATTCACATTATTCCAAAATATACAGACTTACCTAGATCCCACGGGGGAATTTACTATCGAAGGTGAAATTTTTTGTCCGACTGCCGCAACATACACCTTCGAGTTTGCATTTACTGGTGTTGGTTCATATATCGGCTATTTATCTGATGGAATATTGAGACCTCAGATAGGTGAAAAGGCAAGAAAGACAGTTACAGCCAATCTTCATGCCGGAACCAACCAACTAAGTCTGAAAGTCCTCTTTTCAAAACCAAATCAAAGTGCTTATGCTAGGCTAGTTATCGATAAAATTAATGGACAGAATTTAGGTTCTGAACAAGGATATGTAGATTTAGTCGCACAAGGGACAAGCCAACTCCAAGATCCTCTTTCTGGCAAAGCATATCATTGGGTATGCAAAAAATGTAATATGATTAATTCAGAAGTGTCAAGCAAGTGCATTGGCTGTGGAACTGCAAGATATAATTAAACTGTTTATCCGACCATAGGAAATGAAAAAAGCCAAGGTTTTCACCTCGGCTTTTTCTTTTAGTAGCGGGGACCAGACTCGAACTAGTGACCTTCGGGTTATGAGCCCGACGAGCTACCAACTGCTCCACCCCGCAATGTATTTTTAGTTTCTTTAAAAAGAACCGGTCATTGCAACCGGCTCTCTCTTTAGTAGCGGGGACCAGACTCGAACTAGTGACCTTCGGGTTATGAGCCCGACGAGCTACCAACTGCTCCACCCCGCAATGTATTTTTAGTTTTTTTAAAAAGAACCGGTCATTGCAAACCGGCTCTCTCTTTAGTAGCGGGGACCAGACTCGAACTAGTGACCTTCGGGTTATGAGCCCGACGAGCTACCAACTGCTCCACCCCGCAATGTATTTT